>NZ_BDCF01000001.1 GCF_001613365.1 Nocardia xishanensis NBRC 101358
AGGCCACCGCGACGCGCCACCTGCGCGAGAAGCTCACCGCCGTGGGTCCGGCCGCGACGCTGGCCCGCGGCTACGCTGTCGTACAGCGCGTGACCGGCTCCGAACGGCACGTCGTACGCAGCATCGAGGACGCGCCCGCCGGCAGTCAGTTGCGCATCCGGGTCGCCGACGGCGCCGTGACCGCGGCCGCGCTCGGCACCCAAGCGCTCGGCGCGCGCACGCCGAGCGGTCGCACCGCGGATTCCGGCGCCCGCCGGGTCGACGAACGCACAGGAGGTAACTGACCTTGGCCGAAGCCGGCAAGGACGAGCTGGCCGAGATCGCGGGCTTCGGCTACGAACGCGCCCGCGACGAACTGGCGAACGTGGTCAAGATGCTCGAGCAGGGCGGCATGGACCTCGATGATTCGCTGGCGCTGTGGGAGCGCGGCGAGGCGCTGGCCAACCGCTGCGAGGAACACCTGGCCGGCGCGCGCAAACGGGTCGAGGACGCGCTCGCGCGCGCCGCGGCCGACGACGAGTGACCCCGAGCTTCGGACACCGCGAGGAGGCGTTGTGACCATCCGCCGCGCGACACCTGATATCCGCACCGACGACATGGAACGCAGCCGCGATTTCTATCGGCTGCTCGGCTTCGCCGAGGCGATGGATCTCGGCTGGGCCGTCACCATGGCGTCGCCGACCAACCCGACCGCGCAGGTGCTTCTGGTCGGGCCGGAGGTCGAGCAGCCGCAGCCCGGCATGAGCGTCGAGGTCGACGATGTCGACGCCGTGTACGCGGCGATGACCGCGAAAGGCGCCGACATCGTCTACGAACTCCGCGACGAGCCGTGGGGCGTGCGCCGATTCTTCGTCCGCGATCCGAGCGGAACGATCGTCAACGTCGTCACCCACTCGGGCCGCGACGGCGTGCGCTAGCCGAGATCGAACTCAGCGGCCCCGCGCTGTACTCAGCGCGCCAGCGGCTGAGCGGCGGTGACCGCCTTGGCCAGCGTCTCGAACGCCGCCTCGTTGCCCGCGCCCTTGATCAACACGCGGACACCGCCCAGGTCGGCGATCCACGCCGTCTCCTCGGTCGGCTCGGCGTAGACGATCCACTTCTGGTCGCCGATCCGCTCCGCACCGCTGGCGTAGCGCGAGCCGAGCACGAAGCGCGCGAGCGATTCCTCGGTGGCGCTGCTCTGGGTCAGCTGCATGTAGGTGCCCTGCCCGGTGATGTAGCCGACGGTGCTGAGCGGGCCGCCGCCCTCGCCGGTGACGGTGTCGCGGCTTCCGGAGTTGGGGGTCCAGTCGGCGGGCACGCCGGGATTGCGGATGGGGAACGCCAGCGTGCGCGCGTCGGTCTTCAGCGCCGCGTTCACGTCGAAGTGGGGTATCTGGCCCGGTGTCGGCCCCTTGGCGGCGAAGCTGCACTGGCTGGCCAGCGCGGCGAAGACCACGGCGATCAGCACCAGCGGGATCAGCGAGAAGAACAGATCCTTGTAGTCGTGCAGGATGCGTGGCTTTTGGTAGGACACGCTCTCAGTATCCACTCGGCGGCCGGGTGCGCGGCCAGGCACCCCCGTGGCCTGGACCAGGGGTGTCGGACGGGCGACCGCGAAATGAGACAATCGTCCCGTACTTACAACCCGAGGGAGGCACCCCGCCATGACGGCATCTTCGCCAGCACCAAGCCGCCGCGAGGCGCCGGACCGTAACCTTGCGCTCGAACTGGTCCGGGTGACCGAAGCGGGCGCCATGGCCGCCGGTCGCTGGGTCGGCCGCGGTGACAAGGAGGGTGGCGACGGCGCCGCCGTCGACGCGATGCGGCAGCTGGTCAGCTCGGTTTCGATGCGCGGCATCGTGGTGATCGGCGAGGGCGAGAAGGACGAGGCGCCCATGCTGTACAACGGCGAGGCCGTCGGCGACGGCACCGGCCCCGATGTCGACTTCGCGGTCGACCCGATCGACGGCACCACGCTGATGTCGAAGGGCTCCCCCGGTGCGATCTCGGTGCTCGCGGTCGCCGAGCGCGGCGCGATGTTCGACCCGTCCGCGGTGTTCTACATGCAGAAGATCGCGGTCGGCCCCGACGCCGCCGACGTGATCGATATCTCGGCCCCGATCGGCGAGAACATCCGCCGTGTGGCCAAGGCGAAGAAGTCCGCGGTGTCCGACCTGACCGTCTGCATCCTGGACCGGCCCCGGCACGCCGAGCTCATCCAGCACGTCCGCGACGCGGGCGCCCGCATCCGCCTGATCTCCGACGGCGACGTCGCGGGCGCCATCGCGGCGGCCCGCCCGGATTCCGGCACCGACATCCTGGTCGGCATCGGCGGCACCCCCGAGGGCATCATCGCCGCGGCGGCCATGCGCTGTATGGGCGGCGAGCTGCAGGGCATGCTGGCTCCGAAGGACGACGAGGAGCGGCAGAAGGCCATCGACGCGGGACACGACCTGGACCGGGTGCTCACCACCGAGGACCTGGTGTCCGGCGACAACGTCTTCTTCTGCGCGACCGGCGTCACCGACGGCGACCTACTACGCGGCGTCCGCTACTACGGTGGCGGCGCCTCCACCCAGTCGATCGTCATGCGCTCCAAGTCGGGCACCGTCCGCATGATCGACGCCTACCACCGCTTGACCAAGCTGCGCGAGTACTCCTCGGTCGACTTCCACGGCGACGAGCACGCGGTCCCGCCGATGCCCTGATCGGCTCTCACCGCGCGGCCGCATCCGGAACTCCGGGTGCGGCCGCGCGCGTATCCCGCGACGATGATCGGGTGGGGATCGAGATAGACCGGCAAACACCCTCGAGCACAAGCGAACTCGTCGACGCGCTGGACGAGGCCGCCGCACGGGCGGGCGCGGCGGGCGTGTGGGGCGCGCCCGCTCCGCACTACGGACACGGCCACCACCATCGGCACAGCTCCTTCGGCAAGGTGCTGTTCTCCTCCTGATGCCGGCGTCGACGGTCCGGCGGACGGTATTCCGGCGGATCGGTGTGGGATTCCGCTCAGGCGTGGCGGCCCCACGGCGCCCTCGTGCGGCATAGGGTCGGAATCATGACCGAGGAGACGCAGTACCGCATCGAGCACGACACCATGGGCGAGGTACGGGTCCCGGCGCGCGCACTGTGGCGGGCACAGACCCAGCGGGCCGTGGAGAACTTCCCGATCAGCGGGCGCGGCCTCGAGCGCGCGCAGATTCGCGCGCTCGGACTGCTCAAGGCCGCGTGCGCCCAGGTGAACAGGGATCTCGGCCTGCTCGACCCCGGCAAGGCGGACGCGATCATCGCCGCCGCGCGCGAGATCGCCGCGGGCGAGCACGACGATCAGTTCCCGATCGACGTCTTCCAGACCGGCTCCGGCACCAGTTCCAACATGAACGCCAACGAGGTGATCGCCTCGATCGCCAAAGCCAACGGCGTCGAGGTGCACCCCAACGACGACGTGAACATGTCGCAGTCGTCCAACGACACCTTCCCCACCGCCACGCACGTCGCGGCGACCGAGGGCGTCATCAAGGATCTGGTCCCCGCGCTCGAGCATCTGCGGCTCGCACTGCTGGACAAGTCCGAGGAGTGGCGCACCGTGGTGAAGTCGGGCCGCACCCACCTCATGGACGCCGTTCCGGTGACGCTGGGCCAGGAGTTCGGCGGATACACCCGTCAGGTCGCCGCGGGCATCGACCGCTTGATGGCGACGCTGCCGCGCCTCGGCGAGCTGCCTATCGGCGGCACCGCGGTGGGTACCGGCCTCAACGCGCCCGCCGGTTTCGGTGCGAAAGTCGTTGCGGAACTGGTCAAGTCGACCGATATCGACGCCTTCTCCGAGGCCATCGATCATTTCGAGGCGCAAGCCGCGCGCGACGGTCTTGTCGAACTGTCCGGCGCGCTGCGCACCGTAGCGGTGAGTCTCACCAAGATCGCCAACGACATTCGCTGGATGGGTTCGGGCCCGCTCACCGGCCTGGCCGAACTCCAGCTGCCCGACCTGCAGCCGGGCAGCTCGATCATGCCGGGCAAGGTGAATCCGGTACTGCCGGAGGCGGTCACGCAGGTGGCGGCGCAGGTCATCGGCAACGACGCGACGGTCGCCTTCTCCGGCGCGAACGGCGCCTTCGAGCTCAACGTCTACATCCCGGTGATGGCGCGCAACGTGCTCGAGTCGATTCGCTTGCTGGCCAATGTGACCCGGCTCTTCGCCGACAAGTGCGTGCGCGGGCTCACCGCCGACGTGGAGCGGCTGCGCACGCTGGCCGAGTCCTCGCCTTCCATCGTCACGCCGCTCAACTCGGCCATCGGCTACGAGGAGGCAGCCGCGGTGGCCAAGGAGGCGCTGAAGGAGAAGAAGACCATCCGCCAGACGGTGGTCGATCGCGGTCTGCTCGGCGACCGGCTCACCGAGGCCGAACTCGACCGCCGCCTCGACGTGCTGTCCATGGCGAAGGTGGAAGACGAGAAGTGAGCGCACGGTGCGCCGGGCGGATCGAAACCGCCCGGCACACCGGGTAATTCCGCACCCGCGAAATCAGGCGTGCGAGAACGCGCGCAGGTGCTCCAGTTCGGCGCGGGCCTGCTCGCCCTCGGGTCCGAGATCGGCCCGATCGAAGACGTTCCACCGGCGCAGCAGCGGAGCGAAGACCAGCTCGCCTTCCTTGGCGCGGTCGTAGATGCCCGCCTCGGCCAGCACCTCGTCGCTGCTACGGCCGTCCGGCAGCGCGACGCCGGGCACCTCGAAACCGGCGACCCGGTCGGCGATCGCGCGCATCGTCTGATCCGGCGCGATGGCGAAGGCCGCTGCGACCAGGTCGGCGAAGAACTCCGACTGCAGTTCGTCGTCGGCCGCGATGCGCGCGGCGATGGCGGTGACCATCGGGTTCTCGTTCAGCGCCGCGGTGTTGCGATGGCGGATCGCGGAGGCCGCCTCCTCGAAAGCGCCGTTGGCGAGGACGTCGAGCAGATGCAGGGCGGGACGGCGGAATCCGGCCGTCATGTGCGCCATGCGCTGCCGTTCCAGATCGACCGGATCCACCGACCTGGTCACCATCAGGTAGTTGCGGATCAGGATCTCGTGCCGGTTCTCCTCGGCGGTCCAGCGGCCGACCCAGCGCCACCACGGGCCGATGCGCAAGTACTTGCCGATCTCGCGGTGGTAGGAGGGCAGGTTGTCCGCGATGAGCACGCTGACCGTCAGCGCCAGCTTGGCGATATCACTGAGCTCGGACTGCTCAGGGGTCCAGTCCTCGCCGCCGAGGAAGGCGAAGTTGCGGCCGTCGTCCCAGGGGACGTAGTCGTGCGGCTGCCACCCGTCGGCGACGGCGATGTGGCGCCGCAGATTCAGTTCCACCTCATCCGCGAGCGCCTCTAGCAACTCACGGTCGGTCAAGTGATTTTGCACGATGACAACCTAGCCGTTCGGCCCGCGCCGCGGGACTCTACCGATAGGAATTGGAACAGCGCCCGGGGCCGCGCCGATGCGCGGTCTCGGGCGCCGTCTCGATTCACTACTTCATGGTGACGGTGATCTGCCCGTTCACCCAGGTGATCGTCCCCCCGCTGAACTCGGTCTGCTTGCCGCCGGGGATGTCGGTCTCGTCGCTGACCGGGTAGCCGAGCTGGCCCGCCGCGCCGCCGTTCTCCTCCCACGCCTTGCGGATCTCCCCCCACACGATGTGCGGATCGCCGTCCTCCGGCTCGTAGATGGTGCCGCCGACGAAGTCCTGGTATTTGCCGTTGTTCGGGGCGTTCTCCACCGGCTCCAGCGGCGCGCCCAGCGGGCCGGTCGGGCCGCCCGCCTCCATGTACTTGTCGTAGATGTCGCCGGAGACGGTCACCTCGGTCCCGCCCGCGGTGGGGATCCTGGTCTCGTCCGGGGTCTCGCCGCGCTCCGTGGTCCCGGTCGCCTGGGCACCGGTCTGCTGGGTGCCGTGCGCCTCCGAGTGCGTCGTGGCCATCCCGGTCGGCATGGCGATGCTGGGTGTGGTCAGGACCGAGTTGGAGTCTTTGTCGTTGTCGTCACCGCAACCCGTGACCAGCAGTGCCGAGGCCGCCAGCGCGATGGTGAATCCAGCCGTGCGTCGAGCGTGGTGCATGTGTCGTCCCCTCTCGAGTGTGGCTCCGACGGCGCCCTGACACCGGCGCCGCGCGTAGCCTAGGCCGATGTTCGGCAACAGCCCGGCGAATCGCTGCACGACTCGCCGGGCCGCTGCTCAACTGGTAACTCGGCGGATATTACCCACCCGACGTGAGGCAAAACACACCCTTTGCGTTAGCCAGGGTGTATCCACGCCCCCGCTCATGCGTTCGGGCCGTACTCCTCCAGCATCTCGGTGACCAGAGCCGCGATCGGCGAGCGCTCGCTGCGGGTCAGCGTGATGTGCGCGAAAAGCGGGTGCCCCTTGAGCTTTTCGATCACCGCCGCCACGCCGTCGTGCCTGCCGACGCGCAGGTTGTCGCGCTGGGCCACGTCGTGGGTGAGCACGACGCGGGAGCCGGTGCCGAGTCGGCTGAGCACCGTGAGCAGCACATTGCGTTCCAGCGACTGCGCCTCGTCCACGATCACGAAGGAATCGTGCAGCGAGCGACCGCGAATGTGGGTGAGCGGCAGCACCTCCAGCATGTCGCGGCTGAGCACCTCGTCCATCACCTCCGGCGACGCGAGGCCGTCGAGGGTGTCGAAGACGGCCTGCGCCCACGGACCCATCTTCTCGCTCTCGCTGCCCGGCAGATAGCCGAGATCCTGGCCGCCGACCGCGTAGAGCGGACGGAACACCACAACCTTGCGCTGCGAGCGCCGTTCGAGCACCGCCTCGAGACCGGCGGTCAACGCCAGCGCCGATTTGCCGGTGCCCGCCTTGCCGCCGAGCGAGACGATGCCGACGCTCTCGTCGAGCAGCAGATCCAGCGCGATCCGCTGTTCGGCCGAGCGCCCGTGCAGCCCGAAGGCCTCCCGCTCGCGCACCAGCTGCACGCGCTTGTCCGGTGTCACCCGGCCCAACGCGCTCGAGCTCGTGCCGAGCAGCCGGATCCCGGTGTGGCACGGCAGTTCCCGCGCCTCGTCCAGGTCGATCACCGACTCGGCGTAGAGCTGATCGATCCGAGTGGATGCGACATCGACCTCGACCATCCCGGACCAACCGGAGGTCACCACGTCCTGCGCGTGATACCCGTCGGCGTGCAGACCCACCGCGCTCGCCTTGACGCGCAGCGGAATGTCCTTGGACACCATGACGACCTGGCGGCCCTCGGACGCGAGATTCAAGGCGCAGGCCAGAATCCGGGAATCGTTGCTTTCGGTGCGGAAGCCCACCGGGAGAACCGTGGGGTCGGTGTGATTGAGTTCCACCTGCAGCGTTCCGCCCTCGGTGCCGATCGGCACCTGCTCGTCCAGCCTGCCGTGCTGAAGCCGGAGATCGTCCAGGTTGCGCAGGGCTTCCCTGGCGAACCAGCCCAATTCGTGGTGGTGCCTCTTGGCCTCGAGTTCACTGATGACGACCAGCGGAAGGACGACGTCGTGCTCGCCGAACCTGGTGAACGCCCAGGGATCGGAGAGCAGGACCGAGGTGTCGATGACGAAGGTCTTGGCACCGGATGCGTGGGAGAGCGAGGGGCGGGCCCCCTTGGTGTCCGAAGAGACAGCGGCGCGCTTTCCTGTGCCAGCAGAACGGGAGTGCGCCGAGGGGGCGGAAACGGAGCGTGCAGCAGTCACGGTGGGCTCCTTTTGTGTCCACACGGCACCCGCGTGAACGATCTCGCTGGACCGGTCCGTCCTTCTGGATCCGACTTGCGTCAGATGCCACGAGGGCCGGGTGCCGGCCCCCTCGTACTGAGTAGCTCAGTCACGGTCAGGACCTCCCGTACGAACCACACCGACGCGGTCCGCATCTCCGAAGTTACCGCCGACTGGCCGGTCTGCGCTCGGGGACCGCGAGGCGTGTCGGTGAAGATCCCGTTAACGCCCGCCTCGAGTCGGGCGCCGGATCCGTTGTCGCCGCAGCTCACCGGGGGCGAACCCCCATCCACGGCCTGGCCATTCGCGGGTTTCCGCCAGAATGCGTCCAGCCCTGCCGGCTCGGCGTATCTCCGCCACCGCCGCGGAGTCTTCGAGGGGCTCGGCCCGGCTGGGTCGACCAAGCGCACCTCCGCTTCCGCCGAGGCCACGCGCGAGCTTTTCGACGGACTTCGCCCGCCTGCGCCGACTAAAGTCGAAGCATGGCCGGTAACGAGGAATTCGAGAATCTGTCGTCGAAGGAGCTGCACGACCGGGCGGTGCGGCTGGCCGTGCGCCGCGGCGACATCAAGTACCTGTGGCAGCTGCTCACCCGCATTCCCGCCGCCGAGGCCGCCGCGGGCAACGTCGGCGACAGCGAGGCGGAGATCAAGTACGTGCTGCCGCTGCTCGACGATTACATCCACGCGGGCGACGGCGCGGTGGCCGAGCAGCTACGGCCGTTCTATCTGGAGTACTTGATCGCGCACTCGTGACCGGGGCCGCCGCGGGCAACGCGGCCGCGACCGTTCGGCAATCGTCGCCGAAAACTTTTGCGCGCCGGGCGAATCGATGACGGCGAGCGCGGATTCAGCGGCGGGAGAACACCGCGCGGAAGAGTCCGACCGCGGTGCCGCGCAGGAAGTTCTCCCAGCTGAAGTGGTCGTGCCACAGCGCGATTCGGCCGTCGCGCAGTTCGAAGGTGCCGGTCACCCAGAATCCGACCTCGACCGGGCCCAAGCGCAGGTAGTCGGTGCGGTCGGTGAGCACGATGTCGCCGTTGCCGACGATGTGGTGCATGTCGACCCGGAATCCGAACAGCGGCCGGTCGAGCCCGCGCAGCACGCCGCCGACGCGCCGGATGCCGCGCACGTCGGGTAGCGAGGTGTTCTTCCAGACGATGCCGGGATCGAGCAGCTCCAGCGCCTCGCCGACCGCGCCGAGCTCGAGCGCGGCGAAGAATTCCCGCACGGTCGTGATCGCGTCCTGTTGCAGTTCGAGTTCGTCGTCGGACATAGTTCGACTCTAGGCCGCCGGGCCGCCCGCCGTCGGGTCGTTTTCGGCGGCCCTGCGCGCCACGAGGACGGCGAGGCCGTCCAGGACGCGCTCGATCCCGAAGGACAGCGCGTCGTCCGGTCCACCGGCCCGAGGCGGCTGCGCCGAGCGGGCAGCCTCCTCCGCGAAAGCCGCCTTGACCGCTGGGTAGCGATCGGCGGCCGCCTCCATCGTCTCGGTGAACTGCCGCAGGATCTGTTCGGCGAGGTCCGCGTCGCCGCCCGCGACGACCTGCTGGGCGAGGCTGCGCACATGGCCGTTGAGCAGGACGACGGTGTCGAGCCGTTCGGGTCCGGTGAGACCCATGCCGTCCATCGCGGTCACGGCGGCCTCCAGCCAACCCATCTCGTTGGGGCCGATCGGGCGCGCTCCGACCGCGAGCTCCATCGCCCACCTGTGCGCGCGGTAGCGCTCGAAGATGGCCAGCGCCCAGGCGCGCAGAGCCTCACGCCAACGCTCGGCGCCGGAGACATCCCCCGGCGGTTCGGGCGGCTCGCCCAGCGCCGCGTCGAGCATCAAGGCGATGAGCTGCTCCTTGCCCGGCACGTACCGGTACAGCGACATCTTCGTGTAGCCGAGCCGCTCGGCGAGGCGCTGCATGGACAGGTTGGCCAAGCCATCGGCATCGGCGAGCGCGATGGCTTCGCCGACGATCCCGCCCAGCGTGAGCGATGGCTTGGGTCCGCGCCGAGGCGGCTGCCTCGTACCCCACAGCAGTTCGACGGTGGTCGGTGACGACATTGGCGAATCCTCCATGACCGACGGGTTGACGAGAAACTGTGTCTACCATACGCTGATCTGTGTCCACCGGAAACAGAATACGAGGGACACAATTTCTGACTTGGGAGAAACCATGCGCAACCTGTCCGTTCTCATCTCCGGCGCCGGCATCGCGGGCCCCTCGCTCGCGTACTGGCTGCGCCGCTACGGCTTCGCCGTCACCGTCGTCGAGCGCGCCGCCGCACCGCGCCCCGGCGGGCAGGCCGTCGACTTCAAGGGCAGCACGCATCGCACCGTGCTGGAGCGAATGGGCGTCTGGGACGAGATTCAGGCACACCGCACCGGCACCACGGATGTCGTGTTCGTCGACGAGCGCGGCGCGCGGCTGGCCACCATGTCCGGCGAATTCACCGGCGGCGTCGTCGAGATCCTGCGCGGCGACCTCGCCGCGATCCTGTACCGCCACACCGCGAACGATTGCGAATACGTCTTCGGCGATTCGATCACCGGGCTCACCGAGACCCCTGACGGCGTGCACGTGACCTTCGCGCACGGACCGGCGCGCACTTTCGACCTCGTCTTCGGCGCCGACGGAATCCACTCCCGGGTCCGGCGTCTGGCATTCGGACCCGAGCGCGACTTCGTGCGGCACCTCGGGCACTACTACTGTGTGGCGGGCGCGAGCCCGTGGAGCGACTCGGCGACGCCGCGCGAGCGCATCGTTTCCTACGGCCACAACGCGCCCGGGCTGCTCGCGATCAGCGGCGGCTCGAAGGCTCAGCAGCTGTATCTGTTCGCCGCACCGGAATTGGACTACGCGCGCGACGACGTCGACGCACAGCGGCGCATCATCGAAGAGCGCTACGCCGGATTGGGATGGGAGGTGCCGCGGATGCTCGCCGAACTGTCCGAGTTCGACGACGTGTACCTCGATTCGATCGGCCAGGTGCGGATGGATCGCTACACCGCGGGCCGGGTCGCGCTCGTCGGCGACGCGGCGTACGGAAACACGTTGGGCGGCTTCGGGACCGGGCTCGCGGTGGTCGGCGCGTACGTGATCGCGGGCGAACTCGCGCTCGCCGACGGCGACCACGCCGCGGCCTTCACCCGCTACGACGAGATCATGCGCCGGTACGCCAAGATCGCGGGCAACGCCAACGCGGGCAAGTTCCTCGCGCCGACCACCGCGTTCGGCATCCGGATGCGCAACTGGTTCCTGGAATCGCGGCTCTTCACGCTGATGACGAAGTACGGCGACAACGCCGCCACCGATATCGACCTGCGCGACTATCCCGCCCTGCTGGCCGCCCGCTGAACGGACTTCGGCGAGTTCGATGGAACCGCTCCGCACGCGAGCGCGTCTAATACCTTCAAACAGCACTGACGGAAGGGGCCACCGCGATGGCAGTGCATGGCACCGACGGCCGCGCGATCACCAATCCCGAGAACGCGCAGAGCTTTTCCCACACGGAGATCAAACAGGCGGCCGACCGCATGAATCCCACCGGACTGGAGGGCGCCCACGCCGGGTGGTCCGCGCTCTCCGCCGCCGTCGGCACGGCTGGTGAACAGTTCGGCTCCGCGCTGCAACGCGTGGTCGAGCAGCGGTGGGAGGGCGCGGCGGCCGACGCGGCGGTGCGCGGCGTCCGTGCCTTCGTCACCCAGCTGGGAGAACTGGGAGCGGCGCTCGGCAGGCAGTCCGAGCCGCTCACCGCGGCAGGGAGCGCCGCCGCCCAATTCAAGGCGGCCATACCGGATGTGACGACCGGCAACGGGGATTCGACGGCGCCGCAGGAACGCAACGCTCGTGAGGAGCAGGCGCGCGACGACATGAACCGGCTCTACATCCGGCCGTACGGCGCGACGGCGTCGCGCATTCCGACGTTGCCGTCGCCGGTGGGTCCGAGCGGCGGCGGATCGATGGACGGACTGCTGGGCGGGAATGGACGGCCGTGGTCCTCGTCCGGGGCGGGACGGCCGGATGGTGCGAATCCCGTGACCGATACCGATGCGGCGGAGGCGGTTTCGGGGTCGCAACGCGACATGGTGGTCGGCTCGTCGACGTCATCGGATCACGGGGCGGAGGGACAGACGTCCACCGGGGTGCAGTCCGATGCTGGTGCGCAGGGTGATCGAACCGGCAACGGCACACATCCGGGCGCGGAAGTACATCCCGGCGTGGGAGATTCGATCGGGAGCGGTGTGCAGACGGGGAACGGCGCACCGCCCGAGACCGGTGCGCAATCGGCGACCGGTCCCCGGCCCGAGACGCAGTCCGAGGGCGACGTGCCGCCCGACCGCGAAACCCGGCCCAACCGTGAGGGCGAGCCCGAGAGCGGAGCGCCCTCGGATAACGGAGCGCACGGGTCGGCGGTGACCAAACCGGAGACGGCGACCGGTCAGGGAGACCCGTCGAACCAGGAGCCGTCATCCGGCGAGAACGCTCCACGAGAACCACACGCCGACCCGGAGACGGTTGCCGCGCAGTCCGTCTCGTCGCCGACGAACGCGCCGTCGGCACCACCTGCCGCCTCGCTCGCGCCTTCCGTGTCATCCACTCCTTCTCCCGCACCCGTCTTCTCGACACCGGCCACTCCCATCACGCCCACCACTCCGCTCGGCGCATCCCCAATGGCGAGTCCGCCGTCTCCGTTCGCTCCCGCCGCGCTTCACGAGACCTCCGCTCGCCCCACCGCGCCCTTCCCCCTTGCACCCACCAACACTCCGCCGGCACCGCCACCCAGCCCCGGCTCCTCGGTGCCCGCCCAGCCCGCTGCTACCCCGAACACCGCGCCGGCATCGGGCGGTCCGGCCCGCCTGGGCACGCCGGGGACCACCGGCTATGCGAGCGTGATGCCGTCCGCTCCCCGGACTCGCACCGAGGAGGACGGCGAACACCGGACGGCGCGGTACCTGCGTTCCGAAGAACACGGCCAGGAATTGATCGGCGAGACGCCGAAGACCGTCCCGCCGGCGCTGGGAGCCGACTGATGGCGCAGTGGACACTCTCGGCCGAACAGTTCGCGGCGGTGTGGTTCGGCACCGGCCTGGATCGGATGCCGTTCCCGTTCCGCTTCACCAGCCGCTACCCCGGGCTCCGCGAGTACCAGGCCTACCAGCGGGATTTCCGGACCGAGCTGGCTCACGACGAGCACTTGCCGCTACGCCGCGCCGTCGACGTGCTGGCCCGACCCGATTGGCGCATCGAGCTTTTCGGCATCGACAACCGGCGGGGCGGCGCGGAACTGCGCGCCATCGGCTGCGCGCACCGGGGCGGTTCCGGCGTCGTCGCGTTGCAGAACCCGGCGCCCGACGGCGGGAAGATCCGTCTGCGCCGCTGTCGAACCGACCAGCTCGCCACCGAACTCGTCCGGCTGCTCCCGGACCACAAACCGGGCACCGTCGCCGAAAGAACCTATCTCCTGGACGATCTCGCCGACGACCGCCCCGACCCCTTCGGCTCGGCACCCGCCGCCGAGACCAGGGACCGCTACCGCCGCTTCTGGCGGCAGTCGTGCACCACCCGCGGCACAGTCACCGTCCTGCTCGGCCCACGCAACGCCGACCCACTGCGCACCGGCAAACTTCGCTGGATCGACACCGACGACGGGCGCTACTGCGAGATCCCCGCCAACCGCGCCCTCATGATTCGCCCCGGCTCCAGCGCCGACATCAGCCGCTATCTGGACGAATCGATCATCCGGGCGCGGGCCCGCATGGACGGATAACCGCACGTCACCGAGCACACGGGCAACGGTGACGACCGGTGAGACGGCTTCGGACAACGGTGCGAAACTCACGGAACTCGGTCGCGCGGCGGCGGTGAGTTTGCCGATCACGGCGCCTTCGGCGATGGTGGTCGCGGCGAAACAGGCTTGTCGTGCCGTGGCTGGTGCAGTCGACAGCCGGGTCAGGTAGCTGTTAGCGCACTCGTGTCGGTGGCCACGCCACGAGCTGTTGCTGGGGGCAGCGTCGCGGAGGCGAGGATCGACAGCTTGTCGGCGTCGTCGCTTCCGGCGTCGGCGTGGTACATGACGAGCATCATTCCGTTGGTACGGGTGATGAGGAGTTTCTCGCGGTTGAGAACCAGGCGGCCGACTCGAGGGTGGTCGAAGCGCATGAGCGTGCCCTGTCGCGGTTTGACGTCGTGACGGGCCCAGAGCCGGAGGAAGCGGGGGCTGGCGAGGGAGAGTTCGCCGACGAGCTCGATGAAGCGAGGATCGTCGATGTCGGTGCCGACCGACTGTCGGAAGCCCGCGATGAGACCTTCGGTGGCGAGCTCCCAGTCCGGGAACAGGGAGCGCTCGGCGGGGTCGAGAAACACGTCGCGCAGCCTGTTGGCTCCGACCACGAGGCGCGGCGACAGCGCCGTGGCAAGGGGATTGGCGGCTAGGACGTCGAGGTAGCGCCCTTCCACGAACGCCGGCAGCGGAAGCGTTCCGAGGAGCTTCACGATGCTGGGTGGCACGGTCTCCTTGGCCGGTCGCCGCTTGCGGCGGGGCTTGTCGGCGGCGAGCCCGAGCAGGTAAGCGCTCGTGTCCTCGTCGAGTTGCAGTACGCGGGCGATGGATTCGAGGACCTGGACCGAAGGCTTGCGGTCGCGGCCTTGCTCGAGGCGCAGGTAGTAGTCGGCGCTGATGCCGGCGAGCATGGCGACCTCCTCGCGACGCAGGCCGGGGACCCGCCGCACACCCAGGACGGGGATCCCGACCTGCTCAGGGGTCACGAGCTCGCGGCGGGCGCGCAGGTAGTCGCCCAGCAAGTTCTGCTCACCGGTCACGTCCCCACCGTAATCCGCGTGGCCGGAATGTGACTGGTCCTGACGCCCCCAGGAACACGAAGGTGCTGGCTGTCGGCGTGCCCGACACGGAACATGGCCGCTATGACCCAGCAACTCGTGCTTGTCACCGGCGGATCGGGCTTCATCGCCGGTCACTGCATCCTCCAACTCCTGGAACACGGCTATCGCGTGCGCACCACGGTCAGGTCCCTGCGGCGCGAGCCTGCCGTGCGATCCGTGCTCGCCGACGCGGGCATGGTGAGCGGCGACACCTTGAGCTTCGCCGCCGCCGACCTCACTCACGACGCAGGCTGGGCCGAAGCCGTCGCCGACGTCGACTTCGTACTGCACGTCGCCTCCCCCGTCCAACCCGGACACGTCCGAAACGAGGACGACCTGGTCCTCCCGGCGCGCGAAGGCGCCCTGCGAGTCCTGCGCGCCGCCCGCGACGCCGGCGTCGAGCGCGTCGTCCTCACCTCCGCGTTCCACGCCGTCGGCTGGGGCCACCCGCACGACGACCACGTCTTCACCGAGGCCGACTGGACCCTCGTCGACGGCCCCGGCGTCGACGCGTACGCCAAGAGCAAAACCCTCGCCGAGCGTGCCGCCTGGGACTTCATCGACGCCGAGGGAGGTTCGATGGAACTGTCCACGTTGCTCCCCGTCGCAACGATGGGGCCTGTCATGGGCGCGGACGTCTCGGGTTCGAACCACCTCGTCCGGGCGCTGCTGCGCGGCGAAATACCCGTCCTCCCAAACCTTTTCATCCCGATCGTCGATGTACGCGACGTGGCCGCGGCACATATCCTGGCGATGACGACACCGAATGCCGCCGGCCAGCGCTTCCTGCTCTCGAACGGGCGGGCGATCCCGATGAAGGAGATCGCCGCCACCATCAGGGCACACCTCGGCGACGCAGCCGACAACGTCCCGACCCGCGGCATCCCGAACATCATCGTGCGGATCGGCGCCCTGTTCTCCACACAACTGCGTTCTATCGCGCCCGACCTCGGTTACGCCAAGAAGACTTCCAACGAGAAGGCCCGCCGCGTACTGGGCTGGCAGACGCGCAACCCCGAGGACGCCATCATCACCGCCGCTCAGAGCATTACCGCGAAAAACCTGGTGAAAAAGTAGTGAAAGAGGACCGCCCCCGCGCCGTCAGCGCTCAGCATGCGGCCGATTCGGCCCGGCTCGACCGCGCCGACCCGCCTCCCGAGACTCCCGAGCTCCAGCGGCGAGGAGCGCCAGGCATTCGGCGGCCTGGCCGCCGGATTCGGCTGCGCACGAACCGCACCCGGCGACCAGCCCCGGCAACCGACAGGAACGACCCGTATGAGCAAGCAACAACGCGCCAGGCTCGACGCGATGCTCCGACAGCCCGACCGCAAGGCCCGCGATCGGTCGAGGCGTTCCGAGACCGATTCGAGGCGACGATGGACCAGATGATCATCCCGGGTGGCATCCGCACCACGCGGACGACGCTCGGTGACCGACCCGCACTGCACGTCGAGCCGGACAGCAACCCGCGCCCCGCAACGATCCTGTACTTCCACGGCGGCGGCTGGGTGGCCGGCTCCCCCAAGACCGCGCTTTCGCTGACCGGGCATCTCGTGGCCAAGACCGGGTTCAGGTCGTACTCACTGGACTACCGGCTCGCCCCCGAGCACCCGCTCCCGGCCGCGATCGATGACGCACTCGATGCCTACCGCGCCCTCCTCGACAGCGGGCGCGACCCATCGGCCATCGCGTTCGCCGGAGACTCCGCCGGCGGCGGGCTCACCGTCACCACCTGCCTCGCCGCCCGCGACGCAGGACTCCCGTTACCCGCCGCGATCGTCGCCTTCTCCCCATCCCTCGACGCCACCGGGTCGGGCGAGAGCATGGACACCAAAGCTGGTATCGACCCGATCTTCACCCGCGAGTACCTCCAAGAAACCATCGCCCCCCTCTACCTCGCCGGGCAGGACCCACACCAGCCGATGGCGAGCCCAGCACTGTGCGCCGACCCGACCGGTCTCCCGCCGATGCTCCTCCAGGCCGGTACCAACGAGGTCCTCCTGGACGACTCGACCCGCATGGCCGCCCGCGCCCGCGACGCCGGCGTGAACGTGATCCTCGACATCACCGCCGACGTGCCCCACGTCTTCCAGTCCTACGCCGGCGTTCTCGACGAAGCCGACCAGGCACTCGAACGTGCAGCCCTCTTCCTGACCCAACACATCCGCAGCAGCAACACAGCAGCGACGCCAGCTCGGTAAGCGTGCCACCGAATCCTGTTGGCATAGCGCACCCGATCCGTCACCGTCGAAACTGAGACAGAGACGAAAGCGAACGCCCCCACGGTGTCCCGTGAGGGCGTTCGTCAAAGAATGGCTCAGCCGAGCAGGCGCCAGTCCTCCAGGCCCTGGTAGAGCGGGACGCTCTTGGCCAGCTTGGTGACGCGGCCGCTCAGGGTCTCGACATCGGAGCCGCCGACCAGTGCGGTGGCGATGATGTCGGCGACCTCGGTGAACTCGGCGTCGCCGAAGCCGCGGGTGGCCAGGGCGGCGGTGCCGATGCGCAGGCCGGAGGTGACCATCGGCGGACGCGGGTCGAACGGAACGGCGTTGCGGTTCACCGTGATACCGATCTCGTGCAGCAGATCCTCGCCCTGCTGGCCGTCGATCGCGGAGTTGCGCAGGTCGACGAGCACCAGGTGCACGTCGGTGCCGCCGGTGAGCACGCTGATGCCCTTGTCCTTGACGTCGGCGCCGTTGAGGCGCTCGGCCAGGATCTTGGCGCCCGAGAGGGTGCGCTCCTGACGGTCACGGAACTCGTCGGTGGCGGCGATCTTGAACGCGGCGGCCTTCGCGGCGATGGCGTGCATGAGCGGGCCGCCCTGCTGGCCGGGGAACACCGAGCTGTTCAGCTTCTTGGCGAACTCCTGCTTGGCCAGGATCAGGCCGGAACGCGGACCGCCGAGCGTCTTGTGCACGGTGGAGGAGACGACGTCGGCGTAGGGCACCGGGGAGGGGTGCAGACCGGCGGCGACCAGACCGGCGAAGTGCGCCATGTCCACCCACAGGTAGGCGCCCACCTCGTCGGCGATCTCGCGGAACGCGGCGAAGTCCTGGTGCCGGGGGTAGGCCGACCAGCCCGCCACGATCACCTTCGGCTGCGCCTCGAGCGCGATCTTGCGGACCTCGTCCATGTCGACGCGGTGATCTTCCTTGCTCACCCCGTACGAGTGCACCTCGTAGAGCTTGCCGGAGAAGTTCAGCCGCATGCCGTGGGTCAGGTGACCGCCGTGCGCGAGGTCGAGGCCGAGCAGCTTCTCACCCGGGTTCATCAGCGCCATCAGCACCGCGGCGTTCGCCTGCGCGCCGGAATGCGGCTGCACGTTGGCGAATTCGGCGCCGAACAGTTCCTTGGCGCGGTCGCGGGCGAGGGTCTCGACGACGTCGACGTGCTCGCAGCCGCCGTAGTAGCGACGGCCGGGGTAGCCCTCGGCGTACTTGTTGGTCAGCACGCTGCCCTGTGCCTGCAGCACGGCGCGCGGCACGAAGTTCTCCGAGGCGATCATTTCCAGGGTGTCGCGCTCGCGGGCGAGCTCGCCTGCCATCGCGGCAGCGAGCTCGGGATCGAGCTCACCGAGAGACTGGGTATTGACAGAGGCGGTCGTCTGCGTCACGTGCCTCAGTCTATTGGGGCCTGGTCGAGCTTCCGGCAGGGGGTTCGCGGGGCCGCTGGTGCCTGCGTTCGCTCACCCGGCGCGGAGCAAGATCACGAGGTTGTCCCGCACGTCGTCGAGCGGACGGCTCGATTTCGTCGCGCGCGCCTGGACGATCGCGCCCTCCACGGCGCTGATCACGAAGCTCGCCAATGAACTCGCTCGCGCGGCGTCGACGCCGCGGCTCGCCATGGCGGCGGCCAGCACTTCGGCCCAGCCCGCGAAGACGTCGCCCGCTGCGGCCTGCACACCGGGTTCGGATTCGGCCAGCGCGGCGCCGACGATCGGACACCCGGCGACGTAGGCGCTGGATTCCAACGCCCGCTTCCACCAGCCGACCAGCGCGACGATCCAGTCCTCCGGCTCGCCGGTGCGGGTCATCGCTTCGATGACGGTGGACATCCTGCGGCCCGCCACCTCGGTCGCGGTCGCGACCAGCTCGCTCTTGCCGGACGGAAAGTGCTGGTAGAGCGAGTTGCGCGAGGCGCTGCTCCGGTCGAGCAGCGCGGCCAGCCCCGCACCGTGCACACCCTGCTCACGCACCAGTTCGATGGCGCCCTCGATCAACCGCGCGCGCGGACCCTGCGTCATGGCCTTCCTCTCCGAGAGCTTGCGTGAACCGATCGGTCCATGCTCCAATTATGACAGATGTGGACCGATCGGTTCATCGAAAGGACGGAAATCAATGAGTGCGCCCGCCCAGATCGATCCGGCCCAGCTTTCGGGCCTCGAATTGCTGAAGTTCGCGATGACGCCGAAAGACCGTCCGCCGTTCATCGGCGACCTGCTCGGCATGGAGGCCGACGTGCTCGAGCACGGCAAGGTGGTGTTCAGCCTGCGGACCCGCCAGGAGTTCGCCAATCCGCTCGGCAGCACGCACGGCGGCATCTGCGCGACCCTGCTCGACTCGGTGATGGGCTGCGCGGTGCACAGCACCCTGGAAGCCGGCGTCGGCTACAGCACGCTGGAGCTCAAGGTCAACTACATCCGCGCGGTGCCGACCGACGGACGCGAGCTCACCGCCACCGGCACCACCATCCACGTCGGGCGCACCACCGCGACCGCCGAGGGCCGCGTCGTCGACGACCAAGGCCGCCTCGTCGCCCACGCCACCACCACCTGCGTCATCTTCCGCTGAGGAGCATCGTCATGACCGAACGTGACACCCTGCGAAAGTTCAAGCGAGAGAGGATGATCGGCCGCTACATCGCGAACCCCGCGGTGGCGGCGCTCGATCGGCTCGGCATTCGCACCGCGCTCGTTTCCGAGCTGGAGACCACGGGCGCGAAAACCGGCCTGCCACGCCGGGTTCCGGTGACCGCGTCGTTCGACGACGCCGGCGCCTGGATCATCTGCCAGCACGGCCCCCGTGCCGGCTGGGCCCGCAACATCACCGCCGACCCTAAGGTCCGCATTCGCCGCGGTGACCGCTGGTACACCGGCACCGCTGCGTTCGTCCCCGGCGACGACGTGGTGGCCAGGGCGCGCAGCTTCGCCACCGGCAGGATCGCCCGGCCGGTTCTGGCGTGGACGATCAAGGCGCTGGAGACCGAGCCGATCTCGGTGCGGGTCACCTTCGCCGCGGCCTGAGGTCTTCGCCAACGCTTTTGGGGGCAGCACGGAGCGTAACGAGACGGGCGGGGCGGACCGGTTTCACAGGTGACGTCGTCCCCGTCGAATCACCGAGGAGTCATCATGTTTCATCTCGTCTCCGTCCCCAGCAACCCGATCGAAGCGCTGCTGCGGACGCTGTCCCTGCTGATGTGTTCCCTCTCGTCCGGCGAAGGGTGCGCGGTCATTCAGTGACGGACGGCGCGTTCGCATCTCGGCGCAGCGCGCCGGGGGTGAGCGGCTCGTCGAGCAGGCGCCGGAAGCGGTCGGCGCGGTCGTCGGCGTCGACGGCGCGGTCCAGCCAGCCGCCGAGCAGGCGATATCCCTCCACGTAGGTGCTGATGTAGGCGCGCCACAGCGGCGAGGAGAGGAACCGCAGCGACTGACGCGCCCGCTCCGGTGTCACCAGATTCCACCGCTGCAAGAACTCCGCGACCTCGGTCTCGTCGCGACGCCGATCGTGCAGTAGCAGGGCCGCGTCCTGGCGCACGGCGAGCAGCTTCGCCGAGGCAGTCGACAGGCGCTCGGCGCGGTCGCCGTCGAAACGCAGACCGAGATCGGCGTAGATCTCCTGCGCCCACTTGCCCCAGCCGGGACCGACGATCGAGCGCAGCGCCAGATCCGCGAGGCCCTCTGCCATCAGGCACTGCGGCGTGTTGACCAGGAACAACGTCTGCTCGGCCTGCCCGTCCGCCACCAGACCGGCTTCCTTGCGGCAGTGCTCGGTGTGGTGGCCGGGGTAGGACTCGTGCGCGATCAGGTGCGGCAGGTTCGCCATGTGCTGCTTCAGATCGGAGTTGATCGCGACCGTGGAGCGGTAGTTGCCCAGGTAGTAATTGAATCCGGACCACGGCTTGTCGCCGACCACCTCGTAGGTGACGTGCTCGTGGTCGGGCAGCGGATAGCGTTCGCGAACCAGCTCGCGCAACGCGCCGGAGAATGCCTCGACGCAGACGCGCAACCGCTCCGGCGGGATCTCGTCCGCCTTGCGGTGCGCGGCGACCCGCTCGGCCAGCGGTCCGTCGCCGCCGAGCACCTCGTCCATCTGCCGGTGCGCTTCGCGATAGTCCTCGATGTCGCCCGGCGCGATGTCGACGTCGAAGTAGGCGCGCACCTCGTCGACGAAGCCGATGTCCTCGCCCGCGAACTTGCGGCCCGAGCACTCCAGCGCGCGCAGGTGCACATCGAGGAACTCCGTGCGCTCCGGCGCCAGACCTGCATCGGGCAGCGCCGCCCGTAGGTCGGCGGCGCGCCGGGCCAGGTCGCGAGGCAGAGGTGCTGGGGCGTTTTCCATCTCGCGGCGCAGCCGCGGATCGCCGGTGTAGGCGTCGACGAAACCTTCCTCGAGCCGGTCGAAGGCCAGGCCGAGTCGCAGGTACTCGGTCACGAGCGGATGCGCTTCCATGCCAGCCGAGACTAGCGGGTGCCGCGCACGGTATCGAGGTGGTTACCAGCCGGTAGCGGCACCCCCCGTTTCACACAAGGGTGAAGCGGAGGAGAATTCGACCATGCGGCGAGAGCTAGATCGAATCTCACAGGGCCGAACCGGCTTGTGTGCGTGTTTGCCGAAACGGAGCGTCGGGTAAGTGGCACGAATGAGCGAGCCGAGTCCCTATGTGGAATTCGACCGTAAGCAGTGGCGAACGCTGCGCAAATCGACTCCGCTGGTGCTCACCGAGGAAGAGCTGATCGGCCTGCGCGGCCTCGGCGAACAGATCGACCTCGAGGAAGTCGCAGAGGTCTATCTGCCGCTCGCTCGTCTGATCCACCTGCAGGTCGCCGCCCGTCAGCGCCTGTTCGCCGCGACCGCCACCTTCCTCGGGGAGAAGCATCCGGATCAGCAGGTGCCGTTCGTGATCGGCGTCGCGGGCAGCGTCGCGGTCGGGAAATCGACTACCGCGCGTGTGCTGCAGGCATTGCTGGCCCGCTGGGATCATCATCCGCGTGTGGATTTGGTCACAACCGACGGGTTCCTCTACCCCACCGCCGAACTCACCCGGCGCGGCATCATGCACCGCAAGGGTTTTCCGGAGAGCTACGACCGGCGCAAACTACTGCGCTTCGTCACCGAGGTGAAATCGGGCGCGCCCGAGGTGTGCGCTCCGGTGTATTCGCACAATTCCTACGACATCGTGCCCGGCAAATTCCACTGTGTGCGTCAGCCGGACATCCTCATCGTCGAGGGACTGAATGTGCTGCAAACCGGTCCGCGCCTGATGGTTTCGGATCTGTTCGATTTCTCCATCTACGTCGACGCGCGTATCGAGGACATCGAAAAGTGGTATGTGCAAAGGTTTCTCACCCTGCGCAGAACCGCCTTCGCCGACCCCAACGCCCACTTCCACCACTACGCCGGCTTCACCGACGACCAGGCGACCTCCACCGCCAAGGAGATCTGGAACTCCACCAACCGCCCCAACCTGGTCGAGAACATCCTCCCCACCCGCCCCCGCGCCACCCTCGTCCTCCGCAAGGACGCCGACCACAGCATCAACCGCCTCCGGCTACGGAAGTTGTAATCGCCCTCGCGCCGCCGATTCGGCTGTGGAAGTTGTAATTGCCCTTCCCGCAACGCGTCACGCTGCGGCGGTAGCACCACCCCCTGCAGACCCGTCTACACTCCACCGCCCGGCTATCGTCTATTCCGTTGCCGCCCATGAGCTTCCAGCCTGCAATCGGCAGGGTAGTATCGGGCGATCGAATGTGGGGCTCGGGGGCCTATGAGCCCCTACAACCACCAGGCTTGGTCCAACCGGCTCGCCACGTCGATGTCGAGTACCGCCGTGATGTGCGGTTTGCGGATTTCGGTGGCGATGTAGCGGGCGACGAAGCGGCGGATCTCGTGGTCGACGCCGACGAGGACGCGCAGCAGCTGGGCGCGTTTGGTGCCCGCGGCGACGTTGACGCGGACGTCGCGCTGCCGGGGTTCGGCGATGTCGATGAGGACACGGAGCGGTTCGGCGGTGCGGGCGGTGAGGTGCAGGTGGATTGTGCCGTCCACTTCGAAGCGGTGCCGGTCGATGCCGAGGTCGACGAGCATGCCGACGCGCAACGGGAGGACCAGCTCGAAGGTGATGACCTCGTCGAGGCGGCGGTGCACCTGCGGAATGCCAAGGCGCACATGGGCGACGACCTTGGCCAGCCCGGCGGGCCCGACCCGCAGGGGGCCGACATCGAAAGCCGCGCCGGTCAGCTTGCCGAACGCGCCCGCGACGCGCTCCTCGGACACGGCGTACTCGAGGAAGCGGCGACCGAACTCCTCATAGCTCAGCTGCCTGCCCGATCCGTCACCGGTCGGCGCGGGGGCGGGCGCAGGCGGGGTCCGCGTCAGAACATGCACAGACCGGACGGTACTGGAGTGTGGCCGTTTCAGACCCCGAAACGGCGATGTCGCGCCGCGTAATCGCGCAAGGCGCGGAGAAAATCCACCCGGCGGAACTCGGGCCAATACACCTCGGTGAACCATATTTCCGAGTATGCGCTCTGCCACAGCAGGAAGCCCGAAAGCCGCTGCTCACCCGAGGTGCGGATGACCAGATCCGGGTCCGGCTGACCCGAGGTGTAGAGATGCTGACCGATTGCGTTCACGGTGATCGACTGCACCAGATCCTCGCCGGTCTCTCCCGCCGCCATCTCCTGGCGCACCAGCGAACGCACCGCGTCGGTGATCTCCTGGCGCCCGCCGTATCCGACCGCCACGTTGACGTGCACGCCCTTACGCCCCTCGGTCTGCTCCGCCGCGGTGCGCAACCGCTTGGCGATCAGCTCGGGAAACCCGTCGAGCGAACCGACGATGCGCACGCTCCAATCCCGTTCCGGCGCCGAGAGCTCTTCGACCACATCGGTGATCACCTCGAACAGCGTTTCCAGCTCATCCGGGTCCCGCTGTAGATTCTCGGTCGAAAGCAGGTAGACGGTGACCATCTCGATGCCCTCGTCCGAACACCAGCCGACCAGCTCCGCGATCTTCAGCGCACCGACGCGGTGGCCGTGACTCACGTCGGTGAACCCGTTCTCCCTGGCCCACCGGCGATTGCCGTCGCACATGACCGCGACGTGTCGTGGGTGTTGTTTGTCGGCCAGCTGCTTGGACAGCCGCGCCTCGTAGATGCGGTAGGGCAGACCACGCACCCGGCTCCGAAGCTCCACGGCGTCCAACAGTACGCCTCGACGACGCGATCACGGCATCGGCCGCGATTCCCCGGTACAGTGACAGCCGGAGTCAACCTACGGTTGCGTAGGTTACTTGCCAGTTAACTAGGAGGTCTCTGACGTGTCCGAATCTGTCGGCGCCGCCGAGGCGGAGCTGGCCGGAACCTCTCCGGCCGAGGCGCTCGCCGCGCTGGTGAAGCCGCGGATGCGCGGCTGGATCCACACCTGGGCGGTCGGCATCGCCGCAATCGCGGTGATCACATTGGTCGCCGCGGCGGCCACCGTGTCCGCGACGGCGGGCTGGTCCACCCTCGTGTACGGCCTCACGGTGTGCGGGTTGTTCGGCATCAGCGCCGTCTACCACCGCGTCACGTGGCAGACCCCGCGCGCCCGGATCAGGATGAAACGCGCGGACCATTCGATGATCTTCCTGTTCATCGCGGGCAGCTATACCCCGTTCGCGCTGCTCGGCCTGCCGGGAAGCACCGGGCAGACGCTGCTCGCGGTGGTCTGGGCGGGTGCCCTGGCCGGCGTCGCGCTGAAACTCTTGTGGCCGACCGCGCCGCGCTGGGTCGGCGTGCCTCTATATCTGTTGCTCGGGTGGGCGATCGTGCCGGTGGCCGGGCAGCTCAACGACCAAATCGGCATCGCGCCACTGATCCTGCTGCTGATCGGCGGGCTGATCTACAGCGGCGGCGCGATCCTCTACGCCACCAAGTGGCCGAATCCGTGGCCGACGGTCTTCGGACACCACGAGTTCTTCCACGCCGCGACAGTGCTCGCGGCGCTGAGCCACTACATCGCGATCTGGTTGGTCGTGCTGCGCTGAGTTGGTCGTGAGCGCGGTGCCGAGTTTCGCATTGCCGACCCTGCGGCCCTATTCGGCCGGATAAGCTGCTCATTCGTGTCACTTCTCGCCGCCTGTGCCCGGTCGACGTCCTCGCCGGGTGGTCGCGCGTCGTGATCGCCAAGCTCGTCGTCTGGGCGCTGAAGGCCCGCTGGGGTCTGTCGGCGGTGGTCATCACCGCGAATCTCAGCGGTCTGGCCGTGATCGTCACCGGGCTGTGGCTGAGCGGGTTCTTCGGCGGGCTCGGCGCGGACTGGATGCGCACCATGGTCCTGGTCGCGATCTACCCGGTGATCGGCTTGCTCGCCGGTGTCGGGTTGGCCATGCGCGATCGGAACAGATACTTCGGCTGGCTCGACCAGACCCGTAGACCGACGCCCGAGGAGGCGCGCAGACTGCTGCGGCTGCCGATCGCTATCACCGCCCGAGCGCTCGCGCTCTGGATACCGGGCGTGATCGTGGTGACGGCCACCTTCACCCACCTGAACGAGATCGACTCTCCCGGCGTGACGGCGTCGCTGTTCACCCTCGGCGCGTTGCAGTCCGCGGCGGTGACCTTCCTGATCGTGGACCGGCTGATCCGGCCGACCATTCCCGTGGTTTCCGCGGTGCTGAGCGACACCATGCACTGGAGCTCCTCGGTGCTCATGCGGGTGATCGTCACGTGGGCGGTCGCGGGCGCCATGCCGCTCGCCATGCTGATCGCGGTACTGGCCGACCCGGCCACGCCCGCGTCGGACCGCATCCGCACGGCCATCTATCTGTCGGCGGTCGGCATCGGCGTCGGCGCGCTGGCCACCGCCATCCTGGCGCGTGCGGTGGCAAGCCCGATGCGGACGCTGCGGCTGGCGCTGGATCTGATCAGCAGGGGCGAGACGCACGTCAGGGTGCCGGTGGGCAGCAGCAGCGAGATCGGGCGGCTCGAACACTCGGTCAACGAGCTGGCCGCCAATCTGCGCGAACGAGAACGGATGCGCGCCGTGTTCGGCAGGCACGTCGGCGCGCAGGTGGCCGAGCGGGCGCTCACCGGAGGCATGGACCTGACCGGTGACGTGCGCGTCGTCTCCGCGCTCTTCGTGGACGTGACCGGATCGGTCGCGCTGTCCACTGGCCTGCCGCCGCAGGAGTTCGTCGCCAAGCTGAACCGGCTGCTCTCGATCGTCGTCGCCGCGACCGAGGAGAACGACGGACTGGTCAACAAATTCGAGGGCGACGCCGCGCTGTGTATCTTCGGCGCGCCGATCGCGCTGCGGGACAACGCGACTCCCGCGCTGCGCGCGGCCCGCCGCATCCGCGACGAGGTGACCGCGAGCGGCGAGCTGGACATCGGCATCGGCGTCGCGCACGGCCAGGTGTTCGCCGGGGACGTCGGCACCGACACCCGCCTGGAGTTCACCGTCATCGGCGACGCGGTCAACGAGGCCGCCCGCCTGACCACCGAGGCCAAGGAGGCGCCCCGCCGAATCCTGGTGAGCGGCACGGTGATCGATGCCTCGGCCCCGCACGAACGCGAGCGGTGGAGGCTGTACGACAACATCCTGCTGCGCGGCATGCAGGAACCGACGGCCTGCTGGACCGATATCGAGCAGCCCGCAATCTCGGGCGACGACGCACCGGAACCTGCACTCGGTGGTGCCGACAACCCCGCGGGCACCACCTCGGAACCCACGCCCGGCAGCGTCGGCAACCGCGTGCCCGCCGACGCCACTTCGGAAGCCGTCGTCGATGCGGCACCGATCAGCGCCATGACCGAAATACGTAGCGCCGCAACCGAAGGCGAGTAGCCCGCAGCCCGGTTCGCACGGCGAACCTGGCGCCCGCTATCGGTCAGGCGCTGCGGGGTTTGCCGAACTCCTCGATCAGCACGGGATACTGCTCACCACCGTGTCCGGCGGCGATCGCCCGGTCGGCCATCGCCTTGATCAACCTCGGCAGTTCGACGTTGACGCCCACCGCCTCGCTCTCCTCGATCAGGTGTGCCATCGCCCGCGCGTCGGTCTCCAAGGCCGACACTTCGGCCGGGAAGGAGCCGTTGTCGATCTGCTCGGCGTACCCGGGCAGCCATTCGGCCACACCGGCCGCGATCTGCCGTGCGAACGGCGCGTATGTCGCCGCGTCGACACCGGCCGTCCTGAGCAGGGCGGTGCCATGGAGCCAGGCGTTCAGGACGCTCCACATCATGGCCAGCCCGGCCACGTCGTACAGGGACGCCAGCCCGTGGTCCGCGCCGAGGTAGGTGACCGTGCCGAGCGCGTCGAGCGCCGGCTTGTGCGCGTCGAAGTCCGGCTGCGGACCGCTGTGCAGAATCACCGCCTCGGCGGTCCCGATCGCGGGCGGGATGGCCATGATGGCCCCGTCGAGGTAGTGGGCGCCGCGCTGCGCGGCCCATCGGGCGGCTTCCCTGGCCTGGGCCGAGCTGCCCGAAGTCAGATTGATCAATGTCGTTCCCGCCAGGTCGTTTTCGCTGCCGCCGAGCAGTTCGTACACGGCCCGGTAGTCGGTGACGCAAAGGATCGTGAGGGAGCTGGCGGCGAGCGCGTCGGCGACAGTCGGCGCCAGCCGTGCTCCCTCGGCCACCAGCCGGTCGGCCTTGGATGTCGTGCGATTCCAAACGGTCGTGGGATGCCCGGCCTTCAAGAACGCCACTGCGAGCGCCTGGCCCATCAGCCCGAGTCCGATGACTGTCACGGGTGTTTCGGTGTTTTCCATGGCAGCATCGTCAACGTTGATACCGGTGTGAAGGTCAAGCGAGGATTCGATGCGGATCGGGGAACTGAGTCGTCGGACGGGCGTCAACGCTCACCAGCTGCGCTACTACGAGGCCCAGGGTCTGCTGGAGGCGGACCGCGGCGCGAACGGTTACCGCGAGTTCGACGAGAGCGCCGTGCTGCGGGTGAAGCAGATCCGGCACCTGCTCGGTGCCGGTCTGTCCTCCGAGGACATCGCGTACCTTCTGCCCTGCGCGGTCGGCGAGGCTCCCGAGCTGCCCGGATGTCCCGAGTTGCTGACGGCGATGCGATCCCGGTTGCAGCGACTGAACGATCAGATGGACAAGCTCGCTCGATCCCGCGACGCTCTCGCCGACTACATCGACGCGGCCGAGCGCATGGGCGGCGACAACTATCCGCCCTTCGGCGATGTCGCCGTGGAGCGCGTCCCCGCCTGAGCCAGCTTGCGCGCCGGAACCTGCACCACAGCATCGAATTTCGCGTTCGAGCACGCTGGTGGTCGGTCTCACCGGTTCGGCGCACCGGGCGGGGCTGCCCGCCGACGACGAGTGGCTGACGCTGGACGATCCGGTGCTCGCGGCGCGGGTCGCCGCCGCGCACGTCGCGACCCTCGACGGTCGCCTGGAGCCGCGGCGTGCGGTCTGCCGAAGCCGGGCACCGCCAACGAGATCGCGGCCACCGTGCCGGGCGATGTCGAGCGGCACAGGGGTTCGGAGTCGCCCGTGCGATTCAGCTGCGAGCAAGCGACTCCCGCAAATCCTCCGCCGTGGTGACCGGTAGATCGCAGACCGACCCGCGGCAGACATAGGCCGCCGCCGCACCGGACACCAGCGGCCGATCGACGAGCAGCGGAGCGGAATCCGGCGCTCCGGCCAGAACGACCGAGCCGCCCGGCGCGAGCTCGCGCGCCACGGCGAGCAATTCCGTTGCGGTGTCGGCATTCTCGGCCGCCGACGCGACGGCGATCTGGATCGGACCGCGCAACGCGGCCTCCGCCACGGTGAGCCACTGGCCCGCCGAGCGCGGCGCACGGGCGAGGACGACCGCACCGCGCCGGAGCGTCGCCTCCGCGAGTTCCCCGTAGCGCGCCGCCCGCTCGACATCGCTGACCGCCGCGGCGGTGAGCAGTGCCTCGGCGAGAGCCGAAGCACCGGCCGGGGTTGCGCCGTCGATCGGGTCGCGCGGGCGGGCGACGAGGGTTTCGGCGTCGTCGGCGGTGTCGAACCAGCTGCCGGGCGCCTCGGCATCGGCGAAGCGTTCGACGGCGGTGTCCAGCAGCCGCTGCGCCTGGTCGAGCCGCTCCGGGTCGCCGGTGGCCTGATACAGCGCGAGCAGGCCGGTGACCAGCCAGGCGTAGTCCTCCAGCACGCCCGCCGAGGCTCCGACCGCGCCGCCGAGCGAGGCCCGCCGCACCCGTCCGCCGACCACGTGCTCGGCGAGCAGATACCGCGCGCAGCGATCCGCGGCCGCCACCCAATCCGGCCGTCCCACTGCGGAACCCGCCTCGGCGAGCGCGGTGATCGCCATCCCGTTCCACGCGGTGACGACCTTGTCGTCGCGGGCGGGCTGCGGGCGACGGGCCCGTTCGGCGCGCAACGTCTCCCTGATCCGGTCGAACCGCTCCTGCTCGGCCGCGTCACGCGGATCGCGGTAGCGCGTGAGAACCGAGGTGCCCTGCTCGAAGTTCCCCGCCGTCGTCACCCCGAAAACATCAGCGGCCCAAGCGCCTTCGATGGGACCGAGCGCGCCGACCAGTTCCGCGGGCGTCCACACGTAGGTCGCGCCCTCGACGCCCGGACCGCCCGGTTCGAGATGAGTATCGGCGTCCAGCGCGGAGGCGAACCCGCCGTGCTCGGTCCCGAGGTCGTCGAGGATGAAGTGCGCGGTCTCGCAGGTGACACGGAGCGCGAGCGAATCCTGTGCGTGCGGTGTCCGGCGCGCCAAATGCGCGTAGGCGCGCAGCAATTGCGCGTTGTCGTACAACATCTTCTCGAAATGCGGTACCAGCCAACGATTGTCGACCGAGTAGCGAGCGAAGCCGCCGCGCAGCTGGTCGTAGATGCCGCCGCGCGCCATCGCGTCGGCCGCGCGCTGCACGACGCCGCGCACGGTCTGGTCGCCGGTGCGCTCCCAGCTGCGCAACAGTCCCTCCAGCAGCGCGGACGGCGGGAACTTCGGCGCCCTCCCGAATCCGCCGTGCTCGGCGTCCTCGTCGCGCAGCACCGCCGCCACCGCGTGGTCGAGCAGTTCGGGGGAGATGGTCAGATCGGCATCGGGTAGCCCGGCCGCCTGCGCGCGCAGGGCCTCGGCGACCTGCGCCGACGCCTTGTCGACATCCTCGCGCCGGTTGCGCCAGGTGTCGCCGACGGCGGTGAGCACCTCGGCGAACGAGGGCATCCCGCCGCGCCGATGCTTCGGGTAGTAGGTGCCGCAGTAGAACGGTTCGCCGTCGGGGGTGAGGAAGCTGGTCATCGGCCAGCCGCCCTGCCCCGTCATGGCGACGGTGGCATTCATGTAGACCGCGTCGAGGTCGGGGCGCTCCTCGCGGTCCACCTTCACGCAGACGAAGTGGTCGTTCATCAGCGCCGCGGTCGCCTCGTCCTCGAACGACTCGTGCGCCATCACATGGCACCAGTGGCAGGAGGCGTAGCCGATCGAGAGCAGGATCGGCACGTCGCGCCGCCGCGCTTCGGCCAGCGCATCGGCATCCCACTCCCACCAGTGCACCGGATTGTCCGCGTGCTGGCGCAGATACGGTGAGGTCGCTTTCCCGAGCCGGTTCATATCTTCCACGGTCTCACAAATCCGGCCACCCGCGCCGCACCCGCTTGACTCTACCGCCGCTGGAGACCGGAGGCTCGATCCGAGTCCGACAGGAGGAGATATCGTGAAACTCGATCTGGCCAAGAGCGACAAGCAGTACTACAGCGCACCGGCCGATCCGGTCCTACGCGCGTTCGACGGCTACGACTACGCCATGATCACCGGCTCCGGAGCGCCCACCGGGCCCGCGTACACCGACGCCGTCAAACTGCTCTATCAGGCCGCGTACCGAGCCAAGAAGATCGCAAAGGCGGACGGGCGGGATTTCGTGGTGCCGAAGCTCGAGGGTCTGTGGTGGGTGGAGTCCGACGAGCCGCCCCTCTCGGTGCCGCGCGAGCAGTGGCACTGGACCATGATGATCCGCATGCCGGAGGCGGTCACCGCGGCGATGCTCGGCGAGGGGCCCGTGCGATTCGAGCGCCTGGTCGAGGGCGAGTCGGTCCAGGCCCTGCACGCCGGACCGTATGTGACGGAGCCGGAGACGCTGTCGCGTATGGAGGCGTTCATGGCGGCCGAGGGACTTATCCCGCACGGACGCCACCACGAGATCTATCTGACCGATCCGAACAGGAGCCCGGACAGCCGGACGAGGACGATTCTGCGTCAGCCGGTGCGGCGGTCGAGCTGATCGACCGCGCTCCCGTTCGTCGTCCGGTCTATCGACCGCGCGCCGGAATCACCACTTACGACCGGTGTAGGCCAGCAGCTTGCGGTGCGGCGGGGCGTCATCCGGGATCGGCACCTCGGCCTCGTAGATACCCGGCGTGCGGAAGATATCGATGCCGCCCATGGCCCGCATGGTCGATAGCAGCTCGGCACACAGCGCGTCGTCGGCCAGGTCCGGCCGATCGATCGCCAGGGCGATGTCGACACCGTGCACCAAGACCTCGGTGAGGTGGATCATCGCGGCGGCCGGGCCCGGCATCGGGCCGAGGCCGATCCGCACCGTCGCCGTCGGCACGTCGGGTCTGCGCCACGCGGCGCGATCCACCTCGGCCGCGGCCGCGTAGGCGCCCTGCGGGTCGCCGCCCAGCCAGTCGTCGCCGCGCGCGCCGCGCGGATCGTTCCCACTCAGCGCGGCTGCGAAGGTGTGCATCCCACCCACCGTGTGGTTCAGTACCGCCCGCACATCCCAGTCACTGCACGGCGTCGGCGCGGCGAGCAGGTCGTCGTCGACTGCGGCGACGATCGCGCCGGTCATGTCGAGAGCGCGGTCGATCTGGCCGATCACAGTGTCCATGGGCATCCTTCGGTCGAGCGGAGTTGGAGCATTGATAGCACGACCGGGTGACAGGTGTCGGCCGACGCACAAAGCGGTGCGCCGACCCCGAAAGGCGGCGAAAACGATTGCGCCCCGCCGACTGTCGCGAATCAGCGATCGCGCGGGAGTGCCTCTACCTTGGCAAAAGCCTTGTGTGACAACAGAACTGACCATCGCGAAAGTGATAGCAGCAAAGCCGGTTCGGGAACCCGTTCCAGTCCGGCCTGTGACGAACTCGGCACCCGATCAGGTGTCAGCCCACTCGACAAGGCCTCGTTCGCCGAGTCTGGAAACCCGGGCTCGACGGGCGAGTTCGCGGTATCGCGCCGACGGTCGAGCCGCGCTCAAGTGGCTTGCGGTCGCCCCTCGGCGCCTGCGTCGTCGGGTCCGTCGGGCCGGTGCACCGCGCCGTGATCGGTCCCCTCGTCGGCTTCCTGATCCGGTTCGGGATGCTCGGGTTCGAAGGTCGGCGGCAGATTCTTCAGGTGCCGGTTCATCGAGCGCACCAGCAGGAAGGTGCCTGCGAGCAGCAGCAGAATGACGGCCAGGCCCAATGGCGATGCCTTGCCGAATTCGGGGCCGGTCGGCGTCCCCGGGGTTTGCGCGAGCAGTTCCAACATCACCGGGTCGCGTCCTCGATGCCCGCGAACAGGTCGGTCTCCGGGATGGCGGTGCGCACCCGGGTCTTGGCCAGCTCGAACTCCTCGGTCGGCCACAGCCGCTGCTGCATCTCCAGCGGGATCGCGAAGAAGGCGCCGTTCGGGTCGATCTGCGTGGCGTGCGCTCGCAGCGCGTCGTCGCGCTGCGGGAAGTACTTACCGCATTCGATCTGCGTGGTCACCCTGGACATCACGTCGCCGCGCTCCACCGCGTAGGCGCGAATGCGATCCAGCCACTCCTGCAACGGGAAGGGCTCGCCCATCCGCTCGTACTCGGCGGCGAACAGCTCCAGCCGCTTCATGCTGAAGCCGTGGTCGTAGTAGAGCTTGAGCGGCGTCCACGGCTCGCCCGCGCCGGGGAAGCGCTCCGGGTCGCCCGCCGCCTCGAACGCGGCCATCGACACCTGATGGCAGCGGATGTGGTCGGGGTGCGGGTAGCCGCCGGTCTCGTCGTAGGTGGTCATCACGTGCGGCCGGAACTCGCGCACCACGCGCACCAGCGCCTCGGTCGCCTCCTCCAGCGGCACCAGCGCGAAGCAGCCCTCCGGCAGCGGGGGCAGCGGGTCGCCCTCGGGCAGGCCGGAGTCGACGAAACCGAGCCAGGTCTGTCGCACGCCGAGCGCCCGCGCCGCGGCCGCCATCTCCTCGCGCCGGATCTCATCGATGCGCTCCAGCACCCCGGGCGTGTCCATCGCCGGGTTGAGGATGCTGCCGCGTTCGCCGCCGGTCAACGTCACGACGAGGACCTCGTGGCCCTCGTCGGCGTATCGGGCGGTCGTCGCGGCACCCTTGCTGGATTCGTCGTCTGGGTGGGCGTGCACCGCCATGAGGCGAAGGCCACTCACGTCTCGTTCACCATCGCTCTCGGTCGCGGGTGTCGGGTCTTCGTTCCCTATAGTTCCATTCGACCGTCTTTTGTTCCGACGTACCCCCCGGGAGCGACCAGTGACGAGCGATCCCACGCCCGAACGCAGCGGCGACTCGGCCGCCGAGCAGGCGCGGCGACACGCCGACCGCTACGGGACGAAGCCGCGCACGCCGCGGCGCAAACTGGCCGTTGCGCTCGGCCTTCTGGTGGTCGCGGCAGGCATGGGCGTCGCCTATCTCGGTTTCCAGAAGTTCGGTCCCGAGGACATCGACGCCGAGCAGCTCGGCTACACGGTCGTCGACGACTCCACCCTGAGTATCAGGATGAAGGTCACCCGCGACGAGCCCGGCGAACCGGTGGTCTGCTTCGTGCGCGCGATGGACCGCGACGGCGCCGAGGTTGGCCGCCGCGAGGTGCTGATCGGCCCGTCGACGAGCGGAACGATCGAACTGACCACGACGGTCCGCTCCTCCGCGCGACCCGCGGCGGGCAACATCTACGGGTGCAGCGACAAGGTTCCCGAATATCTCCGGGCGGGGTGATTCAGCACCTCCGCAGGGGGTAATTCAGTACCGCCGGACGGGGTGATTGGAGGCCTCCGCGCCAGGCGATCACCCGCCCAGATCGGTATCCAGCGGGGCGAATCGACGGCGCGACGCCGATAAAAATAACTCCGACCTGCGTTTTTGTGATTCATGCTAAAATGGCGTGATACACGGTTCCGTACCCCGGAGCCGTGTTTGCTGCATTGGCGGCCAGCGCTGCGCGTTCCGGGTTTTCGGGTTTGCCCGGAGCCGGGCCTGTCGGGGTTCGTAGGACCACCCCCCCAGGATGGCTCTCGCCGTCGGCTGGTGCATGCCTGCCTTCGGGTGGGTGATGCGGCAGTGCTCAGGGAATCCCGGCCCGCCGGGAACAACTACTAGGGAGTGATCGAGATGACTGAGACGAACGTGACCTGGCTGACCCAGGAGTCGCACGACAGGCTCAAGGGCGAACTCGACGCGCTCATCGCCAACCGTCCGGTCATCGCCGCGGAGATCAACGAACGTCGGGAAGAGGGCGACCTCAAGGAGAACGGCGGATACCACGCGGCGCGTGAGGAGCAGGGCCAGCAGGAGGCTCGCATCCGTCAGCTCCAGGAGTTGCTGAACACCGCCAAGGTCGGCGTCGCGCCGACCAAGTCCGGCGTCGCGCTGCCGGGCTCGGTCGTGAAGGTCTACTACGACGGCGACGAGTCCGACACCGAGACCTTCCTCATCGCCACCCGCGAAGAGGGCCTGCGCGGCAACTCCAACCTGGAGACGTACTCGCCGAACTCCCCGCTCGGCGGCGCGCTCATCGACGCGAAGGTCGGCGAGACCCGCGAATACACGCTGCCGAACGGCAACACCATGAAGGTGACGCTGGTCAGCGCCGAGCCGTACCACGGCTGATCCCGCCGCGCGCTCCTCGTCGGCGCGCGGGCGCCGATCCGGTCGCCGACCGGATCCGGACCGAGAAAACCCGACCGATACGCGAGCGGCCGCACTCGATCCCGAGTGCGGCCGCTTCGTCGTATCCATTCCTGTTTCTGTCCTTATTTCGCGAGCGCCTGCTCGACGTCGGCCAGCAGGTCGCTGATGTCCTCGATGCCGACCGAGAGCCGCACCAGATCCGCGGGCACCTCCAGCAGCGAGCCCTCGGTGGACGCGTGCGTCATGGCGCCGGGGTGCTCGATCAGCGATTCGACGCCGCCCAGCGACTCGGCGAGGGTGAAGATCTCGGTCCGCGAGCAGAAGTCGTGGGCCGCTTCCTTGCCGCCGTGCAGCCGCACCGAGATCATCCCGCCGAACCGGCGCATCTGCTTGTCGGCGACCACGTGTCCGGGGTGCTCGGGCAGACCGGGGTAGATGACCTGGGAGATGGCCGGATGCTTGGCGAGGAAGTCGGCGAGGGTCTCCGCGTTGTCGCAGTGCCGCTCCATGCGCACCGCGAGCGTCTTGGTGCCGCGCATGGTGAGGAACGAATCGAACGGACCGGGCACCGCGCCCGCGCCGTTCTGCAGGAAGCCGAACGCCGCGTCCAGCTCCGCGTCGTCGGTGATCAGCGCGCCACCCACCACGTCGGAATGTCCGCCCAGGTACTTGGTGGTCGAGTGCACCACGATGTCGGCGCCGAGCAGCAGCGGCTGTTGCAGGTACGGGGTGGCGAAGGTGTTGTCCACCACGAGCTTCGCCCCCGCGGCGTGCGCGACGTCGGCGAGCGCGGGGATGTCGCCGATGCTCAGCAGCGGGTTGGTCGGGGTCTCGACCCAGATCAGTTTGGTGTTCGGGCGGATCGCCGCGCGCATCTCGTCGGTGTTGAACACGTGCGCGGGCGAGTGCTCGATGCCCCACTGGCTGAAAACCTTGTCGATCAGCCGGAAAGTGCCGCCGTAAGCGTCGTCCGGGATGACGATGTGATCGCCGGGGCGCAGCGTCGCGCGCAGCGCACAGTCGGTCGCGGCCATGCCGGATGCGAAAGCCCTTCCGTACCGGCCGGATTCGAGTGCGGCCAGGTTCGCTTCGAGCGCGGTCCGCGTCGGGTTGCCGGTGCGCGCGTACTCGTAGCCGCCGCGCAGGCCGCCGACGCCGTCCTGAGCGAAGGTCGAGCTCGCGTAGATGGGCACGTTGACCGCGCCGGTCTGGGGGTCGGGATCGAATCCGGCGTGCACGGCGCGTGTGGAGAATCCCAGCTCACTCATGGGGACAGCGTAAAGGGGGGCGTTTTCGGAGCATCCGCCCGGGGCGCGTCGTGACGCCCGTCTCGGTCTCGATCGCAGCCGATCGGCCGACCAGCAACCGCCCGCGGATTCGTTCCGGCGAGCTTCCTGCGGCGGCGCGATTTACGCTGACTGCATGGTCACTGTCGAAGAACTGTTCGCGATCGATTCCCTGCTTTCCGGGGAGGAGCGGGAGATCCGAGATACCGTCGCAGCATTCGCCGCGCAGCGGCTGCGACCGCATATCGCGGACTGGTTCGAGGCAGGCACCTTCCCGGCTCGTGAGATCGCGCCGGAGCTCGGCAAGCTCGGTCTGCTCGGCATGCACCTGGAGGGTTACGGCTGCGCCGGGATGTCCGCGACGGCGTACGGCCTGGCCTGTCAGGAGCTGGAGGCGGTCGATTCCGGCGTGCGCAGCATGGTGTCGGTGCAAGGCTCGCTGGCGATGACCGCGATCCACAGGTTCGGCTCCGAGGAGCAGAAGCAGCGGTGGCTGCCGGACATGGCCGCGGGCGCCGCACTGGGCTGTTTCGGACTGACCGAGCCCGACTTCGGCTCCAATCCCGGCGGCATGCGCACCAGGGCCAAGCGCGACGGCGACGACTGGGTGCTCAACGGGTCGAAGATGTGGATCACCAATGGCTCGGTGGCCGATGTCGCGGTGGTGTGGGCCTACGCCGAGGACGACGACGCCAAGCCCGTGGTCCGCGGTTTCCTGGTGCCGGCGGGGACGCCGGGCTTCACCGCACGGGAGATGCATCGCAAGCTCTCGCTGCGCGCATCGATCACGGCCGAACTCGATTTCGACGATGTCCGGTTGCCCGCCGACGCGGTGCTGCCCGAATCGCGCGGGCTGAGTTCGCCGCTGGCCTGCCTGAGCGAGGCGCGCTTCGGCATCATCTTCGGCGCACTGGGCGCGGCCCGGGACTGCCTGAGCGCCGCCGTCGAATACTCGAGGACCCGCGAGGTTTTCGACAAGCCGCTGGCCGGCTACCAGCTCACCCAGGGCAAGCTCGCCGACATGGCGCTCGAGCTCGGCAAGGGACAGCTGCTCGCGCTGCACCTCGGCCGGCTGAAGGATCGCGGCGAGATCAGCGCCGAACAGATCAGCGCGGGCAAGCTGAACAGCACGAGGGAGGCGATCGCCATCGCGCGTGAATGCCGCACCATCCTCGGCGCCAACGGCATCACGCTCGACTACCCGGTACTGCGGCACGCCAACAATCTGGAATCGGTGCTCACCTACGAGGGGACCGCGGAGGTGCACCAGCTCGTGCTCGGCAAGGCGCTCACCGACGCGAACGCATTCCGCTGAGGTCATGCGGGTAATTTGCTGGAAATTCCGGGGAGCATGCGGACAATCGGTCGAACATCACGGTTTTATGGATTTTCGCCGATTGCTAGCATGAACTAGTGTTTCCGCTCGGCCCCGCGTTGCTCGAAGTGTCGGCACGCAGATTGTTGAACCGCCTGCACACGACGCACGGGGCGCCTGCTCGCACGGCCGCCGCGGAATTTCCGTTGGTCTCGGCGGCACTCGATCAGCACGCGGCCGCCGTACGCGACATTCTCGACATGGGCGTCGAAGGCGCGAGCTCGGTTCCCGCGACGGTATTGCTCGCCGGATACGTCAGAGGGCTGCTCGACCACGCGAGTCCCGCGAACGCCGACACTGTCCCGTTCGTCAGCGGCGCACCCGAGGGCACGCACGGCTGGCTGAACGCCGGCTGGCTGCAACTGCGTCTGGCTGGAGTCTGCCTGCACGACGCCGGTCGACAGGGCTGAAAGAACGTCCGCCCCGGGCATCACCCGGGGCGGACGTTTCCATCGCCGGTTCTACCGCATGTCGCGCGGCTCGGTGTTGTAGTCCGTGTACTCGTCGCCGCCCTGGGTGTAGTTGCCTTGCGGATAGTTTCCGCCCTGCGGGTAGCCGCCGCTCTGCGGGTAGGCCGGGTCTTGTCCTTGGGCGTAACCATGTTGTCCGTCTTCGGCGTAACCACCGCCGTCGGGATACCCCTCCGAGTAGCCGCCCGCCTGACCGCCCAGCGCGTGGGCGCCGCCCTGCTGGTAACCGACGCCCTGGCCGTAGCCACTGCTCGGCGCCGGGGTCATACCGGGCCGCGGCTGCGCGTAGCCGCCCTGCGAACGCCCACCCGTCATGGCCGCTTCCTGGACCCACTGCTGAGCGGGCACGGGCCGCCGCGCCCACTGCTGTTCGCGGGCGATGTCCTCGCGGCCGCGCTGGTAGGCGTCCGCGTGGCCTTTGACCGCGGGCATCTCTGCCTCGATATTGCGTAGCCAGGCGTCCCAGCGCCGCTGCATCGGCCGGATCAGGCCGCCGCCCACGCCGACCACCAGGATGCCGCCGACGGTGGCGAGCACCGCGATCAGAATCGGGACGGTCACCGAGGTGGCGACACCGATCTGGTTCAGCGCCGCGATGATGCCGACGCCCCAGACGAACGCCGCCGCCAGCCTGCCGACCACGGCGCCGTAAGAAAGGCCGCCGAGCATGGTGCTGATCATCTCGCGCACCGCGTGGGCGATCGCGCCCGCGACGACCACGATGACGATCGCGACCGCGGCCTGCGGCAGCCAGGAGACGATGCCGTCGAGCACGTCGCTGACCGGATTCGGACCGAACACGCCGAAGCCGAGTTGCAGCGCGATCAGCAGGATCGCGTAATAAGCGAGCTTGGCGATCAGGTTCGAGGCGTCGTAGTTGCTGCGCGCGAGCATCCGCTTGACGCCGCCGCGCTCGACGAGCCGGTCGAATCCGACTCGTTCGAGCACCTTGCCGACGATCGTCGCCACCACTTTGGCCACGACCCAGCCGATGAGCAGAATGACCAGAAAACCGGCGAGCTTGGGCACGAACGTCGCGACCGAACTCCACGCGTCCGAAAGTCCCTGCTGGAAATCGATAGCCAAACTGGAGGTGTACACCGCGCCCTTCCCTTCGCTATCCGATTAAGCCATGGCGTTTGCCATGGCGATGTCCAGGCCGGTTATACCTCCGAGAGGCGCCGGAAATCCGTTATTTGCGCAGAATTTGCCCGGCGCGCCATGGCATTAGTTTTCGGAGACGAAGGTCGTTCGACACCCAGAGCACCGAGCCGCCGCGGTCACACCGGCGAGAGCGCCTCGGGCTAACCAAATCCCGTCGCCATCACCCGCCGCGGGTCTGCGCACACGCATAGCCGAACGTCGAATGTGATCTATAACACATTTCGATCGTGGTGGAGAAACTGCGCGCGATAGGAAGGCCGAGCGCCATGAGGCAACCGCCAAGAGAACCTCACCGCGGCCTAGGCCCTCGCGCGCCGAGCAGCGACTCGCTCGGCTGACCTGAGCGAGGTCGCGACCGCGGTCGGCGAGGCGAAATGGCCGTAGAGCGAGGGAGCGCGCATTGAAGAACGCGATACCACGACGCCGTGTACGCCGTGCACTCCTTCGACTTCGCCGTCGCCGACCTCACGCGCCACCAACTCACGTGACGCGTCGACACGCTGTGTGGCGTCAGCCGGACGCGACGGTGTCGCGGGTCAGTGGCCGATGCGGCCGGTGCTCAGGAAGCCGAGCAGGTCGTGGCGAGTGATGACGCCGACCGGTTTGCCGTCCTCGACGACCATCAGCGCGTCGGTGTCCGACAGCGCCTTGGTGGCCGCGGAGATGGGCTCGCCGGAGCCGATCAGCGGGAACGACGGGCTCATGTGCTCGGCCACCGAGTCGGTGAGCTGCGCGCGGCCTTCGAACACCGCGGAGAGCAGGTCGCGCTCGGTGACGCTGCCCGCGACCTCGCCCGCCATCACCGGCGGCTCGGCGCCGACGACCGGCATCTGCGACACGCCGTACTCGCGCAGGATCTCGATGGCGTCGCGCAGCGTCTCCGACGGGTGGGTGTGCACCAGGTCGGGCAGCTCGCCGGACTTGCCGCGCAGCACGTCGCCGACCAGCGGTTCCGGGCTGCCGTCGAGGCGGCCGCGCAGGAAGCCGTAGGAGCTCATCCACTCGTCGTTGAAGATCTTGGAGAGGTAACCGCGACCGCCGTCCGGCAGCAGCACCACGACCACCGCGTCCGGATCGCGGCGCGCCACCTCGATGGCGGCGACCACGGCCATACCGCAGGATCCGCCGACCAGCAGGCCCTCCTCGCGAGCCAGCCTGCGGGTCATGTCGAAGGAGTCTGCGTCGGAGACCGCGATGATCTCGTCCGGCACCGCCGGGTCGTAGGCCGAGGGCCAGAAATCCTCGCCGACGCCTTCCACCAGGTACGGGCGGCCGGTGCCGCCGGAGTACACCGACCCTTCCGGGTCGGCGCCGATGATCTCGACCTTGCCGCCCGAGACTTCCTTCAGGTACCGGCCGGTGCCGGTGATGGTGCCGCCGGTGCCGACGCCTGCGACGAAGTGGGTGATCTTGCCTTCGGTGTCGCGCCAGATCTCCGGGCCGGTGGTCTCGTAGTGGCTCTGCGGGCCGCCGGGGTTGGAGTACTGGTCGGGCTTCCACGCGCCATCGATCTCGCGGACCAGGCGATCGGAGACGCTGTAGTAGCTGTCCGGGTGGTCCGGCGGCACGGCGGTCGGGCAGACAACGACCTCGGCGCCGTAGGCGCGCAGCACATTGCGCTTGTCCTCGGAGACCTTGTCCGGGCAGACGAACACGCACTTGTAGCCGCGCTGCTGCGCCACCAACGCCAGCCCGACGCCGGTGTTGCCCGAGGTCGGCTCGACGATGGTGCCGCCCGGCTTCAGCAGTCCGGCCTTCTCGGCGGCGTCGATCATCTTCACCGCGATCCGGTCCTTGGCGCTGCCGCCCGGATTGAGGTATTCGATCTTGGCCGCGACGAGCCCGTCGGTCGGCCCCACCACACTGTTCAACCGGACCAGGGGCGTGTTGCCGATGAGGTCCACGACGTGATCCGCGATGCGCATAGCCCTATCGTTGCAGAAGGCCCGTTGTGACATGAGCTACGGTCCCGGCAGGCGGCAGCCCAACGTACCGGCGCAGGGGCCGGGAAATGCCGCCGATGGCGACGCTGTGAATTGGCGCACGTGCGTCCGGAGCGTCCGGTCGGCGACACGCCACGCGGCGAGGCGGCCGCCCTTAGGATCGGGAAACATGAGGCAGCCCACTATCACTCGCGCCGCCACAGTCATCGCCGCGACGGCGACGGCGGCGCTGATCGGGACCGGCGCGCAGGCCAACGCGGGCACCGTGTCGTTCCCGGCAGTGCCGACCATGGCGCACGGCGGACTGTGCTGGACCGCCATCCAGACCTGGGCCGACACCAGTCCCGAATATCCGGGCCGCGCGATCCTCAACGTTCGCGCGCTGCCGGTCGCCGGCATCGGCCCCGGCCAGTACCCGCTGGCGCCGCTGTGCGAGGTGCGCACCACCGTGGCGTGGCGCAATCTGAACACCGGGGCGACGGGCGCCTACGAGAACACGGTGGTCACCGGCATCTACGGCAGCATCCAGTACGCGCTGTTCCAGGACACCGGGCCGGGCCGCATCGAGGTGACCGTCACCACCGACGCGTTGAGCATCCCAGCGCGCGGCGTCTTCGACGTCGCATGACCGTTGGCCTCGGGAATTCGTTCGCGCCGAGGCGGTAGATCGGCCCGTAAAATTTCGGAACGTGGAAGCCCCTCGGATCAGCCTGCGCACGGCCGCCGTCACCGGTGCTGCGACGTTGCTCGCCGGTTCCGGAGCGGGTACCGCGTCGTGGGCCGCCTATCGGCTGCTCATGGCACAGGCGGGCGTCGCGCGCGGCGTGATCGGCCGCGACACTTCCAAACCGCCGGAGGCGGACGGTATCTACACCGCGGGCTGCGACGCGCCGGAGCCGTGGCGCGCCGGTAAGCACGCCGACCTGCACCTGATGATCTTCGGCGATTCCACCGCGGCCGGTGTCGGCTGCCTCACCGCGGACGGGGTGCCCGGCGTGCGGATCGCCCGCGCACTCGCCGACGCGAGCGGGAAGCGCATCCGGTTGAGCACCAAGGCGATCTCCGGCGCCACCTCCAAGGGCCTGGCCGGTCAGGTGGACGCCATGTTCGTCGCGGGACCGCCGCCGGACGCGGCGGTGATCTTCATCGGCGCCAACGACATCACCAAGAAGCACTCCGTCAGCGCCTCGGCCCGCAGGCTCGGCGCCGCGGTGGCCCGGCTGCATCTGGCGGGCAGCGTCGTCGTGGTCGGCACCTGCCCCGATCTGGGCGCGGTGTCCGCGATCCCGCAACCGCTGCGCACCATCGTGCGCAATTGGAGCGTTCGACTGGCCAGGGCCCAGTTCGCGGTCACCAACGCGGCGGGCGGGCACCCGGTGGTGCTGGGCGAGCTCGGTCCGGAATTCCGCACCGCCCCCGAGCAGATGTTCTCCGCCGACGGCTTCCACCCATCGGCCGCGGGCTACGAACTGGCCGCGGCGCGCGTGCTTCCCGCCCTGCTCGCCGCCCTCGAACAGCGCGGGCTGCGCACCGACCGCGACACGCGCGGCCCGCTTCGCGGACTCGCGGCCAGGCTGCGCGGGCTGGTTGCTCAGAAATCCGGCGTGATCGCGGCGGACGACGGCGAAGCGCGCAATGGCCGGGGCGGCGTTCCCGGCGCTCGACAGGTTCGGTACACATAGAGGTGCCAGTACAAAACTGAGCAGCAAGTACGAAGGAGCCCTCATGCCAGAGGCAGTTATCGTTTCGACCGCCCGCTCCCCCATCGGCCGGGCCCGCAAGGGCTCGCTGGTCGACATGCGGCCCGACGACCTGACCACCCAGATCGTGCGCGCGGCGCTCGACAAGGTTCCTGCGCTCGACCCCACCCAGATCGATGACCTGATCCTCGGCTGCGGCTCCCCCGGCGGCGAGCAGGGCTTCAACATCGCCCGGATCGTCGCGGTGCAGCTCGGCTACGACTTCGTTCCGGGCACCACCGTGCACCGGTACTGCGCCTCCTCGCTGCAGTCCACCCGCATGGCGTTCCACGCCATCAAGGCGGGCGAGGGCGACGTCTTCATCTCCGCGGGTGTCGAGACCGTCTCGCGCTACGTCAGCGGCTCGGCCGACAGCTGGCCGAACACCCAGAACCCGCTGTTCGACGAGGCCCAGGCCAGGACCGTGAAGACCGCCGAGGGCGGCGCGGGCATCTGGCACGACCCGCGCGAGGACGGTCTGATCCCGGACGCCTACATCGCGATGGGTCAGACCGCGGAGAACGTCGCCGGCTTCACCGGCATCTCCCGCGAGGACCAGGACCGCTGGGGCGTGCGTTCGCAGAACCGCGCGGAGGAGGCCATCAAGAACGGCTTCTTCGAGCGCGAGATCACCCCGATCACCCTGCCGGACGGCACCGTGGTCTCCACGGACGACGGCCCGCGCGCCGGCGTCACCTACGAGGCGGTCTCCCAGCTGAAGCCGGTCTTCCGCCCGGACGGCACCGTCACCGCGGGCAACTGCTGCCCGCTCAACGACGGCGCGGCCGCGCTGGTCATCATGAGCGACACCAAGGCCAAGGAGCTCGGCCTGACCCCGCTCGCGCGGATCGTGTCCACCGGCGTGTCCGGCCTGTCGCCGGAGATCATGGGTCTCGGCCCGATCGAGGCCGTCAAGCGCGCGCTGGCGCTGGCGGGCAAGACGGTCGACGACATCGACCTGTTCGAGATCAACGAGGCATTCGCCGTGCAGGTGCTCGGCTCGGCCCGCGAGCTGAAGATCGACGAGGACAAGCTGAACGTCTCCGGCGGCGCCATCGCGCTCGGCCACCCGTTCGGCATGACCGGCGCCCGCATCACCACCACGCTCATCAACAACCTCCAGACCTACGACAAGCAGTTCGGTGTGGAGACCATGTGCGTCGGCGGCGGCCAGGGCATGGCCATGGTCATCGAGCGACTGAGCTGACGTTCGTCCGCATCGCTACGACGAAGGCGGCCGCCGGGATTTCCCGGCGGCCGCCTTTGTGTTCGTCAGCGGTGCTCGACCGCGGTCACTAGTCGTTCTGGAAGTAGCTCAGCAGTCGCAGGATCTCGACGTACAGCCAGACCAGGGTGACGGTCAGGCCGAGGGCGACGCCCCAGGCCGCCTTCTCCGGGGCCTGCGCCCGGATCAGCTGGTCGGCGGCGTCGAAGTCGAGCAGGAAGCTGAACGCGGCGATCGCGATGCAGACCAGGCTGAACACGATGGCGATCGGACCGCCGTCGCGCAGGCCGAAGCCGCCGTCGGTGAAGAAGCTCGCGACCAGGTTGCCCAGCATGAGCACCACGACGCCGATGGTGGCGCCGATGAGCATGCGGGTGAACCGCGGCGTCACGCGGATCGCGCCCGTCTTGTAGACGACGAGCATGCCCGCGAACACACCGAAGGTGCCGAGCACCGCCTGACCGATCAGCGCGCTACCGCCCGTGCCACCGAACGTGATGTCGGTGAACATGAACGACAGGGCGCCGAGGAACAGGCCCTCCGCGACGGCGTAGCCCAGCACGATGGCCGGGTTGTCCATCTTGTTGGCGAAGCTGGCGATCAGCACGAGCACCAGGCCGACGAGACCGCCGACGATCACGAACAACGGCGCGAGGCTCGTGTTGGCCGCGGTGAGGCCGAAGGCGACGAGCGCCGAGAGGGTCAGCACGCCGAGCGTGATGCCCGTCTTGGTCACCACGTCGTCGATGGTCATGGCCCGGGTGGTTGGCGGGGCCTGCTGGTACGGCTGGTACTGGTTGGGGTACTGGTTACCGAACTGCTGTCCGTACTGCCCGGCACCCGCTACACCCGAACCGAAGTTGGCGTAGCCGCCGCCCTCTTGCCTGGGCAGGTTTCTGAAGACCGGATTGCTCGAGGTGCGCACCGTGAGTGCCTTTCTTGAGTCGTTGCCGCTGTCTGCCGAGCTGCTGCTCGATATCCAACTGCCTGGTCCAACGTACGGCACTCGTGTCGAGTTCCCGAGACGTTCACCAAGGCGGACAATTCGGACTCTACCGTTGCCTGACGTCGTGCAGGCCACGCACCGATCTTGTCACAGTGAACTTCCGGTTCCGGCCGATCACTTCGGTGCGCCCGACCATCCGCTCCACCACGCCGCGATAGTTGAGGTGGGTGTTGTACACGGTCCACAGTTCGCCGCCGGGGCGAAGCACGCGTCCGGTCTCGGCGAACATCTTGATGGCCGAGCCGGTGTGCACCGCCGCGCCGACATGGAACGGCGGATTGCACAGCACCAGATCGGCGCTGTTGTCGGCGGCCGATGACATCGCGTCGTCGCGCACCACCGTCACCCGGTCGGCCACGTCGTTGGCGACCGCCGTCGCGCGCGCCGAAGCCACCGCGGCGGCTGATTGATCGGTGCCGACCACCCGCAGCGCCGGGCGGGCCTTGGCCAGCGCCACCGCCAGAATGCCTGTGCCGCAGCCGAGGTCGATGGCGTCGCGGGCGTCCGGCTTCATCCATTTCAGGTGCTGCAACAGGAATCTGGTGCCGATGTCGAGGCGCGGGCCGGAGAACGCGGCACCGTGCGCGACGACCTCGATGCCCACCTCGTCCAAGGACTCGCGCACCGGGAACCGGGGCTCGCCAACGGGCTTGGGTCCCTCGATGAAGAGCGTGCGCGACTTCTGCCTGCCCCGGCTGGCGTTGACCGTCGAAAACGACTCCCCGAGTACGTCGTTCATGGACTTGGTCAGATACTTGTCGCGTCCGCCCGCGATTACGCTCACCCCGGGGTCGGCGTACCGCGCGATGGCTTCCGCCACCTCCGCCAGTCCGGCCAGCACCCTCGGCAACCGCAGCATCACGACCTCGACGCCGCGCAGCAGATCCTCGCCGAGCGCGTGCGCGGTGTAGCGGTCCGCCAACCCGAGCGTGCGAGCGTTGTTGGCCAGCGCCAGTTCCCCGGTGAGCAGATCCTGGTGCACGCGAACGTCGCGCAAGTCGTGTCGCGCGATCGCCCCGAGGGTCAGCGCGCCGTAGTTGTCACCGATAACGGCAATCTTCCCGCTACCAGCCGCCTCGATCGGATCGACGGCCACGTCGAGGATCAACCGGTCGGCGGCATCGACGGCATAGAGGTTCAGCGCCTCCACATCCGGATACCGCCGCAGTCGGCCAAGCACATCCTCGACATCGTCCACACGTCAAGTGTGCTAGATCGTTGCCCAATAGTCGCGTCCACCCCGGCATATCGCGCGTCCGCCTTTTTCCGAGCTCGGCATATTCCTTCTGAAACGTTCTGCCACAAGGAGACTCGCGACTTCCTCGGCTGCGCCGTCGGCTCCGGCGGCCGGGCGGCGGCGTGTCCCTTCGACGAATCCGCACCGGCTCGTCGTCGATTCGGTTTTGCGCGTGCGTCATCTCACGTTCACTCCGTCGCGGGCCGATCCATCCGGCGTCGCCGTTGCGACGGGGGAGATCCGAACGAGAGCACCGGCGCTTCACATCCGGACGGCCGCGTGCTGCGTGGGTTCGGCGATCGACGGACTCACCCGACCGTAACCAAATCGACTGCACAGCAACCGATCACCGCATCGTTCGTTCGAGCGAGACAGCGGACCGGACGTGCAGCCGCCTCGCCTGGCAAGTTTCCGGACACGAGACCTGCGGCACACCGAGTCTCGCATTGTCCCCTTTCATGGCACCGGCGCTGCGTACCATCGGCCCATGCGCAACAAGATGGTGTTGACCGTCGCGCTCGCGGCGGCTCTGATCGCAGGCTGTGACGACGCCGAAACCGGCTCGGCCACGACGACGCCCCCGCCGCCCACCACCACGGGCTCGCTGGTGGAAGCGCCGGCGGCCCCCGCGCCGGGGGACGCGGCGCCCAAACAAGGCACGCCATCGAGCGGCGCCGGGCTCACCGTCACGGACCTGCGCATCGGCCACCATCCCGGTTTCGACCGCGTCGTCTACGAGCTCGGCGGCACCGGAACTCCTGGCTGGATCGTGCAATACACCGATCGCGCGATACAGGACGGCAGCGGCAAGGAGATCGAGGTAGCCGGACAGTCCGTTCTCGAAGTGCAGATCACCGGCTCGGCCTACCCCTTCGACAGCGGCGTCACGCCCTACTCCGGCCCCGACCCGGCCACCGACCCGAGCGCACCAACCATCGCGGGCGTCTATCGCACCGCGGTCTTCGAAGGCACCACCCAGTCCTTCATCGGCGTCGACGCCGACCGCCCAGGCTTCTCCGTCACCGCCATGTCCAACCCGACCCGCCTCGTGATCGACATCGCATCCTCCTGACCCGCCGAGCCCGGCAGACCTTCGACACGCTTCGCAGCGGCTACAAGCCCTGCGAGGCGTGTGAAGCGTGTGCGACGACCGTATCGCGGCGGTCGGGGGGTGTGTGAGCAGCGAAGTATCGCTGGTACACACAGGGGGTATAGGTAGCCACGAATGGCGCCCGCTACCCTGATCCATGTGGCCGCACCGCACGCTTCCCAGCAGGCATCCGGGTTCACCCGGATGCTGAGCGTGCTCACTCTGATCGCTGGCATCGCGGCCATGCATGTCGGCATCTTCACCACACCCGCCGCCGAGCACCGCCTCGCTGCCTCAGCGGTCGGCCCTTTCGCGACGACACATCACGCCGCTACCGCCGCGGGCGCAGGCGCCGACGTCGCACCGACCCCAGACCACTCGGCGGACGGAGACCGAACAAGCGACGAACGCGCGGCGATCGCTGCCCATTCGACCGCCGTCGGCAGTACTTCCGCCCAGCTCTTGGCGGGCGAGAGTCATGAATCTGGGCTGCGTGCGCTGGCGGCCGACCCTGCCAGCCCGGCGGCCGAACCGTCTGCGCCGTCCGTCCGCTCCGCCGACGGCCGCGCGCTTCTGATCGGCGGCGCATACAAGGAACCCCGCGAGCATGGCGGCCTCGGTAGCTACAGCACCACGCCGGTCGCCGTCATCGACGGCACCACCGGGACGCAGGCCGCTGTAATCCACAGCGCCAGCGCAGCACGGCCCGCAACCATCAACGAGTTCCTGGCAACCCCCTCCGCGGAACCCGGATGCGCCGACTGCGGCGACGGCCACGCGGGTCCGCATGCCTGCGTCTTCATCCTGACCGCGTTCGCCCTGGCGGTCCTGCTCGTTGCGCTGTACCGAATCTGTAGTGGTCGGCCCGCTGACGGCGGCGGCCCGAAACCTCGCCACTGGCGACCCAGACGTGAACGTCCACCGCCTTGGACCGTGTTGTCCCTCGCCGAATTGTCGATTCTGCGGATCTGACAGGTCCACCGCGTCGTGCTGCCGTACGGACGCGGTTCCGCCTGCCCATTTCACTGTGCGTTTTCGCAATTCCCAAGGAGTTCGACCATGTTCATCACCCGTACCCGCATCACCGTGGCCACCATCGCCGCGGGCGCTCTCCTGTTCGCCGCCGCATGTGGCGACGGTTCCGATTCGATGTCCGGCACGTCGCCGAGCACCGCCGCGCCGGCGACCTCCGCCGTCCGCACCGATTTCAACAACGCCGACGTCACCTTCCTGCAGATGATGTACCCGCATCACGCCCAAGCCGTCGAGATGGCGAAGCTGGTTCCCAGCCACACCCAGAACCCGCAGCTGCTCGCGCTCGCCGCGGATGTCGAGAAGGCGCAGGCGCCCGAGATGGAGCAGATCAGCTCGCTGTTGCAGAGTTTCGGCAAGCCCGCCCCGACCGCCGGTGGCGGACACGAGGGCCACGGTATGCCCGGCATGATGTCGCCCGAGCAGATGTCGGCGTTGCAGGCGGCGTCCGGCGCCGAATTCGACCGCATGTGGCTCGAGATGATGATCCAGCACCACGCGGGCGCGATCGATATGGCGAAGACCGAACTGGCCGACGGCGTCAATCCCGATGCGCAGGCGCTGGCCCGCTCGGTGATCACCGCACAGGAGGCGGAGATAGCGACCATGCGCACCATGCTCGGCCAGAGCTGATCGCGCGATCGGTCCGCATCGGTCCCGATCCGGGTTCGATGCGGACCGGTCGGACCGGTCCACGCCAGGCGGTATCGGTTGACCATCGATATAGGCCCGCCACGCTGACGGGGCACGGGCCGCGAAGTAACGTCGTAAGGTCCGGTCTCCTCCGCGCCGGACGCACCGAGGGGAAAGGCGAACGGACATGCGAAGACTGGAGCGCGCAGGCATGACCGCCGCCGCGGCGGCAACCGCGACCGGCATCATTTTCATCGGCGCCTGCTCCACGCAGGTCACCGGCAACCCCCAGGTCAACCAGACCGAGTTGGCCGCGTACACGTCCGAGGTCGCCGCCTCCTCCGCCGCCGCCTCGTCGTCGCGGGCGGCGGCCGTCGAACACGCGGCCGAAGCCGCCTGCGGCGCCTTCGCGGCGGCGAACGACAGCTCGGTGGATTCGTTCAACGCCTACATCGACGCCAGCAACAACAACGCGCCCGACGCCAACGCCAAGGCCACCGCCGCCGTCAGCACACTGCGCGCCAATGCCCGCAACGTGGATCAGAAGCTGAGCAAGGACGTCCCACCGAATGTCGCGAGCACGCTGCGCGCCTACCGGGACGACACCAACGCACTCGCCGACCTGCTCGAACGCCGCGTGGATGTGGACACGCTCAACGCCGCCATCGACAAGTTCAACGCGACCAAGAACTCCGCGCGCGAAGCCTGTCGAGGCCACTGATCCGAGTCACCCGCCACCGCCGGGCTCAGGGCCGTCGAACGCTCCCTTACCAGGCCGCGGTCTTCTGCTTCGCTTCCGAACCCTGTTGTCTCGCAGGCTGATTCCTCCGCTGTAAGACGAGCAGCGCGGCACCGGCCGCCAACGCGACGCAGGCGATGAACCCGATGAGCAGCGCCCACCCTCGGGCGCCGAGCGCAGCGAGCGCGACGGCCGGAATCACCGTGAGCAATCCGATTCCGACCAGCACGAAGCCCGCCCAATTCCGGGTGTCGGCCATCGTCTCCCCTGGTTGAGGTCCGGGCGTGCGGGCGATGTCCGGTGCGTCATCGAGCGGGGGAATCTCCCACGTGCCGTCGGATGCCATGGTGCGACCACCTCGTTCGGTTCGTACGCGATACGTTCGGCAGCTGGGTATCCCAACTCACCGCGGCGAAACCGTCCGAACGAACTCGCCGGTACTCCAAGGCGATCGGGAGCCTCGGCCGGTATCGCTCACCCAGCGAGCGCACGACCTCGCAGGTCACCACGATTGCCGAATCTGTATACTGCGCCGAGCAATTCGGCGACGAACGGCCCGGGCTGCGGCAGCTCGTAACCCGGCGGCCAGAGCCAGCGGCGTTCCTCGGACGTCGGCTTGCTGGATTCGCTGAGCAGCGGCAGCGTGACGTGTTCGCCCCATTCCGCGATCCGCACGCCGGCCTCGGAGAGCAGGCCGCGGTGCGCGGATTCGCAGATGCCCGCGGTCAGGAAGACCCACCGACCGGTGTCCGGGTCGACGAAGACGGGACCGGCGTGCTGCGCGGGCTGCAACAAGGTCTGCAGGCGCGCGCCGAGCCCGTCGGGCATGGTCACGACCCCCACCACGCCCACCCGGAGGACCACCTGGGTCCCCATGATCGCGACGGGGAATCGGTACATCTCCCGATAGGTCACGAAGGTCTGCCGCAATGTCATCGTCGCCATCCACCTTCCACGGGTCGGCAGGCTTGTGGAATCGATCGCGAGGCAGCGAGATCAGCCGCCGCGTCGCGTTCTCTTTCGATCGTCCAGCCGCGAAGCACGCCCGGCAACGCGATCGGCGATCGCTGGGGAAATCACCAGTGCGGCGCGCGCCGGGCTGGAGATCCCACAACGCGCCGCCCCGTGATTGGCCGGGCCGATCGCGGGTAACCGGCATACATGGAGCTACTGGTGATCATCGGGATCGCCGTGCTCGTCGGCGCGGTGGTCCTGTCTCGCAAGATGTCCGGACGGCGACCTGGAGCGCCGGAGTCTCCAGGCAACGACGGGGAGTGATTCCGATGGCGGCAATGGACCCCGATCCCGCACGCACCCCGGATCTGGAACCGGGCGGTGGCGTCGCCCCGGGTGCGACTCCGCCGGAAACAGCGCAGACCTCCGGCCTGTCCGCGCCGGAGCCGCGCACCAGGCACCGGTTCCCCGGAACCGGCATCGCCGCGCTGGCCGTGACGATCGCCTTGGTCGTCCTGTTCACGGTGGTCGCGATTGCGATAATCGTGTCGCTGATCTGACCCGGATGGGCCGACCACACACTTCGGTGAGCGGCGTGCGCCCCTAAGATACGACTTGTGTCTAAGACGTACTCATCGGCCGAGCACGCCTATCGCGAGGTCAAAGAGCGCATTCTCACGGGTGCGCTGCCCGGCGGAGAGCTGATCAGCGAGGGCGAGATCGCCGCCGCGCTCGGCACCTCGCGCACACCCGTGCGCGAGGCTTTTCTCCGGCTGGAGACCGAGGGGTGGATGCGGCTCTACCCGAAGCGCGGCGCGCTCGTCGTGCCGATCCCGCCCGACGAAGCCGAGCACGTCGCGCACGCCAGGTATGTCGTCGAGACCGCGGCCGTCCGCGTATTGGTCGCCGCCGACCCCGCCGCCGTCGCGGCTTCGTTGCGCGCTTCTCTCGACCGTCAGCGCGCGCTGGCGGCGACCGAGGACCTGGACGCCTTCGCCGTCGAAGACACCGACTTCCACCGCGCCTACGTTGTCGCCGCGGGCAATCCGCTGCTCAGCGGCTTCTACGATTCGCTGCGCGAGCGGCAGCGCCGGATGAACAGCGTCGCCCTGCGGCGCGGCCCGTTGGACGTCGACCGGATCATCGACCAGCACGCCCGGCTGGCGGAGCTGATCACCGCCAGCGACGTGGAAGGTTTCGCGGCGGCGCTGATCGACCACCTCGCCGGGGTGCACCAGCTGGAACTACGTGGCCTGTGATGACGACCCTGACCGACCTACGCCCCGTCCGATCGGCCACCGCAACCAAGCACTGGTGGGGCGTCGCCGCCGCGGTGTTCACCATCGCCTGGAGCGGAAACGAATTCACTCCGCTGCTGGTCATGTACAAGAGCCACGGGCTGGCGCCGACCACTGTGGATCTGCTGCTCTTCTACTACGTGCTCGGCATCGTGCCCGCGCTGCTGATCGGCGGCCCGCTCTCGGACCGCTACGGCCGCCGCAAGCTCCTGCTGCCCGCTCCGCTGATCGCCGCGAGCGGATCGCTGCTGCTCGCCTTCGGCTCCTGCTCGGTGCCCGCGCTCGCGGCGGGACGCGTGTTGTGCGGCGTCGCCCTCGGCTTGGCGATGGCGGTGGGCAGCAGCTGGCTCAAGGAACTCTCGCAACCCCCTTACGGCCGCGCCCTGCCCGCAGGTACCGGTGCGCGCCGCTCCGCGATGAGCCTCACCGGCGGGTTCGCCATCGGGGCGGGCACCGCCGGGGTGCTCGCGCAATGGGCTCCGCTGCCGAACACGCTCGCCTACCTGATCAACGCCGCCCTCTGTCTCGCGGCAGCGGCGTGGCTGTCCCGCGCACCGGAAACCGTTCCGCCGCAGGAGAACCCCGGCCGTCTCAGCGACGACTTGAAGATTCCCGCCGCCGGTCACCGCCGCTTCCGCTACGTCGCGCTGCCCGCGGCATTGTGGTTGTTCACTTCCGCCGCAACGGCTTACGCGGTCATGCCGACGCTCATGCTGCCGCACGTACACGGCGCACCCATCGCGTTCTCGGCGCTGATCACCGTAATCACCCTCGGCTGCGGATTCACCATTCAGTCGGTGGCCCGCCGCATCGACCGGCCTGGCACCGCCCGCGCCGCAGCCGTCGGCCTGGCCCTTGTCACCTGCGGAATGCTCGCCGCGACATGGGCTTCCGGCGCGCTCACACTCGGCGCGACCGTCCTCACCGCCGTCATCCTCGGCGCCGGCTACGGCATCGGGCTCGTCGCGGGCCTACAGGAAATCGAACGCATCGCCCGGCCGGACGATCTCGCCGGGCTAACGGCGGTGTTCTACTCGGTCAGTTATCTGGGATTCGGCGTTCCGGCGGGGCTGTCGTACCTGCATCAGCACGCGGGGTTCAGTTATCCGGCTATGTACTCCGGGCTGGCCGTGACCGCGGCGGGGTGTTTGGTTCTCGTGCTTCGGAACTACCGGGTGGCGCCGGAGGCTCGCCGCTAGGTCAGCGGTGTCAGTCGTGGCTGGGGACCGCGCAGCCGTCCGGACCGCACGCTTCCGCGTCGCCCACGATCTGCAAGGCGGGCTCGCGGTCGGCCCAGGCTCGCTCCAGCGCCTGCGTGAAGAGCGCCGGGGGCTGCGCGCCGGACACGCCGTACTTGTTGTCGAATACGAAGAACGGCACCCCGTTCGCGCCGAGTCGCGCCGCCTCCCGTTCGTCGGCGCGCACCGCGTCGGCGTACGCGGTGGGATCGGCCAGCACCCTGCGGACTTCGGCTTCCTCGAAACCCGTCGCGACGGCGATCTCGACCAACCGCTCGGCATCGCCGAAAAGAGACGCCTCCTCGGCGAAATTCGCGCGGTAGAGCGCGTCGAGGAGTTCGTCTTGGCGGCCCTTCGCCAGCGCGAAATGCAGGAGGCGGTGCATGTCGAATGAGTTGCCGTAGTCACGTCCCTCGGTCAGGTACGGCAGGCCGAGTTCCCCCGCCTGCGCGCCGATACCGCGCTCGTTGGCGGCCGCCTGCGCCTCGCTGATGCCGTACTTGCGGGCGATCTTCGCGATGACGGGACCGGTCTCGTCCGCGGGCAGCGACGGATCCAGCTCGAACGAGCGGTGCACCACCTCGACCTCCGCACGCTGCGGAAACTTTGCCAACGCCTGCTCGAACCTGGCCTTGCCCAGGTAGCAGAACGGGCAGTTGATATCGGTCCAGATCTCGACCCGCACGGTCGTCCTCGCTTTCGTCTTCGCCCCGGTCGGTGGGAACACCACGGCAGCCGCGGGTGTTCCCCCGCGGCCGAGTGCCGATGGTCACGGCACGGGCCTACCGTCGCTTCACCGAGATCGAGCGCCCGGCGAACCTCGGAGGCCGGTGCAGCACCGGCGTATCTACCGACGGCCAGGCGTCGGCGTAGAACACCCCACGACGAAGCAACCCACCGGCCAGTCCGCGAACGGCGGCGGCAACGGCTTGCCGAGGCAGGTGATCGGATCGCAGCCCGGATAGGCGTATGGCCCGAGTCCGAGCGCGGCGAGGGTGGCGTCGGGGTTGGTCATCATCGGGTCGGTGATGCTGACGTCGGGCAGCGGGACGAACGGGCCCGGGTCCGGCAGCGCCGGTTCGCGGAACGCGCCGACGAGGGAGCGCAGCACCTGATACGCGAAGCCGACATCACCGGGAACGATGAACCCGGTCCAGCTGACCAGCAGGTTCAGGCTCGGGACGATGTAATTGTCCTGGCGCATCATGCCGCTCATCTTCACCGCGTCGGCGGGCAGACCGGGGAATTCCGGACCGCAGCCGGGACCGTTGACCACGAACAGGAAGCCGTAGCACTCGTACCCGGATGAGGATTCGGCAGCCTGAGTCAGGTACTCCGCGGAAATGACCTGCGCCCCTTCCCAGTTCCCACGATTGGCGACCAGCAGACCGAGCTTCGCGAAATCGTCCGGTGCCATCACCAGATGCGCGTAGCCATAGGTGTTTCCGCTCCGATCCCGCCCCCAGTGATAGTTGCTGGCCCGGATACCCAACGGATCGAACAGCTTTCGCTGCGCATACGCCTGAAAGTCTTCGCCGACCGCCTGCTGCACCACGTAGGCGATGAGATCCACGGCCCGCTGGCTGTACCGAAACGTCGTGCCCTGCGGATCCTCGATCGGCATCGCCAATGCCTGGGCGACCACGTTGGGATCGAGCTGCCCCAGCCCGGTCACGCCTTCCGACACCACCGCGACCTCGATACCCGAGGACTCGGTGAGCAGATTGCGCACGCGAATGGCCCGGTGCTCCGCGTCGCCGAGGCCGGGTGGCAGATGGGCGCCGATCGGATCGTCGAGCCCGAGCAGCCCTTCGTCGACGGCGATACCGGCGACCAGCGAGACCACGCTCTTCGTCGCGCTCCACAGGTTCCACGGCAATCCGCCGGTCCGCTCGTTCTGCGGCCCGGCGGCGATCAGGCAGTTATTGCGAAACACCTTGAAGTTGAGCCGGGTCGGGGAAGAAGCCGCCGCGATCGCGGCGCGCAGCACCGCCGAGTCCAACCCGACCTCCTCGGGTGTCGCCGTCGGAAACTGCCGCCCCTGCCGCAGCTCGCAATGCTTCAACCCAGCGGGTTCTGCCGCCGCCGGGCCACCGAAACCACCGGCTACCGCCCACAAACAAAATGCGATACCCAGTGCCACAACACTTTTCAGGGAATTCCGCATGGCCCGCCTTCCGTCTTCGGTATTCGGTTGTGACATCGGCGGGCACCGAACCCTGTTACGAGAAAACACCCCTGCTCAGCGCCCCGAATTCCGTTGGCGTGAGTTCCATGGGCAGCCTGCGCGGACCCCCGAGGCAGGATCGAACACCGGCCATCGGAATCCCCCACTCGCGGTGCCCCCAGTCGGACTCGAACCGACACTGAATGGATTTTAAGTCCACTGCCTCTGCCAATTGGGCTATAGGGGCCGTTCGGTCAGCCTACCGACTCGTACGGCTGTACCGGAATTGTGGCGCGGCTGGTCTCGGGTTGTGGGATGGGCGGGTTGTCAGGATACGCCGTGCCCCGCAGGCGGGCAGGGCACGGCGAGTCGCGGGTTACTCGGCGAGCGCCTTGCCGAGCTGCGAGTTCCTGCGGCTGTAGGCGAAGTAGATCACCAGGCCGATAACCATCCAGACGAGGAATCGCAACCAGGTCTCGACCGAGAGGTTGAGCATCAACCACAGGCAGGACAGGACGCCGAGGATCGGAATGAACGGGACAAGCGGAACGCGGAAGCCGCGCGGCAGGTCGGGCCGGGTGCGCCGCAGCACGAGCACGCCGAGCGAGACCAGCACGAAGGCGAACAGCGTGCCGATGTTGACCATTTCCTCCAGCGTGCCGAAGTCCACGAAACCGGCGAGCAGCGCGCAGCCGACGCCGACGATGGCGGTGAGGCGGACGGGCGTGCCTTTGGCGCCGGTGTGCGCGAGACGCCGGGGCAGCAGCCCGTCGCGGGCCATGGCGAACAGCACCCGGGTCTGCCCCAGGTACATCACCATCACCACGGTGGTGAGGCCTGCGAGCGCGCCGATGGAGATGATGTTCTTCGCCCAGTCCGCGCCGTGCAGCGCGAAAGCCGTTGCGAGCGTGGCGTCGTTGCCGGACAGCTCGGTGTAGGAGACCATGCCGGTGAGAACGAGGGAGACGGCGACGTAGAGCACCGTGACGATCAGCAGCGAGCCGAGGATGCCGCGCGGCACGTTGCGCTGCGGGTCCTTGGTCTCCTCCGCGGTAGTGGCGACGACGTCGAATCCGATGAACGCGAAGAACACCAGGCTGGCCGCGGCGAGCAGGCCGTACCAGCCGAAGTTGCTGTTGCCCGCGCCGGTGAGGAAGGAGAACAGCGACTGGTGGATGCCGTGGCCGCCCTCGCCCGCCTCGGAGGGCGGGATGTAGGGCGAGAGGTTCGACTTGTCGAAGTAGGTCGCGCCGACGACGAGCACCACGGCGATCACGCCGAGCTTGATCGCGACCGCTATCGCCGAGACGCGGGACGAGAGCTTGGTGCCGACGGCGAGCAGCACGCCGAGCACCGCGATGAGCGTCACCGCGCCCCAGTCGAAGGTGACCGGCCCGAGGTCGACGACCGCGGCCCCGGTGCCCATCACCTGCCCGAGGTACTGCGACCAGCCCTTGGCCACCACGGACACCGCGAGCGCGAATTCGAGGATCAGGTCCCAGCCGATGATCCACGCGGCCAGTTCACCGAAGGTGGCGTAGGAGTAGGTGTAGGCGCTGCCCGCCACCGGCACGGTGGAGGCGAACTCCGCGTAGCACAGCGCGGTCAGTCCGCAGGCGATGGCGGCGAATACGAAGGCCAGCGAAACCGACGGTCCGGCAACGTTTCCCGCGGTGCGTGCGGTGAGGGTGAAGATACCGGCGCCGACGACGACCGCGACGCCGAAGACGGTGAGATCCCAGGCGGTCAGGTCTTTGCGTAGTTTCGAGTCTGGCTCGTCGGTATCGCGAATCGATTGCTCGACGGATTTGGTTCGGAACAAGCCATTTCGCCGAGAGGAGCTCGAAATCGCCACGTGTTCTCCTTCGAGATGATCAGGCGGGACGCCGGGATTGCCGGGCGCCGCCGGTTTGCTAGTGGACGCCGGCCATGTAGCGACTGATCCACGGTCCCAGTGCCACGACGATCAGTCCCACCACGATCGCCACGGCACCGGTGATGCCAAAGTAGGCGACTTCGTGTTCAGGGGCGTAAAAACGAGCGAGAACGCCCGACATCGACGTACCGATACCGACGGAGAAGAAGTACAACGCCATCATTTGCGCCCGGAACGCTTCCGGGGCGAGCTGGGTGGTCACCGCGAGCCCGATCGGAGAGAGCAGCAGTTCCGAGATCGCGAACCCGGCCATGATCACCAGCACCAGCAGCGCGGGCACGGACTTGTCGTCGAATCCGGCGAGCGGCACGAACAGCAGGAACGCCGCGCCCATGCCGATGACGCCGAGCGCGAACTTATGCGGCGTGCTCGGCGCGCGATTGCCGAGCTTGGTCCACAGCAGCGCGAACAGCGGCGAGAGCGTGATGATCCAGACGGGCTCCACCGAGCCGATCCAGCTGGCGGGGGCGGTCCAGCCGAAGATGGTCCAGTCCATTCGCTCGTCGGAGTAGACGGCCAGGACGGTGAAGATCTGCTGGAACAGCGACCAGAACACCGCGTTGGCGAGGAACAGCGGGATGAACGCCCGCACCCTGCTTCGCTCGACCGGTTCTACCTTGGCGCTGGTGAGCATGACCGCGAAATACCCGAGCGAGGCCACCGCAATCACGATCGTCGTCGCCTCTGGCAGGTTGTCCAGCGTGACCAACCGGGCGGCGAAGGCCACCGCGACCGCGGCCGCCGCACCGAGCATCACCCCGATCATCGGACCGACCGCACTGCGCGGCAACGGGTTCGGCGCCTCGCGACCAGCGGTGCCGAGGTTGCGCCGGAAGATCACGTACTGGGAGAGGCCGAGCGCCATGCCGATGGCGGCCGCGCCGAAGCCGTAGTGGAAGCCGAGGTGGGTCTGGAGCAGGCCGGTGAGCAGCGGGCCCGTGAACGCGCCGATGTTGATGCCCAGGTAGAACAGCGTGAAGCCGCCGTCGATGCGCGGGTCGTCCTTCGGGTAGAGCGTGCCGAGCAACGAGGAGGCGTTCGCCTTCAGCGCGCCGCTGCCCAGCGCCACCAGGACCAGGCCGACCGCGACGCCCGCCAGTCCCGGCAGCACTGCGAGGGCGATGTGCCCGGCCATGACCACCACGCCGCCGTAGAAGACGGTGCGCTCCATCCCGAGCAGCCGGTCGGCGATCCACCCGCCCAGCACGGTGGACAGGTACACCAGGCCGCCGTAGGCGCCGACGATGCCGACCGCGGTGCTCTGCGGTAGGCCGAGACCGCCGTCGGCCACCGAGTAGTACAGGTAGTACCCGAGGATCGTGAGCATGCCGTAGAAGGAGAACCGCTCCCACAGCTCCACGCCGAACAGGTTGGCCAATCCGATCGGATGACCGAACAGGGTCCGAGCCGGGGTCGGCCGCTCGGATTCCACTACTTGGGACATGCCCAGCACCTTGTCACAAACCGCAACTGTGCAGCAACTCACCGATGCCTCGCCCCAGGGGCGGCGTTTACGCACGGCAAGGATAGCGCCAGCACATTGCAGGGCGGCCGGAGTGGTTCGCGCATACCCTGGAGAGACGGACGAGCGAGAACCCAGCAACGTGACAATCGGCGCCGGAAGGAAGCGAGAAGCACATGTTGGATGCCGAAGTGACCGTGCCGGTCGACCCCGAGCAGGCATTCGCGGTCCTCGCCGACGGCTGGTTGTACTCCAGCTGGGTGGTCGGGGCCTCGCACATCCGGCAGGTCGATCCCGGCTGGCCCGACGTGGGGACGCGAATCCACCACAGCGTCGGCCTATGGCCGTTGAACGCGCGCGACGTGACCACCGTCCGCGATGTCGATCCGCCGCGGATGATCGAGCTGGAGGCCCGGCTGTGGCCGTTCGGCTCGGCCCGAATCATGCTGGAGCTCACCGAGATTCATCCACACACCACGCACATCCGGATGACCGAGCACGCGATGAGGGGGCCGGCGACGCTGCTGCCGAGCCAGTTGCAGCGGGTCTCGCTCAAGCCGCGCAACCAAGAGTCGCTGTCCCGGTTGGCCGCCCTCATCGTGGGCCGCGCCGACGAGAGCTACCGCGCCAAGGGTCCGATGTAAGGCAGCACAACGGCGCAGTCGGCCGGCCTGGCGTTGGCCGGGTCGAGTGCGTTCAGCACTTCGCGCACGGTCACCGGGTCGGCCGTCAGTTCGTAGTGCTCGGTGTAGTCCGTCGGGCACAGATCCTGCAGGACGATATTGCGCACGTTGGGGCCGTCGAGCAGGCCCGTGATGTAGGGCGTGGCGATCTGGTCGTATCTGCTCACGATGGTCGTGAAGTGGATATCCGGCGCGATGGCGGGGTCCGGGTTGACGAGGCCGAGCATCGGCGATCCGGGCGACACCTGGCAAGGGCCGCACCGATCGGCGACCGCATCGCGCACCCCGAGCGCGTCGAGCACCGAGGAGAACAGCGCGTCGGTGCCGCTGAGCGTCGATCCGTGCAGCGGTGCGGCCAGCGCGATGTAGTCGTCGACGTTCGGCACGCCGCCGAGGTGGTTGAGGTAGTAGAACGGGATCGCGCCGCCCATCGAATGGCCGACGAGATCGACCTTCGAGACGCCGGTCGCGGCGCGTACCCGGTCGATGAAGTCCGCGATCTGCCGCGCACTCTCCGGCACGGGCGAGATCGCGCCGATCGGGCCGAGCGGGCCGGTGCCGTAGGTGGTGGAGAACACGCAGTAGCCCGCGGCGACGAGCACGGGTGAGAGGGTGTTCCAGGTGATGGTGTCGTTGCTCAGGCCGTGCAGCAGCACCACTGGGTTCGGGTGCGCCTCCGCCGGACGGCAGGACCAGTCGTTGGCGCCAGGCGGCGGCTGGCTCGGACCGGTGAGCTGGGCGGCGAGCCCGGACAGATAGCTGTAGGTCGGCGACTCCTCGGCCGCGGCCGAACCGGCGGGCCAGCAGGCCGCCATGGCCACGGAGGCCGCAAGTGCCGCGATCCACCGTCGCGATATTCGCATGCTCGATCTCCTCGTGCGGTACCGTCGATCCGTCGTGACCGACCGGTCGGTCACACCGTAGCGGGTCGGTAGGATCTGCGAAAGAGGCAACAGGAAGGAACCCCCATGCCACGTCCGGCCGAGCCAGGTCGCACCGCACTGCTGACCGCGGGCGCGCGCGTCGCCGAGGACAAGGGACTGCGCGGGCTGTCGATCAACGCGGTGGTCGAACTCGCCGGAATGGCGAAAGGCACCTTCTACCACCATTTTTCGGATCGGCGCAGTTACGTCGTCGCGCTGCACCGCCGCTACCACGACGAATTGACGCAGACCGTCGCCGCCGCGATCGCCGACCTGCCGCCCGGACCGGAGCGGCTGCGCGTGGGCGTTGCCGCCTATCTGGACGCGTGCCTGGCCACCCGGGGCACGAAAGCCTTTCTCGCCCAGTCCCGCACCGACACCGACCTGCTCGACGAGGTGCATGCCCGCAACCAGCTCGCCGCGGCGGCGCTCGAGCCCGACCTCGCCGCCATCGGCTGGCCGGACCCCGCGGCGGTCGCCCACCTGCTGGTCGCGATGGTCGCCGAGATCGCCCTCACCGAGTTGTACGGCGAAGGACCGCGCGCCGACCTGCGCGCGGCCGCACTGCTGTTGAGCGAGTCACCGCCCACCTGATCGAGCGCCTCACTCCGTTCGCCGATACCGTTGCGGACGAACGTCTTTCCCGCCGTACGCGGGAAAGACTCAGGCGATGGACAGCGCGATGCCGTCCAGGATGTCGTGCTCGCTGACGATCAGCTGGGTGATGTTCGCGCGACGGGAGAGTTCGTAGGCGAGCACCTCGGTGATGACGGCGCCGCCGCCGATCACATCGACCCGGCCGGGGTGCATCGGGCCGAGCGCGGCGCGCTCCTCGTGGTTCATGCCGATCAACCGGTCGCAGACCTCGCGCACCTGGTCCAGCGTGAGCGCGGTCAAATGCACTCGGTCCGAGTCGTATTCGGGCAGATCGAGGGCGACCGCGGCCAGCGTGGTCATGGTGCCGGCGACGCCGACCCAGGTGTGCGCGTTCTCGACGGGCACCTCGGCGAACGCCTCGGCGAGCCGCTCGGTAGCGAATTCGCGGGCCGCGGTGACCTGGTCGGCGGTGGGCGGGTCGCCGGGCAGGCAACGCTCGGTGATCCGCACGCAGCCGATATCGGCGGAGAACGCGGCGCGCACGCCGTCGCTGTCACCGAAGACCAGCTCGGTGGAGCCGCCGCCGAGATCGACGACGACGAACGGACCTGCCGCGCTGGACAATTCGCCGATCGCGCCGGTGAACGAGAGGCGCGCCTCCTCGTCGCCGCTGATCACCTCGGCCTCCGCGCCCGGCACCACGGTGCCGAGTTCGGCGCGCGCCATGGCGAAGAAGTCCTCGCGGTTGGACGCGTCGCGGGTCGCCGAGGTGGCGACCATCCGCACCCGGGAGACCCCGGCCTCGCGCATGAGCCCGGTGTACTCGGCGAGCGCGACCCTGGTGCGCTCGATCGCCTCGGGCGCCAGCGAGCCCGTGGCGTCGACGCCCTGACCGAGCCGCACGATCCGCATCTCACGATGCACGTCGGCCAGACGGCCGTCCTCGAGCACGTCGGCGACCAATAGCCGGATGGAGTTCGTTCCGCAGTCGACGGCGGCGACCCGGTCACTCATGCTCTGCTCCGTCCTTCGGCGGGTACTTCGGCCAGTCGGCCGGGATTGCGGTGCCGCGCAGCCCGTGCTCGGCGGCCAGCGCCACCGACTCGTCGCCGAACGGGTTGACGCCCGGCCCCTTGGCCAGGCTGTGCGCGATGAGGACGTGCAGGCACTTCACCCGCTCGGGCATGCCGCCACCGGTGAAATCGGTGCCGAGCGATTCGATCGCGTTCCGCTCGGCCAGGTAGCTCTCGTGCGCGGCGCGGTAGGCGGCGGCCAGTTCCGGATCGGCGGCGAGGCGCTCGGTCATCTCGCGCATCACGCCCGCGGACTCCTGCCTGCTCGCCTCGGCGGTGAGCCGGGGGTCGGTCAGGTAATAGAGGGTCGGGAAGGGAGTGCCGTCGGGCAGCCGCGGCGCGGTCTTGACCACCGCGGGCACCCCATCCGGGGTGCGGTAGGCGACGGCGAGCACGCCGCGCGGCGCACGGCCGAGCTGTTCGGCGATGATCTCGAGATCGCGGTCTGTCGGTGCGGTCACCTGGGTCCTTCCGGGTGCGAAACGGCGGGCGGCAGGCCCGCGGCCGGCGGCTCGAGGCCGGACGTCGGCTGTGGTTCGGAGAGGGTGCGCCACAAATCCGTGTACCACGGGTCGGGCGCTTTGGATCGCGGCGGAGCGGCGGGGCGCGGCGGGGCTTCGATGCCGGGCACCTGCACGATGTAGGGCGTCTCCCCCGGCATGACCAACCGCAACCGATCCCTGGCTTCCGACCGGATGTAGGCCGGATCCTGTTGCTGCGCACGGCGATCCCGCAACCGGGCCACATCGGCCTCCAGCTGCCTGCGCTCCTGCGCCAGCTGCGCGGCCTCGGCGCGCTGACTGAAGTAGGTGCGCATCGGCACGGACAGCGTCAGCGCCAACGCGCACACCACACCGGCCAGGATCACGGCCTTGCCGGTGGACAAGCCGAGAATGGTGCGCTCGTGCTTGTCGACGCCACCCGCGCGCGGGGCTATCTTGCGCGGTCGGGCCTTCTCAGCGGTCTCGCTACGTCGGCGCGTGCGTTTGGCCGCGGCGGGACGGGCAGCGGTCTCGGTGTCCGCGCCCGCTCTCGGGCGTGATCGAGCGGCGCGCGACGTGCGGCGGTCCCCGCGTCCGCCAGGACTGGTCCCGCGCGCACGTCGCTCCGTCATCTCGTCCCCTGTATCGATCTGCGATGCTCCCGGGGCCCTGCGTGGTTACGCAAGGCTGCCGCCTCCGGGCCCATCGCTCGCACCGCGGCTATCAGCTCTCGAACGCGAAGCGCGGGAACGCCACGTCACCCGCGTAGCGGGCGGAGTCGCCCAGCGCGTCCTCGATGCGCAGCAGCTGGTTGTACTTGGCGACCCGCTCGCTGCGGGCGGGGGCGCCGGTCTTGATCTGGCCGCTGCCGACCGCGACTGCGAGGTCGGCGATGGTGGTGTCCTCTGTCTCGCCGGACCGGTGCGACATCATCGTCTTGTAGCCGTTGCGGTGCGCCAGCTCGACCGCGTCCAGGGTCTCGGTCAGCGTGCCGATCTGGTTGACCTTCACCAGCAGCGCGTTGGCCGCGCCCTTGGCGATGCCCTCTTCCAGACGCTCCGGGTTGGTAACGAACAGGTCGTCGCCGACCAGCTGGATCTTGTCGCCGATCTGATCGGTCAGCGCGACCCAGCCGTCCCAGTCGTCCTCCGACAGCGGGTCCTCGATGGAGACCAGCGGGTAGGCGGTGAGCAGCTCGGCGTAGAACTGCGCCATCTCGGCGGCCGTGCGCTGGGCGCCCTCGAACTTGTAACCGGTGCCCGCCGTGTAGAACTCGGTGGCCGCCACGTCCAGCGCCAGCGCGACGTCGGTGCCGAGCTTCAGGCCGGTCTTGCCGATCGCGACGCTGATCAGGTCGAGCGCCTCGCGGGTGCCTGCCACGTCGGGGGCGAAGCCGCCCTCGTCACCGAGACCGGTGGAAAGGCCCTTGGACTTCAGCACCGACTTCAGCGCGTGGTAGACCTCCGCGCCCCAGCGCAGCGACTCCTTGAAGGTCGGAGCGCCGATCGGGGCGACCATGAACTCCTGGACGTCGACGCCGGTGTCGGCGTGCGCGCCACCGTTGAGGATGTTCATCATCGGCACGGGAAGCACGTGCGCGTTGGGGCCGCCCAGGTAGCGGAACAGCTCCAGGCCCGAGGACTCGGCGGCGGCGCGAGCCACCGCGAGCGAGACGCCGAGCAGCGCGTTCGCGCCGAGGCGGGACTTGTCCGGGGTGCCGTCCAGATCCAGCAGCGTCTGGTCGACCGTGCGCTGCTCGACCGCGTCGAGGCCGATGACGGCGGGCGCGATCTCGTCGAGGACGCCCTCGACGGCCTTCTGCACGCCCTTGCCCAGGTAGCGGTCGCCGCCGTCGCGCAGCTCGACGGCTTCGTGCTCACCGGTGGAGGCGCCGGAGGGCACCGCGGCGCGGGTCAGCGTGCCGTCGTCGAGGGCGATCTCGACCTCGACAGTGGGGTTTCCGCGCGAATCCAGGATCTCGCGGGCTCCGACCTGTTCGATGATGGCCACGAAAACGACACTCCTTCGGCTGCTGGCACGGTAGGTCTCACGGATGGGCCCGTGCGCTGCCGAGCCTAGCGCCCTCACCGCATCCGAGGTAACCGGCACTCCGAGCGACGGCTCGCGCGGCGCTCATACGCGGCGGCCGACGCTGTAGGCGGCGGCGCGGTCGCGGACGGTGAGCAGGTAGCGGGTGGACTGGTTGTAGGTCATCAGCGCCTGTTGCCAGCCGCGTTCGGAGGTGAGGTCCCCGCCGCTCGCGCACAGGTAGCGCGCGGCGGTCAGTGCTGCGTCGTCGATGTTCTGCGGGTCGATCACACCGTCGCCGTTGGCGTCGACGCCCCAGCGCTGCCAGGTTTCCGGAATGAACTGCAAGGGGCCGACGGCACGGTCGTAGACCGGGTCGCCGTCGAGTCTGCCGCCGTCGGTGTCGCGGATCAGCGCGACGCCGGGCGATCCGTCCAGCGGGATGCCGATGATCGGCGGGACGACGGTGCCGTGGTCGTCGACGCCGGAGCCGCGATGGGTGCCGTGCTTGCTCTCGACGCTGGCGATGCCGGCGAGCGTGGTCCAGGCGATGCCGCAACCTGGCCGGGAGCTGGCCATCACCGCGGCGGCGTAGCCGTACGCCTCCAGGGCGACCGGCGGTATGCCGAGCGCACCGGCCTGGTCTCCGGCCCAGCCGCGCAGTTGCAGCGCGGTGCGGCCCGGTCCGTCGACATCGATCAGCGGCAGCGGGGTGCCGGGGCCGGGCGGGATTCCTTCCGGAATGGGCGGCAGATCTTGGCCGATGCCGCAACCGGCGAACGCCAGGACCACCAAGGCGACGGCCAGGATGCCGGTCTTCTTCGGGAGCACCCTTCCATCATCCAGATCCGGCGGAGTCCTCCCTGGCGGTTACGCTCCACCGCGTGTCGGACGTCGCTGTCGTTCAGACCAGCAGATCGTGGGTGGCCTGTTCGACGGGGTTCGCGAGAACCTCGGCGGTGCGGCCTGATTCGACGATCCGGCCGTGATCCAGCACGACGAGCTCGGCGCAGTGCCCGGCGACCAGGGTCATGTCGTGCGTGATCACCAGCAGGGCGGTGCCGCGTTCGGCGCGAATCCGATCCAGCAAGCCCATGATCGAGGCCGCCGTCGCGTGATCGAGCGCCGAGGTGATCTCGTCGCAGATCAGTACCGATGGCTCGGCGGCAAGAGCGCGGGCCAGCGCCACTCGCTGGCGTTGACCGCCGGACAGTTCGTGCGGGTACCTGGCCGCCAGCGCCGGGTGCAGTTCCACGGCGTCGAGCAGCTCGGTGATCCGTTGCGGTGCTGCGTTTTTCGGAACCCCACCGATACGGCGCAGTGGTCTGCCGAGGGTTTGAGCGACGGTGCGGCGCGGGTTGAGCGCCGACATCGGGTTCTGCGGAACCAGCTGAATCCCGTCGCCGCGCCCGATCCGGCGTCTTCCGCCGAGTTCGATAGATCTATCCGCCAGCGTCAGCGCGCCCCCATCGGCCGCGCGGAGACCGGCGATCACCCTGGCGAGGGTGGTCTTGCCCGCCCCGGAAGCGCCGACCACGGCGAGCGCGGAGCCCGCGGTGAGCGCGAGGTCGATGTCGGCGAGGACGCGGCGCTTTCCGATGGATGCGTTGATGCCGCTGGCGCGGAACACGATCGGGGGCCGGGAGTGCTCGACGGCGGAGTGGGACGACCCGCCATCGACGTCGCCGCGGTCGGCGGCTTCGGGCGAAGGACCGGTTGCCGGGCGAAAACCGTTGCTCTCGTGCGTGGCTGGAGATGGCAGCGTGAGGCCCGGTGCTGCCGCATGCGTGCCGACCTCGATCACTTGGTCGGCGATGGTGTGGATGGCGGCGGTGTCGTGGCCGGAAAGGAGGATGGTTGTGCCGTGTTTCGCGAGACCGACCAGGAGGGAGGCGATTTCGGAGCGAAGCGCGCCATGCAGACCGGCCAGCGGTTCGTCGAGCACCAGGACGTCGGTGCGGCGGACCAGGGCTCTGGCCAGCGCGACCCGGCGTTGCTGTCCGCCCGACAGTTCGCCGGGGCGGCGGCGCAGGTGCTCGGCGGAGAGGCCCACCGCCCGCACGGCTTCGAGAAGCGCGGGCTCGGAGCGATCGCGCGCGACTTCGGCGAGCAGCGTGCGCACCCGCATGAGCGGATTCAGCGCGGAGCCGGGATCCTGTCCGACGTAGGTGATCTCGGTACGCCTGAAACGCCGGAGCGTGGCCGAATCCAGCGCGAACACCTCGTGCCCCGCCACCTCGACCGTGCCAGCGGCACGCGGCGCGCCGGACGGCAGCTGTCCGAGCAGCGCCCGCATCACCGTCGTCTTGCCTGAACCCGATGGGCCGGTGAGCGCCGTGATCGTGCCGGGCGACATCCGAAACGAGAGGGGCCCGACCAGCTCATGTCCGCTCAATCCTCGAACAGACAGTCCGTCCACGACCACGATCGGGTCCGGCTCGTCGCCAGTACTGGAATCGTGCATCGGTCTCGCACGGTTGCTCGCGACCGCGCTGTCGGGGCCAACGGGCGGTTCGATATCCGACAAGCCGTCCGCGGAACCCGCCACACCGAAGCCGTCGGGATGGGCCGCGTCCGTCGCTGCCTCAGCGCCCGCACTCACATTCGATGCCGGGTGCGCGCCGTTGGCTCCGCCGCCGAGCGCCACAGGCAGCCGAGCCGTTCTCGCGGCCGACGAATTCGGCTCAGCGCCAGCGTCGTTCGGCGTCGAATTCTGTGCGGGTCCGGGGCGGTCCTCGGGATCTGCGCTCTGGCGAACGCTCACCGCGTCCACCGACCCCCGCGTGCCCCGGCCGAATTCGGTGACCGCCAGGTTGACGCTGACGGCCACGATGGCGATGGCGATGCTCGGGGCGAGCACGGACCACGGGTTGAGCAGGATGCCGGAGGCGTTGTCGCGGACCATCACCGCCCAATTGCCGGTGCCGAGCGTGGTCGGGAGGTGCAGGAAGGAGGCGGTGCTGACGAGGTAGACCGCCTCGACGAAGCGCAGGCCGAGCTGGGCGGCGAATACCTCGCGCAGGTTCGGCACCACCTCGCGGAACACCAGGTGCGGGAGCGACTCCCCACTCGCGCGCGCGGCTTCGACATACCCGCTGGCCGCCACACCGGATGCGGCGGCGGCGAAAACCCTTGCGCAGTACGGCACTCCGAACATCATCGCCATCGCGATCAAGCCGTAGACACCCGCGTCCGGCCAGCTGGTGAGGACGAGCAGGATGCCGAGGACGACGGGGACCAGCATGGCGAAGTCGGTCGCGCTCTCGATCAGCGTGCCCACCCGTTGGCGCAGCGCGGCGACCGCGCCGAGCACGCACGCCACCACCGTCACCAGCACCGCGATCACGGCGGCGAGCAGGAGCAGGCCCCAGCCGCCGTACAGCAAGTGGCTCAGCACGTCTCGGCCCAGCCGATCGGCGCCGAGCCAGGCGTCGCTGCTCGGGTCAGCGAACGGTATGCCGACCGGGCGGTCCGCGGGCTGCGGCGCCAGGGTCGGCCCGAGCGCGGCGGCCACGATCACCACCAGCGCCGGAAGCAGGGCGAGCACTCGCAATCGGTTCATCGTGGCCGGTGATCTCATCGCCGCCCCCGCAACGACCAAGCCCGAATACCGTCGGCCACGGCGAGCATCAGCATGATGACCATTCCCGAGAGGGCGACCACCGCCGCCACCACCGACGTGTCGCGGTCGGCCACCGATCCGGCCAGCACCGCGCCCAGGCCCGGGTAGTTGAAGATGGTCTCGACCACCAGCGCGCCACCGAGCAGCAGTCCGACGGTGGTGGCGAAGCTGGCGACGATGGTGGGCGCGGCGAACGGCACCAGGTACCTGGCCAGCACGTGCGGCGTCGAAAGGCCGTCCAGTACAGCGGTTTCCACGTGCGGCGCGCGGGCCGCGTCGGCGAGCGCGGCCCGCACCACCCGGGTGTTCCAGCCGATCTGCGGAATGGCCAGCGCGAGAACGGGCAGCACGAGCATGTCCGCGCTCACCGGGAAGCCGGATCGGCCGGTGATGGCGACCGCAGGCAGCCAGCCGGTGGCCAGTGAGAACACCATGATCAGCAGCGTCGCCAGCACGAACTCGGGAACGGCCGCCGCGACCGTGGTTCCCGGCTGCAACACCCGCGCCGCCGCGCCACGGGAGCGCGTCGCCCACCAAGCGCCGAGCAGTACCGAGGCCAGCACCGCCACCGCGAGCGCGAGGCCGCCGAGCAGCAGCGTCGGCGGAAACTTGTCCGCGAGCAGTTCGTTGATCGACCTGCCGCGCGCGGTGCGGCCGAAATCGCCGGTCGCAACGCCCGAGATCCAATCGATGAACCGCACGGCGAGGGGCCGGTCGAGTCCGAGCTCGCGTTCCTTCGCCGCCACCTGTTCCGGCGTGGCCTCGCGGCCGAGCACCGCGCGGGCGGTGTTGCCCGGCAACAGATCCACGGCCACGAAGACCGCCGCCAGCAACGCGATCAGCAAGGCGACGCGCCGGAGCAGGAGTCGGGCGAAGGTCGTCACGCCAACCAGGCCCGCTCGAGCTGCACCCTTCCGAAACCGCCGAGGGCAGGCAGGTCGCGCACCGCCGTCGTGGCGATGTCGATGCCGTCGGCCATGCCCCACACCAGATAGCCGCCGCGCTCGTGCTCGATTGCTTGCACACGGCGGCTCGCCTTGTCGACCTCGGCGGGATCGGAGGCGGCCAGCGCCGCGGCCGTCGCGGCATCGAATTCCGCGTCGTGGAACGCGGTTTCGTTGCGGTTGGAGGCGCTCGCCATGAGTCTGCTCGCGTAGAACATCGTCGAATCGTTGGTCCCCCAGGAGACGGTGTAGAGCGGGGCCTGCAACCACGTCCGGTCGTAGAAGGCGTTCGATTCCTGCTCGACGACCTCCAGCCGGAGGCCGATGTCCGCGAGCTGGGTGGCGATCACCTTCGCCGACTCCACCTCGCCCGGCGCCTCCGGCTTGGTCACCAGCGGGTAGCTGCGCCCGGTGTCGAAATTGGCTTCGCGCAGCAGGGTTTTCGCGCGCTCGATGTCGCGGGTGCGCTGCGGAATGCTCGCGTCGTAGCGCGGATCGGCGGTGCCGAGGATGTCGTTGGCGATCGTGCCGTAGCCCGAATGCACCTGATCCACCAGCGCCTTACGGTCGACGCCGAGCCGCACAGCGGTGCGCACCCTGGGATCGGCGAACGGCCCGTCGGCGGTGCGCATCGCCACACCGAGCATCGTGTCGTTCGCGCGCCGCACCACTCGCAGATCGCCGCGCCCTTCCGCGGTGCGGCCCGCGATCGCGCCGACGTTGGACGCGAGATCGATCTGCCCGCTCAGCACCGCATTGCCCAGTGCCGTCACGCTTTCGAACATCGTGACCTCGATGGCGTCGAGCAACGGCAGCCGCGGATCCGCGCCCGCGCCGTACCAGTTGTCGTTGCGCACCAGCCTGGCGTTGCCGCCCTGATAGGACTCGAGCCGGAACGGTCCGGTGCCGATCGCCGAAGTGAAGTCCGTTGTGTCTTTCTTCACAGTGAAAGTCATCAGCCGAACCAGCAGCGGCAGTTGGGTATTCGCCTCCGGGACGGCGAGCACCACGCGGCTCGGACCGTCGGCGGTGATGTCCTCGGCCGCGGCGGGCATCTTCGACGCGCCGCCCACCGAGCGCAGCCTACGCAGCGACCACACCACGTCGTCGGAGGTCACCGGCGTGCCGTCGTGGAAGGTGGCTCCCTCGGCGATCGTGAACGTCCAGCGGCGCTGCGTCGCGTCGGATTCCCACGAACTCGCCAGGCGCGCAGCGGTATTCGGCGAGGAGCCGGGGACCGTGAGCGCATCGTAGACCAGCGACGCGACGAGGAAATCGCTCTCGTTGGTGAGGTTCGCGTGCGGGTCGCGCTCGATGCGCGCCGCAGTGCCGAGCGCGCCGACCCGCAGCGTGCCGCCGCGCCGCGCGGTGCCGCCGGGATCGGCGCCGTCGGTACACGCGGCGGCGACCAGAATCGCGCCGACTCCGACGCTCGAACGCAGAAGCTGCCGTCGGTTGAATCCCATCGGTGCCGCCTTCCCTCATCGTTCACTGCGGGCCCGAGACCCGACACTACAAGGCTAGGACAGGCTAGCCTAAATAGGTTGTCTACCTGTGCGAATCCGCCGAACGGCGAATCCGCGCGGCCCACCGGGAGTCGCCGCCGCCGAATACACACCGGCCGGTCCGAACGAGACTTAGTCTTTCGATGCGTCTCAGCTCTTTTTCGCGACTCGCTTAGGTAAGCCTTGCTTAACAGCTCCCGAGGCACTAGCTTCGCAATCGAATCCTCCCCACCCGCTTTTCGACCCGATGCGAAGAAGGGAATCCCCGGTGAAAAGCGTTCTCCCCGAACGTAAGACGCTTCACCCGCAGGATATCGAACGACGTGAGCTGCCCCCGGAAGCCGGGCGAGCGGTACGCGAGCTCGCCCGTGAGATATGTACCACGGTCCATCGCAGCCCCCGCGGCGCGGCGCCCGTGACGATGACGCTGACCGACCCCGCGCTCATCGCGTCGATCGAGGAACGCGTGGGCGAACTCCCCGAAGCGGTGCGGCTGGCCATGCGCCCGCCCGCGGGACCGACGGGCGCGACCATCGTGAGCAGGCTGCCGTTGAACGACGACGAGTTCGGGCCGACGCCGCCGAGCTGGCGCGAAGCCGCTCGATGGAGCGGTGATACGAAGCGCGGCAACTCTTTTCAGCTCGATGTCGTCATGCTGCTGCTGGCGCGCTGCGCGGGCGAGCCGTTCGGCTGGTACGGCCAGCAAGATGGACGCCTGGTCAACAACATCGTGCCGACGCCGGGCCACGAACACGAGCAGTCGGGAGCCAGCAGCAAGACGCTGCTCAGCCCGCACACCGAAGACGCCTTCCATCCCGACCGCGCGAATCTGCTGATGCTGGCGTGCCTGCGCAATCCGGATCTGGTCGGCACCACGGTGTCCTCGGTCCGCCAGGTCGAGCTGACCGATGACGAGTACCGGCTGCTGAGCACGCCGACACTGCCGATCCTGCCCGACGTCTCCTACGGCGACGGCCACGAACGCTTCACCCCGCCGCCGCTGCCGACGATCTGGTACGCCGACGAATCACACTCCGGCACAACGTATCCAACACTCCGCTACGACCCCGCCTATACGCCGCTCGATGCCGCCGACGCCGAGTTCCGGCACGCCTACGCCCGGCTCACCGCGGAACTGGAGCGGGTGTGCCACACCGCCGCGTTGTCGCCCGGCGAGTTGTTGCTGGTGGACAATGACGTCGCCGTGCACGGTCGGGTACCGTTCACCGCGCGTTACGACGGCACCGACCGCTGGCTCAAGCGGGTCAACATCCGCCTGCCCGAACGTCGGCGCCGAACCGCTGAGGCCGATGAGAATGGTTACGGGCAGCGAACAGTCGCCCCGTTCCGAATGGGAACTGGCCGAGCGGATGCAGAGCGGGACACAACACCAGATGAACGAGGAACCGTTGAACACTCGTGATCGGAGCACGCCGCTGCGCGTGCTGAGCCGTAGCGACCTCGCCGACGTCCCCATCACGCCGGGCGACGTGGTGCGTGCGGTCGAAGACGCGTATCTGGCATTCGCGGCGGGAGATTCGGACAACCCGCGCAAGCTGAGCGTCGCCAATCCGGACGGCTGGTCGGTGGCCTACGCCATGCTCGGCCGCGACGGCAGACGTCGCGTTGTCGCCATGAAGACCTCGTACAAGTTCGATCCGGGGCACGATCGCAGCACCAAGCGCTACTACACGACCATCACGCTCTACGACGACGCTACGGGCGCGCCCATCGCCATGATGGATTGCGCACGGGTCGGCGCGCTGCGCACGCCTGCGGTGTCCGCGCTGCTGGTGCGCGAGACGATGCGCCGTGGCGCGGAGAGCGTGCTGCTGATCGGCACCGGCACCCAGGGCCGCCACGCGCTGCCGCACCTGCTCGCCGCGAATCCGCAGTTGCGCAAGCTGATGGTGTACGGCACCCATCCGGACGGCCTCGCCGCGGTGCACCGGCACCTGGCCGAGCACCATCCGCAGGCGCTGCTGGAGACCGTCGCCGACCCGCGCGCCGCCGCGGCCGCCGCCGACGTGGTGCTGGCCACGGCCGGCCCGGGCACCGAAGTCGCCTTGGAGGCAGAGGATCTCGCGCCCGGCTCCACCGCGGTGCTGGTCGGCTACGGTCTCGCGCCGTCGACGCTGGTGCAGGCCGACCGTGTGGTGGCGACAAGCGCGGAACAGATGCAGCTCACCGGCACCGACATGGTCGGCCCGGACGGCACGCTGCGCACCGTCGACGCCGAACTGCCGCAGATCCTCAACCGCAGGGCCGTCGCGCGCCGCTCGGACGAGGAGAAGATCTTCGTCTACAACAGCGGCCTCGTGCTCACCGACGTCGCCGTCGCGCACGCGCTCGCCGAACGCGCCATCGCCGATGGCCGCGGCACGGAGGTGCCCCTGTGGGATTAGAGGCCGCCGTCGACCCGGAACCGGAGCTCGCAAATCCGGAAGCCATGGTGCTGTTCGACGTCGCCACGCCCCGGAAGACGAAAGCCGGTGCGCGCGCGAGCCGAACCGTGCGTGAACTCTCCGCGCCTCACCCCGCCGACACCCTCGCCGCTGCTCCGTCAGCGCACGAGAACGAGATATCGCCGCTCGATACCGGCGACGCGACGTTCGAGCTGGGCACATCGCCGGTCGATGCCGCCGTGCCACCGCTCGACGCGGAACCGGTGTCGTTCGGCGCGAATCCAGATGCCCGCCGGATGGATCGGACGCCGATCCTCTCCGAACTGCGAACGCCCGACGTGACGCTCGAACCCGACACGACGCCACCGGCTCCCGCCGCACCGGCGCAGCACGCGGAGGCAAATTCGCCCGAAGATGCCGGGACGCTGTCGACTTCCGCATCCGTCGAAACGCCGACAGCGGGCAGCCCATGGGTGCACCTCCACGACGAAACCGAGCCGGTGAGAACCGAAGACGACCAGGCCGTTCCACAGCATGTCGAACCGGCGGCATCCTCGGAGCCGTACACCGACGCCACCGATGGGTACATCCCAAACGGAAACGGCGTAGCCGACGGCCCTGAATCCGGCTGGGATGACATGGATTCCGATGACGTCCTCCTCGAACTCCTCGTGGAGGAAGTCGCCGAACTGCTCATCGAAGAAATCGTGGACGACTCTGTCGACCGGACCTTCGGCATAACCGCCTCCCCCATGCCCGCGCATACCGACGAGTGGGAGCGGCGGGTGCTGGCCGACCCCGATCTGCTCGCCGACATCGCGTTCGCGATCGGTGGCCCTTTCCACCTCATGTATCCCGCACGGGTGGCGCACAACATCCGTGAATTCCGCGAGGCGTTCGCGCGGGCGGGGGTCGATGGTGCCGTCTACTACGGCAAGAAGGCGAACAAGGCGGCGTGTGTGGCGCGGGCCTGCGCCGAGAACGGCGCGGGCATCGATGTCTCCAGCGTCGGTGAGCTGACGGCCGCGCTCGCCGCCGGTGTGCGCGGCGGCGAACTGATGGTCACCGGCCCGGCGAAATCCGACGATCTGCTGTGGCTCGCCGTGCGCCACGGTGCGCTGATCGCGGTGGACAGCCTGGACGAGCTCGACCGCCTCGGCGCGATCGCCTCCGCCGCCGTCCCGGCCAGGGTGCTGCTGCGGGTCCTGCCCGCGGGCTCGGCCAGCCGATTCGGGATGACCGGCGACGAGCTGGACCGGGCGCAGATGGTGATCGCCGCGTCCGGACCGCACGGCTTGGAGCCGGTTCAGCTGGAGGGCTTCAGTTTTCACCTCTCCGGCTACGAAGCGGTCGCCCGCGCCGAGCAGGCCGCCGACCTGATCGCCCGCTGCACGGCGGCGCGCGAGCTCGGGCATCCGGCCCGCACCATCTCGATCGGCGGCGGATTCGGCGTGGACTACGTGCCGGAGACGGCGTGGCGAGAGTTCACCGAGGGCGTCGACCGCTCCTGGTTCCACGCCGGGAAATCGTTCGGCTCCTACTATCCGTACCACTTCCCGGTACCGGGAGCAGCCATGCTGTCGCAGATCCTCGCCCACGGCGAACTGGCTGAGTGGTTGCGCGACAACGACATTCGCCTGGCCGTCGAACCAGGCCGCGCCCTGCTCGACCGCGCGGGCGGCACCGTCTTCCGCGTACAGGGCAGCAAGACCAGGCACGCGGACGGACAGCCGTACCAGCTGCTCACCGTCGACGGCACCAGCCTCAGCCTGTCCGAGCAGTGGTTCGACAGCGAGTACCTGCCCGACCCGGTGCTGTGGCCCGAGCGCGAATCGGCGCGGCATCCGGGCGAACCGATGCCGACCAGCGTCGGCGCGGCGAGCTGTTTGGAATCGGACATGCTCAGCTGGCGGCGCGTCCCGCTGCCGCGGCGGGCCGAGCGGGGCGATCTGCTCATCTACCCGAATACGGCCGGATACCAGATGGATTCGAACGAATCGGCCTTTCACGAATTGCCGATACCGCCGAAGGTCGTGCTCTTCGACGGTCACGGAGATCGACTGCGGTGGACGCTCGACGCCGGGTAATCAACCACGACGACCACAACTCAGCATCGCCCCGCGTTCACCGCGAACCAGCAGCGCGGGGCAGGCGACACCCCGAGGCGGGATCGCTCATGGATAGGAGACTCGCATGCCCGTCGTCACGCGCGTGACGGACCTGATCGGTCGCACCCCCCTCTTCGAACTGGCCTGCACCGGGACTGGCACCCGGCTGCTGCTGAAACTCGAACAGTTCAATCCGACGGGCGCGGCCAAGATCCGGATGGCCCGCGAGATGGTGCTCGACGCCGAGCGGCGCGGTTTGCTGCCCAGTGGCGGGCATATCATCGAATCCACGTCCGGTAACACCGGGCTCGGCCTCGCGGTGGTTGCCGCCGAACGCGGGTACCGCTTCACCGCCGTGGTCGACCACCACGCATGTAAGGACAAGCTGCGCGCGATGCGAGCGATGGGTGCGGAGTTGGTGTACGTCGCCGATGATGGCGACGACAACCTGGCCACTTCGGCGCGAGAAGACCTCGCCGAGGCGATGGCCGCGGCGCAGGCCGACGCCTACTTCACCGAACAGCACAACAACGATGCCAACGCGGTCGGCTACTACGCGGTGGCCGAGGAATTGCTGGAGGACGTCGAGCGGGTCGACATCCTGCTCTCGTCGGTCGGAACCGGCGGTTCGCTGTTCGGCACCGCGACAAGGCTGCGGCAGCTGGGCTGCCCGCCCTACGTGATCGGTGTCGAGCCGGTGGGCTCCATCGCCTTCGGCGGGCCCGGCGGGCCGTATTGGCAATCGGGCACCGGCACACCGCCGGGCGCCACCATCGGCACCGCCGTCGACTACTCGCTGCTCGACGAGGGCGTGAAGGTGTCCGACGTGGCGGCCTTCGCCACCGCCCGCGCCGTCGCGGCCAAGCTCGGCCTGATGCTCGGCGGCTCGGCGGGCGGCTCGGTGTACGCGGGGCTGACCCGGCTCGAGGAGTTCCCCGCTGGATCGACGGTGGTCACCATCGTCTGCGACGGCGGCGAGAAATATCTGGACACCGTCTTCGACGACGACTGGATGAACGACCGCGACCTGCTCGACGGCGAAAAGGAGCGCGAAGTGCTCGGTCTGCTCGACCGCTACTCGCCCGCCCGCCGAAAGCAGTTGGTGGAGGCGCGGTGAACCTGGGGGAGTTCCGCGCCGACGGACGACGGCTCGCCGCGCTGGCGACGCCGATCGCGCTGACCCAGCTGGCTCAGATCGCGGTGTCCACCACCAATATCGCGCTGATGGGCACGCTCGGGGTGCGACAGGTCGCGGCGGGTGGCCTGGCGATCGTGCTGTTCAACCAGATCCGCACCATGTGCGTCGGGTTGATCACCGGCACCGGCAACCAGATCGCCTCGGCCGTCAGCGCCGCGGACAAGCGGGGCGATTCCGCCGACCGCGAGGTGCGCGAGGTGGTGCGGTCGAGTTTCCTCATCGCGACGATCTCCGGCCTGCTCGGCGGCGCGGTGCTGATCGGGCTCGGCTGGTCGTTGCAGTGGCTCGGCCAGGACGCCGGTGTGCTCGCCGACGCGCGCCCGCTCATGGTCGCACTTGCTCCAGGGCTGCTGCCCTGCCTGTGGTTCCAGGTGCTGCGGCAGTACACCGTCGGCATGCAGCGTCCGCAGGCCCTGCTGCTGGTGACGCTCGGCTCTGTCGCGCTGAATCTGGCGCTGGCCCTGGCGTTCATCCACGGCTGGGCCGGGCTGCCCGCACTCGGCCTCACCGGCATCGGCGTGGCCACCTCGCTGGTCTTCCTGATCACCTTCGGGGTGTTCTGGGCCATGGTGCGCCACGATCCGCGGCTGGGTCCAACGCTCTCGATCCGGCCGTGGCCGGTGTACCGTTCGACGGTCGTCTCCGAGCTGAAGCTCGGCACACCCATCGCGCTCACCTACGGGTCCGAGGCGGGCATGTTCTCGGTGCTCGCGCTCGTCATGGGCAGCATCGGCCCCGCCGCGCTGGCCGCCCACAACGTCGTTTACCAGATCATCTACATCGTGTTCCAGGTGGCGATCGGGCTTTCGCACGGCGCGTCCATCTTGGTCAGTCACGCGACCGCGCGCGACGAATTCCAGCACGCCAAGGCGCTGGCCTGGCTGGCGCTGCGCTACGCCGCGATCGTCGCCGCGATCACCGGCGCGGTGTACGTGATCGCGCCGAACGCGGTGCTGCGAGCGTTCCTCGAGCCCGGCGACACCGCGACCATCGAGATCGCGCACACCCTGCTGCTGATCGGCATCGTGCTGCAATTCTTCGACGCCGCGCAGAACATCGGCACCGGGCTGCTGCGCGGGCTGAAGCAGACCAACGCGGGCTTCCGGCTGTCGTTGATCGGCTACTGGCTCGTCGGCCTGCCCACCGCCCTGCTCCTCGCTTTCCCGCTGCACCTCGGCGCCGCGGGCGTCTGGTGGGGACTGACGGCAGGTTTGGCCACCACCGCGATCCTCATGGTGCGGCGGTACTTCGCTCTGCTCGACAGCATGGCGCACGCGTACCCGCGGCGCCTGCCGGAGAGCCTGTCGAGCCCCGGCTGATCGCCGGGGCCGACCGATTTCAGATGTTGACGCCGTAATCGCGGGCGATGCCCGCGAGACCGGACGCGTAGCCCTGGCCGATGGCGCGGAACTTCCACTCGCCGCCGTGCCGGTATAGCTCACCGAACACCATGGCGGTCTCGGTGGAAGCGTCCTCGGTGAGGTCGTAGCGGGCCAACTCGGCGCCGGTGTTGGCGTCGACGACGCGGATGAAGGCGTTGCGGATCTGGCCGAACGACTGACCGCGCGCGTCGGCGTCGTGAATGGACACCGGGAAGAAGATGTTGGTGATCGTCGGCGGCGTCGCCGCGAGATCGACGTTGATCACCTCGTCGTCACCCTCGCCCTCACCGGTGAGGTTGTCACCGGTGTGCTCGATGGTGCCCTCCGGCGAACGCAGATTGTTGTAGAACACGAAGTGCCGATCGGACAGCACCTTCAGGTTCGGGCCGGTGGCCAGTGCGCTCGCGTCGAGGTCGTAATCCGCACCGGTGGTGGTGCGCACGTCCCAGCCGAGTCCCACCGCGACCTTGGTCAGGTTCGGCGCCTGCTTGGACAGCGAAACGTTTCCGCCCTTGGCGAGTGTGACGCTCATGATCCCTTCCCGTACGGCGCGCGGGCGCCGCCTTTCTCGTTGTACCGGTTCAGTTCTGGTCGTCGGACCAGCCGCGCAGGGTCGCCACACGGCCCTGCAACGCGTGCAATTCGCTCGCATCGAGCACGGTGCGCCGAATGCCCTTGTCCACCGCGAACGCCGACTGGCGGTGGTCGTCGATCACCGCGACGTCGATCTGCACCGCGGCGTAGTCCTCGGCGTCCGGCATCTGTTCGGCGATCACCTTGGCGGTGCCGCGCGCGCACAGCGCGACATTGCCGCCGCCGAGGATCAGCAGCGCGATCTCGGGACGTTCCCGCAGTCTGGCCAGCGAACCGCGGTCGAACTTCAGGCTGATCAGGATGCGCCGATCACCGGCGCGCACCGGCCAGGACACCGGAATCGCATGCGGCGCCGGGTCTGTGGTCACCAGCACCGCGATCGTGTCCTGCGGCCATTCCGGTAGCACGTCGAGCTCGGGATGATCGGTCGAGTGGTCGCGATGTTGCGCGGGACTCGCTCCGGCTGCCATCTTCGTCACCTCATGGATCGTCGCGCGCGACGGGCTGTGTCGCGCTGATAGCAGTCTAAGGCGCTGGGACACTTGCGCGCTGGCGCTGCGCTACTTGTCCGCGACATCCGCACGGCTCGCCGATCACCGAGCTCGGCGGGTTGCCGCGCCGGAGGGTTCGTTCAGGCCGAAGCGAATTCGAGAATCGGCAGGGACCTGGCCCATTCGCGCGCCATGTCGCGGACGCGGACCTCGGTGGACGCGTCGTGGCGCGCGTGCTCGCCGACCTGGATCGCACCGCGCGCGGTCAGCTTCTCGGCCGCGATCTCACCGCCGCGGTTGAACGTGTCGCCGTAGACGGAATCGCCGAGTCCGAATACCGCGAATCGCAGTCCGGTCAGATCGGGTGTGCGTGCGTCGAGTGCGTCGAAGAACGGCTCGGCTCCGGTCGGCAGGTCACCGTCGCCATAGGTGGAGCAGACGACGATGTGGAAATCCGCGGCGTCAAGATCGTCGACATCGAAGTCGGTCATGTCGTAGACCGAGACATCATGGGCGGCGGTCAACTCGTCCGCGACGCACCCGGCCGCGGTCTCCGAAGTCCCCATCTCCGTCCCGAACAGAATGACTACGCGCACCGCGCCCGCTCCTTCCATCACTTCGGTGTGCACCGAAAATTCTCCTATTTTCTTTGGGCAGGCTACCCTAATTTTCAAGCGCCCGCTGTGACGTTCCCCGTGTCCGGGACACCGGCGCGGTTTCCGATTGACGGACGGTCGCCGCCGATGCATCATTCAGTAACGACCCTGTTCAGCAGGGGTTCTTCGATCAGCCGGCCGACGTCTGTCCGGCCCTACGTGCTGCTCCCGGCCGCGCCCGTTTCCATTCACCGTGGAGTCCGGTCAGCACTTCCCCTACGACGCTTCTCGCGTCCGGCCGTAAGTGAGGTGAGAACGATGGTGTACCGATCGACAGGAATTCCGCGGATCACCGCGTTCCTGCACTACGGCAGCACACCCCATTTCTGAATCCGCACCGCACCGGGCGGGTCCTGAGGCGACGCATACGGCGTCTGCTGGACCGGCCGATTCCCGGTGCGGTGCGAGCGAGGGCGAGGGCCGGAACGACGAAATGGGAGGCGAACATGGACATGGGGGCAATGAATTCGAAGGGCTGGGAGACGAATACGGCCCGAATGGGATACGACAGCGTCTCGATCGCGGCGGGCAATCTGGCGGTCTCGACGGCGATGATCGACGACCTCGGCTACCTACGCGGCCAGCTCGCCGCGGCGGAGGTTCCATTTCTGCTGGTCAGGAACTGCGGGCACCGATTGATCCTGGCCGCGGACGCCGCACATCGCGCCATGGTGCGACGCGTGACGGACGCAGCGCGCGTGGCGGGCTTCGCCGTCGCGGAAGCCGGACACCATGTGCTTCGGTTGGGCCGCGACGCCGATCCGGCGCACCACGTCGAGCTGGAGCTGTGGGAGTACCACGGCGACACGGTCGAATGCCCGCGCCCCAACGCGCTGACCCGCGGGGTCTTCGACCTGGCCGACGTGGAATTCACCGAGGTGAGGCTGTTCGACCGCAGCTGGCCGACGCTGACCGACATGTTCGCGCCGCACGTCACCGATGTCGGCTTCGACATCGACATCGTCTTCTCCTGGGTGGACGGCACGGACCCGGAGTTCCGCGCGCGGCGCGCGGGCATGATGGCGCAGGTGGTCGTCGGGGAGGGCGACGACGCGGACGCCAGAATCCGCCAGATCGACGAACTGCGATACGCCCTGCGCTCGGTGCACAAGAACGCGCCGTGGATCCGGCGCATCTTCGTCGCCACCGATTCGCCGGTGCCCGACTGGCTCGACGAGCACCCCGAGGTCACCGTGGTGCGGGCGATCGACCACTTCAGCGACCCAGCGGCGCTCCCCACCTTCAACTCGCACGCGGTCGAATCGCAGTTGCAGCACATCGAGGGGCTCAGCGAGCACTTCCTGTACTCGAACGACGACATGTTCTTCGCCAGGCCGGTGCGGCCATCGATGTTCTTCACCCCCGGTGGCATCAGCCGGTTCGTCGAGGCGGACACGCGGATCGGGCCTGGCCGGAACACCGAGCGCCGCAGCGGTTTCGAGAACGCGGCGCGGGTGAACCGAGCTCTGCTCGCCGATCACTTGGGGCACGTCATCACCCGGCACCTGGAGCACACGCCCGCGCCGCTGCGGCGCAGCGTGCTGCTGGAGATGGAGACGGAGTTCGGAGCCGACTTCGCCCGCACCATGGCGAGCCGATTCCGTTCGGCCACCGACATTTCCGTCACCAACTCGCTGTACCACTACTACGCGCTTTTGACCGGGCGCGCGGTGCCACAGGAGACGGCGCGAATGCGCTACGTCGACACGACGAGTCGCGCGGGACTCGCGCTACTCGACGAACTGACCGCGCGGCGGGACGTCGACTTCTTCTGCCTCAACGACGGCAGCTTCCCCGAGGTGCCGGAATCCGAACGGGTACAGCGAGTTTCGGACTTCCTCGCGGACTGGTTCCCGGACCCCGCGCCGTGGGAGCGGTTCAGTGCACCGCCTCGTCGTCCGCTTCCTGAGTCGGCTCCCGGCGCTGCATGACCTGCGGGATGCGACCGGCGGGCGGAATGACGATGCCCGCCTCGGCGAGCTTCGCCGCCGCCTCCTCCGGGGTGGCGGGCTCGCCGACGGTCTCGCCCGCACCGATCGGCACCACCGAATGCACCACGGTGTCCGGGTAGACGTGCACGAAGTTGAATGCCTGCGCGCCGTCGCGGCCGCGCAGGCCGCCCGTCGCGATGGCGAGATCCTGGGTGTAGCAGGTGGAGGAGGCGACCGAGACCGGGATGCCCGCGAACGTCGCGTAGGTGGAGAAGTGCACGTGGCCCGCGAGGATCGCGCGCACGTCGGTGCCGTCCAGCACGTCGGCGAGCCTGCGCTGGTCGCGCAGCTCGACCGTGACGGCCAGATCCACCACACAGGGAACCGGCGGATGGTGCATGGCCAGGATGGTGCCGAACGGCGCGGGCTCGGCCAGCACATCGCGCAACCAAGCCAGCTGCTCGTCGGAGATCTCGCCGTGGTGGTGGCCGGGGACCGAGGTGTCGAGGGCGATGATGCGCAGTCCGTCGATCATGTGCACTCGGTCGAACGGCTTGGTCGATGGCGGCTCGTCGAGCAGTGTGTGACGCAGCACCTCGCGATCGTCGTGATTGCCCATCACCCACACCACCGGCGCGCCGATGTGCCGCGCGAACGGCTCGACCAGCGCGCGCAGCTTCTCGTACGCCTCCGGCTCGCCGCGGTCGGCGAGGTCGCCGGTGAACACGAGCGCCGTCGGGCGGATGCGACTGGCCGCGGCCTGCCCGATCAGCTTGCGCAACCGCCGCTCGGCGTCGACATCCCCGTACAACTCGCCGTCACCGGCGATGAGGTGGGTGTCACTGAAATGGAACAACACGTGATCCGGTCGCGGATGCTCCGCGACTCTGCTGATGCGCACCGGACCGAACGTCCCTCCCGGCGGATCCCCCGCCATTGGTTTCGGGTTCCCGCCAGGATAGCGAACCCCTACTGACAGATTTCCCGCCAAGCTGTGACGACAAGCTTGCGGGAAGGTGAGATTTCGGTGTACGAGACGGCCCTTCGCACCACCGCCGCGGGAGCTTTGGACCGGTGGTACACACCTGCGTTCCAGCGGGTTTCGACGGGTTCTGAGGTGCGCGCGGGATGGTGTGCGAGGCGGTGAATGCGCCATTGTTCGATGCGTCCGGCGCGAAGCGGTGCATCCGGTGCGGAGTGATTCATCCAACACCGAGCGATGCGTCCAAACACTCAGCAAGACACCGAGCCGGGCCCGTCGCGGGTCGGTCTGCCTGCGGAGCCGGCGATGCGGTGTCCCGACCGCCGCGCGGCGGTCGGGACCTCCGGGCTGTGGGTTCGAGCGCCCGTGGCCGTGGGCCGGGTCAGCGGCCGCCGAGGGAGTCGGCGGCGAGCAGGGCGTCGCGGAGCATCGCGGCGTCGACCGGGAACGGTTCGTTGTGGATCGTCTCGCCGGGGGCGGTGGCGCGGGTTGCGATGGCGGTCAATGTTCTCCCGTCGGCGTCGGCGAGTCCGAGGTCGGCCAGCGAGGTCGGGAGGCTGACACGGTCGCAGAAATCGAGGACGGCGCCGATCTCGTCGTCGGGTGCGCCTTCGAGCACCAGTTGCGTGAGCACGCCGAAGGCGACCTTCTCACCGTGCAGGTACGGATGGGTCTGCGGAACGGCGGTGAGACCGTTGTGCACCGCGTGCGCAGCTGCCAGGCCGGAGGACTCGAAGCCGAGCCCGGACAGCAGGGTGTTGGCCTCGACGATGCGTTCGAGCGCCGGGGTGACGGTCTGGGTGTGGACCGCCGCCAACGCCTGCTGACCGTCGGCGAGCAAAGTGCGATAACACAATTCGGCGAGCGCCCCGGCGCCGTGGGTGGACGCGCCGCCGCGCATGTTGCGCACATGACCGTCGAGGCAGGTGCGCGCCTCGAACCAGGTGGCGAGCGCGTCGCCCATGCCCGACGTGAGCAGCCGCGCGGGAGCCTGCGCGATGGTCGAGGTATCCACCAGCACCAGCGCGGGATTGCGGCGCACCAGCTGGTACGCCTCGAATTCGCCTTCCTCCGTGTAGATCACCGACAACGCGCTGCACGGCGCGTCGCTGGACGCGGTGGTCGGACAGCTGATCATCGGCAGCCCGAGATCGTCGGCCACCGCCCGCGCCGAATCGATCACCTTCCCGCCGCCCGCGCCGAGCACCGCGGCGCTGCCGCTCGCCCGCACGGCCTCGGTGATCCTGGCGAGCTCGGCCCTGCTGCACTCCCCGCCCGACGGATGCACCGAATACTCGATACTCGCCGCCCCGAAGGACCGCTCCCACGTCGCGGTGAGCAACCGCCGCGCACTCTTCCCCGCCACGATCAACACCGGCCCCCTGATCCCCAGCCTGCGCAGCTCCTGCCCCAACGCCGCCGTAGCATCACGCCCCTGCACATAGTGCCCAGGCGACGAGAACACACTCAGCATCATCCGGCACCTCCCAACTCGAGGGGCGCCGATTCCCCAGCGCACCCCCGCTGTCCGCCATCGACTCGCCATCAACGCTACGCGCCCGCCGCCGCGCCGCATCGTGGATTCACCCGCCGGCGCACCTGGCATCGACAGGAGCTAGAAGACCCATGAACAGCAACGATGTGGGATCTCAGAACCCGGCGGTATCCAAACTCAGATCGAACGGCGCGGGCAACGCCACAGCGGTGCCGAACGAGTAGGGGCCATGCACCTCGCCGTAGCCGAGATCATGTGGGTCGGAAAAGAGCGTGCACTCTTTGCGCTGCCGGTCGACCAACAGATACAGCGGCGCACCGTACTGCGCGTAGCGTTTGCGTTTGCGTTTGATGATCCGATCGGTATCCGCGTTCGAATCCGACGTCACTTCGACAATGGCACCCCCCACCACCCCTTCGTCTCGGCCCGGTCACAGCTGCCTGCCAATCCAACAATTACCACCACGTCAGGTCGGCTCGGTGACAACGCCACCCACCGACCTTCGCGGGAACTGCCGATCCGGAAACTCGGGGGTCCGTCAGTTCGGCCAGTACCGGCGCCAATCCGCCGGGTCGAGTTGGCCACGGGCGCCGCGCGCGAGTTCGGCGGCGTCTTCGGCAGCGCGGATGGCGGTGGCGAAGGAGAGGGTGGCTTTGCGGAGGCGTTCTTCGGCGCTGTCGGGTCCGCCGAGGTGGACGATGCGCAGGTCGGGCGGGATCAGATCGTCGGGTAGGCCCGCTTTGGTGCTGCGGGCGACGATCTTCTCGGCGAGCGCGAGCGCGGGCTGAGCCATGGCGATGCCGTCGAGGCACGAGCGGCGGGATTTCTCGGCGGACTTGCGCTCTTCCCAGGCCCGCTCCTGGGCGGCGATCTTCTCCTCGATCGTGGCATCGGGCGCGATGCCGGAATCGATCAGATGCGGACTGCGGTTGACGAGCTTGGCGACCAAGGCGGCCGCCACGTCGTCGACGGTGAATTCGCCTGCGGCTTGGGCGATTCGGGAGTGGAAGAGCACTTGGAGCAGCAGGTCGCCGAGTTCTTCCTTGATGGTCTCGGCGTCGGCGTGCTGAATGGCGTCGAGGAGTTCGTAGGTCTCCTCCAGCAGGTAGGGGCGAAGGGAGTCGTGGGTCTGGGTGACCTCCCAGCCGCCGAAGTTCCACAGCCGGTCCATGACCTCGACGGCCCCCGCCAGTCCCGCGGCAACCAGCGCCACGTCACCCGCGGAACGGGTCGAATCCCGGCTCTCCGATGCGCCATTGCCCGACGCGGAGGGCCCGGAACCCACCCCCGCGCCGTCGTCCGGAGTACTCATCGAGCCGCCGTCGCCTCGGTGTCCACCGTGAGATCCACCGCGCCCTTGGCCTTTCCGTCCAGAGCGAGCAGCAGGTCGGCGACGAACTGCAGCAGCTGCACATCGCGGACCCGCTCGGCGCCGACGCTGTCCTCCACCCTCGGCAGCGGAAGCTGCACCACACCGCTGGCCGCCTTGTAGCCCGCGCTGGGGTAGAGCCGCTTCAACCGCAATTGCTTGGAGTCGGGCAGGTTCAGCAGCGGCGAGACCTTCAAAGTCGTTCCGGTGACCGCGATCTCGGTCACACCGTACTCGCGCGCCACCAGCCGCAGCTTCGCCACCGACACCAGTCGGCCCACCTCGACCGGCAGCGGACCATAGCGGTCGACGAGCTCTTCCACCACTGCGGCGAGAGCCGGATCGTCCTGGGCCGCAGCCAGTTTCCGGTACGCCTCCAAGCGCAGCCGGTCGCTGGCGATGTAGTCGGGCGGGATGTGCGCGTCGACCGGTAGGTCGATGCGGACCTCCTTGACCTCTTCGGTGGTGATCGGCTTGCCGTCGGCCGCGGCGCGATACGCCTCGACGGCCTCGCCGACCAGCCGCACGTACAGGTCGAAGCCGACGCCGGCGACGTGACCGGACTGTTCGGCGCCGAGCACGTTGCCCGCGCCGCGAATCTCCAAGTCCTTCATGGCCACCGCCATGCCCGCACCGAGGTCGGAGTTCTGCGCGATGGTGGCGAGCCGGTCGTAGGCGGTCTCGGTGAGCGGCTTCTCCGGCGGATACAGGAAGTAGGCGTAGCCGCGTTCCCTGCTGCGCCCGACCCGGCCGCGCAGCTGGTGCAGCTGCGAAAGACCCAGCGCGTCGGCGCGTTCCACGAGCAGGGTGTTGGCATTCGAGATGTCGAGGCCGGTCTCGATGATGGTGGTGCACACCAGCACGTCGAACTCCCGCTGCCAGAAGCCCTGCACGGTCTGCTCGAGCATGTCCTCGTTCATCTGGCCGTGCGCGACCACCACCCGCGCCTCCGGTACCAGATCGCGAATCCGCTTGGCCGCCTTGTCGATCGAGGAGACCCGGTTGTGCACATAGAACACCTGGCCGTCCCGAAGCAGCTCGCGGCGGATGGCGGCGGTCACCTGCTTTTCGTTGTAGGCGCCGACGTAGGTGAGCACCGGGTGCCGCTCTTCCGGCGGGGTGAGGATCGTCGACATCTCGCGGATGCCGGCCAGGCTCATCTCCAGGGTGCGCGGGATCGGGGTCGCCGACATGGTCAGCACGTCGACGTGCGTGCGCAACGCCTTGATGTGCTCCTTGTGCTCGACGCCGAAGCGCTGCTCCTCGTCGACGATGACCAGGCCGAGATCCTTCCACCGCACGCCGGTCTGGAGCAGGCGGTGGGTGCCGACCACGATGTCGACCGCGCCGTCGGCCATGCCCTCCAGCACTGCCCGCGATTCGGCGGGATCGGTGAACCGCGACAGCCCCTTCACGGTGACCGGGAACCCGGCGACGCGCTCGGTGAAGGTCTGGAGATGCTGCTGGGCCAGCAGCGTCGTCGGCACCAGCACGACCACCTGCTTGCCGTCCTGCACCGCCTTGAACGCGGCGCGGACCGCGATCTCTGTCTTGCCGTAGCCGACGTCGCCGCAGACCACGCGGTCCATCGGCACCGGCTTCTCCATGTCCGACTTGACCTCGGCGATGGCGGTCATCTGATCGACCGTCTCGGTGAACGCGAACGCGTCCTCCATCTCCTGCTGCCACGGCGTGTCCGGGGCGAACGCGTGCCCCGGCGCCGCCTGCCGCGCCGCGTAGAGCTGCACCAGCTCACCGGCGATCTCGCGAACGGCCTTGCGCGCCTTGCGTTTCGTGTTCGCCCAGTCGGAGCCGCCCAGTTTGGACAGGCTCGGCATCTCGCCGCCGACGTAGCGGGAGAGCTGGTCGAGCGACTCCATCGGCACGAACAACCGGTCGCCGGGCTGGCCGCGCTTGCTCGGCGCGTACTCGATGACCAGGTACTCGCGCCGCGCGCCGCCGACGGTGCGCTCGATCATTTCCACGAACCGGCCGATGCCGTGCTGGTCGTGCACCACCATGTCGCCCGCGTTCAAGGCGAGCGGGTCCACCTGGTTGCGCCGCTTGGCGGGCAGCCGCTTGCCCTCGGCCGGCGCGGTGACCCGGTTACCGGTCAGATCGGACTCGGCGACCACGACCAGCCCGGCGTCCTCGAACACCAGGCCGTCGTGCAGGGAACCGCACAGCACGCCGACGACGCCCGGGGTCGGCTCCGCGCCCGTGTCCAGTGCCGCGGCGGGCACCTCCGCGTCGGCGAGCCGCTCCAGCACGCGCTGCGCGGTGCCGTGACCGGCCACGACCACCACGGCGCGCCCGCCGGTGGCAACGTGCGCGCGCAGTGAGGCGAAGATCGTCGCTACCAGTTCATCGGAGCCGCGGGCCGCCGGACCGGCGAGCACCGGAAGCACGACCTCGGCGGGATCACCCGACTCCAGCGGGCTCAGGCTCCACCACGCCAGGCCGTGCCGGTCGGCGCTCTCGTGAATCTCCGGCAACGCCCGATACGACGAGGCCGCCAGATCGAGGCCGTGCCCGCCGAGCGGCGCGGCGCCGCCGAACGAGGCCGCGGTCCAGGACGCCTCGAGGAACTCCTCCCCGGTGCGCACCAGGTCGGCGGCGCGGGTGCGGATCTTCTCCGGATCGCACAGCAGCACGTGCGTGCCCTCGGCCAGCTGTTCGGTCAGCAGCCGCAGCTCACCGGGCTGCAACACGGGAAGCAGCGCCTCCATGCCGTCCACCGGGATGCCCTCGGCCAGCTTCTCCAGCATCTCGACCAGCGCCGCGTCGGCCGCGTTCGCCTCGGCCACCTCCGCCGCACGCGCCCGCACCTGCGTGGTGAGCAGCAGCTCACGGCACGGCGGCGCGACAACCACGTCCACTTGGAGATCGCCGAGCGACCGCTGGTCGGCGACCGCGAAGGGCCGCAGCTCGGTCACCTCGTCGCCCCAGAATTCGACGCGCACCGGATGGTCGGCCGTCGGCGGGAACAGATCGAGGATGCCGCCGCGCACCGCGAACTCGCCGCGCTTACCCACCATATCCACTCGCGTGTAAGCGAATTCGACCAGGCGAACGAGCAATTCGTCGAAATCGAACTCGGCGCCCACCCGCAACACGATCGGCTCGATATCGCCGAGCCCGGCCGCCATCGGCTGCATCAGCGAACGCACGGTGGTCACCACGACGCGCAGCGGCTCGGGGAACACCTCGTCCTCGGGGTGCGCGAGCCTGCGCAGCACCTCCAGCCTGCGCCCGACCGTGTCCGCGCCCGGCGACAGCCGCTCGTGCGGCAGGGTCTCCCAGGACGGGAACTGCGCGACCGTCTCGCCGAGGATCTCCTGCAACTCGACCGTCAGATCGTCGGCCTCGCGGCCCGTCGCGGTCACCACCACCAGCGGCCGCTTGGCCGCCACCGTCGCGGCCACGAACGGGCGCACCGCGGAAGGCCCCACCAACTCGACCGACGACTTCCCGATCAGCTCGGCGACCGTCCGCAGCGCGGCGTCCGCTCCGGCCGCCGCGACCAGTCCTGCCAGTGGTGGACGGTGGGTGGACATCGACAACTCCTGAGCTCAAGCGGGCATTTCGAGCGGCGAGCTGAGTTTACGGCGCGCCGGGGCGCGCGGGTTCGCGGCCCCTTTTGTCTCGCTTCCTGGCTCGTAGGACTCGCCCTCGGGGTGGTCGGGAGGGCGGGATCTGGCGGTTCGGCGCAAGGCGTAGCGACCGCGGGCGGCGTGATGCCGTGGGTGAGCCGACCACGGTCGCATCCATCGTGACGGCACCGGACGACCGCCGTACGCGGAGCACCAACGGGCGGCGCACGCAGAGCACCAACGGCCGGCGCACGCCGATGGACGACGAGCGGCAGTGGCGGTGAATCGGGGATCGCGCTGTGGAACAGGCGTGTGTCGAACGGCTGAAGCGCGACCGGTTAGGCCCAAACCTGGGTTTGCCGGTCTACATTCGGCGTGGCGGGCCCTTTGCTTCACCACTCCCGTTGGTATACGCGATCATTGAATTGCCCGCGCCCCTAACCTGTTGCGCTTCTACGCTTCCGGCGCCTACGGCACGTAACGGCGCAGGCGGCGGGCGGCGAATTCGCGGAAGTACGAAAGCTTTTCCGTCGGGACGATGGACGGGAGGAGGAAGTACCAAGCACGTTCCATGCGGGTCGCCATCTGGTCCATCGACTCGGTGCCGACCGCGACGATGTGCACGCCCGCGGTGACCTCTTGCAACAGCAGGCCGACGACCTCGGGATCGAGATCGGACTCCAAATCGCCCTGCGCGATGGCTCGTTCGGCCAGAAGGCGATACGTGTCGCCCCAGGTCTTGGCGATGTTGTCGCCCTGGGCGCCGCGGTAGTCGCCGATCTGGTGGGTCAGCTTGAGCATCGCGCCGACCATCGGATCGTTCATCGACAGGTCGGCCACCACGTAGGTGATGCCGATACACGCCTCGAGCGCGGGCACTCTGGGATCGAAGAAGCCCTGGCACGAGCTGATCAATCGCTCGTTGCCCTGATCGACGACGGCGCGCGCTAGTTCTTCCTTCGAACCGAAGTGAAAGTACAAGGCGCCCTTGGTCACGTTGGACTGCGCGATGATCTCGCTCAGGCTCGCGTTCGCATATCCCAAGCGCAGAAAGACATCGGCAGCGCCCGCAAGGACGGAATCGCGGGTGATCTCCGCGCGCGCTTGCCTAGCCATCAGATCCGCCTGTCATCCCTAAAACCAGCCATCCTGAAGTAGACCGACATCCCGAAGTAAGACCGACATACCGCCCGAACAGCACCCAGAGGATGGGTGAACCGTACCACCAGGTGGGCGCACGACAGTCAATTCGAGCATTCGACCGAGCCTCCATCGCAATTCGCTGGTTAACAACCGGTCAATCCGACGTGCCGGCGCGCCATTCCGAAACCAGTTGCGGATCGGCCTCGAGGTGGCTCAGACCGTTCCAGCAGAGATTCACCAGATGCGCTGCCACAACCTCTTTGGATGGCTCGCGCACGTCCAGCCACCACGTCGCGGCCGTTGAGACCATACCCACCAAACCCTGTGCGTACAGCGTAGCCAGGCTGGTGTCGAAACCGCGCCGCTCGAAGTCGCCCGCCAGTATGTGCGCGACCTGATTCACGGCCTCGTTGAGCAGGCTCGAATAGCGGCCGTCGTCGGTGGTCGCGACCTGGTCACGCACCAGGATGCGGAAGCCGTCGGTGCGCTCCTCGATGTAGGTGAGCAGCGCGAGCGCCACCTGCTCCAGCCGAACCCGGGAACGATTCTGGGTGAGCGAGGAGGTGATCATGTCCAACAGCATCGACATCTCGCGGTCGACGACCACCGCGTAGAGGCCCTCTTTGCCGCCGAAGTGTTCGTACACTACGGGTTTGGAGACTTGGGCGCGCTGCGCGATCTCCTCGATCGAGGTCGCGTCGTACCCGCGTTCCGCGAAAAGCGCCCTGCCGATCTCGATCAACTGCTGCCGCCGTTGAGTTCCCGTCATCCGTGGACGAGACACGCTGTTCCGCCTCTCCGTGTCAGGTCGCCGGTCGTGAGCTGCTCGCCGGTTCCGCGCCTGGCCACCGAGCTGGCCGTCGCGGGTTTCCGGCGTTCCGGGCGAGTTGTCCATGTGCTTGCGAAATCAGTCGTTTGCCTGGGGCGCCTGCGGGGTACCGCGCCCTCGCGCAGAACCTTACCGCGCGAGGACAACCGTTCCAGACAGCGAGTGTCTCCGCAGCCGTCGGCGACCCGGCGGCCTCGACAACGCGCGCGGAGGTGGTATCGGTTCGACGTGAGACGGGTCTTCGTGCGAGGATTCAACCCGTGCCGAGGCACAGCGGCGGTTCATTGGTCCGCCGGTGTGGCGATCCGCCGTAGTGTAATGGCAGCACCTCTGATTTTGGTTCAGATAGTTCAGGTTCGAGTCCTGGCGGCGGAGCACACCGGCACGGTGACTATCGTTGGCCCCGCACATCGCTGACCAAGCACGTTACAGCCAGCACGATGACAGGCAGCCGAGGGAGATCCATGCCACAGCAGACCGCCGTCGTCGTTCTCGCCGCCGGAGCCGGGACGCGAATGCGGTCGAAGACCCCCAAAGTTCTGCATTCGCTGGCCGGCCGAAGCATGCTCGCGCACGCGCTGCATGCGGCGAACGAGATCGACCCCGCCTACCTCGTCACGGTGGTGGGCCACGACAGAGAACAAGTCGGCGCCGCGGTCGCCGAAGTGGCCGCCGAACTCGGCCGCGACATCATCCCCGCGCTCCAAGAGGAGCAGCTCGGCACCGGCCACGCCGTCCAGTGCGCGCTGCGCTCGCTGCCCGACGACTTCAGCGGCGACCTGCTGGTCACCTCCGCCGACGTGCCGCTGCTGGACGGGCACACGCTGTCCGCGCTGCTCGACGAGCACCGCAGCTACCCGGAACGTCCCGGCGTCACCGTGCTGACGTTCGTCCCCGAGGACCCGAACGGCTACGGCCGGATCATCCGCGACGTGGAGGGTCAGGTCGTCGAGATCGTCGAGCACGCCGACGCGACCCCCGAGCAGGCCTCGATCAACGAGGTCAATTCCGGCGTGTACGCGTTCGACGCCGCGGTGCTGCGCACCATGATCGGCAGGCTGTCCACCGCCAACGCGCAGCACGAGCTGTACCTCACCGACGTACTGCGGCTGGCCCGCGAAGCCGGGCACCCGGTGCACGGTGCCCGCCTGCTGGACGCGGCCAAGGTCACCGGGGTGAACGACCGGGTGCAGCTCTCCCAGGCCGCCCGCACCCTGAACCGCTACATCCTGGAACGCCACATGCGCGCGGGCGTGACCATCCAGGATCCGGCCACCACCTGGGTGGACGCCAGCGTGCGGATCGGCAGGGACGCCGTGCTCAGACCGGGCGTGCAACTGCTCGGCGCGACGGTGATCGGTGAGGACGCCGAGATCGGGCCCGACAGCACGCTCACCGACGTGGTGGTCGGCGACGGCGCGAAGGTGGTGCGCACGCACGGCGAGCAGTCCACCGTCGGACCGGGCGCGGCAATCGGACCGTTCAGCTACCTGCGTCCGGGCACCGTGGTCGGCGATTCCGGCAAGCTCGGCGCCTTCGTGGAGACCAAGAACGCCACCATCGGCGCGCATTCCAAGGTGCCGCACCTCACCTACGTGGGGGACGCGACGATCGGCGAGCACAGCAACATCGGCGCTTCCAGCGTCTTCGTCAATTACGACGGCGTGCGCAAGCATCACACCGTGGTCGGATCGCACGTGCGCACCGGCAGCGACACCATGTTCGTCGCGCCGGTGACCGTGGGTGACGGCGCGTATACGGCGGCGGGTACTGTACTGCGCAGAAACGTTCCACCGGGTGCGCTCGCGGTATCGGGTGGAGCACAGCGCAATATTGAGAACTGGGTGCAGCGGTACCGGCCGGGGACCGCGGCGGCGATCGCGGCAGCGGCGGCGATCGCGGCCGACGAGATGTCGGGTCAGGCAATCGAGCAAAAGGATGGCAAACAGCAGTGACCGCGTCATGGATCGATAACCAGAAGAACCTGATGCTCTTCGCGGGACGCTCCCATCCTGAGCTGGCCGAGCAGGTCGCCAAGGAACTCGACGTCCACGTCACGCCCCAGATCGCCCGCGACTTCGCCAACGGCGAGACCTTCGTTCGCTTCGAGGAATCCGTCCGCGGTTCGGACGCCTTCGTGTTGCAGAGCTTCCCGGCGCCGGTGAACCAGTGGCTGATGGAACAGCTCATCATGATCGACGCGCTCAAGCGCGGTTCGGCCAAGCGGATCACCGCGGTGCTGCCGTTCTACCCGTACGCGCGCCAGGACAAGAAGCACCGCGGCCGCGAGCCGATCTCGGCCCGCCTGGTCGCTGACATGCTGAAGACCGCCGGCGCCGACCGCATCATCACCGTCGACCTGCACACCGACCAGATCCAGGGCTTCTTCGACGGTCCTGTCGACCACATGCACGCGCTGTTCCAGCTCTCCGAGCACGTGCGCGCCAACTACAGCCTGGACAACATCACCGTGGTCTCGCCCGACGCGGGCCGCGTGAAGGTCGCCGAGAAGTGGGCCGACGCGCTGGATGGCGCGCCGGTGGCGTTCATCCACAAGACCCGCGACCCGCTGGTGCCCAACCAGGTGAAGTCGCACCGTCCGGTCGGTGACGTCGACGGCCGCACCTGCATCCTGATCGACGACATGATCGACACCGGTGGCACCATCGCCGAGGCCGTGCGCGTGCTGCGCGAGGCGGGCGCGGGCGACGTCGTCATCGCGGCGACGCACGGCGTGCTCTCCTCCCCCGCCGCCGAGCGCCTCACCGCGTGCGGCGCGCGCGAGGTCGTGGTGACCAACACCCTGCCGATCACCGAAGACAAGAAGTTCCCGCAGTTGACGGTGCTGTCCATCGCGCCGCTGCTGGCCCGCACCATCCGCGAGGTCTTCGAGAACGGTTCGGTCACCGGCCTGTTCAACGGCAACGCGTGACGATCGCATAGCCATCGACGACGGCCCGGGCTTCGCGCCCGGGCCGTCGTCGTCTCGGCGGCCGGGCGGAACGCGCTGGAGATGGCCGGCCGAACGTGATACCCATGTGGGGCAATCGAATACCTAGAGGGGGGCACCGTGAGCACGCCACAGGAACCGCGACCCGGCATCGACTTCGGTAAGGCAGGAGCACAGGACGACGCCCGTTCGGCGGAGACTCAGGTGTATCAGCCGGGCACGGCGCCGGAGACCCAGGTCTACCGGTCCGGGCAGGGATACGGCCCGGGCACCGCCCCGGAAACCCAGGTGTATCAGCCGAATTCGGCGAGCGCACCGCAGGTGCCCACCTATCAGCCGCCCGCGCCGCCGCAGTATCCGGCCGGTGGCGTCTACGGTTATCCGCCGGTCGACGGCGTACCGGCGGGCACCCCGCCCACGGGCTATCCGCAGCAACCGAGCCCCTACGACGCGCCGCCCGCCTACCCGGCCGCGCCCGCGTATCCCCCCGCTTACCCCGCAGCACCCGCATACCCGGCCGCACCGGGTTATCCGGCGGCCCCGGCGTATCCGGCCGCCCCGCAGTCCGGCGGCTACGCGCCGTATCCGGCTGGGCCGTACGCGCCGACGCAGACGCAGACACTGTCGATCATCAGCTTCGTCTGCCTTGGCCTGAGCCTGATCGGAACCGCGCTCTGCTTCTTCCCCATCCTGCTCACCGGACCGGCTGGCATCATTCTCGGATTCGTCGGTCACTCGAAGGGCGAATCGCTCGGCAAATGGGCGGCCATCGCGAACGCCGTGGTACTGGTGCTGGCGATCCTGTTGGTCGTTTTCGTGATCGGAGTCGCGAACTTCTCCTCTTAGTCGCGTGCCCGACCGATTCGCGAATTCCCGGCGTCGAGTTGGCCCCGTCCCGGCACCGGCGGGACGATACTGGGACCCATGAACCGTGACCGATTGGACATGGACATGGGCGACGACGACCAGGAAGACGAGATCCGCGCATACGAGCGCTACATCGAGAACCCGCCCGAGAACCTCACCATCCACGACCGGGAGAGCGAGGACGACGGCAGGCTCGGCATCGGCGAGGACCTCGACCAGCGCTGGACGCGTCGCCGTCAACGCGCCGAGGACGCGGCCGAATCCACCCTGCCCGCCGAAGAGGCGGCGATGGGGATCATCGACGACACCGAATTGGACGATTCGGATTCGTAGGCGTACCGCCGCCTCCGCTCCAGCCGTGCGCGGGGCTGACGGGGGACGCCCGGCAGTGCCTGGCAGGCGTACCTCCGCTCCGGTCGCGCGGGGCTGAGGCGGATCAGGTGCGGCGGTGTCCCGTCCAGGCGCACCTGCGCCCTGCGGCGATAAAGCTCGAATCACGTGGTACCCGGGGGTTGGCGAGGCGAACACGACCAGGAGGCCGCTGATGACCACACCGAAGAATCCCGACGAGTCGTCCGAGACACCGCCGACCGGTAGCGCACCGCAGTCGGGCCAGGAGTCCGCGGCCTCGTCCTCGCCGTCGAAGAAGGCGGAGGAACCCGAGCCGACGGGCACCGAATGGGCGACGCCCACATCGGCCGGGCAGTTCCCCGGCGAGACGACTCAGCCGTCTATGTCGTCCTCGGGCGGCGGGGAGTCCTCGTCGTCCGGCAGCGCGCAGGAACCGCCCGTGACGGGCGCGGCGCCACAGTCGACCGGGCCGGAGGGCTGGAATCAGCCGGGGGCGGGTCAGCCGGAGTATCCGTCCGGCGGACAGCCCGAGTACCCCTCCGGCGGACAGCCCGGTTATCCGGGCTACCCCTCGCTCGAGAAGCCCGGCGAACAACACCCGTATCCCGGCAGCGGCCAGTATCCAGGCGGTCAGTCCGGCTACCCGCCCGGCGGCGGCCAGTCTTATCCCGGCGGCGACCAGCAGGGCTATCCGCCCGGCAGCCAGCCTGACTACTCGTCGGGGCAGTCGCCATATGGAAGCGGCTTCCCTTCCTATCCGCAGCAAAGCCAGCCCTACGACGACACCGGGCGGCCGCGCAAGCCAGGCACGCAGACCATGTCGATCCTCGGTTTCGTGTGCGCCGCGCTGGCGCTGGTCCTGTGCCCGATCCTCTTCGGCCCGGCTGGGATCGTGTTCGGCATCCTGGGGCACAACAAGGGCGAGCCGCTCGGCCGCTGGGCCGCCATCGCCTCCGGTGTCGCGCTGGTCGCCGGACTCGTGCTGAGCTTCCTGGTGCTGAACGCCGAGATGGTCCCCGACCAGAATTGAGTCGGCGCCCCGTCGTAAGTTCTCGGCTATGAGTGGTTTCGGTGGGTTTCCGTTGGCCGGGCTGGATTTCTACGAGGACCTGGAGGCCGACAACTCCAAGACGTTCTGGAACGCGCACAAGTCGGTGTACGAGGAGTCGGTGCGCGCGCCGATGGTCGCGCTCACCGCGGAGCTGGAAGCCGATTTCGGATCCGCGAAGATCTTCCGCCCCTACCGCGACGTGCGCTTCGCCAAGGACAAGTCCCCGTACAAGACGGCGCAGGGCGCGGTGGTCGGCACCGCGCCAGGCGTCGGCTGGTACGTGCAGATCAGCGCCGCCGGGCTGTTCGTCGGCGGCGGCTTCTACTCCGGGTCGTCCGAGCAGGTAGCGCAGCTGCGCACCGCGATCGACGACGACGTGCGCGGTCCGGAGCTGGAGAAGATCCTCGCCAAGCTGACCAAAGCGGGCTTCACCATCGGCGGCGAGAAGCTCAAGACCAAACCGAAGGGCTACGACGCGGACCATCCCCGCATCGATCTGCTGCGCCACAAGTCGCTGACCAGCAGCCGCCAGTTCGGCGCCCCCGAATGGCTGGAGACGCCGCGCGCCGCGAAGGAAGTGCGCAAGGCCTGGGAGACGATGCGGCCGTTCATAGATCGAATGACCGCCATCGTCGGCCCGGCGAACGCGTAGGCCGCGGGTTCAGACGCGCGCCGCGAGAACCAACGCGAAGCGGTCGTCGGGATCGGTCCACACCCGCTCGGTGCGGAAACCGGCCGCGGCCAGTTCGCCGTCGAGGCCGTCGACCCGGAACTTCGCGGAAATCTCCGTGCGCAGCTGCTCGCCGCGCGCGAAGTGCACCGTGAGGTCGAGGTCGGCGACGGTGACGGTCATGTCCTCGGTCGCCGCCAGCCGCATCTCGATCCACTCGCGCTCGGCGTCCCACAGCGCGACGTGCGCGAACTTCTCGGGCTCGAAGTCGGCGCGCAGCCGCTGGTTGAGCACGTGCAGGACGTTCCGATTGAACTCGGCGGTGACACCGGCGGCGTCGTCGTAAGCGGGCACGAGCACCTCGGGTTCGATGACCAGCCCGGCGCCGAGCAGCAGCCGCTCGCCCGGCTCGAGCACGTCCCGGATGCCCGCGAGGAAATCGGCGCGCTCGTCGGGCACCAGATTGCCGATGGTGCCGCCGAGGAAGGCGATCATGCGGCGGCCGCCGCCCGGCAGGTTGTGCAGCGTGTCGGTGAAATCGCTGACCACGCCGTGTACGGCGAGGGCGGGAAATTCGGCGGCGACCTGCTCGGCCGCCGCCCGCAGCGCCGCCGACGAGACATCCTGCGGCACATAGGTCTTCAACGGGCCCTCGGCGGTCAATGCGGAGAGCAGCAGGCGGGTCTTGGCCGCCGAGCCCGCGCCCAGTTCGACGAGGACCTCGGCCTGCGCCGTCCGCGCGATATCGCCGACCACCCGTTCCAGCAGCGCGCGTTCGGTGCGCGTCGGGTAGTACTCCGGCAGCTCGGTGATGCGTTCGAACAGTTCGCTGCCGCGGGCGTCGTAGAACCATTTGGGCGGCAGCCACTTCGGGTCGGCGGTCAGTCCGCGCGTGGCGTCGGACCGCAGTGCCGCGGTGAGGTCCTCGTCGGATAGGTAGACATCCAGCGTCGGTGCGGTCATTGCGTAGGCCTTTCGGTATCGCTCGGATGAGGTCGGAAGCGCGGGCCGGATCGGTGCGGTGGCTCTCGCGGCTTCGCGGTCGGTCACACGGAGTCGTCGGGCGGCGTCAGCTCTTCGATCGAGAGCACGCCGGGCCTGGCGTACACCAGTTTTCGGTCGGGGATCGGCTGCCAGCGCGGGTCGTCGTCGTACGGTTCGGAGGAGAGGATCGCCACGTCGTCGGTGACCAGCGCGGACAGCGCGTGGTGCACCGTGGTCGCCCACAGCTGTTCGCCGTCGCCGATCAGCAGGTTGAGCCGGGCCGTCGGCATATGCCGCAGCACGGCGGCGACCAGCAGGCGCAACGCGGTCGCAGGCGAACTCGCGAAACCGCCGGATTCCGCGGACCGCAACAGGTCTCGCAGCAGCACCCACAGCGCCGCTGCGTCGGTGGACGATTCGGCCTCGAGCAGCCGCGCGGTTTCGAACAGGCGGGTGGCGCCCGCCCGGGTCGCGGCCACGTCCAGCTCCGAGATCACCGCGGTGAGCACCTTCCGCCATTCCGGTACCGCGCCGTTGTGGCTGAACGCCCAGCGCCCGTCGGTGAAGGGCGCGCACGCGGCCCGTTCGATGGGCATCCCCACCGTGGCCGATCTGATCGAGCCGAGCACCGCGCCCGATACCAATTGGGGCAGCACCTCTTCCACGGCCGGATCGGTCCAGATTGGGTCGGCATTGCGGTATCGGCTGGCCTCCGGCGCGCCTCCCGCGCCGTCGCGCCACCACGCGGCGCCGAAGCCGTCGGCGTTGATGGTGCCGCCGCCGCGCATGTCCTTCGGCGCCCAGGCCTGGGTGCGCAGGGAATGCGTACCGCGGGTGAGCAATTCACCCACCGATGCGGGCGGGCCGACATAGCCCAGGTGACGACACATCAGATCTCGTCCCGGCCCAGGTCGCGGGCGAGGCGGAAACCGGAGAAGATCTGGCGGCGGATCGGGTGATCCCAGTTGCGGAAGGTGCCGCGGCAGGCCACCGGGTCGGTGCCGAACGAACCGCCGCGCAGCACGCGGTAGTCGCCGCCGAAGAACACCTCGGAGTACTCCCGGTACGGGAAAGCGCGGAAGCCGGGGTAGGGCTCGAAGCCCGAAGACGTCCATTCCCAGACATCGCCGATCAACTGGTGCACGCCCGCGGGCGAGGCGCCCGCGGGGTACGCGCCGACCTCGGCCGGTTCGAGATGGCGCTGACCGAGATTGGCGGTGGCGGAGTCGGGTTCGGCGTCGCCCCATGGGTAGTGGCGGGTGGCGCCGGTGTCCGGGTCGTACCGCGCGGCCTTCTCCCACTCGGCCTCGGTGGGCAGCCGCTTGCCCGCCCAGTTGGCGTATGCCTCGGCCTCGAACCAGCAGACGTGCAGTACCGGCTGGTGCGGCCGCAGCGGGGTCATCACGCCGAAAACCCGCCGCCACCAGTGCCCGGCCGGATCCCGGTCCCAGAACTGGGGCGCGACCAGACCGGCCTCGACGCGATGCGCCCAGCCGCGCTCGGACCACAGCTCGGGGCGCTCGTAGCCGCCGTCCTCGACGAAGGCCACGTACTGCTCGTTGGTGACCGGCGCGGCGTCGATCGCGAAGGTCGGCACATGGACCGGGTGCGCGGGGCGTTCGTTGTCCAGCGCCCACGGATCGGTGGAGGTGCCCATCATGAACTCGCCCGCCGGGATGATCACCTCGCCGGAGATCGGGACGGCCGCCGCGGGAGCGCTCGGCGCGGCGAGCACAGCGGCCCCCGTCCGCAGCTGATGGGTGGCCAGCATTGTCTCGTCGTGCTGCTGCTCGTGCTGTGCGATCATGCCGAACGCGAAACCGCCGTCCACCAAAGGGTTTCCGCGCAGCGCGCTGCTGTCGAGCACGTCGAGCACCTTGTCGCGGACGGTGCCGACGTAGCCGCGGGCCTCGGTCGGATTCAGCAGCGGCAGTTCGGGGCGATTGGCCCGCTTGTGTTTGAAGGCGTCGTAGAGCTCGTCGATATCGGCGCGGACGGCTTCGCGGCCGCCGACGTCGCGCACCAGCCACAGCTCTTCCTGGTTGCCGATATGCGCGAGATCCCAGACCAGCGGGCTCATCAGCCGGGAATGCTGGGCGACGAGTTCGGCCTCGTCGACGACGTCGGTCAGGCCGAGGGTTCTGCTGCGGGCGGTGGTGAGCACCTCGGCGATCCGGTCGCGGAGTCGCTCGGTGCCGGAATGGTCGGTGGGGGCGGAAGAAGTGGTCACGGGAACGCTCTCCGGGCGGTAGTGCGGCAGGACGGACCGGTCACGCCGCGGCCTCGTCGAATGATGCTGTGCGCGTGGCTGTCACGCGCTGCTGGTTGGTTCACGACGCGGCCCCCACCCGGACATCGGCCGGAGTGCGGCCGCGACGACATCGTTGCGAGGCGTCGTCGAGTTCGCGGGCCGCCGACGGCGTGCGGGCGTTGTCGGCGGCGAGGGCGAGCAGGTCGACGGCCGCCTTCGCGATCTCGGCGTCGGCCAGACCGTAGCGGGCGGCCTGCAACCACCGGCCTGCCACGGGCGCGGCCAGCGCGGTCGCCTCGGCGACGACGGCGGGCGCGGAAAGCAGCGCGTCGATGGCGTGGACCGCGACCGTCCAGGTGTCGCCCGGCTGCGCGTCCAGGTAGCGGACCTCCAGGTGACCGGAGGCGCGGACCGGCGGGAACAGGGTGGTCAGGTGGTAGTCCAGATCGGCGGTGTCGGGTCGGCGGCCGATTTCGTCGTCCAGCGCGCCGGACAGCCAGTCCGCGAAGGTCGCGCCCGGCGGGGCCGCCCATCCCGGGCCATCACCGCTGGCGACCGCGTCGGGTCTGCGCACGCACAGCAAGGGGACATCGAGCGCCCAGCGGCCGTAGGCCGCGATCGGGTCCGACCACTCCTGCACCGGCGGGCGGGTCCTGGCATGGTCCAGGCGGAGCCAGGCGCGCATTCGCTGCGAGGCCCAGGCGCCGTCGGGTGCGCCGCGAAGTGTGGGAGAACAGGCGAAGGCGGCGACAAGGGCCGGGCCCATGGCGTACAGCGCGGTCCACCTGGCGGTGACTTCGGCGCGGTCGGCCCCTGCGTCGACGCTGACCTGGGCGGCCGCGGTGTTGCACATCATCAGCTTGCCGAAGGGGCCGATGCCGCCGAAGGACTGCTCCATGGCGCGGTAGCGGGGCAACTGCAACACCCGCTTGGGGCGGCGATCCGCGTCGGCGGCGAGGGAAAGGATTCTGATGCATTGGGTTTCGAGCAGCTCGCGCAGGTGGCGGGCATCGCCGACAAGGCGCTCGCACAATTCGGCGGCGGCGGCATACGGTGCGCTGGAGAGCTCGATCTGACCCCCGGGTTCCAGAGTGACCCGGCTTCCCCCCGGTAGCGGTAGTGCAGGTGAATCGGGGGCGATGGACCGCGGAGCGTGTGGTCCGAGTGCGGCTGCGAATGCGGACAGCTGCGGGCGAGGCCCTGCCGCGGGGCCAGACGCCGAACACTCACCCTGCACGGTGAGCCATTCGAGCTCGGCGCCGATCAGCGTCGGTGGTCCAAGCTTGAAGCAGACGCCGCCGACGTAGGCCTCTGCCGCCGCGCGCGAGGACAAATCGCCGGGCTCGATGGCTCGTCTGGCCGATTCCGGATGCTCGAGCATGGCTGCCATGCCAACCTCCGCCTGAGTTCGTGCGCGGGCCGGACATCCGTCCGAGCGCCATCGTGGTTCGTGTCGCTGTCGTCCGCGCTCGAACATCCATCCGAACGCGCTCTCACCGTGGTTCCGTTCCAACCAGGGTAGCCACGGATACCGACAAAAATCCGTCCGGCAACCGAACAAACGGTCCTACCTGCGGCGCTGCGCGAGCGCCTGCGCCGGGACATCCGTGCCGTTAATGTCGTCGGCATGCTGGACGAGAAACGGGTACGCGAGGACACGCCGGGCTGCCGGTCCGATTCCGGGCTGGTTTTTCTCGACAGCGCTGGCTCGTCCCTTCCGCCAGGGATCGTCGTGGACACCGTCGTCGGCCACCTGCGCAGGGAGGCCGAGATCGGCGGCTACCGCGCCGCCAACGAACGCCTCGACGATCTCGCCGCGGTGAAGACCGCCATCGGCGCGCTGATCAACGCCGACCCCGGCGCCATCGCCCTGAGCGACAGCGCGACGCGCTCCTGGGCCGATTTCTTCTACTCCGTCCCGCTCGGGCCCGGCGACCGTGTGCTCATCTCCGGATCGGACTACGCCAGCAACGCGATCGCGGCCATTCAGCGGGCCCGTGCGACGGGCGCGACGGTCGAGCAGATCCCGAACGACGGCAGCGGGCAACTCGACCTGGACGCCATGGCCGAGCTGGTCGACGAACGGGTCGAGCTGGTGTCGCTGCTGCACGCGCCGACCAACGGCGGGCTGGTGAACCCGGCCGCCGAGGCGACGCGGATCGCGCACTCGGTGGGCGCGCTCGTGCTGCTCGACGCCTGCCAGTCGGCGGGGCAGATCCCGATCGACGTGGCCGAGCTAGACGTCGACGCGCTCTCGGTCACCGGGCGCAAATGGCTACGCGGGCCGCGCGGCACCGGATTCCTTTATGTGCGACCGGAATTGGCCGCTTCGATGGAGCCGCAGCGACTCGACCTGCACAGCGCGGAGTGGACCGGCCCCGACCAGTACCGGCTCGCGCCGGACGCCGGCCGCTTCGAATTCTGGGAATGTGATGTGGCGGCCCGGCTCGGGCTGGGCGCCGCCGTTCGATACCTGCTCGATCTCGGGCCGGAGGACGTCTACGCCGCGATCGGCGCGCGGGCGGAGTACCTGCGCAAGGCGCTGCCCGAGATCGGCGGAGTCACCGTGCGCGACAACGGTGTCCGGCACAGCGGCATCGTCTCGTTCACGGTGGACGGGCGCACCGCCATCGAAGTGCGCGACCGGCTCGCCGCCCAGAACATCACCGTCACGGTCAGTTTCGCCAGTTCCACGCTGCTGGACATGACGGCGCGGGGTCTGGACTCGGTGGTCCGTGCCTCCCCGCACTGCTTCGTGTCCTTCGAGGAATTGGACCGCTTCGTGGCCGCCGTCGCCGCGCTCTGATGTCGCAGCGCGAGCTCGTCGTCCTCGGCACCGCCAGCCAGGTGCCGACCAAGCAGCGCAACCACAACGGCTATCTGCTGCGGTGGGGCGCCGAGGGAGTGCTGTTCGATCCCGGCGAGGGCACCCAGCGCCAGATGGCGTTCGCGGGATTGGCGGCGGGCGACATCACGCGGATCGCGGTGACGCACTTCCACGGCGATCACTGCCTCGGGCTGCCCGGCATCGTGCAGCGGATCAACCTGGATCGGGTCGCGCACCCGGTGGACGTGTACTACCCCGCTTCCGGCGAGGCGTATTTCGAGCGGTTGTGCAATGCCACGGCGTTCTACCGGACCGTCGAGCTGCGGGCGCGGCCGATCGCGGGGCCCGGTGCGTTGCCCGCGCCGGACGCGCCCTTCGGCATCGAAGCGGTGCCGCTGTCGCATCCGGTCGAGGCCTTCGGCTACCGGCTGACCGAGCCCGCCGGGCATCGGATGCTGCCGGACCGGTTACGCGCCCGCGGCGTGCTCGGCCCGGACATCGGCCGCCTGCAACACGAGGGCGTTCTCCAGATCGACGGCGGCACTGTCACGCTGGCCGAGGTCAGCGAGCCGAGACCTGGGCAGAGCTTCGCCTTCGTCATGGACACCCGCCTGTGTGAGGGTGTCTCCCAATTGGCTTCCGGCGTAGACGTTCTAGTCATCGAGGCGACCTTCCTCGACGCCGACGCCCACCTCGCCGAGGAATACGGCCACCTCACCGCGGGCCAAGCGGCGCGCGTCGCCGCCGAAGCCGGCGTGCACACCCTCGTCCTCACCCACTTCTCCCAGCGCTACCGCACCCTGGACGGCCACCGCGCCGAAGCCGAGAAGTACTTCACCGGCGATCTGGTCATCGCCGAAGACCTGGCCCGCATCCCGTTTCCGCCGCACCGCTAATCGCGGAACAGATCGTCGGCGTCCTCGACAACCGCCGCCCGCCGCAGCCATGCGGACAACTGCTCGGTCTCGGCGCAAGCCGAGATACGATCGCGGACATCGTGCGGCACCGGGATCGCCCGCATGTTCAGCACGACGAACACCGAGTCTCTGATCGCGTCCCGTTTGCCCTGTCGTATGCCCGCCCTCTCGCCGTCGGCGAAGTAGCCCCGAGCGAAGTCGCTCTGGTACTCGTATGGACGCATGCCGACACGCATCATCAAGGTCTCCCCACACCGTAGTTGACACCTGAAAGAGCAATGACCTTGTAACCAGCGGAGCCGAAGTGCACCGCCGCCCGCTCCGATGACTCGGCGCTACTCCTCGAAGAGTTCCTCGGCCGACGCGACCGTGACCGCACTGCGCACCCACTGCGTCAGCAGCTCGATGTCAGTGCACTCCGTGATGCGATCGCGGACCTCATCGGACACCGTGATGCCACGTGCCTCCAGCACCGTCAGCAGGGCACGAACTTCGCCCTCCGCTTCGCCCTTCTTGTGCCCTTCCGCTTCGCCCCTCTGCTTGCCCTGGGCGAAATACCGACGGGCAAAGTCACTTTGGTACTCGTAATTGCGGAGCGTGGCAGTCATCAGCGTCTCCCAAACGGATCGGGCGGCTTGCGGCAGCCTCGTCAGGATGAAGTCATAGTACAGGTCGGCCCGGTCCTTATCGAAGGTCTCGAGCGCCGCGAGGGCGGCCGCGAACACCTTCGAGTTGTCCGGGTGCGTGTGGTGCGACGCAGCGGACAGCACCGCGAGTTCCGGCAGCGTGTTGGCGGTTTCCAGGTCGGTGACCACCGGGACGGAAGACGGATCGAGCACCAGCGGCACCAGCCTGGCATAGGGGTGGCCGTACCCGAAATCGATCGGCTTCGCCGCCCACCGCGAGGTCCGGTCGTCGGGGCACAGCACCAGCAGCACGGTCGGGCACTTCCACCGCGCTCGCAGTGCGGCGACGTACACCGGCCATGACCATCGCTTGTCCGGATCAGGGCGTAGCTGGACCTCGACGACCACCGCCAGCACCGGCCCTGCCGCGGCATGCAGCACCGCTACCGAATCCGCGTGGTATTCCGTCGGAGCCAGGATCGGCAGGTCACCGGACAGGTTCTCGATCTTGTCGAACTCGGGCAGCTGCCAGCCGAGCGCTGCCAGCAACGGCGGGATCATGTCCGGTCGAGCCCGGAACATATCGATGATCAGCTCATGCTGCTGCGATGGCATGCGCGGCACAGTACCGGTCGGCGCCGACGGAACCGATCACCGTCGGCGTGCCGTTCCGCGACGCGCCGTACCAGCGGAAAGTTGTTCAGGCGAGGTGTAATTCGAGGATTTCCTCGACCAGTTCCGAGTCGTCGGCGGTGGGGGCGACGAGGGCGAGGCTGCGGTTGGCGCGAAGGGTGGCCAAGCCGTGCAGGGCGGTCCAGAGGACGAGGGCGCGATCGGGGGCGGCGGGGCGGGCCTGGCGGACGAGATCTGCGAAGCGGTCGAAGATCGGGAGTGTGGTCACGCGCAGGTTCTCCCCGGAACCCTCGAGCAGATCGTGCCGGAACATCAGGGTGAACATCTGCGGACGGGTGGCGGCGAAGCCGACGTACTCGACGGCCATGCGGCGCAGCCGGCCTCGCGTCGGAGCGCCCGCGTCATCGGACGCGGCGAAACGCTCGGCGAGGTCGGCGAACCCTCTTGCCGCGATGGCCGCGAGCAGCGCCTTGTGGGTGGGGAAGTGACGGCGGGGCGCGCCGTGCGAAACGCCCGCGGCGCGGGTGATGGCGCGCAACCCGAGCCGGTCCGGGCCTTCCCGTTCCAACAGATCGACCCCGACGGCGATCAGTCGTTCGCTCAGCGGTTCGTTGCCTGCCACGCGAAACATTGTGCCCCTTCACCGGACCGGCGACGGCCAGCGGGGTAGACAATGTCTACGCACGGCGTGTAGACATTGTCTACACGTTCGCCGATGGAGGGCTCCTTTGTGGTATCACCTGTTCAAGCACGTCTTGCTCGGTCCGCTGCTGCGAATTCTCGGCCGACCGGAGGTGGTCGGCCTCGAGCACGTGCCTCCTAGCGGGCCAGTGATCATCGCCGCCAACCATCTGGCGGTGATCGACTCGCTGTATCTGGCGCTGGTGCTACCCCGACGGGTCACCTTCCTGGCCAAGCAGGAGTACTTCACCGGCACCGGTTGGCAGGGCCGGTTCACTCGCTGGTTCTGCACGGTCGCGGGCCAGGTACCGGTCGACCGGACCGGCGGCACCGCGGCGGCGGACGCGCTCGCGGCCGCGACCAGCATTCTGGCGGATGGCGGTATCTGGGCCATCCATCCGGAGGGCACCCGCTCACCGGACGGGCGCGTCTACCGTGGCCGGACCGGGGCACTGCGGGTGGCCATCGAGACCGGGGCGCCGGTGGTGCCCGTCGTGCTGTCCGGCACCGACCGGGTCAACCCGCCGGGTAGCCGCATGTGGCGATTCGCCAAGGTGCGCATCCACTTCGGCGCGCCGCGCCACTACCCGCCCGCCGGTGCGCGCACGGACGCGCGGACCGAAACCGACGCGCTGATGCGCGAGCTGGCACGGCGATCGGGCCGGCAGTACGTGGACTCCTACGCCGCCACCTTCTCGTCCCGCGGCACGAGTACGCAGAGGCGGCGGCGCCACACCTGATCAGGGAGAAACCGAAGCGACGGCCCGAGCGCAACGAATACCGCGCCGCACGCGTCTCGGTCGCGGCAGGGGGTTAACGTCGCGGCGTTCTCGCGGGATAGTGGGAAGAGGCCGGGTGCTCGGTCCATCGTGTGACGAGGAGTCCGACAGTGAGCAGGTTCACCGACGAGATGTACGCGACGGCGCGGTCCACCAGCCACGGGCTGGTAACCGGGGAGCCGGACGCGCCCCTGCGGCAGTCCTGGGGCGAGATCCACCGGACGGCGCGCCGGATGGCGGGCGGACTCGCGGCAGCGGGCATCGACCACGGCCACGCGGTCGGCGTGCTCGCGGGCATGCCGGTCGACATCGCGCCTGCCTGCCAAGCGATCTGGATGCGCGGCGCGTCGATCACGATGCTGCATCAGCCGACCCCGCGCACCGACCTGGCGGTGTGGGCTCGCGACACGGAGACCGTGCTCGGCATGATCGAAGCGCGGGCGGTGGTCCTCGGCGCGCCGTTCGAGGCGGCGGAACCGCTGCTGCGCGAGCGCGGCATCACCGTGGTCCGGATCGACCAGCTGCCGGAGGGCCCCGACACCGATCCCGTGCCGACCACCGAATCCGATGTCGCCCTGTTGCAATTGACCTCAGGCTCCACGGGATCGCCCAAGGCGGTGCAGATCACGCACGAGAACTTCTACGTCAACGCCTACGCGATGTTCGATCGGGTGAAATTCCAGCTCGACAACGACGTGATGATCAGCTGGCTGCCGCTCTTCCACGACATGGGCATGGTCGGATTCCTCAGCGTTCCCATGCAATTCGGCGCCGAGGTAGTGTGCGTGACACCGCTGGACTTCCTGATGCGGCCGGTACTGTGGGCCGAACTGATCGACAAGTACCGCGGAACGGTCACGGCGGCACCGAATTTCGCGTACTCCTTGCTGGCACGCAGGCTGAAGCAGGCCGAGGAAGGCTCGCTCGACCTGAGCAGCGTCCGCTACATGTGGAACGGCGCCGAGCCGGTGGACCCCGACACCATGGACGCCCTCGCCGAGGCCGGAAAACGCTTCGGGCTCAATCCGATGGCGCTCACTCCGGTGTACGGGATGGCCGAGACCACGCTCGCGGTTTCCGTCCCCGACGCGGGCCACGGACAGGTACTCGATGTCATCGACGCCGACCTGCTCGAGGCGCTCGGCAAAGCGGTTCCGGTGCCGGAACAGCATGTCGCCCACACCAACGTGCGCCGCCTGCCGACGCTCGGCTACCTGGTCGATCAACTGGAGGGCCGCGTCGTCGATTCCGAACGGGAACCGCTGCCGACACGTTCCGTCGGCGTCATCGAATTGCGCGGGCCCGCGGTGACTTCCGGCTATGTGACGGTCGACGGATTCCGCCCGGCCCAGGACGAGGATGGCTGGCTCGACACCGGCGATATCGGCTACTTCACCGACGAGGGTCTGGTTGTGGTCTGCGGCCGCATCAAGGACGTCATCATCATGGGCGGCCGGAACATCTTCCCGACCGACATCGAGCGGGCCGCCATGCGCGTGTCCGGCGTGCGTCCCGGCAACGCGGTCGCGGTCCGGCTGGACGCGGGACAGAAGCGCGAAAGCTTCGCGGTGGTGGTGGAATCGAACGACCATCAGAACCATGACGAGGTCAAGCGCATCGAGCGCGAGATCGTGCACGCCGTATTCTCCGAGGTCGGCGTCCGTCCCCGCACGGTGGCCGTGCTCGGCCCGGGCGCACTGCCCAAGACCTCGTCGGGGAAGCTGCGCCGCTCCGCTACGGCGATCCACTTGCACTGACGGGCAAAGGAATTCGCCGGTCCGCGGCTGAGCGCGACGCGACCGCTCGATTCAGTGCAACTGATTCTGCGCGGTTTCCAGCCCGACGCGCAGCAGCAGTTCCACCGCGTCGGCGGCCTGCTCGACGATCACAGGAACTTCCTTGCGCTCCGGCGTCGAGAACGGCTTGAGCACGAAATCGGCGGGGTCCTGCCTGCCGGGCGGACGGCCGATCCCGATCCTGGTGCGCACGTAATCCTTGGTGGTCAGCGCGCTGGAGATGGACCGAAGCCCGTTGTGGCCGCCTTCACCGCCGCCGCGCTTGAGCTTGACCGCACCGAAGGGCAGGTCGAGTTCGTCGTGCACGACGATCACCTCGGTGGGCGGCACCGAGAAGAACCGGGCGAGCGCGGCCACCGGCCTTCCGGAGAGATTCATGTAGGACCGCGGCTTGGCGAGCAGGACCTGGCGGCCGTCGAGGCGGGCCTGCAGCAGGTCGGCGCCGGACTTCTTGTGCACGGCGAAACGGCCGCCGACGCGCTCGGCGAGCACGTCGGCGACCAGAAAACCGACATTGTGCCGGGTGCGCTCGTATTCCGGACCTGGGTTGCCAAGTCCGACAACGAGCACGGGCCCGGTCGTGGATTCGGTCATCGACGAACGGTTCCGGGCGTCCTTTACTCGGCGCTCTCGGCCTCGGCCGCACCCTCGGCGGCCTCCGCCTCGGCGGCGGGCGCGGCGATGACGTTGACGACCAGGGTCTCGGCGTCGGCGGCCAGGGCGACGCCGGACGGCAGCTGGATCTCGCCCGCGGTGATCTGGGTGCCCGGCTCGACACCCTCGACGGAGACCTCGATGGTCTCGGGCAGGTTCAGCGCCTCGGCCTCGATGGAGATGGTGGTGGCTTCCTGGGTGACCAGGGTGCCCGCGGCGGCGTCACCGGTGATGGTGACGGTGACATCGGCGGTGACCTTCTCGCCACGCTTGACGATGAGCAGGTCGGCGTGCTCGATGTAGCGGCGAATCGGGTGCACCACAACGGATTTGGTCAGCGCCAGCTGCTTCTTGCCGTCGATGACGAGGTTCAGCACCGCGTTGGTGCCGTGCTCGCGCAGGATGGCGGCGAAGGCCTGGGCGTTGAGTGCGAGGTGCTGCGGGTCGGCCTGGTGGCCGTACAGCACGGCGGGGACGTTGCCCGCGCGACGGGTGCGACGCGCGGCTCCCTTGCCGAACTCGGTGCGTACGGCGGCTTCGAGAAGGTTGACGTCGGACATGACTGGATCTACTCCTACGGCTCTTCCGGGCTGTCAAAGGTGCCCGCCAGGGAGGGTGGCGCCCTGGGCTGGGTTCTGGTCTACTCGTCGGGGCGAAGACCGAACGAGGACGGCCGGAAGCCGCGCCGCGTCGATCACGGTGTCGCAAAAACGTCTGCGGACACCCTCGCCGAGACAACCCGAACACCATACCCCAGGCCACACGCGGCTTATGAATCGGGTGGTCAGACGCGGTTCGGCGGCGCGCAACCCCGGTCGCGTAATCTGGACAGGTTGTTCGTTCGCTCGCCTGCGAAAGGTTGCTCACGTTGACCGCCCCTGAGGACGTCGTCGCGCCCACCCCGCGCGGACTGCCCGCCGAGGTCGCCCGGCGCCGCACTTTCGCAGTGATCTCCCATCCGGACGCGGGCAAGTCGACGCTCACCGAGGCGCTGGCGCTGCACGCGCGGATGATCTCCGAGGCGGGCGCGATCCACGGCAAGGCGGGCCGCAAGTCGACGGTCTCCGACTGGATGGAGATGGAGAAGGCGCGCGGCATCTCGGTCAGCTCCACCGCGTTGCAGTTCAACTACCGCGCCGCGGGCTCCGAGGTCGACAGCGTCATCAACCTGGTCGACACCCCGGGTCACTCGGATTTCTCCGAGGACACCTACCGGGTGCTCACCGCGGTGGACGCGGCCGTGATGCTCATCGACGCCGCGAAGGGTCTGGAGCCGCAGACGCTGAAGCTGTTCCAGGTCTGCCGCCACCGCGGCATCCCCGTGATCACCGTGATCAACAAGTGGGACCGGCCTGGCCGCGCGCCGCTCGAGCTGCTCGACGAGATCGAGGAGCGGATCGGCCTCACCCCGACACCGCTGTTCCTTCCGGTCGGTATCGCGGGCGATTTCCGCGGTCTGCTGCGCCGGGGCACCGACGGTGAGGCGCTCGAATACATCCACTTCACCCGCACCGCGGGCGGCGCGACGATCGCGCCGGAAGAATCGATCACCCCCGAATCCGCCGAGGTGCGCGAGGGCGAGGCCTGGACCACCGCCGTCGAGGAGAGCGAACTGCTCTCGGCCACCGGGCAGGACCACGACCAGGAGCTGTTCCTCGCGGGACAGACCTCGCCGGTCATCTACGCCTCCGCGATGCTGAACTTCGGTGTTCGCCAGCTGCTGGAGACACTGGTGGCGCTGGCTCCCGCGCCCGGCGCGCGCAAGGCCGTCGACGGCACGCCGCGCAACACCACCGATCCGTTCAGTGCGGTGGTGTTCAAGGTGCAGGCCGGTATGGACACCGCGCACCGCGACCGGCTGGCCTTCATGCGGATCGTGTCCGGCGAGTTCGAGCGCGGCATGGTGGTGACGCACGCGCAGACCGGACGTCCGTTCGCCACCAAGTACGCGCTGACCGTGTTCGGCCGGGAACGCGCCACCGTCGACACCGCCTACCCGGGCGACGTGGTCGGCCTGGTGAACGCGACCGCGCTGGCGCCGGGCCACACGCTGTTCGTGGACAAGAAGGTGGAGTTCCCGCCGATCCCGTCCTTCGCGCCGGAGCACTTCGCGCTGCTGCGCGCGCGGACGGCGGGCAAGTACAAGCAGTTCCGCAAGGCCATCGACCAGCTCGATTCCGAGGGCGTGGTCCAGGTGCTGCGCAACGACGTCCGCGGCGACGCCGCACCGGTGCTCGCCGCCGTCGGCCCGATGCAGTTCGAGGTGGTCACCGCGCGCATGCTGGCGGAGTTCAACGTCGAGACCACCATGGAACACCTCGGCTACTCGCTGGCCAGGCGCACCGACGCCGCTTCGGCGGACGAACTCGGCCGCCAGCGCGGCGTGGAGGTGTTCACCCGCAGCGACGGCGCGCTACTCGCGCTCTTCAGCGACAAGTGGCGGTTGCAGTACATCGAGAAGGAACATCCGAAGCTGACGCTCGAACCGCTGGTCGCCGCCGCCGACAACTGACCGCAACGACCGGCTGAGCCGCGCATCAATACCGGTGTAGCGCAGGCAATTTCGTGGCGGCCGCAGCAGAATCGGCGATCCGGGCGGGTATCTCAGGTGAACAGTTCGGCGGGCAGGCCGAAGGTGCGGAAGAGCTCGGGATCCAGGAACGAGACCACTTCCGTGATGTGCCCGTCGCGCACCCCGACCACGTCCAACGCCATCGCCGCGAAGACTCCGCGCTCCTCGTTCCAGAGATAGGTTCCGAAAGCGGGCCGGCCGTTGGCCGAGGTGAGCAGGAAGCGCCTGCAATAGCGCAGCGGACCGTCGAGCAGGAACTCGCGAATGGCGGAACGACCCGCGTACCACTCGGGCAGCGGCGGCATCGAGTACGTCGCGTCCGCGCTGAGCAAGGCGACGATCGCGGATACGTCGCCCACCTCCCACGCGTCCGCGTACTGCCGGGCGAGATCGCGGATCTCGTCGTCGGCCATGGGGTGCGACGCGCGCTGGGATCGTGGCAGCCGCGACTCGACCCCGGCCCGCCCGCGCCGCAAAGCGCTGTCGGCCGCGGCCACGCTGATCTCCAGCAGTTCGGCGGTCTCGCGGGCCGAGAAACCAAGGACGTCGCGCAATACCAGCGCGGCGCGCTGCAAGCCGGGCAGATATTGCAGTGCGGCGACGAACGTCAGCTCCACCGCCTCGCGCGCCTGATACTTGGCGTCGGGGGCCATGCCGCGTACCTCGGCGTCGGGATAGGGATCCAGCCAGGCGATATCGGTCAGCGCCGCGCCGGGACTCAAATTCACCGGCAGTTCGCGGCGGCGGCGGGTTTCCAGCAGGGTCAGGCAACGGCTGGTCGCGATCCGGTAGACCCAGAGCCGCAGTCCGAAGCGCTCGGTCAGCTTGTCGAAGTCGCGCCGAGCCCGCACCAGCGACTCCCGCACCGCGTCGTCGGCCTCGCGCACCGAACCGAGCATCCGGTAGCAGTGCAGGTGCAGTTCCGCGCGGAACGGGGCGACCATGCGTTCGAACTCCGGATCGGTCACCCGCGCCGGCTGCGCGGTCATTCGGCCTCTGGCTCCTGGCGCATCGGCGCGGCTCCCGGTTCGCGCTCGACCGGCGCGATGCCGTCCTCCCTCGCGATCAGTCCCCAGCGGCTGGAGGTCAGACGCAGGCTCGGCAGGTCGCTGAGCGAGAGCACCACCTCGTAGGTGCGCTCGTATCCGGTGTGCGCGATGCGCCACTGGCCGTCGTCGCAGCGCGTGTAGCGGTCGGTGTAGAAGGCCGCGCCGCGCAGCAGCATGTTGTGCGCCGGGATGAGCACGGTGTCGGCGAGATACCAAGTGCCCGTTGCCGTGTCGCCTTCCACGTCGATCTCGGGATGATCACAGCGGTGCTCGGTGATGACGTGCGGACCGAGCGTGTTGCGCATGAAAGCGAGGAAGGCGTCGCGCGATTCGAACTGCAGGTATTCGCTGTAGGTCGCGGTGGCCTCGGGAATCATGGTGTCGGCGAATTCTTCCCATGACTTGGTGTCCAGCGCGCGCAGGTAGCGGAACTTGAGGCGGCTGATGGCCGTGACATCGTCCAGGTCCGGCCGGTCGGCGGGCGGCTGGACGACTCGTCGGGGATCCCTGACGTCGGCGGCCTCCGGCTGGGCGCCGTCGAGCGGTTCGGCGGCCGCGCGATCGGCGGTCGCTTCCGCACGCTCGGCGGTGTCCTCGGCCGCGTCGACGGTCGAGTCGCCGAGCCCCTGCTCGCCGCTTCCCTGATCCATACCTCAACAATCCCATCCGAAGCCGCCGAGCTTCACGGTTTGGGAGATCTGTATCAGATTGCTATCAACGCACGGACTGGACGCCCGGGAAGATCAACTACCGATGGTAAAGCAGGTGCGGCAGAAATCCTCGCCGAATTCGGTCAGCCGCAGGCTCTTGCGCACGATCTTCGGCGCGCGGCCCGCCTTCTTCAGCGCGGCCTCCACCACCGGCTGCACCTCTAGCACCATGTAGCGGCTGAGCACCACGGGATCGTCGGAGGTCAGCGTGAGGCCGAGCCGGTTGAGGTTGATGAGGTAGGACCTCGCGCGGTCCGGGTACCGCACGCCCGCCTGCTCCGGAACCGAGGTCAGGTCGCCCTGGACGAGTTCCGATCCGATGCCGAGGGGACGGTTGGTTCGCACGTCCACCGCGGGCTGCGGGCCGTTCAGCGACATGAAGCGCAGAATGCGCGCCTCGTCGGGGGCGATCTCGTCGAGGATGCGGTCGTAGGCCGGGTGCACGTCCTCGGTGAAGTAGACGTCGGCCGAACGCGCCAGCAGCGCGTCGCCGCGCCGCCTGAGTTCCTCGGTGGTGGCCGAGCGCAGGTACGAGCCCATGGCGATGGCCTGCTGCGCCGCGCCCGTGGGAGTCGGTACGTAACTGACGATTTCGCGCACCGAACCCTCGGTCACGCCGAGCGCGCTGCGCGCGATCGAGCGCAACGCGTTGCCCGTCCGCTCGGCGATCTCCGCCGAGGATTCACCGTCCAGCGCGGCCTGGGCGATCTCCTTCGTCACCTCGTACGAGGTGTTCACCGCCCATTGTCCGCCGCGCACAGCGGTACCCGCGGCCAGCCCCGCGGCCCGGAACACCCCGCGGATCAGCCTCGCCTCGTTGCTGATCTGCCGCTGTTCGACATCCGAGCTGCGCTCTACCGCGCGGGAACCGGCCCGGGTCACGTCCTGTCCGGTCCTGTCGTCTGCCACGTCCTACTCCGTCGCCAAGTGAACGAATCCGCCCACAGATTATTGCCCGACCGCCTTCCAGGCGTAGCGAACCCCAACTGTTCGCGCGTCCCGGCCGACCCCATCCGCCGGACCCGATCGCCAGCACCCCAGCGACTTTCATCCGCGAAATGGATGTGGCGGACGTCATTCTCTCGTTCCGACCGAGACAATGCGGCATTCGAGACGGATACTGTGACCGATGTCTCAGACACTGCCGCGCGGTCCGGTCCGTCGAGTTGTGGACGAAGCGCCGCAACTCACAATAGGGTCCAGCTGCCGACTGGGTGCTACTTTGGGGTGCCGGTGAGGCGGCGATCACCGGTTTTTCGGCAGGAGGGTGTCGTTGTTAGAGAGTGTTTTCGGAGTTCACCCCACGATCCTCCTCGAGCTTTTGACCATTCCGCTTTTCACAGGAGTGATCGGTTACATCACCAACTGGACCGGCGTGCTCATGCTGTTCCAGCCCATCGCCTTTCACGGCGTCCGAGTGCCCGGCCTACGGGCGCTCTACCCATTCCTGCCCAAGCGAATCCAAGTACTGCCGCTGCTGAGTTACGACGGCAGAATGGGCTGGCAGGGCATCGTTCCCTCGCGCGCCGACAAAATGGCCAGCATCGCCGTCGACAAAGGGCTCGCCAAGCTCGGTAGCGTCTCCGACTTCTATCGCGAACTGGAACCCGACAAGCTGGCCGAGCACCTGGCCAGCATTGCCGACGCGCAGATCACCGATATCGTCGAGGAAATTTTGCGCCGCGAGCACCCGCAGCTCTGGTACAACCTGCCCAGCCAGGTGCGCGACATGGTGCACGCGCGGGTGCGCCAGCAGCTGCCCGACATACTTCGCGAGCTGACCGAGGAACTCGGCGCCAACATCGATCAGCTGATCGACGTCAAACAGATGGTGATCCGCTACTTCCAGGCGCGCCCGCAGCTGCTCAACACGCTGTTCCAGGTACTCGGCGCCAAAGAGCTGCGGTTCATGCAGAACTTCGGTTTCTACTTCGGCGCGCCGATGGGGGCGCTGCTCGTACTCATCCTGCACGTCACCGGATTGTCGACGTGGGTGGTGCTGCCGATCGGCGGTGTGATCATCGGGTGGGTGGTCAACTGGATCGGCATCAACATGATCTTCGCCCCCGCGTACCCGAAGTGGTGGTGCCCGTGGCGGCAGGGCCTGTTGATCAAGCGGCAGTCCGAGATCACCGACGGCTACGCCGAACTCGTGTCCAGCCAGGTGATGACGGTCGCCAACATCGGCGACGAACTGCTCAACGGTCCGCGCTCGGATCGCACCATGCAGATGCTGGAGGACACCCTGCGCCCGGCCGCCGACCGAGCGCTCGGCCCGGCGCGACCCGCGGTGAAATTCATGCTCGGCAGCCGCGAATACGACTCGCTGCAGGCGACGCTGACCACCGAGGCGATGTCCATCGCGCCGATCGCGTTCGCCGATCCGGACTTCAATGTCCAGCAGGGCAAGCAGATCAACGATTACATCGCCAAACAGATGTCCGCCCTGCAGCCGCCGGACTTCGTGGAAATGCTGCGTTCGGCCATCAAACAGGATGAATGGCTGCTTTTCGTCCATGGCGGCGCACTGGGCCTCTTGGCCGGATACGCTCACATTCTGATCTTCGGAACGGGAGTGGCGACGACATGGCTATGACGGGCTCGGGCGAGAACAACGCGGGATCGGACGCCGACGCGGTCGGCGACGATAGCCAGGCCGCCGAGCATTCCGAGTTCGTCGCGCCGTCGACGGAGCTCGCCCGGTGGCCGCTCTCCGATATCGAACCGGCGGGGAAGCCGCCCGCGAAACGGCGCGTGCCGTCGCCGCGCGAGACCGTGCGCGCCGCGGGCGGGGTGGCCAAAGTCGCCTTCACGGCCGCCTCCGAAGTCACCGCGTGGACCGTCGACACCGCGCTCGGCGTCACCGGCACCGTGGTGAAGGGCAGCATCGCGGGCGTGCCGCCGCGCGAGGTGCTCGCCGAGGCCGAAGCCGAGGTCCGCGACGCACTGCGCCGGGCGCTCGGCCTGCCCGCCGCGACGCCCGAACGCACCGATCCGGCCGTGCCCACCCTGCGCGAGCAGGGTGCCGCGCTGCTGCGTCTCTCGGCGAGCACGCACGCCGAGGCATCCGAGATTCATCCGGCATTCGCCGGAATGCTCGCGGAGCTGACGCCCGACGAGGCGCGCATCCTGCGCTTCCTGCACGTGGACGGCCCGCAGCCCTCGATCGACATCCGCGTCGGGCGGCCGAGGGCGCTCGGCGCCGAGCGCTACCTGTCCGGGCTCACGCTGATCGGCGAACAGGCAGGGTTGCGTTTTCCGAACCGGGTGCCCCAGTACCTCACCAACCTGCGCAGGCTCGGGCTGATCGAGTTCGCCAAGGAACCGGTCGACAACCCGAACCGCTACCAGCTGCTCGAGGCGCAGTCACCGGTGCGAGAACTGTTGAAGCGCTCCGGATTCGGCACCAAGGTGCACTACCGGAGCATCGTCTTGACCACCTTCGGCACCGACTTCGTCCAGACCTGCCTCCCGGTGGTCACCGAAGGCCGCGCCGAATCCAGCTGAGCAAACCGCGCATCGCTTCGTTGCCACAGACCTCGCGCACGCTTCACCGAGGCTTGTGTGAATCGTGCGGAAGACGTGTGGGACCGCGTCGACCGGATGAAAACGGGTGGTCAGACACCGTCGGCGAGCTCGAGCCAGCGTTCTTCGGCGGTTTCCTTCTCGGCGAGTACCTGTTTGAGTTCGGCGCCGAGGGTTACGAGCTTGTCCGGTTCGGTGGCCGCGTCGGCGAGGGCTGCGTGCAGGCGCCCCTCGCGTTCGGTCAGCTTGTCGATGGCGCGCTCCAGCCGGGTGAGCTCCTTGCGGGCCGCGCGGTAGGCCGCGGCATCGGTGGCCGCGGCGGCGGGCTTGTCCGCGGACGCGCGGGCGGGCGCCGGTGCGCTCAGCGCGGCGCGCTTCTTCAGGTACTCCTCGATGCCGCCGGGCAGGTTGGTGAGCTTCCCGTCGCCGAACAGCGCCCAGGTGGAGTCGCAGATGCGCTCGATCAGGTAGCGGTCGTGGCTGATGACCACCAGGGTGCCCGCCCAGTTGTCGAGCAAATCCTCCAGCTGCTGCAGGGTGTCGATGTCCAGGTCGTTGGTCGGCTCATCGAGCAACAGCACATTGGGCTCGGCCATCAGGATACGGGTGAGCTGCAACCTGCGCCGCTCGCCGCCGGACAGATCGCCGACCGGCGTGCGCTGACGGGCCGGGGTGAATCCGAGCCGCTCGGCCAGCTGTCCGGCCGAGATCTCCTTGTCGCCGAGCATGATTCGCTGCGCGACCTGCTGCACCGCCTCTAGCACGCGCATATCGGTCGGCAGATCGTCGAGTTCCTGCCGCAACCAGCCGATCTGCACCGTCTGGCCCTGGATGCGCTTGCCCGCGGCGGGCGCGCCGTCACCGGCCAGCGCGCGCAACAAGGTGGTCTTGCCGGAGCCGTTGACGCCGACCAGGCCGACCCGCTCCCCCGGCGCGAGCCGCCAGGTCAGGTCGTGCACGAGTTCCCGGCCGTCCGGCGTGGTGAGGGTGGTGTCCTCGAGCTCGATGACCACCCGCCCCAGGCGCTTTCGGGCGAACGCGGCCAGCGAGACGCTGTCGCGCGGCGCGGGCACGTCGGCGATCAGCGCCTCGGCGGCCTCCACCCGGTAGCGCGGTTTCGAGGTGCGCGCCTGCGGGCCGCGCCGCAGCCAGGCCAGCTCCTTGCGGGCCAGATTGCGCCTGCGCGCCTCGCTGGCGTCGGCCTGCCTGGCCCGTTCGGCGCGGGCGAAAACCCAATCGCCGTAACCGCCTTCGTAGCTTTCGACCTTGCCGCCGACGACCTCCCAGGTATTGGTGGCGACGGTGTCGAGGAACCAGCGGTCGTGGGTGACGACGACCAGGGCGGAGCGGCGGCTCAGCAGATGCGCGGCCAGCCACTGCACGCCCTCGACGTCGAGGTGGTTGGTCGGCTCGTCGAGCACGAGCAGGTCGAGCTCGCGCACCAGCGCGGCGGCCAGCGCGACGCGACGGCGCTCGCCGCCGGACAGATTGGTGACCGGGGTTTCCATGCCGAGGCCCTGGATGCCGATGCCCTCGAGGACGGACCGGATCCGCGGGTTCGCCGCCCATTCGTGCTCGGCGACGCCGTCGGTCATTTGATCGTCCGCCAGACCGGCGAGCACCACCTCACCGACGGTGGCGCCCTCGGGCAGCACGCCGCGCTGGGTGACCACGGCCAAGCGCAGTCCGCCGACCCTGCTCACCCGGCCGCTGTCCGGCTCCTCGATGCCGGTGAGCACCTCGAGCAGCGTGGTCTTGCCGCCGCCGTTGAGGCCGACGACGCCGATACGTTCGCCCGCGTGCACGCCGAGCGAGACGTTGTCCAGGAGGGGCTTGATCCCGAAGCTCTTGGAAACCTGCTCCAGGTTGATCAGGTTGGACATGGACGCTGCTAGCCCGCCTCTCCGGGTGATTTGCCGACCGTACGAGCCTACTCACCCGGCCTGTCGTGCCCGCGCGCGGTCGAAGCGCGGCGGGATCAGCGCTTGGCCGACGCGTCCGTGTCGAGGATGCGCGCACCCGGCACCGGTCCGCTCGCGGTGCGGACGCTGCGGGCGACGCCCGCGCCGGCGAGTTCCGCGGCCACCGCGACGGCGGCGTCCTCGCTCTCGCAGAGGAAGGCGCAGGTGGGTCCGGAGCCGGAAACCAGACCCGCGAGCGCGCCTGCGCCGACACCGGCGCGCAGCGTGCGCCGCAGCTCCGGCTTCAGCGAGACCGCGGCCACCTGGAGGTCGTTGCCGAGCAGCGGAGCGAGCTGGTGCGGATCGCCGGAGGCGAGCGCCTGCATCAACCGCTGGGGTTCGCCGAGCCGCGGCGGGTCGCCCAGCTCGCGCAACCGGTCCAGCTCGGCGAAGACCGACGGCGTGGACAGCCCGCCCTTGGCCAGCGCGAGCACCCAGTGAAAGGTATTGCGAGACAGGACAGGAAGCAGCCGTTCGCCGCGGCCGGTGCCGAGCGCGGTGCCGCCGTGCAGCGCGAACGGGACATCGCTGCCGAGTTCGGCGGCGACCGAGGACAATTCGTCGCGGGAAAGGCCGATATCCCATAGCTCGTTCAGGCCGACGAGCGCGGCGGCCGCGTCGGCGCTGCCGCCCGCCATGCCACCCGCGACCGGAATGCCTTTGCTGATGGTGATTTCCACCAGCGGCGCCCGGCCCGCGAGGTGCGCGAGGCGCACGGCGGCCTTCCACACCAGATTGTTGCGGTCGGTCGGCACGTCGGCCGCGCCCTCACCGGTCACCCGGACGGTCAGCGCCGACGACGGCGCCAGCTCGAGATCGTCGCTCAGCGAGAGCGCCTGGAACACCGTGGTCAGGTCGTGGTACCCGTCCGCGCGCAGGTCGCCGACGCCGAGGTGGAGATTCACCTTCGACGGCGCGCGCACGGTGACGGGGCTTGGCACTACTGACAACACGGTGTTCAAGCCTAGTGGGTGGGTCCGACAACCGCCGGGCTCGATATCGGTCGTTCACCCACCCTTGCGCTCATATACCCACAGGGGGTATGTTCTCCTTCGTCGGAGATACCCCGGCACCGTATGATTGCAGCGAGCGAAGGAGTTGGAGATGGCCACCACCACTTACACCGTCAAGGGAATGACCTGCGGGCACTGCGTCAGCTCGGTCAAGATGGAGATCGGCAAGATCGATGGCGTCACCAGCGTCGACGTCGACCTCGCGACCGGGGCCGTTCGCGTCGACAGCGCCGCGCCGCTGGCCGACGCCGACGTGGCCGCCGCGGTCGACGAGGCGGGATACGAGGTCGCCGTCTGATGCGGGATCGGCTGCGGTTCGCCGCGTTCGGTGGCGGGCTCGTCGTGTTGCTCGGCGCAGCGCTCGGAATCGGGGCCCTGGTGGGCGATCCGTCCGAGCGGGGCGTCGAGCACGACGGGTCGTATCGGTCGACCGGGTTGTCGGACTCCGAGTCCGGCTACACCCTCGCCGACCTGAGCGCCCCCGCGTCGCCGAACCGCGCCGGTCCCCTGAGTTTCCGCATCACCGGTGCCGACGGCGCGCCGGTCACCCGGTTCGCCGTCCGGCACGAGAAGCCCCTGCATCTCGTCGTCGCCAGGTCGGACGGCGGCGAGTTCCGGCACACGCATCCGGCGATGGCGGCCGACGGCACCTGGTCGGTCGAGTGGACTTGGGCCGCACCGGGGACGTACCGGGTCTTCGCCGACTTCGCGCCGGACACGGGCGCCGGATCGGGCGGCCTGGTGCTGAGCCACACCGTGACGGTCGCCGGGGACGCGGCCGCGCGGCCCCTGCCGCCCGTCGGCGAGACCGCTTCGGTGGACGGCGGCTACCAGGTCCGGTTGCAGCGTGACTCCGGCGACCTGCGGTTCAGCGTGACCCGCGACGGCAGGCCCGTCACCGATCTCGAGCCGTACCTCGGCGCCTACGCGCACCTCGTCGGGCTGCACGCGCCGTCCCTCGCCTACCTGCACGCGCATCCGCAGGGCGAGGTCGGCCGGACGAGCCCCGGCCCGGGGACGGCGTTCCACGTCGAGCCGCCCGTGCCAGGGCCCTACCGGCTGTATTTCGAATTCGCGCACGGCGGTTCGGTGCACACCGCCGAATTCACCCTCGAATTCGAGCCGCTCTCCACAACGCCATCCACATCCGGCGCCGGACACCGTTCGGGTGGCGAACACCGATGACCGCGACCGCGGGCCATGCCGCTCTCGAACTCGAGATCGGCGGCATGACCTGCGCGTCCTGCGCCGCGCGCATCGAAAAGAAACTGGGCAGGCTCAACGGTGTCACGGCCACCGTCAATTTCGCCACGGCGAAGGCAAAAATTCGCTATCCACAGTCTGTTTCGGCTGATCAGCTGATCAGCGCCATCGAAAACGCGGGCTACACCGCGCACCTGCCCGAACCGCCCGCGACCGAGGCCGACCGGTCTCACGACGCGGAGCTCGCCACACTGCGCCACCGCCTGCTCGTCAGCCTGGCGCTGGCCGTGCCGGTGATCGCGATGGCGATGGTTCCCGCGCTGCAATTCGAGAACTGGCAATGGCTTTCACTGACCCTCGCCGCCCCCGTGGTGTGCTGGGGCGGGTACGAATTCCATCGCGCCGCCCTGATCAACGCCAGGCACGGCACCGCGACGATGGACACGCTGATCTCGGTCGGCACGCTGGCCGCGTTCGGCTGGTCGGTATACGCGCTGTTCTTCGGGCACGCCGGGATGGCGGGCATGAAGCACTCGTTCAGCCTCGGCATCGCCCGCGCCGACGCCGCGTCCGACGTGTACTTCGAGGTGGCCGCAGGCGTCATCGTGTTCATCCTGGCAGGCCGCTATGCCGAGACGCGGGCCAAGGACCGCGCCGGTTCCGCGCTGCGCGCCCTGATGGAACTCGGCGCCAAGGAAGTCTCGGTGCTGCGCGGCGACACCGAGGTGCTCGTGCCCATCGACGCGTTGCGCGTCGGCGATCGGTTCCTGGTGCGGCCCGGCGCGAAGATCGCCACCGATGGCGTTGTGCTGGAGGGCGATTCGGTCGTGGACCAGAGCCTGCTGACCGGCGAGTCGCTCCCGGTCGACGTCGGCCCCGGCGACGCGGTGATCGGCGCGACGGTGAACACCGGCGGCCTGCTCACCGTGCGCGCCACCCGCGTCGGCTCCGACACCCAGCTGGCCCAGATGGCGGCGCTGGTCGAGGAGGCGCAGAACGACAAGGCCCCGGTGCAGCGGCTCGCCGACCGCGTGGCGGGGGTATTCGTGCCGATCGTCTTCGCGATCGCGGGCCTCACACTCGCCTACTGGCTGATCACCGGTGCGCCGACGGCGGTGGCGTGCGGCGCCGCGGTCGCGGTTTTGATCATCGCGTGCCCGTGCGCGCTCGGACTCGCCACGCCCACCGCACTGCTCGTCGGCACCGGACGCGGTGCGCAGCTGGGAATCCTGATCAAGGGCCCGCAGGTGCTGGAGTCCACGCGGCGCATCGACACGGTGGTGCTGGACAAGACCGGGACGGTCACGACCGGCCGGATGACGCTGATCGAGGTGATCGCGGACGAGCGCGGCGTCGAATCGAGCACCCCGGCAGACGAATTGCTCGCACTGGCGGCGGCGGTGGAGCACGGCTCCGAGCATCCCGTCGCCCGCGCGGTGGTGGCGGGTGCGCGTGGACGCGGGCTGCGCCTGGCGCCGGTGCAGCGGTTCACGAGTCACGGCGGTAAGGGCGTGTGCGGGCTGGTCGACGGGCGGGACGTGGTGATCGGCCGCGCGGAACTGCTGGCCGAACGCGGCATCGTCGTCCCGGAGCGCCTTGCCGTTGCGAAAGAGAAGGCCGAGCGCGACGGCGCGACGGCGATCGCGGTCGCCTGGGATGGCGCGGCGCGCGGAATCCTGGTGCTGGCCGACGCGGTGAAGCCGACCAGCGCCGCCGCGATCGCCGACCTGCGCGCCCTGGGACTGACCCCGGTGCTGCTCACCGGCGACAACGCGACGACGGCTCGTTCGGTCGCCGACCGCGTCGGCATCGATGAGGTCACCGCCGAGGTACTCCCCGACGACAAACTGCGCGTGGTCCGCGAATTCCAGGACAAGGGCCGGGTGGTCGCCATGGTCGGCGACGGCGTGAACGACGCGCCCGCCCTGGCCGCCGCCGATCTGGGGCTTGCCATGGGCGGCGGCACGGACGTCGCCGCGGAAGCAGGCGATATCGTGCTGATGCGCGACGACCTGCGCGCCGTCGCCACCGCGATCCGCCTGTCCCGCGCCACCCTGCGCACCATCGAAGGCAACTTGTTCTGGGCCTTCGGCTACAACGTGGCCGCCATCCCGCTGGCCGCGGCGGGCCTGCTCAACCCGATGCTCGCCGGGGCGGCGATGGCCTTCTCGAGCGTCTTCGTCGTCACGAACAGCCTGCGGCTACGCCGTTTCCGCTGACCGATCGAGGACCTGCGGGCCCAATCGCTCGGCCCCCTGTGCGGCCTAGCCGAAAACCGACCGCGAAGACTTCCCAACCGCGAGCCGATCACCCGAGCGGCTCACGAACCGGCCACTACTGCTGGGACACCTGCGGCCATCGACCGAGTCCGTCCGGGCAACGCACACCGGGGATTCGGACACGCCCGCGCAGTCGTGTGCTGCCGAGAAGGCGACTACTTTTGCGCGGCCAGCCGAACGAAGGCTGCAGTGTCCAGCGTTTCGCCCCGCGCGGTCGGATCGATACCCGCGGCAACCAATCGCCGCTCGGCCTCAGCAGGCGATCCAGCCCAACCGGACAACGCCGCCCGCAACGTCTTCCTGCGCTGCGCGAAGGCCGCGTCGACCACCTCGAACACACGACGGCGGTGGTCGTCGTCCATCGGCCAGGGCGGCTCGGCGAAGCGCTGTACGCGCACCAAACCCGATTCCACTCGCGGTACCGGCCAGAAGACCTGGGTGCCGACCGCGCCCGCGCGGCTCACCTTGCCGAAGAAACCGGCCTTCACGCTGGGCACCCCGTAGATCCGGCTGCCGGGCTCGGCCGCGAGGCGGTCGGCTACCTCGGCCTGAACCATCACCAGAGAGGTTGTGATGCTGGGCAATTCGGCGAGCAGGTGCAGCAGCACCGGCACCGCGACGTTGTACGGCAGGTTCGCCACCAGCGCGGTCGGGGCGGCGGGCAGAGCGGCGGCGGCGACCCGCAGCGCGTCGGCATGCACTACCCGCAGCCGATCGGCCAGCTCGGGCGCACGGTCGGCGACCGTCACCGGTAGATGCTCGGCGAGCACCGGATCGATCTCGACCGCGATCACCGAATCCACCACGTCCAGCAGGGCGAGCGTCAACGAGCCGAGGCCGGGCCCCACCTCCAGCACGGTGTCGGTGCGCCCGACGCCCGCCGCCGCGACGATCCGCCGCACGGTATTCGCGTCGTGCACGAAGTTCTGCCCGAGCTGCTTGGTCGGCCGCACCCCGAATCGCTCGGCGAGCACCCGCACCTCGGCGGGCCCCAGCAGCGCAGCACTCCCCCTCGCGGAATCATCGGCATCGGACACCCGGAAAACCTACCAACCCGCACCAACCGACCTACACGTGAGCACTATGCGGACCTACTGGACGCCTCGCAGCGACCACGCTCCGCGGAACAAAGCGATGCTCACGAATCCGGGTTGGGGTGAGCCGGGTGTGCGGACACGGAATCGAACCGCCCCGTGCGAACCGACAGCGCAGGCTCAGCGCTGGGCAGGCGTCTCGCGGATGCGGGCGAGGAAGGATTCGACGGCGGTCCACATGGCAGGACTCATCTGCGTGTGCTGGCCGGTGCCGAGCACGGTCTCGGAGTCGACGTCGTTGGCGGCGAACTGGGCGATCAAGGCCGCGTGCAGCGGGGAGGGCACCACGGTGTCGGTCGCGTTGACGAGTAACAGAATCGGGGCGTCGTAGCCGCGCACCGGAACCGTCAGATAGTCGTTGTAGGCGGCGCGGATCGGCTCGGCGGACAGCGGCCTGGCCAGCAGCTGGCCGATGCCGAGACCGGCGACGCGCTCGATGATCCGGTCCAGGCACAGTCCGCCGACCTCGTCGAGCACCGTGCTGCCCAGCGGCGTCAGGTACTGGTCGACGCGCACGTCCGGCCGCGCCGCGCGCACTCCAGCCAGGATGCTGACGAAGAAGCTCATCGGCCCCGCGGCGTCCGACACCGCCGGGATCACCGGGCCCGCCAGCGGAAGCACCTTCTCCACGTCGGACTCCGGGTCGACGGCGATGGTGCCGCGGAAATCGAGATCCGGCGCGTAAGTGGCCTGGAGCTGTGCGGTGCCGAGCGCGGCCTGCCCGCCCTGCGAAGCGCCGAATACCGCCCAGGTGCTCGACAACTCCGGGCGCGCGGCGCGGGCGGCCTGCACCAGATCGATGGTCGCGGTCGCTTCGGTGCGCAGTTCGAGGTACGGATGCGGCCCGGTGTCGAAGCGCCCGAGACCGAGGTAATCGGGAGCGACGACGGCGAACCCCTGCGAAACCAGACGCCGCAGCAGCTGATCCTGCCTGCCCTGCATGGCGGGGAACGGCGCGCGCTCGGGTTGCGACATACCGCCGCAGCCGGGTCCGAGCCCGCTGCTGCCGTGGTCGTAGGCGAGGATCGGCCAGCCATCGGGCGGCGGGGTGCCCTCGGGCAGGAACAGCGCGCCACTCGCGCGGCGCGGGGCGCCGTCGGATCCGGTCATCCAGTAATCGATCACCGAACCGCCGGACATGCCGTGCCAGCCGTCGGGCTGCGCGGTCACCGAGATCACCGAGCCCGGCGTCGCCGCGGCGGCAGGCGCGCTCGTCCCGGACAACACGGCTCCGGCGACGAGCGCGGCGGCGAGCGCCGAACGTCGCGTGGTGTGTAGCAAGCCCATCGCGAATTTCCCTCTCGCCCCGACCGCACCGTCACGAATTCGGCCGAGTGTACAACCACGTCGCGGGATGAGGAGGGCACATCGATCACGAAAACGACTGCGGCGCCGCCCACCTGGGGACGGCGCCGCGTGGCTGTGCGTAATGTAGGTCAGCTGAGTCCGAGCCTACTGGTGCAGGCGGGCCACGCGCCCCAGCCCTGGCGAGCCCTGGTCACCTCGGCGATGGCGATCTGCTCCTCGCGGGTCGCCATGTCGGCGCGCGGGGCGTAGCGCAGACCGCCCTGCCGTTCCCAAGTGCTCTGGTCGAACTGGATGCCGCCGTAGTAGCCGTTGCCGGTGTTGATGGCCCAGTTGCCGTTGGACTCGCAGCGGGCGAGCGCGTCCCAGATCGGGCCGTCGCGCACATCCGGCACCTCGGTGCCGGGCTTGGCGCCCTTGCGCACGGTCTTGGGCTGGGCGGGCACGGAGACGACGGAACCGATCGGCTTGCGGTCGACTTCCTGGCCGTTGACCATCGTCACCGCGAAGGTGACGTCGTGCACGCCCGGCACGCCGGGACTCTCCACGATGGTGCGGCTCATGTTCATGGTCTCGTCTTCGATGACGTTCTCCGGCGGGTCCAGCGGCAACGTCTCGGTGTGCCGTTCGATCCGCTTGCGAGTCACCACGATTCGCAGTCCGTCGGACAGCGGAGTGCTCGGCGCCGGCTCGACGGTGTCCTGCTCGACGAGCGGAATGCCCGCGACGGAGAGGAATTCACCCACGGTCGGCGCGGCGAGCCGCACGTCGACCGGCTGGCCGATGCCGTCCAGCAGCGACACCGAGCGCGGGCTCGCGATGCGCAGCGTCGCACCGTCCAGCGGCAGCCGCTCGTCGCGGGAGGGCCAGACGTAGGTGTCCCGGGGGATGTTCAGCTGGGCGAGCGCCTCGCCCGCGGTGAGACCGGTGGTCCACACCGTCTCGGACCTGCCGTCCACGGTCAGCGCCACCGCGCGCGCCCGGTTCAGCACGATGGTCGCGCCGTCCGTCACGGCCGAGCCGCGGCCAGGACGGACCAGATCGCGATCGGTCGGATCGAAGCCGGCCGCCCGCAGCACGCCGTCGACATTGCGGGACATGGTGTTGAGGATCGACCGCTCGCCGTCCACGACGACCGTCACCGTCTTGCGGTTCACGATCGCCATCGAGGCGCCGACGATCAGCGTCAGCAACAGCGCCGCGACCGCCGCGTACAGCAGCGGCGAACGGGACTGGTTGATCCTCGTCAAAGGGGACATGGTCACAGGACGATAACGAAGCGGTCGCCCTTGGACAAGACATTCGTTGCCACCTGGACCAGAGCTGATCACAGAACGGTATCGACTCCGCAGGTAGATAACAGCCCTCGAGATCTGAAGTGACCTGAGCCACACATCGGCTTTCCAGTCCCCTTACCTGGGTATCCCTGGGCCCGCGCCTCAGGTGCCTGTGTGCCCGCGCCCTCATGCGCCCGCGCGCCTTCACACGCCCGCGCCTACATGGGAGCGGCCGCGTCGGATGCCGCCCACGCGTTCGACGGCAGCCTCCGCGCGTCGGATGCCGCCCGGGCATTCAGGTGCGAGCGCCGCGCTCAGGTGCCCCGCGCGCCTTCACGGGCGAGCGTCCGCAAATGCCGCCCGGCGGCTACTGATGCGAGCGCCCGCCCCTCAGATGCCGTACACGCGCAGGGCGTTCGCCGTGGTGATCTCGGCCAGTTCTCGCGGATCCTGCTCGCGCAGTTCGGCGAGCGCGCGCACCGTGTACGGCAGGCAGTACGACTCGTTCGGCGCACCGCGGAACGGGTGCGGCGTCAGATACGGCGCGTCGGTCTCCACCAGAATCTGCTCGTCCGGCACCACCTTGGCGGCCTCGCGCAACTCGTGTGCGTTCTTGAAACTGACCGTGCCGGAGAAGCTGAGCACGTACCCCTCGGCGACGCAGGACAACGCCATGTTGGCGTCCGAGGAGAAGCAGTGGAAGATCACCGTCGACGGCGCGCCTTCGTCCAGCAGGACGGTCAGCAGGTCGTGGTCGGCCTCGCGGTTGTGGATCATCAGCGGCTTGCGCACCCGCTTGGCCAACTCGATGTGCCAGCGGAAACCCTCGACCTGGGTCTCGATGTCGGCGCAGCCGTCGAGCTTGCCCGGCCAGTAGTAGTCGAGGCCGGTCTCGCCGATCGCGACGACCCTCGGGTCGACCGCGAGCCGTTCCAGTTCCGCCTTCGCGGCGTCGTCCAGCGCGTTCGCCCTGGTGGGATGCAACGCGACCGCGGCGTAGACGCGCGGATCCCAGTGCGCGGCCTGCACCGCCCACTGCGCGGCGGCGAGATCGTCGGCGACCGTGACCACCTTGCCGACACCCACCGACGCGGCGCGATCCACGATGGCGGCGGTGGACTCCGCGTCTTCGGCGCCACAGGCGTCCAGATGGGTGTGCGCGTCCACCAGCGGTGCGAGCGGCTCGGGCAGATCCGGCGCGGGGCGACGACCGGCGCTCACGACTGCGCCTCCCCTGCGCTCGGCCGCGCCGGGCGGCCGCCAGGTCCTGCGGGGATATTCACGTGAGCGACGGAAAGCACGCGCATTACAGTAGACACACCATGAGCGCAGCTGAACGCCCCGCCTTCTACATCACCACGGCCATCGCCTACCCGAACGGTGCGCCGCACATCGGGCATGCCTACGAGTACATCTCGGCGGACGCCATCGCCCGGTTCAAGCGACTCGACGGCTACGACGTGTTCTTCATGACCGGCACCGACGAGCACGGTCAGAAGATGCAGCAGGCCGCCACCGCCGAGGGCATCCCGGTGGAAGAGCTCGCCGCGCGCAACTCCGACGTCTTCGAGCAGCTCGACAAGACGCTCGACATCTCCTACGACCGGTTCATCCGGACCACCGACGCCGACCACCAGGTGGCCAGCATCGAGATCTGGGAGCGGATGCTCGCCAACGGCGACATCTACCTGGACAACTACTCGGGCTGGTACTCGGTGCGCGACGAGGCGTTCTACACCGAGGCGGAGACCACGCTGCTCGACGACGGCAGCCGCGTCTCCACCGAGACCAACACGCCGGTGGAGTGGACCGAGGAGTCCAACTTCTTCTTCCGGCTGTCGAAGTACCAGGACCGGCTGCTCGCGCTCTACGAGGAGCACCCCGAATTCATCGCGCCCGCAACACGTCGCAACGAGATCGTCAGCTACGTGAAGGAGGGCCTGAAGGACCTGTCCATCTCGCGCACCACCTTCGACTGGGGCGTGCCGGTGCCCGAGCACCCCGACCACGTGATGTACGTCTGGGTGGACGCGCTCACCAACTACATCACCGGCGTCGGCTTCCCGGACACGGAATCGGCTGCGTTCCAGAAGTTCTGGCCCGCCGACGTGCACATCATCGGCAAGGACATCACCCGCTTCCACACGGTGTACTGGCCTGCCTTCCTGATGTCGGCCGGGGTGGAGCTGCCGAAACGCGTGTTCGTGCACGGCTTCCTGTACAACAAGGGCGAGAAGATGTCGAAGTCGGTCGGCAATGTGGTCGACCCGCTCGAGCTCGTCGACGAATACGGCGTCGACGCGGTGCGTTTCTTCCTGCTGCGCGAGATCTCCTACGGGCAGGACGGCAGCTACAGCCACGACGCCATCGTCGGCCGCATCAACAGCGACTTGGCCAACGAGTTCGGCAACCTGGTGCAGCGCAGCCTGACCATGGTGAACAAGAACTGCGACGCCGCGGTGCCGACGCCGGGCGAGTTCACCGACGAGGACCGCGCGCTGCTCGACCGCGCGAACGGTCTGCTGGAACGCTGCCGCACCGAATACGACGCCCAGCAGATGCATCTCGCGCTCGAGGCGATCTGGCTGACCCTCGGCGAGACCAACAAGTACTTCTCGGCCCAGGCGCCGTGGGCGCTGCGCAAGTCGGGCACGGAGGAAGATCTCGCCCGCATGGCGACGGTGCTGTACGTGACGCTCGAGGTGATCCGCATCGTCGCGATCCTGGTGCAGCCGGTGCTGCCCGGGTCCGCCGCCAAGATCCTCGACCTGCTCGCCCAGCAGGGCCGCACCTTCGCCGACCTCGCGACCCCGCTCGTGCCGGGCGTGCCGCTGCCCGCTCCGGAGCCGGTTTACCCGCGCTACCTGGAGAAGAAGGACTGACGTACCCGCGGCAAGGTACTCACCGACCGACCTGCGCGGCACCGTGATTCGCGATGAATCACCGTGCCGCGCAGTTGTTTCGCCTCACTTCCAGCGTTCGAGCAGCCGATTGGCCTCGGCCGCCAGCGCGAACTGGAGGTAGGGGCCGAAGCTGATCCGCGCCACGCCCTGCGCGGCGAGTTCCGCGCGGTCCGACTTGTCCGGCAGACCGATCGCGTTGACCGGCAGCGGCAGTTCCGAGGTCAGCCTGCGCATGTCGGCGTCGGAATGCCGCCCGACCGGATACAGCACATCGGCGCCCGCGGAGGCGGCCAGCGTCAGCCGGGCGATGGCCCGGTCCATGCGGTCGGCTTCGTCGCCGACCTGCCGCAGGAACAGGTCGGTCCGGGCGTTGACCACGACGTGCACGCCTGCCGCGTCGGCGAATTCGCGCAGCCCGTGCACGAGGTCGGCGTGCTCTTGGTCGCCGCGCAGCCGACCGCCCTCGCTGTGCACGGTGTCCTCGATGTTCAGGCCGACCGCGCCGACGTCGAGCAGGCCCTCGATCAGCTGGGCGGGCTCGTGTCCGTATCCGGCTTCGATGTCGACGGAGATCGGCACGTCCACCGCGTCGGTGATCTGCCGGACCCGAGTCAGCAGTTCGGCGAAGGTCATGCCCTCGTTGTCGCCGCGCCCGATCGAGTCGGCGACCGGGTGACTGCCCACGGTGAGAGCCGAAAAGCCAGCGTTGACAGCAAGATTCGCCGACCATGCGTCCCACACGGTGGGCAGCACGACCGGATTGCCCGGACGGTGCAGCGCGAGCAGTTCCTTTGCCTTGCTTTCCAAAGTGGTCATACACCGATCATGGACCCCACCCCGGCCCGCCGCAGTGTGACACACCCCATTCCGGCGGCGGCCCAGGTCGGGCGCCACACGGATACTCGGCGAGCTGCCGCTGCGTCCGGCGCGGGCGCAGTACCCTGCTTGGGCCGAATCGGGCTAGCGAGATGGGATCCGAAGTGCGAGTAGTTGGGCGAGCGAGCGTAGGCCGCAAGACGGTGCGCGGCGCGAAGGTCTTGGTGACGGGGGCGGCCAGCGGCATCGGCAAGGCGACCGCGATCGCCGCGGCGGCGCAGGGCGGCGAACTGGTGCTCACCGACATCAACGCCGATGGCTTGGCGGCGACCGTCGAGCAGATCCGCGCCGCGGGCGGGACGGTGCTGGACTCGCGGGCCTTCGACATCACCGATTACGACGCCGTGGCCGCCTTCGCCGCGGACGTGCACGATCGGCACGACAGCATGGACGTGGTCATGAACATCGCCGGCACCTCCGCGTGGGGCACCGTGGAGAACCTCGAGCACCGGCACTGGCGACGCATGGTCGACATCAACCTGATGGGGCCGATCCATGTCATCGAGAGCTTCGTGCCCGCCATGGTGCGCGCGGGCCGCGGCGGCGCCCTGGTGAACGTCTCCTCGGCGGCCGGTCTGCTCGCGCTGCCATGGCACGCCGCCTACAGCGCGGCGAAATTCGGCCTGCGCGGCGTCTCCGAGGTGCTGCGCTTCGATCTGGAACAGCACGGCATCTCGGTGCACTTGGTCGCGCCGGGCGCGGTGAACACCCCGCTCGTGCAGAGCTTCGAGCTGGTCGGGGTGGACAAGGACGATCCGAAGGTGCGCAGGTTGACCAAGGCGTTCACCAAGCACGCCGTGCCGCCCGAGCGGGTGGCAGCGGCGATCCTGCGCGGTGTCGAACGCAATCGGTTCCTCATCTACAGCTCGTTCGACATCCGCTTCGGCTACTGGTGGGCGCGCAAGTTCGCGTTCCCCTACGAGTTCGTCATCCGCCGGGCCAGCGCCCGGTTCAGCACACTGCCGGTTTCGACGGGCAGTTGAGGTGCGTGTCGAGCACCCTGGCGCCGGGCCCCTCGTCGCCGAGCCGGTCGCGCTCGTTGACCAGTTTGCAGCTGCCCAGTGATAGGCAGCCGCAGCCGATGCAACCGGTCAGGTTGTCGCGCAGGCGGATCAGCTGGCTGATGCGATCATCGAGATCCTCCCGCCACGCGGTGGAGAGGGTCTCCCAGTCGCGCCGGGTGGGAGTGCGGCTCTCCGGCAGTTTGTCCAGCGCCTCCCGTATTTCGCTGAGCGGTATGCCGACCCGCTGCGAGATGCGGATGAACGCGACCCGGCGCAACGTCTCGCGGGTGTATCTGCGCTGGTTCCCACTGGTGCGGCGGCTGGAGATCAGCCCTTCGCGCTCGTAGAAATGCAACGCGGAGACGGCTACTCCGCTACGCTCGGACAGTTGCCCGGGGGTCAGTTCCTTTGCTCGCCAATCGGCTGTCGACATCACGCTCCTCCATTCACCTAAACCATACTTCAGGTTAGGATGTCCTGGGGACGAATTCGGACGCCCCGAGTCATTGGGGGGGCCGATTTCCGTACCGTTGCGCCGATCGGGAACTACGGTCGGAGGATGGGAGCAGACGCTGTGCCCGTCGACCACGAAAAGGACAGGCGCGGGGGCGGGCCCGACCGCGCCGACGAACCGCGCTACGGAGTGACTTCCGAGGTGGGAGCCCTACGCACGGTCCTGTTGCATCGGCCCGGCGCCGAACTACGCAGGCTCACCCCGCGCAACAACGATCAATTGCTGTTCGACGGCATTCCCTGGGTCGAGCGAGCCCAGCAGGAACATGACACCTTCGCGGACGTGCTGGGCGGCCGCGGCGTCGAGGTGCTGCTGCTCTCGGATCTGCTCGCCGAAACGATCGCGGCCAGCGGCGCCGCGCGGATCCAGGGCATCTCCGCCGCCGTCGACGCGCGCAGGCTGGGCCACGCGCTGGCCGACGAGCTGGCCGCCTATCTGCGCGGGGTGCCCGCCGCGGAACTGGCCGAGATCCTGATGGCGGGCATGACCTTCGACGAACTGCCGTTCGGCCCCGACGCCGCCTCCCTGGTGCGGCGGATGCACCACGGCGCCGATTTCGTCATCGCGCCGCTGCCCAATCTGTTGTTCACCAGGGATTCCTCGTTCTGGGTCGGCCCGCGCGTCGCGATCACCTCGCTCGCGCTGCCCGCCCGGATGCGAGAGACCTCGCTGACCGACCTCATCTACGCCTTCCACCCGCGCTTCCTCGGGGTACGGCGGGCCTACGAATCGCACACCGCGCCGATCGAAGGCGGCGACGTGCTGCTGCTCGCGCCCGGCGTCGTCGCCGTCGGCGTCGGCGAGCGGACCTCGCCCGCCGGCGCGGAAGCCTTGGCGCGCAGTCTGTTCGACGACGGACTCGCGCACACCGTGCTGGTCGTCCCGATCGCGCAGACCCGCGCGACCATGCACCTGGACACGGTGTGCACCATGGTCGACACCGACGCCGTGGTGATGTACCCGGCGGTCCGAGACGAGCTGTGCGCCTTCACGATTCATCGTGAGGACGACTACGCGGTGCGCGAGGGCGGCGGCGGGGTGACGATGCGCGGACCCGATCCGTTCCTGCCCGCGGCGGCCGAGGCGATGGGCATCGGCAAGCTGCGGGTGATCGATACCGGGCTCGACGGCGTCACCGCCGAGCGCGAGCAGTGGGACGACGGCAACAACACCCTCGCCGTCGCCCCCGGCGTCGTGATCGCCTACGAACGCAACGAGATGACCAACGCGCGGCTGCTGGACGCGGGCATCGAGGTGCTGCCGATCCCCGGCTCGGAACTGGGCTCGGGGCGCGGCGGGCCGCGGTGCCTGTCCTGCCCGCTGGCCAGAGACGACGTGTGAGCCGCCTATGTTCACTGTTTCGATCAGCCACGATTCACCCGTCCCGCCGTACGAGCAGCTGCGGCTCGCGGTCATCGCGCAGGTACGTTCCGGCGAGCTGACCGCGGGAACGAAGATTCCCACCGTGCGCGCCCTTGCCGCCCAGCTGGGCCTGGCGCCCAACACCGTCGCGCGCGCCTATCGCGAACTGGAGGCCGACGGCGTGCTGGAGACCAGGGGCAGGCAGGGCTCGTTCATCGCGTCCTCCGGCGACCCGACCCGCGACGCGGCGGGACGCGCCGCGACCGCGTACGTGTCGGCCATCAGGCGGCTCGGCCTTGACGACGAAACCGCCCTGCGCTATGTGAAATCCGCGCTGGAGACCGGGTACTGAGCGACGCCGCTGGGCGGGGTCCGCGCCGGCGGGCCTCCGTCTAGCGCCAGCTCGGCAGCCAGAGGTGGTCGTGCCAGTTGCCCGGGCTGATCGGCAGTGCCGTCAGGATCGGCCACAGCCAGATGAAGTTCGCGACAACCAGGCCGAGGTAGAGGCAGACGGCGAGCAGCCCGAGACTGTGCCGTTCGCTGGGGATGGCGGGCAGGAAGGTGCCCGACGGGCTGCGCGGTATCGGCACCGGGCGAGCCGGGCCCATCATGTCGCCCAGCGCCAGCGCGAGGCCGATCATCAGGAACGGGGCCAGCGGCACGGCGTAGAAGTAGTACATCTGCCGGTCCAGCGTCAGGAACCAGGGCAGCAGCGCGGCGCCGTAGCCGGTCAGCACCGCGGCGTAGCGCCAGTCGCGCCGGACCACGCTGCGCCACAGCATCCAGGCGAGCACCGGGAAGGCGACCCACCAGATCGCCGGAGTCCCGATCAGCATCACGGCCTTGACGCACTGCGCCTGCTCGCAGCCGGTGACGTTGGTGTCGGCGTAGTAGTACAGCATCGGCCGCAGGCCCATCGGCCAGGTCCACGGCTTGGATTCCCACGGATGGTGGTTGCCCGCCGAGTTGGTCAGGCCCTCGTGGAAGTGCAGCGACTCGCCGCTGTAGAACCACAGCGAGCGCAGCGCGTCGGGCAGGAACGACCACGGTCCCCCCGACCCCACCTGATTGCCGACGGCGTACCGGTACACACCGGTCTCGCTGACGAACCAGGCCCAGTAGGTGGCCAGGTACACCCCGACCGGGATCAGCACGAGCGAATAGAGCGCGGGGCCCACATCGCGCAGCGCCGTGCCGTGCCAGGGCTTGGGCACCCCGTACGCGCGGCGCGCGGCGACGTCGAAGCAGACGCTCATGATGCCGAACGCGGCGATGAAGTAGATGCCCGACCATTTGGTGCCGCACGCCAGTCCGAGCAGCACGCCTGCGCCGAAACGCCACCAGCGCACACCGAGTCGCGGACCCCACGGTGTGGCGCCGATGCGTCCCTCCACGTCGACGAGCGCCATTCTGGCCCGCATCTCGTCCCGGTCGACCACCAGGCAGCCGAAGGCCGCGGTGACGAACAGCGCCATGAAGATGTCGAGCATGCCGATGCGGGAGGAGACGAACAACAGCCCGTCGGCGATCGTCAGGATGCCCGCGATCGCGCCGATCAGGGTCGATCTGGCCAGCCTGCGCGCGATCCTGACCACCAGCAGCACCAGCACGGTGCCCGCGAGCGCCGCGGTGAACCGCCAACCCCAGCCGTTGTAGCCGAAGAGGAACTCGCCGACGGCGATCATCTGCTTGCCGACCGGCGGATGCACCACCAACCCGTAGCCGGGGTTGTCCTCCACCCCGCCGCCGGTGAGCATCTGCCATGCCTGCGGCGCGTAGTGCTTCTCGTCGAAGACCGGCGTTCCCGCGTCGGTCGGATAGTTCAGCATGGTGAACCGAGTCACCGCCGCGAACGCGGTCAGCACGGCGGTGACCAGCCACCCCCGCAGCGAGTCGAGGGGGCCGAAATCGGGCGACGGCCGGAGCGGCGCTGGACTCGACCAGGTGGGCACAGCCCCGGGTACGGTCGCGCGGGAGGTCACCTGGGTCACGCCCCGATCGTATTAGGACCGCGCTCCCCCGAAACTGATCGGTAGGAAGTACCTGCGTCCGCGCGTCGGCTTCGGCGGTGCGCGAACCGACGACGGATCGCGTCCGACAGGCGGCGACTGCCTCCAACAGCGCCCACTAGGCTTCTGGTGTCCGGTGGTTGCCGGGTGTCGAGCGAGACGGGAGTGCGGTGGCTGACGAGTCGACTGCGGGGCAGGCGGTCCGGAGATCGGCGGGCGGGCGGCTGGTGCTCGCGGCGACGCCGATGGGCGATATCGGTGACGCGTCCCAGCGCCTGCGCGACGCACTCGGGTCCGCCGACGTGGTCGCCGCCGAGGACACCCGCCGCACCCGCGCGCTGGCCAAGGCGCTCGGCGTCGAGATCACCGGCCGGGTGGTGAGCTTCTACGACCACGTCGAAACCGCGCGCGTTCCAGCGCTGCTCGCCGAGATCGAGGCGGGGCGCACGGTGCTGCTGGTCACCGACGCGGGCATGCCATCGGTGAGCGACCCCGGCTATCGGATGGTCGCGGCCTGCGTCGAACACGACCTGTCCGTCACCTGCCTGCCCGGCCCGTCGGCCGTCACCACCGCGCTCGCCCTGTCCGCGCTGCCCGTCGAGCGCTTCTGTTTCGACGGCTTCCCGCCGCGAAAGCCGGGACCGCGCAAGGAATGGCTGCGCACGTTACGCGAGGAACCCCGCGCCTGCGTCTTCTTCGAGGCGCCGCACCGGCTCGCCGAATGCCTCACCGACGCCGTCGAGGTGCTCGGACCCGACCGCCGCGCCGCGGTCTGCCGTGAACTCACCAAGACATACGAGCAGGTCGTGCGCGGCACACTGGCCGAACTCGCCGAATGGGCCGCCGACAGCGCCCGCGGCGAGATCACCGTCGTCCTGGAAGGCGCCCAGCCCAAAGCCACCGACCCCGCGGACCTCGTCGGCGAAGTCGAAGCCCTCACCGCCCAGGGCCTGCGCCTCAAGGACGCCTGCACCCACATCGCCACCGCCAACAACGTCTCCCGCCGCGCCCTCTACGACGCCGTCCTCGCCGCCCGCGACTAGCCCGCAGATTATTCACACCCCTCGCAGCCACTTCACCCCCTGCGAGGCGCACCCACCCTCTCCGAGGACCTCTTGCCGTCAGCGCACCGGACCCACTGGCGTCCTGAAACCGCCCGTGAGTAGCTCGCAGAGGCTTCGCACTCCTCGCAGCCCCTGCACGCCCCGCGAGGCGTACGCACCCTCTGCGAGGCCGCCTCGCGATGCCGTAACACCTGGCTGCCACCACAGGATTCGTGCGTCCCACAGAGGCGTCGGCTGTGTGGGGAGTGCGGAACGTCTGTGTGACGCGCCTAGCGCGCGAGGACGGCGAGCATGCCCGCGACCGCGCGCGGCCAGGTGAACTGTTCGGCGCGGGTGCGGGCGGCGCGGCGGCGGGCGACGGCGGGGAGGGCGAGTACGTCGGTGACCGCCTCGGCGAAGGCGGCGGGGTGGTCGTCGGCGACGGCGCCGCAGTCGGCGGTGACGATGTCGGCCAGCGCCGAGGATCGGCTGGCGACCACGGGTGTGCCCGCGGCCAGCGCTTCCAGCGCCGCGAGGCCGAAGGTCTCGTGCGGACCCGGCGCCAGCGAGACATCCGCGGTGGCAAGGAGTTTGGCGACCATCGCGCGGTCGGTGATGAAACCGGTGAAATGCACCGCAGGCTGACCGCTCGACAGCGGCGGCAGCGCACGGGCGCGCCGCTCGAGCGCGTCGCGGCGCGGACCGTCGCCCGCCACGACGAGACGCGCCTCGGTGCCTGTCTTGCGCAGCTGCGCGACCGCCTCGATGCTGCGGTCGACGCGCTTCTCCACCGACAGCCGCCCGCAGTGCACCAACAGCGGATGCCCGGCCGCCAGATCGGCGCGCAGCCTGCGGTCGCGCCTGCGCGGGCTGAACAAATCCAGATCCACCCCGAGTGGGACGAGCTCGACATTCGGCGCGCCGATGCGCAGGAACTCGGCGCGCGCGAATTCCGTTGTGCAGACCACGATGTCGTACTCGGCCGCGGTGCGGCGGTTGGCGATGTCGGCGCAGCGGCTGGCCAGCCTGCCCGGCATGATCTGACCGAGCAGCCGGTCGAGCCGTTCGTGCGAGATCATCACGCTCGCCACGTCACGCTGGCGCGCCCACCGGCCGAAGCCGCGCAGTGTGAGCCGGTCCGACACCTCGAGCACGTCGGGCCGCAGGCCGGTCAGCACGTCTGCGACCCGGCGCGGATCCGCGGCGCGATAGCCGCCAGTCCAGGGAATTGCCAAGGCGGGCAAGGTGATCCGCAGCGCCCCACCGGGCAGCACCTCTTCGGTGCGACGCGGTCCCGGCACGATCAGCACCACCTCGTGCCCCGCCGCCACATACCCCGCGCCCAGATGGTGCAGGGCGGTGCGCAGGCCACCCGACCGCGGACCGTAGAAGTTCGCCAGCTGCACGATGCGCACCCGCCGATCGTCGCAGCGCAACCGGATATAGCGCTCAACGCGCGGTGAACAGCAGTGAAAGAACCGGGGAAACGGTCAGTGCTTCGCCACGCCGCGCGCGGCCCTGGGTAGGTCCAGGTCCAGCGGAATCCGGCCGAGCGCCAGATGCGATTCCACCTGGTCCGATGGCATCGGCCTTGCGATCAGAAAACCCTGTGCCCGGTAGCAACCGAGGCCTACCAGCGTGCGAGCCGCCACCGCGGTCTCCACACCCTCGCCGACAACGCCGAGCCCGAACGAACCGGCCAGGCCGATGATGGATTTCACGATGGCCAGGTCGTCGGTGCTCGCGCCGAGCCGCTGCACGAAACCGCGGTCTATCTTCACCGCGTCGACCGGCAACGCCTTCAGGTGCGAGAGCGAGCTGTAGCCCGTGCCGAAATCATCGATGGCGATCTGCACGCCCATCCGCTTCAGCCCGCGCAACGTCACCTGGGTGCGGGCCAGATCCTGGACGACTACGTGTTCGGTGATCTCCAGGCAGACCGAACTTCCGTCGATGCCGAACAGCCGCAGGATGTCCTCGATCCGCTCCACGAAATCCAGGCTCACCAGTTGCACCGGCGACACGTTGATGCGCATCACCACGTTTGCCGCCAAACCCCTGCGACGCCATTCGGCGAACTGCGCGCACGCCGAGCGGATGACCCACCGGCCGAGCTCGCCCGCCAGATTCGTCGCCTCGGCGACGGTGACGAACGCGCCGGGCGGCAGCAGTCCCCTGGTCGGATGCATCCAGCGCACCAGCGCCTCCAGCGCGACGATCCGTCCGGTGCGCAGATCCACCTCGGGCTGATAGTGCAGCAGCAGCGAGCCGTCGGAGACCGCGCCGCGCAGATTCAGCTCGACGTCGTCCTGCAGCTCGAACTGGGCGCGCATGGCGTCGGTGAACACCGCCACGCCGTTGCCGCCGCCCGATTTGGCCGAAAGCAGCGCGTGATCGGCGCGGCGCAGCACGTCGGCCACGGTGGTCTCGCCCGGGATGCCAACCGCCACACCGACGCTCGCGCCGCGGCTCACCGATTCGCCGCCGACCGTGACGCGACGGCCGATGAGCTGCTGGATCCTGGTCGCCTCCAGCTCGGCGGTGACCGCGTCCATGGGTTTGGCGGGCACGATGACGAATTCGTCGCCGCCGAGGCGGGCGATCATGTCGTTGGCGTCCAGATTCTCGCGCAGACGCGAGGAGAGCGTGCGAATGAAGTTGTCGCCCGCGGTGTGTCCGAGAAAGTCGTTGAGCGCCTTCAACCGGTCCAGGTCGAGGAAGAACGCGGCGACCGGGCCCGGATTGCCGGGGCGTAATCGGTCCTCCATGTGCTCGAGCAGCGCGCGCCGGTTCGCCAGACCCGTCAGATCGTCGTGCAGCGCGATGTAGCGCAGCCGCTCCTCGGCCACCACGCGCGCCTGCACCTGGGCGAACAAGGCGGCGATCGCCTTGAGGACGTTGAGCTCCCTTGTGCTCCAATCCCGATCGCCCTGTTTGATGAAGCCGAGCACGCCGGTGGATTCGCCGCGCGAGATGAGCGGCACGCAGGCCATCGCCACCTGCGGAATGCCCGAGGAGCGCCGGATCGTCTCCTGGTAGTCGGCGGACTTGACGTCGGGGCGAACGATGATCGGCTCGGTGGCGAACTCGAGCTCGCGGAACACCGAGTCGGCGTTCTCGAACTGGACCACCTTCAGCGGATCGGGATCGGGGATGTCGCCGCGGTGCGGCCACTCCGCGATGAGCACGGTGGCGCGCCGTTCGCGGTCGGTGTGGCGCAGGTAGCTGAAGTCGACGTCGAAATGCTCGACCAATTTGGACAGCACGCGTTCGCTCGCCGCCACCATGGTCGTGGCGTCGACGCCCATCAACTCGGCGGCGACTTGCGTCACCAGTGAGTCGAGCGTTCGCCGAGGCACCTTGTCTCCGATCGTGCTAGCTGCGGTCGCCCGCACCCGGCACTGGAAGCCGCCTGCTGCGGACCGTGGCTGCTGCCGCGTAGCTCAGGCGAAGCACCAATGCCATGATCTCATGTCCAGGCACTCCCAGCAGGTCCAGGAAACGGCCCTGAAGTGACGTTAGTGTATCCGCGAAATCCGGGGAAATCGCGATCAGCTCGTCGGGGTGCCGCGCGTAAAGGAACACCGGCGACACCGGTTGCACGGCAAGACCGCGTCGTCCGGCCTCCAGCCAGACGCGCTGCAAAGCCGCGCCCGCCACGGCGTAATCGGTCAGACTCGCGCCGTACGGCCCGGGTCGGCAGGGCAGCGTCACCGCGACGAGAGCCGAGCTCGACAACACCCGATCGCGGCTGTACTCGCCGAGCGCGGCGCCGCCGGACCACTCGTGCAATCTGGCCATCACATCGGCGCGTCCGCCGATCCGCAGTTTGGCCTGTTCGTCTGGAGCCAGCTCCATGCCGCGCACATCGATGCCGGTGCGCAGATCCTCACCCGGCCAGCGCAGTTCGCCGTACATCTCCTGGTGCAGGCGCGGGGTGAGGTGACGGATGCGGTCGGATTCGCCGATCAGCACGGCCGCTTCGGACAGCTCGGGGCGGCCGGTGATCGCGTGCACCGCGCCGCCCTCGGCAGCGGCGGCCGTGGCGAGGCCTGCCAGCACGGCGTCGCCGAGCGGCTCACCGGTGCCGAGTTTGCGATTGGTGTCGCGCATCAGCGCCGCCGGATAGTCGCGGGCCAGCAGCGGATCCGATCCCGTCCCGAATTCGAGCAGCACGGTGAGCGCGGTGGTGTCGTCCTCGATCAGGTGGTGATCACCGAGGATGCCGTGCGCCGCGGCGGCCGCGCGGGCATTGTGCAGTGCGGCGCCGATCGCGACCGCGCTGCCGCGATAGCCGATGTCGAGGGCCGACGACCGGTTGCTCGCGAGATCGATGCGCATCGCGTCGTGTTCCATGCGCAGCTGCCAGGGCTGGGTGTTGCCGCCCGATGGCGCGCGCTGCGCGCATTCGAGCACGTTCACCCAGGCGGGCCCGGGCGGCGCCGCGACGGTGTCGGGCTCTTCTTCCCAAATCAGTTCCTCGGGCTCTGGCTCGGCGAGTCCGTCGAGCCCGCGCTCCAGATCGATCCTGGTGCGCCCCGAGGAGAGCTTGTAGCCGAGGCCGATGCGGCGCACCGCCGTGGCGACGATGGCCGCGCCGAGCTGCACGTCGCCCGCGAGTTGCGGCCAGGTGGTGACGGTCTCGTCGATCTCGACCAGGCTCGCGGCCATCCGCGCCGACAGTTCCTTCGGATCGAGGATCCGCATCACGTGCGGCGCCTTCTCCTTGGTGGACAACCCGCGCAGATCGGCGGCGGTGGTCGGGCCGAGCAGGCCGTGGAACGGCGGGCGCTCTGGTTCCAGGTCGTAGCGCTCGACGTCGAAGAGACCGCGGTCGCTGGTATCCATCAGCAGCGGCAGCCGGTGCCTGCGCGCGCCCTGGCGGACAGCGAACTTCACGTCGAGCGAGTCGCATTCCTCGACGACGATCGACAACCCGTGCAGGAACTCGTCCACCGTGTGTTCGTCGACGCCCGCGGTGTACACCTCGACCGGCAGATACGGATCGAGCTCGGCGATCCGGCGTGCCGTCACGATCGATTTGTTGACGCCGATGTCGAAGACGTTGCCCGGGACCCGGTTCAGGTTCGACAGCTCGATGTCGTCGAAGTCGGCCAGCCGTAGTAGCCCGCAGGAACCCTCCATGGCGAGGGTGTGCGCGATGGCGTGACCGACGCTCTGCCCGACCACCCCGACGGCCAGCCCCGCGAGTCGCCGCTGTTCGGCGCGAGTCACCTTGTTGCGGTTGCGATCCAGCCGGATCGCGCGATAGGTCCGTTCGCCGGGCAAGCCGGTCAGCGTGCGCCGCCACGGGTAGTAGACCCAGCGGTCCGTTTCCGGTCCGCCCAGGTCGTCGGGCGGGTTGTGCACTTTTCCGAGCTCGGCGCGCAATACGTCGCGCAGGTCGACGATCCGGATCATCGGTGACTTTCGCAGTTGTGCGAGGACGGACGCTTCGTCCGGCACCGTCTCGTCGAGGATCAGCGGCCGATAGTCCGCACCGGGACCAGGGTCACCGTTCATGCTTGCGCCAGCCCCCCTATCCGGGCATCGCCCACAGTGGTCAGTCGTCGCGCCCTGGTGAACCAGGCGCCGAGCGCCGCGCGTTCGAGCGCCAGCAGCGAGCCCTGCAGCTTGGTGGCGCCGGTCCGGCACGTGTGGGTGTCCCACCAGAGCGGGACGGTGCGGTAGCGATCGTCCGGATACGGCACGGCGGGCACGTCGTCCGCGATCCGGCCGCCGCTGGATTCGTACATGCGGGCGGAGTGCGCCGCGGCGGTGACGAAGCCGAAACGCGCGCCGAGCAGCCAGGCCGCGTGTACCACGCAACGGGAGATCGCCGCGCCGAGCTGAGCGCGGTGCGCGATGCCATCGCGCGTCACCCAGACCGCCTTGACCTCGACGATGCCCTGGTGAATTCGCTCGGCGATCATCGCGCGAAGATCGGCCTCGCCGGGGCGCCCTTCCCAGGCGCCGAGCCCGTGCACTTCGTCCTCGAGCAGATACGGGCCCTGGGCTCGCAGACCGGCGACGACCTCACCCGAGGGATCGACGGCCGCGAAGAACAGCGACGTCGAGCGCCCGTCGGAGACTTTCTCGTATTCCAATGCCGGTTCGACTTCATAGTGCCGGTAAACCCGCAGCGCACCGCGCAGATAGCGTCCCCACAGATCTGGATGCGCGCCCGGCGGAGCCACGTGGAAGACATAACCGGAATGCATGTCGCGAAACCGCAACACCTCGGCATCGCACGCTCCGACAGCGCCGACTGCGACTGTTTCGACAGTCATGGTGTTCCTACTCCGTTGCTACCGCGCCCGCGCGCGATCTTCGAGCCGGGTTGGCAGACTCTCCCGCCGCCGAGCGCTACGGGAGAGTTTGCCTAGGGCAGTATCCGTCATCCGGCAGGAATTGACCAGGCGTCTGGTTAATATCCCGAAAACTGATCGTGGTCCGGGAAATACTTGCAGGTCAAAGGCTGCAAGGTATTCCTAACTTAGAAGATAGAGACCAGTCGGTTCACGCGTAGTTAACATGTAGCTATCAAACGAGGATGGAGATGAACAACTCGACCGCCTCGGGCCCGCGCCACACCTCGATCTCCTCCCGATAGGCGCGGGTGATTTCGGCGGACGCTGTCGCGTCGTCCACCTGGGCCCACACGTCCTCTACCGGATCGTGATAGTCACCGTTCGGCTCGAAACGAGCGTAGACGCCCTTCGGTACCCGTACGAGTAAATCGCCGACCGGCACATCGGCCGGATCGGGATACTCGAAGCACACCATCGCGTTGTAGTTTCCGGCCGGATCGGGCACGTAGACGGTGTACATGGGCTGGACCGCGGCGCCGCGATCGCGCAATCGATCCTTCAGGAACTCGATCAGATCGCTGTTACTGACCTTGAAGCTCGGCCGCACCCTCGGCACCACCAGTCCGCCGTAGAGCGCCTCGTTGCGGACGACGATCGCATAGGTCATCGGGGATCGACCGCCAGGTAGAGATCGATCTTGTACGCGTGCGGGTAACACTCGAAATCACCGGTGTAGGTCCGCTTGATCTGATTGTGTTCCTCGGCGTAAGCGATCTGTGTCCATAGATCGGTCATCACCTGCGGAAAATTACCGACCGAAGAGAACTTCGCGTAACTGCCGCGCGGCAGGCGGGCGACGAGATGGCCACGAGTCACCTCGGCGAAGGATCCGCACTGATATCCGACGATCTGGGTGTTGTACGTACCCAGTTCCCCGGTGTAATCGGTGTAGGCGCTGGCCAGCGGGCCACCGAGTTCCTGATGCAGCACGGCCGCCCACGCCGCCTCCAAGTCGTGGTCACGCAGTTTTCCGAGGGCACGCTTCGGGCTGCGCACCGGCAATCCGGCAACCCACGTCTCATCCCGCTCGACGATTTCAAACTGCATGGAAAGACTCTTTCGAGGTGCATCCGGGGGTCCGCCCGCATCCGGTCGGCTAGAAACGCCATGCTATCAACATGATCCGGGTGCTAAGGATCACATGTCCTACCGGCGGCCGGGTCGGATGTGCGCGCTGAACTGGACGGATGTCCTGCAAGGCGGGGTTGAACCTAGCGCGATCCGACACCGAGTTCCCTCGCGTCACCGCACCGGAACGCTTCCGTACCCCATGCGGCGACAAACAGACAGCGAATCAACAGCAACGCTCGAGCCACCCCGAGGGGCGCGCGGCAGTGCCGTGCCGCGCGCCGCGCCGCCGACCGACCTGACCGCGCCCGGTTTCCCTACTCGGGCATGGGATCCGAGCCGACCGGCCGAATCAGGCAGATCAGGAATCGCGGCAGGCCGCGGGGCAGTCTCGCGCCGTACAGCTCGACGGGTTGCCAGTCCCGGCGCAACGTCAGCAGCCGCACCGCCACCCTGGTTCGCTCGCTGCGCCGCTCGGCCAGCTCGCGCAGCGCGCCGAGATAGCCGTTCACGTCGTCGGGGTGCACGAGATGGGTGGTGGTCAAAGTGAATTCACGCCCATCGTCGTCCGGATCGATGCCGCGCGAGGCCGGGTGGTGCCGCCAGGCGATGTCGCCGAGCGGCGGGGTAAGCCACTCGATGATCTGCATGGTCTCGGCGTCGATCAGCGCGGTGGTGCCGCCGAGCAGCGCGACGGCCGCGTCGTCGCGGTAAGTCGCGGGCACCAATCCGGGCGCACGGTCGGTCGCCACCTCGAGTAACAGACCGCGCAGCGCGCCATCGGCGTGATAGCGCAGGAAACCGAACACCCGCGCGGTGCGATCGTCCGGCGTGCGCACCTGCATGGGCCCGCGCCAGGCGACGCCGGGCTTCGGATCGAGCGCCGCGGTCATCAGCCGATCCCGGTCCTCGCATTCGATGACCCGCGAAAGGAACCACGCGCCGTGCAGCAACGGATGCCCCTCGGGCAGCACCGGTCCGCCGCCCCCGCCGTGATTGCGCAACATCCACTGACGGCTGTCCCACACGAACGCGTCGACGGCGGGCGGGTCGGGCGGCTCGATGCGCGACACGCCCGCCCACAGCCGCACGGCGAGCGGCACGCCGTCCGGGCCGGGCACCGGAATCGCCAGTGCCCGATGCGCTTCGCCGCGCAGCAGCACCGTGCGCTCGCACCGCCGCCCGCTCTCGGCGGCCTGCGCGATCACCGCCGCGGCCGCCGCCGCCAGTCCGGCGGGCCGTATCGCCCGATGCAGCGAACGCGACCGCGCCATCCCCTCCTTCGGCACATGCCGAATCACCTTGTCCGTCTCCGCCATATCGACGAGAAACCACATACGTCCTCCCCCTCACGTAATTCGGTGGTCTGTACTCCTAGCTGTTTCGCTCTCACCAACGGACCGGATCCCCACGGCTCATCGCCCGGACACCGACTTTAACGGTCAGCCGAGCGGCCGAGGTATTTCGCGCGGCGCGCCGCACGGTCGAGTCTCAGCGCCGCGCCGAGCACGCGGCTGGACTCAGACCCACTCGAGGAAGCGGCCGATGGCGACGAAGAGCGCGAGGAGCAGGAGCACCAGGTTGATCGGCAGGTTCTTGGTCTCGCCGCGGCGATAGTGCACCACCATCGCACCGCACTGGAGAACAGCGAGCCCGAGCGCGGCCAGCGGCGTCAGCACCTCGGCGATACCGGTGGCGCGGGGCAGAATCAGGCCGGCCGCGCCGAGCACCTCGGCGGTCCCGATCATGCGCACAACGCCGGGCGAAAAGTCCTCGACCCAGCTCATATTCGGATTCGCGGTGAGCTTCTCGTACGGTTGCGCGAGCTTGGCCAGTCCCGCGGCGAGATACACCACCGCCAGCAACCCGGCGACAATCCACAGTGCGATGTTCATGGCCCGTCCCTCGTTTGGAATGAAGATCCTTCACGTGGAGCCAAGTGCTTCCCAGAGCGTACTCGCAGCAGCGATTGTGTCGTGGAACACTCCTGCGCTACAGTCGCGATCTGAGACCGGCCAGTTCCACAGATTCGGAACACTGCATCGCAGAAGGAAATTCACATGCTCTTGCGTCGCAACGCCTGGGCGACCGGACTCGGCGCCGCCGTGCTCGTCACGGCGGCGCTGCTCTCGCCCGCCGTCACGGCCGCACCCCGGGCGGTCTGCGCCGAGCCCGCGGCCGGTCAGGCTCCGGAACGGCGGGACGCCGCCGACGTCGGGATGGACCCGGCGGCAGTGGCCGACGCGGTCGAGCTGGGCGCGCGGACCGGATCGCACGCGGTGCAGATCTACCGGCACGGTTGCCTGGTAGGCGATTTCACGCCAACCGGCAACGTGCCGATGCCGCTGGCCAGCGGCAGCAAGGGCGTCGCGTCGGTGGCCGTCGGGCGCGCGGTGACCATGGGCTACTTCGGTCTCGACGACCCGCTCGGCACGTTCTTCCCGCAGGCGGACGCCGCGCACGTGGGCATCACGGTGCGTCAAGTGCTCAACCAGACCACCGGCATTCATTTCAGCTGGCCCTCCGACATCGCCGGTTTGGCCACCGACTCGGTGCTGCAAACGCTCGCCGCGCCGATCGATCACGAGCCGGGCAGCACCTTCCAGTACGCCCAGAACGTCCTCGCGCTGCTGCCGAAGATCATCGAGATCACCACCGGCACGGACTTCCAGGACTTCGTGCAGCGGGAAGTTATGGGCCCGCTGGGCATCGACCGCGACAACTGGATCTGGCTGCGCGACCGCAGCGGAAACACCGCCGTCAACGGCGGACTCGCGATGCGGCCCGCCGACCTGGCCAGGATCGGCAGACTGCTGCTCCAAGAAGGCCGATGGGAAGACCGGTCGCTCATCGATCCGGATTACATCCGCCGAGCCACGACGCCGACGGAAGCCAACGGCGGCTACGGATTCCTATGGTGGCTCAATGCCGGTGACACCTATCGCGGCGTGAACGTGCCTGTCGCCCAGTTGTATTCGCATCCGGTGTTCGTCGGCTCGCCGCGCGACACCTACGCCTTCTCGGGCGCGCTCGGCCAGTTCCTCACCGTGATACCGAGCCGCGACCTGGTGATCGTCCGCCTCGGCGTGCCATCCCGGTTCGAGCCGGGCAACCCGACCGGGATGCTCACCGGAACGAGCAACCCCGACAACAAGGAACTGTTCCGCAGGGCGAGCGCCGCGGTCGTCGATGGGCCGGCCCTGCCCTACGAGGATCCCTACGCCGTCCACGATCCGAACCAGCCGCTGGTGCGCACCCCGGAGGACCTCGGCAAACTCGTCGACCCGCAGACCGTCGCCGCCCTGCTGCTCGGCGTCGGACCGTACGCGTCGACGGAGTGCAATGTGCTGTGGTGCAACGGAAAACCTGTCTCCGAGGACGTGTTCCGGCTGATTCTCGACGTCGCCGGGCAGATCTCCGGCGCGGTCGCCGCCCTGGGCAACGCGCCGCGCTGACCGTGGTGAGCGCGCACGGTGGTCGCCGAGCCCGTGGATGCTCGAAACCTCGAGAGACCGGTGTGCCGCGAATAATCGGTGGCCGCGCCGCTAGGCGCGGTACTACAGTTCGCTCCGCGCCGAAGGAGACTCGGCCGAACAGGAAACCGAGAAGGAGGACGATGTATGAGCCGGCTCGCGCCGAGGGCGCCTCGAGGCGTGGCTCGGAATCCCGACCGCGCCGATAAAGCCGACCGTCACTGACCTTTTTCGAGGCGCACTCGGCCTGCTCCCGCTGCTCTTCACACAGCCAAGGAGTAAGGAGAATCCGGGTGTCCGACCCCAACACCTCGACCCATCGCGGTCCGAGCCCAGCGCTACGGACCGGCACCTTCACCTGCGTGCGCTGCGGACTCGTGGTGGCCGTGCTCGCGCCGGACGACAGTCGGCGCAACCATTGCCCGAGTTGCCTGAACTCGCAGCACACCGTCGATCACGTCGAAGGTGGCGCTTCCGACTGCCTGGGCAGGATGGCCCCGCTGTCGATCGCCGTGCAGCGCAACGGTTCTTGGGCGGTGGTGCACCGCTGCACCCGCTGCCAGGAGCTGTCGCTGCACCCGGTGTGCGGCGACGACAACCAGCTGATCCTGATGCGGCTGGCGGTGCGGCCGCTCGCGGAACCGCCCTTCCCGCTCGAAGTCTTCGGCGATATGTAGGCAGGTGCGAGATGCCGCGAAGAAAGTCGAAAAACGCACGTGCGCAACGCCGCAAGGACGTACTGCACGGGCCGGGCGGTGAAACCGGCGACGCCTTCCGCTGCGTCGGCTGCCGCATGGCGGTGTCCGTTGTCGCACCGGGCACGGCGCATCGCAATCACTGTCCGCACTGCCTGTCCAGCCGCCACGTCGACGGCAGGATCCCCGGTGACCGGGCATCCTCGTGCGGCGGGCGGATGACCGCGCTCAGCCTCACGGCCCGCGACGACGGCGAGTGGCTGCTCGTGCACCAGTGCGCCGCCTGCGGCGCGCTGAAGGCCAACCGCATCGCGGGCGACGACAACGCGCTCGCCCTGATGCGCATCGCGGTGCGGCCGTTGGCCGATCCGCGATTGGGCAGGCGCGCGCTGCTGGCGCTGTGACAGCCGGGGCCGGGCGACCGGCCCCGGCTCACCACCAGCCGAGAATCGGCGCCAGCTGGCGACCGAGCTCGGGAGCCAGCGATCGCGAGTAGCTGGCGGTGAGGTGGTGCTCGTCGTGATAGACGAGGATGTTGCCCTCGATCACCGGGCAGACCTCCGGCGTACACACGGCATCGGTCAGGTCGAGCGGGTACACGTTCGGGAACGACGCGGCGGGCTCGGCGGCGGGGTTCACCTCGTCGAGCGCGTCGGCCCGGCGCATGCCGCAGGTCGTGCCGTCGCCGTTCTGAGCGAGGCAGTCGATGGCGCGGTAGCGGATGCCGTCCCTGCGCAGCCACGGTGTGTCGCGGACGGCGAGCACATTGAGTCCGTGCTCGGCCAAGCGGGACCAAACCTCCAGGTAGTCCGTGGGGGTCTCGTCACCGGTGGGATCGCGCGGTCGGGTACCCGTGGTGAACACCCATTGCGGCCGGTCGACGCCGAGGCGGTCGATCACCTCCGCCGACCAGTCGCGGCAGTCGGGAATCGGCTCGCCCTTGTACATCGGCTCGGCCGCGACGGTGAGCGGACAGCCCATCTTCAGGTACACCGTGATGCGGAAGCCGTGTTCGCGGGCGAGCACGTCCAGCGCGGGTACCCAGTGCTCGGCGTGCGAGCTGCCGACCACCGCGATCGTGCGTTCCGCGTGGGCATCGCCGTAGGTGCAGGTGATCACATCACGGGTGTCCCAGTCCGCGATGCACTTGTCCCGCGACGGGTAGGCGGCGTCGGCGGGCGCCTCGAAGACCGTCGGACGCATCTTCGCTCGCGGCACGGCCGCGCCCGCCGCAAGCGCCTCGGCGCCGGGATAGCGCACCGGATCCAGGTACGCGACCGCTTTCGGCGGCAGGATTCTGGTCAGCACCTGGGCACCGACCGCGACCGCGAGCACCACCGCGCCGACGGCGACCAGGATGCGGCCCGCGCGACGGGCGTAACCGGATCGGCTCGTGTCCGCGCCGGTCCGCAGCGGCTCCTCGACGAAGCGATGAGTCAGATACGCCAGGGCGAACGAGATCACGAGCACCGCGAGCCCGCCGTCGATGCCCGCCGTCGGGGTGCCGCGCTCGGCGAGCACGAAGATCAGGATCGGCCAGTGCCACAGGTATAGCGCGTAGGCGAGTTCGCCGAGCCGGACCATCGGCGCCGCCGCCAGCAGCCGGTTCGGCAGCGGCTGTTCGGCGGTCGGCAGACCCGCGCCCGACAGGATGAGGGCCACAGCCGCGCCAACCGGAATCAACGCCGTTGGCCCGGGAAACTGGTTGGCGCCGTCGGTCAGCCAGCCGCAGGTCAATACGACGACCGCGCCGGCTACCCCGAACAGCACCCGAAACAGCCTCGGCATCACCAGTTCAGTCGCGAGCACCGCCAACAGCGCGCCCGCGAGCAACTCCCACGCCCGCGCCAGGCTGTCGTAGTAGTTCCAACCCTGATGCAGTTGGACGCCCCGCGTGGCATAGAGGAACGAGGCCGCCGCGAGCGCGCCGAACACGACCGCCGCCGTCGGCCGGAGTGCGGACGCGTGGCCGAACCGGCGAAAGAGAGCCACCAGCAACGCGATTCCAGCCAGGGCGACGAGATAGAACTGCCCCTGCACCGACATCGACCACAGGTGCTGCAACGGGCTCACCGACGGGTCGGCGGCCAGGTAATCCGACCAGGACAGCGCCAGATACCAATTCTGGTAGTAGAGCAGCGAGGCCAGCGTTTGCGCGGCCGCCTCCGTCCACTGCGTGTACGGGCGGATCAGCACCGTCGCGACCGCGACGACGGCCAGCACGAGCACCAGCGCGGGCAACAGCCGCTTGCCGAGCCGTCGCGCCGTGGCGGCGAGCGCGACGGTGTCGGTCGACTCCGCGCGCCGCAGCAGCGAGCCGGTGAAGAAGAAGCCCGAGAGAACCAGGAACACGTCCACGCCGCCCGAGACCCGGCCGAACCAGATGTGGAACACCACGACCAGGGCGATCGCGATGCCGCGTAGCCCGTCGAGGTCGTGCCGGTAGGCGTATTTCCGCGTTCGCGTGAACCGCCGCTTCGGTGTCGCGGGGGCGGTGACCGAACCGGCGCCCCGGCTGACGGATGACTCCTCCTCCGGCGTCCTCATCGCACCATCGACCGACGCGGGGCACCCGCGCAGCGCCCCTTGGCGTCCGCGCGGTGGACAGACGGTGAACATGACATGACAACCCTCTTATCACGTGCGGAGAAGCAAAATCCAACCGGACATGGCCGCCGAAGAAACGGACAAATGTCACCAATCGGTTCTTGCTTCGTTCATCCGGTGCTAATACGCTCCGCCCCTTGTGAGCACAATCGCGGCGGCTGTATCGCGCCGGGCAAGACTGATGTGGGGGGCGGTTACCTCGCTCGGAGTGATCGCCGGATATCTGGCGGTGCTGCTGGCCGATCCGCGTCACTACTACACGGACGATACCGAGGCGCAGTACGCCCCCATGTGGGTGACACTCGGAAATCAGCTACGGGAAGGTCGGCTACCGGTCCTCATCCCGCACGAATGGATGGCGGGCAACTACACGCTCGAGGAGGCCGGGCTCTTCAACCCGCCTCAGCTGCTGGTCTTTCTGATCGCGCCATCGATGGACGACCTCGCCCTCTACGCGACCCTGGTGAAGCTGGTCTTCTCGATCATCGCGGGCCTCGGCGTGTTCCGTATCTGCCTCGCCTACGGCGCCCGCGCTCCGTGGGCCGCGGTCGCGGGCGTGGCGTTCCCGCTCAGCGGCTGGTTCCTGTTCTTCGACGAGGCGAGCTGGTTCACCCCGCACGTCGCGACCGCGTGGATGGTGCACGCCTGGGCCTCCGCCGTGAACTACGCGCGCGGGCGCAGCGGACCCATCCCCGTGTTCGTCTTCCTCTATCTCACGCTCACCGTCCAATACGCCTTTCCCGCAGTGGAATCCGCGCTGGTGATCGCCGCCGTCGCGGCGGGCGAGATCGTCAACCAGCAGCGCTGGGCTCCGGCCGTGCGGCTCTCGCTCGCCGCAGGCTGCGCGGCGCTGACCGCGGCGATCGCGAACCTGTCCGGAATCCTCTCCTCGCAGGTCACCTGGCGCGGCAGCGCGGAGATCCACAACGATCCCTTCCTGACCGTGCCTTGGTCGGAATCGCTCAACGCCAGCCTCCCGAGCACCACTCCGGCATTCACCGCGTGGTGGGGCCATGTACAGCCGCTGCCGATGGTCTACATCGCGTGGTTCCTCATCCCCGCGCTCGCGTTCATCGACTGGCGGGCGGCGCGTCGCTCCGCGCGGGAGTTCAGCGGGATCGCGTTCTTCGCGACCGCGGTGCTGATGTGGACCGCGGGCCCCGGCGCGATCGGCCCGCTGCGCTGGCCCGCGCGCGTGCTGCCGATGCTCGCCATCGCGCTGCTCGTGCTGGTCTGCGTATTGCTCAGCCACTACGGCACTTTCGCGTCGTCGAAGCGGCGCGCGGTGGCGGCGGGCGTGCTGATCGGGTTGCTGTTCATCCGGTCGTTCTCCGCCGCACCGCAGCTGGTGCTGCGCCATCTGCTCGCGGTCGCCGTGGTGGCCGCTCTCGGCGCCGCGGTGGTGTGGCTGGCGCGCACACGCGGCATCGTCGCGGCCTGCGCGCTGACCATCGTCGCCATGTTCCCGATCGCGTTCGCGCAGGTGGCGGGCGCGCCGATGACGCCGCTGTCCTACAACTTCCCGGAGCGGCGCTCCGAGATGCGGGCCGCATTCCCCGATTTCGGCGGGCTCACACTGCAACTCGCCGACCGGGCGATCATCGCCCCCGAGGACCGCGATATCGCGGGCGCGTACGGATCGCTGGCCATCGGCAACTACGCCAAGGCACTCGAACTCGACTACGTCAACGCCTATACGCCCATCGGCCACACCGGATTCGCCGGGCTGCTCTGCATGGCCTGGGACGGCAGCACCTGCCCGGACGCGTTCCGCCGCGCCTTCGCCGACGAGCCGTCCACCGGCGTGCCCGTCGTAGACCTGATGAAGGTGGACCGGGTGGTACTGCACCGCGCCCAGTACCCCGACGCGCGCGACCATCCGGCCCCGCCAGGTTGGCAGTGGGCGGATTACCGCGGGCACGAACGCTTCATCTGGGTGCTGGAACGCCAAGGCGGTCCGGCCTCGACGCGCGACGGCGTCATCGCGCACACCTCCGGCGTCACCGCCACCTCGACCGGCTCCTACGACGACATCACCGCCCGCGCGAAGGTCAGTTCCGCGACCGGTGGACGCGTGGTGTTCTCCCGCCTCACCTGGCCAGGTCACCGCGTCACCCTGAACGGCCGCAAACTTCCCACGCTCGCCGTCGCCCGCACCTTCCTCGCGGTCGATATCCCACCCGGCACCCAGAACGCCGAACTGGTCGTCGACTGGCGGCCGCCGGGCTGGCAGATCGGAATCGGGACGACGATCGCGGGCCTGGCGGGAATCGGTGTACTCCAATGGGCTTACCTGCGCGGACGGCGCCGGCCGGGCGATGTGCCGGGGGTCGAGCGGCCCGCCGTCCGAGGCGAGCTGGCCGATGCGAAGAACTGACCGATCGCAGCGGCCTTTCCCGTAAAACCGACCGAGCGGAACGCCAAGGCGTGAAATTGGTTTCATCCGACTGCGAAGCGGCTCCGAATCAGATTCGTAGGAATCTCCGCCCTTCGAATGAGGACGAACGTATGGCCACAGAAAAGTCGGTAATCCCGTTCCATTCCTTCTCCCTGCGCACGGCGACGCTGGTCGTCGGCGCAATCTCCGCGGCCGTGGTCACAGCCACTCCCGCGGTGGCAGAGACGCCCCCGCCGGGTGCGTCGGCGCCCGCCGGTGTCGTCACCGACCCGCTCCTGCTGGGAGCGAACGCCCTCGGCGCGCCGATCCAGCTCCCGATCCAGCTCCCGATCCAGCTCCCGATCCCGCTGCCGATCGCCCCCGCGATCGCTCCGAGTCCCGTCGCGGACCCGGATCTGCCCGCACCGGAGGCGGCTACCGAGGTCGTACCCGACGGGGTCGTGCCCGCCGCCGACGCCGTGCCGACGCCGACGAACGTGCTTCGCGTCGGCAACGTCGAAATCGGCAGGCCCGACTTCATTCCCCCCGAGATCGCAGGCATGATCAACAACGCCACGCTGGGTGCGCAGAACGGCCTGTCCGGCGCGATCCAGGGGTCCGGCGTCGATCGCGCGCGGTCCGACATGATCGCGGCCGAAGTCCTCGGCACCGCGGCGCAGGGTGCGGTCGTCGGCGCGGTCGTGTCCGCGCCAATCGCGGCCGTCGCCGCGGTGATGGGCGGAGCAGTCGGTCTCGTCGTCGCGCTTCCGTTCGCCCCCGCCGGGTTCATCTTCATGCCCATCATCGCCTCGTCTTTGGCGATCAGCATGGTGGCGCTCCCGTTCATCGCCGCGGGTGCCGGCATCGGCGCGATCGTCGGCGCGGTGGAAGGCTCGGTGGCGCCGCTGCCGCCCGCCGCACCTGGGCCGAACGAGGTTCCCGCCGCGTAGCTTCGGATTTCGTTAGCGCACAACTCATTACGCACGGGGCGGGTCCAACGCACGTCGGACCCGCCCTGCGAAACGCGTCGGCCTCCGCGAGGTTCGGCCGAGGCACAAGCACCCAGTCGAGAACCGCGTCCGGTCCCCGGCCGCACAGCCACGGCTCCGATCAGGCGCGGCGATCCACCGTCGCCCACGCGGTCGCCGCGACCACGCCCGACACCACCGCCACCGACGGCCACGCCCCGATCTTCTTGGCCAGCGGGTGCGAGGCGCCGAGCGCGCCCACCGACAGTCCGGTCAGCGCCGCGGCGCCGCCCGTGCCGACCGCCTTGCGCCACTGAGGCAGTGCGGCCGCCGTCGCCGCCGCGAAGACCACGCCGCCGAGTTCCCGCTTCTTCGTCGCCTGCGCGAGCGCGAAACCACCGCCGAGTCCACCGGCCGCCAACAGCGCCGTGGGAATCCGAGCCATCTCCACTTACCTCCTCGTAGTGATCACTTCCCCAAGCCATAGTGCCAACGCGCGCCGAGAAGGGTTTCCGCGCGCGGCGGTCGGGGATGATCGCCGCGGGTCGCAGCCGCTCGGCGGGCAGTTCAGGCCGAGCCGGGCCGGACGATCATCAGCACGACGACCACCGTCCAGAGCAGGTTGTAGATGCCCGCGAGCATCCCGAGGACGCGCAACCGCCCGCCGTCGTCGGGTTCGGCGAGCGCGTCGCGCTGCATCGGGTGGATCTGCACCGCGAGCAGCCCGCCCGCGACGGCGGTGAGCGCCATGGCCAGCGTGATCCAGATTTCGCCCATCCTGCCCTGCACGGCGGCCAGCACGATGCCCGCGACCGGCACGATGACCCCGAGTGCCGCGTAGGTACCGGTGATTCGATGCAGCGCCCGCGCCACCGCGACGCTGCGTTCGGCCGGATTCCGCGTCGTCGCACCGGCCGTCACCGGCGCGTACCGAGGGAACAGGCTCGCCGCGACGGCGGAGCCGCCGACGAACACGATGGCCGCCACCACGTGCACCGACAGCAAGAAATGCTTCAACGATCGACTCCTTCATCCTTCAGTCCGCATGAAGCTTATCCGAGAGCTTCAGGCATCCTGAAGGATGTGCGCCGAATCACCGGCCGCCGAGCGTCACCGCGGCGGGATTCCGTTCGCGAAAGCGGCGAGGATGGCCGCGCCGAGTCGGCGACGAATCGGATCGGCTTCGGCGCCGAACAATCGCTCGTCGACCTCCGCGACGACCCCCTCGGCCTTACGCAGCAGACGAGAACCCTTGGGCGTCAATTCGATCGTCGACGCGGACCCGGCGCGCGCAGTGCGGTCACGCACCAGCCCGGCGGCGACGAGCGCCTTCACAGCGGTGTGCACGCTCTGGACGCTGATGCCCGACATGCGCGCCAGGTCACTGAACGACGCGCCCGGCACGCCGGAGATGTGACCGAGCAGCCCGAGCCTGCTGATGGTGAGATCCAGCGGGGCAAGGGCGGCGCCGAGCTCGGTCTCCACCTTGCGCGCGAGCGTCAGCACGATGACCGAGGCGCTGATCGCGGGCGGTCCGGGGCGAGCGTTCTCGGAGGTCACACCTTCAGTCTCGCGCACAGCAAACCCATGGCGCGGCATGGGTGGAGCAGTCGCCCACGCACCCGGCACCCGGAACACACGCACGGCGGCCACAACCGGCTCGACGCGGGCCTGCTGTTCGCGGCCTACATGAACAACCCACCCGCGCAGTTCATCGCGGCCCAGCGCGCCCTCGCGGCCGGCGACCGCCTGAACCCGCTCATCCAGCACACCGGCAGCGTCTTCTTCGCGATCCCTCCTGGCATCGCGCAGGGCGGGTCCATCGCGGACACTTTGCTGAGCTGAGCGCCGGTAATGCGGGCAGGCCAACCCCGGTCGGAGCGCTACAGCTTCATCCCAGCAAACACTACGTGTATCGTTGGCAACCAGACTGCGCGATTGTGATGGGGATCCCGCTCCCCCGTACCTGCCCTCAGCCGGTGCGCGCCGCATCGCGTCGGGGGACCTCGGAGCCGCAACAACGGAGCCATCATGAGTTCACCGAATCGGTTCGACCAGCTCCAGCACCGCGTCGCGGACATCGCGCCGGTGTTCCGCAAACCACTCGACTCGCCATACGACATCTCGAACGAGCTGTTCGAGGCCCTGCGCCACGTGCTGCACGACGTGGGCGGCCAACCGGACGTCCCGATCGAATACCGGGAAAAAGTCGAAGAACCGTGGGAGATGAGCACCTACGTCACCTGCGAATGTCTCGGGTGGCGCGGGGTGTGGAATTCCGAGGAACGCAGGCGGGCCGAGAACGACCTCGGCGCGACCCTCTACTTCGGCCTGCCCTACTACGCGCGCTGGGCGACCGTCGCCGCGAAGGTCCTCATCAACAAGGGCTTGATCACCCCCGACGAGCTGTCGGCCAAGTTGGACGAGGTGCGGGCCCGGCTGAAGGAGCGAGCATGACCCGCAAGTACCGCATCGGCGACCGCGTGACGGTCCGCGACGCAACATCGATGTTCCACACCCGCACCCAGAGCTACACCCGCGGCCGCACCGGCGTCGTCGTCGAATACCGGCCGGAATGGATCATCCCGGAAGACGAGGCGTGGGGACGCGACGACGGCCGCGTCGAGCCGTTCTACGTGGTGCGGTTTCGCCAGAAAGATCTGTGGCCCAAATACACCGGCTTCGACGCCGACACTCTGGAGACGGAGGTCTCCGAGCGCTGGCTCGAGCCCGCAGAGGAGGACGGTTCGCAGTGAGTCACACCCACGACCACGGGGCGCACGCGCCGATCCAGGCGAGCGAGGAGATCAGCGAGTTCGAGGTGCTGGAAACGGCGATCCGCGAACTCGCCATCGAGAAGGGCCTCTTCTCCCAGGAAGACCACCGCCGGTTCGCCGAATGGGCGGAGGCGGTCGGCCCGCACGGTGGATCGAAACTGGTCGCCAAGGCGTGGCTCGACCCGGACTTCAAGGCGCGACTGCTCGCCGACGGCACCGAGACCTGCAAAGAGATCGGCATCGACTGGCGCGACCCCACGGGCTCAGGGACGCCGAGCGACTACACCTACTTCTACGTCCTCGAGAACACTCCCGAAGTGCACAACGTCATCGTGTGCACCCTGTGCTCGTGCTACCCGCGACCCGTGCTCGGCATGTCGCCCGACTGGTATCGCACCCCCAATTACCGTCGCCGCCTTGTCCGTTGGCCGCGCGAGGTGCTCGCCGAATTCGGCCTGCACTTCCCGCCCGAGGTCGAGGTCCGCGTGCACGATTCGAACCAGAAATCCCGCTTCATGGTCATGCCGATGCGGCCGGAGGGCACCGAGGGCTGGACCGAGGAACAACTCGCCGCCATCGTCACCCGCGACACCATGATCGGCGTCGCGCTGCCGCAGGTCGGCTGGACCGCCCAGAAACCACCGAACCAAGTCGAGGACGCCATGGGAAGGGAGGCCCGCCCGTGACGAGCGGACCCTACGACGTGCTGCTGGACACCCTCGCCCCCGGATCCGCCCGCGAATCCAGCCTCCCGGAACTCGACCGCAAGCCCGACCCCTGGGAGTCGAGCATGCAGGCGACCTGCGAATGCCTCTCTTGGCGAGGCGCTTTCGACAACCTCGAACGCCGCCACGCCGAAGACGCCCTCGGCGAAACCATCTACCACGACTTCCCCGTCCGCGCCCGCTCAGCGGTGATCACGGCCCACACGCTGACGGACCGAGGAGTCATCAGCCCCGAAGAACTCAGGGCGCGAATGGATATCATCCGCGAGCGGTTCCATCGCGAGTAGCGCCCTCGACGCGACGCGCTGGCTCACGAATCATCCAGGGCCCAGCGCTTCGCCCCATGAAACACGCGGTTCTCGATCCCGCCGTGCCGGTCTCGCAGACCTTCGACACGCCCCGCAGAGGTCACAATCTCTGCGAGGCGTGCGATGTGTCCGCGGGAAGCCGACGCAGCCGATCGAGATCTCAGGCGCTGCCTCGGAAGCCGAGCGCCAGGCCATGCGCTCCGAAGTGAAGTCTCCTGGCTGACCGGCTACCAGACTTCGGCGGTGCCGGAGCAGGTGATGGTCTGGGGCACGAAGCCGGTGTTGACGACGGTGAAGTCGGTGCGGATCGTGCCCGCGCCGGTGGGCGGGTCGAAGTACATGGTGCTGCCGTTGCCGATCACGAAACCTACCGAGCCACTTCGTGTTTCCGAACCCGTCGCGCCGGTGTTCAGGTTGGTCCAGTTGAGCGTGACCTGCGTTCCGTACCCGCCCCAGACGCTGCCACCCGCGTGGATGGTGAAGTAGGCGCGTCCCGGCGAGTTGTATTGCCCGACGACAACCTGACCGGAGTACGGGAAGTCGACGATGTTGGGGCTCATGCCCCGGCACGTGGTGACGATCCCGCCTTCGTCGGCCGACGCCGTCCCAGCCCCCGACAACACGGCCGCCGTCATCGCGGCAGCGGCCACCGCCGCCCTGGCGACCTTACTCCTCGTCCCAGTCTTCTTCTGCGACAACATATATCGGTCCTCACCTCTCGTCAGTTGCTGGTGCAACCACTACTGTCATCCCACCTTTGCCTGTACATCGGAGGCGAGTATTCGTTACACATACCACTCACTGAAAGCCCCATCGGGACAGTCGAACTGGGCTCCAAGCCTCGGAACCTTCGACACGCTTCGCAACGGCTATAACCCCTGCGAGGCGTGTAAACCCAGCGCGAAGGGTGGCCACTCGCCCCGGCTGTCGAGCCGGGGATGTCCGGCGAGTTTGTGGGGTGCGCCACAACGACCAGCCCGGCGAGATTCGCCGCCCGAAGGCTCAGTACTCGTCGAGCGCGAGTGCACCGGACGGGCAAGCTTCCACGGCCTCGCGCACTGCCACGAGGCCGTCCTGTGGTTCTGGGTCGAGCAACCGGACCCTGCCGTCGTCCTCGTCCTGATCGAAGACCTCCGACGCGACGAGGGCGCACATGCCCGCGCCGATGCACCGCTCCCGATCGGCGGAGATTCGTAGCATCGTCATCGCTGGGCCGTTTCCGTCCAGGTGACCGGGAGTTCGTGCACGCCATAGATATTCATGTCGGTCTTGAGTTTCACCTCGCCCGCCGGGATGGCGAGCTCGAGAGTCGGGAAGCGGCGCAGCAGTCCGGCGAAACCGGCGCGCATCTCGATGCGGGCCAGTTGCTGGCCGAGGCATTGGTGGACGCCGTGACCGAAGGACAGATATCCGCGCGCCTTGCGGTGGATGTCCAGGGTGTCGGGGTTGTCGAAGCGCAGGGGGTCGCGGTTGGCGGCAAGCAGCGAGACGACGACGGTCGATCCCTTGCCGATCGTTTCACCGCCGAGTTCGATGTCGTCGGTGGCGTAGCGATAGAAGATGTCGGCAACGGACAGGTAGCGCATGAGCTCCTCGACCGCATCGGGAACCAGATCCGAGTCGGCGCGCAGTTTCGCCAGCTGCCCGGGGTGCTCGAGAAGCGCGAAGGTGCCGAGCGCCAGCATGTTGGCGGTGGTCTCGTGACCCGCGAGCAGCAGCAGGAAGGCGATGCCGATCAGCTCCTCGATGCCGAGGTCGTCATCACGGGCGAGATCGGACAGCAGGTCGTCGCCAGGTTCGGCGCGTTTGCCCGTGACCAGTTCGGCGAGATACGTGGTCATCGCGCCATACGCGGCCATCTTCTCCTCCAGCGACTGGTCCCTGACCAGGAACTGGGCGGAGTTGATCTGGAAAGTCTCGCGGTCCGTGTAAGGGACTCCGAGCAGTTCGCAGATCACCAGCGAGGGCACCGGCAGCGCGAATTCCTTCACCAGGTCGACGGGCGGGGTCAGGCTCGCCATCCGGTCCAGTTGCCGCTCGGCTATGTCGATGATGTGCTCTTCGAGCTGCTTCATCCGCCTGACGGTGAACGCGCCAGTGAGCTTGCGGCGCAGCCGGGTGTGGTCCGGCGGGTCCATCGCGATGAACAGGCCCGGAATCTGCGGGGACGGCTCGGTGGGGACGGGCATGCCGGGGGTCTCGTATGCCGCGTGCACGATGCCGATGTCCTGGCGGGAGCTGAACCGAGTGTCCGCCATGAGCTTTCGGACCGCGTCGTATCCGGTGACGAGCCAGCCCTCGTGCCCATCCGGGAAAACCATGGGACTGACCGGGCGAGCCTCACGCAGCCGAGTGATGTCACGGGGCGGGTCGAAGGGGCCCGCATCGCGGTCCAAGGGGAGGCCGTGCGGGATGGGAGCCGTTGGATTCATCGGATTTCCTTTTCGTGGCTGTTGTTGCGACCACGATCGGCGACGGACCTGACATACGACTGTCACGGCACTGACACCGGCAGGCGGGGGCCATGCCGTCCGGCCCCGAATGCCCAGCACCGAGGCAACTTTCCGCGGCGTCGTCAGCGGATCGCCCGTGGCAAGATCGGCCAGGTGCAGATCGGGATACTTGGACCATTCGAGGTTCGCGCGGACGACGGTGCTTTCGTCGATGTGCCGGGCGCGCGGCTGCGCGGACTGTTGATCGCCCTCGCGCTCGAACCAGGTCACGCGGTCCCGAAGGCGACGCTCATCGACTGGATCTGGGGTGAACAACCGCCCGCCGACGCGGCGAATGCATTGCAACGGTTGGTTTCCCGCCTGCGGAAGGTGCTGCCAGCAGGGTCGATCGAAGGTCAGACGGACGGATACCGGTTGCGGGTGGAACCCGATGCTGTCGATGCCGTGCGCTTCGAACGCCTTGTCGCCCAGGCGCCCACCGACGATCCGCGAGGGGTACAGCGGCTGCGCGATGCCCTCGCATTGTGGCGCGGAGCGGCCATGCAAGACGTCGGTCTCCAGGAGAGCGCGGCGTTCGACGCGGCGGTCACCCGGCTCGAAGGGCTACGCCTGACCGCCATGGAGGATCGGTTCGACGCGGAGATCAGTCTCGGCCACGGTGCGGAGCTGGTCACGGAGCTGACCGACTCGGTGGCCGCGCATCCGGTGCGCGAACGGCTCGTCGCCGCGTTGATGCGTGCTCTCGTCGCGACCGGCCGCGACACCGAGGCGCTGCTCGTCTACGAGCGTACGAGAGAAACCCTGGCCGACGAGCTGGGCGTCGACCCGTCACCGGAGCTGTCCGAATTACACGTCGCGCTGCTGCGGGGCGAGCTGGGACGGCGGGAGGAGAACCGGAAGACGAACTTGCGCGCCGAGCTGACCAGCTTCGTCGGTAAGGACGCCGATATCGCAGCGGTCCGCGAACTCAACGCCGAACATCGGCTCACCACTCTGATCGGGCCGGGCGGCTCGGGGAAGACAAGACTGGCAACGGAAACCGCGCGCACGCTGATCGGCGATCTGCCGGACGGCGCCTGGCTCGTCGAACTCGCGGCCATCGGCGCCGACGGTGATGTGGCGCAAGCGACGCTCGCCGCGCTCGGACTGCGGGACGCGCTACTCGGCGAGGCGCCGGACGCGGAGCCGGCGGACCGAGTCGTCGCCGCACTTCGCGAGCGGGCGATGTTGCTGATTCTGGACAACTGCGAGCACGTGATCGAGTCAGCGGCGACGTTCGCCCATCGAGTGCTCGGAGAGTGCCGTCGCCTGCGGATCCTGGCGACGAGCAGGGAGCCGCTCGGCATCACCGGTGAAGCGCTGTGGCCGGTTGTGCCGCTGGCCTTGCCGAAGGGGGACGCGGACTCGGCCGAGATCGCGTCCTCTCCGGCCGTCCGGCTGTTGCGGGACCGAGCGAGCGCGGTGCGCAAGGACCTCGCGACCGACGCCGGCACATTGGCGGCTTTGGCGCGCGTCTGCCGTGCGCTGGACGGAATGCCACTGGCGATCGAACTCGCCGCCGCCAGGTTGCGCACCATGTCCCTCGATCAGCTCGCCAACCGACTCGACGACCGGTTCCGCCTGCTGACCGGCGGCAGTCGCACCGCGCTGCCGCGGCACCGGACGCTGCGCGCGGTGATCGACTGGAGCTGGGAGCTGCTCACCGACGCCGAACGGATGGTCCTGCGCAGGCTCTCGGTGTTCGCGGGCGGCGCGAGTCTGGAAGCGGCCGAACGAGTTTGCGTGAAGGCGGGGGTCGGCAACGACGTCGAGACGTGGGAGGTGCTCGAGTTGCTGACTGCCCTGACCGAGAAATCGCTTGTGGTCACCGCGGGCGAGGGCGCGCCGCGCTACCGGATGCTCGGCACGATCAAGGAGTACGCCGAGCAGCGGCTCACGGAGGCGGGGGAATCGGATCTGGCGCGTCGCGCGCATCTCGCGTACTTCACCGAACTCGCCGAAATCGCGGATCCGCAACTCCGCCGCGCCGACCAGTTGGCATGGCTCGCCACGCTCGAGGTCGAGCACGACAACATCGCCGCCGCGATGCGCGGTGCGCTCGCGGCGGGCGAGGCAGTCGGCGCGATGCGGCTCGCCGCTGCCGCAGGCTGGTACTGGTGGCTCGGCGGACACAAAGCCGAGGGCAACGAGCTGATCACGGCGGCCGCTGCCCTGCCAGGCGAGGTGGCCGACGAGATCCGGGCCGTGGTGTACGCGTTGGTCATACAGTTCGTGATCTCCGGGCCGCAGAGTGACCAGTACCGGGCGCAGGAGTGGATCCGCGAAGCTTACGAATACAGCCGACATGCGCAGAGCCATCACCCAGTGCTGAAATTCACCGCCCCACTGGAACGCATGTTGCAAGGACCGGACGCGATCCTGCCCGCGTGGGAATCGCTGTTGGCCGACGAGGACCCCTGGGTACGCGCCCTCGGCCGGCTGCAGCTCGGCAAATTGCGCATCCAGCTCGGCCAGGGCGGCCGGGACGCGGACACCTATCTCGAGACGGCGCTCACCGAGTTCCGCGCGCTCGGCGAACGGTGGGGGATTTCGTTCGCCCAGACCGAGCTGGCGAATCGAATCGCCATGCGCGGCGAGTTCGACGCCGCGTGCGAGCATTACGAGCAGGCGATCGCGGTCGTCACCGAGATCGGCGCAATCGAGGACGTCGTGCCGATGCGGTCACGGCAGGCCCAGTTGTACTGGCTGTTGGGCGATGCGAAGTCGAGCTCGGCGGCGATGGCCGAGGCACAGCGGTCCGCGCAACGCGTCGCCTGGCCGAATGTGCTTGCCGAGCTGGCACTGTCGAAGGCAGAGCTCGCGCGCTGGAGCGGCGACGCCGAGCAGGCACACAGGCAACTCGACATCGCGACATCGATGCTGGGTGATGCGGCCGAGCATGCAATCGGCCGCGCGATGAATCATGATCTGCTCGGCTATCTTGCCGAGGACCTCGACGCGGCTCGGGAACACCGCGTCACGGCCTTCCATGCAGCGTCCGAGGCTGGGCACGCACCCCTGATCGCCCGGGCGCTCGTGGGAATCGCGGATCTGGCGCTGCGCGAGGAACAGTACGAGCAAGCCGCGCGGCTGCTCGCGGCGAGCGCGGGCGTGCTCGGTCTATCGGATCGTTCCCAACCGGATGTGACCAGGATCGAGCAGGTTACCCGAAATCGCCTCGGCGACACAGGGTTCACCGAGGCGACTCAGCAAGGGGCGCAGGCGAGCTGGCAGGAGTTGGCCGCGGTCACGCTCGTTTGCTGAAAGTGGAACGCGCCCAGAGGAATCCGACGAGAGCTATGCCGGCGCACCAAGCGATGGCGGTGATCGCGTCTCCGGTGTTCGGTGTGCCGACGAGCAATCCGCGCAGGGTCTCGATGATCGGCGTGAATGGCTGGTACTCCGCGAACTGCCGCAGTCCAGGCCCCATCTTCTCGGCCGGCACGATCGCGCTGCTGAAGAACGGCAGCATGACCAGCGGCACGGAGGCCATGCCCGCCGTTTCCGGAGACTTCGCCGCCAATCCCAAGGCGACCGTGAGCCAGCTTGCCGCGAAACCGAGCAGCACGACGATGCCGACCACGCCGAGCCAGTCCAGAAGACTCGCCGAAGGACTGAATCCCAGCAGGAAGGCCACCCCGACGAGAGCTGTGATGGCGATCAGATTGGTCAGCACGGTGGCGATGACATGACCACTCAACACCGCGCCACGAGAGACGTCCATGACCTTGAACCGGTTGATGATGCCGTTCGTCATGTCGGAGTTCACCGCGGTGGCGGTGGCCCCCAGTCCGTAGCAGACCGCCAGCAGAATCAGGCCTGGCGTCGCGTAGTCGATGTAGTCGACGCCGACGTCGAAGGCGTCGCCGAACATGTACACGAACATCAGCATGATGATGATCGGCATCAGGACCGCGTTGAATACCGAGGTCGGGTTCCGGGTGATGTGTACGAAGTTGCGGCGCAACATCACCATCGAATGGGGCTTGGCACTCATTTCGCTTCCACCTCCGTGGCGTGGCCCGTCAGGGCGAGGAAAACATCGTCGAGGTCGGGGGTGTGCACAGAGAACTCTTCGGCGCTGAGGGAGTATTCGTCGAGCCGGTCCAGCAGGGCCCTGAGCGATTTCGTGCCGCCATCGCTGGGGACCCGCAGGGTCAGTGCCTCGTGGTCCGGGGTGGAGTCGGGGAACAGACGCGTAGCCGCGTCGAGTTGGGCGACGTCGGTGAACCGGAGCCGGACGTGCGTCCCGGGGGTCTGGCGCTTGAGTTCGTCGGGGGTGCCCTGGGCGACCAGGCGGCCCTGGTCGAGCACCGCGATCCGGTCGGCGAGCTGATCGGCTTCCTCGAGGTACTGGGTGGTGAGGAAGATGGTCACACCGTCGGCCACCAGGTCGCGGATGATCGACCACATCGTGCGGCGGCTGCGCGGGTCGAGGCCCGTCGTCGGTTCGTCCAGGAAGATGATCCGCGGGTTCCCGACGAGCGTCATCGCCAGGTCGAGCTTCCGGCGCATACCGCCGGAGTAGGTCGACGCGGGCTTCTTCGCCGCCTCCACCAGATCGAAGCGTTCCAGCAGCTCTGTGACGGTTCGCTTGCCGTCCTCGGCGGAAACCCCGTTGAGGTCCACCATCAGCTGCAGGTTCTCCTGCCCCGTCAGCAGCTCGTCCACCGCCGCGAACTGGCCGGTGACCCCGATCGCCGCGCGCACCGCCTTGGCCTCGGTCGCGACGTCGTGGCCTGCAACGCGTACCGACCCGCCATCGGCTTTCGTCAACGTGCTCAGCACATTCACCGTCGTCGTCTTACCCGCTCCATTCGGACCGAGCAGCGAAAAGATCGTTCCCGCAGGAACATCCAGATCGATGCCGTCGAGCACGACCTTGTCCCCGTATGCCTTCCGCAGCCCTGACGCCGCGATCGCCGAATTACTCATGCGACCACCATCGGCACACGGCCTGACACCGACCTGTCACGCTCCTGACACGGTGTTCCACCTGGCCGCGTCAGGAGCGTGACAGGCCGGTGTCAGGCGGGGCGCCGAAAGTGGTTGCCATGACGACGAACAGCATCTCCTCGGCCGATTCGAACTGGACCGGCATGGTGCCGGTCGACGATACGGCCTTGGCGGTCACCGACACCGGCGGTCCCGGTATCCCCCTGCTCTACCTCAACGGCCAGTTCGCCACTCAGGGTTACTGGCGGCGGGTCCTCGCCGACCTCGGTCCCGAATTCCGGCACATCACATACGACGAGCGGGCTCGCGGCAAGAAATCGAAGCTTTCGGCGGACTATTCGTTCGAGGCGTGTGTGCGGGATGTCGACGCCGTTCTCGCGGCCAGAGGTGTGGACCGGGCACTGGTGGTTGGCTGGTCCTACGGAGCGTTCGTCGGGGCGCACTGGGCCAGCCGGAACCCGGACCGTGCCATAGGTGCGGTCCTGGTGGACGGCGCGCAACCCTACGACTGGCTCGACGAGGCCATGGAGCAGCGAATCCGCAAGCTGTTCAAGCGCCTTGGCTGGATCACGCCGCTGCTGCGCCCGACGGGCCTGACCCCGCGAATGTCCGCCGCGCAGCAGGCCGAATGCAACATCGAACTCGGCAAAGTTTCGCGCGTCAGCGAACTGGGCCCCGTGTTGGACGACATCATCGTCCCGACGCGGTACGTGCTTGCTTCTGGCTCGTCCTTCGGAAGCCGCTGCGACGAGCAGGAACGCATCCGCGCAAGCCTCGACGCGGTATGCGCACGCAATCCGAACCTTCGCATCAGCGCCAAGGTCGCCAGCAACCACGACCACGTCCTGCGCAAGGACTTTCACGCCATCGCGGAGGCCGTGCGCGAGGTCGCCGCATTCGACCGCTCGGGCCACTGAGGAATCTCCGGACTACGCCCGGCATGACCCGCAAGATCACCGGACCCATCGACGCCGCCTGATAGAACGCCGACCCGCAACCACGAATACGACTGCGCGCCCGTAGAACCCGCGACACCCACAAGTGGCGAGTGCTCTTCACGAGCACTCGCCACTTTGTGTTGGGCCAACGTTTCCCGACCTGAGGCCGAGGCGAAACCGGCGGCTGAATACCGTCGCCGGACGACAACGCGCTGTGTCGGTAAGACCTTCGGACTGCATGTTGTTGAGCGGATCACCGAGACCCTTTCCAAGTGGTAGCTCCACGTACCCCTTGGTAGGTTTCGGCTTGTTCGCGCAGCGTGGCGCGACACCCTCGGTCTTCGACTCTCGGGACCTTCCACCGATCCACAGTTTGTGCGCCTCTTCCGTCGCGGAAGCAGGCGGGAATCTTCATACCCACTTGCCGCCGATTTCGCGGTCATTCCCGGAATCGGCGGCGGCACCGATGGAGTTTTCATGACACGCGCAATCGCGCCGGCTTTGGAACGCGCGCGAGATATACCCGACGCCGTAGTGCGGAGTCGTGGCTTGTTGACGGGATACTTCGCCGGACTCGGCGTTGTGATGGCCGTCTGGGGAACCCGGATTCCGGCGGTTCAGGCGTCCGCCGGGTTGGACACCGCGGGACTGGCCGCGGTACTGCTCGCCGCCGCGGTCGGCATGGTCGCCGGCCTCCAGATCGGTGGTCGGCTCGCCGAACCCGCCCGGCTTTCACAGCTTTTGACCGGCGGCGCATTCGGCCTCGCCGTCAGCCTCGCGTTGGTCGGCGCCTGCCGAAATCCGCTCGCGCTCGCCGCCGCGGCGCTGCTCTTCGGCGCCGCGCACGGTGTGCTGGACGTCGCGGCGAACGCCGCCGCGGTTCGATGCCAGGAGGCATACGGTCGCCCGATCATGTCGGGCCTCCATGCGGCCTACAGCCTCGGCGCGCTGGGCGGGGCGGTGCTCGCCGCCGTCACCGCGCACGATTCGCACACCTACATCTTCGGCGTCACCGCGACGGTGATGATCGTCGCCACGGCCGCGGTGGCGCCGATTACCCGCTGTGTCGGAGAGCCGACCGCTGACCTCGGTCCGGTGGAAGCACTGACGCCGAGTTTGCCCGGATTTTCCCGGTCCCGAGTTTGGCTGTTGGGCTTGCTGGCCGCCGCGTGTCTGCTCGGCGAAGGCGCTGCCGCCGATTGGTCGGCGGTCCATCTCGGTGGGCTGCACGCGTCTCCCGCGGCCGCTGCCGCCGCGTACGCCGGATACAGCGCGGCCATGGCGGGCGGCCGCCTCGTCGGTGATCGGCTCATCGCGCGCTTCGGTGTGCCGAGAGTTGTTCGGACAGGCGCGATTCTGGCCTCGGCCGGACTCATCGCGGGCCTGTCGGTGGCCGATGTGCCGTTCGCGTTGGCCGGCTGGGCCGTTTTCGGCCTCGGCCTGTCGGTCACGATTCCCTCCCTGTTCAGCGCGGCCGGAGCGGGTGGTCCTCGCGCGGTCGCCACCGTTGCCGTGACCGGCTATCTCGGTCTCCTCGCGGGACCGGCGCTCATCGGCGCCTTGGCCAGCGCGACGACCCTGCCCACTGCCCTCATACTGCCCGCCCTGCTCGCCGCAGGCGTGGCTGTCCTGTCCCACAGAGCCTTGGAGAACCGGTGGTAACCGCACTATCTCACCAGCCCGCGGAACTCGACGCGGTCATCTTCGACTACAACGGCGTCATCGGCCTGCAACCCACCGTTCCGATGTGGAGCGGCCTCGCCGAACTCGCCGGGTGGCGCGCAGACCAGCTCGGACTGTTCCAGCAGGCTTTCTGGAGCGCCCGCGAACCCTACGACTCCGGCGAGTCCGACGACGCGGACTTCTGGACCGCCGTGCTCGGTCATCGCCCTCACCCGGAACTGCTCACCCGATTGTGTGCCGTCGACACCGGGATGTGGACCTCGACCGACGACCGCGTCGTCGCACTCTTGCACCAGGCCCAGCGGGCGGATATCCCCATGGTGCTGCTCTCGAACGCGCCCCATCCGGTGGGCGATGCCCTCGACGCCTCCGACTGGCGCACTCTGATGACCGACGCCCTCTACTCGGCCCGGCTCGGCATGAACAAACCTCACCCCGACACCTACCGAAACGCACTCGCCGCCACTGGCGTTCGCGATCCCGGCCGCGTGCTGTTCATCGACGACCGCGCCGACAATTGCCAAGCCGCCGCCCGCATCGGTCTGCGCACGCTCCACTACACCGGCACACCCACCGACATCGAAGACCACCTCCGCCTCGCCACGGTCGCCGCGTAGGTTCCCGAGTCGTCACGGGGAACCTCCCAACTCCGCTGTCGGCCGGTGATCGGCACGAGCCTCGCCAGTGACTCGCGAAGCCATGGTCACCGCTCGCGCCTATCCGGCCGGCACGCGGCCGAACCGCCCTGCCCGACGCGTTGCGCCGCACCCTGACCTGGGACCAGGGCTACGAAATGGCCGAACACGCCGCCTTCACCATCGCCACCGGCGTCCCGGTCTACTTCTGCGACCCCAAAAGCCCCTGGCAGCGGGGCAGCAACGAGAACACCAACGGCCTTTTCCGCCAATACCTTCCCCGACACCTCGACTTACGCACCTACAGCCAAACCGACCTGGACGCCATCGCCGACGAACTCAACGGCCGTCCTCGACAAACCCTCGGGTTCCGCACACCATCAGAAGCACTCGAAGAAGTGTTGCAATGACCGCCTGAGCCCGCAGGCAAGAAGGTACATTTGGCACGTTCGGCGGCGTGGTGTCGATTACGTGGATCGGCGTTGGCGAGCCCTCGGGCGCGAACGCTGCCGGGGTGCCGGTACATCGGCGCGGTCGGTGGAGCGGGCCAGTGCGGCGTAGACCCAGTGATGGGCCCGCCCCACAGTGACACGAGTTCCGAAGAATTGACCGGTGAGAGCCCAGTACCGATGAATCCGATGGTCGGCATCGGTGGCGCCGATCAGCAATTGTTCGCGAAAACGCGGGGAATCGCGTTCCCCTCGCGCACTGGCGTGGGCGTTGACGAATCGATCGAGTTCGCCGCCGGCACGCGGCCGCACTCCTTCTGCTACAAGTGGCACCACGTCCGCCATTACGTCCCCCACGTCGACATACAGTCCTCGACAGTCGCGGATCAATTCCGGCCGATTCCGCCAGTATTGTTGTCGCACAGTGCGGTTCATGTCAGGGTCGGCGACAAGAGCGGCCAGCTCGGCATACGCGACAACCGCGTCGACGGACGGATCGGCAGGCGGCTCAGGGACATTCCAGTACACCCATTTGTCGACGTCGCTCCATGGTATCGGCGCCAGGATGCGCCGCCAGAACCGTATGAGGCAATCGTGTACCGCACCAGCGTCCTGCACGGCGGCCAGCAATGCGAGCCGCTCGGCCCGCCGCGCCGGGGTAGCCGCCTCGATGGCCCGCAGCGACGCCCGCCGCCATGCCAGCGACCTGACTTCGATATCGAGTCGTGCACTCTCGGCTGCGATGGCTTCGGCGATCGACCGCTCCCCGTGCAGCACATCGGTGATCGAGCCAAGGCCGAGGCCAACCGCGCGTAACCGCCGGACCAGCAGCAGTCGCTCGGTGGCACTATCGGCGTCGAACATCCGGTGCCCGCCCGCGCTGCGACGGGATTCCAGGATGCCCTCGTCGCAGTAGAACCTGATCGTTCGCACCGCGAGCCCGGTGCTGCGCGCCAACTCCCCGATGCTCACCAGCGCGCTCGCCTGTGTGTTGTCTGTCACAACGTGTTGAACCTCCACCCCGGTGGAGCTCTTAGCGTACTGGCACCGCTGTCCGACCCCACACGGAGAAACCAGAGTTGCCGAGAGGGGCGAGCGGAGTACTACGCCTATGCCATTACACCGAGGAGGGTGAATTCGTGGCCACCACGCAGGAAGAAATCGTCGCAGGCATCGCGGAGATCGTCGAGGAGGTGACCGGCATCGACGCCGCCGAGGTGACGTTCGAGAAGTCCTTCGTCGATGATCTGGACATCGACTCGTTGTCGCTGGTGGAGATAGCCGTACAACTGGAAGACAAATACAGCGTCAAGGTCCCGGACGAAGACCTCGCGAGCCTGAGAACCGTCGGCGACGCGGTCACCTACGTCCAGCGGATGGAGGCCGAGGAACCGCAGCTCGCCGCGGAGATGGAGGCGAAATTCAAAGAAGGCCAGGGAAATTGAACCGAGAACAGTCGACCGGTTCGCTCCCCGGTCCGCGGTGGCGTGATGCTGATCGCTGATCCCCAGTTGAATCCCGCTGCGGTGGAGCTCGGCAATTTCTTCCCGCAGACGGCGGAGGTCGTGTGGACTGCGTTGACACAGCCGGATCTCCTCGAGCGGTGGCTGCTTCGACCGACCGGATTCGCCGCCTCCGTCGGAACCCACTTCCGATTCGCCGTCCCTGACTCGTCGACCAACGCGATCACCTGCGAAGTGCTGGTGGCCCGGCCATACGAACGATTGACCTACAGCTGGACGTATCGGCAGGCCGAGCCTCCCACCAAGTGGATCGTCGACTGGACGCTGCGGCCGCAGGGCCGTGGCACGCGCCTTCTGTTGACGCAGACAGGTTTCGACATCGAAGACCGTCGGCAGAAGATGGCGCGCAACGCCGCGGAGCGCAGCTGGAAGCGACGCATTCTGCCGCGGCTCGGCGAGGTGATGCACCACTGACCTGGCCCGAGTGCGACAAGGCCGGCGCCGCTCTCCACTGCTCCGCGGAATGCGGAACTCGGCAATAGCGTGCGTTCACGACCTGGTCGGGGATCGAAAGGGGACTATCGCGCTACCCGACTTCGCGGCGGAGATGTCGAAACGGCGTCGCAAGGAACTGGCGGCGCGAAGACTGGCGTCTCCACCTGGCCAGCCGGACTCAATGCTCACCCACCTCGCCGACACCGCCGACCCCCGCGAGACCCCGTGATGCACCCCGACCGCTCGCCCGAAGGGCGACCGAAGACGCCGGACACACAACCAACCGAAACATCACCGCCCAACGCAACCACAAGCAAGGGGGTCCGGGGGCGAAGCCCGCCGGGCGGGGCGTGGGGGCTCCGGCCCCTACGAAACACGACGAAATGAGTAAAGGCCCATGCTCTCCATGAGCACAGGCCTCCCGACGAATGGAGTGGAGCTAAGGGGAATCGAACCCCTGACCTTCTCGATGCGAACGAGACGCGCTACCAACTGCGCTATAGCCCCGTGCGGCTCCCGGGGGAACCGCGCTGTGCAACTGTAGCAGGCGATCCGGCGAGATACCGAATCGCCCGCCTGAGCTGCGATTATTCGCCGACTGCGCGGCGCATGTCGGTGCCGGTGCGGCCGCGAAGGGCACGGGCGGTGGCGGGATCGAAGGTCTCCAGGTGTTCGAACATGGGGTCTTCGTCGTCGGCGTCCAGGAGGACCGAGCGGCGTCGCAAGGCGCGGGCGGTGTCGCGGTCCATGCCGCGGCGGGCCGCGTTGTCGCCGGTGTGCCGCTGGTCGTCGTGGACGTCGTCATGATCGCGGTCGCGGTTGAGGCGGGCGGCGCGGCGGCGGCGGATGTCCTCTTCCATGCGGACCTGCCTGCGCAGGTACGCCAGGTAGGTGCCGAGGCCGAGGACGCACGCCGCGCAGGCCCACCACACGAGCGGGCTGACGACGATCGCGAGCGCACCGCAGAGGATGCTCGACAGCAGCAGGCCGAGCACGGCGCGCTGCCGGAAGGTGTAGCGGGCGGCGCGGGCGATCGCGTCGGCTTCCGGATCGAAGCCGCCGCGGCCGCGCCGGGTGGGGACGAATTCCGGTTCGTTCGAATCGGTTTCGTAGTCGGGGTCGGGGACGCGCGCGGGTGCGGCGGAACGGGCGGGCGGAATACGTGCCGTGGTCGGTTCGTGGTGCGCCGCGGCCTCTTCGTCGTCTTCGGCCACGTCGTCATCATCGGCCGCCGCGTCCGGGTCCGCAGGCGTTCGGGCCGTCTCGGTGTCGTTCTCGTCCGAATCGAGATCCGAATCGGGATCCGCCGCACGGTCGGCCTCGCTCGTCACGTCGTCGTCCGGCTCGGCCGAATCCGCTTCGGCGGGTTCGTCTTCGGCGCTGTCGGGGCGGTCGGCGGACGTGTCCGCGCCCGCCTCGAGCGCCGGGGTGTCGTCCCGCGCGTCGGTGTCCTCGTCGACTTCGGTGACTTGCTCGTCGGCCGGTGCGCTCATCCGGTCCTCCGCATCATCGCTATAGAAACGCTTTCTCTGCAGTCGGGTCGGCCGATAGTCCGGGTCACTGTCGTGCCCGGCCGCCGGCCCCTTCTTCATACGCCGCTTGGAGCCGCCGCGATGCAACACGCGGGTCGCCAGCGCCGCGTCGGTGGTCTGCCGGATCCTGGGGTGCCGGTCGGCCAAGATCGGGAACAGGACGAAGACCCAGAGCACGACCAGCCCGATCCACAGAATCGAGTTCGGCACTAGGTCGTCACCTCCGTCCCCACCTGTTCGTCCGTTCGGCCCCGCGTCCGGATGACGCGCCGCGCCGTGCGTTCGCTACCGCTCCCGCGCTCGGACGCGATCCATCGTCCGGAGACGCCTCTCAGGCTCCATGCCGGTGCCGCAAGACGCAGCCCCGACGTCCGTAGGTTAATTCGGCGCGCCGCGCGAATACGGCAGGCGCGCCGTGCACATCCGCCACACCTGTCACAAGCTCTCACCGTCGGTCCGCGTTTCGCGCGGGAGTTGACGTGTCACGACGGTATCCTTCCGGCCGTTGCGCGCCGCCGGACGTAGTCCGGATAGCAAACGTCTTGCAAATGAATCGCGGCCGTCAGGGCAGGATGATCCGCCCGTCACGCACCAGCCGATCGAGCACGGTTCCGCTGATTTCCTCGACCGTGAGGCCGACGAGCAAATGGTCCCGCCACGCGCCGTCCACGTCCAGATAGCGGCGAAGCAGGCCCTCCTCACGGAAGCCCACATTGCGCAGCACCGCCTGGCTGGCAAGGTTTTCCGGGCGCACGGTCGCTTCGACGCGATGCAGTCCGACCGGGCCGAAGCAGTGGTCGAGTCCGAGCGCGAGCGCGGCGGTGGCGACGCCTTGCCCACTGAGATCCTTGGCCACCCAGTAGCCGATCCACGCCGAGCGCAGCGCCCCGCGCACGATGTTGCCGACGGTCAGCTGCCCGCTGAAGGCGCCGTCGACCTCGATGACGAGCGGAATCATCGCGCCGCGCCGGGCCTCGGCCTTCAGGCTCGACCACAGCGATGGCCAGTTCGACGCGTGATTGCGCGCTTCCCATGCCCCGCGGCCGGTCGGCTCCCACGGCTCCAGATGCTCGCGGTCGCGCAGCCGGATGCGGCTCCAAGCCGCCGCGTCGCGCAACCGCACCGGCCGCAGTGTGATCTGCCCCGCCGCGACGCGCACCGGACCGAGATGCGCCGGCCACCCCGGATGCTGGGTGCCCCGGAAGACGTTCATGGACTCCACGTTTCAGCCGCGCTGGGAGAGAAAAGCGACCTGAACCTCGTCGCCGGTCCTGACCTCGGTGTCCTCCGAGTCGATGATGATGAGACTGTTCGCCTCGGCCATGGTGGCCAGCAGATGCGAGGAACCCGCGCCGCCGCCCAGCGGCTGCACCAGGTAGTCACCGGTGGATTCGTCGCGCATGAGCTGCGCCCGCAAGAAGCCTTTACGACCGACCATCGAATTGATCGGTGTGATGGTCCTGGCCCGGATGATCCGGCGCATCGGATGCCTGCGGCCGAGCGCGATGCGGATCAACGGACGCACCATCACCTCGAACACCACCAGTGCGCCAACGGGATTGGACGGCAGCAGGAAGGTCGGCACCTCGTCGCGCCCGAGCCTGCCGAAACCCTGCACCGAGCCGGGGTGCATGGCAACCCTGGCGATCTCGAGCTCGCCGAGCCCTTCCAGCGCCTCGCGCACCTGCTCGGAGGCCCAGCCGCCGACCGCGCCCGCGATCACGACGACTTCGGAACGCACCAGCTGTCCTTCGACCACGTCGCGCAGCCGCCGCGGATCGGCGCTGACGATACCGACGCGGTTCACGTCGGCGCCCGCGTCGCGCGCCGCGGCGGCCAGCGCGTAGGAGTTGACGTCGTAGACCTGCCCCGGTCCCGGCGTGCGATCGATGTCGACGAGCTCGCCGCCGACCGAGATCACCGAGAGCCGTGGACGCGGGTGCACGAGCACCTTGTCCTGGCCGACCGCGGCGAGCAGACCCACCTGCGCGGGGCCGATGATGGTGCCCGCGCGCACCGCGACGTCGCCGGGCTGGACATCGTCGCCGATGCGGCGCACGTAATCGCCGGAACGGACGGGCTCGTAGACCTTGATCCTGGCCCGGCCGCCGTCGGTGAAATCCAAAGGCAGCACAGCGTCCGCGAGCGTCGGCAGCGGGGCGCCGGTGTCGACCCGCACCGTCTGGCGCGGCTGCAACCGGATCGGCTGCCGGGAACCCGCGACGACCTCGCCGACCACCGGCAGCGTCAGGTCGACGAGTTCGCCTTCCTCGTCACGGATATCGGAACCGGCGGCGGACACGTCGACGCTGCGCACCGCGTAACCGTCGATGGCCGCCTGGTCGAATCCGGGCAGCGGCCGCTCGGTGATCACGTCCTCGGCGCACAGCAGGCCCTGGGCCTCGGAGATCGCGACGCGGACCGGCCGGGGCGCGACCGCCGCAGCGGTCACCTTGATCTGCTGATCCTCAACCGAGCGCATCCAGCCCTTCCTGATCTACTCCGCACCTCGAACCGATTCCGCCGCACGCGCTTCGGACGCAACCGCGTTCGGTGAACCATCATTCGTACCCGACGGTCCACTGCCGACGAAAGCCGAGCATTCGCTCAGTCGTCCGTCGTCAGCTGCGGATCCCAGTCCGGACCGAGCCGGTGCTGCAGCCACTCCCGCAGGGCGGGGCCGTATTCCTCTCGTTCCAAAGCGAAATCGACCGCAGCACGAAGATAACCGCCCGGGTTGCCCAAATCGTGGCGCGACCCACGGTGCACGACGACGTGTACGGGGTGACCCTCCTCGATCAGCAGCGCGATGGCGTCGGTGAGTTGAAGCTCACCACCCGCGCCGGGCTCGATCCGACGCAGTGCGTCGAAAATGGCGCGGTCCAACAGGTATCGGCCCGCGGCGGCGAAGGTGGACGGCGCGTCGGCCAGCGCGGGCTTCTCCACCATTCCGTTGACCCGCAGCACGTTCGGATTGGTCGCGTCGGGCACCGGCGCGACGTCGAAGACGCCGTACGCGCTGACCTCTTCCTTCGGCACGTCGATGGCGCACAGCACGGTGCCGCCGCGCTTGCGCCGCACCCGGCTCATCACGTCGAGCACGCCGCACGGCAGCACCAGGTCGTCCGGGAGCAGGACCGCGATCGCGTCCTCGTCGTCGTCGAGCGCCTGCTCGGCCTGCGCGACCGCGTGACCGAGGCCGAGCGGCTCTTCCTGCACCACCGAGGTGACATCGAGCAGGGCAGGCGCCTTGCGCACCTTCTCCAGCAGCTGGAATTTGCCGCGCTCGGCGAGGGTGCTCTCCAGCACCAGGTCCTCGACGAAGTGCGCGACGACGCCGTCCTTGCCCGGCGAGGTCACGATCACGAGCCGGTCCGCGCCGGACTCGGCGGCCTCGCTCGCCACCAGCTCGATGCCGGGAGTGTCCACCACCGGCAGCAACTCTTTGGGCACCGTCTTGGTCGCGGGCAGGAAACGAGTCCCGAGCCCGGCCGCTGGCACGACTGCCGTACGGAAACACGACATCAGCGCACCATCCGCGGACTGTCCTGCCATTGCTGTCATACGCATACCCTATCCATCCATCACACCGCCGACCGCCGTCGCGGCGACCCGGCACCCGGTGAGCTTATGGTGATCCCCATGGAGATGCCCGGCGAGCGGGACAAACATGCATGGCGTGGCGAAATTCTCGCCCGGCGGGCCGCGGTGTCCGCCGAGCAGCGCGAGCGAGAGGCGCTGGCGCTGGCCGAAGCGATCGCGAAGTTCGAGACCCCGCTGGTGTCCGAATGGGTGTGCGCGTACGTGCCGATGCGCGAGGAACCCGGGTCGATGGCCCAGCTCGAAGCGCTGCGCGAGACCGGGGCGCGCGTCCTCCTGCCACTCACCGGCGACGCGGAACCATTGAACTGGGCCGAGTACACGGGCCCTGCCGATCTGCGTAAGGCCAGGTACGGGCTGCTCGAGCCGAGCGGGCCCGCGTTGGGCGCCGAGGCCGTCACGCTGGCCGAGCTGATTCTGATTCCGGCGCTCGCGGTGGACCGGCGCGGTGTGCGGCTGGGACGCGGGGCCGGACACTACGACCGCACGCTCGGCGCGGCCCGGCCGGACGCCAGGCTCGTCGCTGTGGTGCGCGACGACGAATTCGTGGATCGGCTGCCCGAAGAACCGCACGACCTGCGGATGGGCTGGGTCCTCACGCCGCGCGGCGGATTGCGGCGACTCGGCGGCGATCCGGTCGCGGAATGATCGACCGATTGGCGGCGTTGGCACTGTCGACTGTAGAGTGCTAGTCGACGAACCCTGCGGAGGATCCTGTGCCAACTTATTCATACGCGTGCACCCAGTGTGACAACCGCTTCGACATCGTGCAGTCCTTCTCCGACGACGCGCTGACGGTCTGCGAGAACTGCTCTGGGAAGCTGCGCAAGCTGTTCAACTCGGTCGGCATCGTGTTCAAGGGCAGTGGTTTCTACCGCACCGACAGCCGCGGCGGCGCGTCCACCGCGAGCGAGCCCGCGAAGTCCGACAGCGGCTCCAGCTCGTCGAGCTCCGACTCCAGCTCCTCCAGCAGCGCGAGCTCGACCACCAGCACGGCCGTCGCCAGCTGATTCCGCGGTAGCCGATTCCGGGTTGTCCACAGCCTCCGGTTGATCCACAACCCAGTCTTCTCGTGAGCCGCGCGGCGTGATTCCGGCCATAGGATCCGGCCATGACTCGCGCATTCGCCGATCTCGGTCGCGGTAGCCCGCTGCGCTTCGCGCTGTCGAACCGCCCACCGTGGGCCGACGGCCTGCTCGCCCGCCGTGTGCTCGCGGCGGCGCTGACGTTGCTGGCCATCGTCCTCTTCGCCCGCGGCAATCCCGGCGCGGCGCGGGCCGAGGTCGTGGTCGCCGGGCGTGATCTGCCACCAGGGGCGGTGCTCGCGCCCGATGATCTGAAGTCCGTTCCGCTCGAATCGGGCACTCTGCCCGTCGGCGCGGTGCGCCGTCCCGCGGCGCTGCACGGCGCGACGACGACCGGCGCGATGCGAGCGGGCGAGGTGTTCACCGATCTCCGCGTGATCGGTCCCCGGCTGGCCGAGGTGGCGGCCGGCGCGCGTGACGCCCGGATCGTTCCGATCCGGCTGGCCGACAGCGCCGTGGCGGAGATCCTGCGCGCGGGCGACCGCGTCGACGTGATCGGCGGCGACGAGCAACAAGGACCGAGCGCCCGCCCGGCCCGCACACTGGCGAGCGACGCCGCCGTCGTCCTGGTTTCCCAGCCCGGCGAGCGGCGCGACGCGGCCGACCGGGTGGTGCTGATCGCGATGGATTCCGAACACGCCACGGTGGTGGCCGCGGCCTCGCTGCATACCGCCCTCACGGTGGTTTTTCATTGACGAACCGCCCGACAGGGCGCTGTTTCGCGACGCGAATATGTTCGCCAGAGATTAACCAATAGGGTCGACTAGCATCCCCGATACCCGGCACGCAGATTCCGCCGAGTACGACCGTGACTGTCTTCCGAAGAGGAGAGATCGGCAATGCTCAAGGGATTCAAAGATTTCATGCTTCGCGGAAATGTCGTCGACCTGGCGGTCGCGGTGGTGATAGGCACCGCATTCGTCGCTATCGTCACCGCGTTCACCAACGGAATCATCAATCCGCTGCTCGCCGTATTCGGCGGAAACAACCCACTCGGCCTAGGTTTCTACCTAGTTGCCGACAAACCAGCGACTTTCGTTCAGGTCGGCCCGATCGTCACCGCGGTCATCAATTTCGCGATCATCGCGGCGGTGTTGTATTTCGTGCTGGTATTGCCCGCCGCACAGATGAAGAAGCGGTTCGGCGGCGACGTGGAAGAACCGCTGAGCGATACCGAGATCCTGGTGCAGATCCGCGATCTGCTCGCCGAGGGACGCGAGAGCGCGGGCGGACGGCACGAGTTCTGAGCCGAGCCGGAAGCGGGCCCTCGAGCAGCGGCCCCGGATACCCGCTCCCGTCGGGTCGTCCGGTTTGTCCCCTCCGAACGACACATCCAGCCTAGTCGCGTCGGGTTGGACGCATGTCCGGGATCGGAATCGATCCGCCGATACGAACGACAACGGGCCCGTCGCAGAAGCGACGGGCCCGTTCGTTCGGATCGTCAGCCGAGGCTGAACGGCTGACCCCACAGCGTCACCCAGGTGACGACATTGTCGGTCTCGACCTCGACGCTGACGAAGGCGCGGGCCTGCGCGTAGCCACCGCAGCCCGACAGGCCGATGGTGGAGTCCGACCAGGTGACCGAGCCGTTGCTGCCCTTGAACTTGTTGCGCTTCTTGTGCGCCTCGTTACCGAAGTCGTCGGCCTCCTCGATGTCGAGGATGTAGAACGAGGTCGCCTGGCCCGGGCCGAGCGACAGATTGCCGCCGCTGGTGGCGCCGATGCTCGGGCTCTCGCCCTGCCAGTCGCTGCCCGCCTCGACGCCGCCCTCGGCGCCGCCGCCCGCGATGTTCACCTGGCAACCGACGGTGTAGCCCGGGAAGATCTTGCCGCCGGCCTCCGAGCCGGTGCCGGACAGCTCGACCTGAGCCGAACCGGAGACCCACGCGTTGCGGTGCACCGGCGTGGAGCCAAGGGACGGGTTGATGTTGGCGGACTCACCGACCAGGCGGACCGTCACGACGGTGCCGTCGGACAGGGTCTTGACGATCTGGCCGCCCGGCAGCGGCACGAAGGTGTCGGCGTTGGCGGCGCCGGTGGAGAACAGGCCCATGGCGATGGTGGCGGCGGCACCGACACCGGCCACACGCGCCACGTTCTTACGGTTGATCATTTCGTTGTACCCCTCGAGGGTTGAATCGCTTCAGCGAGAAGATTGTTCGTTGTTCGATCGGCGGCGGCCCGGCACCGGCGACGATCGCTCGTGCGATCGATCGCGGTCCGCGCTCGCCGCGGTGGGCTCGACAGACGTCAGCCGATGCTGAAAGGCATCCCGTAGAGGGTGGTCTTCGAGTAGTGGTCGCCGATGATCTCGACCACGGTGTAGGCACGCGCCTGGGCGTAGCCCGCGCAGCCCTGGATCTCGATCTCCGCGTCCTGGTACTCGACCGAGTACACGCCCGGCTTCAAGATGTCCTTGTAGTCGATCTGCACGAACTTCACTTCGCCCGGGCCGAGGTTCAGGCCGATGGAGCCGCCCATACTGAAGCCGTCGAGGTTGACGCCGCCCGACACGCCCGCGGAGATGGCGTCGTCGGCGATGCTCACCTGGCAGCCGACGATGTAGCCGGTGCTCAGCTGGGAAGCGCCGTGGGTCGAGGAGTTGTTGGTGCCAGGGCCGCCCGCGGGACCGTTGTTCGGGCCGACCGTACCCTCGGGAGTGACAGTGACATCGGCGGTGGCGTTGCCCGAGACCCAGACGACGCGACCGGCGCCGTTGGCGGCAAGGGACGGCGAAATCAGGGCGTGCTCACCCGTGCGGGTCAGGGTCACGCCGGCTCCGACCTTCTGACCGTCCGGCAACGGCACGAAGGTGTCGGCATTGGCAGCACCGGTCGACAGCAGGCCCATGGCAACGGCCGCGGCGGCGCCGACGCCCGCGACGCGGGCACCGCGACGCAGACCGTTGGTGCGGTTCTCGCTCATACTTCCCCTCATCAGGTTCAAACAGTCAACCTCGACCATCGAGGCTGGACAGTGGTCCTCTCAGGCCCAGCTCAGTTTGTCGCCCCTTTGTTGCCGATATGTAACCGGCTGTTATTTCGGCGCAACGCCCCTCGCTGACAACGGAACCGAGCCTTGGTTCCACCGGATCGACCACATACGAGCCGTATCCGAGCCTGCGGGGTCCTACGTTTGGGTGGCTCGAGGCGAAGATTAAACCGTCGGTAACTGCCTGGCAACGTAAAGAATTGTAAAGAACAATGTGATGTAGATCACTGGTGCTGACATGCCAATATCGCTTGACGTGCATAAATGCAGGCGGGAATGTCGCGCATTCGCCGATCCGATCGACACGAGTCGCAACGACGCCAACCGCGGCTTACGGGACAGGGCCGTACGAATGGCGCAGATCACAGTCCGTTATTGAAAACGGTGAGGAGATCACGGAGGAATATCGTCCTAAAGTACGGACTTAAATAGTAGAAAGGCGCTCAGCCGTGATGCGGCGGAACCTGGGAGCGCAACCAGTCGTCGGCCGAACCGCGATCGTCCGGATCGTCGCCGCGCTCGTCGCGGGTGGTCTCCGGGAGAGTCTCGCCGAAAATCCGCGCCAGACGCGCGGCGTCCCTCGCCCGGCGCGCGGCGGGGCGAGGGACGTCGGAGGAGTCGGCGGCCGAAATTATTCGGCCAATCCGGACAGTTCGCCGATCACTTTGCTGGCGAGCGGCGAGAGGGTTGCCATACCGTCGCGGATGGCGGCGCGGGTGCCGGGCAGGTTCACCACCAGGGTGCTGCCCGATACGCCCGCCAGCCCGCGCGACAGCCCGGCGTCCAGCGAGCCGGCGACTCGGCCGGAGGAGCGCAGCGCCTCGCTGATTCCGGGCAGTTCCCGGTCCAGCACCTGCGAGGTCGCCTCCGGCGTCACGTCGCGCGGCGACATTCCGGTGCCGCCAACGGAGATGACCAGGTCGACGCCGCCGATCACGGCCGTGTTCAGCGCGTTGCGGATCTCCACCTCGTCGGCCTGCACCGACACCGACGCGTCGACGAGGAAACCCGCCTCGGTGAGCAGCTCGGTGACCAGCGGGCCGAGCGAGTCCACACCTCCATGCGCCGTTCGATCGTCGACGACCACCACCAGTGCACGCCCCGCCACAGGAGCATCGATTTCCATGGTGCTCACCGTAGCGCCTGTGCCGAGCAACCCGGCGGCGGCGCTGGACAATTCCGCGTCACTCGGCCGCCTCATCGTCCACCGTCCGCGGGCGCGCCGATGAGGGTGACCTCGACGGTCTTCGGATTGTTGCCTTGTTCGTCGGTATAGGTGACCTTCACCTTGTCTCCCGGTTGGTGCGAACGGACGGCTGCGATGAGGGATTCGCCGGAGTCGATGGAGCGGTCGTCCAGCTTGGTGATGACGACGCCCGACGGGATCCCCGCCTTGGCGGCCGGACCGTCCGGCGTCGCCTCCAGCACCAGCGCGGCGCTGTCCTGCGGGCGCAGCTTGATGCCGATCTGAGCGTAGGTGGCGTGGCCGCTCTTGATGAGCTCGTCGGCCACCCTGCGGGCCTGGTCCACCGGGATGGCGAAGCCGAGCCCGATCGAACCGCTCTGCTGGCTGCCCATCTCGCCGGCGCCGAGGCTGGCGATCGCCGTGTTGATACCGATCAGCTTGCCGCTGCCGTCGACCAGCGCACCGCCCGAGTTGCCCGGGTTGATGGCGGCGTCGGTCTGGATCGCGTCGATCACCGGCTGCGGAGCGTTGGGGTTCTGGCCGCCCTCGCCGCTGGTCGACACCGGCCGGTTCAGCGCCGAGACGATGCCGGTGGTGACGGTGCCCGCCAGGCCGAGCGGCGACCCGATGGCGACCACCGGCTGGCCGACCTGAAGATTCGACGAGGTGCCCAGTTCGATCGGGGTCAGATCGTTCTTCCCCTGCACCTTGATCACCGCGAGATCCGAAACAGGGTCGGCGCCGACCAGCGTGGCCGGCGCGCTGCTCCCGTCGGAGAACATGACCTCCATCTTGGCGCCCGCGCCGCCGCCGGAGGCCACGTGATTGTTGGTCAGGATCAGGCCGTCGGAGGAGAGCACGACGCCGGAGCCCTCGCCCTGGGCGCGGTTGCTCGCCACCTTGATCATGACGACGCTCGGCAGCACCTTCTGCGCCACCGCCTGGGTCGAACCCGCGGGCGCGTTGGAGGCGTTGCTGACATTGGGCTTGGGCGCGTCCAGCGCGTTGGTCACCGATGCCCTGCCGTCGTCGGACCGGGTGACCAGCGCGCCGACCGCACCGCCGACACCACCGCTGACCAGCGCGAGCGCCACAGCGCCCGCGACGAGGCCGGTGCGGAACGGGCGCCGCGGCGGCTGTGGCGGCAGCGCGCCGAAGGCCGCGCCCGGCACGGTGTGCGGGGGCGGCGGTGCGCCGGGAGCGCCGAATCCGTGGCCCGATTCCGGGCCGTGGAACGGCTGCGTCCGATGGTGCTCGCCGGGATGCTGCTGCTGCTGATAGTGGGGCGTCTGGTGCGCCGCGCCGGGAGCGGCCCATGCCGCGTGCTCGGCCGCGCCCGCGTGCGGGAACTGCTCGGTCGGCCGGGGGACGGAGGCGTCCGCCTTCCCCGGTTCCACGTTGCGGTCCTGGAAATCCTCCGTCATGGTTTCTCGTTTCTCCTCACGTCTGCCGACCAGCGTGCCGACGACGGCTTAGAGCCGACTGAGACCGTGCTTTCAGTTCTCCGAGATCTCCTGAGGGGACGCGAGGCCATCACCCTCACCTGGTAACACGATACGGATCTGCGCGCCGCCGCGGTCGGACGTGTCGATCGTGATGGTGCCGCCGTGCTTGGTCACCACCTGCTTGACGATGGCCAGGCCGAGACCCGAGCCCGGCATCGATCGGGACGCGGTGGTCCGGTAGAACCGCTCGAACACCAGCTCCCGTTCGTCCGACGGGATACCGGGTCCCGCGTCGTCCACCGCGAGCTCCAGCAGACCTCGTCCGGTCTCGCGCATGGTGACCAGCACCTGGGCCCCCGCCGGACTCCACTTGGCGGCGTTGTCGAGCACGTTCAGCACGGCACGCTCGAGTCCGGCCTCGTGGCCGTAGACGAACCACGGCCGCAGCTCGGCGACGAACTCGATGGACCCGCGCCTGCGCCGGGCGCGCTCCAACGCGCGCTCGGTCACCTCGCCGAGGTCGATCCGCTCGTAGACGGTCTCGGGGGCGTCCTCGCGGGCCAGGTCGACCAGATCGCCGACGAGGGTGGACAGCTCCTCGATCTGGGCCATCACGTCCGCGCGCAGCTCGGCCATGTCCTCCTCGGGGATCCGCGGCGCGCCCGGCCTGCTGGAGGCGATGAGCAGCTCCATGTTGGTGCGCAGGGAGGTCAGCGGCGTGCGCAGCTCGTGCCCGGCGTCGGCGACCAGACGCCGCTGGCGGTCCCGTGATTCGGCGAGCGCCCGCAGCATGGTGTTGAAACTGTCTGTGAGTCGCGCCAATTCGTCGTCGCCGGTGACCGGGATGGGCGTGAGGTCGTCGGTGCGCGCGACGCGTTCGGTCGCGGCCGTGAGTCTGGCGATGGGTCTGAGCCCGGTGCGGCCGACCGCCGTGCCCGCCGCCGCGGCGAGCACGACGCCGCATCCGCCGACAACGAACAACAGCCAGGCCAGCCGGTCGAGCACCTCTCGGGTTGGCTCCAGCCGCTGGGAAATGACCAGCGTCGCACCGGAATTGGTGCGCACCGCGAGGACGCGCTGATTGCTCACCGTGCGCAGCGATGAGGTCAGTTCACCGTCGGCCACGGCGAACTCCTGCTCCCCCACCGGCGGAATTGTCTGCTGTGGCGGCATATAGGGCTTGTGGTCGGCGAAGATCAGCGCGACGCCGACATCGTTGGAGAAAAGCCCGGCCAGGATGATCGATTGAAAGCCCATGCTCTCGAAGTTGTTGTCGATCATCGTCGAGGCACGCGCCCGCAATTGCGCGTCGACATCGGCGTAGAGCGCGCGCGCCACCATCGCGTACGCGGCGATGGAGGTGAAGGCGACCGCGATGGCAACCACCGAGGCGGCCAGCAGGGTGACGCGCCAGCGCAGCGAGACCGAGCGGGTGAGCGGCATCGGCGGCCGCATCTCGTTCGGGTCGGGCTGGCGCTGGCCCAGGGTGGCGATGACGGGTCGCCGGGGGACGCTTCGAGCCATGTCGCGCGGCCTACGGCGGAGTCTCGCGCAGCACGTAACCGACGCCGCGCACGGTGTGGATGAGGCGCGGCTCGCCCTCGGCCTCGGTCTTGCGGCGCAGGTAGCCGATGTAGACCTCGAGCGCGTTGCCCGAGGTCGGGAAGTCGTAGCCCCACACCTCTTCGAGGATGCGGCTGCGGGTGAGCACCCGGCGCGGGTTGGCCATCAGCATTTCCAGCAGCGCGAACTCGGTGCGGGTCAGGCTGATCGAGCGGGAGCCGCGGGACACCTCGCGGGTCACCGGATCCAGGGACAGATCCGCGAAGAGCATCGCCTCGGAGGTGTCGCCTTGTTCGGGCGCGCGGCGGCGCAGCAGCGCGCGCAACCGGGCGAGCAATTCCTCGAGGGCAAATGGCTTCGGCAGATAGTCATCGGCTCCGGCATCGAGTCCGGCAACCCTTTCGGAAACCGAATCGCGCGCCGTCAAAACCAGAATCGGAAGATCATCACCGGTGCTGCGCAACCGTCGGCAAACTTCGAGCCCGTCCAATCTCGGCATCATCACATCCAGCACGAGTGCGTCCGGGCGTTGCACGGTGGCTTTCTCGAGGGCATCGACACCGTCCACCGCGAGATCGACCGAGTAGCCGTTGAAGGTCAGCGACCGACGCAGCGATTCCCGGACGGCGCGATCGTCATCGACTACCAGAATGCGCATGCCACCAGTTTGACCGCATCGACTGAGAGCCAACTGAGAGGGGATGCCCGACACGCCGCGAACCGCGCCCGAGAGGCGACATGGCGGAGCACCACCGATGACCAGGGGCTTTCACCGGCGCGCGCGGATTTCGGTCCTCGCGAGTCCCACTCCGGTACCGAAACTTGTTCTGCTCAGCCATATTAGAGGAATATCAAGACGAGTGCCCCGGATTGCCGTTACACACTCAGCACGGTATGTTCCCAGCGGTAAAAACAAGACCTCGAGTTGGTTCTCAGCGGGTTGGTCCCATACTTATGTGAAACAGCCACTAGCCATCCGGGGACCCCGCGCGGAGTGGAGGCGACGGAAGCGGATGGATGCAGCACCGCGTTCCCGGCAATTCAGGCTGTCGAACTGGTCCGTCACCCGCAAGGTCGGGATCGTGCTACTGCTGCCGGTGGTGCTCGCCTCGACGTTCGCGGTATTGCGAATCAACGACGAGTTGAACACGATCGGCGACCTCGACGCGGCGACCGACCAGGCCAGGATCATCCGGCCGATGCTCGGTTTCGCCTCGGCCACCGAACAACTCGCCGTCAGCACGGCGACCACGTGGGAGGACCACACCACCGACGCCGACCTGGACCGCATCGCGGGCCGGTTCGACCAGGCGGCCGTGGATCTCCAGACCGCCCTGCGTTCGACGGGCGCGCCGACCGACGTGGTCAACGAGCTCGACGCGGCGCTCACAGCGGGCCGCGCGATGCGTAACGGCCTGCGCAACAGCTCGCCGGTGGCGATCGGCCAGCAGGCCGACGAGGTCGCCGCCCGCATCGGCAACGCGATCGCGCGTTCGACCTCGCTGGAAGAGATCACCATTCAGCGGTACTTCCTCCAGCTCGGTGTGACCACCAACGCGCGCAGGCTGCACACCCAGCAGTACCTGCTGATCGGTTCGCCCGGCGCGGACCGCAACCCGGCCGTGCGCCCGACGGTTTTGATCACCGCGGGTGGTGAGCTGGTGTTGCTGAGCCAGTTCGCCCAGCTGCAGCCGTCTTCGGCGCTCAACGCCAGCGTGCTGATCGACGCGGTGAACGTCCGCCTCGGCGCCTTCAGCCAGAACCTCGGCGACCCAGCGGGCAGCCAGCCGGTCATCGACTCGCTGCGCACCAGTGCCACCGCCTACGACCAGACCACGCTGAACCTGGTCGACACCATCGACGCGCGACTGGCCGACCGGACCGCCGAAGTCCGCGGCATCGTGTTGCGCGATATCGCGATCGTGGTCGCGACGCTGCTCGCCGGTCTCGCCCTCGCGCTCGCGGTCGCCCGCTCGCTCGTCGTCCCGATTCGCCGCCTGCGGCACGGCGCGCTCCAGGTCGCGCACGTCGACCTGCCCAACGAGCTCGAGGTCGTGCGTTCCGGCAACGCCACGCCGGAGCCGACCCGCGTCGATGTGCACACCACAGAGGAGATCGGCCAGCTGGCCCGCGCCGTCGACGACATCCACGGCGCCGCGCTCCACCTCGCCGCCGAGCAGGCGCGTCTGCGCCTCCAGATCGGCAGCATGTTCGAGACCCTCTCGCGCCGGAGCCAGTCGCTCGTCGAGCAGCAGCTGACGCTGATCGAGGAGCTCGAGCACGACGAGGACGACTCCGAGCGCCTGCAGAGCCTGTTCCGCCTCGACCACCTCGCGACCCGCATGCGCCGTAACGGCGACAACCTGCTGGTGCTCGCGGGCACCGCGCTGCGCCGCGGACACCTGCCGCCGGTGCCGCTGTCGGACATGCTGTGGAGCGCGGTCTCCCAGGTCGAGGACTACCAGCGCGTCGAGATCGGCAGCGCGCCCGACGGCATCGTGCCCGGTGAGCCCGCCGTCGACGTCGAGCACCTGCTCGCCGAGCTCATCGACAACGCGCTGCGCTACTCACCGCCCACCACTCCGGTGGCCGTCTCGGTAGCCCGCGCGGTGGACGGCGGCTACCTGATCGAGATCATCGACCGCGGTCTCGGCATGTCGGCCGAGGACCTGCAGACGGTCAACGAGCACCTCGCCTCCGGTGGTGAGGTCACCGTCGAAACCGCGCGCCGCATGGGTCTTTTCGTGGTCGGCCGGCTCGCCAAGCGGCACAACATCACGGTCAACCTGCGCCGCACCTCGGCAATGGCACAGCAGCCTGGCATCACGGCGAGCGTGCACCTGCCGGGCACCCTGGTCTCCCCGGTGCCGATCAGCGACAAGGCTCCGCAGCTCACCGCGCCGCAGCCGCAGGACAACGCGCCCGAACCCACCGTGGCGCCCCCGCGCATGCTGGTGCCGGTGCCGAGCCTCGCGCTGCCGGAACACACCTCGTCGTTCGAGATGAGCGGCACCGGTCTGCCGCAGCGCCGCCCGGCGATCCGGGTGGCCACCCCGGCCGACCGCGCTGCGCCGGTGATCGATGCCGAGACCACCGATCCCGGCCGCGGCGGCCCGCTGCCGATGCGGATGCGCAACGAGAACGGTGCGCCGCGCTCGGTGGAGCCGCGGGCACTGCCTGCGCCCGTGCCAGCGCCCGCCGCGCCCGAGGAACCCGCGCACGTCGACGTCTGGGCCGAGACCGCGACCTACGAGGTGCCAGAGCCCGCGGCGCTCGCGAACGCGGCGCAGGCCACGATCACCGGTCTGCGACCGGTGAACCCGGAGTCCCCGACGCCCATCTACCAGCGCATGGTCTCGGAGTGGCTGGTCGAACCCGCTTCCGCCGGTTCCGAGAACGACGGCGGCGCTTGGACTTCCCCCGCCGACGTCGGCTGGGCCGCCGCCGCGGAGGCGAGCAACCCGACCAACTCCGGCCGCACCTCCGGCGGCCTGCCCATCCGGCAGCCGGGAGCGCAGCTGGTCCCGGGCGGTCTGGCGCCGACCAACGAATCCAACACGCGGAATCCTGACGAGATCCGCAATAGCTTGACGAGGCATCTCAGCGGGGTCCGCAGCGGGCGGGCCGACGCCCAGTACAACGACGGAGGGCTTGCATGACCGAGAAACCAGGCAACACCACAGACGAGAATCTGAACTGGCTGGTGACCCGCTTCACGCGGGACGTGCCGGGTGTCACGCACGCGGTGCTCGTGTCGGCCGACGGCCTGCTGCAGGCGACGAGCCCGCACCTGCCTTCGGACCGGGCCGAGCAGCTGGCCGCGGTCACCGCCGGTCTGGCCAGCCTGTCCACCGGCGCCGCCCAGTTGTTCAACGGCGGCAAGGTGATGCAATCCATCGTCGACATGCAGCGCGGCTACCTGCTGGTGATGACTGTCGGCAACGGTTCGCACCTGGCGGTGCTCGCCAACAAGACGCACGACATCGGCCGGATCGGTTATGAGATGGCGCTACTCGTGGATCGTGTCGGTTCGGTGGTTCAGGCCACCGCCCGGACGGCCGTGTAGAGCGTGCGATGTCTAACCCATCCGGCGGGGGGCCGGGCACACCACCCACCCGCGTTCGTCCCTACGCCCTGACCTCGGGGCGTACCGAACCCGCGGTCGACCTTCCCTTGGAGGCGGTCATCGAGACCATCTCCTACACTGCCCATTTCGAATGGCCGGTCGGCGATATCCGCACCGATATCGTGCGGCTCGGCACCGCACGTCTTTCGGTGGCCGAAATATCGGCCCAGCTACAGCGGCCGCTCGGACTGGTCCGGGTCGTGATCGGCGATCTCGTCGTCGCCGGGACGCTACGCGTGCATTGGACCCTGAGCGACCAGGCGAGCTACGACGAGCGCCGGTCCCTGATGGAGAGGACTTTGCGTGGACTCCGCGCCCTATAACTCCCAGCCGTACGGTTCGGCACCCATGGACAACCGCACCGCGTCTACGAAAATCGTTGTCGCAGGGGGATTCGGCGCTGGCAAGACCACCTTCGTCGGCGCGGTGTCGGAGATCGTCCCGCTGCGCACCGAGGCGATGGTGACCGGTTTCTCCGACGGCATCGATGACCTCGCCGCCACACCGGGCAAGGAAACCACGACGGTCGCCATGGATTTCGGCCGCATCGTGCTGCCGGGGAACTTGACGCTGTACCTGTTCGGCACGCCGGGCCAGCGCCGGTTCTGGTTCATGTGGGACGACCTGATCCGCGGCGCGATCGGCGCGGTGGTGCTCGTCGACACCCGTCGCATCGAGGACAGCTTCGCCGCCGTCGACTTCTTCGAAGCGCGCGGACTGCCGTTCCTGGTGGCGGTCAACCGTTTTCCGGACGCTCCGCGGTTCCCGGTCGCCGAGCTACGCGAGGCGCTCTCGGTGCGGTCCGGCGTCCCGATCGTCGACATCGACGCTCGCAACGCCATGGAAGTGCGCCAATCCCTCGCCGCCGTGACGGAGTACGCGATCCAGCGGCTCGCCGCACAACAGCAAGAGCAGCCCGTCGGGCAGGTGTGAGGTTCGCTGCTTTGTCCTACTTCTCCATGGGTTATTGGGTGCTAGGCCTGTCGATCCTGGTGGCGATGGCGGGCGCGTTGATCGGTCTGATCTGCATCCGCCAGTCGACCAAATCGGTGACGTCCAAGTTCCGGCTGGTCTGGCTGGCCTCGGCCGCGATCTCGATCGGCGGAATCGGTACCTGGCTGGCGATTTTCGTGACGATGCTCGGTGTCACGCCTTCGGGCGACACCATGATCCGCTACGACGTCGTCCGGCTCATCGGAGCGGCTGTGCTCGCCGTGCTCGCGGTCTTCGGGGGGCTGGTGCTGGTCGGGCGGACGCCGCAGCTGGCGCGCCTGCTCGGCGGCGGTGTGCTGATGGGCGTCGGCACGAGCCTGATGCTGGCTCTGGGGATGAGCGCCGTGCAGGTGCGCGGCAAGCTCGAATTCGGACTGTGGCAAGTGCTCGCCGCGGGCGCGCTCAGCATCGTGATCTCGCTGGCCACACTGTGGTTCGTGCAGCGCATGTGGCCGACGTCCGCTGTCGTCGGGGCCTCCGCCCTGTTCGGGTGCGCTGTCATCGGGATGCACTATCTGCGAATGGCCGGGCTGGAGCTGCGGATCGACCAGCGCGCCGCCATGCCGACCGGTGACGACCTGTTCTCCTTCCTGATGCCGATGTTCGTCATCGGCGTGCTGTCGCTGGCCGTGCCGATCACCGCGGTGCTGGTCGCCCCTGACCGGAGGACGCCGTCGTCGCTGCCGTCGCGGCAGCCCGGGCTGATGCGCTGAACCGCGACGCACCGCGCGGTCGACGTCTTACAGTGGGACACATGCGCTTCGGCCTGGACTACTCCGGTGGACGTCCGGGGGGCGCTGCCATCCGGGCGGCTGGTTTCGACTTCGTGGTGCGCTATCTGACGCCGGGCGGCCCGAGTCTGCCAGGTAAGCAGCTGACGCCCGCCGAGGCCGACGATCTTCGGGCACACGACATTTCCATCGTCTCCAACTGGGAGACCACCGCCGCCCGCATGCTGGACGGCTACAACGCGGGCATTGTGGACGCGCGGGCAGGCCTCGCGCAGGTGCTGCGCTGCGGCGGCCGTCGCGACCGGCCCATCTACTTCTCGGCGGATTTCGACGCCACCCCGCACGACCAGGTGGCGATCGACGCGTATCTGGACGGGGCCGCCACCGTGCTCGGCGCCGCGAATGTCGGCATCTACGGCGGGTATTGGACGGTCAGCAGGGCGCTGGACGCGGGCAGCGCCGCCTGGGCCTGGCAGACCGACGCGTGGTCGGGCGGCAACGTGGAGACCAGGCGCAATATTCACCAGACGCTGCGCCAGGTCCGGGTCAACGGCGTGCTCTGCGATGTGAACGTGGCCGAGACAGTGGATTTCGGCCAATGGGATTTCGTACAGGAGGAACCGGACATGACGCCGGAGCAGGACGCGGTGCTGCGCGACATCCAGACCCAGTTGCGCGGGCCGGGTCTCGCCGGGTGGCCGCAGCTGGGCACCGACACCGAAGGCAGACACCTGACGATGGTCGACGGGCTGGCCGCCGCGCTGAGCCGCATCGACGAGATGCAACGCCGGATCGACGAGCTGGAGGGCGACACCGAGGCCCTGCGCACCCAGGTCGGCGAATTGCGCACGGAGATCAGCGAACTGGAGGCCACGACCGCCGACTTGGTCGAGGAGGTACAGCGACTGGAGGGGCACCGCTGGCCGTGGCCGCTCTCCTTGATCGAGGGCCCCGCCGAGTTGATCGGCGCGCAGCTGGCGCGACTGGAATCGCTGCTGCCGGATTTGCCTGGATTGCCGGGACATTCGGACACGGAGCCCGCGGCACACGTCGGCAAGTCATAGGTCACCGAAAGATCGTTCGCGAGAACGGTTTTGGGGAGGAATTGCCGAATTTGGCGATGAGCGGGTTCTCCCGAGAACCAGAAGAACCCGCCCTCTCGGATGAGCGTACCGGCGTGTGAGCACGAAATCATCACTGCACGGAGACTTTTAATACCCCAAAAAACCAACTCTAAGTCGGTATTTCACGCCTCAGTTACCTTGTCGCACGCGGCAATTCGGAAATAACGCCATGTGATCCACGACACATCAGTAGCCGGAAGATTGCTGACTGTTCGCCGTTGGCGACGCCGACTCAGAGACGAGCCAAGTCGATCAAGCCGCGACGCGCGGCCTGCACCAGCCGGCGTGGCACCCGGTGGACCACACCGCCGACGGTCACCGGCACCAACGCGGGCGGCGTCGCCTTCCACTGAGAGCGACGGCTGCGGGTGTTGGACCGCGACATCCTCCGCTTGGGCACCGCCATCTCAGGCCTCCCGTCCGGCGCGCACGCGCCTGCCGTACTTGCGCTCGAACTTCTCGACCCGGCCCTGGGTGTCCAGCACGCGGTGCGCGCCGGTCCAGAACGGGTGCGAGTCGGCGGTCACATCGACCACCAGCAAGGGGTACATGTTGCCGTCCTCCCACTCCACGGTCCGCGCACTGGTCGCGGTGGACCTGGTGAGAAACCGCTTGCCGGTGCTGGAGTCCTCGAACACCACCGGGTGATAGTCCGGGTGGACACCTGTCTTCACTTTCCTTCTCCTCTCCGACTTTCGGTCTGCGCGACCTCGTCGATCAGTCCGTCCTCGCACGGATCGGCATGCCAGTCGCCGAACGGGTCGTCCCACAGCGCGACCCGCTCGGGCGCGCGCTCGACCAGCCGCAGCTCGTCGTCCTCGACCAGCGCCCAGTGCAGCGCCCGACGGATCTCGGCGGGATCGGCGTCGTGCGCGAGGATCACCAGCGAGACGTCCCGGTCGCCGAAGCGGTCGTCCCAGCGCAACGCCGCGAGCGCCCGCCGGTCCCGATCCGCCCGCGCCACCTCGTCCTCGCTCATCGCGGCCAGCCAGCGGCCCGCGCCGCCGATGCGCAGCCCGCCGCCCGCGGACTCCAGCCAGACGACCTCGTCGGGCTGGGTGGCCAGCCAGATCCGGCCGCGCGCGGTCACCACGCCCTCGAACAGCACGTCGAGCGCCTCGTGCAACCTGCCGGGATGGAAGGGCCTGCCAGCCGCGAACTCGATCAGGGTGACGCCGTGCTCGGCCACCAGCGGCGGCTGTCCACGCAGCAGCGGTGCGTGCGCGTCGAAGGTCCGGCCGCGGCGCGCCTGCGCCGGGATCCGCGCGAGCAACGCGTCTACGTCCGCGGTAGTGAGGCCATCCAAGTCGTCGATCCAAGCGACGGGCGCGTCCGGAACCAGGCGAGCCAGCACGGCGCCGAGCCTGGCCTGCTCCACGGCGTCGAGCGCGGGGCCGATGGCAACCACCGCGTCGGCGAAGTCGACTTGGCCGACGGCCACTTGCGCGACGGTGCGATCGTCGTCCGCGGCGGCGAGGCCGCGCTCGGCGAGGGTCTCGTCACCGGTGGCATCGGCCAGCCACTGCCCGCTGTCCAGGCAGCTCAGCACCGCCTCGACGCGCACGTCCCTTCCCGCGGGTCCGTCCACCCGGCCGACGACGCCGGTCACCACGACATCGCCGACGGCCTGGCACACCGCCTCGGCCTCGAAGGCCGGGTCGAGCGCGAGCACGATGCGCCGCACCGACTCCCGCGCGGCCAGCGTGCACAGCAGCGGAAGCAGATCGGCGCGCAGCGTGCAGGAGACGCAGCCGTGCGCCAGTTCGAGCACGGTGGTCCTGGCGTCCGTCGCGGTGCGGACCGTGCGGCGCACGATGCCCTCGCGCAGCTCGCTCAATTCGTGGCGGACGACGACGGCGCCCTCACCGCCGAGCAGCGCGGCGGCGACACGGTCAACGCCCGTCGCGGCGCGTCCCGGCAGGCCGGTGACCAGCACCACCGGCGTCCGGCCGTCGGGCTCGGGTGGGAGCAGGGCGGGATCAGGCACTACCACCAGGAACCCCTTTCAATAACGATTTTCATTTGCCGTAAGGCAACGCTACAGTGTCGGGCAGTCGTTGTCGAAAATGATTGTCATCTTCCGCTGTCTGCTCTGGCGACTCCGGCCGGTGCCAGTCCCGAATGGAGGGAGCCCGCATGTCGGCCCACTGCCAAGTGACCGGGCGCAAGCCCGGATTCGGCAAGTCCGTGTCGCACTCGCACAAGCGGACCAGCCGCCGCTGGAACCCCAACATCCAGCGCAAGACCTACTACCTGCCCAGCGAGGACCGCCGCATCACGCTGACCGTCTCGGCCAAGGGCATCAAGACCATCGACCGGGACGGGATCGAGGCCGTTGTCGCCCGCATCCGGTTGCGCGGCGAGAAGATCTGAGGAGCTCTCATGGCGTCGAAGTCGACCGATATCCGGCCGATCGTCAAACTGAAGTCCACCGCGGGCACCGGCTACACCTACGTCACGCGCAAGAACCGGCGCAACGACCCGGACCGCATGGTGCTGAAGAAGTACGACCCCGTGGTGCGCAAGCACGTGGACTTCCGCGAGGAGCGCTGAGGTGGCGAAGAAGTCGAAGATCGCCCGCAACGAGCAGCGCGAAGCCGTCGTCGCCCGGTACGCCGCGCGCCGTGCGGAACTCAAGGAACTGATCCGGCGACCGGCCACATCCGAGGCCGATCGCGCCGCCGCACAGGCGGCACTGCAGCGACTGCCCCGCGATGCCAGTCCGGTACGATTGCGCAACCGGGATGTGGCGGACGGACGTCCGCGCGGCCACCTCCGGAAGTTCGGCCTCTCCCGTGTGCGTGTGCGCGAGATGGCCCACCGGGGAGAGCTTCCCGGTGTGCACAAATCGAGCTGGTAAGAACCACCGATCCCGTAGAAGGAACCCCTGATATGGCAGTCAAGCGAGCACCGTCGAAGAAGGTCCGCGCGGAACAGGCCCGTCGCCCCAAGAAGAACCCGCTGATCGCCGCGGGGATCGAGACGGTGGACTACAAGGACGTGAACCTGCTGCGCACGTTCATCTCCGACCGCGGCAAGATTCGCAGCAGGCGCGTCACCGGGCTCACCCCGCAGCAGCAGCGTCAGGTCGCCGTCGCGGTGAAGAACGCCCGCGAGATGGCCCTGCTGCCGTTCACCAGCCGGTAGCGCGAGGTCTTCCAGCCTCGACGGCGGGGGCTCGGGTGCGTGACGCATCCGAGCCCCCGCCGTTGTCGTATGCGCGGTTCGTCGACCGACGAGCCGCCCACGGCGGCCCGACGGACAATTCCTGGTTATCGATCGAGCGAACCGGCGCGACCGGCCTCAACTCGCACGCCGACCACTTCATCGGGTGCGCATCACTCGATTACCAATAAGTAGTTAATGAATGGCAATCTACCGGCAACGGGGCGGGCGAAGGCCGGTGATCGAGCCATGTCAATAGTCTATGAAAAAACGTGACCTTCGTCACAGTTGCCTGTTATGCAGGCGTTATAGCAATGTGATCTGACTCGCGAATTCTGGACGGGTGATACATTGATGCATACAGAATTGACGAATTCACCTCTCGGGGGTGGGAAGTATGACGGCTTTACAAGCCGGAGTTTTGATGATCGGATCATACCGGCCCGATCGAATTGTTTCCAATTCCGACCTCGCCCCCGAATTGGGCGTCGACGAAGAGTGGATACTAACGCGGACCGGAATTACCGAACGTAGATTCGCCGGAAATCACGAGACAGTAATTTCGATGGCCGCATCGGCCGCGCAGAAAGCGCTCGACGCCGCCGCAACGTCCGCTCGCCAGATCGACGTCGTGATGCTCGCGACCTCGACCCACCTCAACCAGACTCCGGCCGCAGCGGCCATCGTCGCCGCCGAACTCGGCTGTGCCGGACCCGCCGCCTTCGACATTTCGGCGGGATGCTCCGGCTACGCGCACGGCATCGGCCAAGCCGCCGCGCTGATCAACGCGGGCCAGGCCGACAACATTCTGGTCATCGGCTCCGAAAAGCTCAGCCACGTCATCGATCCCAACAACCGGTCGGTGGCTCCCATCTTCGGTGACGGCGCGGGCGCAGCCCTCGTCGGCCGCACCGAATCCGGGCACATCAGGCGCACCGTATGGGGCAGCGACGGCACCCAGGCCCGCCTGATCAGGCAGGAACCCACGTGGGAGGAACTGCGCGCGGCGCCGACCACCACGACCACTCCCTTCCTGCACATGGAAGGCACCGAAGTATTCCGCTGGGCGACCGGCGCGGTGCCGAGGATAGTTTCCGAAATCGCAGACGCCGGCGGTATCACGCTCGCCGACGTCGAGGTATTCATCCCGCATCAGGCGAATTTGCGAATCATCGACGGGGTTGCTCGCAAACTCGGCTGGCAGGACGAATCGGTAGTGATCGCAGACGACGTCCGACGGGCCGGAAACACTTCCGCCGCCGCCCTTCCGTTGGCGATCGATGACCTGGTGTCTTCGGGCCGGGCAAAGCCGGGACAACTTGCTCTGCAGGTTTCTTTCGGCGCCGGCCTGTCGTATGCGGGACAGGTTTTCGACCTGCCCCAGGTTGCCTGAAACCGAATCGCTCGATCGCTCTTCGAAAGTTGCTCTGCCATGACCGTTTCTTTTTCCAGCTACGACGAGCCCCTCGGACCTCGGTCCGATCGATACTTCGGTGAGGGTTACAAAAAAGTCAGTCCAGAACTGACCGACCTCCAGATCCGCCGATCCACCCAGGTCGGCACCAAATACTCCGGTACCGCGCGGCTGAGCTACCCGGCCGCCTGGTCGACCAAGAAGCACCGCGAGCTCGTGCCGCACGTCAGCAGCGTCGACACGGTCATGCTCGCGGCCTCCCTATGCGACGCGGCGATCACGCACGCTCGCGACCTCGGCGCCGCCGAATCCTCTCGCATGTGGGTGCGCCAGGCGGCCGTACGCGCGGGCGCGGCGCCGCACGAGGACCTCGACAACATTCCGGTCGAGGCGGAGATCACCACCATCACCGCGGACGACGCCGAAGAGCTCGAGACGGCCTTCAAGTTCCGCGTCGGCAACCTGACCGGCACGCTGACCATGGTGCACCCGGTCGGTTCCGGCACGCTGGACGTGCCCGGCGTCGACCACATCGCGCAGCTCAGCGACATCTACGGACCCGCGCCGCACTACTACCTGAACGGCGTCAAGGACCACACCTTGACCGCGACGGACCTCACCGTCGACGAGTCCGCCTCCCGCATCAACAGCAAGCAGCGGGTGAACGCCGGCGTCGAGGGCGGCTACGTCGGCGCCGAATCGGCCTACTGGGACTCGGTCTCGCCGATCGACGCCATCGTCGGCGCGGCGCAGCTCTCCCAGATCCTGCTCTACCAGATGGACGGACTCGACCGGAACAGCAGCAACACTCTGTGGATGCGCAAGCTCGAGTTCGTCACCGAGGGGCCGCGCCGCTCCTCCGCCGAGTCGTTCGACGGCACGGTGGAAATCCGCCGCACCTCGACCATCGACCGCGGCGGCCAGCGCTGGCGCAGCGCCGATCTGCTGATCAAGGAGTTCCAGGGCGTCACCGGGTTCTGCCTGCTCGCCCACCAGCTGCCCGACTAGGCATGCCCTGGTCACGGAGCGTCGTCGAACCCGCAGTCCTGGCCGAGCGCGCATCGCGCGAGCGCGGCCAGCGCGGGGTCGTCGGCGTGTTCGGTGGCGTTCATCGCCAGCAGCGCGTTGAGCAGCATGCCGTTGGCGATGAATTCCCGTGCGCGCTCGGGGCCACACCCGGTGCGTTCGACCAGCAGGGTGTACAGCGCGGAGACGAAACGCCTTGCGGCGGCGGCGATCTGCGGATGACCGGCGGCCGCGCTGAAGCCCTGCAACAGGACCACCAGCACGTCCCGGTTCTCGACGAGGCGGTTGTACACCCCGCCGAGCCGATCCCAGACCTCGGGCGACGCGGCCACCTCCCGATCCTCCAGTTCGGCGGTGAACGCGGCGAGCAAGGCGGCGACGGCCCGGTCGAAGACCTCCTGGAACAGATCCGCCTTGGTGCCGAACATGCGGACCACGTAAGGCTGCGACACCCCGGCCTCCAGCGCGACGACGTCGGTGCTCGTGCCCGCGTAGCCACCCCGCGAGAACGCCCGCCCCGCGGCCTCGAGAATCATCTCGCGGCGCTCGGCCGCGCTCAGTCTGGGCCTCATGTTGACAAGTTATCACTCGATTACTAGATTTTCGATGAACCCGGTGAGACCGCATTCCGCGTTCGCGTATTCCGCTTGGGCACAAGCGGATACGCGAGAGTGCGGGCACCCGCAATACAAGGACGCCCGATGAAGGATGCACCCGCGCTACGACTGGCCGTGACCGGCGCACCGCGAACGGGTAAGACCACCGTTTGCACCGCACTCGCGCTGGCCACCGGCCTGGACTACGCGGCCATCTCCACCCACCTCGCCACCCCGGGGGCCGACCGCAGGCTGGCGCCGACGGTCGACGCCGCGGTGCGCGGCTTCGAACAGCGCGTGGATTCCGAAGCCAGGCTGGCCTCGGGTTTCATCTCCGACGGTTCGGTGCTCGAGGAATGGGTGGCGGCCGAGGCGCTGCGGCGAACCCGCAGGCTCCGGCGCTGGCTGTGGAACCCGCGCGACCTGCCCTATCGCATCTTCGAGAAGCGGTACCTGCTGGCGCACGGCGGAATCGTGACGCGGCGGGCCAACGTCACCTACGACGGGTTCGTCCATCTCAGGATGGACCGGAAATCGGCCACCGATGGCGATGACCGATACCGCACCACCATCGATCGACTCCTGCTCGACACCCTGCACGAAGGGACCGTCCCCTATCTGGTGATCGGGGGGTCCATCGAGGAAATCGTCACCCGGGTGGCCGGCATGTATCAGCTCCCGCAGCTGATGCCGGTGCCCGACGCGGTCTCCGCAGCGTTGCAAGCCGCGTAAACAACAGCCGTCGCCGCATACCACCTGGAGGGGATTCCCATGGCATCCGCAGGCGCATTAACCAAGACACCACAGCGATCGGACAGTGCGATCTGGACCCTGGTCGTTGTCGCCCTGGCCACGTTCATGCTGATGCTGGACCTCACCGTCGTCAACGTCGCGCTACCCGACATCAGGGCGGCCTTCGATTCCACGTTCTCCGCGCTGCAGTGGATCCTCGACGCCTACGCACTCGGCCTCGCCGCAGTGCTGCTCGCGGCGGGCTCGCTCGCCGACCGCATCGGCCGCAAGAAGGTCTTCGACGCGGGCCTGGTGATCTTCGTGCTGTCGTCGCTGGCCTGCGGGCTCGCGCCGAACGATTTCGTGCTGATCCTCGCCCGCCTGGTGCAGGGCCTCGGCGGCGCGATCCTTTTCGCGGTCGGCCCGGCGCTGCTCGGGCACGAGTTCCGCGGTAAGGACCGCGGCATGGCGTTCGGCGTGTTCGGCGGCGTCGCGGGTCTGGCGATCGCGTTCGGCCCGCTGATCGGCGGCGGCCTCACCGAAACCGCGGGCTGGCGCTGGATCTTCCTGATCAACGTGCCGGTGACCATCGCCGCGCTCGCCGTCGGCTACCTGAAGATGCGCGAATCCCGCAGCGACACACCGCCGCCCCTCGACTGGCCGGGCATGGTGACCTTCTCCGCCGGCCTGTTCTTCCTGGTGCTCGGCTTCATGCGTGGTGAGCAGGACGGTTGGACGAGCGGCCGGATCATCGGCTGCTTCGCCCTGGCACTGGTGCTGCTCGCCGTCTTCACCTGGCTGCAGATCTCCCGGCCGACTCACGCGATGTTCGACCTCACCCTGTTCCGCAACCGCACCTTCAACGGTCTGTCCGTGGTGACCGCGCTGTGCGCGCTCTCGGTGATGCCCGCGCTGTTCCTGCTCATCTCCTACGTGCAGAATCTGCTCGGCTACGGCGCCTTCTCCAGCGGCGTCCGCTTCCTGCCGCTGACGCTGCTGCTGTTCGTCGCCGCCGCGATCGCGGGCAGCATGGTCGCCAAGCTGCCGCCCGCGATCCTGGTCGGCGCCTCGCAGCTGCTCATCGCCGCGGGCTTGATCGCGGTGCTGCTCGTCGAGCCAGGCTCCTCGTGGACCGCGCTGATTCCCGGCATGGTGCTGATCGGTCTCGGCATGGGCGTGTTCAACCCGCCGCGCGCCGCGTTCTCCATCGCGGTGACCACGCCGGACAAGGCGGGCATGGCCTCGGGTGTGAACGAGACCTTCCAGCAGGCAGGCCTGGCCATCGGCATCGCGGCGGTCGGCGCGTTCTTCCAGAACCGGGTGGGCAGCGCCTTCACCGAATCGGAGGCGGCGCGCACGGTCTTCGCCGACAAGGCAGCCGAGGCCGGCGACGCGGTGGCCGCCGGCGGTCCTTCCGTCGTCGCGGCCCAGGTTCCCGAGTCGGTCGCCGAATCGGTCCGCGCCGCAGCGGAATCCGCGTTCGTGAGCGGCCTGGAGAACGCCATGGTGCTGGCCGCGGTGCTCGCTGCGATCTCCGGCGCGATCGCGTTCTTCACGCTGCGCAGCCGCGATCTGGACGAGGCCGCGCTGGCCACCCCCGGTGTGCCGACCGAAGGCGCCCAGCCCGCGCCGGTGGCCTGACCGTGCTCGCGACCAGGCCGCGCTTCGCGTTCACCGATGTCGACCACACCTTGCTGCGGATCAGCACGCTGCAGCACTTCGCGCTGTACTTCTTCGAAGGCACGGGGCGCGCGGAGGTGCTGGCCATGCATCAGACGCGGATGCAACGCCTGGCCGCGACCGGAGCGGACCGGGAAACGCTGAACCGGAGCTATTACCTGCTCTGGACGGACATCTCGGTCCGCGAGGTCGAAGACGCCACGCGCGGCTGGCACGAGCGCGTGCGCGCCGACGGGCTCTATCGCGAGCCCGTGGTGCGCCGCCTGCGCGAGCTGCGCACGCAGGGCGTGGAGACGGTACTGGTGTCCGGCTCCTTCCGCGCCTGCCTGCGACCCATCGAGCGGGAGCTGGACTGCGCGGGCGTGCTGTGCACCGAGCTGGAAGAGCGCGGCGGCGTGTACACCGGTGCGGTGCGCAAGTCCCTCATCGGCGCGGCCAAACGCGCCGAGGTGGAGGCGTTCGCGGCCAGATATCCCGAGCACGATCTCGCGGGCGATTTCGGCTTCGGCGACCATCTCAGCGACGTACCGGTGCTGGAAACGGTCGGTCACCCGGCGGTCGTCCCGGTCGATCCCGCACTGGAGCGGGTCGCCGCGGTGCGGGGCTGGGAAGTGCTGCGTGACGACCACTGAGCGTGTCGACCACCGACGATCGGAGGACCCGTGTACCTAGTCGGCGGACAGCGCCGCGACAGCCTGAAGTTGGCCATCTCCGGCACCTACGGCGTCGGCAAGAGCACGACGACCGAGACGCTCTCGATCGCCACCGGCATTCCGCGCACGCACGCGCTCACCTCCCGTGAGCTGCTGATCGATCTGGCGCCCGGCAAGACGGTGATGGAGCTGAACTCCATCGAGCTGCTGCAACTCGGGCTGCGCCGTTTCGAGGAACGGGTGCACAACGAATCCGGTGAGGGCTCTTTCATTTCCGACGGTTCCGTGGTGCACGAATGGGTGTACGGCACCGCGCGGATGGCGGTCGGCATCAACCCCGGCGCAGGCCTGCTGCTGCGCACCGTGAAGGCCGCCGCGGGCTTCGGGCGCAAGGCGCCGCTGCGGGAGTACACCGACATCATCGGCGACGTCGTCAAGGAAAGGGCCGCCAGGTTGTACGACGCCTATGTGCATCTGCCGGTAGAGTTTCCGATGAAGACCGACGGTCACCGCCCGGTGTCCGAACCGTTCCGTAAGCTGTCCGACGACACGCTGCTGCAAGTGGTCAAGGACATCGGGCTGCCCTACGAAGTGGTGGGCGGGACCGTGCACGAACGGGTTTCCCGGATCGTCGAGCTGTTCGACCTGGAGACCGTGATGCCGGTCGACGAGGCGATCGCCGAAGCCCAACGCCGGGTGACCTCCGCGACCGCGGTGCTGGAGGAGGACGACCGGTTCAAGGCCGCCCAGCGCAAGAAATCGCTGTGGCGCAAGGTCTCCTACGCCATGCGGTACTGACCGCCAACGAAAGACAAAGGCGCGCAAGCGCCCTCAGACCATTCACGCGAAAGACGTGGGCCCCCGAGAGATAGTCCCGGGGGCCCACGTCGCTTTTCGCCGGCCCGCGCGGTGTGCCGCTTACGGGATGGTCAGCACCTGGCCGGGGTTGATCGCATCCGGGTTGGGGATGCCGCTGGCGTCGGCGATCTCCTGGTAGCGGTTGCCGTCGCCGTAGAAGCGCTCGGCGATGGCCCACAGGGTGTCGCCCGGCTCCACGGTGTAGGTGCGCGGCTCCGGCGCGGGCGGCGGGGGCACCTCCTCGGCGACCGGGGCCGCCGGCTGCTCCGGCTCCGGCTGCGGCTCCGGCTCCGGCGCGGGCAGCGGGTTGTCGGTGTCGGTGCCCGAGGCCCACAGCGCGCTGCCGTCGGCGCCGTACAGCACCACGTTGCGATCGGCCTGCACGACGAGCCGGTCCGCGTCCGTGTCGTTGGTCTCGGTCGACCAGGCGGCGCCCTCGCCCTTGTAGAGCACGAAGTTGCCGTCGTGCTGTAGAACCGCCCGCTCCACACCCTGGTCGTGAGTCTGGGTGGCCCATACGACGTTTCCACCCGGTTCCGACAGCACGAGATTGCCGTCCGATTGCAGAGTCAGGGTGTACGCACCGCCGGTCAGGGACTGGCCGAGTCCCAGTTCTTCGCCTACGCGCAGCGTGTCGCCCACGTTGTTCCTTTCGAAGATCACTGTGCAGAGCTTTGACAACGGTGCGCGCCGAAAGCCGTTGGCGCGCACCGCCGCCGAATCTACAGTCCGCCCGATATCAGCACACGGATTACGCGCATGGTTCGCGGAATGTTCACTGTGTGACATCCGCCGCGTCGCGCCCCACCGGACATCGGTGTATACAGCCGCGGACCGGTCCGCCGACTTCGTCCCCTAGGGTGGTCGGCATGAATCGCCGACGCATCTCCCTCGCCGCCGTCGCACTGCTGCTCGGTCTCGCCGTCGCGGGGTGCGGCGGTTCGGATGACGATGGCGCGCAACAGAACACCTCTCCTGGCGCGACCACGTCCGCGCCGAGCACGCCGAGTGAGGTCGCGCAGGCGCAAGGCCGGCCGTTCACGCCCGACCCGACGATCGTCGGCGCCCACCCGATCCCGTTCATGTCGTGGGCCCGCGTCGCCGACGACAAGATCGCCGTCAACTTCCAGACGGGCGCGCCGGAGTGCTACGGCGTCGACGCGGTGACCACCGAGACCGACAAGGCGGTCACGGTGGAATTGCGCGGCGGCACCCGTGCCGACGCGGTCGGCAGGATGTGCGTGATGATCGCGGTGTTCGGCACGATGGAGATCCCGCTGAAGGCGCCGCTCGGCGACCGGGCGGTGCTCAGCGCGAGCTGACCGAGACTCAGCGCACGGCGAAGGTGTACTTCATGGCCTGTTCCAGAGTGCCGTGGGTGAACTCGAAACCGTTGCCCACCAACACCTTCGGCACCATCCGGTGCCCGTGCAGCAGCTCGGCGCCGCCCTCGCCGCCGATCAGTTTCAGCACCGGGCCGGGCAGGGTCAGCCGGGCCCGCCGGTTCAGCGCGGCGGCGAACGCGGTGGTGAACTCGGCGTTGGTGACGGTCTCCGGCGCGGAGAGATTGACCGGGCCCGAGACCGAGAAGGTCAGCAGCCAGTCCACCGCGGCGAGCCAGTCGTGCAGGGTGATCCACGGCAGGTACTGGCGACCGGTGCCGAACTTGCCGCCGAGCCCGAGGCGGAACAGCGGGCGCAGCTTCTCGACCAGCATGGAATCCGCGGAGAGCACGTTCGCGGTGCGCAGCTTCACCACGCGGACACCGGCGGCGGAGGCGGCCTCGGTCGCGGCCTCCCAGTCCCGGCACATGGTGGCGAGGAAGTCGGGTCCGTGCGGTGCGAACTCGTCGACGTCCCGGTCCCCGCTGTCGCCGTACCAGCCCGCGGCCGAGGCGTTGAGCAGAACCGGGACGCCGGTCTCGGCCACCGCGCGCGAGAGCACCTCGGTCGGCACGATGCGGCTGGCCCGGATCTCCTCCTTGTAGGCGGGCGTCCAGCGCTTGCCGGCGACGGTGGCGCCGCACAGGTTGATCACCGCGCCCGCTCCGCCGACGATGCCGCTGTCGAATTCGGAACCGTAAGGGTCCCAATGGATTTCGTCGGGTCGCAGGGCTTGCCGGCGCACCAGGCGGACCACCTCGTGGCCGTCGTCGTTCAGCTTGGAGACCAGATACTTGCCGAGGAACCCCGATGTCCCGGCGACCACGATACGCATGCGTACATTCTGCACCATGGAAATACTGTTCCGGAGATGCCGTTCCAGATAGTGAGATCCAGACGTCCAGTCTGTTTTACCGAAAAGCCTTGCGGCTCCGGCACATCGACCGCTCCGAATGCCCCGGGTACGAAAAACGCGGAGAGCAAGCCCTTTCGGGACCGCTCTCCGCGTTCCTACGACTCGTCGTTCCTACGCACTCAGTGCGCGAAGTGGCGAGAACCGGTGAGGTACAGCGTCACTCCGGCCGCACGGGCCAGATCGATGGTCTCCTGGTCGCGGACCGAACCGCCCGGCTGCACGATGGCGCGGATGCCCGCCTGGATCAGCTGCTGCGGACCGTCCGGGAACGGGAAGAACGCGTCCGAGGCGGCCACCGAACCCGTTGCCCTCTCCCCCGCCCGCTGCACCGCCAGCTGCACCGCGTCGACGCGGTTGACCTGCCCCATGCCGACGCCGACCGACGCGCCGTCGTGCGCGAGCAGGATGGCGTTGGACTTCACCGCGCGGCAAGCGCGCCAAGCGAATTCGAGATCGGCCAGGGTCTGCGCGTCCGCGGCCTCGCCCGCCGCGAGGGTCCAGTTGGCCGCGTCGTCGCCCTCGGCGTCGAGGATGTCGCGCTGCTGCAACAGCGCGCCGCCGCTGATCGGGCGCAGCTCGACGCCCGCCCGCTGCGGCGGCTCGGCGACCAGGATGCGCACGTTCTTCTTGCGCTGCAACACTTCCACCGCACCGTCGGCGTAGGACGGCGCCACGATGACCTCGGTGAAGATGTCGGCGACCTGCTCGGCCATCTCCACGGTGACCTCGCGGTTGGCCGCGATCACACCGCCGAACGCGCTCACCGGGTCGCAGGCGTGCGCCTTGCGGTGCGCCTCGGCGATGTCGGCGCCGATCGCGATGCCGCACGGGTTGGCGTGCTTGATGATCGCCACCGCGGGCGCCTCGTGGTCGTAGGCGGCGCGCCAGGCGGCGTCGGCATCGGTGTAGTTGTTGTACGACATCTCCTTGCCGTGCAACTGCTCCGCCTGGGCGAGACCGACCGAACCGTCGTTGTCGGTGTACAGCGCCGCGGCCTGGTGCGGGTTCTCGCCGTAGCGCAGCACCGCCGCGCGCTCCCACGAGCCACCGATCCAGCCGGGGAACGGCGAACTCGCCTGTTCCTCGGCCACGCCGGGAGCCAGCACCGAGGTCATCCAGCTCGCCACCGCCACGTCGTAGCTCGCGGTGTGCTGGAAAGCCTTGGCGGCCAACGCGGTCCGCTCGGCGAGGGTGAAGCCGCCGGACTTCACCGCGGCGAGCACGTCGTCGTAGTCACCGCTGTCGACGACCACCGCGACCGACGGGTGGTTCTTCGCGGCCGCGCGCACCATGGACGGACCGCCGATATCGATCTGCTCGACGCACTCGTCCTGGCTCGCGCCGCTGGCCACGGTCTGGGTGAACGGGTAGAGGTTCACCACGACCAGCTGGAACGCCTCCACGCCGAGTTCGACCAGCTGGTCGACGTGCTCCTGCTTGCGCGAATCGGCGAGGATGCCCGCGTGCACCCGCGGGTGCAGGGTCTTGACCCGGCCGTCCAGCGTCTCCGGGAACCCGGTCAGGTCCTCGACCTTGGTCACCGGGATACCCGCGTCGGCGATCTTGCCCGCGGTCGAGCCGGTGGACACCAGCTCGATGCCCGCCGCGTGCAGACCGGTCGCGAGCTCGATGAGGCCCGTCTTGTCGTAGACGCTCACCAGCGCCCTGCTGATCGGCTTGCGCTCGCCCGGAACCACGGTCGTTTCGCTACGCTCACTCACTGGCGCACCCGCTCATCTGGAATTACTGCCTTTCGTCCGTCGGAGACAATGCCTCGCGTCGCGACGGCGGCGACGACCTCCGCCAGCAACCGTCGCTCGACAATCTTGATCCGCTCGTGCAGCGTGTCCTCGTCGTCGTCGGGCAGCACCGGCACCGGCTCCTGCGCGAGGATCGGTCCGGTGTCGACGCCCGAGTCGACCAGGTGCACCGTCGAGCCGGTGACCCGCACCCCGTACGCGAGCGCGTCGCGCACGCCGTGCGCGCCCGGAAAGGACGGCAGCAGCGCGGGGTGGGTGTTGATGATCCGACCGCCGAAGCGGTTCATGAACGCGGGACCGAGGATCTTCATGAAACCGGCCGAGACCACCAGGTCCGGCGCGTATGCGGCCACCGCGTCGGTCAGCGCGGCGTCCCACGCCATGCGGTCGGGGAAGTCTTTCAGCGCTACCCGGAAGTGCGGGACACCCGCGGAATCCGCGTGCTCGGTGGCGGCGCAGACGCGGTCGACGCCCACCGCGACGATCTTGGCCGGATAGTCCGCGGCGCTCGCCGCGTCGAGAAGCGCGCGCAGCAGCGACCCGGTGCCCGAGGCGAGCACGACTACGGTGGCGGGCGCCGCGGCGGGCACCCACTCGGCATGCGGAGACGTCAGCGCTCTACTCCTGCGTATCGACCGGACGGCGGCCGGATCGGGGCGCCGCCGGAGTAAAGCCTAGTCGGTGGCCTGCGCGTGACTTTCCACCGGTGGCGGGCGCGCCGGGGCGGGCGGGATGCTATTACGCGCCTTCCGACGGCGGAATCTCCCGTCGGCGCCCGCTATCGCCTGCGGTCGGCCCGGGAGTCGAAGCCGGGATCGGCCTCGACGACTTCCGCGTCGACGATGTCGGGCGGCGTCTGGCGCGGGGCGGTGGTGAGCTTGGGCGGGTCGTCGACGAGTTCGGCGTCGAGTGCGTCCGGGTCGTCGTCGTAGTACGAGTCGTGGCCGTAATACCCGTCGTCGTCGTAGTAGTCGTCGTCCTCGCGGTAGTCGTCGTCGCGGTAGTCGTCGTGGTAGTCGTCGTCCGCGTAGTCGCGATAGCCGTCGGATTCGTAGTCGTCGTCGTAGTAATCCGCGTCGGTGTCGTAGTCCTCGTCGTCATCGTCGTAATAGTCCGAAACGGGAAGCGTCACGCCGACCGGAGCGATGAAGTACCGGGCGCAGACCAGGCCGACGTAGCCCGCGCACGCCAGCCACCCGAAGCTGACCAGCGCGAAGATCGGCAGCTCGAGGCCGACCCGCCCGAAGCTGCCCAACTCACCGCCCGCGAGCGCGCCGAACAGGACGAGCAGCAGGGTCGCCGCACCGGCGGAGGTCAGCGTCGCCCAGGGGGCGGTGAGGCGATCGCCCGAGGTGCGTCCGGCATCGATGCCACCGAGCACGCCGACCGCGGCTGGGATCAGCAGCAACGCCGCCCACCAAGCCGACGCGGGGCCGGTCGGCACCGCCGCCATCACCGGCACCGCCGGGACCGGTCCGCCTACCACGCCGAACAAACCGATCGATGCCGCACCGAAATTAGCGCCCGCACCAAGCAACACGCCCACCGCACCCAGCACCACGTTGGGCAAGTAGGCCAGCGAGAGCACCGTCAATCCGATGAAGCCCCAGGCATTTCCCGCGGAGCGGTAGGTGTCGCCGATGTCGCCCCAGTGCGCGAGGAACGACACGACCGTGACCGCGGCGGCGCAGCCGAACAGCCGCAGCACGGTACCTCCCGCGCCGTAGATTCCGGCGATCACCCATTCCGGCGCACGGAGCAGGTCGAACATCCGGCGACGCATTCGCAGCGCGACACCTACGCCCGCCGCGCCGAGATGCAGGAATATGACCCAGCCGAAGGCGGCGAGGGTGTCCGGCGGTTGCAGCGCGACCACGGCGGAAGCGTCCTCGGCCACCGCGAGGCAGACTGCGGTGAGCAACAGCGGCCCGCCCAGCGCGGCTCCGAAGACCCAGCCGATTTCGGTGCGCGAACTGTTCGGCGTCACCGCCCGATAGCACTCCCGGCCCGCGGCGCCGAGCAGCAGCGCGGTCGGCAGCAGCGGAAACAGGCCGAGCGTGGTCTTCCCGATCACCAACGGAACCTGGTGCACCGCAAGCCAGCTCGCCGCGACGGCGCCCGCGGCGCCCGCCATTGCGCTGCCTGCGGCGAACAAGGTGACCAGCACGAGCACCACGATCGCGCTCAGCGCGAAGGTGGCGGGCCGGGCCGCGACCAGGAGCAGGACCCTGGCGCGTTCCGGGGTCAGAGACAGGAACCCGGAGTCCTCGATCTCGGGCGAATGATCGCTACGCATCGGCGATTCCGATTCGTCGGCGGCCCCGCTTCTCCAGCGGAGGAGAGACTTCCTCGGTGAGTTCATGCATTCGCCTCACCGACATTCGGCTCCGGCATGCGCGAAACGCGCCGGCACATGATTCGCTCACTGCGTTCCCTCATGGCACTTCAGCGTGACACCTGTCCCGAGGTGAGCGGGGCAGGCGCGCCGCGAGCACCCACCCGGAGGGATAGGTGCTCGCGGAACCTGCGTCGATTACTTGTTGTTGTCGTCCGACGGACGGAAGGCCTGGGTGGCGTCGCCGGCCGGATCGGAGGTCTTCTCGCCGCCGAACGGCTGGCCCTGCTGGCTCTGGCCGTAGCCGGGAGCGCCGTACTGCTGCTGCTGGCCGGGCTGAGCGCCGCCGCCGAAGTGCTGCGTCGCGCTCTCGTCCGGACGCGGCTGCTGCTGCGCGGGCGCGGCGCCGTACGGCGAACCCTGTTGCGGCGCACCGTAACCGGGCTGCTGACCGTAGGACGGCTGGCCGTAGGCCTGACCGGGCTGCTGACCATAGGTCGGCTGACTCGGCTGGCTCTGGCCGTACGGCTGCTGCTGGTACTGCTGGCCGGTGCCGTAGCCCGCCTGCCCGTAGGTCTGGCCCGGCTGCTGTCCGTAAACCGGCTGGCTCGGCTGGCTCTGCTGACCATACTGGCCGCCCTGCCCGAACTGCTGCTGGCCGTAGCCGCCCTGGGCCTGGCCGCCGAAACCGGCCTGCGCGGCCTGCGCGGACGCGGGCTTCGGGGCGGGGGCCTTGACGATGCCCGCCTCGAACAGCACCGCGGCGATCGCGACGCCGGTCTGCACCAGCGCGAGGAAGATCAGCACCCACGCGCCGAACTCCGTTGCGAGCGGATCGGGCAGCGAAATGACCTGGAACAGCAGCGTCAGGAACCCAGCGGCCGACGCGGCGGCGGCCGCGCCGGTCCAATTCTGCTTGGGCAGCACCGAGATTCCCGCGAGCAGACCGCCGAGTAGTAGCAGTCCGAGCGCGGCGGTCGCGCCGAACGGCGTGAAGGCGTTGTAGTTGTCGCCGGTGATGGTGGTGCCCGCTCGCTCGACCTCCTCCACGGAGAACGGCAGGAATCCGAGCAGGAAGTTGATCACGCCGAGCGCAGCGACACCGACCACAAGGAAGAACGGCAGGCCCTTGGCATCGGAACCGGAAGCGCTCGCACCTGTGCTGGCACCACTGCCCGTCTGGCCGAGACTGGGTGGTGCGGAGGGCGTCGCGGGTGTGTTGTACCCGGAGCCCCCGGTCGGGTATGACATGTCGTCGTCTCCTACGTCGAGTCGTTGTTCGGCTGGATCACTCTTGACGCTACTGCACCGGACCGTTCGGGTCATCCTCGAACAGCAGGCCGGACGGCTTCCCGTGACGACGACGAGGGCCGCCCTTCCTGCGGAAAGGCGGCCCTCGTAACGATTTCGGACCGAATCAGGCGCTGATGCTCGCCTTCTCCAGGATCTCGCGAGCGAGCGCGGCGGTCTCGGACGGCGTCTTGCCGACCTTGACGCCCGCGGCCTCCAGCGCGTCCTTCTTCGCCTGGGCGGTGCCCGCCGAACCGGAAACGATGGCGCCCGCGTGACCCATGGTCTTGCCCTCGGGAGCGGTGAAGCCCGCGACGTAGCCGACCACCGGCTTGGTGACGTTGGCCTTGATGTAGGCCGCGGCCCGCTCCTCCGCGTCGCCGCCGATCTCGCCGATCATGACGATGAGCTTGGTCTCCGGGTCCTTCTCGAACGCCTCGATGGCGTCGATGTGGGTGGTGCCGATGACCGGGTCGCCGCCGATGCCGATGGCGGTGGAGAAGCCGAAATCACGCAGCTCGTACATCATCTGGTAGGTCAGCGTGCCGGACTTGGAGACCAGGCCGACCGGACCCTTGCCGGTGATGTTGGCGGGGGTGATGCCGACCAGCGCCTCGCCGGGGGTGATGATGCCGGGGCAGTTCGGGCCGATGATCCGGGTCTTGTTGCCCTTCTCGACGTTGTAGGCCCACGCGTAGGCGGTGTCCTGCACCGGGATGCCCTCGGTGATGACCACGAGCAGCGGGATCTCCGCGTCGATGGCCTCGATGATGGCGTCCTTGGCGAACTTCGGCGGAACGAACGCGATGGAGACGTCCGCGCCGGTCTCCTTGATGGCCTCGGCGACGGTGCCGAACACCGGCAGCTCGACCGCGTTGCCGTCCTTGTCGGTGTGCGCGACGGTGGTGCCCGCCTTACGCGCGTTGACACCGCCGACGACCTGGGTGCCCGCCTTGAGCATCAGCGCGGTGTGCTTGGTGCCCTCGCCGCCGGTGATGCCCTGGACGATGACTTTGGAGTCCTTGTTCAGGAAGATAGACATTTCCGGTTTCCTTTACTTGGCCGCTGCCAGTTCGGCGGCCTTGTCGGCGCCTTCGTCCATTGTCTGCGCAAGCGTGATCAGCGGGTGCGCCGCGTCGACCAGGATCTTGCGACCCTCGTCGACCTTGTTGCCGTCGAGACGAACGACCAGCGGCTTGTTCGCCTCGGCGCCGAGGATCTCCAGCGCCTTCACGATGCCGTTCGCGACCGCGTCACAGGCGGTGATGCCGCCGAAGACGTTCACGAACACGCTCTTGACCTGCGCGTCGCCCAGGATGACGTCGAGCCCGGCCGCCATCACCTCGGCCGAGGCGCCGCCACCGATGTCGAGGAAGTTGGCGGGCTTGACGCCGCCGTGGTTCTCGCCGGCGTAGGCGACGACATCCAGGGTCGACATGACCAGACCCGCGCCGTTACCGATGATGCCGACCTCGCCGTCCAGCTTGACGTAGTTGAGGTCGTTCTCCTTGGCCTTCAGCTCCAGCGGGTCGGTCGCGTCTTTGTCCGCGAACGCCTCGTGGTCGGCGTGGCGGAACTCGGCGTTCTCGTCCAGCGTGACCTTGCCGTCGAGGGCGAGGATCTCGTTCTGCGGGGTGCGCACCAGCGGGTTGACCTCGACCAGGGTGGCGTCCTCCTTGACGAACACCTCCCACAGCTTCTGAATGGTCACCGCGGCGGCGTCCAGCACGTCGGCGGGCAGGTGGCCCTGCTCGGCGATCGAACGCGCGAACGCGAGATCGACACCCTGCACGGCGTCGACGGGAACCTTGGCCAGCCGCTCCGGCTTGGTCGCGGCGACCTCTTCGATCTCCATGCCGCCCTCGACCGAACACATGGCCAGGTAGGTGCGGTTGGAACGATCGAGGAGGAAGGAGATGTAGTACTCCTCCGCGATGTCCTTGGCCTCGGCGACAAGGATCTTCTTGGTGATGTGGCCCTTGATGTCCAGGCCGATGATGTTCTGCGCGTGCGTGAGCGCGTCCTCCGGGGTGGCGGCGTACTTGACGCCACCCGCCTTACCGCGGCCACCGGCCTTGACCTGGGCCTTGATCATCACCGGCTTGCCGATTTCCTCCGCGATGGCGCGGGCGTCCTCGGCCGTGTCCGTGACGCGGCCCTCGGACGAAGGCACTCCGTGCTTAACGAAGAGCTCCTTCGCCTGATATTCGAAGAGATCCATGTACTCACCGTCTCGTCTGCGTTGTGATGACAACGTCTTTGTTGGCGGCCCGACGTCGGAAGCGGGTCGGGTCGGACTCTAACCAGTCACATGGAGGGCCAATCGGCCACGTTCATCCTAAGTGGCGCAGGTCACGGGCGGGGTCGACGGCCGGAAAAACCCCTGGCCAACGCTACTCGCGAGTAGTTTGTTGTCGGTTTGCCAGGTAGAGCCGCCGAAGCCGGGAGCCGACGACGATCTACTACAAATCGTCGTCGTTCGACCTCACTCGCGTGCCCGGAAAACAGTGAGTTATTCCGTGCTGTTACGGTGATCAATCTCACATGGTTGGACAGATTGGTCGCAACGCTTGCGGACCCCGCAATCGTTTCGTTACCGTAAATGCGGTCGATGTCACAACTATGTCACGACTCCGTTGTTCCAAGGATTCAGGAGGACGGCAAGCCTTGATGCAGCACAACGCTCCGCGGACGGTGGGCCGGCCTGCGGACGAGCCTTCGACGTCGACCTTCTGCCGATCTCTCGGCACCGTCATCATCCCCCGCTCCACGATGTGGCACCGCCGATGAACCATCGCTCCACCCTCGTTCCCGATCATCGCGCTCGCTCGGGACATCGTTATCGCGACGACGACGAATCCTTCGCCCACGGCGATCACGGCGGACACGCCTTCCAGTCGTCCAACAACCCCTACGCCGCCACGGGCGCTGCCGCGACCGGATACGCCGCGAGCGGCGCGCACGGCGACGAGAACACGTCCACCTGGTCCGCGAATACCGAATGGGCCGAGCGGGATTCGTGGTCCGACGGCGGTGCGTGGTCCGACGGCGGTGCGTGGGCTTCGAACGACAATGCCTGGTCGCCGGACGCGGACGAGGCGTGGACGCCCCCCGCCGACAACGCGTGGACGTCGGACAGCGCATGGACATCCGACGGCGCGTGGACCCAGCAGCCCGACGGGGAATGGGCGCAGGAAGCGGACGACTCCTGGGGAGCCGATCCGAGCAACGGCTGGTCGGCGGAGGCCGACGGCGCGTGGACGTCCGAAGCCGCCGAGGAAGACTGGGGCTCCGAGAACCCCTGGTTCGCCGAAGCCACCGAAGACAACGCCGCGCCGAAAGTCATCCCGGCGCGCGGCCCGAACAGACGCGGCGGTGGCGCGCACCGGATGCCGGCGCCGCCCACCGCGCTCAAGGGCCGCGCCGCGGTCGTCGCCGTCGCCGCGGGCGCGGTCGTCGCCGCGGGACAGGCCGCGATGGCCTCGCCCGAGCAGCCTTCGCACAGCATCGACTACGAGGCCGCCGGTCAGATCCACGAGATCGCCGCCCAGTCGGTCAGCATGGCCGACCCGAATGCCGCGCCCGGCTCGCCGCAGGTGCTCAACGTCTCCACCCCCGCGAACCTCGGCCAGTTCAACGACATCCTGGAAAAGGGCCGCAAGTACGCGGAGGATCTCGCCGCCGCGGAAGCCGCGAAGCTGCGCCCGCTGTTCGCGCGCTTCGCCGCGGGCAACTTCACCTCCGGCTTCGGCGCCCGCTGGGGCGTGCAGCACCTGGGCATCGACGTCGCGGGCCCGATCGGCACCCCCATCTACGCGGTCGCCGACGGCACCGTCATCGAGGCCGGTCCGGCCGCCGGATTCGGCATGTGGGTGCGCCTGCTGCACGACGACGGCACGGTCACCATCTACGGCCACGTCGATACAGCGACGGTCTCGCAGGGCGAGCGGGTGCTGGCGGGCGATCAGATCGCCACCATGGGCAACCGCGGTTTCTCCACCGGCCCGCACGTACACTTCGAGGTCTGGCTCAACGGCTCCGACAAGGTCGACCCGCTACCCTGGCTAGCCACCCGAGGCATCAGCCTCGGCCCACAGCGCGACTGACCCGCCCGATCGACCCGGCGCGATCGACACGCGTGAGCAACGGCACGCTTCCCGAGCCGTTGTCCGCGTTCTAGCGTCGGGGTATGGCTCGTACAACGAGGTACACCCAATTCATCGCGCTGCCACCGGAACTCGTGTGGCAGGTGGTGGGCGATCCGGCTCGCTGGCCCGAGTGGAACCCGGCCGTCGTCTCGGTGCGGCTGCACGGCCCCGTCGCGGTAGGCGCGACCGGTGACTATCTACCGCGCGGACGTCTAGTGGGCGCGATACACGGCCGGACGGCGCCGCCGTTCGCGATCACCGTCCTGCGTCCGCAGCGCGAACTGACCATCGAACAGCCGGAACCGGCGGGCCGGATGCGGCTGACCTGGCGCCTGATTCCCGCCGAAGGCGGAACGAACCTCACCCAGGAACTGACCTTCTCCGGGCCTTCGGCCGCGGCGGCGCGCACCGTCGTCGCCCGACTGCTGGAACATGACCCGCGCGTCTGTTTCGCGCGACTGGCCAGGCTGGCCGGTCTCGCTCCGAAGCCCGACGCGCTGACGGTCGTGATCGCGGGCGGCAGCGGCGCGCTCGGCAGGCAGCTCGCCGCCGATCTCGTCAGCCGCGGACAGCGAGTCACCATCCTGACCCGCCGCCGCGACCCCGCGCTGCCGTTCGATCAAGTCGAATGGGACGGTAAGTCCGTTGGGAAATGGGTCACGGCCCTGAGCAATCCGGGTAAGACCGCGATCGTCAATTTGGCGGGCGAACTGGTGGACTGCCGCCCGACCGAACGCAATGTCATCGAATTGCGCAGCAGTCGAGTCGATCCCACCGCCGCCCTGGTGGCCGCCTCGGCCGCCCTGCCCGCGCCCGTCGACTACTGGGTGCAGGCAAGCACCACAGCGATCTGGTCCGACGCGGGCGAGACCCGTTGCACCGAAGCAACTCCGCTGCCCGTCGGCCTGCCGCAGATGACCGGCGTGGCCGAGCCGTGGGAGCGCGCCTTCGACGGCGCGAACACCAAGCGCCACACCATCCTGCGCACCTCCATCGTGCTCGACCCGCACGCACCCGCGCTGCGGCGGCTCTGTCAGCTGACCAGCGCGGGCCTCGGCGGGCGAGTCGGCCGCGGAGACCAATGGTTCAGCTGGATCCACATCGAAGACTGGTTGGGCATCGTCCGCGCCGCGCTCGGGCTTGACCCCGATGTCACGCTGCCGGACGGCATTTTGGTGGCGGCCACCGATTTTCCCGTACGCAACCGCGAGCTGATGGCCGCACTCCGCCGCCACCTCCACCGCCCGCCAGCACCCCCGACCCCCGGGCCGGTGCTGAAGCTCGGTGCGGTTCTCTTGCGGACGGATGCGGCGCTGGGCTTGACCGGGCGCCATGCGACGTCGGCGGTGCTCGGTCCGGCGGGATTCCGGTTTCGGTACCCGCGGTTGGCTGATGCGTTGGGTGATCTATTGCCGCATTGAGGTACCGCTGACCGCGGGAGGTACGACCCTCAAGGCGCGGCGGCGATGGCCAACCCGACGAGCGCCACGACCTTCGCGACCTCGAGCCCGACGTACCAGTAATGCGCATGCGAACGGGGCAGTTCCTCGCCCGCGAGCACCCGGTTCGAGCGGCGGGTGAGTGGTGGGCGGACGACGAGGATCTGGGCCGCCAGGATCGCCACCGCGATACCCAGCCACACCCACGTCGCCGTGCTCGGCTCGAGCGCCACGCAGGAAAGCACCAGCGCCACCGCCAGGACTGTTTCCGCGATGTTCAACGCGCGGAACACGATTCGCCCGATTCCGAGTCCCAAGGCCAGCGTCACCCCTGGCGCGCGAAACTTCAGTGGCGCTTCGAGGAACGAGATGGCCAGCACCATGCCGAGCCACAGCATGGGCAGGAACCACACCAGATGTTGCGCGACGGTCTCCACCCGCCGGACGCTACCGCGTTTGCGCGGGGTCCGGGAGGGCCGGACGGCACCTGCCGAAAGACCCCATCCGGCCGCACACCGGCGTCAGAGCTTCACCAAGGTCCGGCTGTACTGCGGGATGAGGCGGATCTTGCCCGCGGTGCCGAAGTCGATCGTGACCGTCGCCAGCGGGCCGAAGCCTTCGGCGGCGATCACGCGGCCGAGGCCGTACTTGTCGTCGCTGACCCGGTCGCCCACCGCGAGCACCAGATTGGTGTTGTTGCGGGCGGCGCCGCCGGGAGCGGGGCGGCGCGGACCTCGATCGGGACGCACGCCCGGACGCTCGGACCAGCCGTCACCGCGCGTCCAGTCCCGTTCCAGCCCGTCGTCGTCGCCGCGCCTGCGCAGGCCCCTCGACGCCGCGGAATTCGCGGGTTCGAGTCGCCGCCAATCCATCAGATGGCCCGGGATCTCCTGCAGGAAGCGCGACTCCGGGTTGGACACCGGCTGCCCCCAGCCGGAACGGACCACCGCGCGGGTCAGGTAAAGCCGATGCCTGGCCCTGGTGATGCCGACGTACGCGAGGCGGCGTTCCTCGGCCAGTTCGGTGGGATCGCCGAGCGCGCGCATGTGCGGGAACTGGCCGTCCTCCCAGCCGGTCACGAAGACCACCGGGAACTCCAGGCCCTTGGCGGTGTGCAGCGTCATCATGGTGACCACGCCGGAGCCCTCGTCCGGGATCTGGTCGGTGTCGGCGACCAGCGAGACGCGCTCCAGGAACGCCGCGAGCGAGCCCGGGTCCGGTTCGCCTTCGCCGAGTTCGGGCACGATGCCCTCCTCGCGCGCCGCGACGGCGTTGTTGTACGCCTCGGAGCTGAACTCGCGCGCCACGCTGACCAGTTCGTTCAGGTTGTCCAGCCGGGCGCCGTCCTGCGGATCGTCGGACGCCTCCAGCTCGGCGCGGTACCCGGTGCGATCGAGCACGGCCTCCACCACGTTGCCGACGTCGGGGAAGTCGGCGTCGGCCTGCACGCCCGCCGCCCTGATCTCCTCGAGCAACTCGAGGAAGCCGGAGATCGCCCGCTGCGCACGGGTGTTCAGCAGCGCGACCTTGCCGTCGGCGGCGTCGCGCAGCGCCGCGGCGAAACCGATCTCGCGCTGCTCGGCGTGCACGGCGACGCACGCCTCGGCCCGGTCGCCGATGCCGCGGCGCGGGGTGTTGAGGATGCGGCGCAAGCTCACCGCGTCGTCGGGGTTCTCCAGCACGCGCAGGTAGGCGACGATGTCGCGAACCTCTTTGCGCTCGTAGAACCGGACTCCGCCGACCACCTTGTACGGCAGACCCATCCGGATGAAGATCTCTTCCAGCGCACGGGAGTTGTTGTTGGTGCGATAGAACACCGCGACATCGCCGTAGTTCGCCTCGCCCTGATCGACGAGCCGGTCGATCTCGCGGGCAACGAACGAGGCCTCGTCGTGCTCGTTGTCGGCCACATAGCCGACGATCAGATCGCCCTCGCCGGAATCGGTCCACAGCCGCTTCTCACGCCTGCCCTCGTTGCGCGAGATGACCGCGTTCGCCGCCGACAGGATGTGCTGGGTGGAGCGGTAGTTCTGCTCGAGCAGAATGGTCTTCGCGTCGGGGAAATCGCGCTCGAATTCCTCGATGTTGCGAATGGTCGCGCCGCGGAACGCGTAAATGGATTGGTCGGCGTCGCCGACGACGCACAATTCGCTCGGCGGCGCTCCCGCGTCGTCCTCCCCCTGCTCCGCCTCGGCGGTGTGGTGGCCGACCAGTTCCCGCACCAGCACGTACTGCGCGTGGTTGGTGTCCTGGTACTCGTCGACGAGCACGTGCCGGAAGCGGCGACGGTAGTACTCCGCGACCTGCGGGTGGTTCTGCAGCAGCGCGACCGCCTCGCCGATCAGGTCGTCGAAGTCGAGCGCGTTGGCCGCGCGCAGCCTGCGCTGATATTCGGTGTACACGCGGGCCACCAAGCCGGGCAGTTCGGTATCGTCCGATTCGGCGTCCGCGGTGGCCTGCTCCGGCCCGATCAACTCGTTCTTCAGATTCGAGATCGCGGTCGCGAGGAGTCGCGCGGAGTATTTCTTCGTATCGATGTCGAAGTCGCGGCTGATCATCGTCAGCAATCGCCGCGAATCATCGGCGTCGTAGATCGAGAAATTCGAATTCAAGCCCGGCAGCAGAGCCGCCTGCATACGCAGGATCCGCACGCAGCTGGAGTGGAAAGTGGAAACCCACATATTGTTCGCGCGCGGGCCGACCAGCCCGATCACCCGTTCCCGCATCTCGGCGGCAGCCTTGTTGGTGAACGTGATCGCCAGGACCTGGCCCGGCGTGACGCCGCGCGCGGCGAGCAGATAGGCGATCCGACGGGTCAGCACGGCGGTCTTGCCCGAGCCGGCGCCCGCGACGATGAGCAGGGGCGAACCGCTGTGCACGACCGCGGCCCGCTGCTGCGGATTGAGCCCGTCCAGCAGTCGCTCGGCCTCCTCGGCGCGCCGGCGATCCCATTCGGCCCGACGCTCGGCCTGCTCGTCGGCGCGACGCTGTGCCTGTTCGGTCAACGATCCCGCCTGTCCGGTCGAGAATCCCATCTGTTCGGGCAACGACCCCGCCTGTTCGGCCGAGTATCGCGGCGCGTCGGACTGCCCCGTGGCCGCGGCCGAATCGGCCGCCTGCCGCGGAGTTGGGTTCACGTCCTGATGCCGGTTCCGACCGGCCTGCGTCTGGGGAGCCACCGTGATGTCCATTGCCCATCCACGCTACCGGCGGCCACCGACACAAGCGAAGCCCCCGGGTGCGCTCCGAACCGCGCGACGACCACCGGCTAACATTCAGTGAACACCTCCAGGCGTGGCATCCCGCAAAACCGCTCGACTCGTTCTCAGCAGATTCACAAAATCAGACGTTTTGCATTGGTTCGGCCGCGTGGCAGACTGGCCCCCATGGTCAGCGTTACCGCGATGCATCCGATTCGGTTACCAGCCGGAAATCGGTATCGCGGAGCCTTGTAGCCGACCACACGCTTCTGGGGGACTATAGAAGCCCACCAGGTCTGTTTCACGGTGAAAGAACCGGACGGTAACGCGCCGTGCGCACCCGCCGATCCACGTTCTGACACGAGGAGATGAATGATGAGCACCCCTGCCACGACCACCGGGTCCGACGCGGCGCTGCCGCAGACCGAGGCGGAGATCGACAAGCTCCGCAAGGAGATCGACCAGCTCGATGCCGAGATCCTCGCCGCCATCAAGCGACGCAGCGAGGTCTCCCGGTTGATCGGACGGACTCGGATGGCCTCCGGTGGCCCGCGACTGGTGCACAGTCGCGAGATGAAGGTGCTGGAGCGCTTCAGCGAGCTCGGCCAGGAGGGCCACACCCTCGCCATGCTGCTGCTGCGTCTCGGTCGCGGTCGCCTCGGCCACTGACGCGCAGTTCTCCCGCCGCCTCCAGCGGCACGCGAGCCTTGCGGTGATCGCGAGACCATCGCATCCACAGGCCGCCCCGGGTGTTCGAACCCCGGGGCGGTCCTTGCGTTTTCGGGTCACACCGGCGCGAGCCGGTCAGGTCAGCGCGATGTACTTCGTCGACAAGTACTCCTCGATGCCCTCGATGCCGCCCTCACGGCCGAACCCGGAAGCCTTCACGCCGCCGAACGGCGCTGCCGGATCGGAGATGACGCCGCGGTTGACGCCCACCATGCCCGACTCGAGTCCCTCCGCCACTCGCAGCGCGCGATCCAGCGTCCGCGTGTACACGTAGGCGACCAAACCGAACTCGGTGTCGTTGGCGGCGGCGAGACCTTCCTCCTCGGTCTCGAAACCGACGATCGGCGCGACCGGACCGAACACCTCCTCGCGCAAGATCCTGGCGTGCGGCGGCACGTCGCTGAGAATCGTGGCCGGGTAGAACCAGCCGGGACCGCTTGGCGCCTTGCCGCCGAGGCGAACCCGCGCGCCCGCCGCCACCGCGTCGTCGACGAGTTCGCTGACGGTGGTGAGCTGGTCCTCGTTGATCAGCGGGCCGAGGGTCGTCTCGGGATCGGTGCCAGGCCCCATGGTGACCGAGTTCGTCATCGCCTCGGCGAATTTGGCGGTGAACTCCTCGAGCACCCCGTTCTGCACGTGGAACCGGTTGGCCGCGGTGCACGCCTCGCCGCCGTTGCGCAGCTTGGCCAGCATCGCGCCCTGCACCGCCGCGTCGACGTCGGCGTCGTCGAACACCACGAACGGCGCGTTGCCGCCGAGCTCCATCGAGGTGCGCAGCAAGCCGTGCGCGGACTGCTGCACGAGTTTCTTGCCGACCTCGGTGGACCCGGTGAAGGTGAGTTTGCGCAGTCGCGGGTCTTCCAGCAGCGGCCCGGTCACCGCGCCGGAACGGCTGGTCGTGATGACCGAGAGCACCCCATCGGGCAGTCCGGCCTCTTGGCACAGTTTGGCGAGCAGCAGCATCGTCAGCGGCGTCTCCGAGGCGGGCTTGACGATCATGGTGCAGCCCGCGGCCAGCGCGGGACCGATCTTGCGGGTGCCCATGGCCAGCGGGAAGTTCCACGGCGTGATGGCAAGACACGGGCCCACCGGCTGCTTGTGCACCATGATCCGGCCGGTGCCGGAGGGTGCGTGCAGGTAGCGCCCGTGCACGCGCACGGCCTCCTCGCTGAACCAGCGGAAGAACTCGGCGCCGTAGCGCACCTCGTTGCGGCTCTCCGGCAGCGCCTTGCCCATCTCCAGGGTCATCAGCAGCGCGAATTCCTCGGCTCGCGCGGTGATCTGCTCGAACACCGCGCGCAGGATCTCGCCCCGCTCCCTCGATGAGGTCGCGGCCCATTCGGCCTGCACGGCTGCCGCGGCGTCGAGTGCGCGCACCGCGTCCTGCGGGCTCGCGTCGGCGACCTCGATCAGCACTTCCCCGTCGGCGGGATTGCGCACCGGGAAAGTGGCGCCGCCCTCGGCATCGACGGGCCCGCCGATCCATAGTTGCGTCGGTACGGATTGGAGTAGTTCGCGTTCGGACACCATGCCGCCAGCCTAGGCCGCTACCTGGTCGGTGACGCCGGAGTCGATCCGGGAAATTGGCGGCCCGCGCTCACGCGACGTCACCAAGGCGGCCACGCGCGGCGCCGACTCGACCGGGGATTGCCCGCCTCAGCCGTGCGATGGCGCCGCACGGTGAGTACGCTCGGCGAACGTGAGCAGCGACATCACCGCGATGGCGGCATGGCGGAAACTGCACGATCACTACGGCGCCGTGTCCGAGCGACACCTACGCGAGATCTTCGCGGACGACCCCGAGCGCGGTCGTGAACTGACCGTCCAGGTGGGCGACCTGCACATCGACTACAGCAAGCACCGGGTCACCCGGGAAACTCTGCAGCTACTCGGCGAATTGGCGTACGAGGCCGGGGTGGCCGAGCGGCGCGACGCCATGTTCGCGGGCGCGCACATCAACACCTCCGAGGATCGCGCGGTCGGCCACGTCGCGCTGCGCCTGCCCGCGGGCGAGTCGATGATCATCGACGGCGCCGACGCGGGCGCCGAGGTGCACGAGGTGCTGCGACGAATGGGTGAATTCACCGACGAGCTGCGCTCGGGCCGTTGGCGCGGCGCCACCGGCGAGCGGATCGCCACGGTGGTGAACATCGGCATCGGCGGCTCGGATCTGGGCCCGGTGATGGTGCACCAGGCGCTGCGCCACTACGCCGACGCGGGTATCGGCGCTCGCTTCGTCTCGAACGTCGACCCCGCCGACCTGGTCGCCGAGCTCGCCGGCCTCGACCCCGCGACCACCCTGTTCATCGTTGCGTCCAAGACGTTCTCGACGCTCGAGACCCTGACCAACGCCACCGCCGCGCGCCGCTGGCTGGTGGCCGCGCTCGGCGAGGACGCGGTCGCCAAGCATTTCGTCGCGGTCTCCACCAATGCCGAGCGAGTCGCCGAATTCGGCATCGACACCGCGAACATGTTCGGCTTCTGGGACTGGGTCGGCGGCCGCTATTCGGTGGATTCGGCCATCGGGCTTTCGGTGATGGCCACCATCGGCAAAGAGCGCTTCGCGGAATTCCTGGCCGGAATGCACACCGTGGACGTGCATTTCGCCTCCGCGCCGCTCGAGGCGAACGCACCGGTGCTGCTCGGTCTGCTCGGCGTGTGGTACTCGAACTTCTTCGACGCGGAATCGCGTGCGGTGCTGCCGTATTCGAACGACCTGGCGCGTTTCCCCGCCTATTTGCAGCAGCTCACGATGGAGTCGAACGGTAAGTCGGTGCACGCCGACGGCACTCCCGTCACCACCTCCACCGGCGAGATCTTCTGGGGTGAGCCGGGCACCAACGGCCAGCACGCTTTCTATCAACTGCTGCACCAGGGCACCCGCCTTATTCCCGCCGACTTCATCGGATTCGCCCGTCCCACCGACGATCTGCCGACCCGCGACGGCACCGGCAGCATGCACGACATCCTGATGAGCAACCTGTTCGCCCAGACCAAGGTGCTCGCTTTCGGCAAGACCGCCGAGGAGATCGCCGCGGAGGGCACCGATCCCGAGGTGGTGCCGCACAAGGTGATGCCGGGCAACCGTCCGAGCACGACCATCCTCGCGCCGCAGCTGACGCCCTCGGTGGTCGGCCAGCTCATCGCGCTCTACGAACACCAGGTCTTCGTGGAGGGCAGCATCTGGGGCATCGACAGCTTCGATCAGTGGGGCGTCGAACTCGGCAAACAGCAGGCGCTGGCACTCGCTCCCCTGCTCACCGCCGTCGAAGAACCCGCGCCGCAGGACGATTCGTCCACCGACGCGCTCATCCGCTGGTATCGCGCCAACCGCTGATCAGTCGTGCCCGTCCGGCCGCGGGCCCTGGCCGGACAGCGGGCGAGGGTCGTCGCCGGAGCCTGGCTTCTTGTCGTCCGAGAGCTGCGCGTCGTCGGGTCGACGCGCCGCGGCCGCCTCCAGTCGCCGGGCGACGCCGGTGGAGACGATGGCCAGCAAGCTGCCGATGACGATGAGGTCGAAGACAATCTGCACCATGGTGGCGATCCGCGCGGCCTGACCGATGGCGTGCACGTCGCCGTAGCCGACCGTGCCCAGCGTGACGACGGTGTAGTAAAGCGCGTCCGTGCGGGTCGACAGTCCCTCGAACTGCCCGGGATAGTGCACCCCGAGCCGGTAGTAGAACAGCGCGAAGAACATCGCCACCACGCACAGCAGCAACAGAATGCCGTCCACTCGGCCGCCGGTCATGAGCGGCGCGCGCAGGTAGCGCTCGATGCGGCGCACCGTCAGCCAGATGAGCCCGCCGACGCCGGCGAGGAACGCCGCGAAGCCGAGGATGCGTCCCGGCAGGTCGACATCCCTGTCCCAGTCGATCGGGACGCCGTAGTAGAACAGCAGCGCGCACAGCAGTGCGGCGGCGTTCCGCAGTACGTGCACGCTCCCCGAAACCCGCTGCGACTCCGTCATGGGTCAATGATCGGCGGGGGCTCGCCGATGCGGCGTCACACGCGCCGGGTGAAGCGAGATTCGCGGCGCGGTCAGCCGACCACGAAGTAGCGTCCGTCGCGCTCGCGCAGCACCAGGTCGGCGCGCTCCCGCGTCGCGCCGACGAGATCGGCGTTGCGCAGGTCGCTCTCGTACACCTTCGTCCTGGCGGCCTCGGCGCCGCGGCCGCCCTTCCGGTGCCGGTCGAGCAGCCGGGCCGCCAGCACGCCGCGGTCGGCGTCGAGGTACCAGCATTCGTCGAGTTCCGCCCGGACAGCCGACCAGCCGTGCCCGGCGCGGTCGTCGAGCAGCAGGTAGTTGCCCTCGGCGACGGCGATCGACTGGTCGGTGAAGATCACGCCCGCCGGGGTGGGCTCGTCGGTGGCGCGATCGAATGTCGGCCACGGCACCGGCGTTCCGCGCGGGGTGTCGCGCAGGCGGCGCAGGTTCTCGACGAAGCCGGCGACGTCGAAGGTGTCCGGCTCGCCTTTGCGCGCCTGGCTGCCCGCCGCGCGAAGCCGCTCGTTGGACAGATGGTAACCGTCCATCGGCGCGATCTCGGCCGCCGCGACCGGGAACGCGTCGCGAAGCAGCACCGAGAGCGTGGATTTCCCCGCTCCCGGGGGTCCGGCGATGCCGAGCAAGTACCGCCGCTCCGGACGCTCGGCCGCTCGATCCAGCACCCTGCGCACCAGCCGGTGCAGCGGAATCTCGACCTCGCTCACCGCGCAGACACTACCCAGCGCCGGTCATTCGACGAAGGCGCGTTCGATGATGGCGCCAGTGTCGACGCCGGTCGGCAGGGTACCGAAGGCGATGCCCCAGTCGTCGCCGAGCCGGCTGGCGCAGAAGGCGTCGGCCACCGCGGGGTGACCGTGCCGAACAAGCTGCGCGCCTTGGAGGACCAGCGCCATCAGTTCCACGACGCGGCGGGCGCGGTATTCGATGTCGCCGAGATCGGCCAGTTCCTTGCCGACCTTGGCGATGGCGTCGTCCAGACGCGGGTTCGCGCCTTTGGCCAGCGTCACCTCGTTGAAGAACGCCTCGACGGTCTCCGGCTGACGGCCCATGGCGCGCAGCGCGTCCAGCGCGGCCACGTTGCCCGAACCCTCCCAGATCGACATCAGCGGCGCCTCGCGATAGAGCCGCGGCATTCCCGACTCTTCGGCGTATCCGTTGCCGCCCAAGCACTCCAGCGCCTCGGCGGCATGCGAAGGAGCCCGCTTGCACACCCAGTACTTGGTGACCGCGAGCGCGATCCGGCGCAGCGCGGCCTCGGCGGGATCGCCGCTCGCCCGGTCCGTCGCGCCCGCCAGGCGCATCATGACCGTGGTCGCCGCGTCGGATTCGATCACCAGGTCGGCGAGCACGTTGCGCATGGCGGGCTGGTCGATCAGCTCGGCGCCGAAGGCCGCTCGGTGCCTGGCGTGGTGCACGGCGTAGACGGTGCTGGCTCGCATGTTGGTCGCGGAGCCGATCACGCAGTCGAGCCGGGTCATGTTCACCATCTCGATGATGGTCTTGACGCCTGCGCCTTCCGCGCCGACCAGCCAGCCGGTCGCGTTCTCGTACTCGATCTCCGAGGAGGCATTGGACTTGTTGCCCAGCTTGTCCTTGAGCCGTTGGATGCGAATGGGATTGCGGCTGCCGTCCGGCAGCACCCGGGGCAGCAGGAAGCAGGACAGGCCGCCCGGCGCCTGGGCCAGCGTCAGGAACATGTCCGACATCGGCGCGGAGGTGAACCACTTGTGCCCGACGATGCGGTAGCTGCCGTCCGGCTGCGGGGTCGCGGAGGTGGTGTTGGCCCGCACGTCGGAGCCGCCCTGCTTCTCCGTCATCGACATGCCCGCGATCAAACCGGCCTTGGCAGACGGTTCGCGCAGCCCGAAATCATATGTGCGCGAGGCGAGTAGCGGCTCGTATCGGGCGGCCAGCTCGGGGTTGTTGCGCAGCGCGGGCACGATCGCATAGGTCATCGAGATGGGACACATGTGTCCGGCCTCGGCCACGCCCCAGGTGTAGAACTTGGCGGCGCGGGCGGTGTGCGCGCCGGGCCGGTCGTCGGTCCACGGCGAGCCGTGCAGACCGTGCTCGACCGCCACCCGCATCAGGTCGTGCCAGTGCGGGTGGAACTCGACCTCGTCGACGCGGTTGCCGTAGCGGTCGTGGGTGCGCAGCACCGGCGGGTACTCGTTGGCCAGCCTGCCCCATTCCTGCGCCGCGAAACCGCCTGCGAGCCTGCCGAGTTCGCGGACCTCGTCCTCGGCCCACCCCGCGCCCTCGCGGTGCAGGCCCTCCAGCAGCGCCGGGTTGCGCCCGGCGTCGAAGGGCACGATGTTCGGGACCTGGTTGAAGACCTCATGAGTCTGCATCGGACACTCCTGTTTTCTCGGCGCTCGCCCCCGGCCGCACGCCGAGCGCGCGGATCGAGAAGGTGACGAGTTGGGGGACGACGGATTCGGCGTGCGGCGCGGCGGCGAGCGGGCCGACCAGCACTTCGCCGATGGCGCCGACCAGTGCGGCCGCGCTGGTGCGCGGGTCTTGGGCGGGCAGTTCGCCGTGCGCGACGCCATCGGCCACCGCGGATTCGAAGGCCTCGGCGAAGGCGCGGCGGAAGTGCAGACGCTCGGCGTCGACCACGGTGTCCACCGGCTCGACGAGCAGCACGTAGGCGAGTTTGGGGTTCTTCATGGCGCGCCCGGCGAAGGTCTCCACGGCCGCCGTCACCCGCTCCACCGCGCTGCCTTTCTCGGCCGCCGCGGTGACGGCGGCGACCTCTCGGGCGACGACGGTGCGGAAGACCGCGGTCACCAGGTTCGCCTTGCCGTCGAAGTGCTTGTACACGGTTCCGGTGGCCACTCCGGCGCGGTTCGCGACCGCGACCATGGACAGGCCAGCGAACCCGGCCTCGGAGAGGACCTTGGTCGCGGCCTGCACGATCAGCTGCTCCTGGGCGTCCAGGCGGGCCTGGACGGCAGGGGTCCTGCGGTACGCCACGAAAGAAGTGAATCACGGATTCACTTCTTCACACAAGGGCCGGGCCGTCGTATGGTCGAGAACGTGAGCCATCTAGGAGCGCCCCGCCCGCCGCGGCGAGGGACGGCGATACGAAGGGGGCGTCAGTGAGCGTTCGAGTCGAGAAGAACGGGCCGGTGACGACGGTGATCCTGCACCGTCCCGAGGCGCGCAACGCGGTGGACGGGCCGACCGCGCTCGAACTCGCCGACGCCTTCCGCGAGTTCGACGCCGACCCGACGGCGGCGGTCGCGGTGCTCTGGGGCGAGGGCGGGACCTTCTGCGCGGGCGCCGACCTGAAGGCGCTCGGGACGGAGCGATCCAACCGCGCGGCCGAGGACGGCGACGGCCCGATGGGCCCGACCAGAATGATGTTGTCCAAGCCGGTGATCGCCGCGATCTCCGGCTACGCGGTGGCGGGCGGGCTCGAGCTGGCGCTGTGGTGCGATCTGCGAGTCGCCGAGCAGGACAGCACCTTCGGGGTGTTCTGCCGGCGCTGGGGCGTGCCGCTCATCGACGGCGGCACGATACGGCTGCCGCGGATCATCGGCACGGGCCGCGCCATGGATCTGGTGCTGACCGGCCGGGCCGTCAGCGCGCCCGAGGCGCTGCAGATCGGGTTGGTGAACCGGGCCGTGCCCACCGGCGAGGCGCGCGCCGCCGCCGAGGAACTCGCGAGCGAACTCGCCAGGCTGCCGCAGACCTGTCTGCGCTCGGACCGGATGTCGATGCTCGAGCAAGAAGGCATGGACGAAGCCGCGGCCCTGCGCAACGAGTTCCGGCACGGGCTCACCGCCCTCGCCGACGGCGACGGCGCACTCGCGGGCGCGCAGCGGTTCGCCGCGGGCGCGGGGCGGCACGGGGTGTCCGGCTGAGGATGGACCGCCTCGGCGTCGTCGACGAGATCTTCCTGCGCACCCACCGCGGGCTCGGCACACCCATCGCCCTCCAAGGGCTCTGGCGCACCGCCGACCGTGTCGAACCCGCGCTGCTGCAACGCATTCACGCCGCGTTGCGGGTAGGGCCTTTGGGCCGCAGGGTGACCCGATCTCGCGTTCCCGGCGCTCGTCGCTTCTGGCAGCCGAACACCCGTGCCCACCCCCTCGAATTCCGCGAAGACACGCTCCCTCTCGAAGAGCTGCTGCTTTGGGCGGACACGCTGGGCACGGACCTGGACCCGGAATTCGGTCCTGGGTGGCGACTCGCCGCCCGCTGGCTTTCCGATGGCGGATCCGTTGTGGCGCTGACCTGTTCGCACGCGCTTGCCGATGCCCGGGGGCTGGTGCACGCGGTGGATTCCGCGTTGCGTGAGGTGGTCGACGCTCGCGCCGTGCCGGCCGGTGCGGGACGGCTCGAGTCGATCTTCGCGGGTGACGCACGGTCGCGCTACACAAGGGAGTCCGAGTGGGCGGACGCCATTCGTCAATGGTCGGTCGTGGTGGGTGGCACGATCCGTGCACTGCGCCATGGGATTCCGAAACGGCCCGAATCCGAGGGACCGGTGCGCACGGGCGTGGACGTACTGGGCGCGCACGGCGCGATCGTGCAGTTCCGCGCCGACGAATGGGACCGGGTTGCCGCAGAACACGGCGGTACAGCTAACAGCCTGTTCATTCTATTCGTCGCGATGCTGTTGTGGGACACTGGATTTCCCGCTCACGGGATTTCCGCGAGTCTGCCCGTCGACACCCGCGACGAGCCGCGCGTCGACAACGACCTCGCGATGACCGAGATCGTCGTCGATCGCGCCGACACACCCGCGACACTGCGCAAGAAGGCCCGCGCCGCGTACGAGCGCCGAATGTCCAGCCCCGGTGGGATGCCCGAGGAATTGCTCCAGGTGATCCCAGACCGCTGGGCCTACGCCCTGTCCAAGGGTGCGGGCGAGCGAGACATCTTGTGCTCCAACATCGGAACTCTCCCCGATTCACTGAGCACCGTCGGCGACCATCCCTGCATCGGCGTCGCCGCCCGCGCCATCCACCCCGGGCTCACCACCACCCACCTCCCCCGCACGCGCCTGTCCGGCTACCTATGCCGCAGCGGCCAGGACTACGTCCTGTCTCTGGTCGGCCTCGACCCCGCCATCGAATCCGATACGGCGCTGGCCGAATTCGCAGCGGAAGCCGCTGGCCGCCTCGGGCTCGACGCCTACCCGTGGTGATGCGCCAGGCCACGTGTGCCGCAGCGATGATGGACTACGCTCGGTTGTCCACACTCTGCGGCCGGGGCGAGGCCGTCTCGGTTTTGGATCCGACGCTCCGACGGCATGCGTGCGTCACCCCACCGACAGCCCGTCCAACAATGCGCGCAGGCTCCAGGCGAACTGTTCGGCGCTGATCCACTCCGCCATCACGTCGCGGCTCTCGTGGGTGTGCGGCCAGCGTTCGGCCGGGATCTCCGCCAGGGCGGCGCGGCGTTGTGCGATGCGCACGGATTCGGGCGGCAGCGGGGGGCGGCCGTCGGCCTCGGCGACCTCCATCGCGATCGCGCCGATCACCTGCACCATGACGGCGTAGGCGGCGCGCGCTCGGCGGTCTGGGGACAGGCCGCCCCTGGCTAGGCAGGCCAGCAGGGCTTCGCCTACGTCGCGCGCGGCGGGGCCGTCCATGGGCGCGGTCATCATCAGCCCCGCGACCGCCGGGTGTTCCAGGACGCGACGGCGCAGTTCGACCGCGAATTCGACGATGGCCGAACGCCATTCGATTGCGGGATCGGCCAGCACCGTCAGCGGCGCCGAGCCGAGCACCCGTTCGATCACCGCGCGCTCGAGATCGGCGCGGCTCGCGACGTAGGTGTAGACGGCGTTCGGGTTCACCCCGAGCCGTCCCGCGACCGCCCGGATCGAGACCGCCGCCGCACCTCCCTCGTCGAGCAGCAGCAGGGCGGTGTCCACCACCTGCGCCTCGGTGAAGGACCGGCGCGCGGGCCGGATTCTGCGTTCCCCCTCGGGGATTGACTTCGCTGCGGACACGCGCTTGACTGTACCGCGTACAGCTAGCTGTACCCCGTACAGCCAGAATGGAGTGTAACCCGTGTCCACCAGGCCCTGGCCCACCATTGCCTTGCTCGTCGCCGCCCCCGTCGCGCTCAACGTCGCCTTCCTCGGATTGGGCGGCGTCTTCGACTACCCCGATGTGTTGCAACAGCCCGCCCCCGACGTGCTGGAACTGTTCCGGGCGAACCAATTCGCGGTGATCACCTGGTTCACCGTGCTGGCCATCGCGGCCCTCGCGCTCGCCCCGCTCGCGATCCGAATCGGCCGACTCGACGACTCGTCCACCATGCGCCGCGCCGTGTACGTCGGCGTCGCGGCCGCAACAGTCCAGGCGATCGGCCTCCTGCGCTGGCCATTGTTGGTCCCCACACTGGCCGACCGCGCCGCAGCGGAAGGACCCGGCTCCCCCGCCGTGCACACCTTCGAACTACTCGGCTCGATCCTGGGCACCGCACTCGGCGAAACCCTCGGCTACCTGCTGACCGCCGCGTGGACCACCTTGGTCTGCCTCGCTTTACGGCAGACTTTCCCCCACTGGTTCACGTCACTGGGTTACGCCTGCGCCGCCCTGATCGCCCTCGGCATCCTCATCCCACTCGACCTGCCATTCGCGAACACCGCCAACTTCCTCGGCTACATCCTGTGGAGCGCATGGCTGCTCCTCTTCGCGACACTCCTCACCACCCGCCCCCAACCCGCCGCAGCCCCCGCCTGAATCCAGGCCCCCACACAGCCCACCTCGGCACCGGACGCGCAAGCTATCGAGCGCCGGAGCGGACAGAGAGCTCCCGGCAACCAATCACCCAGGGGCAGCAAGGCGCCACGGCGGCGAAGCACCGGGCCACCCGCGCCCAACTCACCGCAACCCCGCCTGAACCCAGGTCCGCGCACAGCCCACCTCGATACCGGAGGCTCGAGTGACTGGGAGCCCCAGCGAAAGGGCGGCCACCGGGAAAAAGCAAGGAGGCAGCGAAGCACTAGGTCGCCAAACGCTCGGGCGGCTAGCGCGGCCATGTGGACCGGCCCCACGACTCCGCATATCGGGTGACCACGGCCGCGAAGGCGAACAGCGATCGGCGGGGGGAATGTCTGCGAATCCCTCACCGCGCCAACGAAACCCCCAACGCACTCCGCTCGAGCACATCGGCGGGCACCCCGATCCCGTCCGCCAGATCCGGCGAATCGATCGGCGCGTCCCACACCTGGCGCAGCGGCAGCACGCCCGCCCACGTCGGGCTGTCGACATCGGCCGGGTCGTCCAGCGGCGCGCCCTCGCGGACCTTCACCGACGCCTCGGTCAGGTCGAGCGCAAGCACCATGGTGGCGGCTAGCTCCTTCTTGTTCGGCGGGCGCACCCGATCCCACGCGCCGGGGGCGGCGTGCTCGACGATCACGCGCAGGGCGTGCGTGCGCGCTTCGGGGTCGGTCAGCTCGACCGCACGTCCGTGCACGACGGCCGAGCGGTAGTTCATCGAGAAGTGCATGGCGGAGCGGGCGTAGACGACGCCGTCGACGTGCGTGACCGCGACGGAGATGTCACCGGCCAGCGCGGCGCGCATGTTGCCCGAACCGGTCGATCCGTGCAGGTAGAGGGTGTCGCCGTCGCGGCCGTACGCGGTCGGGAGCACCACCGGGCTGCCGCCGAGGACGACGCCGACGTGGCAGATCAGACCGGCGTCGAGCACCGCGTCCAGTTCTGCGCGGTCGCTGCGGCCGCGTTCTTTCGACCGCGTCAGCGTGCTGCGCGGGGTCGGGGACAGGGACGGGCGGGCGCTGGTCGAGTGCGTCATGACACCAGCGTCCGGCAGGAAGTGGCATTCTTGAATAGCCAATTCAGCCCGATTCTCACAGTCCAATCCGAGGTGTCCGGTGCTCGAAGAACTACCCCTCGCGCTCGATCGCGACGCGTCCGAACCGCTGTCGGTGCAGGTGGCCGACGGCCTGCGCGCCGCCGCCACCTCGGGCCTGTTGCGCGCCTCGGATCGGCTGCCGTCCTCGCGGGCGCTGGCCCGGCGACTCGGCGTCAGCCGGACCGTCGTCGCGTCGGCCTACGACCAGCTGCACGCCGAAGGCTGGCTCGAGGGCAAACGAGGATCGGGCACGTACCTCACCACCGCCCCGGCCGCGGCCCCCGCACCGAACCACGTCGCCGCCGACCCTGCCCTCGAAGGCGTCGGCTACGACCTCGTTCCCGGCGCGCCCTGCGTCGAGGCCATCGACCGACCGGCGTGGCGCCGCGCCTGGCGGGCCGCCTCCGACCAGCCGCCGGTCATCCGCAAGGACCGCGCGGGCGAACCGGAATACCGGGCGGCCGTGGCCGAACACCTCTTGCGCCATCGGGGACTGAGCGCGGGCAGTGACACCGTCGTGCTCGCCACGGCCGGAACCAGTTCCGCGGTGGGCGAACTGGCCGCCGCCCTGCTGCGGCCCGGCGACGCCGTCGCCATGGAGGAGCCCGGCTATCAGCGGGCGGCGGGCGCCTTTCTGGCGGCCGGCATCCGGGTGCTTCCGGTGCCGATCGATGCCGAGGGTCTGCGCGTCGACGACCTGCCTTCCAACATCAAGGCCGTGTATTGCACACCGGCGCATCAGTTTCCGCTCGGCGCGCGAATGCCCGCAGCTCGTCGCGTGCAGCTCGTCGAATTCGCCCGTCGCACCGGCGTATTCGTCATCGAAGACGACTACGACGGCGAATTGCGCTACGACACCGCCCCGCTGCCGCTGCTCGCGGCGATGGCGCCGGATGTGATCGTGCACCTCGGCACCACGAGCAAAATCCTCTCGCCGGTACTCGGCGTCGGCTGGCTCGTCGCCGCGCCGTCGATCGCGGCGGCCGTGCTCGAGCATCGCGATCGCACCGGAACCTCGCCGAGCCCGGCCGGTCAACGCGTCCTCGCCGAACTGGCCGCACACGGCGACCTGGCCAGGCACCTGCGCCGGTTGCGGCGCGCGCTCCCGCCGCGCCGGGAACTGATCGTCACGGAATTGCGCCGCAAAGGGTTGACCGTGGTCGGCGACGACGCGGGCTCGCACGTCGTGGTGCCGCTGCCGACGGCGGAGGCCGAACACCGTGCGGTCGACGCTGCGGCAGCGCGCGGCGTCGTTCTGGACGGCCTGGCCCGGCACCACCTCTCCGCCCAGCACCACACGAGAGCCGCGCCACCGACCAGCTTCGGCATCGCGCTCGGTTACGCGGCGCCGAGCTCGCGCGACCTGCGCGCCGCGGTCCCGACAGCCGCCGAGTGCCTCGCCGAAGTGGCCGCCGGGCAACCGGCTCGGGCCTCGGCTGCCCCGGCCCGGTCGTAGCATGGTCCGTGACCGCAACCCGGTCGCTGCACGCCCTGCCGCATACCTCCGAGTATCGAAGTGGTGACTCATGACCGAACAGGACATCCTGGAACGCATCAAGCAACTGGTCGACGACGAGCACAGGCTGCGCTCGAAGGCGACCGCGGGCGAGGTGGACCCGGTGACCGAACGGCAGCGGCTGGCCGAGCTGGAGGTGATGCTCGACCAGTGCTGGGACCTGCTGCGCCAGCGCAGGGCCAGGATCGACGTGGGCGCCTCCCCGGACGACGCCCAGGTGAGCTCGCCGCGCCAGGTCGAGGGCTACCTGCAGTGAGTTCCGAGCCGTCCGGCGAGTACGACGTCATCGTGATCGGCGGCGGACCCGCCGGGGAGAACGCCGCCGCCTACGCCATCGCGGGCAGCGACCGCACCGCCGCGATCGTCGAGCAAGAACTGCTCGGCGGCGAATGCTCGTACTGGGCCTGCATGCCGAGCAAGGCGCTGCTGCGCCCCGGGCATCTGCTCGCCGCCGCCCGCGCCATGCCGGGCATCGACGCGAAGGGCTTGGATGTCGAGGCCGTGCTCGCCCACCGGGACCGGATCGTGCACAACCACGACGACTCCGGCCAGGTCGATTGGGCCGAGCACAGCCGCATCGCGGTGATTCGCGGCGTCGGGCGACTCGCCGGGGAACGCCTCGTCGAGGTCGACGGCCGCACGCTGCGGGCCAGGCACGCGGTGGTGCTCGCGACCGGAACCAGAGCCCGAGTGCCCGACGTGCCCGGCCTGCGCGACGCCCTCCCGTGGATCTCCCGCGACGCGACCAACCTGCACGAGGTCCCGGGACGCGCGGTGATCGTCGGCGGCGGTGTCGTCGCCTGTGAATCGGCGACCTGGCTCGCCACGCTCGGCTCCGAGGTCACCATGCTGGTGCGCGGCAAGGCCCTGCTCGCCAACGCCGAGCCGTTCGCGCGCGAGCGGGTGGCGAGCGCGCTGGCCGAGGCGGGCGTGCGGGTGCTGTTCGAAACCGAACCGGAGAGTGTCACGCGCACGGAGCCGAAGGACACCGGCGAGGGCCGGATCCACGGCGGCGCCGTCACCGTGCGGACCCGCGGCGCGCGCATCGAATCGATCGAGGCCGACGAGATCGTCGTCGCGGCCGGGCGCGGGCCCGCGACCGCGGAACTCGGGCTCGCCGCAGTCGGATTGGCCGACGGTTACGTCGAGGTCGACGATCACCTCTCCGCACGCGACGTTCCCGGCGACTGGCTGTACGCGGTGGGCGACGTGAATCACGGTCCAGCGCTGACACATATGGGCAAATACCAGGCCAGGATCTGCGGCGACGTGATCGCCGCGCGCGCCGAGGGCCGCCCGCTCGACGGAGCGCGTTATGCCGCGACCGCCGACCACGAGCAGGTCCCGCAGGTGGTGTTCACCAGCCCCGAGGTCGCCTCGGTCGGCCTCACCGAGGAAGCGGCCCGCCGCGCGGGTTACGACGTCGACACCGTGGAGATCGATATCGCGGTCGCCGGGTCGTCGCTCGCCCGCGAGAACTATTCCGGCCGAGCCAAGATCGTCGTCGACACCGCCGCCGACACCTTGCTCGGCGCGACCTTCGTCGGGCCGGAGATCGGCGAGCTGCTGCACGCCGCCACCATCGCGGTCGTCGGCAAGGTTCCGCTCGACACCTTATGGCACGCCGTACCCGCCTATCCGACGGTCAGCGAGATCTGGTTGCGTCTGTTGGAGGCCCGCCGCTCGTAGCTACCATCGATCAATGGTGGCAACGATCGACATCGAGACCGCCGACGGTGTCGTCCGCGGTCGCCGTGGCCGCCGCGTCCTGCGCTGGCGCTCACTGCCCTACGCCGCGCCGCCGGTGGGAGACCTCCGATTTCGCGCGCCGCAACCGGTGCGCCCGTGGTCCGGGGTGCGCACGGCCACCGAGTTCGGCTTCGCGTCCATGCAGCACAGGGCGGGCGCCCGCATCGGCCCGAGGGCTTACCAGCCGACCAGCGAAGACTCGCTGACACTGAATGTCACCGCCCCCGCGGCGCCGTCCACCGGCCCCCGACCGGTGCTGGTGTTCATCCACGGCGGCGGTTACCTGATCGGCACCTCGGCGCTCGCGCTGTATTCAGGCGCGCGGCTCGCGCTGCGCGGCGACGCGGTCGTAGTGTCGCTGAACTACCGGCTCGGCGCGTTCGGTTACGTCGACTTCAGCGCCTTCGGCACGCCGCGACGCCCGTTCGACGCCAACCTCGGCCTGCGTGATCAGGTCGCCGCGCTGGAATGGGTGCGGCGCAATATCGCCGGATTCGGCGGCGACCCCGGCAATGTCACGATCTTCGGCGAATCCGCGGGCGCGCACGCCGTGCTCGCGCTGCTGGCCACCCCCGCCGCGCGCGGACTGTTCCACCGCGGCATCGCCCAAAGTCCGCCCGCGGATTGGTCATTGAGCGCCGAGGACGCCGCGATCTTCGCCCGCCGCTGCCTCGACGCGCTCGGCGCCGATCCCGCCGACGCGTCCCGCGCGCTGATCGATGCGCCCGCCAACGACATCCGCAGGGCCGTCGACCGCACGAGCGACGCGGTGCTGAGCGAGCGGCCCGGCCTGTTCCCCATCTGCCCGGTCGTCGACGGCGATTTCCTGCCGCGATCTCCGGTCGACGCGATCGGCGCGGGCGCGGCGCACCGGTTGCCGCTGATCATCGGCACGAATCGCGACGAGGGCGCGCTGTTCGCGCGGTTCGCCGACAAGCTGCCCACCAATCCCAGACGCTTGCACGCCTTGTTCGACCGCGCGGGTGCGGAATTCGAGGCCAAGGTCGCGGCGGCCTATCCGGGTTACCCGCAGCCTCGGACCGCGGTGCGCATGGGCGGTGACTACGTCTTCTGGCGTCCATCCGTCACGGTGATGGAAGGGCACAGCCGGTACGCCCCGACCTACGCCTACCGCTACGACTTCGCGCCGCGCGCACTGCGACTCGCCGGCGTCGGCGCGACCCACGCCAGCGACTTGATCCCGGTCTTCGGCGCCGCCGACAGCCCGGTCGGGCGCGCCTTCACCGCGGCGGGCGGTCGCCGCAGTCTGCTCGCGGTCACCGACCAGTTCCAGGACAACTGGCTGTCCTTCGCCCGCACCGGCGCGCCGCTGCCGCACTGGCCCGCCTACACCGAGGACGCAAGGACCACGCTGATCATCGACCATCCGACCCGGCTGGCCCACGACCCGGACCGCGCGAAACGATTGGCCTGGGACGGCATTCGCGTGCCGACCTTGACCTGACGGCTCACTTCAGCAGGCGCGACATCCTGCGGTCGGCGAGCACCTTGCCGCCGGTCTGGCAGCTGGGGCAGTACTGGAAGGACCGTTCGGCGTAGGAAACCTCGCGGACGGTGTCACCGCAGACCGGGCACGGCAGCCCGGTGCGCGCGTGTACCCGCATGCCAGAACGCTTCTCGCCCTTGAGCCGCGCCGCGTCCTGGCCGACCGAACGCTGGACCGCGTCGGTGAGCACGGTGCGCATCGCCTCGTACAGCTGCGCGATCTTCTCCGCGGAGAGGGTCTTGGTGTTCGCGAACGGCGACACCTTGGCGGCGTGCAGGATCTCGTCGGAGTAGGCGTTGCCGACGCCCGCCAGCAGCGACTGATCGACGATCGCCGTCTTGATCCGCTGCGAGGCGCCGCGCAGGATCTCGGCGAACTGCGGCTCGGTGACCTCCAGCGCGTCGGGGCCGAGCCGTGCGATACCTGGCACCATCTTCGGATCCTCGACGATGTACACCGCGAGCCGCTTCTTGGTACCCGCCTCGGTCAGGTCGAACGCGGGGGTCGCGCCCTCGGGCGTGAAGAAGTGCACCCGCAGCGCCAGCGGGCTCTTGCCGCCCGGTTTCGGCGGCGTCGGGCTCGGCTCGTCGATCCAGCGCAGCCAGCCGCCGCGGGACAGATGGGTGATCAGCCAGAGTCCCGAGCAGTCCATGCCGAGGAACTTGCCCCAGCGGTCGGCGCCGGTCACGTCCCGCCCGGACAGCGCCGTCACCGGCGGATCGAACGTCTTGACCGCGCTGAGCGCGGCGACGTCGACACGCCCCACCACCGCGCCGACCGCGTGCTCCCGCAGGAACTGCGCCAACGCCTCCACTTCCGGTAGCTCGGGCACGCGTCCCAGGCTACCCGGGGCCACCGACAATCGCGGGGGACGAACGATCAGTCGCGGCGCAACAAATAGATGTCCATGATCCAGCCCTTTTCGGCCCGCAACTGTGCCCGCCGCCGCAAAATTTCGTCCTGCACCTCGCGCAGCGGACCCGCGACGAGCGTCTCGTCCGGCATGCCGAGGTAGGCGGCCCACCAGATGCGCAAATCGTCGCCGGGCACCTCGGTGAAGGAACACTCGCCGTCCAGCATGACCAGCGTCGAGCCGGGGCCGAGCCCGTCCTCGCGCAGCCGCCTGCCGGTGGTGACGTGCACCGGCTCGCCGATCCGGTGCAGCACCATGCGATGCCGCGCGGCCAGCGCCTGCGCACTGGTCACCCCGGGGATCACCTCGTAGTCGAAGGCGGTCCGCCCGCTGTCCAACACCAGCTCCACCATCCGCAGGGTGCTGTCGTAGAGCGAAGGGTCGCCCCACACGAGGATCCCGCCGACGCCCTCCTCGGCTGCGAAGGCCTCCGCGAGCAGCGTGGCCCTGCGCTCGTGCCAGTCCGCGACGACGCCGCGATAGTCGGCGGGATCGCGGTCGCGCGGCGGGTCGGCGATCTCGACGACCCGGTAGGGCCGCTCGACGTGCTCGGCAAGGATCGTGGTCCGCACGTCGAGCAACTCCTGCTTCTCGACGCCTTTGGCGATCACGAAGAACGTGTCGACCTGCCGCATGGCCTTGATCGCCTGCACCGTCACCTGGTCGGGGTCGCCCGCACCGATACCGATCACGAAGAGCTTGCGCATGTGCCCGAGCTTGCCAGCACCCCGCCGCCGCGCGGCAATCACACCGCTCACGCGCGGCAATCCGGGCGGCGCGGTCCGTCCGGACGCGGACAGTAAGCTTGCCACTCGTGGCGACGGATACGCAGTACGAGGATTTGCTCCGGCTGGTGCTGGATACCGGGACCGCGAAGGCGGACCGCACCGGTACCGGCACCCGCAGCGTGTTCGGCCACCAGCTCCGCTACGACCTAGCGGCGGGCTTCCCGCTGGTCACCACCAAGAAGGTGCACCTCAAGTCGATCGTGTACGAACTGCTGTGGTTCCTGCGCGGCGATTCCAACGTCGGCTGGCTGCGCGAGCACGGCGTCACGATCTGGGACGAGTGGGCCGACCCGCAGGGCGAACTCGGCCCCGTCTACGGCGTGCAGTGGCGGTCGTGGCCGACCCCCGACGGCGCGCACATCGACCAGATCACCCAGGTGCTCGACACCCTGCGCACCGACCCTGATTCGCGTCGCATCATCGTCTCCGCGTGGAACGTCGCCGAGCTGAACAAGATGGCGCTCGCCCCCTGTCACGCGTTCTTCCAGTTCTACGTGGCCGACGGCAAACTGTCCTGCCAGCTGTACCAGCGCAGCGCCGACCTGTTTCTCGGCGTGCCGTTCAACATCGCCAGCTACGCGCTGCTCACCCACATGGTTGCGCAGCAGAGCGGGCTCGAACCCGGCGACTTCATCTGGACCGGCGGCGACTGCCACATCTACGACAACCACGTCGAGCAGGTCACCGAGCAACTCGGCCGTGCGCCCTACCCGTTCCCCGAGCTGCGCCTTCGCCGCGCGCCGAGTTTGTTCGACTACACCTACGAGGACATCGAAGTGGTTGGCTACCAACACCATCCGGCGATCAAGGCACCGGTGGCGGTATGAACGCGGCCGTGCGCACCCGCACCGTCGGCCTGATCTGGGCCCAGACTCCCGACGGCGTGATCGGCTTCGAGAACACCATCCCTTGGCGCGTCCCCGAGGACATGGCCAACTTCCGCACCGTGACCTGGGGCCATCCGGTGATCATGGGCAGGCGCACCTGGGATTCGCTGCCGCCCAAGTTCCGGCCGCTGGCCGGGCGGCGCAATATCGTGGTCACCAGGCAGCCGAATTGGTCCGTGCCGGGCGCCGAACGCGCCGGTTCGCTCGCCGAGGCGCTCCAGCTGAGCGCGCCGGATCCGGTGTGGATCGCGGGTGGCGGCGAAATCTACCGGGCCGCCATGGATTTGGCGACCGAGCTGGTGGTGACCGAGGTGGAGATCAGCGTCCAGGGCGACGCGCACGCCCCAGAAATCGGTCCGGAATGGCACGCCGACGAACCCGAGGAATGGCGCACGTCCGCCACCGGGCTGCGCTTCCGCATCCGGCGGTATCTGCGCCGCGCCGCCGGCTGAACCCGCCCGCCTGGCAACACGCCGCTGACCGGCAGGCCCGGCAAACCCGGCACGCGAGCGGTCCCGGTCGGGCATACTCCTGGATATGCGGCGGTGCGGACCATCGTCCGCCCGAGCGCTCCGAGCCGGTGACACCAGCCCTGCACCGGCGGATGTGACGCGAAAGGCAGTCCATGGACAAGAAATCCCTGACCGCGGTCGCTCGCCAGCAATTGAAATTGGCCGCAACTGCCACCAGCGGGCGAAGCTCACAGACCATCTACGGCGGCCACGCCCAGACGCTGCGTCAGACCGTCGTCGGCCTCACGGCGGGCCAGAGCCTGGCCGAACACGACAACGCGGGCGATGCCACCCTGCTGGTTCTGACCGGCACCCTGACCTTGATCAGCGGCGCGAACGAATGGAAGGGTTCGGCGGGTGACCTGCTCGTCGTCCCCAAGGCGCGGCACAGCGTGAAAGCGGTCGACGATGTCGCCTTTTTGCTGACCGTCGCGAAGTAGGTCGCCCGTCCATCAGCGCCCGCTCGAGACGAAACGCGCGTTCCTCGCTCTCTCAGCCACCCGAGGGCGAGTCTTTGCGAGCCCGTTCGCGGCCGTCTCACTTCCCAGCGGCCGAAGCGCATGCGACGCAGTCGCGAGTCTCGACCGCTGGGAAGCGAGACAAAGGGCCCGCGAACCCGCGCGCCCCGGCGCGCCAACTACTCTGTTGATCATGGGTGAGCCGCAGCCGATCCTCGAACCGCTCACACCGGCCGCGATCTTCCTCGTCGCCACCATCGACGAGGGTGGTGAAGCGGCGGTGCGCGATCTGCTCGCCGACCTGCCCGGTTTGCGCCGTTCGGTCGGCTTCCGGTTGCCCGGCGCCGGGTTGAGCTGTGTCGCCTCGATCGGCTCGGACGCGTGGGACCGCTTGTTCGCCGGGCCGCGGCCCGCCGAGTTGCATCCGCTGCGCGAGTTCGCCGGCGCGCACCACCGGGCGCCGTCCACGCCGGGCGATCTGCTGTTCCACATCAGGTCCGAGGTGCACGACGCGTGTTTCGAGCTGGCGATGGTGATCGGCGACCGGCTCGCGGGCGCCGCGACCATCGTCGACGAGACCGTCGGCTTCCGTTATTTCGAGCAGCGTGACCTGCTCGGTTTCGTGGACGGCACCGAGAACCCCGAGGGCGCGGCCGCGGTGAGCGCCGCCCTGATCGGTGACGAGGATCCCGAATTCGCCGGTGGCAGTTACGTGGTCGTGCAGAAGTACCTGCACCCGCTCGACGACTGGCGCGCGCTGACGGTCGAGCAGCAGGAGAAGATCATCGGCCGCACCAAGCTGGACGATTTCGAGCTCTCCGACGAGGACAAGCCCGCCGATTCGCACGTCGCGGTGAACACCCTGGTCGACGCGGACGGCAACGAACGCCAGATCGTGCGCGCGAACATGCCGTTCGGCAGCGTCCGCGAGGGCCGGTTCGGCACCTACTACATCGCCTACGCGGCCACCCCGAGCGTCACCGAGACGATGCTCTCGCGGATGTTCGAGGGCACCGAGGACGCGGCCTACGACCGCATTCTCGACTTCTCGGTCGCGGTCACCGGCACGCTGTTCTTCACGCCGCCACTGGATTTCTTCGAAGACCTGCCGCCGGCGCCGGGGACGGCGGCCGCCGCAGAGCCGGGCGGGGAATCTCTGCCGCCCAGCGACGTTGACAAGTCGGCCGTAGCGGGCGACGGCTCACTCGGTATCGGCACGTTGAAAAGGAGCACGCCGTGAACAACCTCCATCGCGAACTCGCGCCGATCACCTCCGAGGCATGGACGGCGATCGAAGAAGAGGCCACCCGCACCTTCAAGCGGCACATCGCGGGGCGCAGGGTGGTCGACGTGTCCGGCCCGCACGGTGCCGACTACTCCGCCGTCGGGCTCGGTCGCACCGCCCCGATCGACGCGCCGGACGAGGGCGTGCAGGCGCGCCAGCGCGTCGTCGCGCCGCTGGTCGAGTTGCGGGTGCCGTTCACGCTCTCGCGGGAGGAACTCGACAACGTCGAGCGCGGCGCCAAGGACACCGATCTCGACCCGGTGAAGGAGGCCGCGCGGCGCATCGCCTTCGCCGAGGACCGCGCCATCTTCGAGGGCTACCCCGGCGCGAACATCACCGGTATCCGGGCGAGCTCGTCGAACGAACCGATCCAGGTGCCCACCGATCCGCGTCTCGTCCCGGAGGCCGTCGCGCAATCGCTGAGCGCGCTGCGCCTGGCCGGCGTCGACGGACCGTACTCGGTGCTGCTCAGCGCCGATCTCTACACCGCGGTGAGCGAGACCTCCGACCACGGCCACCCGATCCGCACCCACATCGAGCGCCTCATCCCGGAGGGCGAGATCATCTGGGCGCCCGCCATCGACGGCGCGTTCGTGCTGACCACCCGCGGCGGCGACTTCGATCTGAGCCTCGGACAGGACCTTTCGATCGGCTACCTCTCGCACGACGCCGACTCGGTGCGGCTCTACTTCCAGCAGAGCTTGCAGTTCCTGGTCTACACCGCGGAGGCGGCGGTCGCGCTGCGCGCCTGACGGTCGCGTGCGCCGCGTTCCTGCCCGCCGAGCGAGCCGGTACGGTGAGCCCGTAGTTCCCCGGGAGGCGAGACAGAAATGACGATGGTGCGCGCGGGCGTCGTCCCGACTCGACGAGCCATGCTGTACGGCGTGCTCGGCATCGCGGTGACCGCTCTAGTGTGCGCCGCGATCGTCACCGGTTTCGGGCTGAATCGGGTGTTCACCGGCCTGCTCGCGGGCGGGGTCGGCGGCATCGCGCTGTTGGTGGCGCTCTTCGGGCGGGACGCGGTCCTGCTCACCGAGGGCGCCATCTATCGCCGCACGCCGTGGGCGGAGTCGAGCATCGAATGGGATCGCGTGATCGCGGGCCGATTCGCGCTCGACGAGCGGGCGCGCTGGTCGCTCGCGCTCGATCTGGCCGGTGGCGACGAGCGGCACGGCGAACTGGTGCTGCTGTCCATCCCGCCGGTGGTCCGTCCCGTGTCGGGCGCTTACGACCTGCGCAAACGCGATCAGGTGAAGCAGATACGGGAGATGCTGCGCCACAAGCGGGTTCCGGTGACGGTCCTGCCGGAGATCGCGGGCGCGCTGAGCACGCACTGGAACGTCGCACCGCCGACGCGCTGAATTCGCGTGCGGACGAACCGGTCGCGCCGTTCTTCCGTCGTGGCGGCGAACACTGATGACGAGCACCACCCGCGTCGTATACGTTGACAGTCGTGTCGATGATGAAGGGCGCCAACGTTGCGGTGCCGATGTCCGCGGTTCGCATCGAGCTGGGGTGGCAATCGGGGCCAGGAATTCCGGACGCGGATGCCTCGGCTCTGCTGCTGGCCGGTGGAAAGGTCCGCTCCGACAACGACTTCGTTTTCTACAACCAGCCGCAGCACCCGTCGGGCGCCGTCCGGCACGAGGGCAAGCAGCAGGGTCCGACCGTGCTCGACGTGCTGTCGGTGCAGCTGGCCCAGGTCGAACCGCAGATCGAGACCATCGTCGTCGCGGCATCCGCCGACGGCGGCACCTTCGGCCAGTTCCGCGGCCTGTACGTGCGGGTGCTCGACGCCTCGAACGGCGCCGAGGTGGCCCGCTTCGACAGCACCGACGCCACCACCGAGACCGCGTTCGTGCTCGGCGAGCTGTACCGCCGCCAGGGCGCATGGAAGTTCCGGGCGGTGGGTCAGGGCTACGACTCCGGATTGGCCGGGCTGGCGACGGATTTCGGCATCAGCGTCGACGACGCTCCGGCCCCCGCGGCACCGCAGACGCCGCCGCCCGCGCCGACCCAGCAGTTCACCCCGCCGCCGACCCAACAGTACGCGCCGCCGCCCCCGCAGCAGCAGCCGTACGCGCCACCCCAGGACCAGTACGCTCCCCCGCCGCCGCAGCAGCAATACGCTCCGCCGCCAACGCAATTCGCGCAGCAGCAGTACGCGCCACCGCCGCCCCAGCAGCAGTACGCACCGCCGCCCGCCCAACAGCAATACGCTCCCCCGCCGCCTCCGCAGGGCGGTGGCGCACCGGTGAACATGAGCAAGATCTCGCTCACCAAGGAAGCGCCCTCGGTGTCGCTCACCAAGCAGGGCGCGACCCGCGGCACCATGCGGATAAATTTGAACTGGACCAGCCAATCCCAGCGCGGCGGTGGCCTGTTCGGCAGGCGGCGCGGCGCAGGCGGCTTGGATCTGGATCTCAGCTGCTTCTTCGAGCTGGCCGACGGCCGGATCGGCTCGGTGCGCGCGCTGGACCGCTCGTTCGGCGCGCTCGATCGTCCGCCGTTCATCCGGCTGGACCAAGACGACCGCACCGGCAGCAGCGCCACCGGTGAGAACCTGGACATCAACCTGGATTTCACCGCCCAGTTCCGCCGCATCCTGGTCTTCACCTCGATCTACGAGGGCGCCAACGATTTCCGCGGCGTGCACGCCACCGCGACGCTCTATCCGCTGAACTGCCCGCCGATCGAGATGATGCTCGACGGCTGCATGGACGACTCGCGCGACGCCGTGCTCGCGCACATCGAGAACATCAACGGCGAGTTGGTGGTCCGCCGCGAGGGCACCTTCATCCGGCCGCCCGCGGGTAGGCCGGGCGCCGGCGTCATGGAGATCGCGCGGATGTACAACTGGGACTTCGGCTTCAAGGCGGGCCGCGGCAAGGGCTGACCCGCCCGCGGCGTCAGTCCGCGGCGAGCCGCTCCAGCAGGAGCGCCGCGTCGGAGCGCGCCTCCTCCAGGTCACCGGCCCAGCCGAGCATGCGCAGCGCGGCGTCGGGAATGGTCTGCTCGGCGTACGTGGGCGCGCGCCCCTCGTCGGACCGGATGCTGATCACCGTCTCGACGAGACGGAACGGCAGCACCTCCGCGCCGGGAATACCGGCCGCGCCCACGCCTTCGATGACGGCCTCGGCCAATGTCTCGTAGTGCCCGCGCAATTCGTCGCGGCGCAGACGGAACGCCGCGAAGCGCTCGGTGCGCAGCTCGGGAAGCAGGTACAGCGCACCGAGATTCCAGCGCGCGGCGCAGAGTTGTCGCACGTCGAACCAGGCCAGCGCGTACAGCCGGGTTGGCGCGGGGTCCGTGTCGGCGCGCAGGCGCTCGGCGAGTTCGACTGGGGCGGCGATGGTTTCGGCGAGCAGCGCGTCGAGGATGTCGTCCTTGGCGGCGAAATGATGGTACAGGGAGGCCTGGCGGATGCCGACGGCGTCGGCCACCGCCCTGGTCGAGGTGTTGGCGTAGCCGTTGGTGGTGAACAGTTCGCCCGCCGCGTCCAGGATTTCCGCGCGCGGCGTGTGACCGCGGCGAGGTCGCTGTTCCGAACGGGGACGGCCGGGACCGAGGTTTGCCACCTGCCCATTCTGGCATCGTGAGCGAGGGCGGCGGTCGGCGCCATCGGCGGCCGCCATCCGGCGGAGAGGTTTCTGTCACTCGATAGAAACTCAGGCAACGCAGAAGTTACCGGCGTTGCCGCAAGCGATACACGGCGGACACCGAAACCGCGATCGCGGACGCAAAACTGTCATGCGATAGGTATTGGCCGCACGCCGAAGGACACCGCCCATGGCCACAACAGTCGCCCCGCCTCCGCCCTCCGACGCCAACGTCGACAGCGCCGACCTCGCCAGTTTCGGCTATCGGCCCGTACTCCACCGCAAGCTGGGCCGCTACGCCTCGTTCGCGGCGGGCTTCTCGTTCGTCTCGATTCTCACCACGATCTTCCAGTTCTTCGGCTTCGGTTACTCGTTCGGCGGCGCCGCCTTCTTCTGGACCTGGCCGATCGTCTTCGCCGGGCAGTTCCTCGTCGCGCTGAACTTCGCCGAACTGGCCGCCCGCTACCCACTTTCCGGCTGCATCTACCAGTGGTCGCGGCGGCTCGGCGGCGAGCTCGTCGGCTGGTTCGCCGGCTGGATGATGGTCGTCGCGCAGATCGTCACCGCGGCCGCGGCCGCCATCGCGCTCCAAGTGGTGCTGCCGACGATCTGGAGCGGATTCCAGATCGTCGGCGAGGACACCGCGCTCACCTCCCCGTCCGGCGCGACCAACGCGGTGCTGCTCGGCAGTATCCTGCTGATAGTCACCACCACGATCAACGTCATCGGCATCGACCTGATGGCGAAGATCAACTCCATCGGCGTCACCATCGAGATCGTCGGCGTCGCGGCGATCATCGGCCTCTTCTTCGTGAACAGCGAACGCGGGCCGGGCGTCGTGCTGCACACCGATCAGGCCGCACCGGGGCCGTACTGGGCCGCGTTCCTGGTCTCCGGCCTGATGGCCGCCTACGTGATGGTCGGATTCGATTCCGCCGGTGAGCTTTCCGAGGAGACCAAGAACCCGCGCCGGGTCGCGCCGCGCACCATTCTCACCGCGCTGTCGGTCTCCGCGCTCGGCGGCGGACTGATGCTGCTCGGCGCGCTGATGGCGGCACCGAGCCTGGACGACGGCGCGCTGGCCACCGAGGGAATCGCCTACGTCCTGACCTCGAAGCTGGACAGCCCGGCGGGCAAGGTGTTGCTCGGCTGCGTCGCCGTCGCGATCATGGTGTGCACCTTGGCGATTCAGACCGCGGGCTCGCGGCTCATGTTCTCGATGGCCCGCGACGGCAAGCTGCCCTTCGCCAGGCAGCTCGCCGCGGTGCATCCCCGGTACGGCACACCGGTGCTGCCCGCGGTGGTGATCGGCCTGCTCGGGATCGCCCTGCTGGCACTGAATCTCGGCAACGCCGCGATCTTCGCGACGCTCGCCAGCGTCTGCATCGTCTCGCTGTACCTGGCCTACCTGCTGGTCACCGTGCCGCTGTTGATCCGGCGGCTGCGGGGCTGGGGCCGCACGGCGGAGGCCGCCGACGAGTCGCTGTTCAGGCTGGGCCGCTTCGGCATTCCGGTCAACGCGCTGGCGGTGGTGTGGGGCGTCGTCATGGTGATCAACCTGGCCTGGCCGCGCCCCGAGGTGTACACGCCGAACGGCGGCGGCTGGTGGATGCTCTGGGCCGCACCGCTCTTCGTGCTCGCCGTGGCCGCGGTCGGCGCGCTCGTGCACCGGTTCGTCGTGGCCGCACCGCGCACCGCCGCGAGCGGCGAACCCGCCGGGCAACCGGCCTGACCGCGTTCGTTCCGTGCGCGGCGTTCGGGCCGCCGACCGCCGCGCACGAGTACTTCTCGAAAGGATTCTCGATGACCGAGCCAAGGAACCCGGGCACCGCCTCCACCGGGGGCGCCCGCTCACACGCTCGCGCGCAGGCGGCGGCCGCGACCATCGCCGGGCCGGACCTGTCCTCCGACGTGCCGTCCGCGAAGGTCACTTGGTCGCAGCGCATTCCGGCGGGCGGCTACGCCAATGTCGTCCTGGGCCGGGGAACCCGCGTCCGGCTGAGCGACCCCGCCGGGTCCGCCTGCGCCCACGTACTGCTGCTGCGCGCCGACGCGCCGTGGGAGCGGCTGAACGTCGCCGACACCGTGAAAGTGCCATGGCAGGCATACCTTTCGACAGGTCATCCGCTGCTCACCGATCAGGGCCGGGTGCTGGCCACCGTGCTGGCCGACAACTCCGGCCAGCACGACACCTTGTGCGGTCCCACGTCCGAGGCTCGCGAGCTGCTGCGCCTCGCGGGCGCCAAACAGGGCCTCTCGCCGCGCGATATCGCCCCGAGCGTCTCGTTCTTTCGCGGTGTCCGTGTATCACCCGACGGCGCGCTGAACGCCACCGGCAGCGCGCCCGCGGGCTCCTCGGTCGACCTGCTCGTCCACCTCCCCGCGACGCTGCTGGTGGCCAACGCCGCGCACCCGCTCGACGAGCGCGCCACCACCGAACTCGACATCGTCGCCTGGTCCGCGCCCGAGGACCTGACCGCGGACCACAACGGCGACCCGGAATACCAACGGGCCGTGCACAACACCGAAGCGGCCTGGACGGCCATGACCCTGGAGATGACGGCATGACCCCGACCCTGTCCCGCAGCGTCGTGCTCGACGAGACCGTCCCCGCCCGCGCGCCGTGGTCGGCGATCGTTCGCGCGGGCGAGCAACTGGAGATCATCGACCTGCACGGCAACCAGGCCGTGGACTGCCTGCTCTACTCCGCCGCCGACACCGCCGACCGCTACAGCGCCCAGGCCACCGTCACCGCCCAGCGCAATATCTTCCTGACCACGGGCAGCGTGCTGCTGACCGAGGCGGGCACCGCGCTGATGACGGTGCTCGCCGACGAAGTCGGCAACCACGACACCATCGCGGGCGCCTGCTCGCAAGAGTCCAACACCCTTCGCTACGGTCACCACACCCGCCACCAGCACGCCTGCGTGGAGAACTTTCTCGCCGAGGCGATGAAATGGGACCTCGGCAAACGGGATCTGGTGTCGAACATCAACTGGTTCATGAACGTTCCGGTGGAGCCCGACGGCACCCTCGGCATCGTGGACGGGTTGTCCGCGCCGGGCAAGAAGGTGACGCTGCGCGCCGAGATCGACACGTTGGTGCTTGTGTCCAACTGCCCGCAGATCAACAACCCGTGCAACGGTTTCGACCCCACTCCCGTGCGCATGGTGGTGACGCGATGACGATCGTCGAGGTCCCCGTCCTGACCTCGCAGCCCGAGGTTGCCGAGGCGCCGGCCTCCGTCGAGGTCGTGCGGCCCGGAATGCTCGTCACCGTGCAGGATTGGCCGGGTCGCGTCGGCTACTGGCATGTCGGCGTTCCGCCGTCGGGCCCGATGGACGACCTGTCCTTCCGGCTCGGCAACCGGGTGCTCGGCAATGCCGAGGGCGCGGCGGGGCTGGAATGCGCACTCGGCGGGCCCGCGCTCCGGTTCGCCAGCGCGACGTGGGTGTGCGTAACGGGCGCACCGGCGGATGTGACGGTGGACGGCGCGCCCGTCGAGCAGTGGCGGACGGTCCTGGTGCCCGCGGGCGGCGTGCTGGAGGTCGGCGCGATCCGCGGACCCGGCATGCGCACGTACGTGCTGTTCGCGGGTGGCATCGAGGTGCCCGAATACCTCGGCAGCATGGCCACTTTCACACTCGGCCGGTTCGGCGGCAGCGATGGCGCCGCGCTGCGCGCCGGGGAGATCCTGCCGTTGGGCGCGCCGCGCGAGCCCCTGGCGACCGCCGTGCCCGCCGACGACCGCCCGGTGCTGGCCGAGCGCTGGGAACTGGCCGTCACCGAGGGACCGCACGGCGCACCGGAGTTCTTCACCCGCGCCGATTTCGACACCATCATCGGCACCGACTACGAGGTGCACTTCAACTCCGACCGCACCGGCGTGCGGTTGATCGGCCCCAAGCCCGAGTGGGCTCGCACCGACGGCGGGGAAGCAGGCCTGCACCCGTCCAACATTCACGACACCCCGTATTCCGTTGGCGCGCTTGATTTCACCGGTGACACCCCGATCCTGCTCGGTCCCGACGGTCCGAGCCTCGGCGGCTTCGTCTGCCCGGTCACAGTGGTCGCGGCCGACCGGTGGAAGCTGGGGCAGCTCAGCCCCGGCGACGCCGTGCGCTTCGTGCCGGTGCGCCGCGAGCACGCCGCCTCGTTGCGCGAACTCGGGCCCGGCCGTCGCGCCTCGTGGCCTTCGGTGCTCTCCAGCGGTGGCGACGGCGACGACGGCGTGCTGCGCCGCGCCGAGGCGGACGCGGAGACCGGTGTGACGTACCGCAGGGCGGGCGACGACGGCGTGCTCGTCGAATACGGCGCGATGACGTTGGATCTCGGCCTTCGGGCCCGCGTGCACGCGCTGCATCAGCACCTACTGGCGGCGAATCCGCGCGGGGTGGTCGAGCTGACCCCTGGTGTGCGGTCTTTGCAGATCCGCGTCGATCCGCACGTCCTGCCGGTGCCCATGCTGCTGGACCTGCTCGCCGAAGCCGAGCGGGAGCTGCCGTCGGGCGCGGATCTGGTGGTGCCGAGCCGCACCGTGCACCTGCCGCTCTCCTGGGACGATCCCGCGACACGGGAAGCGATCACCCGCTACATGCACGGCGTGCGCGCCGACGCGCCTTGGTGCCCGTGGAACATCGAGTTCATCCGCCGCATGAACGGGCTGGACACGGTGCAGGACGTCTACGACACCGTCTTCGGTGCGCAGTACCTGGTGCTCGGCCTCGGCGACGTGTACCTCGGCGCGCCGGTGGCCACCCCGATCGATCCGCGCCACCGGCTGGTGACCACCAAATACAACCCCGCCCGCACCTGGACGCCGGAGAACGCGGTCGGGATCGGCGGCGCGTACCTGTGCATCTACGGCATGGAAGGACCGGGCGGCTACCAGTTCGTCGGACGTACCACCCAGGTGTGGAACCACGCCGCCACCGAGACACCGTGGCTGCTGCGGTATTTCGACCGCATCAGCTGGTACCCGGTGAGCGCGGAGGAATTGCTCGACATGCGAGCCGATTTCGCCGCGGGCAAGGTGGAGGTGCGCGCCGAGGAAGGCGAGTTCCGGCTCGCGGACTACCGCGCGTTCCTCGCAGGCAACGCCGCCGACATCGACCGCTTCCGCGCCATTCAGGCGAAAGCCTTCGCCGCCGAGCGTGACTCGTGGCGGCGCGCCGGCGAACTCGGCGCGGACTGAGCGACGCGCCTCACCAGCCGAGCAGTTCGGCCAGGTCGATCCACTCGTCGCCCCAGCGCTGCTCGATCGCGCGGCGCTGCGTCTCGGGCTGTTCGGGTGACCAGCCGCAGCGCCGCCAGAATGCCTCTCGATGCTCCTGCGTCATCCGCAACGGCTCGGTCATGGCGATCGCTCCTGCTCACCGCGGTCCTGACCATCGATTGTGCGCTCGTTCGCGCGGCGACATGCCGGAAATATCCGGAAGAGCTAGGACACTTCCAGCCCTAGGTTTCGGGCAGACTCGTTCACATGTTGGAGACCTCCGCCCGGCTGCTGCGCCTGCTGTCGCTGCTGCAAACCCCGCGCGACTGGACCGGGGCCGAGCTGGCAGCGCGCCTCGAGGTCGATGTGCGCACCGTCCGCCGCGACATCGACAAGCTGCGCGCCCTCGGCTATCCGGTGCAGGCCACCGCCGGGGTGGCGGGGTACCGGCTCGGCGCGGGGGCGAAACTGCCTCCGCTGCTGCTCGACGACGACGAGGCGGTGGCCGTCGCGGTCGGTCTGCGCACCGCCGCGGGCGGCACCATCGCCGGTATCGAGGACAGCTCGCTGCGTGCGCTCACCAAGCTCGAGCAGGTGCTCCCCTCGCGGTTGCGGCATCGCGTGCGGCTGCTGCACTCGGTGACGGTCACCGTGCCCGCCGCGGGCGCGACGGTCGATCCAGACGTGCTCACCGCCGTCGCCGCCGCCATCCGCGATCAGCACCGGCTGCGCTTCGACTACCGGAACCACGAGGGCGAGAGCGTTCTACGCACCGCGGAGCCGCATCGGCTTGCGCACACCGGCCGTCGCTGGTACCTCGTCGGCTGGGACGTCGATCGCGCCGACTGGCGCACCTATCGGGTCGACCGAATGCACCCGCGCATCCCCACCGGCCCGCGATTCGCGCCGCGCGAGGCGCCCGAAATAGATCTGGCCGGCTACGTCTCGCGAGGCGTGACGACCGCACCCTATCGCTACGCCGCCCGTATCACTCTGGGCGTGCCCGCTGCGACGGCCGCCGACCGCATCGCGCCGACGGTGGGCGTCATCGAACCGATCGACGACGAAAGTTGCCTGCTGCGAACGGGTTCCGACTCGCTCGATGAAATCGCCATCTACGTGGCGCTGTTCGACTTCCCCTTCCGGGTGCACGAGCCGCCCGAGCTCGTCGAGCGCGTCCGCACGCTGGCCGAGCGCTTCGCGGAGGCTGTCTCCGATCCGCCGCACCGGCTTCAGGGGTGAACCTACGGCCGCCGCCCGACGACCAGCACCGTCTTGCCCTGGGCATGCCCCTCGGCGACATGGGCGATCGCGGCGGCGGCGTCGCGCAACGGATATTCGCGCTCGATCACCGGGCGTACCTTGCCGGTCTCGACGAGCTCGGTCAGGAATTCCAGATCGGCTCTACGCGGCTTCATCAGCAGCGGACGCATGGTCCGCCGGGTGAAAAGGTCGGCCACGACCACCCGCCCGATCCAGAGCACCGGACCGATCCACTCGCCGCCCGGTGAGCCCGCCGAGGACACGAAAACACCTTCGGGTGCGAGCACCCTGCGGCAGTCGGCGAGGCCGCGGTTGCCGACCAGGTCGAGCAGCATGTCGTAGCGCTCGCCCGATTCGACGAAATCCGCTGTCGTGTAGTCGACCACCCGATCCGCGCCGAGGCCGCGCACGTGTTCGACATGGCGGGTGCTGCACACCGCCGTCACCCGCGCACCGAGCGCCTTGGCGATCTGCACCGCGAAACTGCCTACACCGCCGGACGCTCCGTTGATCAGCACCGACTGCCCGGCGCGCACCCCGCCGACGTCGCGCAGACCCTGGAGCGCGGTCATGCCCGAATCCGGAACGGCGGCAGCTTGTTCGAAGGAGAGACCGGCGGGCATCGGCGCGAGCGTCGCCGCGTCGACGCAGACGTACTCGGCGAACGCGCCGAAATTCGTTGCCCCATAGACGCGATCGCCGATCCGGCAGGAGGTGACCGCCGTCCCGACGGCCACCACTTCGCCCGCGAAATCGTGGCCGATCAGTGGATGCTTGGGCTTGCGCACCCCGAAGCCCATCAGCCGGATGAGATACGGCTTGCCGGTGAGCAGGTGCACGTCGCCCGAGGCGACGGCGGCCGCCCTGACCCGCACCAGTACTTCGTTCTCGGCGGGAGTCGGACCGCCGAGCGCGCCCGCCTCACCCGCGAACGCGTCCTGCAAGCCGCCGTCCGTCTCGCCGACGAGCAGGGACTCGACGCGTTGTCCATGCGCAAACTGGCCCAGACCGTCGGCGTGGAGGCGATGTCGCTGTACAACCACGTCGCCAACAAGGACGACCTGCTCGACGGGATCGCGGATCTGGTGGTCGCCGAGATGGCGGTGCCGGAGATCGGTGGAGACTGGCGGGCGGCGCTGCGCACCCGCGCCGTCTCGGCGCACGAGGTGCTGCGCCGCCACCCCTGGGCGACCGGGCTGATCGGCTCGCGGGTGAACGTCGGCCCGGCGATGCTGCGCTACATCGACGCCACACTCGGCTGCCTGCGCTCCGCCGGTTTCACCTACCAGCAGGCTGACCGGGCGTGGAACGCGATGGACGCGCACATCTACGGATTCACGCTGCGGGAGTCGACCTTTCCGCTGGAACCAGCCGAATATGTTTCGGCGGCGACGTATTTCTTGCCGCGCATTCCAGAATCGACACACCCGCACATGAACGCGCTCACCCGCCTGGTCATCGAGGGCGAGCACGACGGCGTCTCGGAGTTCGAGTTCGGCCTCGAACTGATTCTCGACGGACTGGAGCGGCTGCTGGAAGTCACCGACTGATCTGCCATTACGGCCTTCTCCGTCCAGGCGACTGCTCGGTTAGTGCGAGACCCGCGGCGCCGACTCCCGGCATGTGATCGCGGAAATCGACTCTCCGCGATCATCGCTGGAGCCTCGCGGCTCGGGCGTACCGGCCCCTAGCTTCGAATTGGGCGTACGTAGAGGTTTTGGGACGCACGCGCAACCAACTTGCCATCCGCGGCTCGAATCTCGGTGACATGCGTCGTCACCGAATGACCGCATGAACGGATCTCGTCGCGAACCATGTCGACCTGGTCGGCGCCCAGTTTCATCGTCGCGCTGACGGTTCCGATCCCAGGCGCGAGGAATTCGATGCTGCCGAAGGTGTTCCAGATGCGGTAGCCGCTGCCCAACTGACCCGCCGCCATCACCGCGTAGAAGGGGTCGGTCATGGCGAACAGGGTGCCGCCGAAGGCAGAGCGGTTGACATTGCGATTCCACGGGCGAACCCGGTGACTGACCTTGATCGCGGTCCAGTCTTCGGCGACATCGTCCACTCGGACACCCGCGAAGAACAACGGCGGATACAGGCTCATCAGCAGGCGGAACCGCGCTGGATTCGCCGGCAATGCCCGAGGCGCACGAGTACGAGCGCCCTTCGTGGAGTTCAGCGGTTTCATGATCGAGCCCTCCGGGCCGCGTGGGAATGAAGTCATCGGACTGTGGCGTACGAGGGTGGAGGGTCGCCGAGGAACCCCGGTACGCAGGGCACCCGATTCCACTGGGGTCGCGCGGTTTCAAGCGGAGTTCGGTCGTCCCGCATGGCTTCCGTCGAAGTCGCCGGCCCGACGATGACGTGCGCGTTGGTCCCGATGATGCCGAACGAACTCACCCCGGCCAGCGGGCCGCTCTCCGTTGCCGACCACGGCGTCACCTGGCTCGACAGTCGAATGTCGGTGCCGTTCAGATCGACTCGCGGGTTGAGGGTATCGAAGTGCAGCAGCGGCGGGATCACGCGATCGCGCACGCACAGGAGGGCTTTGACGAGCCCCAAGGCCCCCGACGCTGCCTCGAGATGGCCGAAGTTCGTCTTCAGAGATCCGACGTGCAGTGTCCGGCCGCCGTTTCGAGCGGCCAGCGCCGCGACGATAGCGCTCATCTCGATCGGATCGCCCAATGCGGTGCCGGTGCCGTGGGCTTCTATCAGACCGAGATCGGCTGGGCGACAAGCGGCGTCGGCCATAGCGGCCTCGATCAACCGGCGTTGGGCGTCGCCATTGGGCGCGGTGAATCCGGACGATCGGCCGTCCTGGTTGAGCGCGGATCCGTGAATGACGCCGAGCACTCGGTCGTTGTCGCGCTCGGCGTCCGCGAGCCGCTTCAGCACGATCAGGCCGCAGCCCTCACCGCGTACGAAGCCGTTGGCCCGTGCATCGAAGGCCTTGCACAGGCCGTCGGGTGCCAGTGAGCCCGTTCGGTTGATCACCCGCGTGGAGCCGGGCGCGAGAATCAGATTGACGCCGCCTGCCACCGCGATCTCCGTTTCGCCGCGCCGCAAGGACTGCACCGCGTGGGTGATCGCGACCAGGGAGGAGGAGCACGCGGTATCGAACGCGACCGCGGGCCCGGTGAATCCGAACGTGTAGGCGATTCGTCCGGCCGCGAAGCTGTGCCCGTTGCCGAGCGCCCAGTGCGCGTCGGCGTACTGGCGCGCCCAGTCGGCGTAGTCCTGCCGCCCGCTGATCCCGATGAACGTGCCGACCGCGGCCCCGCGTAGCCGGTCGGGGTCGGTGCCGCTGTGGCACAGTGCTTCCCAGGCGACCTCGAGCAGCATCCGATGTTGCGGATCGATGGCCTGCGCGGCGCGCGGGCTGATCCCGAAGAAGTCCGGGTCGAAATCGAGTGCGTCGTCGATGAAGCTGCCCCGGATAGGCAGTTGTTCCCATTCGTCTTCGAACGGCCAACGCCGGTGCATCGGCATGTCGCCGATCAGGTCACGCCCCTCCCTCAGTGCCGCCCAGAATCCGTCGAGGTCGCTGATCCCCCCGGCAAGTCGCAATCCGACGCCGACGACGGCGATGGGTCCGGCCTGGGATCGTCGATCCAGCTGTGCGCGCAGTCTTTTGATGGTCTCGGTGGCGCGGCGCAGGGCAAGGTTGTCCGGTTCGCCCGCAGTCGCGGTATCTATCTCATCCATCCTCTATCTCCTGACGTCACGGGATCTTCGGACGCGCCGGCCAGTTCGCCGTGGAGTGCGACGGCCAGCGTCTCGGCGGTGCCATAGGTCCACAGCACGGTCGGTGAGAGTCGTAGGGCGAATACGGATTCGAGCCTGTTGCGCATCTCGAGGCTCATCAGCGAGTCGAGACCCATGGATCGAAATGGCGTTCGCACGTCGACGGCGTCGGTGGCCATTCGGAGGACGCCCGCGGCGACTTCGACGATCTTGTCGAGCACCATCCCGGGCCGCTCGGCGTCCGTCGCCTCGGCGAGGACAGAGCGGAACTCGCTCAGAGCGAGGCCTGGTGCCGCGGTATCAGCGCTGTGTCGCAGCGCTTCCCAGCTCGGCAGCGCGGCACAGTCGGGATAGGCGTCGAACCACCGGCGCGAATCGAAGGACAGATACCCGATGACCTGGCGGTCCTCGGCAAGGAACGCGGCGAGAGCCGACCATGCGTCGATCTCGGTGATACCGGCCATTCCGTGCGCGGCCAGCCGGTCCCCTCGATTCTGCTGTGCCGCGGCCAAACCGATATCCGCGAACGGTCCCCACTGGATGCTCAATCCGGGTCGGCCGTCGTAGCGTCGCCGCACCGCGAGTGCGTCGAGGTAGGAGTTCGCCGCGGCGTAGGCGGACTGGCCCGGGTTGCCGACGAGCGCGGCGGCGGAGGAGAACAGCACGAACGAATCCAGCGGGTCGTTCGCGGTCAGCGCATCCAGATGGCGCGCGCCGTCGATCTTCGGTCGCAAGACGCGTTCGACCTGTTCGGCGGAGAGCCCGAGCACGGTGGCGTCGTCGAGCACTCCGGCGGCATGGAACACCCCGCGTAGCGGAGGAAGCTCACTCCGGATCGAATCCAGCGCTGTAGCGAGAGCCGCGTGATCGGAGACGTCGGCGCGATAGCTACGTACCGTCGCGCCGATCGGCGGCGTTTCCATGGTCGCGTTGCGCCCGAGCAGGGCAATGGCCCCGGCTCCGTGCGCGAGCAGCCACCTAGCGAGGCTGCGACCGAGCGCACCGTGGCCACCGGTGATCAAGTACGTCCCATCCGCTCGAAATCGGCCGTTCGGCATAGGCTCCGGCGCGATCTCGCGCACCGTTTCGGGGCGATCGAGCACGAATTTGCCGATGTGCTCGCCGCGGGCCATGTCCCGCAGGACATCCGCGGCCTCGGTGAGCGCATAAGTGGTGGTCGGCACCGGTGCGAGCTCACCTTCGAGGACCAGCTGCCACGACTCCCGCAGTGCGGCGGCGAAGCGGTCGGGTCGGCGGGTCATCATCCCGGCCAGGTCGACGGCGAGGAACCCGACGCCTTTGGCGAACGCCCGCAGGCCGAGACGACGATCTGCGTAGATGTCCTTCTTCCCGACCTCGATGAAACGGCCGTCCTCGGCGAGCAGGTCGAGACCGTGATCAATGGCCGCGCCGGCCAGCGAGTTGAGTACGACGTCCACGCCGCGCCCATCGGTCACTGCCTTCACTTCGTCCGCCCACGTCAGCGCGCGCGAGTCGAAGACATGCTCGATCCCGTGCGCGTCACGCAGGAACGCGCGGCGCTCCGCGGAACCGGCCGTGGCGAGCACATGCGCGCCGAGTCGGCGCGCTACACCGATGGCCGCCAAACCCAATCCGCCCGCGCCGGAATGAATCAGCACAGTGTCGCCCGGTCCGAGGCGACCGAGTACGGCCAGCGCGTACCAAGCGGTCGTCGTCACGATGGGCAAGGCCGCGGCGATCTCAGCGGTCATGCCGGAGGGAATCGGCGCGGTGTGGTCGGCCCGAACAGTGATGTGTGAGGCGAATGTCCCCAGTCCGCAGGCCACCACCCGATCGCCCACGGCTCGGTCTGTCACGCCCGGCCCGATCCGGCGGATCACACCGGCACATTCGACGCCGAAATCCCCCGCTCCCGGTGAGGTGTCCGGATAGGTTCCGGCGGCTTTCATCACGTCGATGAAATTCACGGCGGCTGCCTCGATTTCGACCAGCACCTCACCGTCATCCGGTGTGCGGAGATCGAGCGGCACGTACTGCAGCCCATCCCAGACTCGGCCTGTAGCCGACCGCAGCCGGAAAGGCTGCGGGAGTTCGCGCCACGGGCGCGCCGCACTCTCGCACGGATGCTCACCGCTTTCGAGCCGGCCGACGTAGCGTCGCCCGCCACGAAGCGCCACCTGATCTTCTCCGGTCGCCGTCAGGAGTTCGGCCGCGCACGCATCGATGTCGCCGGGCCCGGCGACATCGATGATCGCGGTGGACAGTTCGGGATGTTCACGTCGCAGCACACGGGCGAATCCCCAGTACATCGCTGCGCCCGGATCCGGTCGATCCTCGGGCTCGGCGGCGTAGGCGTTCGCTGTCACCACGACCAGGCGCCGCGGCGCGGTTCCGGTCCGGGTGTGGGCGCGTACCAGCTCGGCGAGCCGCACAAGTCCCTGGCGTTGGGAATCGAGGTCGGCGACGGGTACCAGATACACCACGGTCGCGGTCTGGTCGACCGGTTCCCGATCAGCGGAGCGCACGGCCGCGCCGCGCCGGCGAAGGGCTTCGGTCAATTCGTCTCGAAGCGTCGCCGCACCGGCCAGGACGAATTGGGTATCCGCCGAGCCCTGCTCGGCGAGCGCCGCGGTGCGCAACACGAAGTGGAATTCCCGATCGAATCGCCGGACAGCGCTGCGTTCGCCATCGATGGCGGCCAAATGGAGTCCACGGATGGAAGCCAACGGCGCTCGCTGCGCATCGAAGAGATGGACGTCCGCCGAATTCACCGACCTCCGGACAGCACATACCAAGGCCGTTTCGATGTAATCGCCCGGCTCGGCATGCAGCCGCAGCTCCTCGATCGCCGCCGGAACGACAGTTCGTTCCTCGTCGAACAGTGCGAGTGCGACCTGCATCGCACTGTCGAGCAGCGCCGCGTGCAACTCGCCTCGGTGCAGCTGTGCCCGTCCCTGTTCGCCGAGCGTGACCCGCGCGAGCGCAGTGTCACCCGAAATCCTGATTTCCCGCACACCTTGGAATTCCGGGCCGTAATTCAGTCCTCGCCGTCGGCACAGCTCGTAGAAATCCTCGGAGCTCATGGCATCGTCGTCCGGTGATTCGGCCGGGAAGCCAGGAACGGCTGTGGACTCCACCTCGTATGTCGCCCGGCCTCGGGCGTGCGCTGTCCATGTCCGCCCCCCGGCATCGAGCGACCTGATCTCGATGCTCGCACCAGCCGTGAGGTCCTCGCGCAGCAGCACGTCGACTCGGACCGGCGCGTCATCGAGCATCAGGGCATCGGTGAATCGTAAACCCCGCAACGCCGCCGGTGGGCGCCCGTACTTGGTACGGCCGACCGCTATGGCCATGGCCACCATCATGGCGGCGGGCAGCACCACCGCTTCACCGACGCGGTGGTCGGCCAACCACGCCATGCCGTCGAGCGCGATAGCAACGGTGGCGTGCCATGCGCCGGATTCGACGACACTGGGGAGCAGGGGAACCCGCAGATCGCCGGCCGCGGATACGCCGGATTCGCGCACCGGAAGCCAATAGGACTGTCGTCGCATCGGATACGGAGGCAGTAGCGCGGAGGCCGGGGCGGTGATATCAGAGAATGGATGCAGCCCCGCGATATACGCCTCGGCGCGACTGCGACACATCTCGGCAAGGGGATCTCGTTCCCGGTACAGCGACGAAAGCGCGATGGGCGGGTTCGGCCGCGTGGCGGCCAGTTGCTCGACGGCCGGCGTCAGTACCGGATGCGGGCTCACCTCGATCACGTGCGTGACGTCGGAGTCGAACAGCGCGTTCAAGGTGTCGGCGAACAACACTGGGCGACAGAGGTTCTCGATCCAGTAATCGCCGCCGAGATCGTCGGGACCGACCGGGTGCCCGGTGACGGTGGAACGCATTTCGACGGTGCCCGCACGCCCCGTCACCCCCGCGAACGCCGCCGCTAGCTCGGGCCGGAGCCGGTTCATCTGGGGGCTGTGCGAGGCATAGTCCACCTTGACCATCCGGCAGAACACACCATCGGCGGTGAGAATCTCGTGCAGCGCTTCGATCGAGTCGGTATCACCCGCCAGCACACAGGATCTCGGACCATTGTCGACCGCCAGCCCAACGGCATCCTCGAAACCCCCTATCGCAGCGGGTAGCTCGTCCTTCGGAAGATCTACCGCCAGCATTCGTCCGGTGCCCGCCAGTGCTCGGAGCGCGGCGCTGCGACGCGCCACGACGAGCGCGCCATCCGCCAGGCTCAGCCCACCGGCGAAAGTCGCCGCCGCGATTTCGCCTTGGCTGTGGCCGACGACCACGTCCGGAGCAATGCCCATGCGCCGCCACATGGCAGCGATACCCAGCGACAACGCCCACAGCACCGGTTGCACCTGATCGACTCGCTCGAGCCAATCCGCACCGGCCACACCGGATATGACCGGTAGCGGGCTCCAGTCCACGTGCGGCTCGAGCGCGGCCGCGCACGCGTCGACAGCGCTGGTGAACGCCGGATCAACCCCGTAGAGCGCCGTGCCGACACCGTGCCACTGCGCGCCCTGGCCCGGGAAGACGAAGCAAACCCGTTCGACTTCGCGGGCACGCCCCGACAGCACCTCGGGTTGCTCGGCAGCCGGGTCGGCGGCATGACGGCGCAGCGCCGCCGACACACTGTCCGGCGCGGAGCCCAGTACGGCGGCACGCCACGACATCGACGGCGCACGGCGGGCGAGCGCGGCGGCCACGGGACCCAACTTCTGTGGTTCGGCGGTCAACAGGTCCGCTATGTCATGGCAGCGCTGGCGCAACGTGTCGTCGGAGTGTGCCGAGATCGGCACGAACCCGACCCTCGACGGGTACGAATCGTTCTCTTCTACCGTGCATTCCGCGCGTTCCAAGACGGCGTGCGCATTGGTGCCGCCCCACCCGAAGGAGTTGACGCCGACATAGACCGGCGCGTCGGTAGACAATTCTTCGACGTTTTCGCGCACGACCCGCACGTTCAGGTCGTCGAAGGCGATATCGGGATTGAGATCAGCGGAGTGCAGGCTCGGTGGCACCATCCCGCGCTCCAGGCACAGCACGCATTTGATCAGGCCGGCGAGTCCGGCCGCAGCCTCCAGATGTCCGATATTGGTTTTGATGGAACCGATCAGCAGTGGGCCGCGCCGGGAATCCCGCGGCGTTCCGAGGATCTCGCCCAGAGCCCTCGCTTCGATGGGGTCGCCTCTGCCGGTGCCGGTTCCGTGCGCTTCGACATAGGCCAGCCGGTCGATGTCGAGGTCCCGATAAGCCAGCCGCAACAACTCTCGCTGGCCGTCGATGCTCGGGGTGACCAAGCTTTCACCGCCGCCGTCGTTGTTCACGACAGTGTTGACGATGATGGCTCGCACCCGGTCGCCGTCGCGGCGAGCGGCACTCAGCGGCTTGAGATACACCGCTGCCACGCCCTCGCCGCGAACGAAACCGTCCGCACCCGCACCGAAGGCCGCACAGCGTCCGGCATCGGACAGCGCCCCGAAATGTGTGAGTCCGATCGAGATATCGGGCGTCAGAATCAGATTCACGCCGCCGACGATCGCGGATTCGATATCGCCGGTGCGGATGGCGCGAACTGCCAGATCCAACGCCACCAGCGCCGAGGAACATCCGGTCTCGACCACCATGCTGGGTCCGGTCAGGCCGAGAACGTATGACAGACGCGAGGCGATCACATCGAGCGCGGTGCCGACCAGGCTGTGCTGCGTAGCGGCGATACCCCGCCGCGTGCGCAGCGTCTCGTAGTCGTGCCAGGACGCGCCGACGTACACGCCGGTCCGGGTGTCGCGCAGGCCATGGGCGGGCGCGCCCGCGTCCTCCAATGCGCGCCAGACGGTTTCGAGCACGACCCGCTGCTGCGGATCGATATCGGCGGCCTCACGCGGCGAGATGCCGAACAGTGCCGCGTCGAAGCCGTCGATACCGTCGAGAAAGCCGCCGACCGCCTGCACTCGCTTGGACGCGTCCAGTGGAATGCCGGCGTCCCAGCGGTCGGCGGGGACCGGCCCGATCGCGTCACCACGCGAGATCAGCAAATCCCAGAGTGCCGTCGGATCGCCTGCCCCGGGGAAACGGCCCGCCATGCCGACGATCGCGATGGGCTCGTTCATGGCGTTCCTTCCGTAGTCGGCGAGAATCCGCTGACAATCGCGTCGGAGACCTGCTGTGCAGCGGTGATGGGTGCCCAGTGGCCGGCGTCGATTTCGGTGAAGGTCAGGTGGTCCGCCGCGCCTTCGATCGCCCGTGTCATGACCGGGATTCCGACATACAGGTCGTGCACCGCAACGATGACGTGCACGTCGCGCACGACGAGGTGGCTGTAGGTCGGATCGGTAAGACGCTGAAACACATTGGCCCGATACCGATTCAGTGAGGCGATTCCATCGGCGGGCGGTACGTGCGGCGGCGGAGCGCCTTCCCACTGGATGACCGCGTCCAACGTGGCCCCCATGATGCCCGCGTTCCACATGGCCTCGGTGACGACCGGCACGTGCCAGAGCGGGATGTACACCGAACGCACGGCCTGGTCGACCACCGCAGGAAGGTCCGCTGGATTCTCTACGGTGCGCGCGAGCCACTGCCCCCACAGATCGAGGTTCTGCCCGGACAGGGCGGTGAAGTCGAGGAGCTTGGCGGCGACAGCCGGGGTCGCGGCCGCCTCCCAGCCCTCGCCTGCGCCCCAATCCCAGCCCACCAGATGCACGCGGCGGCCGCCTGCGGTGGCGTCGATGACCGCGCCGATATCGGCGGCAAGCACGGGAAGCGCGTAGTCCTCCTGCCGAGCGGGATGGTCGCTCTCGCCATTGCCGCGGGTGTCGTAGGTAACCACGTGATAGTTCGAGGCCAGGCGCGCCACGACCTGATCCCAGGCGCGCGAGGTGGACATGTAGCCGTGGACGAGAACAACGGTCGGCGCCACCTCGGCGCGCGGGCCGTACTCGTGCACGCGCAGTCGAACATCGCCGGAACCCAGCACCCACCTGTCCGCCGAGGCCGGCATCGGCAGGACCTCCTCGGCTCCCTGTTGCGTTGTATCCGCCAGTGCTACCGCGAATTCCGAGAACGCCACCGCACACATCACGCACAGTGAAAGCGCTACCCACGCCATGCGCCGGATCATCCGACACGTCTCCCGGCCACGAATCCTCGTTCCCAGCCGGTCAACGGCGGCTCGGTCAACGGCGGCCGCCGTGGGCCGAGGACGGCTCCGGCGAGCACCACCGGATGCCCCATTGCCAGGGCCGGGCGCGCCAGGAACATCACATCCGATGCCACGCCGGCCACTGCGGGCCGCGACTCCGCGACGCGGAACACCCGCGCACCGTACCGGAACTTCCAGCGATCGAGTACGGTGCGGCCGGGACTTTCGGTATTGCGGAACGCGAGGTCCTGACTGGTCGCCATCTGCCACGGATCAGTCCCCGCCCGGACGATCGAGCGTTGCAACCGAGGCGCCGCACCGGCAGCCACACCCCTGCGCGCGAATTCCGCGACCAGCGTGCCGGCACAGCGCGTGGCAACCGAAAGTCCCTGACCGTATACCGGATTCAATGCCGTTACGGCATCACCGACGACCACGAATCCAGCGGGCCAGGACCGGACGCGGTCGAACCGGTATCGCCGATTACCCGTGCTGCGCGAGCGCATCGTCCCGGTCAACGGCTCGGCTGACGCAAGGATCTCGGCGACCAGCGGATCGGACACACCGCGCCGGGCGTAGTCGACGAATTCGTCGTCGTCGGCGGGCAGTTCGCGGCCGCGGGTGCCGCCAATGGCTACGATCCAGCGACCGCACTCGATCGGCAGCAGGATGGCATTGCCACCGGGCGTACCGGATCGGGATTCGGCCTGGATGAGCACTACGGGAAATCCCGATTCGGCACCAGGCGCAGCACGGAACACCCTGGTGGCATAGGCATGGCCGGAGTCGACGACCTCGGTAGGTGGTGCCGCGATTCCCAGCGCGTCCAGCCACCGACCGGCCTGCGATCCGCGACCGGTGGCATCGATCACCAGGTCGGCCTCGAGTTGCTCGGTCGTTCCGGCCGCCGCGTCGCGTACCCGCACACCGCGGACCGCGGTCGCGGAGCCCACCAGCCGCACCGGCTCGCACCCCTGGCGAACGGTGATGGCATCCGCCTCGACGACCATCGCACGCACCACACGGTCGAGCAGGGACCTGCTGCACGTGATCCCGAATCGGCCCGTGTCGTTGCGGGCCATCCAGCCGCCCGCGCCGGAGCGGAACAGCAAGTCGGTATTGACGCCGATGCGATGCGCGCCCGCCGCGAGGAGCCGGCCGGCGATTCCGGGCAGCAGCCGCTCGAGTCCGAGTACACCGCCGGGCGCGAGGAAGTGTGGATGCCGGGACTGCGGCAGACCACGGCGTGACTCCGAGCCCTGCGGGTATCGGTCCCGCTCGAGCACGATGACGGCGCCGGCGTGCGGGGCCGCCGCAGATGCCGCCAGCAAGCCCGCGAAGCCGCCGCCGAGCACGACCACCTGTGGTCTGGCCGGGCTCATGCGCTGCCCTCCCGCTCCCGTTGGGTCAGGCGTACCGCACCGCACCACAATTGGGAGCGATCCAGCTTCGGCCCGCGTTCCATGTCCGGCAACAGCGCCCATCCGCGCAACGCCAGGGGGGAACGCTTCCATCGGGCCGCGGCCCGGAACGTGGAGTGCGCCGCCTCGACCGACCATCCCTGATAGAAGCTCAAACTCGACGCGAAGGTCCAACGCGCCGAACCGAGGTCGCGCCCCATGGTCAGGTTGACCAGCCGCAGCATGGCGGGTGACCAGTGATCCTGCGCCCACCAGCGGACTTCCGGCCTGCGCAGGACGTTGCTCAGCATGCGGACCTGCGACGCCGTGAGATAAGGCAGCAGTCCTTCGGTGATCACGAGAACAGCGCGCGCGCCCTCGCACGCCTCGGCGAGGAATTCCGCGAGCGCGACCTCGTCGGTGACGTCGACGGCCCGGGCGACCCGCTCGCACCGCGCTCGCTGGTCGGCGAGCCGCGCGTCTTTATAGGTGATCAGCTCCGGCAGATCCGCTTCGTACCAGATCGTTTCGGCCGGGATGTCGAGCCGATAGGGGCGCGTGTCCAGGCCGGCGGCCAGATTGATCACCCGGTCGCAGCTCTGGCGCAGGGAGTCGAGAACGAGATCGTCGATCAGCCTGGTGCGCACTACGGTCGGCCAGTGGTTTCGCGCGCCGCGTGGCAGCATCTCCGATTGCCCTGGCGTCAAGCCCTGCGCGCCGACCAGCACCGACGCGAGTTCGTCGTGGAACAGCGCGTCCGGTCGAGCAGATTCCAGCGCCCGATAGACCGCCACCCAGCGCGCGGTGTCGGAGACATGGCCGATCGACGGCGAAGTCATGAAGCCTCCTGATATTCGCCGGTCCGTTCCCGGTCCGCACGCTTGGTGAACGTGTAGTCGGCCAGCGGGAATCTCCGCATGCGCCACCATGCTTCGACGCTGGTCGACGGCCGGAATAGCGGAACATCACCGAACTGGTCGAAGTAGAAGCTGCGGGCCTGCTCGCAGTTCGAGTTGTAGAAAATGGAAGTGGCCTGACGCGTGATCATCTCCTCGGTGAAGCGCGCATGGGATTCCGGCTTCACCTCGACCCGCGTGGCACCCCGTCGCCGCGCTTCGGAGATACACCGAAGCGCGTGCGCCACCGCGTTTTCGATGGTCACGAAGAAAGATCCCGTCATCGAATAGGGACCGTGCACGAGAAAGCCATTGGGGCAGGGCGGGACCGTGACACCCTCGTACGCGGCGTTGCGATTGCGGTCCAGATAGTCGCCGAGATCCACGCCGCCGCTACCGGTGATCGGGAACCGAGGCAGACTGGTGCGTTCGAAGACCTCGAAACCCGTCGCCAACACCAGGGTGTCGATCCGATGATGGCGACCGTCGCCGGTCGTGACGCCGGTGGCGGTGATCGCCACGATATCCTCGGAGACCAGGTCGACATTGTCACGCGCGAACGTCTTGTAGTACCGGTTGGACAGGGTCAAGAATTTGCACCCGAACCGATACCGCGGTGTAAGCCGCTCGCGGAGAGCGCGATCGGGCACCTGCGCCAGCAGGGTGAGCCGAGCGATCCACTCCAGCGCTGTCACCGCACTGGGCGCCTTGAACCGGAAGACGCCGTTGTAGAGCAGTTCCAGCCACACCAGTACGATCCAGCGCGGCACTCTCAGCATGCCGGGCACAAGCCGGAACAACCAGCGCAGGAACAACGGGATAGGGAAATCCGGTTTCGGGATCACCCAGATGGGTGTGCGTTGGAATACCGTCAGCCGTTCTGCGCGAGCAGCCGCCTCGGGGATGATCTGGACCGCCGACGACCCGGTTCCGATCACCCCGACCCGGCCTGCGAGCGACGCCGAGTGATCCCAGCGGGCACTGTGGATCACCGCGCCTGCGAAGGTATCCAGGCCCGGGATCTCGGGAAGCTTCGGTCGCCCTAGGGCACCGCAGGCATTGATGACGAATCGAGCGCGCAGCGGGCCCCGGCTGGTCTGCACATCCCAATGGTCGAGTTCGTCGTCGAATTGGATGCCGGTCACCTCGGCGCCGAACCGTAGATGCGGGCGCACACCGTACTTGTCCACGCATCTGTCCGCGTACGACTTCAGCTCGTGGCCCTTTGCGTATGCGTATCGCCAGTCCGGATTCGGCTCGAACGAAAAGCAGTATCCCCAGATCGGAATGTCCACGCCCACGCCAGGATAGGTGTTGTCGCGCCAGATGCCGCCGATGTCGTCGGCCTTGTCCAGCACGACGAAGTCGTGGATTCCCGCCTGCCTCAGGCGGATTGCCGCGCAGATGCCCGAGAACCCGGCGCCGATCACCACGACTTCGAAATCGCGCTCGCCCGCCGGCGTCATCGTCTCCTCCCCAACCTCCGGAGCAGGCTCCGGCGTGGCTGCCGGGTGTCCGATTCAGCGGCCGGTTGTTCCGCCGCCATGAAGAACTCCGTGACGAAGTCGACGAACAGGTCGGCCGTGTCGAAGTCCTTGCGCGCCAGCAGTTCTTCCATCACGTCGCGGATCAGTTCCGGTGCGGCGATCTCCGCCAGCCTGCCGACCACCGCGGGATTCATATAGGGCGCGGCGTCGGCGACCACCACGGGATCGATATTCGACAGCACCCCCAGCGACTTGTCGGTACGCCGGTCGAGCAATTCGCCGCCGATCGAGCGGCCCAGCAACCGAGGCGGCAGCACCCGAGTAGCGAACGGCACCGCCAGCCGCATCGGCACGCGCCGCCCCAGCGCCGAATAGCGCTGGTACTCAGCGGGATAGCGCGAGCGCAACGTGCTCACGACCCGCTCCTGCAACGCCGCCAGATGGTCGCCGCCCAGCATGCCCAGGTACTCGATGCGCTCGATAGGCACATGCAGCGCGGCGGCCAGCTTCGTCAACTGAATACTCGTCGCACGATCGGTCACCGCCGCCCCCTCAGCAGCACCGCGCGCACCACGGACCTGATGCCCCACGGCAGGCGGGCGATACTGTCGGCGAGCTCGGACTCGGCGAGGGCGCGGTCCCGCCCTGCAGCGCCGTTCAGGAGCGTCAGCAGGTCCGCGCACTGGGCTTCGGACAACAGGTAGAGCGCGGTCAGGCCATCGCCGAGCTCGTTTTCGAGCGTTCTCCGCGCGCTGATCGTCTCGGTCATCGTGGCGAAATTCCCTTTCGAGCCATACGCCAGGCATGACCGGCGACGCGTCGGCTCGTCGCGCCGACCGATCGCGACGAAGCGTCGGGGCCTGGCAGGATTTCCTTCAGCAGGGGGTCGGGGAGCCCTCGGCGGCGCCACTCCCGCGGGTAGCCGATGGACACTTCTTCGAACCGCACGCCGTCGAAGTGGTCGGTCTTACGAATGTGCAGGTGCCCGTAGACCACGCACCGCACGTTGTAGCGGCGATGCCAATCCGCGGTCAGCTCGGTGCCGCACCACATGGCGAACTCCGAGCGGAACAGCCGTTCGGTCGGTCGCCGGAGCAGCGGAAAGTGATTGACCAGCACCAATGGCACGGTCGGGTCCAGCGCGTCGAGCCGGGCGCGGGTGTAGTCCACCCGCTGCCGACACCATTCGTCCACCGAAGCGTACGGATCGCAGGCGAGCAATTCCTCGTCGGTGGCCACCGAGCCGGTCGCCACCGCACGCGCCAGACCCTCCTGCTTCGTTTGCGCGCCGCGCGGCAGGAAGCTGTAGTCGTAGAGCAGGAACAGCGGCGCCAGCACCGCGGGACCGCCCGCACCCTCCCATATCGGGTACGGGTCCTCCGGAGTGATCACATCGAGGTCCCGGCATTCGTCGATCAGGTGCCGGTACCGCCCCTCGCCGCGACGGCGGCGCGGATCTCGCGCGGTGGTCCACATCTCGTGGTTGCCGGGCGTCCAGATCACCTTCGCGAAGCGCGTGCGCAGCAGTCCGAGCGCCCAGCGGATCGCATCGGTCTTCTCGGCCACGTCACCGGCGACGATCAGCCAATCGTCCGGGGAGTCCGGGTGAATCCGCTCGACAACGTCCCGATTCCCCGGATGACCGACGTGCAGGTCGCTCACCGCGAGCAAGCGGCTCACGAAAACGCCTCGGTGGCAACGGAACCCCCTAGCCTCCGCACCGCCCCGGAGAGCCGGGTGATCAGTTCGTCGGGCACATCGCCGTCCACGTGAATCGCCGTCAGCCGCTCGAGCAGCATCTCCACCTCGGCGACGATCGGATCCGCGAGCTCCGCATCCTGCGGAGTCACCTGATCGAGCACATGGCGGGCCAGCAGGTTCACCGTCGGATACTGAAAGATGACCGAGTTCGCCAGCTTGACGCCCGTGAGCGCCCGCAGGTGTGCGCCGAGCTCGATGGAGCTGAGCGAATCGATACCCATCTCGGTGAACTCCCGATCCGCCTGGACCGCATCGGGAGACGAATAGCCAAGCACCATCGAGATCGGCGTCTCGAGCAGCTCTACGATCACCTCGTGCTGCTCGGATGGGCTCAGCCCGCTCAGCCGCTTGGCCAGCTGAGAGGAATCCCCCATCTGCTGCGTGGCACGCGGCCGGGTGTGCAGCAGCGCGCGGAAGAACGGTGGTAGTTCGGTCACCTGCGCGGCCACCCGCAGCAGCGACAGATCCATACCGACCGGCAGCGCATGCGGGCGGCCCGTGCGCAAGGCCGCGTCGAACAGTTCCAGCGCCTCCTGTGTCGGGATGGGCGTCACACCCATGCGGGTCAGGCGCGAACGGTCCTTCTCGTCCATGCCGCCGGTATTGGAGGTGTCCTCCGCCCACCAGCCCCACGCCATCGAAGTAGCGGGCAACCCGCGGTGGTACCGGTGCAGGGCCAGGCTGTCGAGAAAGACATTGGCCGCACCGTAGTTGGCCTGGCCGGCGCTACCGAATGTCCCCGCCGCCGAAGAGAACAGCACGAACATCGACAGATCCAGGTGCTGGGTCAGCTCGTGCAGATGCCAGGCGCCGTACGCCTTGGCGGGCAGCACCGCGTCCACATGGTCAGCCGTCAGCGCGGCGAACGTCGAGTCCGCCAGGGCGGCCGCGAGATGGACCACACCGCCGAGCGGATGCCGCGCGGGCAGGGAGTCGAGCACTGCCGCCAGCGCGTCCCGATCACCGGCGTCACACGCGGCGACCGTCACGCGAGCACCCATCGCCTCCAATTCCCGTACCAGAGCATCTATCCCGTCGGCACGCGGGCCGCTGCGGCTGGTCAGCAGCAGCTGCTTCGCACCGTAGGCGGAGACCAGATGCCTGGCGATGATCCCGCCGATCGTGCCGGTGCCGCCGGTGATCAAGACCGTCGATTCCGGATCGAAGGCAGACGGCCAGGTGAGCACCACCTTTCCGACGTGCTGGGCCTTGGACATCAGCCGCAGCGCGGCGGCGGCGTGCCGCACATCGAAACGGGTCAACGGCAGCGGGGCCAGGACACCATCGGCGAACAGCTCCGCCAACTCGGTGAGCAGTCCGCCCAGCAAATCTGGATCGAGTGCGCCCAACTCGAACGAGGAGTAGGCGACACCGTGCGCATCACGAACTTCCTTCGGATCGCGCACCACGTCACGAGCGATCTCTACGAATCGGCCCCCGGATCCCAGAAGACCCAGCGAGTCGTCGGTGAAGGCGTCCGGCAGCAGGTTCAGCACGATCCCGATGTCGTGGTGCGCGAATCGGGTGGCGAAGTCCGACGAGCGGGAGTCCGCCAGATGTTCCTCGACGAAGCCCATGCCGCGCAGATCATCCCGCTTGGCGCTGCCGGCGGTCGCGAGCACCTCCAGGCCGAGATGCCGGGACAAGTTCACCGCGGCCATGCCGACGCCACCGGTGGCGGCGTGCACGAGCACCCGCTCCCCCGCCCGTGCCCCCGCCACTTCGCGCAGGCCGTACAAGGCGGTCAGATAGGCGACCGGCGCCGCGGCGGCCTGAGCGAACGACCATGCCGCCGGAACCGTTGCCAGCAACCTGTGATCGGCCACCGAAGTAGCGGCGATCTCGTCGAACAGGCCGAACACCCGGTCTCCTGGCGCGAGGCCCGTCACGTCCGAAGCGACCGCGACGACGACACCGGCCGCCTCGTGCACCAACCGGGACGGCGTTCCTGACGACGCGGCCAGTGCGGTGAGCGTGACCGGGAAGGACAGACCGGCAGCACGCAGCGCGACCGAAACCGTTCCGGGTAGCAACGTGTCCGCGGCCGCGTCGTCATCGGCTTCCGACAACGTGACGTCGTCGAGGTTGCCCGACGGCGGGATCGCCAGCCGCCACGGTCCGCTCAGCCGGGCGCCGACGGTGGCCGCGGCTTCGAGGCCGGAACGCAATCGACGAGCGAAGAATTCGCCGGCGCGCAGCGCCAGCTCGGGTTCGTCGGTCTGCAGGACCGTGCTGAGCTGATCGAGGGTGATATCGGCCTCGTCGAGATCGATCTGCTGGATCCGGTCCTGGAACTCGGACTGGGCGCTGCGCACCAGCGCCGACACGGTCGCGCCTGCCAGGTCGGAAACCTCTTCGGAGATGTCGACCGCTTGCACTCGCCTGGTCAGCACGACCAGCTTCGTCTCGGCGAATCGTTCATCGGCGAACCAGGTTTGGAGCTGGCTCAGCGTTCGCACCAGTTCGTCGCGAACGGTGCCCGTCAGGTGCGCACCGGGTTCGGCGCCCGCGGATCCGGCAAGCCTCGGCAGCAGCACCACCTTGGGGACCTCCGCACCGGACGCGATCGCCGCGCCCAACGCGTCGATATCCGCGTAGGCGCTCAATTCCCCTTCGTCGCGCACCCCGAGCGGTTCCGCGCCGACAACGGCCCATTCACCCCGCCGCGCCGAATATCGGGCTCGCTGAGTGGGAAGGGCCAACCAGTCCACACCGAACAGCGATTCCTGGCGGCCCGATAAACCGCGGGTCGCGAGTTTGCCCATCGAGATCGAACGCACCTGCAAGGTGCCAACGGCGACCACGCGGCCGGTGTTGTCGGCCAGCACCCAGCGCAGACGGTCATCGCCGACCGGAGTCAGCCTGACCCGCAACGCTTTCGCGCCCACCGCACGCAGTTCGACCCGCTCCCAGGCGAAGGGCAGCCGGATCGCGCCCGCCTCCGAAGGCAGCAAAGCCGCGGCGGCGGCAGCGGATTGCATGGCGGCATCCAGCAACGCCGGATGCAGGCCGTATTTGTCCGCGTCGGCCACCGTCTCCGGTAACGCCACCTCGGCGAAGACATCCTCGCCGCGCTTCCACACCGCCTTCATCCCTTGGAAGACGGGGCCGTACTGGTAGCCAAGCGCAGCCAGGGTTCGGTACGCGGTCTCGGGCTCCATCCCAGGCTCCGCGCCAACCGGTGGCCACAGTTCGAGGCCCTGTCCTTCGATGTCATCGGTTTGGGCCGCAGCGGTCAGCAATCCGTCGGCGTGCAGGCTCCACTGGCTGGTACCCGGCAGCTCGTCCTTCACCTCCGGACGCGAATAGATCGCTATCTTGCGCCGCCCGCCCTTCTCCGGCTCGCCCACCACCAGTTGCAGGTGGATGGCGCCCTCCGTCGGCAGAGTGACCGGGGTGTACATGCTCAGCTTCTCGACCCGAGGGCAGCCGAGCGAGTCGCCGGCGTGCAGCGCGAGTTCCAGCAGCATGGCGCCGGGCACCAGCACATTGCCGTGCAGCGCGTGGTCGGCGAGCCAGGGCTGGCTGGTCACCGACAGCCGGGTGCTGAACTGGTACCGATCGGCGCCGGGCAACTCGGACACCGCACCGAGCAGCGGGTGGCCCGCGGCGACCAGACCCAACCCGCTCGGCTTCCCGCCACCGGTGTTGGCAACGCTCTCCAGCCAGTACTTCTGACGCTGGAAAGCGTAGGTGGGCAGGGTAACCGGCCGGGCGCCGCGGAACGGATAGATCTTCGACCAGTCCGGGGAGACGCCCTTGACGTGGGCCTCGGCCACCGAGATCAGGAACCGGTGCATACCGGCGTCTTCCCGCTGGAGCGAGCCGACGATGAGGCAGGAATCCGCGAAAGATCCAGCGGAGTCAAGTGATTCGTGCATCGCCGAAGTGAGCACCGGATGCACGCTCATCTCTATGAACGCGTCGAATCCCGACTGGAACGCCGCTTGGAAGCCCTGCTCGAAGTCGACCGGCTCGCGCAGATTACGGAACCAGTAGTCCGGACCCAGCTGCTCGGTCGGCAATACGTCGCCGGTGACCGTGGAGAAGAACACCACATCGGTGGCCATCGGCACGATCGGCGCGACGGCCGCCCGCAACTGCTCCCGCAGCGGGTCCAGATGGCACGTGTGGGCGGCGTAGTCCACCGGAATACGCTTGGCCCGTATGCCGTTGTCTTCGGCGAGCTCGACCATTCGGGTCACCGCCCCCGCCCCTCCGGCGACGACGGTGATCGTCGGGGAATTGATCGCGGCGATGTAGAGGTCGTCGAGGCCGTCCATGAGCTCGCGAACCCGGTCGGCCGAAGCGTTGATCGAGGCCATGCCACCGGAACCGGGCAGGGTGCGCAGCGGCTTGCTGCGCATGGTCACGATCCGCGCGGCGTCGGACAACGACAACGCGCCGGCCACGTACGCCGCCGCGACCTCGCCCTGCGAATGCCCGATCACGGCAGCAGGCTCGATGCCGTACGAACGCCACAGCGCGGCGAGCGAGACCATGGTGGCGAACAGCGCGGGCTGCACCACGTCGACGCGTTCGATCGACGGGGCGCCGTCCGCCTCGCGCAGTACCTCGGTCAGCGACCAGTCCACGAATTCGGCGAACGCGGCCTCACAGGTGCGGATCTGCTCCGCGAAGAAGGCCGACTCATCCATCAATTGCGCTGCCATACCCGCGAATTGCGCGCCTTGACCGGGAAAGACGAAGGCCACCTGTCGATCCGGCTGCGCCTGGCCCCTGATCGGTCCGACCGGTTTGCTTTCCGCTACCTCGGAAAGACCAGCGAGCAGATCGACTCGGTTGGTGCCGAGCAGCACAGCCCGGTGCTCGAATGTCGTCCGGCTGGTCGCCAAGGCACAACCCACATCACGCAGCGAGAATTCGGGATGCGCTCTGACATGGTCCGCCAGCCGGGCCGCCTGATCGGCGAGCGCCTCTGGCGTCTTGCCGGAGATCGGCCACACCGCCACGGGCGCAACGGTTTCCGAGGACGAGTCAGCGGACCGCTCGGCAGCCGGTGGCGCCTCTTCGAGGATGACGTGCGCGTTGGTACCGGCGATCCCGAACGACGAGACGCCTGCCCGCCGTGGATGGCCGTTGTCCGGCCATGGACCGATCTGCGTCACCAATTCGACCGCGCCGTGCGACCAATCCACCGCCGGTGTGGGTTCGCTGACGTTGACAGTGGATGGGAGTACGCCGTGCCGCATCGCCAGGACCGTCTTGATGACACCGGCCACACCAGCCGCCGCCTGAGTGTGGCCGAAGTTGCCCTTGATCGATCCCAGCTTCAACGGCTGTCCCGCGACGCGATCCCGACCATAGGTGTCGAACAAAGCCCGTAGTTCGATTGGATCGCCTACCGGAGTACCTGTCCCGTGTCCCTCCACGACATCGACGTCGGCAGCCGCAAGCCCGGCGCTGTCCAGCGCCGCACGAATCAGCTTGCGCTGCGCCACCTCGCTCGGCACGGTCAAGCCCTTCGTGGCGCCGTCCTGATTGACGGCCGCGCCTCGCATGACCGCCAGCACCCGATGTCCGTTCCGGCGTGCGTCGGAGAGCCGCTCCAGCACCAGCATTGCCACGCCCTCTGACATGCAGAATCCGTCGGCGTCGGCCGCAAAGGGCCTGCTGCGCCCCTCTTTCGAGATGGCACCGTGCTGGCCCAACGCGTAGAAGCCGGTGAGGGTGGACATGATCGAGACGCCACCGACCAGCGCGAGCGAGCATTCATCGGCCTGTAGCGCCTGACCGCCGAGGTGCATCGCCACCAGCGAGGACGAGCAGGCGGTGTCGATGCTCATCGTGGGGCCTTGCAACCCGAGGATGTAGGAGACGCGCCCGGACAGCACGCTCTGACTGACGCCCAACGAGATATATCCCGGGTCGAGGTCCTTCTGACCGGGAATCAAATAGGCGTAGTCACCGCCCATCGCACCGACGTAGACGCCAGTGTCCGTGTCGCGCAACGTCGTCGGGTCGATGCCCGCGTCCTCTACCGCCTGCCAGGTGGTCTCGAGCACCATCCGTTGCTGCGGATCCATCGCCCTGGCCTCGCGAGGACTGATCCCGAAGAACTCCGGGTCGAATTGCCCCGGCTCGTCGATGAATCCGCCCATCGGCGCCATAGCCGCCGCGACCTCGGGCGAGGCCATGTCCGCCAACTCGGTCATGGATCGATCCGACGGGAATTTGCTGGAGATGTGCTTTCCTTCAACCAGGAAGCGCCACAACGTTTCCGGCGAGTCGATCCCGCCAGGAAAACGGCAAGCCATTCCGACGATTGCGACAGCATCCGACGAGACGTCTTCGTTCACCACGAAATCCCCCCTTTCTCGACATGCACCGATGCATGTATATAGAACATGTTCTTATGATTGGCTGCCACAACATGGGCAGAGAAGTCGAGTTCGCATCAAGTACTCCCAATTGATGCGGTGATGGCCACCGTAACCCACACCATCTCCGCCTGCAACACGTTTCAGAACAGATCTTGATGTGACGATCGGTTACTTGCAACTTCACATCGCATCGTGAACGCTGACAGCTACGTTCAAGCCAGCAAGGCTGCTCTGGGGCGGGGGAACGTCTTCTCGTTCGGTCATCGAAACGATTCGCACCCACGAGTTTGCTAATCAATTACCAAGAAGGGGAGGCGCGTGGCCAGGTTCGAAGTCACCAGCGCGTTGGAGGTTAGCCCGGCGCAGCTCTACGCACTCATCGCCGACACCGCGACGTGGGGGGACTGGTTCTTGCTGCACGATGGGTTCGCCGAGCAACCGCCGGAGCACATCGGCGTGAATACCAAGCTTGTGCAGAACATTCGCATGCTCGGCATGACCCAGCGGCTGGATCTGACCATCGCCGCGTTCAAACCACCCATGCGGTTGACCCTTTCGGGCAGCAGCCCGGCCGGCGTCACCTGCGAGTTCAGCTTCGCCATCGAACGCAGCCCAGGTGGTTGTCGGCTCACCATCGCGGGCGACTTCTCCGGTCCGGTGTTGACGGGCCAACTCGCCAAGGTGGTCGAGGGCGATGCGCAGGCGCAACTGACCGAATCCATGGCCAGGCTGAGCAAGCTCACCAGGTCCGATGCCCCGTGATGCTCGAACTCGGTGAGGTCGTGCGGACCTACCGGATCGGTGGACAGTCCGTGCGGGCACTGGACGGAATCGATCTACGCATCGATGCAGGGCAATTCGTCTCGGTGGTCGGCCCGTCCGGCGCAGGCAAAAGCACCCTGCTCCATCTGCTCGGTGCACTGGATCGGCCCGACCGCGGGTCGATACGGTTCCGCGACCGGGAAATCGGGCATCTCGACGATGATCGGCAGTCCGAGTTCCGTCGCCACCATGTGGGATTCGTTTTCCAGTTCTTCAATCTGCTTCCGACGCTGTCCGCGTGGGAGAACGTCGCCGTCCCGAAGCTGTTGGACGGCACCGGTCTTCGCGCCACCAAGGATCGCGCCCGAGAGTTGCTCGAGCTGGTCGGGCTCGGCGACCGCGTCGACCATCGGCCATCGGAACTGTCCGGCGGACAAATGCAGCGGGTCGCGCTGGCTCGCGCCTTGGTGATGGATCCCCCGCTCATCCTCGCCGACGAACCCACCGGCAACCTCGATTCCAAGACCGGCGCCGACATCATGGCGCTGCTCGCCAGGATCGCACACGACGATCAGCGCGAGCGCGCCGTCGTCATGGTCACCCACAACACCGAGGCCGCGAATACCACCGACCGGATCCTCACCCTGGCCGATGGACGCATCATCGCTGACGACTCCTCCCGTGCCGCGGTCGCTCTCGGCGATCCGGTGGCGGAGGTCCGATGACGGCACTGATCGATCGCTGGCGACTGTTCGGCCTTCGCGAATCCGTGAAACACCGGGGCCGGACCATTGCCTCGATAACGGTGATGGCCGTCTCCGCCGCGTTCCTGGTTTCGGTCTTCGGCATCTTCGGTTCGTTGACCGGCTCGGTGGACCGGCTGGTCGGCGGCATCGCCGGAAGCGCCGCGCTCGAAGTCACCGGAGTCACCGATTCCGGATTTCCCGCGTCGATCCGCGACGACATCGCCGCAACTCCGGGGGTCGTGGCAGCGGTCCCCATGGTGCGGACTCAGGTCGACTCCGACAGCGGACCAGTGCTTCTGCTCGGCGCAGACGCCTCAGCGACAGCGCTGGGCAGCGACCTCCAGGAGGCCGTCGAGCAGCAGCTCGCAGCGCTCGTGTCCACGACGAACGGAGTCTTGGTCGGTACCGGTGTCGGCGCGACAACCGGCGACATCATTCGGCTGGGATCGCATCGGGTCACGGTCGCGGGCGTGATCCGTGACGGGGCGCCCGCACGGCTCAACGAAGGCCACTTCGTCCTCACATCCCTGACTATCGCGCAACGAGTAACCGGGCACGCGGGACGTCTGGATTCGGTGATGATAGTCGCCGAGCCGCACGCGAATCCAGAGGTGCTTCGGGAGGCTGTCGACCGTGCGGTGAACGGCCGGGCGCTGGTGGCCGAGCCCAGCGTTCGCGCCGTACAGACCGGCAATGGTGTTCGAATACTGCAGTACATGACGCTGATGGGCGCCGCACTGGCCTTCATCGTCGCGGCGTTCTTGATCTATACCACCATGACGATGGCGATAGCCCAACGACGACCGACGATTTCGATGCTGCGCGCCGTCGGTGGTCGGCGCCGCACCATCGTCGGCGATCTGCTCGGCGAGGCCGCGATGATCGGTCTGATCGGCGGTATGGCGGGCTCCGTGATCGGAATCGGATTCGGCCGCATCGCCATCGGCACGCTGCCCGTTGCGCTGATGCAGTCCGTAGAGGCGCGAACCGTGTATTCACTGCCCCTCTATGCGATTCCGCTGGCAGTCGGTGCGGCGGTGTGCACCAGCGTGGCCGCATCGGCGGTGGCCGCATACCAGGTGTACAAGGTGTCACCGATCGAAGCGCTCGCGCCGGTGGGAGCATCGGTCGCCGATCAGGTGCGCCTCTGGCTGCGTGTGGCCGCGATCTGCGTGACTGTCGGCGGACTGACGGTTTCCGTTGTCCTGGTGCTCCTTCGGCTGGGCAACTTTTTCTGGTCCGGGTTCGCATTGTCGATGTTCTTCGGCGCGGGTATCGCGCTGTGCTTCGCGACCATCGGTGGCTTGGTCCGCACGGCGGCGTGGGTGGCGCGGCGTTTCGGCCGTGCCGGTGAGCTCGCCGCCGCGACACTCGAGCGCGCTCCGCGCCGCGTCTGGGCGACCATGATGACAGTTTTCATGGCCGTGACGGTCACCATCACCATCACGGGCGCGAACAACGACCTGTTGAATTCGGTGCGAAGCTCGCTGGGAGCGGTCGGCGACGTCGATGTCTGGGTGGCGTCCCATCCGCCGGAACAATTTCCGACCACCGCGCTCCCGTCCGGCCTCGCTGCCGAAGTCGCAGCGCTTCCCGGCGTCGCGCACGTCACCGAGGGACAGCTCGGCTACGCCACCCTCGGCACCGAGAAGGTCATTCTCTACGGGCTGGACCATGGCAGCGTCAGCCCGATGTATCAGGATCTGGACCCACAGGTCCGCGCCGATGTCGTCGCGGGGCACGGCATGGTGCTCTCCCGGGATCTCAGCCGCGCTCTGGGCGTCGGGGTCGGTGATGAACTGTCGATCCGAACTCCGCGCGGACTCCAACGGACTCGGGTGCTGGGTGTGGTCTCGTACTTCTCGGCGCTGACGGGTACCGCCGGTATCGGACTGAACCAAATGAAGGACTGGTTCGACCGCCCCGGAGCCACCCTGCTGCAGGTCGAAGCCGCACCGGGTGTCGACGAGGCACAGCTGTTGGCATCGATCAGGCAGTCGAGCCCTTCCGACGTACATGTCTACTCCGGGGCGGAATCATTGGCCGGCGTCGAAGGCGCTATCCGGCAAGGCATGGCCGTGGCGAATGCCGTGTGGGTGATCGTCGTACTGATCGCGGCGATAGCACTGTTGAACACCCTCACGCTCTCGGTATTGGAGCGGCGGCGAGAAATCGGGGTGCTGCGCGCCATGGGCGCGAGCCGTCGCGTCACGTTGGGCATGGTGCTCGCCGAAGCGGCCGGCATCAGTGTCGTCGGCGGCGGGCTCGGACTGCTGTTCGGCATGGCGAGTCAATTCTTCTTCGACAGCGTCACCCCGGACATCATGAATATCGACGTCGCCTACCGACCGAACTCGATGGTCCTCGTGTTCACCGCGGCCGCGATAGGACTCAGCCTGCTCGGCTCGATTCCACCCGCTCTCCGAGCAGCGCGACTGAACATCATCGAAGCAGTGAGTATCGAATAACCGAGCAGGAGACTGAAGATGCAGCGGCACAAGCTTATTCACGGCCGACTGGCGGCGGTCCTTTTCGCCGCGATCGTGGCCGCCATCGTTCCCGCGTGCGGTGGTTCCGACCACGATGCGAAAACTGACGCACAACACACCACGACGAAGCCGGCCGCCGACCAATCACCGCTGCCGCTGCCCGGCCCCGGCGACCTCAACGCCGGTCTGACGCTGGCGTTGGACCCGAATACGCCCCGGGAGCAGAAGATCGGAGCCGTGCAGGGCGCAGACGTCGATCCGGATCTGATCGACAAGATGACCCAAGCCGGAGCGGCCAACAAGGTAACCATGACCATCACGAAGGTGGAGTACGTCGGGGCGGGGGTGATGCAAGCGAGCGCGACACTCACCCTCAATGGCAAGCCGGTGGAGGGCCAAGCGCAGATCCCCTTCGTCGCCGAGGGTGGTCGCTGGAAGCTTCAAAAGGCATGGGCCTGTCAGATGCTCGCCAATGCGCAGCTCACCTCGTCCGCTTGCCAGTGACCGGAGCGAATACCATGAGCATCGAAATCGCGAGTCTCGAACCCACGCTCGTCGAGGGCATGACCTCCGATGAACTGGCCGCGGCGATGCCCGAGTTGGTGCGGACATTCGTCGGGCGAGCCGCCGATCAAGCGACCATGTGGCGTGACTGGTCGATGCGGTGGCTCGCCGCGTGGAACGAGCACGATCTCGAGCGGGTGCTGACACTCGTCACCGACGATGTCGTGTACGAGGACCCGTCGCTGTTCGGCGAACGGCTTACCGGCAAAGCCGCCCTCCGGGAAGTCGTGACCATGACGTGGCGCGCGTTCCCCGATGTGCGTTTCGAGCTCTCGGGCACTCCCTACCTGGCGTTGCTCGGCACCGGCATGGCCGTGCCGTGGCGAATGCGCGCCACGTTCGCGGGAGACATGGGCGGTGGCCCGTCACCCCTCGGAATCGCACCGACCGGTCGGCGATTCGACGCCCACGGAGTCGACGTCTACGAACTGAACGACGGATTACTCTGCCGCTGGTCGACCACAACCGATCTGTTCGATCTCGCCCAACAGGTCGGCATGCTCCCCGGTCCACGAACCAGACTGTTCCAGTTCGGGATTCGCATACAACGGCTGGGCGCACCACTGCTGCGCTCGATCCACAGATTCCGTGGGCGCCACCGCCGATAGGCACCCCGTAGGCGACCGATGTCGACGCGATTCGCGCCAGGCCCGCTGATCCCGGCCGGATATCCGCGCAGGCGAGGACCCCGCCGCCGAAAGAACCCAGGCTGATACGAGGGCAGGGCAAGGCGCGAGGCTGGTACTCCGTCAGTCGGTGCGCGCGGTGGCGTCCGGGTTGGTGGCGTCGCGAACGATCCGCAGCGCGACGGTCAGCGCGTCGAGCTGTTCCGGCGTGAGCAGACCGGTGAACCAGCGCTGAATCGCGTCGAGATAACCCGGTAGTACCTGCTCGAGGCGGCGGACCCCGGCGTCGGTCAGCACCGCGCGGGCGCTGCGGCGGTCGGCCGGATCGAGTACCCGCTCGACCAATCCCGCCGCCGACAACCGATCGACCAGCCGCGTGACGCCGCTGGTCGACAGCGACGTCTGGGTCGCGAGGTCCGTCATGCGCAGTCGCCGTTCGGGGGAACGGCTCAGGCGAAGCAGGGCATTCAGGTCCAAGCCGGAGAGGCCGCTCGTCTTCCAGCTCGGCTCCAGCTTGGTGAGCAGACCGTCGTGCGCCTCGTAGAGCAGGCCCATCACCGTCAGGCGCGGATCGTCGAAGAGGTCGAACTCGTCCATGCCCTCGGACTCTACCCCAGTATTTGACACGCGGATAGTTGACGAGCGGAATACATCGGAGTAGATATATGCCAACGCAATATTCCTCGCGTCAACGACTTAGGAGTAATCATGGCATCGCAAGACACCCGGTGGGTCGCGGGCTTCCGTTCGGCCGTCATCAGCCCGGACGAGCGGATCAAGCTCACCGATCCGCACGGATTCGCCGATCAGACCCTGCGCCAGGTACTGCACATGGCGGGCGGTGGCGAGCAGATCCGCATTCGCCTGACCAACCGCTACGGACGGTCACCGCTCGTCATCGGGGCCGCCCGGATCGCGCTGCGTAAGACCGCCGACGAGATCGTCCAGGAGACCGACCGCGAGGTGCGGTTCGCGGGAACCACGAAACTGACAGTGCCCGCGGGCGGCGAAGCGCTCAGCGACCCGATCGACCTCGCGGTGCAGGCGGGCGACGATCTACTGCTCAGCCTCTACCTGCCCGAACCGACCGGGCTCGCGACGTTCTCGCACATGCCAACCGAAGTCGCCTACGTCGCCGACGGCGATCACACCGGCGGCACGGAAATACCTGGGGCACAGGAAATTCCCTCGCGCTTCTTCGTGAGCGGCGTAGACGTCCTCGCACCCGCCGAGACCGACATCGCCGTGGCCTTCGGGGATTCGTGGTTCGAGGGCTTCGGCAGTACGCTCGGCGCCAATCGCCGCTCCGTGGACGTGCTCAACGAGCGAACGCAACGCGGCTGGGTGGTCAACCAGGGCATCGGCGGAAACCGGCTGCTCACCGACGAGATCGGCGAACGCGGCCTCGACCGGTTCGAGCGCGACGCCCGCGACGTCCCCGGCGTGCGCCACGTGGTGATCCATTTCGGCATCAACGACCTCATCCTCGGCGGCATGGGCGGCCAAGCCCCCGCCACCGCGACGGAACTCATCGACGGCTTCACCGAACTGGCCGGCCGCGCGCACGCCGCCGGGCTGACCATCCACGCGGGCACCATCGGCCCCTACGCGGGCTGCGTCTACCCGGGCCTCCCCGTCGCCGAAACCCTGGCGACCCGCCGCGCCGTAAACGAATGGATCCGTGGCACAGACGTTTTCGACTCGGTGTTCGACGTGGACCGCGCCGTCGCCGATCCGCAGCGCCCGGACTACATCCGGCCCGAATTCGACAGCGGCGACGGCATGCACCTGAACGACGCGGGCGCGCGGGCGATGGCCGAGTCCGTCGACCTCGCGAAGATCTTCGGGTAGCCGGATCCCGAACGTTCACAGCCGGATTCAGCGCGGAGACAGTCCGCGCAGCACGATCTCGACGCCACCGCGGAATTCGTCCTCGACCGACATCTTCCGCGCCTGGCTCGCAGTCTGCACCAGCAGCGGGAAATCGTCGGTCGGCAGCGCCGCGATGGTCGCGGTGCCCGACCCCGCGATCGAGGCGTAGTGCTCGTTCTGCAGGAAGCCGAGCAGGAAGCCGACCACCGTGCGCTGCGCGATCACCCGGCCCCGGCCGGTGAAACCGGCGTCGGTGAGCACCGTCAGCATGGCCTCCATCCAGTGCAACGACGCGGCGGAGGACTGGCGGTGCCGCAAGATCAGCGGAACCACGGCGAGATGGGCCGCGACGGCGGAGCGCATGCGCGTCAGCAGGACCACGGCCCTGGCGCGCCAATCCTCGCCTTCCGGCGGCGTGGTCGCCATGGCGCCGAGCACCCGGTCGACCACGAGCACCTCGAGCCGATCCCGGTCCGCGACATAGCGGTACAGGCCCATGGTGGCGATGCCGAGTTCTTTCGCGACGGCCCGCATGGTCAGCCCTTCCAGCCCGTGGCGGTCGATGACCGCGAGGGCGGCGTTGCCGAGATCGTCGGTGGTCAGCGAGCGAGGACGTGGCATGGGTTGACAGCGTACAAGGTACGCGCATACTTGTCGTAGGCGTACGTCGTACACCTACGAAGGAGAATCCCATGGCACTGCCCACTTCCGTCGCCGCACGCACCTTGCTGACCATCACCGGCGTGGAGGTACCGATCCCGGACCCCGATTGCCTCGTACACCTGCAATTCCGCCGCTTCGCGGGCTGCCCGGTGTGCAACCTGCACCTGCGCTCGATCGTCGCCCGCCACGCCGAGATCACCGCGGCGAACGTCCGCGAGGTGATCGTCTTCCACTCGCACACGGACGAATTGCGCAAGTACACCGACGATCTGCCGCTCGACGTGATCGCCGACCCGGACCGCGTCCTCTACCGCGAGTTCGGCGTCGAATCCGCGCCGCGCGCCCTGCTCGACCCGCGCGGCTGGCCCGCCATCGCCCGCGCCGTCGCCCACGACCTGCGCGCCGCACTGCGCGGCGACCGCCCCGCTCCCCCGTCCCGTCCCGACGGCGGCAGCCTCGGCCTGCCCGCCGACTTCCTCATCGCTCCCGGCGGCCGCGTACTGGCGTCCAAGCACGGCTCACACGTCTACGACCAGTGGTCGGTGGACGAACTACTGGCGCTCGTGCCCGCCGAGCAGCTCCGGTGACGGGGATCGCCGAGACTTCTGACCTTCGTCCCGCTCACCGTGTCGAAGACTCCCGCAAGGCATGAGCAACCCCGGAACAGCTGACCGACACCGTGCTCGGCGCGCTGGGCTCATGGGAAGCTCTTCACCGAGGAACACCGCCTTCTCGCGTGACCAGGGCAGTCGAACCGGAAGTAGTTGGCGCGGGCCAGTTTTCGTAACGTTGGCGCTAATGAGACCGATTGGTCAAATGCGGAACACTACGAGCCGCCATCCATAACCATGGAACTGAGAAGGACTCATTATGTCGTTCACCAAGCTGCTCGGCGCGGGCGTCGCGGCACTGGCCTTCGGAGCCGTCCTCACCGCGGGTCCGGCTGCGGCCGAACCGATTACCGTCACACCGGTGATCGCGCCCGGCGAGCCCGCACCGGGCGCGTCGTCCGGTAGTGCACTGCTCAGCGGCTTCGATGGGCTGCTTCGCATGATGCGGTGCGGCTCGGCCTACAGCTGCAACTAGGAGTCGGGCGCATAGCCCAATCGACGGCACGGGCGGAATTGGCTTCCGCCCGTGCCACCGGGCACTGATAACCCGGTGCGCCAGCCGGACCTGCTCGATCCAGCAGTGTCCGAAATCATCATGCGACACTCGAATTCACTTGGGAGCGGCGGCATTCGACCTGGCCCGATCAGATTCGGCCGCTCGGTTCATGGCAGCAGTGCGGCCGGGTCGAGAATGAACTCGAAAGGTGTTCGCACGGTTATCTTCTCACCGGCGGCGACCCGATGCGTCGGCTCATAGCCGCCGTCGCCGCCGAGGGAATGGACGAACGCCACCGGCAACGACTCGCCGGGCAGTTGTCCCTTGAAGGCGTTGAGCTCGAAGCGCCAGTAATTCGGGATGCCCGCCTCGGCATAGAGAACCGGCTTCACCATGCGGTCCTGCAAGGTTGTCGACTTGGATGCCGCGGCTTCGGGGACGCGTTCACGACGAGCAGGCCATACAGTACCTCGTACCGGAGTCCGTCCTCCGGCATGTGATCGAGATCGGCAGCCGTCCAACGATCTGAGCCGGGAACCGGCATCGCCATCGAACACCTCCGACCTCGGTCGAAACCGACCCATATGGGTCGGCTCTGCCCGAGTCCAGCTCAGTCGGCACGGTCGACCTGGGGTCTTCCGCGCCGACTGAGCGGGCACATCACTCCGCGACGACGACGCGGATCTCTTCGTCGGCGGCGTCGGTCGGTTCGCCAGGGGCGACGAACCAGTGGGTGACTTCACCGTCGGCCAGGTCGTCGGCGATGTCGTCGGCCGTGGGGAGCACGGAGAGTGCGCCGGCGGTGGACGTAGCCACGAACTCCCAGAGGGCGGCGCGGCCCGCGGCGGCGGTGGTGAACGTGGTCGACTCGTAGTCGATCGCGTTCTCGTCGCGGATCCGTTCGGCCAGGTCGAGCGCCGCGGTCTGGCTCAGCGCGACCGGCGCGCCGTCGACCAGCTCCACGAAGGCCGGGTGCTCTTCGCCGAGCGAGCGCACCCGGTCCGCGTAGGACACCGGGTGTCCGGCGGCGGCCGCCAGTTCGCCCTGCACCTGCGGATCGCTCGGCACGAGCCAGCGCAGCGTGCCCTCGGCCACCGCCTCGCCGATACCGAAACTCGCTCCGGCCGCGACGATCTCGTCCGCGCTCAGGCCCGAGGCGAACAGGCAGGCGGCGCCCGCCTTCTGCACCGCCCATGCCGCGACCACGGCGTCGACACCGCGCGGCAGCGCCACCGCGACGACGTCGCCGGGACCAGTGCCCCGCGCGATCAGCACCCGAGCCAGCTGCGAGGAGCGCCGATCCAGCACGTGGTAGGCGATCTCGTCGCCGTCCACGAGCAGTGCGGGCGCCTGCGGATCCGCCTCGACCACGTCGGCGAGCACTGTCGCCACGGTCCGCGTGCCGACCCGGTTCGCCGACTCCGGCACCGCGGCCGTCGTCGCCACGCCGGACTCGGCGAGCAGCTGGGCGCGTTCGGCGCTGTCCAGGATGTCGATGTCGCCGACGAGCCCGGACGGGTCGCCGAGCAGCGAGTCCAGCACCCGCACCAACCGGGTGGACAGCGTCTGCACCTCCTCGGCCGTGAACCGGCTGAGCAGGTACTCGAGGCTGATCTCCAGGATCGACTCGGCCGCGACCTTCAGCGTCAGCGGGTAGTGCGTCGTGTTGCTGACGTCCACCCCGGTCACCGACATGCCGTCGATCGAGCTCGCCGCCTCGATCGCCTCGCGGTCGATCGGGTAGGACTCGAACACGAACAGCGTGTCGAACTGCGACCCGGCCCCCGCCGCCCGCTGGATGTCGGCCAGGCCGACGTAGTGGTGATCCAGCAGATCGGCCTGCTCGCGCTGCAACTGGCGCAGCTGGTCCTCGATGGTGGCGCGGTCATCGATGCGCACCCGGACGGGCAGCGTGTTGATGAACAGACCGACCATCGATTCGACGCCTGGCAGCTCGGCGGGCCTGCCCGACACCGTGGCGCCGAAGGTCACGTCCGAGCGTCCGGTGAGCCTGCCGAGCAGGATGCCCCATGCCGCCGACACCAGAGTGTTCACCGTGATGCCGAGTTCGGCGCAGTGCTTGGTGAGCCTGCGGGTGCGGTCGGCGTCGAGGTGGGTGACCAGCTTGCCGGTCTGGTACCCCTCGGCCGAACCCGGTTGCGGGGCAAGCTCGGTCGGCTCGTCGAGTCCCTCGAACGCACCCGCCCACGTCCGCAGCGAGGCGTTCAGGTCGCGGCCCGAGAGCCACTCCAGGAACGTCCGGTAGGACGCGACCTCGGGCAGCGCGGAGGCGTCGCCGCGCACCGCGTACAGGACCAGCAGGTCCTGCATCAGCAGCGGCATCGACCAGCCGTCCAGCAGCACGTGGTGGGTGCTGATGACCAGGTGCCAGTGGTCGGCGGCGGTGCGGTACAGCCCGTAGCGCACCAGCGGCGGCACGGCCATGTCGAACCGCTGCGCCAGGTCTTCGGCGAGCCGCCTGCGCAGTTCCGCCTCCCGCTCGGCCTCGGGCAGATCGGTGAGATCCACCTCGCGCCACGGCACCTCGACACCGTCCAGCGCGATCTGCACGGACTGGCCCGTGGAGTCGGTGACGAACGCGGTGCGCAGGTTCGGGTAGCGGTCGAGCAGCGCCTGCGCCGAGGCGTGCAGCCGTTCGGCGTCCACCTCGCCGCTCAGCTCCACCACGGCCTGCATGTTGTAGACGTCCACGGTGGCCGTGGTCATCAGCGCGTGGAAGAGCAGACCGGACTGCAGCGGCGTGAGCGGCCAGACCTCGGTGAGGCCGGGGTAGCTCCGCTCCCACAGCTCGATGTCGGTCTGGCCGACCCGCACCAGCGGCATGTCGGACGGCGTGTGGCCGCCCGCGTCGGGCCTGCGGACCCGGGTGGCCAGCGCGGTCAGCGCGGACACCCAGGTCTCGGCGAGTTCGCCGACGCGCTCTGCCGTGAGCAGGCCGGTCGGGAACGCGAACGACGCCACCAGCTCCGGTCCGCTCGCACCGTCGAGCACCATCGCGTCGATGTCGAGCGCCGCGGCCGCCGGCCGGGCGGGGTCGGCGACGGTGACGATCTCGGCGGGCAGCGCGCCCAGGTAGCGGAAGGCGACCTGTGCGGCGTCGGCCAGTCCGAGCAGCCCGTGACCACGCCCGTTGTCGGGCACGGCGAGCAGCTGCTCCTTGACCGCCTTCAGGATCCGATCCACCGCGACTCCGCCCGCGAAGGCGTCGCCGAGGTCGGCGCCGTCCAGATCGATCCGCACCGGGTGGGCGAGGTCGAACCAGCCGAGCGTGCGATCCAGGTGCGCGGCGCCCGCGGCGTGCGCGGCGCGCCCATCGCCAGCGAGGCGTACCAGCGCGGCGCCGCCGTGCTGTTCGCCGCGCCAGCGCACCAGCGCCATGGCAAGCGCCGCGAGCAGCGCGTCGGCCGCCGCGCCGTGGAAGCGGGCAGACGCGGTGTTCAGCACCGCGTCGGTCACCTCGGCGGGCACGGTGATCCGCACGCGGTCCACGGTCGCCGCGGTGTCGATCGCGGGATCGAACGCCCGCGCGCCGAGCAGCGGCTCGTCCGTCGCCGAGATCTCCTGCCAGAACGGCAGTTCCGATTCGTGCGCGGCGGCCTCGTCGGCGGCCACGCTGTGCGCCCAGCGCCGCAGCGTGGTGCCGGTCGCGGGCAGCTCGAGCGGCGCGTCGACGCCGAGTTGCTCGGCCGCGGTGGTCAGTTCGGCGAGCAGGACCCGCCACGACTGCGCGTCCACCGCGAAACGGTGTGCCACGACCAGCAATTCGTCGGGACGGTTGTCCGCGAAGGTGAACAGCACGAACTGCGCCAGCACGCCTGTTTCGGGATCGAGCCGGTCGACCGCGGCGGCGCGCTCGACCGCGAGCAGGTCGCCGTACTCGGCGCCCTTCTCGACCCGGACCTCGCACAGCAGCGGTTCCACGTCGATGCGCGGCATGGCCTCGAACACCCAGCCTTTGCCCTCCGCACGCAGTGTCGTGTGCAGTGCGTCGTGCCGGTCGAACAGCGCCTCGAGCGCGTCGAGCAGCGTGTACCAGTCGAGCGCGGCGGGCAGCGGAAGCAGCGCGGACTGCGCGAACCGACGGAACGGCGCACCGCCTGCCAGGGCGGCGGCCACCGCGGGCGGCAGCGGCATCTCGCCGACACCGCCGCCGGGCAGTTCGGCAGGCTGTTCCCGCTCGGCCTGCGTCGCGGTCGCGATGGCCGCCAGCGCGGCCACGCTGCGCTGGTCGAACACGTCGCGGACGCTGAACTCGACGCCGAGCGCCTTGGCCCGCGACACCAGCTGGATCGACAGGATGCTGTTGCCGCCGAGCGCGAAGAAGTCGTCGTCGGCGCCGATGTGCTCGACGTCGAGGACGTCGCTGAACACGCCGGCCACGATCTGCTCGGCCGGGGTCACCGGCGCGCGGAACGCCGCCTTCTCGAACGTCGGCTGCGGCAGCGCGTTGCGGTCCAGCTTGCCGTTCGCGTTGAGCGGCAAGGCTTCCAGCGCCATGAAGGCGCTCGGCACCATGTAGGACGGCAGGTCCGCCGCCAGCGCCGACTGGAGCTTGCGCTTGTCCAGCTCGCCGGTCTCCGGGTCGATTCCGGTCGCCGACGGCACGACGTAGGCGACGAGCCGATCACCGAGGCCGGGATCGTTGTGCGCGAGCACCGCCGCCGCGGCGATCGTCTCCTGCCGCAGCAGCGCGGCCTCGATCTCGCCGAGCTCGATGCGGAAGCCGCGGATCTTCACCTGGAAGTCGGTGCGGCCACGGTATTCCAGCTCACCGCCCGCGCTCCAGGCGACCAGGTCACCGGTGCGGTACATCCGCGCGCCCGGCTCGCCGAACGGGTTGGCGACGAACCGTTCCGCGGACAGGTCGGGTCGGGCGAAGTAGCCGCGCGCCAATTGCGCACCGGCCAGGTACAACTCGCCGGAGACGCCGACCGGAACCGGGCGCAGGCGCGAATCCAGCACGTAGACCTGGCTGTTCCACTCCGGCGCGCCGATCGAGACGGAGAACTCGTCGGCCACCGTGACGGCGTGGTTGGTGATCGACACCGCCGCCTCGGTCGGGCCGTACAGGTTGTACAGCCCGGCCGCGTTGGCGCGCCGGAACTTCTGCGCGGTCGCCGCGGGCAGCGCCTCGCCGATGGCGAGGACGCGGCGCAGCGAATTCGGCATGCGTCCATCGGATTCGGTGAGCAGCGCGTCCAGCATCGACGGAACCACGTGCAACGTGGTCACACCGGTCGAGCGCATCAGCTCGTTCAGGTACGCGGGGTCGCGGTGACCGTCGGCGGTGGCGATCACCAGGCGACCGCCGCTCACCGCGGCCGACCAGAACTCCCACACCGACAGGTCGAAGGTCGCGGCCGTCTTCAGCAGCACCACGTTCTCGCTGTCGAGGTCGAACTTCGCCGTCTTCCACAGCAACTGGTTCACGATCGCCCCGTGCGGCACCGCCACACCCTTGGGCTGACCCGTCGAACCCGACGTGAAGATCACATACGCCGTATTCGCCGCGACCAGAACACCATTGCGCTCGTCGGCCGCGATGGGCGCATCCGAGTGAGCGGACAGATCCAGCTCGTCGATCGCGACGGTCTGCGCCGCGGCGGTCTCGAACGCGTCCCTGGCCGTGGTCAGCACGCACACCGGCGCGGCCGTGCCGAGGATGTAGTCGACACGATCCACCGGCTGATCCGGATCGATCGGCACGTACGCCGCACCGGCCTTGGCGACCGCGTACATCGCGATCACCAGGTCCGTCGACCGGCGAATCGCCAACGCCACCCGATCCTCAGGACGCACACCGCGACCGATCAGGTACCGCGCCAACTGGTTCACCCGAGCATCCAGCTCGGCATAGGTCAGCTGCGTCCGTTCACCGGAAGCGGCGTCGCCGACCAGCGCGACCGTGCCCGCCGCGGCCTCGGCCACGGCGGTGTCGAGCAGCGACACGAGCGTGGCGTCGGTGTCCACCGCGTGCGCGGTGTTGTTCCAGGTGCGGAGGATCCGTTCGCTCTCGGTGTCGGCCAGCAGGTCGATCTCGCCCACCGGCACCGTCACGTCGGCGATCACCGCGTCCAGCACCCGCACGAACCGGTCCGCGAAGCCCTGGACCGTTGCCTCGTCGAACAGGTCGGTGGCGTAACCGAATTCGGTGATGATCTCGGCCGGGGTGCCGTCGTCGGCGTACCGGTCATAGAGCGTCACGTGCAGGTCGGTCTTGGCCAGCTGCGAGTTGAAGTTGACCGCGCTCACCTGGAGCCCGGGCAGCGTCAACGTGGTCTCGGCCAAGTTCTGGAAGGACAGGCCGACCTGGAACAGCGGGTTGCGCGCGGTGGAGCGCTCCGGGTTCAGCACCTCGACGAGGCGCTCGAACGGAACGTCCGCGTTGGCGAACGCCTCCAGGTCGCGTTCGCGCACGTCGGCGAGCAGGTCGGCGAAGCGGTCGCCCGGCTGCACCGCGGTGCGGAACACCAGCGTGTTCACGAACATGCCGATCAGATCGTCGAGTTCGCGCTCACCGCGACCGGCGATCGGCGTCCCGACCGCGATGTCCTCGGTGCCGGACAGCCGCGCGAGCAGCACCGCGAGCGCCGCGTGCACGACCATGAACAGCGAGGCGTTGTTGGCGCGGGCCAGCTCGGCCAGCTCGGCGTGCCGCCGCGGCGAGAGCTCGAAGCGCAGCGCCTTGCCGTGGAACGACTGCGCGGGCGGGCGCGGCCGGTCCGCGGGCAGCTCCAGCTGATCGGGCAGCCCGGCGAGCGCGGACTTCCAGTAGGCGACCTGACGTGCGGCCACCGACTCCGGATCGTCCTCCGAGCCGAGCACCGCGCGCTGCCACAGCGCGTAGTCGGCGTACTGCACCGGCAGCGGCGTCCACTGCGGTGCGTCGCCGCCGACCCTGGCCACGTAGGCGGCCATCAGGTCGCGGGCCAGCGGGCCCATCGACGCGCCGTCCGCCGACACGTGGTGCACGACGAACGCGATCACGTGCTCCTGCTCGGAGATGCGGAACAGCGCGACGGCCAGCGGCACCTCGGTGGTGACGTCGAAGGTGGTCATGGCGAACGCGATGACCCGCTCGATCAGCTCCGACTCGTCGATCTGGACCGGGTCCAGCTGCGGCAGGTTCGCCGGCAGGATCACCTGGTGCGGACCGTCCGCCGAGCTCGGGTAGACGGTGCGCAGCACCTCGTGGCGGGCGAACACGTCGCCGATCGCCTGCTCCAGCGTGCGCACGTCGAGCGCGCCGGAGAGCCGGACGGCCAGCGGGATGTTGTCCACCGCCGAGGTGGCCGTGTCGAACTGGTTGAGGAACCAGTACCGCGCCTGCGCGGGCGAGAGCGGAATACGCTCCGGCCGCTGCGCCGCGGTGAGTTCCGGACGCGACCGGCCGGACCCGGCGATGCGCTCGACCCTGGTCGACAGCGCGGCCACGGTGGACGCCTCGAACAGGTCACGCACCGTGAGCTGGGTGTCGAGCGCCGCGCCGAGGCGCGCGGTCACCTGGGTGGCGACCAGCGAGTTACCGCCCAGCTCGAAGAAGTCGTCGTCCAGGCCGACGCGGGCAACGCCGAGCACGTCGCCGAAGGTGCCCGCCACGATCTCCTCGATCGGCGTCGAGGGCGCGCGGAACGCCTTGACCTCGAACACCGGCGCAGGCAGCGCCTTGCGGTCCAGCTTGCCGGAGGCGTTCAGCGGGAACTCGTCGAGCACCACGAACGCCGAGGGCACCATGTACGCGGGCAACTCGCCGCCCAGCTCGGTCCGCACGGACTCGACGTCGATCGCCTGACCGGCGGTCGCGATGACGTAGCCGACCAGCTGGTCACCGAGACGCTCGTCCGAGCGAACGACGACGACGGCCTGGGCGATCGCGTCCAGCGCGGTGAGCGCGGCCTCGATCTCGCCGAGCTCGATGCGCAGACCGCGCAGCTTCACCTGGAAGTCGGTGCGGCCCAGGTATTCCAGCTCGCCGTTCTTGGGCCCACCAGTCGCCCGGCCACCGCCCCCCATCGAATCGCTTCGCGATGCGGGAACCCACTTGACCAGGTCGCCGGTGCGGTACATCCGCTCGCCTGCGGCGAACGGGTTGGCCACGAACCGATCCGAGGTCAGATCCGGCCGCGCGACGTAGCCGCGCGCCAGCTGGATACCGGCCAGGTACAGCTCACCCGCGACGCCGACCGGCACCGGATGCAGGCGCGAATCCAGCACGTACACGCGGGTGTTGAACACCGGCGCGCCGATCGGCACCGACACCGTGTCGTCCTCGGTGACCTCGTGATAGGTCACGTCGACCGCGGCCTCGGTCGGGCCGTACAGGTTGTGCAGGCGCGCACCGGTCAGTTCCTGCAAACGCTGCGCCGTCACCGCGGGCAGCGCCTCGCCGGAGGCGAAGACGTTGCGCAGGCTGGTGCATTCGTCCGCGCGCTCCTCGGCGACGAACACCGACATCATCGACGGCACGAAGTGCGCTGTGGTGACCCGCTCGCGCTTGATCACCTCGACCAGGTAGCCGGGATCGCGGTGACCGTCCGGCTTGGCGACCACCAAGCGCGCGCCGATCTGCAAGGGCCAGAAGAACTCCCACACCGACACGTCGAAGGTCGCGGGGGTCTTCTGCAACACCACGTCGGTGCCGTCCAGCCCGTACTCGGACTGCATCCACACCAAGCGGTTCACAATCGCCTCGTGCGAGACCGCCACACCCTTCGGGCGACCGGTCGAACCCGACGTGAAGATCACGTACGCGGTGTTCGAAGGACGCAGCGGGGCACGACGTTCCGTGTCCGATACGGGGGTGTCGTCGTAGGTCGACAGGTCGAGCGTGTCGATCTCGAGCGCGGTGACCGCGCCCGCGTCGAAGCCGTCCCGCGAGGTGGTGAGCACGCACACCGGGTCGGCCAGATCCAGCACGTAGCGGGTGCGGTCGGCCGGGTGATCCGGATCCAGCGGCACATAGGCGCCGCCCGCGATGCTCACCGCGTACATGCCGACGACCAGCTCCAGCGAGCGACGCATGCCGAGCGCGACGAGCGAGTCGGGCCCGACGCCGGAGGCGATCAGGCGCCGCGCCAAACGGTGTGCGCGAGAGGCGAACTCGGCGTAGGAAAGACTCGCTCCCTCGAAGGTCAGCGCCGTCGCGTCCGGCGTCAGCGCCGCCTGCGCCTCGAACATCGACACCAGGGTCGCGTCGCGGTCGACCCGGCGCGCCGTGGCGTTCCAGGTCTGCACCACGGTGGTGCGCTCGCCGGCGTCGAGCAGGTCGACGTCGCCGATCTGCACCGCGGGATCGGCGATCACCGCGTCCAGCATGCGGATCAGGCGATCGGCGAACGAGGCCACCGTGGCCTTGTCGAACATGTCGGCGGCGTAGGCGATCTCGGCCTTCATGCCGTCGGCGGCGGTGCCGGTGAAGTTCAGGTGCAGATCGAACTTCGCGGTCACCACGTCCAGCGGCACGCCGGAGACCTCGAGGCCGGGCAGCTCGAAGGTGGTCTCGCCGGTGTTCTGGAACGAGAGCATCACCTGGAACAGCGGGTGCCGCGCCTGCGAACGCGCCGGGTTCAGCAGCTCGACGAGCCGCTCGAAGGGCAGGTCGGCGTGCCCGAACGCGGCGAGGTCGGCTTCCCTCGTCCTGGTGAGCAGTTCGGCGAACGGCTGGGCCGGGTCGACGGCGCTGCGCAGCACCAGGGTGTTGACGAACATGCCGATGGCGTCGTCGAGCACGGCCTCGCCACGGCCCGCTACCACGGTGCCGATGGCGACGTCGTCGCTGCCGGACAGGCGCGAGAGCAGCGCGGCGAACGCCGCGTGCACCACCATGAACAGGCTCGCGCCGTGTTCGCGGGCAAGTGCCTCGCCCGCCTGTGCGAGCTCGGCCGGGAGCTCGAACTCGTACACACCGCCGCGGTTCGACGCGACGGCGGGACGCTTGCGGTCCGACGGCAGGTCGAGCTGGTCGGGCAGGCCGGCGAGGTTCTGCGACCAGTACGCGACCTGCGCCGCGATCAGCGAGTCCGCGTCGTCCTCGGAGCCCAGCGTCTCGCGCTGCCAGAGCGCGTAGTCGGCGTACTGCACCGGCAGCGGCGCCCAGCCCGGCGCCTCGCCGCGCGAGCGCGCCGCGTAGGCGATCATCACGTCGCGGGCCAGCGGGCCGACCGACCAGCCGTCGCCGGAGACGTGGTGCACCACGAACACCAACACGTGGGTGTCCGGCTGAGAGCCGTCCATCGAACCGGCGATGCGGAACAGCGCGGCGCGCACCGGCACCGCGGCGGTGACGTCGAATCCGGTGAGCATCAGCTCGCTGACGCGCTCCTGAACCTCGGTCTCCGACACCACGATCGGGGTCAGGTCCAGGTTCTCCTGGCCTGCGGGCAGCACGACCTGCACACCCTGGCCGTCGGCGGTCTCCGGGTACACGGTGCGCAGCACCTCGTGCCGGTCGACCACGTCGGCGACCGCCCTGCGCAGCGCGTCGGTGTCGAGCGCGCCGGTGAGCCGCACCGCGAGCGGGATGTTGTTGACCGCGGTCTGGTTGTCGAAGCGGTTGAGGAACCACATCCGCTGCTGCGCCAGCGACAGCGGAATCCGTTCCGGACGCGGCCCGGCGACCAGTTCGCGGCGCCGTCCGCTGCCCGCCTTCGCCGCGGCGCGCGCCGCGAGCGCGGCCACCGTCGGCGCCTCGAACAGCTCGCGCACCGCGAGATCGGCGTCGACCGCCTCGTTGATCCGCGCGACCACCCGGGTGGCCAGCAGCGAGTTACCGCCCAGCGCGAAGAAGTCGTCGTCCAGACCGACCTCGTCGACACCGAGCAGATCGGTGAAGACCGTGGCGACGGCCTGCTCGATCGGGGTGCTCGGCGCGCGGAAGGCCGCGGTGCTGACGAACTCCGGCTCCGGCAGCGCGCGCCGGTCCAGCTTGCCGTTCGTGGTGAGCGGCAGCGTGTCCAGCACCACGAAGGCGTCCGGAACCATGTAAGCGGTCAGGAATTCGGCGACCGCGTCGCGCAGCGCGGCCGGTTCGATGGCGACGCCGGTCTCCGGCACCACGTAACCGACCAAGCGATCGCCCGCGTGCTCGTCGGCGCGGACCAGCACCACCGCTTGGCGTACGCCGTCGCAGCGCATCAGCGCCGACTCGATCTCCCCGAGCTCGATACGGAAGCCGCGCAGCTGCACCTGCTGGTCGCTGCGGCCCGCGTACTCCAGGTTGGCCGCGTCGCCGTCGCCGAACCAGCGGCCGACGTCACCGGAGCGGTACATCCGGGAACCGGGCTCCCCGAAGGGGTTGGCGACGAACCGGCTCGCGGCGAGGCCGGGCCTGCCGAGGTAGCCGCGCGCCAGCTGCGCACCGGTCACATAGATTTCGCCCGCGACACCCACCGGCGCGGGGGCCAGCCGGTTGTCGAGCACGAAGGCGCTCAGGCCGGGCAACGCGCGGCCGATGACGCTGGCCGGGTTGTCGACGTCCTGCTCGTCCAGGGCGAGGAACGACACGTGCACCGTGGTCTCGGTGATGCCGTACATGTTCACCAGGCGCGGCGCGTCCGCCGGATGGCGCTCGTACCAGCGCCGCAGCTGGCGCAGATCGAGCGCTTCACCGCCGAAGATCACGTGGCGCAGCGCGAATTCGCCGTCGTCGTCGGCGGCGCCCGCCGCTCGATCGGCCTCCACCAGCTGGTAGAACGCCGACGGCGTCTGGTTCAGCACGGTGACCCGGTCGCGAACGAGCAACTCGCGGAACAGCTCCGGCGAACGCGAGGTGAGGTAGTCGACCACGACCACCGAACCGCCGTAGGCCAGCGCGCACCACAGTTCCCAGACCGAGAAGTCGAAGGCGAACGAGTGGAACAGCGTCCACACGTCGGACTCGTCGAAGCCGAACAGCGGCTGGGTGTTCGCGAACAACTCGACCGCGTTGCGGTGCGAGACGCCGACGCCCTTGGGCACACCGGTGGAACCGGAGGTGTAGATGACGTAGGCGAGGTTGTCCTGGCGCAGCGGCCGGACGCGATCGGCGTCGGTCACCGGCGCGTCGGACTGCGCCGCGGTCTGCTCCAACAGCAGCAGCGGAATCTCGCCCGCCGGAACGGCGTCCGCGTCCGCCGCGGTGGTCAGCACGCACACCGGCGCGGCATCGGCGAGGGTGAACTCGAGCCGCTGGACGGGGTAGGTGGTGTCGATCGGCACGTACGCCGCGCCGGTCAGCAGCACCGCGTACAGCGCGATCGGCAGTTCCTCGGTACGCGAGACCGCGACCGCCACCTTCGATTCCGGCCCGACGCCGAGCTCGATGAGCGCGCGCGCGATCCGGTTGGCCGCGCGCTGGAACTCGCCGAAGGAGACGGTGGTCGCACCGAAACGCACCGCGGGGGCTTCCGGTCGACGCCGCGCCTGGGCGCTGATCAGGTCGACCAGGGTGACCGCGGGCGCGTCGACGCCCTCGGTGTTCCATTCGCGCAGCACCATTTCGCGCTCGCCGGGGGCGAGCAGGTCGATGTCGCCGACCACCACGCCCGCGTCGGCCGAGACCGCGCCGAGCACGCGCAGCAGGCGATCCGCGAACGCGCGCACCGTGGCCGCATCGAAAAGGTCGGTGGCGAAGCTGAATTCGGCCGACATGCCCTGCGGGCCGCCGTCGGCGCCGAGCTTCTCCTCCAGCGTCAGCTGCAGGTCGAACTTGGCCAGCGGCACCGTCATGTCGACGCCGGACACGGTCAGCCCGGGCAGTTCCAGCACGGTCGGCGCGGTGTTCTGGAAGGTCAGGCCGACCTGGAACAGGGGGTGCCTGCCCGGCGAACGCACCGGGTCGAGCACCTCGACGAGGCGCTCGAACGGCACGTCGGCGTGGCCGAACGCGTCCACGTCCACCCGGCGCACGGTGCGCAGCAGTTCCTCGAACGCGACACCGGGCTCGATCTCCGTGCGCAGCACCAGGGTGTTGACGAACATGCCGATCAGGTCGTCGAGCGCGCGTTCGCCACGGCCCGCGATCGGGGTGCCGATGGCGATGTCCGGGGTGCCGGACAAGCGCGAGAGCAGCACCGCGAGCGCGGCGTGCACGACCATGAACAGCGTCGAATTGTGCTGCTGCGCCAGTGCGCGCAGCGCCGCGTGCACCTCGGCGTCCACGGTGAAGGCCACCGTGTCGCCGCGGTTGGACGCGGTCGCGGGCCGCGGGCGATCGGCGGGCAGGTCCAATTGCTCGACCAGCCCGGACAATTCGTTCTTCCAGAACTCGATTTGACCGGAGACCAGCGAGTCCGGGTCGTCCTCGGCTCCGAGCACCGCGCGCTGCCACAGCGCGTAATCGGCGTACTGCACGTCGAGCGGACGCCACGCGGGCTCCTCGCCGTCGACGCGGGCGCTGTAGGCGATCATCACGTCCCTGGTCAGCGGCCCCATGGAGAAGCCGTCGGCCGAGATGTGGTGCACCACGAGCGCGAGCACATGCTCGGTGGGACTGATCTCGAACAGGCTGGCCCGGAACGGCACCTCGGCGGTGACGTCGAACGCGGTCAGCACGACCTCGGAAAGGCGCTGCGGCAGTTCGTCTTCGGTGATGTCGATCGGCGAGAGATCCGGGATCACCTGCCCGGTCGGGACGATCTGCTGGTAGCCGACGCCGCCGATCTCCGGGTAGTAGGTGCGCAGCGACTCGTGGCGTGCCAGCACGTCGGCCACCGCGACCTGCAATGCCTGCCGGTCGAGCAGACCCGAGAGCCGCACCGCGGCCGGGATGTTGTCGGCCGCGGCCGCCGCGCTGTGCTCGGCGGCGTTGCCGCCCATGTTGAACCGGTTGAGGAACCACATGCGCTGCTGCGCCAGCGAGAGCGGCACCCGCTCCGGCCGCCGCTGCGGGGTGAGCGCCGCCCTTCCGCCCGCGCCCGCCTTCGACTCGGTGCGGGCCGCGAGGGCCGCCACGGTCGAGGCCTCGAACAGCTCGCGGACCCCGAGATCGGTCTCCAGCGCCGCGGACAGCCGCGCTGCCACCTGGGTGGCGGTGAGCGAGTTGCCGCCGAGCGCGAAGAAGTCGTCGTCCAGGCCGACCCGATCGAGGCCGAGCACGTCGGCGAAGGTGCGCGCGACGATCTCCTCCACCGGCGTGGTCGGCGCGCGGAACACCGCGGCCTCGAACACCGGCGCGGGCAGCGCCTTGCGGTCCAGCTTGCCGGAGGCGTTGAGCGGGAACTCGTCGAGCACGACGACCACCGCGGGCACCATGTAGGCGGGCAGCTGCCTGCCGAGGTCCTCGCGCACCACGTCGCCGTCGACGCGCGCGTTCGGCGCGGCCACGACGTAGGCCACCAGCTGATCCCCGGTGCGCTGATCGCCGCGCACCATGACCACCGACTGCGCGATCTCGTCCAGCGCGGTGAGCGCCGACTCGATCTCGCCCAGTTCGATGCGCAGACCGCGCAGCTTCACCTGGAAGTCGGTCCGGCCCAGGTATTCCAGCTCGCCGTCGGCGTTCCAGGCCACCAGGTCGCCGGTGCGGTACATGCGCTGTCCGTCGGCGAACGGGTTGGCCACGAAACGGTCGGCGGTCAGATCCGGCCGCGCCACGTAGCCGCGCGCCAGCTGGACGCCTGCCAGGTACAGCTCACCCGCGACGCCGACCGGCGCCGGGCGCAGCCGCGAATCCAGCACGTACACCTGGGTGTTGAACACCGGTGCGCCGATCGGCACGGTGTCGGTGTCGGCCTCGGTCACCCGGTGGTAGGTGACGTCGACCGCGGCCTCGGTCGGGCCGTACAGGTTGTGCAGCTCGGCCCCGGTCAGCTCGCGCAGGCGGTGCGCGGGCTTGGGCGGCAACGCCTCACCGGAGGCGAACACCATGCGCAGCGCGTCGCAGCGGGCCGCGGCCGCGTCGGCGACGAACACCGCGAGCATGGACGGCACGAAGTGGGTGACCGTGATCCGCTCGGTCGCGATGACCTCGGCCAGGTACGCCGGATCGCGGTGACCGTCCGGCTTGGCGACCACCAAGCGCGCGCCGATCTGCAAGGGCCAGAAGAACTCCCATACCGACACGTCGAACGTGGCGGGCGTCTTCTGTAGCACCGCGTCGGACTCGGTGAGCCCGTACTCGGACTGCATCCACACCAAGCGGTTCACGATCGCCTCGTGCGAGACCGCCACACCCTTCGGGCGACCGGTCGAACCCGACGTGAAGATCACGTACGCGGTGTTCGACGGACGCAGCGGGGCACGACGCTCGGCATCGGTCACCGGCGCCTCGGACACACCGGACAGGTCGAGCAGATCGATGCGCACCTGCGCGGTGTCGATCTCCAGATCGCTGCCCGAAGTCAGCACACACACCGGATCTGCCGTGGCGAGAATGTATTCCGTGCGCTCGGCCGGGTGATCCGGATCGAGCGGCACGTACGCGCCGCCCGCGACGGTGACGGCGTACATGCCGACGACCAGGTCGATCGAGCGCCGCATGCCGAGCGCCACCGCGGACTCCGGGCCGACGCCGCGTTCGATGAGCCAGCGCGCCAGGCGATAGACCCGTCCCGCGAACTCGTCGTAGGACAGACTCGTCCCCTCGAAGGTCAGCGCGGTCGCCGCGGGCGTCTCGGCCAGCTGCGCTTCGAACTTCGACACCAGCGTCGCCGCCGCGTCGACCTCGTGCGCGGTCTCGTTCCAGCCGGACACCACGAGCTCGCGCTCGGCGGTGTCGAGCAGCTCGATATCGCCGACGGCCACGCCGGGATCGGCGGTGACGGCGGCGAGCACCCGGACCAGGCGGTCGGCGATGCGGCGCACGGTCTGCTCGTCGAACAGGTCGCGCAGGTAGCCGGCGCGGATGCGCAGGCGCGAATCCAGCTGCGCGATCAGCGTCAGCGGGTAATGCGTGGCGTCGGCGGCCTCCAGGTCGGCCACCGCCATGCCGTCGATGTCGGCGGCCTGGGCGCGGATGCCCTCGGCGTCCACCGGGTACGACTCGAACACCACGAGGGTGTCGAACAGCGCGCCGACGCCTGCGGCGGACTGGATGTCGGCCAGCCCGATGTAGTGGTGGTCGAGCAGGTCGGCCTGCTCGCCCTGGGTGCGGACCAGCAGGTCGCGCGCCGACTCCGCGGGATCGAAGCGCACCCGCACCGGAACAGTGTTGATGAACAGACCCACCATGGATTCCACGCCGGCCAGCTGGGCCGGGCGGCCGGAGACCGTGGTGCCGAACAGCACGTCATCGGCGCCGGTCGTGCGGCCGACCAGGATGCCCCAGGCCACCTGGAGCACCGTGTTCGGGGTGACGCCGAGCGAACTCGCCAGCGCGGTGAGCCGCGCGGTCGCCGCCTCGTCGAGGTCGAACAGGTACTCGCCGGACAGCGCGGTGATCTCGCGACCGGCGTCGGGGCGGGCGAGCAGCGTCGGCTCGCTCACCCCGCGCAGCGCCGCCGACCAGGCGGCCAGCGAGGCCGAATGATCCTGGCGCGCGGTCCAATCCAGGAAGTGGCGGTAAGAGCGCACGGCGGGCAGCGCGGTGGCGTCGGCGTGCACCGCGTAGAGCACGAGCAGGTCGCGCATGAGCAGCGGCATCGACCAGCCGTCGAGCAGGATGTGGTGGTTGGACACCACGAACTGCCAGCGGTGGTCTTCCACCTGGATCAGCGTGAAGCGGATCAGCGGCGGCGCGTCGAGGTCGAACCGGCGCATGCGGTCGGCCTCGATCAGGTCGGCGGCCGAACCGGTCGCGATCCGGTCGTGCTCGGCCCACGCGACCCGCACGCTGTCGAGCACCACCTGCACGGGGTTGCCGTCGTTGTCGCTGACGAACGCGGTGCGCAGGTTCTCGTAGCGGTCGACCAGCGCCTGCGCGGCGGCCCGCAGCCGGGCCGCGTCGACCCGGCCGGTGAGGGTGAGCACTGCCTGCGCGGTGTAGACGTCCACCGAGCTCGCGGCCAGGCGGGCGTGGAAGAGCAGACCCGCCTGCAGTGCGGACAGCGGCCACACGTCGGCCAGCGCTGGGAAGCGCCGCTCCCAGACCTCGATGTCGCGCTGGCTCGCGCGCACCAGGGCGAAGTCGGACGGCGTGTGCCCGCCCGCTCCGGTCGAATTCGCGTGCCGGGCAACTGCTTCCAGCGCGGTGGTCCACAGCTCGGCGAACTCGCGCACCTCGGCGGCGTCGAGCAGGGTGGCCGGGAAGCCGATGTTCGCGGTGAGCTTGTCGCCCACCACGATCGCGTTGACGTCCAGCGGGGCCATGGCGGGCATGTCGGCGTCGTAGGCGCCGCCGAGCGCGCCGAGTTCCGGCGCCGGGGTCCAGCCGAAGCCGCGCAACGCCTCGGGCACGTCGCTGTCGGAGACGCGGCCGAGGTAGTTGAAGCTCACCTGGCCGGGCAATTGTGCGGGCAACTCGCCGGCCGTGCGCCGGTTGAGGTAGCGCAGCAGGCCGTAGCCGATGCCCTTGTCCGGGACGGCGAGCAGCTGTTCCTTGACCGCCTTCACGGCCTTGGACAGCTCGACGCCGCCCGCGAGCGCGGCGTCCATGTCGACGCCGGTCAGGTCGAGCCGCACCGGGAAGATGGCGGTGAACCAGCCGACCGTGCGGGACAGGTCGGCGCCGGGGACGACGTCTTCCTCGCGGCCGTGGCCTTCCAGGCGGATCAGCAGCGCGTCGTCGGTGCGCGCGCCGGCCCGGCCCGACCGCCACCTCGCGGTCGCCAGCGCGAGCGCGGTGAGCAGGCCGTCGTTCACGCCGCCGTGGAACAGCGCGGGCACCGTGGTGAGCAGCGCCTTGGTGACCTCGGCGGAGACCTCGACCTGAACCTTCTCGATCGCGCCGGAGACATCGACAGCGGGGTCCATCGGACGCGCGGTCAGCAGCGGATCCGGAGTGTCGGTCACCGCGCGCCAGTAGTCGAGTTCGGCGACCCGCGACGGGCTTTCGGCCTCGCGCTCCAGCGCGTGCGCCCAGGCTCGCATCGAGGTCGCGGGAGCCACCAGCTCGGGCCGCTGGCCCGCGGTCAGCTGGCCCCAGGCCGCGACGAAGTCCGGCACCAGGATGCGCCACGAGACGCCGTCCACCACCAGGTGGTGGGCGACCACGATCAGACGGCCCATCCGGCCGCCGCCGGCCGGGTCGAGCCACACGAACCGAACCACGACACCGGCCGCGGGGTCGAGCCGGTCCAGCGCGGAATCCAATGCGGCCGAGGCGATGTCGAGCAGTTCGGCGTCGGTCGCCGCGGCCGGGAACTCGACCCGCTCGATCAGCGCGTCCACGTCGATGTCGCCCGGCTCGGCGGTCTGCACCGCCCAGTCGTCGCCGTCGCGGTAGAGCCGCGAGCGCAGCATGTCGTGCCGGTCGATCACCGCGCCGACGGTCGTCGCGATGCCCGCGCGGTCGATGCCGAGCGGCAACTCCAGCGCGAGGGTCTGGTTGAACCGGCCGAAGGAACCGGGGCGCTCGGCCATGAACCGCACCACCGGGGTGAGCGGCATGGGACCGACACCGGCGCCGGGCAATTCGGCGAGCGCGGCGACAGCGGGAGCCGCCGCGTCGGCGGTCTCGGCCACCGCGGCCAGGCCCGCGACGGTCTTCTGCTCGAACACGTGCCGCGGCGTGAACACCACGCCGCGCGCCTTGGCGCGCGAGACCAGCTGGATCGAGACGATGCTGTCGCCGCCGAGCGCGAAGAAGGAGTCGTCGACGCCGACCCGCTGCACGCCGAGCACCTCGGCGAACACCTCGGCGATGATCTGCTCGACCGGCGTGCGCGCGGCGCGGAACACGACCTCGGTCGCGAACACCGGCTCGGGCAGCGCCTTGCGGTCCAGCTTGCCGTTCGGGCTCAGCGGCATGGCGTCGAGCCCCACGATGGCCGACGGCACCATGTACGACGGCAGGTGCGCGGCCAAATGGGTGCGCAGATCGTCGAGATCGACGACGGTGCCGTTGACGGGCACCACATAGCCGACGAGCTGATCGCCGATATGCGCGTCCGAGCGCACCAGCGCGACCGCTTGGGAAACCGAATCGTGCGCGGTCAGGGCGGTTTCGATCTCACCGAGCTCGATACGCAGACCACGCAACTTCACCTGGAAGTCGGTGCGGCCGACGTAGACGATCGCACCATCGGCATCCCGGGTGACCAGGTCACCCGTGCGGTACATGCGCTCCCCTGTGCCGAATGGGTTAGCCACAAAGCGATCCGCGGTCAAATCCGTACGACCGAAGTAGCCACGTGCCAGCTGAGCGCCCGCGAGATAGAGCTCACCCGCAACACCCGGTGCGACCGGATGCAGGCGCGAATCAAGCACGTACGCCTGGGCATTCCACACCGGCAGACCGATCGGCACCGCGCCCTCGACCGCGGACGCGACCGGGCCGTGAGTGGCGTGCACAGTGAATTCAGTGGGGCCGTACAGGTTGTACAGCCCTACCCCGGACACCTTGCGGATCGCTCGAACCGCATCCGAGGTGAACGCCTCACCGGCGATGAACAGCAGGCGCAACGAACCCAGTTCGACGCTGAGACCCGCGGTATCGACGTAACCCGCGAACACGGTCAGCATGGACGGCACGAACGAGGTCATGGTGACCCGCTCCGCCGCGATCACATCCACCAGATACTGCGGATCCCGATGGCCATCCGGGCTGGCGACCACCATGCGGCCACCGGTGGACAGCGGACCGAACAACTCCCACACCGACACATCGAACGTCGCGGGGGTCTTGAACAGCACCACGTCTTCGGCATCGATGCCATATTCGCCAGTAATCCAGCGAATCTGATTCACCACCGCCGAATGCGGCACCGCCACCCCCTTGGGGCGACCGGTCGAACCAGAGGTGAAAATGACATACGCCGGGTTCGACGGACGCAACGGCGCGATCCGCTCAGCAGCCGACACCGGCTCGGCGGAGTAGCCGGACAAATCCAGCTCGTCGATCGACAGCGTTGGCAGCTCCACACCATCGAAGCCATCACGCGCGGTCGTCAGCACACAGACCGGTGCCGCCGACTCGAGGACATAGTTCACCCGCTCGGCAGGCTGATCCAGATCCAGGGGCACATAACCACCACCGGCCTCATGCACCGCGTACGCGGCGATCACGAAGTCGACCGAACGCCGCAACCCAAGCGCGACAAGGCTTTCTGGACCGACACCGGCCTCGATCAGCCTGCGCGCCAACCGGTGCACGCGAGCACCGAACTCCGCATAGGTCAGCGAACTACCGTCGGCCGGATCGACAATCGCCACCGAATCCGGCGTAGCCTGCGCCTGCGCCGCGAACAGCTCGACCAGAGTTGCCGCCGAACCGATCTCCCGCGCGGTGTCATTCCAGCCGCGCAGTGCCCAAGCGACCTCGACCTCGTCCAGCAGCGCGATATCACCGACAGCGCGATCGGGCGTCGCGACAACGGCCGCGAGCAGCCGCTCGAAACGCTGCGCGAGCAGCGCCGCCGACTCGGCGTCGAAGAGTTCGGTGGCATAGGTGAGCGCCAGTGTCATGCCGTTGGAACCGGTTTCCGACAGCGTGAACTGCAGGTCGACACGGGCGACGTTCTCTTCGAGATCGAGCGCGGACACCGAGAGACCGGGCAGCTCGAGCGCGGTCCGCTCCAGGTTCTGGAAGGCCAGCATCACCTGGAACAGCGGGTTGCGCGCCTGCGACCGCTCCGGCGCGAGCAGCTCGACCAGGCGCTCGAACGGCACATCGGCATTGCCGTATGCGTCGAGGTCGGTCTTGCGGACGCGGGCGAGCAGGTCGGTGAAGGATTCGCCGTTGTCGATGCCGGTGCGCAGCACCAGGGTGTTGACGAACATGCCGACGAGGTCGTCGAGCGCCTGCTCGCCGCGCCCCGCGATCGGCGTGCCGACCGCGATGTCGTCGCCGCCGGAGAGCCTGGCCAGCAGCACCGCGAGCGCGCTGTGCATGACCATGAACAGCGAAGCGCCGCTGCCGCGGGCGATCTCGTCGAGCGCGGCGATCAGCTCGCCGGGCAGCTGGTGGTGCAGCGTCGCACCGCGGTGCGAGGCGACCGCGGGACGCGGGCGGTCGGTCGGCAGCGCCAGTTCGTCCGGCACGCCGTCCAGTGCGCGCTGCCAGTAGGCCACCTGACGGGCGAGCAGCGAGTCCGCGTCGTCTTCGGAACCGAGGACCTCGCGCTGCCAGACCGCGAAATCGGCGTACTGCACCGCGAGCGGCGACCAGCCGGGCGCGCTGTCCTGGGTGCGCGCCGTGTAGGCCAGCATGACGTCGCGGGTCAGCGGACCCATGGAGAAGCCGTCGGCGGCGATGTGGTGCACGACCACGACGAGCACGTGCTCGTCCCGGCCCGCGGCGTACAGCCGGGTGCGCAGCGGAACCTGTTCGGCCACATCGAATCCCGCGGTGACGAACCCGGTCACCGCGGCGATCAGCTCGGCGGGCGGCACCGCGACCGGGTGCAGATCGAGCGCGATCTCCTCGGCGGGGACGATCACCTGCACCGGCGTGCCGCCGTGCTCGGGGTAGCGGGTGCGCAGCGATTCGTGCCTGCGCACCACGTCGGCCACCGCCAGCCGCAGCGCCTCGATGTCGAGCGCGCCGGACATCCGGATCGCGATCGGCAGGTTGTAGGCGGCCGAGGAGGTGTCGTACTTGTTGAGGAACCACATGCGCTGCTGCGCGTAGGACAGCGGCACCAGTTCGTCGGCGGCGCGCTTGCGCGCGACCAGCGGTGCGCGACCGTCGCCGCCGGTGTGCGATTCCACCCGGGCGGCGAGGGCTTCCACCGTGGACGCCTCGAACAGCGTGCGCACCGGCACCGAGGTACCGAGCGCCGCGCCGATCCTGGACACCACCCTGGTGGCGATGAGCGAGTTGCCGCCGAGATCGAAGAAGTCGTCGTCGACGCCGACCCTCGGCAGGTCGAGCACCTCGGCGAACACCGCGGCCACCGTCTCCTGCACCGGCGTCACCGGGGCGCGGAACGCCCTGGCCTGGGCGGCGGGCGCGGGCAGCGCGCGACGGTCCAGCTTGCCGTTGACGGTCAGCGGGATCCATTCCAGGCGCACCAGCGCGGAAGGCACCATGTAGGACGGCAACCGCTCGGCCGCACCGGAACGCACCACGTCGAGGTCGGGAACCACATCGGGTTCGGCGACGACGTAGGCCACGATCCGCTGATCGCCCGGCTGGTCCTCGCGCACGATGACCGCGGCCTGCGCGATACCCGGCTGGGCCAGCACCGCGGCCTCGATCTCGCCCAGCTCGATACGGAAACCGCGCACCTTGACCTGATCGTCGGCGCGACCCAGGTACTCCAGCTCACCGAAACGGTTCCAGCGCGCCAGGTCGCCGGAGCGGTACAGGCGCGAACCCGAATCATTCGGGTTCGCCAGCGGGTTGGCCACGAAACGCGCGGCGGTCAGGTCGGGGCGGCCGAGGTAGCCGCGCGCCAACTGCGGTCCGGCGACATACATTTCGCCGGCGACACCGACCGCCACGGGGCGCAGCCGGTTGTCGAGCACGTACACCTTCAGTCCCGCGATCGCGCGGCCGACGATGCTGCCGGAAGCGGCTTCGATGGTCGCCGCGTCCAGCGCACGGAAGGACACGTGCACCGTGGTCTCGGTGATGCCGTACATGTTGACCAGCACCGGCGAACCAGCCGCGGAGCTTGCGGAGCGGCCATCCAACGGAGCGCCGTGGCGGGCAACCCAATCCGACAAACGACGCAGCTCGAGCGCCTCACCGCCGAACACCACGTAACGCAGCGACAGCGGCGCGGCGTCCGCGGCGGCATTGCGGTCGGCTTCGGCCAATTGGTAGAACGCCGACGGGGTCTGGTTCAGCACCGTCACGCGCTCGTCGCGCAGCAGTTCCAGGAACTGCTCCGGGGAACGCGAGGTGAAGTAATCCACCACCACGACCGTGCCGCCGAACAGCAGAGGACCCCACAACTCCCACACCGAGAAGTCGAACGCGTACGAGTGGAACAACGTCCACACATCATCCGGACCGAAACCGAAATCACGATCCGTATTCGCGAACAACCGCACCACATTCCGATGCGCGACCGCCACACCCTTCGGACGACCCGTCGAACCCGACGTGTAGATCACGTAGGCGACATGGTCCGGGGTCAGCGCGGCACGGCGATCGGCGTCGGTGACGGGCGCGTCGTCGGCGTCGACCACATTGCCGGTCTCCACCGCGAATCCGTCGAGCACCACAGAGGGCAGACCCGCCGGGATCTCGACCTCGACCGTGGAGTCGAGCACCACGCTTGTCGGACGCGAGTCCGACAGCACGTACGCGATCCGGTCCGCCGGATAGGTCGGATCGACCGGCACATAACCCGCACCGGTCTTCACCACCGCCAGCAGCGCGACCACCAGATCCAGCGAGCGCGGCAGGATCACCGCGACCAGCGACTCCGGCCCCGCGCCATCGGCGATCAGCCTGCGCGCCAGCACATTCGCGCGCCGATCGAGCTCCGAGTAGCTCAGGGAGTCTCCACCGAAACGCGCCGCGATCCGATGCGGATGCGCGGTGACCATCTGATCGAACAACTCGACCAGCGTCACCCCGGTCTCAGCGAACCGGCCGACACCGGCGTCCGCGCCCGCCGATGCCCAGCGCTGTGAAACATCGAGCCGCTCGGCCTCACCCAGCAGATCGATATCACCGACGACCACGGCCGGGTCCTCGGCCACGGCGCGCAGAATCCGCACCAACCGATCGGCGAACGAGGACACCGTCTCAGCGTCGAACAGCTCGCTGGCGTAATTCCAGGACAGCGCGAGCCCACCGTCGCGGGACTCGCCAACGGTCAGCTGCACATCGAACTTCGCGGTCCCCGCGTCGAATTCGACGACATCGAGGTTCAAGCCGGGCAACGCGACGGTGCCCATGTCGGCGGCCGAGGCGGCCTCGAAGGTCAGACCCACCTGGAACAGCGGATGATGCGCCTGCGAACGCGCCGGGCTCAGCACATCCACCAGCCGCTCGAACGGCACGTCGGCGTTCGCGAACGCCGCCAGGTCCGTGCGACGCACCTGCTCGAGCAGATCGCTGAACTTGCCGCCGAGATCGATCTCGTTGCGCAACACCAGCGTGTTGACGAACATGCCGACCAGATCGTCCAGCGCGCGCTCACCGCGGCCCGCGATCGGCGTGCCGATCGCGATATCGGTGCCGTTGGACAGCCGCGCCGCCCACGTCGCCAACGCCGCGTGCACGACCATGAACAACGTCACGCCGTGCGCGCGCGCCACCTCCTCGAGCGCGCGATGCAGCTCTGCGTCCACGTAGAACGCGTGCAACCCACCGGCATTCGAGGCAACCTCGGGACGCGGCCGGTCGGCGGGCAACTCGATCTGATCGGGCAGATCCCGCAGCTGCTCGGTCCAGTAGGCGATCTGCTTTGCCGCCACCGACTCCGGGTCGTCTTCGGAACCGAGCACCGCGCGCTGCCACAGCGTGTAATCGGCGTACTGCACCTCGAGCGGCGCCCAGCCGGGCGCTTCCCCGCCCGCGCGCTCGGTGTAGGCCACCACCACGTCGCGCAGCAGCGGACGCAGCGAGAAGCCGTCGGCGCTGATGTGGTGCATGACGAGCACCACGACGTGGCTGCGTTCGTCGACCGTGAGCAGGTCCGCGCGGAACGGGATCTCGCTAGTCACGTCGAAGTGCACGCTCGCCAGTTCGACTATGCGCGAAGGCAGTTCGGTGCTCGGCACCCACTCGGTCGCCAGGTCGAAACGCACCTCGTCGGCGGGCAGGACGCGCTGGTAGCCCTCGCCCTCCACCTCCGGGTAGACGGTGCGCAGCGCCTCATGGCGCGCGATCACGTCGCGGATCGCGGCCTGCAGCGCGACGGCGTCGAGCCTGCCGGTCAACCGGATGGCGACCGGGATGTTGTTCACCGCGGTGCGGTTGTCGAAGCGGTTGAGGAACCACATCCGCTGCTGCGCCAGCGAGAGCGGCACCAGCTCGGGCCGCGGCTGCGCGACCAGCGGCGCCTTGGCGCCCGAGCCCGTCGCCGACTCCACCTTGGCGGCCAGCGCGGCGACCGTGGACGCCTCGAACAGGGTGCGCAGCGGGATCTGGGTGTCCAGCGCCTCGCCGAGCCTCGCCGCGACCTGGGTCGCGACCAGCGAGTTGCCGCCGAGGCCGAAGAAGTCGTCGTCCAAGCCGACCCGCTCGATGCCGAGCACGTCGGCGAACGCGCTGGCCACGATCTGCTGCACCGGGGTGACCGGCGCCTGGAAGACCTTCGCCTCGAACGTCGGCTCCGGCAGCGCCTTGCGGTCCAGCTTGCCCGAGGTGTTCAGCGGGAACGCGTCGAGCACCACGAAGGCCGCCGGCACCATGTAGGCGGGCAGCTGCGTGGCGAGCGCGGACTTCACCCGCTCGATATCGATGGCGGTGCCGGGCTGCGCGATGAGGTAGGCCACCAACTGGTCGCCGGTGCGCTCGTCGGTGCGCACCACGACCACCGACTGGGAGACCTCGCCCAGCGCGGTCAGCGCGCCCTCGATCTCGCCCAGCTCGATGCGCAGACCGCGCAGCTTCACCTGGAAGTCCGTGCGGCCCAAGTACTCCAGCTCACCGGCGGGCGTCCAGGCCACCAGGTCGCCGGTGCGGTACATGCGCACGCCGTGGCCGAACGGGTCGGCGACGAAGCGCTCGGTGGTCAGATCGGGACGGGTGACGTAGCCGTAGGCCAGCTGCGCGCCCGCCAGATACAGCTCGCCGGGCACGCCGACCGGCACCGGCCGCAGGCGCGAATCCAGCACGTACACCTGGGTGTTGAACACCGGGGCGCCGATCGGCACGGTGACGGTGTCGGCGGCGGTGACCTCGTGGAAGGTCACCTCGACGCCCGCCTCGGTCGGGCCGTACAGGTTGTGCAGGCGCGCGCCGGTCAGCTCGCGCAGGCGCTGCGCGGTGACCGCGGGCAGGCCCTCGCCGGAGGCGAAGACGTTGCGCAGACCGGTGCATTCGGCCGCGCGCGGCTCCACGACGAACAGCGACATCATCGACGGCACGAAGTGCGCCGTGGTGATCTGCTCGTCGATGATGAGCTGCGCGAGGTAGGCCGGGTCGCGGTGACCGTCCGGCTTGGCGATCACCAGGCGCGCACCGACCTGCAAGGGCCAGAAGAACTCCCACACCGACACGTCGAACGTCGCCGGGGTCTTCTGCAGGACCACGTCGTCGGCGGCGAGGCCGTACTGGGCGTGGCCCCACACCAGGCGGTTGACGATCGCGGCGTGCGAGACCGCGACGCCCTTGGGACGACCGGTGGAACCCGACGTGAAGATCACGTACGCGGTGTTGCCGGTGCGCAGCGGCCGGTGCCGGTCGGCGTCGGTGAGCGGCTCGTCGGAGTAGGCCGACAGATCCAGCTCGTCGATGCGCACCTGGCGCGCCAGCGCGACGCCGAGATCCGCGCCGGAGGTCAGCACGCAGACGGGGCCCGCGGTCTCGAGGATGTGCTCGATGCGCTCGACCGGGTTGTCCGGGTCGAGCGGCACGTACGCGCCACCGGCGGCGGAGACCGCGTACATGCCGACCAGCAGGTCGAGCGAGCGGCGCATGCCGAGGGCCACATACGATTCCGGGCCGACGCCGTTCTGCTTGAGCCAGCGGGCGAGGCGGTGCACCCGGCTCGCGAACTCGGCGTAGGACAGACTCGTCCCCTCGAAGGTGAGCGCGATCGCGTCGGGAGTGCGCGCGACCTGCGCCTCGAACAGCGCGACCAGCGTGGCCGCGTCGTCGCCAACGGGCGAGGCGAGCGCCGCGTCCACCGCGAATTCGGTGTCGTTCCACTGCTTCAGCACCAGCGCGCGCTCGGCGGCGTCGAGCAGCTCGATGTCACCGATCGCGGTCGACGGCGCGGCGGCGATCCCGCGCAGCACGCGCAGGAACCGGGCGCCGAAAGCGCCGGCGAAGGCGACGTCGAAAAGGTCGGTGGCGTAGACGAGTTCGGCGTCCATCTCGGACGCGCCACCCGGCACCTCGCTCAGCGTGAGCTGCATGTCGAACTTGGCCGTCGGCTGATCGATGCCGAGTTCGGACACCGTGAGGCCCGGCAGCTCCAGCGACGTGCGGCCCATGTTCTGGAACGAGAGCATCACCTGGAACAGCGGGTGCCGCGCCTGCGAGCGAGCCGGGTTGAGCACCTCGACCAGCCGCTCGAACGGCACGTCCGCGTGCGCGAACGCCTGCAGGTCGCGTTCCCTGACCTGAGCGAGCAGATCGGTGAACGAAGCGGCGGTGTCGATCTGGGTGCGCAGCACCAGGGTGTTGACGAACATGCCGACGAGGTCGTCGAGCGCCTGCTCGCCGCGGCCCGCCACCGGGATGCCGATGGCGATGTCGTCGGCGCCGGACAGGCGCGAGAGCAGCGTCGCGAAGGCGCTGTGCACCACCATGAACAGCGTGGTGCCGTTCGCGTGCGCGACCCGGTTCAGCTCGTCGATCAGCTCGCCCGGCACACGGAAGCGGTGCGTGCCCGCCTCGTAGGAGGCCACGGTCGGGCGCGGCTTACCGGGCAGGCGCAGCTCGTCGGGCAGATCGGCCAGCGCCTCGCGCCAGTAGTCGAGCTGCTCGGAGATGAGCGAGGTGGGATCGTCCTCGTCGCCGAGGGTTTCACGCTGCCAGAGCGCGAAATCGACGTACTGGACGGCCAGCGGCGGCCAGCCGGGCTCGGAATTCGAGGTGCGCGCCACGTAGGCGGTCATCAGGTCGCGCACCAGCGGCCGCATCGAGAAGCCGTCGGCGGCGATGTGGTGCACCACGACCGCGAGCACGTAGTCGCGCTCGCCCACTTCGTAGATGCGAAGGCGCACCGGCGGTTCGGCGGTGACGTCGAAACCGCGGTTCACGAATTCGTAGAGCGCGCCATACATCTCGGTCTCGGCGAGCTCGACGAGGTCCAGCTCCGGGATGGCATGGATGGACGGGAGCACCCGCTGGTAGGGGACGCCCTCCTGCGACGGGTACACGGTGCGCAGCGACTCGTGCCGCGCGATCACGTCGCCGAGCGCACCGCGCAGCGCGCTCAGATCCAGCAGGCCGCGCAGCCGGACGGCGGCCGGGATGTTGTAGGTGCCCGCCGCCGCGCCCGGCTCGGTGCCGAGGTCGAAGCGGTTGAGGAACCACATGCGCTGCTGGGCGAGCGACAGCGGCGGATACTCCGGGCGGGTGCGGGCGCTGAGCGCTTGGCGCACGCCGGTGCCGGCGTGCGATTCGACCCGGGCGGCCAGCGCGCCGACGGTGGGCGCTTCGAAGAGCGTGCGCACGCCGACCTCGGCGTCCAGCGCCTTGCTCAGTCGCGCCGCGACCTGGGTGGCGACCAGCGAGTTGCCGCCGAGCTCGAAGAAATCGTCGTCGACGCCGACTCGGGCGACGCCGAGCAGATCGGCGAAGATGTCCGCGACGATCTCCTCGATCGGCGTGGACGGCGCGCGGAAAGTCTTGGCCTCGAAAACCGGTGCGGGCAGCGCCTTGCGATCCAGCTTGCCGGAGGCGTTGACCGGGAACGCGTCCACCACGACCAGCGCCGCAGGCACCATGTACCCGGGCAGGGACGCGGCGAGACCCGCCTTCACCATCGTCGCGTCGATGACGGAATCCGCCTCGGCGACAACGTAACCCACCAGCTGATCACCGGCGTGCTGGTCCGAACGCACCACGACCACCGACTGCGCGACACCCGGCTGCGCCAGCAACGCCGCCTCGATCTCACCCAGCTCGATACGCAGACCACGCAACTTCACCTGGAAGTCCGTGCGGCCCAGATACTCCAGCTCACCCTGCTCGGTCCAGGCGACCAAGTCACCCGTGCGATACATCCGCGAACCAGACGGGCCGTAGGGGTTGGCCACGAAACGGTCGGACGTCAGGTCGCTGCGACCCAAGTACCCCAACGCGAGCTGATCACCCGCCAGATACAACTCACCCGCGATACCGGGAGCGACCGGGTGCAACCGCGAATCCAACACATAGAGCTGGGTATTCCACACCGGACGACCGATCGGCACCGACACCTCATCGGCATCGACGACCTCGTGATAGGTCACGTCGACCGCCGCCTCGGTCGGGCCGTACAGATTGTGCAGACGCGCACCGGTCAGCTCACGCAACCGCTGCGCGGTCGGCGCGGGCAACGCCTCACCCGAGGCGAAAACCTGACGCAGACGCGAGTCGGGCAGTGCCGCGGTGTCGCCGTTCTCCTCGCCCGGTGCCGAGTTGCCCAGCGTCGAGACGAACACCGAGAGCATCGACGGCACGAAGTGCGCCGTGGTGATGCCTTTTTCGGCGATGATCCGCGCGAGATAGACCGGGTCGCGATGGCCGTCCGGCTTCGCGACGACCAGCCTCGCGCCGGTCTGCAAGGGCCAGAAGAACTCCCACACCGACACGTCGAACGTGGCGGGGGTCTTCTGCAATACGGCGTCGTCGGCGCCGAGCGGGTACTCGTGCTGCATCCACAGCAGGCGGTTCACGATCGCGGCATGGCTGACCGCGACGCCCTTCGGCCGACCGGTCGAGCCGGAGGTGAAGATGACGTAGGCGGTGTTCCCCGGCCGCAGCGGGCGGACCCGCTCGGCGTCGGTGATCGGCGCGCCGGAGCTCTGCGCGGAAGCGGGCAGATCCTCGACGTACCGGGAGGCCACCGCGTCGTCGGTGACGAACCCGTCGCGGCGAGTGGTCAGCACCAGGCTTGGCCGCGCGGTGTCGAGGATGTGGCCGATGCGGTCGGCGGGCTGATCAGGATCGAGCGGCACGTAGGCGGCGCCGGTCTGGAGCACCGCGTACATCGCGACGACCAGCTCGGTCGAACGCCGCATGGCGAGCGCCACCAGCGATTCCGGGCCGACGCCCGAGGCGATCAGTTCCCTGGCGATGCGGTTGGCGCGCTCTTGGAGCTCACGGTAGGTGAGCTGTTCGTCCTCGTAGACCAGCGCCGTGGCGTCCGGGCCGGCCGCCGCCTGCTTGTCGAACAGCGAGACCAGCGTCTCCGCGGGCACCGCGTTGGCGGTGTCGTTCCAGTCGACCAGGACCTGCGCGTGCTCCTCGGTCGCGAGCAGGTCGATGTCGCCGATCGGCACGTCCGGGTCGGCGATGACGGCCGCGAGGATGCGGTCCAGGCGGCGCGCGAAACCGGCGACCGTCGACTCGTCGAAAAGGTCGAGGGCGTAGGAGAACTCGGCCGACATGCCCGCGGCCTCGCCCTGCTCGTCCTGGGTCTCCTGCAGGGTCAGCTGCAGGTCGAACTTGGCCAGGCGCGCGTCGTAGTCGACGCCGTGCACCGAGAGGCCGGGCAACTGCAGGGTGGCCTGCTTGGTGTTCTGGAAGGCCAGCATCACCTGGAACAGCGGGTGGCGCGCCTGCGAGCGGGCCGGGTTGAGCACCTCGACGAGCCGCTCGAACGGCACGTCGGAGTGGGCGAACGCCTGCAGGTCGGTGTCCCTGGCGTGGTCGAGCAGCTCGGCGAAGGTGCCCGCGCCGTTCACCTCGGTGCGCAGCACAAGGGTGTTGACGAACATGCCGATCAGGTCGTCGAGCGCGGCCTCACCGCGGCCTGCGACCGGCGTTCCGATGGCGATGTCGGAGGTGCCGCTGGCCCGCGCCAACAGCACGGCCAGAGCGCTGTGCATGACCATGAACAGCGAGGCGTTGTAGCGGCGGCCCAATTCGACCAGGGCGCGCTGGGTTTCGCCGGAGATCACGAACGCGTAGGTGCCGCCCTGGTAGGAGGCGACCGCGGGACGCGGGTGATCGGACGGAAGTACCAGCTCGTCGGGCAGGTCGGCGAGCTCGCGGGTCCAGTAGCTGATCTGGCTGGAGATCAGCGAGCGCGGGTCGTCCTCCGAGCCGAGGATCTCGCGCTGCCAGAGCGCGTAATCGGCGTACTGGACCGGCAATTCGGCCCAGGTCGGCGCTTCCCACGTGGTGCGGGCCGCGTACGCGACGATGACGTCGCGCGAGAGCGGACCCATCGACCAGCCGTCGGCGGAGATGTGGTGCACCACCATGCCGAGCACGTACTCGGTCTCGCTGATCTCGAAAAGCCGTGCGTGCAGCGGTACTTCGCTGGTCACGTCGAAGGCCATGGTGGCCAGATCGATGAGGTGGTCGAGCAGGGTCTCCTCGGTCACCCGGTAGGGCGTGAGGTCGGGCACGATCTGGGCCGCGTCGAGGACCACTTGCACCGGGCCGCCCTCGGTCTCCGGGAAGACGGTGCGCAGCGACTCGTGCCGGTCGATGACGTCGATGACCGCGACCTGGAGTGCGGCGACGTCGAGCTCGCCGGACAGCCGGATGGCGACCGGGATGTTGTTGACCGCCGAGGAGGTGTCGAAGCGGTTGAGGAACCACATGCGCTGCTGAGCCAGCGACAGCGGCACCTCGTCGGGCCGCTCGCGGGCGACCAGCGCCTTGCGCGCGCCGTCGCCTGCCTGCGATTCCACGCGGGCGGCGAGCGCGGCGACGGTGGGCGCCTCGAAGAGCATGCGCACCGGGACGCGGGTGTCGAGGGCGATGCCGACGCGGGAGGCGACCTGGGTGGCGATGAGGGAGTTGCCGCCGAGATCGAAGAAGTCGTCGTCGACGCCGACCCGTGGCAGGTCGAGCACGTCGGCGAAGACCTGGGCGACGATCTCCTCGATCGGCGTCGCGGGAGCGCGGAATTCGCGCACCTCGAACACCGGCGCGGGAAGCGCGCGGCGGTCCAGCTTGCCGTTGACGGTCAGCGGGATCGCGTCCAGGGCCATGAAGGCCGAGGGCACCATGTAGGCGGGCAGCCGGTCGGATGCGGTGCGGCGGACCTCGTCGAGGTCGAGCTCAACGCCGGGTTCGGCCACGACGTAGGCGACGATGCGCTGGCCGCCGGGCTGGTCCTCGCGCACGATGACCGTGGCCTGCGCGATACCGGGCTGTTCGAGGACGGCGGCTTCGATCTCGCCGAGCTCGATACGGAAACCGCGCACCTTGACCTGGTCGTCGGCGCGGCCGAGGTATTCGAGTTCGCCGAAACGGTTCCAGCGCGCCAGGTCGCCGGAACGATACAGGCGCGAGCCCGCGGTGGCGGCGTCGGCGAGCGGGTTGGCCACGAAGCGGGCCGTGGTGAGGTCGGGACGGCCGAGGTAGCCGCGCGCCAACTGCGGTCCGGCGACATACATTTCGCCGACGACGCCGACCGGAACCGGCTGGAGCCGGTTGTCCAGGACGTAGACGCCGAGCCCGGAGATGGCGCGGCCGACGATGCTGCCGGAAGCCGCTTCGATCGTCGCCGCGTCCAGCGCACGGAAGGACACGTGCACCGTGGTCTCGGTGATGCCGTACATGTTGACCAGCACCGGCGAACCAGCCGCGGAGCTTGCGGAGCGGCCATCCAACGGAGCGCCGTGGCGGGCAACCCAATCCGACAAACGACGCAGCTCGAGCGCCTCACCGCCGAACACCACGTAACGCAGCGACAGCGGCGGGCCGTCGGATCCCGCGGTGCGGTCGGCCTCGGCGAGCTGATAGAACGCCGACGGAGTCTGGTTGAGAACGGTCACCCGCTCCTCGCGCAGCAGCTCCAGGAACTGCTCCGGGGAACGCGAGGTGAAGTAATCCACCACCACGACCGTGCCGCCGAACAGCAGAGGACCCCACAACTCCCACACCGAGAAGTCGAACGCGTACGAGTGGAACAACGTCCACACATCATCCGGACCGAAACCGAAATCACGATCCGTATTCGCGAACAACCGCACCACATTCCGATGCGCGACCGCCACACCCTTCGGACGACCCGTCGAACCCGACGTGTAGATCACGTAGGCGACGTTGCCGGGGTTCAGCGGCGCGGAGCGGTCGGCGGCGGTGATCGGGGTATCGGCGAAATCGGTTTCACCGGAGGCGAATTCGTCCAGCACCACGGTCGGCAGTTCGTCCGGAACGGCCACGTCGACCGAGGAGTCGATGACGACGCTGGTCGGACGCGAATCCGACAGCACGTACGCGATCCGGTCCGCCGGATAGGTCGGGTCCACCGGCACGTAACCCGCACCGGTCTTCACCACCGCGAGCAGCGCGACGACCAGCTCGATCGAGCGCGGCAAGATCACCGCGACGAGCGACTCCGGACCCGCGCCATCGGCGATCAGCCTGCGCGCCAACACATTCGCGCGCCGATCCAGCTCGGCGTAGGTCAGCGACTCCGCGCCGAAACGCGCCGCTACCCGATCCGGGTAGGCGGCGACCGCCTGATCGAACAGCGCGACCAAGGTGGCGTCGGGCTCGGCGAAGCGTCCCGTGCCGCCGTCCGCGCCGGAGAACACCCAGTCGCGCGAGACGGCGAGCCGCTCGTCGGCGGCGAGCACGTCGATCTCGCCGACGACGACCGCGGGATCGGCGACGACGCTGCGCAGGATGCGCACGAAGCGTTCGGCGAACGAGGTCACCGTCTCCGCGTCGAACATGTCGGTGGCGAACTGCACCGCCGCGGTCATGCCGCCGGGCTCGCCGTTGCCGCCGCGTTCCTCGGTGATGGTCCACTGCAGGTCGAACTTGGCGATGTCGACCTCGAGCTCGGTGGCGGTCACCGAGAGACCCGGTAGCTCGAGCGCGCCGTGCGCCATCTCCTGGAAGGAGAGCATCACCTGGAACAGCGGGTGCCTGGCCTGCGAGCGGGTCGGGTTGAGCACCTCGACGAGTCGCTCGAAAGGCACGTCGGCGTAGGCGAACGCCGCGAGGTCGGTTTCCCTTGTGCGCGTGAGGAAGTCGGTGAACTGCTGCGCGCTGTCCACGTCGGAGCGCAGCACGAGGGTGTTGACGAACATGCCGATCAGGTCGTCGAGCGCCTGCTCGCCACGGCCCGCGATCGGGGTGCCGATCGCGATGTCGCTGGTGCCGGAAAGGCGACCGAGCAGCACCGCGAGCGAGGCGTGCACCACCATGAAGAGGCTGACGCCCTGTGCGCGCGCCAGACTCGTGAGGGCGGTGTGCAATTCGGCGTCGATGTCGAAACGCACCGTGCTGCCGCGGAAGCTCTGCACCGGCGGACGCGGCCGATCCGTTGGCAGGTCGAGCTGGTCGGGCAAGCCGCCGAGCTGGCGTCGCCAGTAGGCGATCTGGCGGGCCGCCATCGAGCCGGGATCGGACTCGGAGCCGAGCAGTTCGCGCTGCCAGATGCTGTAGTCCTGGTACTGCACCGGCAGCGGCGCCCACGCGGGAGCCTCGCCGGCGGCGCGCGCCAGATACGCGCTGGCCACATCGCGCGAGAGCGGACCGAAGGAGAAACCGTCGGCCGCGATGTGATGCACCACGAAAGCGACCGCGTGATCGGGCGTTCCGTTGGTCGACCCGCCCGTCACCTGGTAGATCCGCACCCGGATCGGCAACTCACGCGCCACATCGAAGCCCAGGCTGGCGAACTCGGTGAGCACACCGGCCAGCTCGGACTCGTCGATCGCCTGCACCGAGATCGCCAAATTGATCTCGTCGTCCGGAACGACCTGCTGATAGCCGCCGTCACCGGACTCGGGGAACACCGTGCGCAGCGATTCCTGGCGCGCCATCACATCGTTGAGCGCGGCCTTCAACGCCGCGACGTCGACGCGCCCGCGCAACCGCACCACGAACGGCAGGTTGTAGGTCGGCGCAGCCGGATCGAACTGGTTGATGAACCACATCCGCTGCTGTGCCAGCGACAGCGGCACCCGCGCGGGCAGCTGCTGGGCCACCAGCGGCGGACGCGAACCCTCACCGGGGCCCGCGGTCTCCGCGCGCGCGGCGATACCGGCGACCGTCGGAGTCTCGAAGAGCGCCCGCACACCGATCTGCGTGCCGAACGCCGCACCGATCCGCGACACCACCTGCGTCGCGACCAGCGAGTTGCCGCCCAGATCGAAGAAGTTGTCGTCGATGCCGATCTGCTGCCTGCTCAGCACGTCGGCGAAGATCCCTGCCACGATCTGCTCGGCCTGTGTCCGCGGCGCCCGATACCCGGCGTCCGCGGCGAACACCGGCTCCGGCAACGCCTTACGATCCAGCTTGCCGGAAGTGTTGAGCGGGAACGCGTCCAGCACCATCACCGAGGCGGGCACCATGTAGCTCGGCAGCTGATCGGCCGCGAAGCGCGTCAGCTCCACCGGATCGATCGACAGACCCGGCGCGGGCACCACATACGCCACCAGCTGCTGACCCGTCGCGGTATCGACCACGAGCACCGCCGACTGACTCACCGCGGGATGAGCCAACGTCACCGTCTCGATCTCACCGAGCTCGATCCGCTGACCGCGGAACTTCACCTGGAAGTCGGTACGACCGATGTACTCCAGCGTCCCAGCGGGACTCCACCGCACCAGGTCGCCGGTGCGGTACATGCGCTCACCGTTCGTGCCGAACGGGTTGGCCACGAACCGATCCGAGGTCAGGTCGGGGCGGCCGCGGTAGCCGCGGGCCAGCTGGCGTCCGCCCAGGTACAGCTCACCCGGTGCCCCGATCGCGGCCGGACGCAGCCGCGAATCCAGCACGTAGACCTCGACGTTCCACTCCGGGATGCCGATCGGCACCGTCACCGTGTCGGCGGCGGTGGCCTCCCAGTACGTCACCGAGACCGCGGCCTCGGTGGGGCCATAGAGGTTGTGCAGGCCCGCCGAAGTGATCGCGCGGAAGCCGGCGGCCGTCTCCGGCGGCAGCGCCTCACCGATCACGAACACCGCGCGCAGCGTCGCGCACTGCTCGGCGGTGGCATGCGCGACGAACACCGTCAGCATCGATGGCACGAAGTCGGTGACCGTCACGCCGTGCCGCTCGATCATCTGTGCCACATACAGCGGATCGCGATGCCCGTCGGGTGCGGCGACGACCAGCTTCGCGCCGACCATCAACGGCAGGAAGTAACCCCACAGCGACACGTCGAACGTGGTCGCGGTCTTCTGCAGGTACACATCGTCGGCGGTCAGCCGGTACTCGTCGAGCATCCACAGCTGCTGGTTGACGATCGCGTGATGGGTGACCGCCACACCCTTGGGCCTGCCCGTGGAACCCGAGGTGTAGATGACATAGGCGGTGTTGGCCGGACGCAACGGCGCCAGCCGATCGGCATCGGTCACCGGCGCGTCGGAGAACGCCGACACATCCAGGGTGTCGATCTGCACCCGCCGCACCGACTCCGGCAGCTCCAGCTCGTCGTGCGAAACCGTCAGCACGCACACCGGATCGGCCGACTCCAGGATGTAGGCCGTGCGATCGGCCGGATGATCCGGATCGATCGGCACATACGCGCCACCGGCCTTGAGCACCGCGTGCATGCCGATGACCAGCTCCAGCGACCGCCGCATGCCCAGCGCCACCAGCGACTCCGGGCCGACGCCGTCGGCGATCAACAACCGCGCCAAACGGTTCACCCGCGCGCCGAACTCGGCGTAGGTCAGCGTCCGGCCCTCGAAGTCCAGGGCGATGGCGTCCGGGCTCAGCGGAATCTGCGCGTCCAGCAACGCCGCCAGCGTGGTGTCGGGAACATCCTGCTCGGCGTCGTTCCACTCGACGAGCGTGGTCTCACGCTCCGCGGCCGTGGTCACCGGCAGGTCCCAGACCCGCGCCTCGGCGTCGGCGGCCAGGAACCGCTCGAAGAACTCCAGGAACCGGCCGTGATGGGCGCGCGCCTCGTCGTCGGTGTAGAGGTTCGGGTTGGTCTCGAAGTCGATGTGCGATCGAGTACCCGCCACCGACTGGTAGAAGTTGACGCCCAGGTCCTCGATGCTGCCGGTGGACAGCAGGTTCAGCTGGCCGACCATCGGGCCGAGGTTCATCTCGCTGTGGAACAGCATGATGTTCACCCACGGGCCGAAGAACTCCGTGGTCACCACGCCGTCGCCCGCCGCGTCGCGGCGGATGTCCTCGTGCCGGTAGCGCTGGTGGCGCAGCGCGCCGGACACCTCCACCGTCACCGACTTCAGCAGCTCGGTGACTGTCGTGTCGTGCCCGACCCGCAACCGCAGCGGCACGATGTTGGAGACCACACCGCCGGAGCGGCGCATCGTCGCCGTGGTGCGCGCGGTCACCGGGAGGCTGAGGATCACGTCCTCGACACCGGTCAGCTGCGCGAGGTAGGTCGCGAAACCGGCGATGAGCAGGCCGGCGGGCGAGTTGTCGTGCCGGGCGACAGCCTCCGCGAGCAGCGCGTCCTGCTCGGTCGACAGCGCGGCGCTGGAGACACCGTTGACCGGGGCGGGCGGCGCCGAGCGACCGGCCAGGCTGGAGCCCTCTTCCAGACCGGCGACCCGCTCGGCCCAGTGCTCCTTGTCCGACTGGAAACGGGCGCTGTCGCGGTAGGCGAGCTCCGACTCGAGCAGCGACTTCAGATCGGCGGCCTTGGCCGGGGCGGGCTCGACGCCGTTCACCGCGGCCGTGTAGTGCTCGGCGATCCTGGTGACGAAGGTCATCGCGCCGAAGCCGTCGAGCGCGATGTGGTGCGCGCGCGAGTACCAGAACCAGCGGGAATCCTCGAGCCGCAGGGCGGCGGCACGGATCAGGCGATCGCCGACGATGTCCAGCGGGCGGCTGTACTCGGCGTGCATCCACTCGAGGGCGGCGGCTTCCGGATCGGCGGCCGCGCGCAGGTCGACGTACTCGAGCGTCGAGTCCTGCGTGGTGTCGATCGTCTGGAACGGCTGACCGTCGCGCTCGACGATCTTCAGGTAGCCGGAGCCGAGCTCGAGCGCGGCCTCGCGGCTGGCACGCTCCAGCGCGGCGACGTCGAGGTCACCGCGCAGGTCGACGTACTGCGCGATATTGATCGGCACCTGCGGATCGACGTGCTGGGCATACCAGATGCCCAGCTGTGCGGGCGACAGCGGGAAGTATTCGCCACCAGCTTCGCCGTTCCCGCCGAAATCCAGCCGGTCCAACCGTAACCTCGCTTCCGGAACACCACGCAAGCGCTCCCCGACGACACCCGGACAGGACGCTCACCTTTCACAGCGTGGCGCCTGCGTCCCCGGGTTCAGTTCTCATATCAATCAAGCAAAAAAGTTCACTGGCACTATCTGTCCAGACGGCCGATCTTGTTACATGGGCCCGACCGCGCCCACTACCCACCGACCGGCAAAGCCGGGATGTTTCTCGCTGATCACCGGAACAATCTACCCGCGCCTACCCTGAGCGACCAACCAAGATCCATAGCGTCGGAACATCACGCCTGGCAGGGCCTTCGGGCCGAGTTTGCCGGCCGCGGTGTAGCGGTTGTCACATGGCGACCCAGCTCACGGTTTTCGGACGGGGTTTCGTCCAGGACCCTTCCCGGCGCGAGACCCGATCGGCGGGAGGCTCGTTCCGCGACACGGTCCGGATACGCCGTGGCGCACAGCCCGCTTCGCCTTCTCTACCAGCACCGACGGGGTCCGCGCCGAGTTTTCGCCGTTTTCCGCCGGAACCGGTGCCGTCCGGGGAGCCTCTAGCGGGGTATCGGTACGTTCTTGTGCCAGTACGGTTCCTGTTCGGCTTCGCCGCGCCGGCTTCGAATCGTCCCGCCGTCGAGGTGAATCGCCAAGTACCGCAAGGCTTTTCAACACAGGTTCCGGTGATCAACGACGCCCGGATCCGTCAGGCATCGAGTGACGGTCGCGGCCGGGGTCGTACAGGTGGGAGCTCGCGCACGACAGGGCGGGGGTCAAAGCGCGGCCGACGAGGATGACGGCTGCCTGCCGCAGGTCGGCGGCTTCGACCTGGTCGGCAATGCCGGTGAGCGTGCCGCGCAGGACGAGCTGCCCGGGTTGACTTGCCCGGTAGACCACCGCTACGGGGCAGTCGGCTCCGTAATCGGCGACGAGTTCGGCGGCCAGCGTCCGGATGCGGGTGATGGCCAGGTGCAGGACGAGGGTCGCGCCCGTGTGGGCGAAGTTGGCCAGCGCCTCGGATTCCGGCATGGCGGTGGAGCGGGCCCGGGTGCGGGTGAGCACGACCGACTGCACGAGCTCGGGGACGGTGAGCTCGGCGCCGAGGAGCGCGGCCGCGGCGGCGTAGGCGGGGACGCCGGGGGTGACGTCCCAAGGAATGCCGTGGGTGTCGAGGCGGCGGGTCTGCTCGGTGAGGGCCGAGTAGAGGGATGGGTCGCCGGAGCAGAGACGAGCCACGTCGCGGCCGGATTCGTGAGCGCGAACGAGATGGGCGGTGATCTGCTCGATGTCGAGGCGCTGCGTGTCGATCAGTTCGGTGCCGGGCGCGCAGTGCGACAGGACCTCGGGGTCGAGGTAGGTGCCCGCGTAGAGGCAGACCGGGGAGGTGCGCAGGAGGGTGACCGCTCGGACGGTCAGCAGGTCCGCGGCGCCCGGCCCGGCCCCGATGAAGTGCACGGTCATGCGGGCGAGTCTAGGGTGTGCCTCCGCACCACCGTCATGCCCAGCGAGCCATGGCCAGCCCCCGCGCGGACACGGCCGCCACCGATCTGCCCGGCGAGCCCCGCAGAGTTACCGCGCGACACCGATACGGCCGGTCAGGCGGTGGCGTCGAAGTGGGCGATCACTTTCGTGGGACGCAACCGCACCACGAGTTCGCCGGGAACGCCGTTGCGCTCGCCGAACTCCTCGGCTCGATCTTCACCCATGTACCGCCCGCCGAGGACCGTGGCGGTGCGCAGCAGTTCGTCCGGATCCTCCGACATCGTCACGACACCCTGAATCTGGATCGACGCGTACGGCGGCTCCTCCAGATCGACGCACAGGGCAACCCGGCCGTCGCGCACGAACGCCTTGCCCTTGGCGGTCTCCTTCCCGGTGTTGAACACGATCTCCTCGCCTTCGACGAAGAACCACACCGGCGTGACAACGGGACGACCATCGGACGCCACGAAGGCGACCTTGCCCGTCCGCGTGCCATGGCTCAGAAATTCGCGCACCTTGGGATCCGACAATGAGGCCATCCCCACACCCTAGGCGCCGACGCCGATAGGTTCACCGAAGGAAACGCGTGTTCCCCGGACACGCCCCAGCTACCCACCGAGGTGGACACCTGTGTAAATCACCGACACTTCACCCCGCCGGTGCAATACTGCGAAATCCACACCGCCGCAAGGCAAGTCCGCCGATGAAGCCTCCTGAAACCCTGTCGGCGGGCGGTTATAGCCTCTGCGCATGCCCACCGTCCTGCACGAAGTAATGATCGACCTGTTCCGGCACCGACCGCGTCTTGCCGCCGAACTACTCGGTTACGTGTCGGACGATCCGCTACCCGAATTCGACAACGTCCGTTTGGATTGCGGCGACTTCCCGGACATCGACCCGACCGAGTACCGAGCGGACGCGGTCGTGGTGCTGACATCCGGAACGTCACCGGTGCTGGCCGTCATCATCGAGGTCCAGCTGAAACCGGATCCGGACAAACACTGGAGCTGGCCCGTCTACCTGACGACCTTGCGAGCCCGCCTGCGCTGCCGCACCGCGCTCTTGGTGCTGTGCCCGAACGAACGCACCGCCGACCGGTGCGGCAGACCCATCGGCATCGCGCCAGGGTGCACGCTCCGGCCCTTGGTGGTCAGTCCGAACAAAGTCCCGGTGGTCACCGACGCGGCGACCGCAACGAACAACCCCGAACTCGCCGTCCTGTCGGCGATCGCACATCGGCGGCATCCCGAACGCGACGCCATTCTGACCACTCTCGTCGAGCACGTACTCGACGGCCCGAACGGCGAAATGTATCTTGACCTGGTAACCGCTGTCATGCCTGTGGCGGCCCGGCACTTCCTGGAGAGCCTCATGACGACCGGCACGTACGAGTACAAGAGCGATTTCGCACGGCGGTACTACGCGCGCGGGAAGGCCGATGGAGAGGCCACAGGAGAGGCTCGGGCGCTGCTGACAATGCTGCGGGCGCGGCGCATCCGGGTCCCCGACGAGGCCGAAGCACGGATCCGCGAGTGCACCGACGCCGACCTGCTCAACAGCTGGGTGGAACGCGCCGCGACGGCGAAAAGCTTGGGCGAAGTTCTAGACCGATGAGAGGAGGCATCGGGTAGATCGTCATCTGAGCCGCAGTGGTGTCATGGCGGCTCGACAATTCATGGAGAACCCCTCCCTACCCGTCCTCCCCCAGCAACATCGCCTTCTGTTCCCGGGCCCGCTCCCGAATCGCATCCACCACCGCCGCGACTTCCGGTCTGCGCAGGGTCTCCGTCCGCGTCACGAGCCAGTAGGCCAGCTGTACCGAAACCTCGTCGCGTAGGACACGCACCAGGTCGTCGTGCCGGTCGGCCATGAAGCACGGCAGCAGGCCCAAGCCCGCCGCGGCTCGGGTCGCCTCGACGTGCACGAAAACGTTTGTGGAGGAGACGGATTCGCGCATCGCAGGGGCGAAACTGGAGGCCAGATCGAGGTCGTCGACTTGGAGCATGGAGTCGATGAAGTAGACGAGCGGGTACCTGGCGAGGTCCTCGATCGCGCCGGGTATTCCGTTCTCGCGCAAGTACTGTCGCGATCCATACAGTCCGAGCCGATAGTCGGCGAGTCGAATCGCCTTGGCCCGGTGCACTTGTGGCTCGCCGACGACTACTTCGATGTCCAATCCCGAGCGCTGCTGGGACGCGCGACGCGTGGCGGTCACGATCTCGACGGCGATCTTCGGATGCCTGCGCTGCACCTGCGCCACGGCGGGCGCGGCGAGGTAAGCGCTGAAACCGTCGGTCGCCGAGATGCGCACGACGCCCTCCAGCGTGCGGTTGCCCGCCGGGTCCGCGGTGAGCGACTTGACCGCCGATTCGACGGCTTCGGCCGCCGCCAGCGCGTCGCGTCCGAGATCGGTGAGTTCCCACCCGCCGGTCACCCTGGTCAGCACGCGCCCGCCGAGCGTTCTCTCCAAGGCGGTGATGCGGCGCGAGATGGTGGTGTGGTTGATGCCGAGTTCGTCGGCGGCGGACACGAAACGACCGGACCGGCCAACCGCGAGCAGCACCAGCAGGTCATCTGCGCTGGGGCGGCGGCCGAATCCAGGAGAAGCCGGGCTCATGTCTGCATGATTGCAGATTGGTCGTGCACATCTGGGCATTGCGAGCGACAGAGATCTGCACGAATACTCGTTCTCGCCACAACATGTGGGCCGCATCACAGATGAGGGGTGATGTGGTCCCGGTCATGAAGGAGAGTTCGATGAGCGTGCGCGATACCTTGCGGGCGACCGACAGCGATCCCGGTCCGGCGCCGGCCGGACTACGGCGGGTGGTCGCCGCGTCGATGGCGGGCACGGTCGTCGAATGGTACGAGTTCTTCCTCTACGGCACCGCCGCCACGCTGGTCTTCAGCAAGGTGTTCTTCGCCAAGGGCACCAGCGACCTGGACGCGATTCTCGCCGCGTTCGTCACGTACGCGGTCGGCTTCGCGGCGCGACCGCTCGGCGGCATCGTCTTCGGCCACTTCGGCGACCGGTACGGCCGCAAGAAGCTGCTGCAGTTCAGCCTGGTGCTGGTCGGCGCCGCGACATTCCTGATGGGCTGCCTGCCGACGTTCGGACAGATCGGCTATTGGGCGCCCGCACTGCTGGTCGCGCTGCGCTTCATCCAAGGCTTCGCGGTGGGCGGCGAATGGGGCGGCGCGGTGCTGCTCGTCGCCGAACACAGTCCCAACCGCAGCCGCGGCTTCTGGGCGAGCTGGCCGCAGGCCGGCGTGCCCGCGGGCAATCTGCTCGCCACCGTGGTGCTGCTCGCGCTGACCTCGACGCTGTCGGACGCGGCATTCCTGTCCTGGGGCTGGCGAGTCGCGTTCTGGTTGTCGGCGGTGGTCGTGCTGGTCGGCTACTACATTCGCACCAAGGTCACCGACGCGCCGATCTTCCTGGAGGCCCAGCGCGATGCGGAACAGCGCGAGGCCACCTCGTTCAGCGTGGTGGAAGTGCTGAAGCGTTATCCCCGAGGCGTTTTCACCGCGATGGGTCTGCGCTTCGGCGAGAACATCATGTACTACCTGGTGGTCACGTTCTCCATCACCTACCTGAAGGTGCACGTCGGCGCGGACACCAAGACCATCCTGTGGTGGTTGCTCGCTGCACACGCGGTGCACTTCGCCGCCATCCCGCTGGCCGGGAACCTGTCCGACCGGTTCGGCAGGCGGCCGGTGTATTTCGTGGGCGCGCTCACCGCGGGCAGCTGGGGTTTCTTCGCCTTCCCGATGATGGACAGCAAGAACCACGCGGTCATCATGTCCGCCATCATCATCGGGCTGGTCTTCCACGCGCTGATGTACGCGGCCCAGCCCGCGATCATGGCGGAGATGTTCCCCACCCGGATGCGGTATTCCGGGGTGTCGCTCGGGTACCAGGTCACCTCCATCGTGGCCGGCTCGCTCGCGCCGATCATCGCCGTCCGGCTGCTGGACAGCTTCGGCTCGTCGGTGCCGATCGCCTGGTATCTGGCAGGGGCGGCGGCGGTCACCGCGGTCGCCGTGCTCTTCGCAAGGGAGACCAAGGGTCTCGACCTACAGGCCGTCGACCGGGCCGACGCCGAGGTGAGCGCTCGATGACCGACCTGTTCGGACGGCGCGCCCTGGTCACCGGCGGCGCGAGCGGCATCGGCGCGGCGTGCGCGCGGGAACTCGCGGCGCGCGGCGCCGAGGTCACCGTGGCCGACATCGACGGCGACGGCGCGCGAAAGCTGGCGAACGAGATCGGCGGAAAGGCTTGGGTCGTCGACCTTCTCGACGTCACCGCCTTGGAGGAGCTACGACTGGAGGTGGATGTGCTGGTGAACAACGCCGGTGTGCAGCGCATTCACCCGATCGAGGACTTCCCGCCCGCGGAATTCCGCGACCTCCTCGCCCTGATGGTCGAGGCGCCGTTCCTGCTCGTTCGCGCTGCGCTCCCGCACATGTACCGCAACGGTTTCGGGCGCATCGTCAACATCTCGTCGGTGCACGGGTTGCGCGCCTCGGCGTACAAGGCCGCGTACGTGACGGCGAAACACGCGCTGGAAGGACTGTCCAAAGTGACCGCGCTCGAGGGCGGCGCGCACGGCGTGACCAGCAATTGCGTCGACCCTGGCTATGTACGCACGCCGTTGGTGGACAAGCAGATCGCCGATCAGGCCAGGACACACGGTATTCCGGAGCAGCAGGTGATCGAGAAGATCATGCTCACCGAGAGCGCCGTCAAGCGCCTCGTCGAACCGGACGAGGTCGCCTCCCTGGTCGGCTGGCTCACCGGACCGCACGCCGGCATGGTCACCGGCGCCTCCTACACGATGGACGGAGGCTGGAGCGCTCGATGAGCGTGCGACGGCCGATCGGCGCGCGATCAGGCGGTTCGGCTCAGCGCGAGCAGCGCCATCTCGCGCAGGATCGGCCTCGCTTTGCTGGCGGTCGCCGGGGGCGCGCTGTGCGGGGTCGAGTTGAGCAGGCCGAACGCGGCGTGCGCCTGCACCCGCGCCCCCTCCTCGGGCAGCAGGGGGTGCAGTTTGCGCAGCACCTCGACCCAGACCTCGACGTACTGGCGCTGGGTGCGCCGCAGCTCGCGCCGCGGTCCGGCGGGCACGTTGTCCAGGTCGCGGTCCTGGATGCGGATGAGTTCGGGTTCGCCGAACGCGAAGTCCAGGTGGAAGTCGACCAGTCCTTCCAGCGCCGCCTCGGCGGAGTCCGCGCCGACCACCACCGACCGGCCGCCCGCGAGCAGTCGCTGACTGACCCCGACCAGCAGCTCGACGAGCAGCGCCTCCTTGTTCGGGAAGTGCCGGTAGACCGCGGGGCCGCTGATGCCGACGGCCGCGCCGAGGTCGTCGAGCCGCACGCCGAGGAAGCCCCGGTCCGCGATCAGCCGGGCTCCCGCCTCCAGCAATTGCTTGCGCCGCTCCGCCTTCAGCTGCTCGCGGCGGGTGAGTGTCACAGCTTCCGCGCCGGTCACACCCGCTCCTTTCACCCGATGTGGACAACTCGGTTAATAGATATTAACCTGAATTCCAGTTATCGGCGACTAACTGGACGGCGGACGTGATGACGGTTACCCAAGAGGTCGGCAACCGCGCCGCGCACGAGGCGCTCACCGGCGACCTTCGCGCGCGCTTGGCCGCGGCCGCGCTCGGCGGGCCCGCCAAGGCGCGGGAGCGGCATATCGCGCGCGGCAAACTGCTACCCCGGGAGCGAGTGGACCAGCTGCTCGATCCGGGCAGCCCGTTCCTCGAGCTCTCCCCGCTCGCGGCGAACGGGATGTACGGCGACGAGTGTCCCGGCGCGGGCGTGATCGCCGGGATCGGGCGGGTGTCGGGACGAGAGTGCGTCATCGTGGCCAACGACGCCACGGTCAAGGGCGGCACCTACTACCCGCTCTCGGTGAAGAAGCACCTGCGCGCGCAGGAGGTGGCGCTACAGAACCAGCTGCCCTGCCTGTACCTGGTCGACTCGGGCGGCGCGTTCCTGCCGCGCCAGGACGAGGTCTTCCCCGACCGCGAGCACTTCGGCCGCATCTTCTACAACCAGGCCACCATGAGCGCCAAGGGCATCCCGCAGATCGCGGCCGTGCTCGGCTCGTGCACCGCGGGCGGCGCGTACGTGCCCGCGATGAGCGACGAGGCGGTGATCGTGCGGAACCAGGGCACGATCTTCCTCGGCGGCCCGCCGCTGGTGAAGGCCGCCACCGGCGAAGTGGTCACGGCCGAGGAACTCGGCGGCGGCGAGCTGCACTCGCGCACGTCGGGCGTCACCGACCACCTGGCCGAGGACGACCAAGACGCGCTGCGCATCGTGCGCCGCATCGTGTCCACGCTCGGGCCGCGGCCGCAAAGCCCGTGGGAGATCACGGCTTCCAGGCCGCCCGCGCTTCCGGAGTCCGAGCTGTACGACGTGGTGCCCGTCGACCTGCGCACGCCCTACGACGTTCGCGAGGTCATCGGCCGCGTCGTGGACGGCGGCGCGAACGGCGAGAGCGGATTCCACGAGTTCAAGGCCGAATACGGCAAAACGCTGGTCACCGGCTTCGCGCGCATCCACGGCCATCCGGTGGGTATCGTCGCCAACAACGGCGTGCTGTTCAGCGAATCCGCCATGAAGGGCGCGCATTTCATCGAGCTGTGCGACAAGCGCAAGATCCCGCTGCTGTTCCTGCAGAACATCACCGGCTTCATGGTCGGACGCGACTACGAGGCGGGCGGCATCGCCAAGCACGGCGCGAAGATGGTGACCGCGGTCGCCTGCGCGCGGGTGCCGAAGCTCACCGTCGTCATCGGCGGGTCCTACGGCGCGGGCAATTACTCGATGTGCGGTCGCGCGTATTCGCCGCGCTTCCTGTGGATGTGGCCGAACGCGCGCATCTCGGTGATGGGCGGCGAGCAGGCCGCCTCGGTGTTGGCCACCGTCCGCGGCGATCAGCTGGACAGCAGCGGGCAGCCATGGTCCGAGGAGGACCAAGAGGCTTTCAAGGCGCCGATCCGCGATCAGTACGAGCACCAGGGCAACCCGTACTATTCCACCGCTCGCCTCTGGGACGACGGCGTCATCGACCCGCTCGACACCAGAACGATTCTCGGCCTTGCCCTTTCGGTCTGCGCGCAGGCGCCGCTCGAACCCGTCTCCTACGGCGTCTTCCGGATGTGATCGCAATGCTCCCTTCACCCACCCCGTCGGCTTCGCCGACTGCCATCCCCCTGAACAGAACTCAACTTGTCGATTTCGACACCGTGCTCGTCGCCAACCGCGGTGAGATCGCGGTGCGCGTCATCCGCACCCTGCGCGCCATGGGCATTCGCTCCGTCGCCGTCTACAGCGACGCCGACGCAGGGGCCAGGCACGTCATCGAGGCGGATACCGCCGTGCGTCTCGGCCCGGCGCCCGCGCGCGAAAGTTACCTGGACATCGAGAAGGTCGTGGCGGCCGCCGTGCGCACCGGCGCGCAAGCCGTGCACCCCGGCTACGGATTCCTTTCAGAGAACGCCGCTTTCGCCGCGGCACTGGCCGAGGCGAACATCGTCTTCCTCGGCCCGCCCGCCCGCGCCATCGAGATCATGGGCGACAAGATCGCCGCCAAGAACACCGTCGCGGCCTTCGACGTGCCGGTGGTTCCCGGCATCGCCAAGCCCGGCCTCACCGACGACGAGCTGATCGCCGCGGCCGCCGACATCGGCTACCCGGTGCTGGTCAAGCCGTCGGCGGGCGGCGGAGGCAAGGGAATGCGCATGGTGGAGGACCCGGCGCTGCTGCCCGACGCGCTGGTCAGCGCCCGGCGCGAGGCCGGCGCGGCGTTCGGCGACGACACACTGTTCCTGGAGCGGTTCGTCAGCCGCCCGCGCCACATCGAGGTGCAGATTCTCGCCGACCAGTACGGCAACGTGCTGCACCTGGGCGAGCGCGAATGCAGCTTGCAGCGCAGGCACCAGAAGGTGATCGAGGAGGCGCCCTCGCCGCTGCTGGACGCGGCCACCAGGGAGCGCATCGGCGCCGCGGCCTGCAACACCGCGCGCAGCGTGAACTACGTCGGCGCGGGCACGGTCGAATTCATCGTCTCCGCCGACCGGCCGGACGAGTTCTTCTTCATGGAGATGAACACCCGGCTCCAGGTGGAGCATCCGGTCACCGAGCTGGTGACCGGGGTGGATCTGGTGGAATGCCAGGTCCGGGTCGCGGCGGGTCAGAAGATCGGCGCCCGCCAGGAGGAGATCCGGCTCACCGGGCACGCCGTCGAGGCCCGCGTCTACGCCGAGGATCCCGGCCGCGGGTTCCTGCCCACCGGCGGCGCGGTGCTGGACCTGGTGGAACCGGAAAGGCCCGGCGTGCGGGTGGATTCGGGCCTGCGCGTCGGCACCGTGGTCGGCAGCGACTACGACCCGATGCTGTCCAAGGTCATCGCGCACGGCCACGATCGCGCCGCGGCGCTCGCCGCCCTCGACCGGGCGCTGGCCGACACCGTGCTGCTCGGCGTGACCAGCAATATCGAATTCCTGCGCTTCCTGCTGGCCGACCCGGACGTGGCCGCGGGACGACTCGACACCGGCCTGCTCGACCGCAGGGTCGGCGACTTCCGTCCCGAACCGGTGCGCGACGAGGAATTCGTGGTCGCCGCCGCCTACCACTGGCTGCGCCGCTGGCCCGCCGAGGCGTCCGGCCCGTGGGATATCCCGTCCGGCTGGCGGATCGGTGTTCCCGCGCCGACCCCGATCCGGCTGGCCGGCGGCGACCGCACCGAGCACGTCTACATCGGGGGCCGTCCCGATGCGGCACAGGTCCGCGTCGGCGAGGGCGAATCCCGCTCCCTGACCGCGACTTTCACCGCACGGACCGCCGAGAACGGCGTGCTCACGCTGACCGTCGACGACGTGCGCCGCGACTACCGGGTGGCCGAGCACGACGGACAGCTGTGGGTGGCCGGTCGCGCGGGCGTTTCGGTGCTGCGCGAGGTCGCCGAAGTCAACGTGCGCGGCGGCGGCGAACACGTCGGCGACGCCGAGATACGCAGCCCCATGCCGGGTTCGGTGATCGCCGTCCCGGTGGCGTCCGGCGCGACGGTGGCGGCGGGCGCGCCCGTGGTCGTCGTGGAGGCCATGAAGATGGAGCACACGCTCACCGCGCCGGTGGCGGGCACCGTCGAAGTGCTGGTCACGCCGGGCGCCCAGGTGCGCCTCGACCAGCCACTCGCCCGGATCGTGGCCGCGGGCGAAACGAACACCTCTGAGCGAGAAGGAACTTCCGTATGACCGACTTTCTCTCCACCGGCACGCTGCCGGAGGACTACCGCGACCTGGCACTGACGGTCCGCGATTTCGCCCGGCAGGTGGTGGCCCCGGTGGCCGCCGAGCACGACGCGAACCACACCTTCCCCTACGAGGTCGTCGCAGGCATGGCCGATATGGGCCTGTTCGGCCTGCCGTTCCCCGAGGAGTACGGCGGCATGGGCGGCGACTACTTCGCGCTGTGCCTCGCGCTCGAGGAGCTCGGCAAGGTCGACCAGAGCGTGGCCATCACCCTGGAGGCGGGCGTCTCGCTGGGCGCCATGCCGGTCTACCGCTTCGGCGACGACAAGCAGAAGCAGGAGTGGCTGCCCCAGCTGACCAGCGGCCGTTCGCTGGCCGCCTTCGGCCTCACCGAACCGGACGCGGGCAGCGACGCGGGCGGCACCACGACGAAGGCCGTGCTGGACGACGGCACGTGGATCATCAACGGCCGCAAGCAGTTCATCACCAACTCCGGCACCGACATCACCAAGCTGGTGACGGTGACCGCGGTGACCGGAACAACCGGCGGCAAGAAGGAGATCTCCACCATCCTCGTGCCGACCGACACCCCCGGCTTCGTCGCCGAACCCGCCTACAACAAGGTCGGCTGGAACGCCTCCGACACCCATCCGCTGACCCTCACCGACGTGCGCGTCCCCGCTGAGAACCTGCTCGGCGAGCGCGGCCGCGGCTACGCCAACTTTCTGCGCATCCTGGACGAGGGCCGCATCGCGATCGCCGCGCTGTCGGTGGGCGCGGCCCAGGGGTGTGTCGACGAGAGCGTGCGCTACGCCAAGGAGCGGCTCGCGTTCGGCCAGGCCATCGGCCGCAACCAGGCCATCGCCTTCAAGATCGCCCGCATGGAGACGCGCGCGCACGCCGCACGCACCGCCTACTACGACGCCGCCGCGCTGATGCTCGCCGGCAAGCCGTTCAAGAAGCAGGCGTCCATCGCCAAGCTGGTGGCCAGCGAGGCCGCGATGGACAACGCCCGCGACGCCACCCAGATCTTCGGTGGCAACGGCTTCATGAACGAATACGCTGTGGCCAGGCACTACCGCGACAGCAAGATCCTGGAAATCGGCGAGGGCACGACGGAGGTGCAGCTGATGCTGATCGGACGGGAGCTGGGCCTGTGACAAACCGTCGAATCGTCCAGCGCGGCTTGTGGTTCGAGGAGTTCGAGACCGACGTCGTCTATGAGCACCGGCCCGGTCGCACCATCACCGAGGCCGACAACGTCCTGTTCACCACGCTGACCATGAACACCCAGGCGCTGCACCTGGACGCGGCCTTCAGCGACGCGCTGCCGCCGTTCAACAAGCGGTTGGTGAACTCGATGTTCACGCTGTCCACGCTGGTCGGGCTCTCGGTGGCGCAGCTGACCCAGGGGACCATCGTCGCGAATCTCGGCTTCTCCGAGATCAATTTCCCCAAGCCGCTTTTCCACGGCGACACCATCTACGCCGAGACCGTGATCCTCGACAAGCGCGAGTCCAAGTCGCGGCCGGGCGAGGGCATCGTGACCTTCGCCCACACCGCCCGCAACCAGCACGGCGAGGTGGTGGCGACGGCCACCCGCAAGACGCTGGTCCGCAAGGCGCCGGAGCAGGCATGACGTGGCAGATGGCCGGGCCCGGCTGGTTGTTCTGCCCCGCCGACCGGCCCGAGCGCTACGCGAAGGCAGCCGCGGCCGCCGACGTGGTGATCCTCGACCTGGAGGACGGCGTCGCGGCGGCGGACAAGCCATCGGCTCGCGCGGCCCTGATCGCCACCCACCTCGATCCGGAGACCACCGTGGTGCGAGTCAACGCGGCGGACACCGAGGAGCACGCGCTCGATCTCGCCGCCTTGGCCGAGACCGGTTACCGCCGCGTCATGTTGCCGAAAACCGAGTCCGCCGAACAGATCACGGTGCTGGCGGACTACGAGGTGATCGCGCTGGTGGAATCGCCGCTCGGCGCGCTGGCGATCGAGCGAGCGGTCACCGCGCGCAACGCGATCGGCGTCATGTGGGGCGCGGAGGACTTGATCGCCGGTCTCGGCGGCACCGCGAGCAGGCACGCCGACGGCAGCTATCGCGATGTGGCGCGGCACGTCCGCTCCAGGGCGCTGCTGGCGGCCAAGGCCTACGGCAGGTTCGCCCTCGACTCGGTGTATCTGAACATCAGCGATCTCGACGGCCTGCACGCCGAGTCCGACGATGCGGTGGCCGTCGGTTTCGACGCCAAGGTCGCGATCCATCCGAGCCAGGTGCCGGTGATCCGCGCGGCCTACGCACCGTCCGACGACGAGATCTCCTGGGCCAGGAGGGTACTCGACGAGGTGCCGAAGCACCGCGGGGTCTTCGCCTTCGAGGGCCGGATGGTCGACGCCCCCGTACTGCGGCACGCCGAACAGATCGTGCGACGCGCGCACGCCGACAACTGATCCACTCCACGAGCCAGGAGGTATTGCGGTGCAACCACAGTGGGTGCCCACCGAACGGGACATCGCCGACGCCAAGGTGACCGATTTCGCGCGGTTCGTCGCGGCACGCACCGGCGTCGCGACGTCGGATTATCACTCGCTGTGGCAGTGGTCGGTGGACGACCTGGCCGGTTTCTGGCGGGCGGTGTGGGAATACTTCCAGCTCGGCGATATCGACGGCGAGGTGCTGGCGAGCACGGAGATGCCCGGCGCGCAATGGTTTCCTGGCACGCGGCTCAACTACGTGGATCAGATCGTGCGCCAGGCCCGCACCGACCGGCCCGCGATCCTGGCCGTCGGCGAGGACGCGCCAACGCGCGAGGTGTCCTGGGTCGAGCTGATCGACGCCACCGCCGCCTTCGCGCGCACCCTGCGCGAACTGGGCGTCCGGCCCGGCGATCGGGTGGTCGGCTACCTGCCGAACATCCCCGAGGCGGTGATCGCCTTCCTGGCGACCGCCAGCCTGGGCGCGATCTGGAGCGCGTGCGGGCAGGACTACTCGCCGAAGGCCGCCCTGGATCGCCTCGGCCAGCTCGAACCGGCCGTGCTGGTGACCGCCGACGGCTATCGGTTCGGCGGCAAGGCGCACGACAAGCGCGCCGATATCGCCGCGCTGCAAGAGGGTTTCGGCACCCTGCGGGCGACGGTCGCGGTCTCTCGGCTCGGCCTCGAGGTACCCGGCGCCATGCCCTGGGGCGAGGCGATCAATACCGACAATGTCGCCGCGGTCATCGAAACCGAGACGGTCGACTTCGACCACCCGCTGTGGATCGTCTTCTCCTCCGGCACCACCGGCCTGCCGAAGGGCATCGTGCACGGCCACGGCGGCGTGCTGCTGGAACACCTGAAAGCCGTTGCGCTGCAATCGGATATCGGCGAAGACGACACGTTCTTCTGGTACACCAGCCCGAGCTGGATGATGTGGAACTTCCAGATCGCGGGCCTGCTGGTCGGCGCCACGATAGTGACCTACGACGGCAGCCCGACCTATCCCGCGCCGGATGCCCTGTGGCGGATCGCGGCCGAGACGCGGGCCACCGTGCTCGGCACCAGCCCCGGTTACGTGCTGGCATGCATCAAGGCGGGCGTCGTCCCACGCGATGATCACGATCTCGCGGCGCTGCGCATGGTCGGCATCACCGGGTCGGCGCTGCCGCCTTCCTCGGCACTGTGGTTGCGCGACAACGTCGGCGAGCACGTTCCGGTCGGCTCGATCAGCGGCGGTACCGACGTGGTCTCGGCCTTCATCGGCGGCGTCCGCACGGTGCCGGTCTGGCCGGGCGAGCTCTCGGCCCCCTACCTCGGTGTCGCACTCGACTCGTTCGACACGGAGGGCAAGCCGGTACGCGGCGAGGTCGGCGAACTCGTCATCACCGCCCCGATGCCGTCCATGCCGGTGAGTTTCTGGCGCGACCCGGACGGAAAGCGCTACCACGACGCCTATTTCGACATGTTCCCCGGCATCTGGCGGCACGGTGACTGGATCACCATCACCGACCATGGCAGCATCGTCGTGCACGGCCGTTCGGATTCCACCTTGAACAGGCACGGCATCCGGATGGGCAGCGCGGACATCTACCAGTCCGTCGAGCGGCTGCCCGAGATCACCGAGGCGCTGGTGATCGGCGCGGAACAGCCCGACGGCGGCTACTGGATGCCGCTGTTCGTCGTCCTCGCACCGGGTGCGGAGTTGACCGACGAACTGCGCGAACGCATCAACTCGACCATTCGCACCGAGGTATCGCCGCGGCATGTGCCGGACGAGATCCTCGTCGCGCCGGGCATTCCGCACACCCGCACCGGCAAGAAGCTCGAGGTGCCGATCAAGAAGCTGTTCCAGGGCGCCGAGGCCGCGCGCGTCGTAGAGCGTAGCGCCGTGGACGACCCCGACCTGCTCGACTGGTACGCGACGATCCGCCCGGCCAAGCGCTGAGCCGCACCTCCGTATTCGCGTCGGCCGCGCGCATCCAGCGGCAATCTCTGTCCAATCGCACCGCCGTGCCTACAGCCGTGAGGCCACGGCGGTCATCAATGCAGAGCGACCGTGTCGTCCCCGAACTCGGCCACCACACGGAGCCGTCCACCCATGGCCGCGACGTAGGCCTCCAGCGTCCCGATCTCGGTATGGGCCATATCCCCGCGCTCGATGCGGGACACACGCGTCTGGGTTACGCCCATTACCTCCGCGATCTCGGCCTGCGTGCGAGCCTGGGCCTTGCGCACTTGAGCGAGGCGGAAGGCCCGCTGGGCATCCAGTTCCCGCTGCCGGGCTTGCTGCACCTTGGCCGGATCAAGCTTGGCCTTGGCACGCACCCCATTCCAGCTCTGGGCCTTGATTGCCATGGTCACTCCTCCTCTTCTTCGTCGTAGTCGCCGTTCAGCCAGCCTTTGTAGCGCTGCTCGGCCACCGGGATGTTCTCCCGGTACCAACCCTGCCAGTTGCCCGTCTTGTCTCCCGCAACCAGCAAAATCGCCTGCCGCTCGGGATCGAATGCGAACAGGATTCGAATGTTGGTGGCAGCCGGTCGGAGCTCCTTCAGGTTGTGTAGCTGTGCGCCCTTGATGCGGTCCACGGTAGGGCGGCCTAGGGTAGGCCCCTGCTCAGCCAACATGTCGATGGCGTTCGCAACCGCTTCCGCGTCGTCCTCCAATTGGAGGAACCACTCGATGACCGGGGCCAAGAGAGTCACGTTCCACACATAAAAAATATACCTCTTACGTTCTAGAACTTCAACGTTCTATTGCCCGTGGAACCACGGGTCCTCGCCACCCGAACCGCCAGTAAGCCGGACCAGCGAATCGACGACCCGCCGACTCCGGTGGAAGTTTTAGTGATCGAACATTCTCGACTAGTTATTGCCTCTATTAGGCACAGCACAGCTGTATGTTCATCGATGTTCGGTGATCGATACACTCCAACTACTGGTACCCCCGGTGCGGATCGTGCGATCGCCGAGCTCCGAACGGCGCGGCGCGGCGCATCCCGCCTTGTCGTCACGCCGAGCCGAGCGGCGGACCGTGTGGTCCCGAAGCGGACCGAGTATCGCCGACCACACGGATACGACCGCCGCGACGAGCGCTCGAGGACACCCAGCCCGTTCGACGTACCGCGACCTGGGCAAATCACCGTGCGAGCGGAGTCGTTACGATGTCCGGCATGAGTGTCGACAATCGCCGTACGGCGCGAAAGGCAGTCAGCGGCGACTCGGCACCACGGGAGATCAAGCGCAGGCCCAAGAATCGGCGAGCCCAGATCGCCGCGGCGTCCGCCGCCGCCTTCGGCGCGCTCGGCTACCACGGCGTGAGCATGGAGGACATCGCCTCCGGACTCGGGATCAGCTCGGCCGCGCTGTATCGGCATTATCCGAGCAAGTACGCGCTGTTCCGGGAAGAACTGCTGCGGGTGGGCCGGGCGATGACGGAATCGGTCCAGCTGCCCGACGACGCCGCCGAACTCTCTCCGGAGCAGCGCCTGCACCTGGTGCTCGACGCACTGATCGGCGCGACCATCGAGAACCGCCCGAGCGTCACGCTGGTGCGCTGGGAAGGCCGCTACCTGGAGCCGGAGGATCAGCGGACGCTGGCCGAACAGCAGGCCACCGTGCTCGACGCTCTCGGCACCGAATTGCGCGGGCTGCGTCCCGAATTGGACGACAACGACGTTCGGGTGCTGCGCGCCGCCCTGCTCAGCGCCATCACCAGCATCGCCGACCACCACGCGGCGCTGCCCGCGAAATCCCTTGCCCGGCTTCTCGACTCGGCTTGCTCGTCGCTGGTGCGCGCCGAGTTGCCGCCCGCGGCGGCGACCGCGGAACCCGCGACTCCGATAGAGATCCCGGAGTCGTTCAAGCACGAGCTGTTGCTGCACAAGGCGGTCGAGCTCTTCCACGAGCGTGGCTACCCCAATGTGAGCGTCGAGGAGATCGCTAGCGCGGCAGGGCTTTCCGCGGCATCGGCGGTGTACCGCTTCTACCGTGGCAAGAGCGATCTGCTGGCCGCCGCGTTCCGCAGAGCCGCCGACCGCGTGTCGGCGGCGATCGGTCCGGCGGTCGCGAGCTCGGACGGACCGGAAGCCGCGCTCACCACGCTGATCGAGCACTACGTCGCGGGCTCGTTCACCGAGCGCGCCCTTACGTTCGTGTATTTCACCGAGTTCCAGCATGTTCCGGCCGAGGAGCGCACGGTGCTGCGCAATATTCAGCGGCTCAGCGTCGAGGAGTGGGCCAAGCTGCTGCGCGAGGTTCGTCCCGAGCTCTCACCCGCCGAGGCGCGCTTCCTCATCCACGCTGCCTTCGCGCTCGTCATCGATCTCGGGCGCTCGTTCGGCAGCGAGCCGCTCGCGGCGCAGGATCGGGTGCGGCTGCTGATGCAGATCGTGCTGTTCGGCCGTCCCGCACGGGTCTAGGAGCACTCCCCCGCGATGCGACGCGGGTCTTCCTCGCGCCATTGATGTTACCGAATATTCTGATCCGCAACGTTATAATCGTCCTTGGTAGCACTAGTGTTACCGATTGTTTGTGATCTTTCATTCAGTTTGATTCCAGCATGAGTAAGGCGGCTTTACCGAGCATTCGTTTGGGTTAGCATCGCCGCATGGATGCGCACAAAGGCCGCGCCCCGCGAGAGAGCGCGAGCGGTGAGACCGCCGCGCCCCGGGTGATCCGGCGGCGGCCGCGAAACCGGCGGGCGCAGATCGCGGCGACCTCCGCCGAGGCCTTCGGCGCACTGGGGTACCACGGCGTCAGCATGGAAGAGATCGCATCCCGGCTCGACATCAGCTCCACCGCGCTGTACCGCCACTACCCGAGCAAATACGCGTTGTTCCGCGAGGAGGCCTTGCGACTGAGCGCGCTCTGCGCCGAGGCCGTGCAACTGCCCGACGACCTCGCCGACGCCCCCGCTAGCCTGCGGCTCGAACACGTTCTCGACACGCTCATCGAGAAGTCGATCGCCAACCGCCGCGGCGCGGCCCTGCTGCGGTGGCAGAGCCGCTACCTCGAGGAGGAGGACTACCGGGTCCTCATCGACCAGTTGATCGAGGCGTACCGAGTGGTCGGCGGGTTGCTCGCGGAGGCGCGGCCCGAGCCGGCGGGCGCGGACAGCATCGTCCTGGCCACTGCGGCGCTCAGCATCATCGGCAGCATCTCCGATCACCACGTGTCGATTCCGGTGCGTTCGCTGACCAAGCTGCTGCGCACGGCGTGCCTGGATGTGGTGCGCGGTGATCTGCCGCCGGTCGGCGAGCCGCACGTCAGCGACGGCGCCGCCGAGGTGCCGCTGCGCTTCAAGCACGAGCTGTTGCTGCGGCGCGCCATCGAACTGTTCCACGAACGCGGCTATCCCAACGTGAGCGTCGAGGACATCGCCAATGCCGCGAAACTGCCCGCCTCCTCGGCCGTCTACCGCTTCTACCGAAGCAAGGGCGACATCCTGGCCGCCGCGTTCCGCCGTGCGGCGGACCGGGTTTCGGCCGCCATCGGCCCGGCCATCGCCGCCTCCGACGGTGACCCCGAGCGCGCCCTGACCAGGCTGATCGAGCTGTACGTGGCCGGATCCTTCGCCGAGCGGGAACTGACCTTCGTCTACTACGCCGAGATCGGCAACGTGCCGCAGGAGGACCGCACCGTGCTGCGGAACATCCAGCGGCTCAACGTCGAAGAGTGGGCCAAGCTCGTCGTCGGGGTGCGCCCTGAACTGTCCGCCGCCGAGTCGCGGGTGCTGGTACACGCCGCCTTCGCACTCGTCGTCGACCTCGGACAGTGGCTGGGTCCGGACAACCCGATCTGCTCGCGAGCGCGGGTGATCCACCTGATGCAAGTCATCCTGTTCGGGCGGCCCGCGGCGACCACGCGCTGACCCGGGACGAGACGAAGCGCTACTGATGCGGTGCCGGGACCAGTGGTGAATTCACCTTGTTCACCAGCCATTTGCCGTCCACCTTCGCCATCCGCATCACCATGGACAGCTGACCTGGCGCGGGCTTGCCCTGGGTGCCGACGCTGGTGATGGTCTGGCCGATCACCACGATCGCCTCCGCGGAGGTCTCGTCACCGCTCTTCACCGCGCACTGCACGTCATTGGTCTTGGAGACCACCTCACCCTGGGTCAGCACCTCTTTCAGCTCACGGCTGGTGTCGTCGAACTGCTTCTTCCAATCGCCGGTCGCGCCGTCGAGCACCGCGGCGAAGTAGGCGTCGAGATTCTTGGCGTCGTAGTTCGCGAGCACGGGCGCGTACGCGCAAGCGGCCGCCTTGGCCTCCTCGTGGGCTTCCAGCAGTGCCTCGTTGTCCCGGTTCTGCACGAAGAAGTAGCCGGTCGAAGCGACCGCCCCGCCCAGCAGCACGGCCACCGCGGCGCGTGCGACGACAACACCTCTCGCGCCGCCGGGAAGACGCAGCCGATCGCGCCAACCCGACTCCGCCGCAGCTTGTTTCGCGTCACCGGCAGCACCGGTGGCCGACCCCGCTTTTCCCCCGCCCTCCGCCGTAGCCGGTTTCACGTCCACCGCGGCCGTCTCATCCGCTGTGTCGTCCCCCGCGACGGACGCGGCGCCGCTGTCGACATCGTTGTCACTCATGGCTTTTCCTTCCTATCGCCCGGGAACGGGACGGGACAGTTCGTTACCGGTCACGCCGGGCGGCGGGCCGGACCCGTTGTCGGGCACATTGGGCCGCGGCGCGTTCGCCGAACCGCGCACCTGGAGCGCCGGGTTGTTCGTGACGCAGTAGTTGTAGAGCCGCACCCTGGTGTCGGTGGTGGCCAGTGTCGGGACGACAGGGATGGTCTCGTAGTCGCAGGTCGGCCGGGGCCACGGGTCGACGAGGGTGTGGAAGGCGCCGTCGTGCGCCGGGACGCCGATCGCCTCGGCGCCTTCGCGCAGCGCGGGGAACAGCGCGGCGATGGCGGGCTGGCGCAGCTTCGCCGACTTGGTGATGGCCACGAAGTTCGTGACCAGATTGGTCACGGGATCTTCGGTCTCGGTGACGAAGCCGCCCAACGTCGCCAGCTGGCCCGGCGCGAGGTCGAGGAAGCGCCTGACCTCCTGATCGGCGGCGGTCAGCTGCTCGAACAGCGCGCCGGCGCCGGTGGTGAGCGTCGTCAGATCGGGCTGGGCGTGCGAGGTGGTCTCCGAGATGATCTCGAGGTTCTCGATCAACTGCCTGGTCTGCGGCAGCAGATCGGTCAGGCCCGCCATGGCCCTGCTGATGCCGGAGATCATGTTGCGCAGTCGGTCCGGGCCGCCCGCGAGCGCCTTGTCCAGCTCGTCGACGATGACGGTGAGCCGCTGCGGGTTCATGCCGCCGATCATGCCGCTCACGTTCGCGAGCACCGACTGCACCGAGACCGGCGCCTTGGTCTGCGACATCGCCACCACATCACCGTCGCCGAGATACGGTCCGGTGTCGGAGTCGGGCCGGAAATCCAGGTACTGCTCCCCCGCCGCGGACAGGCGGCCGACCGCGACGGTTCCGCCGACGGGAACGCGCGCCGAGGACTGGATTTCGGCGACGGCCGCTATCCCGATATCCGCAACCTTGACCTCGCGCACCCGCCCGATCCTGGTGCCGCGGAGAGTGACGTCGTTGTTGGCCAGCAATCCGCCCGAGGTCTGCAATTCCACGGTGACGAGGTAAGTGTTCGGCAGCGGGTCGAAGCGCAGCACCTGCGCGCCCAGATATGCCGAGCCGAAGATCAGCACGAGCACCAGGCCGATATTGGCGACCGCGATTCGCTCGCGTACCAAATAATTCCAGAGTGGGATGCTCATCGGCCGCCCTCCGTACGCGGCGGGCTGTTCAGCCTGCCGATCACCTTCTCGATGACCTGCGCGAGGCTGCCGATGAAGGCGGGCACATCGCCCACTTCCGGCCACCGGCTGCCGCGCGGATCGGTCAGCGCGCCCACGCTCAGATACGAAACCGTCGCCGCGACCGACAGATTCGGCCCGTCGAAGGAGGCCATGATCGAGGGATACATCCGATCGAAGCGCTCGAGCGCTTGGCCGAGCTCGTCCCCCATCTGGGTGAATCCGGACATCAGCCGCTGAATGCTGTCGAAAAGGCTGACGAATTCGGGACCCGTGGTCTCGGTGAAATCGCCGAGCGCGGCCATCGTCACCGATACCTTGCTGATCAATGCCGAGATGTCCCTGTTGTTCTCGGCGAACAGGCCGAGCAGCGCGGGGAAGGTGTCGGCCGCCTCACCGAGTTCGGCCTTGCGCGCGGCCAATTCGCCGGTGAGCACGTTGACGCCGGACAGCACGCTGTCGATGTCCGCTGTCCTGCGGTTGAGTGCGTCGATGGCGCTGCTCAATTCGGTCAGCAGATGCGCGAGCTGCGGCGCTCGCCCGGCGAACATCGAATTCATCTCGGAGGTGATCTTGGCGGCCTGATTGAGGCCGCCGCCGTTGAGCAGCATGGATATCGAGACCATCAACTGCTCCACCGAGGCGCCCGCCGAGGTGTGCTCGGTGCCGATGGTGTCGCCTGGACGCAGCATCTCCGCGCCGTCCCGCGCGGCGGGCAGGGTCATGGCGACGAAGATGTCGCCGAGCGGGGTGGCCTGCCGTAGCTCCGCGGTGGTGCCGCGCGGCAGCCGGATGTCCTCGCGGATCTCCATTTCCACGTCGGCGATGAAGTTCGTGGTGCTGATGCCGGTGACGACGCCGATGTCGGTGCCGCCGATCTTCACGTGCGCGCGATCGGGCAGATTGAGCGCGTCGCGGAACGCGGCGTTGATCTTGTAGCCGGGCGCGCCGATGCCGGGTTTGGGCAGCGGGACGTTGTCCACGGTCACCGCGCAGCCGGTCGCCGTGCCGACGCTCGCGGCGACCAGCCCGGCCGCGATGGTGCGTCGCAGCACCGCCTTCGCCCTCATTTCGCGATCCCCAGCAGTGCGGCGGTGAGACCGAAATCCGGTCCCATGTCCTGGATCTTCCCGGTCCGGCAACCGTCGAGCCGCAGCTGAATCCGCTCGCAGAACAGCGCGAGCGCCTCACCGTCCAGCACGATCTTGTCGAGCAGGCCGTGCAGTCGGACGGCGCGGTGCTCGCGACTCATCGTGTTGCTGATGTTCTGGAAGAACAGCGGTGTGACGTCGACGATTTCGGTGAGCTGACGCGCGTTGGCGCGCATCTGCTCGGTGATCGCGACGAAACGGGTCAGCGCGCCTGCCAGCTGATCCTGGTTCTGCCCGACCACCGTCGCGGTGTTGTTCACGAAATCGTTGAGCTGGGTGAGCACCGCGTGCAGGCCGGGTGACTGCTCCCCCATCAGCGCCACCAGCTCGGTCAGTCTGCCGCTGAAATCGCGCACGGTCTGATCGTTGGAGGCGATCACCTGGGTGATCTCGTTGAGCTTGATGATCGTGTTGGCGATCTGGTCCCTGTTGGCGAACGACACCTCGAAGGCAGCGGAGAGCGCGTCCAGCGTCTCGCGCAGCCGGTCGCCGTTGCCCTCGAGCAGCGGGAACAGCACCCGGCTCGCCATCGGCCCGTTCTCGCTGTCGCCCTTCAACGCCGCGCCCAGCTGGTCGAAATTCTCCAGGATCCGGTCCAATTCGACCGGCGTCCTGGTACGGGCGAGCGGGATGTGCGCGCCGTCGGCGAGCGTCGGCCCGTCGCCGGTGTAGGCGGGGGCCAGCTCAACGTGCCGGTTGGTAATCAGCTGCGGTGAAACGAGCGCCGCGATGGCGTCGGCGGGCACCTTGACGTCCTTCTCGATGGACATGGTGACCTCGACGTAGCTGCCACGGGCGGTCACCGTGTCGACCCGGCCGACCGGAACACCGAGAACGGCCACCTCGTTGCCCGCGTAGAGACCGGCGACATTCTCGAAATCGGCGCTGATCCGAAGGTGTTCGCCGAGATATTGGTCGGGCAGCGAACTCACGCTCTCCGGCAGCAGCGAACAGCCGCTGCCAACGGCCGCGGCGACGCACACCGCGACCAGTTTCAAGACCGCACGAATCCTCATCAGTTGCACCCCGGTACCGCTTGTGCGAAACAAAGCCAGTTGTCCGGGAAGATCCACGGCGCCCAGACATCGCCGTACGGCCCGTTGCCGAGCGCGTTGTTGAATTGCCGCACCGCGACCGGCATGATCTCGTACAGCCGATCCAGGTTCTCCCGGTTCTTCTCCAGGCCCTCGGTCATGGTGTTCAGGTTCTGGATGAGCGGGCCGAGCTGGTCGTTGTTCTCGATGCCCATCTCCTGCAACAGCGCCGACAGCGCCGCCACGTTGTCGAGCAGCTGCCGCAGCAGGTCCTGCCGCAACGCCACCGCGTTGCCGATCGCCTCGCCACGGGTGAGCAGCAGCAGCACGCTGTTCTGGTTGTCGGCGACCAGCTGCGAGACCTGATCCATGCTCTTCAACAGCGCGTCGACCTCGTCGCGGCGATCGTTGATCACCTTGGCCAGCGCGCCGATGCTGTCCAGCGCGGCGACGGTCAGCTGCGGCGAGTCGCCCATCTGCTGGTCGAGCACGTCCAGCGCTTGGCGCAGCTTGCTCGGGTCGATCCGCTCGATCCGCTCGAACGACGACTTGTACTGCGGGTCCTGGATCACCTTGCCGAGGTTGTACGGCACGGACGTGTTCGACAGCCGGATGACGTTGTCCGGCAGACCCTTTCCGTCCCCCGGCGTGAGTTCGATGTGCAGCCTGCCCAGGATGGTCGACATCTTGATCGCGGCCCGCGCGTCCGGTCCGAGCCGCAGGTCGCGACGGACCCGCAGATCCACCACCACCTTGTCGCCGGCCAGCCGGACCGCGCGCACCTGACCGACCTCGATGCCGGAGACGTCGACGGTCGCGCCCGGCCGCAGCCCCGCCGCCTGGGCGAACTCGGCCTTGACCGTCTTGTCCGCCAGCCGCGCCCCGGACACCACACTCGAGCCGACCAGCAGCAGCGCCACGAAGCCCGCCGCGATCACGCCGAGCCAGAGGTAGCGGTTCTTCGAATACCTCGGCAACCGAATCCGTGCCATCATCGGCAGACCTCCGACTGGGAATTGCCGCCGACCTGTGAGAACAGCCCCGGCGGGAGCAGCACGCCCCACAGCGAGACGTCCAACCGGCAGATGTAGGCGTTGCCGTACGTGCCGTATCCGGTGAAGCGGGCCAGCGCGTTGAGGAGGTCGGGGAACTGCACCGCGGCCTTGTCCAGCGCGGCGCCGTTGAGCAGCAGCATGGCGATGCCGGTGGTCGCGTCGTCCTGCGCCCTGGCCAGGTCGGGCTGCACCTGCGCGATCAGCGAGACCAGGGAATCGGTCGAGTTGGCCACCAGATCGACGGACTGCTTCAGCGACTCGCCCTCGGCGTAGAGCGCCTCGACCAGCGCCCTCGACTGAGCGATGAGCGTCTCCAATTCGCCGGAGCGGTTGGCCAATCCGCTGATCACGCTGCTCAGATTGGTGATCACGTCGCCGAGGATGCGATCGCGCTGGCCGAAGGTGGCGGCCAGATCGGCGGCCTGGGTGATCAGCGTGCTCAGCGAGACGCCGTCGCCCTGCAACGCCTGAATCAGCGTCTCCGACAGCGAGTTCACCTGATCGGGCTGCAACACGCTGAACAGCGGCTCGAAACCGGAGAGGAGCGCCGAGACGTCGAAGGACGGTTCGGTGTTGTCCAACGAGATGTGGCCGCCCGGACGCAGCGGTTCGCCTTCCTCCTCGCCGGGGGTGAGCGCGATATAGCGCTGGCCGATGAGGTTTTGGTACCGCACAAGGGCTTTGGTCGTCGTGGTCAGCCGCTGCCGATCCTGGATGCGGAAGTCGACGACGGCCTTGTAGTCGTCGTCGAAATCGATCCGGTCGACGCGGCCGACACGCACGCCCGCCATCCGCACGTCGTCGCCGACTCGTACGCCCATAACGTCGGAGAACGTCGCGGAATAGGTGTGCGTGTCGCCGGGCACCGAGCGCTGCAAGGTCGACCAGATGGTGTAGGTCAGCGCGATGGCCAATACGGCGAAGAAACTGAAGCCGGCGAGGGCTTTCCCAGACTTCATATCACTTGCCCCCTTCCGTGGGCACGGTGTCGTAGACGGTCACCGACCCGCCCGCCAGCAGCGGCGTCAGCAGCAGGAGCTGGGCCGCGGTCGGTTGGCCACCGACGATCGCGGCGACACCGGCGTGCCCGCGGCCGCCCGCGATCGGACGCGCCGCCGGGGTGGCCGCCGCGGGGACGGTGATTCCTGGAATGGCAGGCAGCCCGGGGATCGCCGACAGACCGGGAATGCCCGGAATGACGGGCGCCGCTTCGAGTCCCGGCAGCGCGAGCGTCGGCTGGGGACCGGCGGCGTCCAGCCAGCGCGGCTGTAGCTGCGCCGGAAACTCCTGGTCCGGTGCGACTTCCGGCACCGTCGGGCCACCGCAGCGGGGACCGGACATCGAACCGTAGGTCGGGCAGTCCTTGGCCGTGTACTGCTGGAAGGGCGTGAACGTGACGTCCATCGCCCACACCATCTGGCGGCTCGGCCCGAAGTGGAACACCGTGGCCAGCTTCTCCAGCGAGGCGTTGAGGTTTCGCGCGGTGTCCGGGATGGCCTGCGTGTCCTGCGCCAGGCTGCCGAACAGCTCGTCGAGGCCTGGGACGAGATCCTTTGCCGCATCCGGGCTTCGCGCGAACAGCGAGTTGACCGAGTCGATGGTGTTGCTCGCGTTGGCGAGCAGTGCGACCAGGTTGTCGCGGCGCTCGGTGAAGGTGCGGGCCGCGGTCACCGATTCGGCGAGCACGCCGACCAGATCCGGCGCCGACTTGCTCAGTTCCGTTGTAGCCCGGCCGAGATCGCCGAGCAGTTCGCCGACGCCGGGGACGGCGCGCATCTGGGTGACCCAGAGATCGAGCCGCTCGATCGTCGAACCCGGCACGCGCGCGGCGGGATCGAGCGCGGCCGCCAGCGTCGCCAATACCCGGCCGAGCTTTTCGGGTTGGATGTTGTCGAGCACGTCGCGCAGCACGGTCAGTGTGGTCTGCAACTGCATGGTCGAGGTGCTCGTGTCCTCCGGGATCACCGCTCCGGCCGCCAGTTTCGCGCCCGCAGAGCCGTTGTCCACCAGCTCGATCGCGGTGACGCCGAACAGGTTGTTCGGCACCACCCTGGCGGTGACGGCCGCCGGAATAGTCGGTGCGACAGCGGGCTTCAGGTGGATCTCGGCGCGCTGCCGCTCCCCCTTGGCGACCACCTCGACGCCCGCGACGGTGCCGACCACCATGCCGCGGAACTTCACGTCGGCGTGTGCGGGTAGTCCGTCGCCGGTGCTGGTGAGCTCGGCGGTCACCCGGACCTTGTCCTCGAAGTAGCCGTTGTAGCGCAGCGCCAGCAGACCGAGCAGCAGCGCGGTGGCCGTCACCATCGCGAGGCCTGCCAGGGAGAGGTGGCGAGCGGTCGGCCCGCGGCCACTGGGATCGAGAAGCATGCCGCCCCTATCCCGAGATCCGGAAGCCAGGGTCGATGCCCCAGATAGCCAGCGTCAGAAACAGATTCGCGAAGACCATTACGACGATCACCATCTTGATGGCCTGTCCGGCCGCGACGCCGACGCCCTCCGGCCCGCCCGAGGCGACATAGCCGTAGTAGCACTGGATGAACGTCGCGAGCAGCACGAAGACGACGACTTTGAGCAGCGAGAAGAAGACATCGGTCCCGATGAGGAATTGGAAGAAGTAGTGGTCGTAGGTGCCGGCCGAGGTGCCGCCGAGGAAGAGCACCGAGAGCTTGGTGGCCAGGTACGCCGTCGCCAGACCCACCGTGTACAGCGGGATGATGGTCAGCGTCGCGGCGATCATCCTGGTGCTCACCAGGTACGGAAGCGGCCGGATCGCAATGGATTCCAGCGCGTCGATCTCCTCGGAGATCCGCATGGAACCCAGTTGTGCGGTGAACCGGCACCCGGCCTGGATGGCGAAGGCCAGCGTCGCCAGGATCGGAGCCAGCTCGCGCGTGGTGGCGAAGCCGGAGATCGCGCCGGTCAGCGGGCCCATGGTGAGCAGGTTCAGCGCGGTGAACGACTCCATACCGACGGTGATGCCGCCGAACGCGCAGAGGATGATCACCACGCCGACGGTGCCGCCTCCGACGACCAGCGAGCCGTTGCCCCAGCCGACATCGGCGGTCAGCCGCAGCACTTCCTTGCGATAGTGCCTCAGCACGAAGGGAATCGCGGCCAGCGCCTGGAAGAACGTGATGACTTGGTGGCCGAGCCGCTGGTTCGCCCGATAGGGCACCGCGGCAACGGTGCCGACCGCCCGGAATGGTTTCAGGGCGGGCGGGGTGTACTTCGTGCCCACCTCAGATCACCTTCGTCGGGAACAGCGTGTTGTACAGCTGGGTGAGAATGATGTTGGTGGCGAAGAGCATCAGCGCGGAGGTGACGACCGCGGAGTTCACCGCGTTCGCCACGCCGCCTGGCCCGCCCTTGGCGTGCAGCCCGATATCACAGGCGATGATCGCGGTGAGCGCGCCGAAGATCGCCGCCTTCACCAGCGCGACGATGAGGTCGTTGGCCACCGCGAAGGACGCGAACGAGCCGATGAAGGAACCCGGCGTGCCGGACTGGGCGTAGACGTTGAACATGTAGGCCGTCGCGAAGCCGACGAACACGATGAACCCGCACAGCAGCATGCTCACCAGCACCGCGGCCACCAGGCGCGGTGCGACCAAGCGGCGCACCGGATCGACGCCCATGACCATCATGGCGTCGATCTCCTCGCGGATGGTGCGCGAGCCGAGGTCGGCGCAGATCGCCGAGCCGACCGCGCCCGCGATCATCAGCGAGGTGACCAGCGGCGCACCCTGTCGGATGATGCCGAGTCCGGCGACCGCGCCGATGAACGTCGTCGCGCCGACCTGGTTGACCAGCGCGCCAACCTGGAGGGACACCACGACGGCGATCGGAATCGCGACCAGCACGGTCGGCGCGGCGGAGACGCTCGCCATGAACGCGCACTGCCGGATGAACTCGTGATACGGGAAGCGCCGGGCGGCGATCGCCCGGAACAGTTCGATCACCGCGTCCCGGCCCAGCATCACTTGCCTGCCAAGGGTTTCCAGCGACCGCTGCGGATGACGCCGCCACAGACCCTTCAGATCGTCGACGGCGCGCTCCAGGTCGGTGCGTTCCGGATCTCGCTCCGGTTCGATCCGACCCGGAGGTCGTTCGATGGTTGTCACGCTGCCCGAGTCCTTTCTCGGCCTTCTTCTCGCTCACTTCGCCGACCGGTAACGGTGACCCCCTCGAGGGCGCGGAGCGTGTGAAGTGTCGCACAGCCAACGTGCGCGACACAAGTCACATGTGAATTAGAATTCTCAACAACATCGGATAGCGGTGTCGCGAGCGAAAAGACAGCCCGAACCCCGAATCAAGCAGTGGACCTGCAAATATTCCGAGGATATCGGGACATTCGCCTGCCCATATCAGACACTTCCATCTCGAACAAGTTTCCTTGCAGTCGCACATTCTCCGGGCGCACTCTCCGGCGAGGTCCGCTCAGGCCGGTTCGCTGAGGAAGTGCTGCAATGCCACCAAGCCGTAGCCGAACGCGGCGACGCCGGCCACAACGGCGCTCAGCACGGCGAGCCAGAGCCCGTAGCGCAGGATCGGATTCACTTTCATCCGCCCACCGAGGATCTTGACGCCGATCACCAAGATGTCGATGAGCCACACCAAGATCATCATCAGGTCATGTACACATTCGAGAAGGTGAGCACCGGCCAGCACACGATCGACCCGAGAAACGAGATGACCACGTCGATGCCGTGCATATCGCGTAGATGACTCGTGTGAGTCAGCGTCCAGACGACTCCGACGAGCCCGTACGGGATTCCGAGAATGATCAAGGTCCCGAGGAACTCGGAGACCTTCATCTCGTAGCTGAATATTCGATCCAGCCTCTTGAGCATGTACGTCGCATCCTTTCCTGCACCGGCCGAACCTGCCCGCCGTGCCCGCGCGCTGCGAAGGAGGTCGCGGCGTCGCGGGGGCGCCAACCGTGTACATCCGGTCCGGCACAGCCCGTATGTTACGCATGATTCACATCGTTTCGGAAGCGTTTCCGGCAGATTCCCAGGACCACGACTTGCAAGCTGTTCTCGCACAGCACCGATTGACGACCCGCCGATGCGGCGAATAAGTTATCGAACGTTCTCACCCGCAGTGAGGATGACTTCGCCCGGCGGACAGACGGAGGCCCAGCTGCTCGACACAAGCAACGTACTGCGGCGGCACCTCGGCGATCGGCGCTTCGCCCTGACGCTGCCGCGCGCGGTCGCGCTCCAAGTACTGCACCCGGCGATCGCCGCCGCGCTCCGTGAGCACACGCCGAACCGGCTCTGGGAACACAAGCGGCGCGCCGTGGGCGGAATGATCAACATCGCCTACAGCGAGCGAGATCTGCGCTCGGTCATTCGTTTCGGGCACGAGCACGTCAAGGGCGTCGACGCCTTCGGCCGTCGCTATCACGCACTCCATCCCGAGCTCTTCTTCTTCCAGCACGCCACCTACGTCGACACGCTCGTGACGAGTATCGACGCCTTCTCCGGCGGGATCACACCGGCGCGGCGCGAGCAGCTCTACGCGGAATGCCGCGCATGGTACGGCCGCTACGGGATCTCGAACCGGCACACGCCGGCCACCTGGACCGAGTTCACCGAATACTTCGCGGGCGCGTGCGCGGCACTGCCATCGCCCGGGGCCGACACGCTGGCGTTGCGCGATCAGGTGCTGCGCCCCGACGCGTGGACGCCGCGCAAGCTGCCCGGTTTCGCCGTGCGCGCGCTGCTGCACGAGCGCGCGAGGGACCTGCTCGACGCGCCGCTTCGCCCCGGCGACGCGGCAGCCTTCGCGGTCTACGCCCGCGCGGTCCGGGTCGGCTCCGCGCTGCGTCCGCCACAGCTGCGGTATGCCGACCAGGCCCGCAATCCGCTGTAGAACAGCTCGACACTTGCCAGATAAATAACCGATAAAACACAAGGAAACTTGGATACCTGGAGCACTTGCTGTTCAGAATGAGCGGTAACATAATTGGACGGAGACGACGGAAGGACTCCCATGACCGCGGTCGCCCACCCCGCCTACGAGAACGAACCGGCGCCACTGACCAAGGAGCAGACGCGCATCCCCATCAGCTCCGCGCACCGCCCGTTCACCAAGCGGCCGATCAAACTGTCCGACGCGCTGGACTTCTGGTCCTTCGCGGGCGCCGCGGCCAACGTCGCGATGCAGATGGCACGGCCCGGTGTCGGTTACGGCGTCGCGGAGAGCAAGGTGGAGAGCGGCGCGCTCATGAAGCACCCGTGGAAGCGGGCCCGCACCACCACCCAGTACCTGGCGGTCGCCATCCTCGGCACCGACGAGGAGCGCATGGCCTACCGCGAGGCGGTGAACGCGGTGCACCGCCACGTGCGGTCCGAGCCGGACGCGGCGGTGAAGTACAACGCCTTCGACCGCAATCTCCAATTGTGGGTCGCCGCATGCCTGTACATCGGCTTCGAGGACACCTACCAGCTGCTGCAAGGCAAGATGAGCGATGAGCAGGCCGAGGCCTTCTACGCCTCGTCCTCGACGCTCGGCACCACGTTGCAGGTCACCGAGGACATGTGGCCCAAGACGCGCGCCGAGTTCGACGTCTACTGGAACGAGGCGTGCCATCAAGCCGTCCTCGACGACTACGTGCGCTCCTATGTCGACGATCTGCTGAACCTGCGCATGATCCACTGGTATCTGCGGCTTCCGTTCCGGAACTTGTTGAAGTTCTTGACGATCGGCTTTCTCGCGCCGTACTTCCGGGAGCAGATGCAACTGGAGTGGACCGCCGCCGATCAGCGCCGCTTCGAGCACCTGTTCGTTTTCGTCGGTTTCGTCAACCGGTTCATTCCCCGGTTCCTGCGGCATGGCGGCAGCCTCGCGCTGATGGCCGACCTGCGCCGCAGGATCCGCAAGGAGAAGAACCTCGTCTGAGGTCGAGGCATGCGGACCGTCGATATCGAGCGGACCATTCCGGCGCACGTCAGCGACGTCTTCGAATGGCTCACCGACGCAACGAATTACCGCCGGATCTCGGTGGTCCGGCGGGTCACCCTCGTCCGCCCCGGCGACGATCACTGCCACGGCAGCGGGGCGGTGCGGGTGGTGGTCACGCCGCTGCTGCGGTTGACCGAGGAGATCGTCGAATACCGTCCGCCGACGCTGATGCGGTACCGGATCACCAGGTCCACGCCGCCACTGCGGCACGACGAGGGATTCATGGCGTTCCGTTCGGTGCCCGAAGGCACCCGAGTGCGATGGTTTTCGCGTTTCGAGGTGGCCTCGCCGATCCTGGCGGGCGTCTGCACGCTCGCCATGGTTCCCGTGGTGGCCGAGGGTTTTCAGATGACGATGGACCGCGCGGAGCGCGAGTTGCTCGGACTCCGGTGAGCCATCCACATGTCCGACGGCGGAGGCCACCGCACCAACCTCGGCTTTCGCACTTGCCAGAGACCAAAGGCCCAAACGACACTGTTTACGTGCATGCATCCCAGCGCAGGGTCGTGGGATTCCAGGTCCCGATCGTCATGGTGCCGTCGAGAATTGGGTTCATGCACTGACCGAGATAGTCCAGCGCTGCATCGAGTTGGTGCAGTTCCGCTGGAAGTCGGCTGATCTTCACCGCGATGTCGCGATAGGAGACCTTCCAGCGCGCGCCAGGCGAATGGATCACGGTGGGCAGTTCCAGCGCGGGCCTGTGCTGTCGTTGGTGTTGCAAGGCGAGCTGGATCGAAGTGGCGTCGAAGCTGGAGGTGCCGATGATCAACAGCAGGTCGGCCAAAATCGCGCCATCTCGTCGAGGGCTGGCGCTCTTCGCCGTGGTACTCGTACATTGCGGCGAGCTTGTCGGCGATCTGGTCGACCAGCGGGTAGCAGGCGAATTCCGGCGGCGGCAGGACGTCGGGAATCTCGATGGTCGGCGTCGGCGCGATCCGATCGATCCGGCCGATGAGCTGCTTGCCCGCGGTCAGGTCGATCGGGAAGTGCTGGAGCCCTATCGTGCCCAGGCGAGGCGTCGCCTGGAGTTGCCACACCGCGATGCCGCCCTCGTTCACGTTCTGTTTCTTGACCTTCAGGTCGAAGGTCAGCCGATCCAGCGAACTGGGTGCGACTACGAGGTCGCGGAGTTCGTCGAATGCCCGGTCAAGCTCGGCGTGCAGGTGCAATAAGTCGACGTCCTGACTGTGCCTGGCTCCCGGAATGCGAACCAGCAGCGAGGTTCCGCCTTTGAGGATCCAGGGTGCGGCGGGATCGGCGAACACTCTGGCCAGCATCCGCTGCATGTAGAACTCGCGGCGCAACTCTTCGGTGGGGCGCTTCAGGCTGCGAGCACGCTCACTGATCCGCTGATTGATCGCGGCTTGAAACCCCCGGTCGCTCGGGTACTTCCGCGTAGCCGTCATCCCCGCCCCCGTCCTCGTCGTTGTTGCTCTCGGATCGAACCAATCGAGAAATCGTCTCCAGCAGCAAACGGACAACGGCGTCGTTGTCTGCTGGCCGCTTGCTGTGCGCGACGAGATTACCGAGAGCCGCCGACATACGGCTCGTGTCAGCCGAAGAGCTCCGCAAGGCGGTGAGTAGTGCCTCGACGAAGCCGGGATCTGCGAGCCTGCGCTCGATGTCCTTCAGCGTGAACTCGAGCGGTCGTCGCTCGAAGAACTTTGATTGCAGAGCAATTGGGCGATTGGTGGTGGGGTCGATAAGCACCCAGTCCACGCCGCGGTCGCTTCGCGTCAGGGCTTTGGCTGATTCGGGGACACCCGCTTGACCGATGAAGTTGCGGAGTAGCTCGTCTCCGGCTCCGATCGGCATGCCGTAGTAGTGAGCGTAAGGGCGCAGCGCGGCGGCGAGTTCGTCGCGGGTGGTGTCTTCGGTGAGGATGGCGTCGCGGGCGACCGAGGCCAGGTGCCCGCCGTCGGTTCGTGTTGCGGCGAGGTCCACGGTAGTACGCAGTGGTCGGGTCGCCGGTAGGCCAGCCACCAGGTGCCAGTCCTCGTGTCCCAGTTCCCGGACATGGAACTTCACATCCGGGCTGCGGGTACTCCGCCGCTTCGGAACCGTGAATTCGTGGAAGTCGGCGTCGATATCGCCGAGATCCTGCAAACGCGCCGCCGACCGGTGAGACACCACGCCTACAGGTACCGCGTCGGCCAAGCGGTCGGCGGCCAGCCGTTTGGGTTCCAACGCCAGCCACTCGGCCCGGATGGGATCCTGCGGCGTCTCTGGCGCGCCGGTCAGCCGATACACCCCTTGCCGGAGCCGGGTTATCAGCTCCGCATCAGCGAGACGCTTGAGCTGCTGGGTACTGAAACCGAGATCGCCGGCCTGCATGGAGGTGAACAGACCCCACTGCGATCCGGCTAAGTCCGCCAGATCGAGGAGTCGTTCATCCCTACTCATACGTCAAAAATATCACCGATATCGTCGTTACTAGGCTAGCGCGTACACTTACGGTGCCGACAATGATATTTTTGACGTCATGGGCAGTAGTATCGAAGTTAACATGTAGTACACCTCGGCCGCTCGCCCATGGTGAAGCGGTGGTCGTCCTGCATGATTGCTGGCTCTCAAAGGCCAGAGCGGGGTGTGTTCACGGCGGCGTGAATGCCGGCGGCTGGCCGTCGACTGCCAAGTCGACGAGATCGGACCACTGGGTTGCCAAATAGCTCACGCACGACCATGCCTCGTGCAGCTCGCGGGCGATGGGATCGGCAGCGAGTACGAGTTCGGCGGTGACATACACACCGGCCATGTCGTCCATGACTTGTCCGTAACCGGTCGTCGGCGCCCGTGGGTGCCCCGGTTGGATATGAACGATCACCCAGCGATCGATCAGCGCCCGCAGCTCGGCACGACGCTCATCGATGGACAGCTACACCGATCCCACCCGCGGTAGTGGGTTCGCAATGGTCGCCGCGTACGTAGACGGCGAGCCTGCCGGGCAGACGTGGGGATGGACGGTCGGCCCAGATGCCGCATTGCGCGCGTCGTGGATCGTGGCAAGTTCATCCATGAGGACGGGACACGGACGTTCGGGCTGTCGGAAATCATGGTGTGCACGGAGTTCACCGGACGCGGCCTGGCACGGGCACTGCACGACGAGCTGCTGTGCGGTCGTCCTGAGCTCCGAGCGAGCTCGTCGAGCCGGACAACGATCGCGCGTACGCGGCCTACCGGAAGTGGGATTGGTCGCGGGTCGGCACCCTGACACCGAGCTCGCCGGACGCGCCGACGTTCGATGTCCTGATCAAGGATCTCGATACTGGCCGTTGAATATCGACGGTAGTCGAACGGCGGCTATCGAGGACCATACACATCGGTCTCCATTCCTACCTTCTGCGGCGCATCTGGCAGTAGCTGTTGCCGCGACCCCGCCAAGCCACTCAGCTCTCGTCGTAACGCAGGATGCGGTCGGCAGAGCGCTTGTGCCACTTGTTTTTCGAGGTAACAAACGACTGGACCCTGTCGCGGACGCCTCGAGCGCGTAGCTTCGACAGCACTTCCAGGGCGTGGCCTTGAACGGCTCCGTCATCGAGTTGCGACAGCGCGACCGCCACGGCGTCGGGGTGGCGGGACTTGGCCAGCCAGGAGACGACCATCTGGCGGTCGGCGCCGAACTCTCGATTCATTGCGATGGCTGCGAGCTGGTCGAAGTACTCGACGCCCGCGGGGATGTCGTATATCGCATTTCCCGCTGGCCATCGCTCCCGGGAGCCGATCGTCTTGGCGGTATCGAACTGTGAGATCAATGCCTGAGCCGCAGCGGTTCCGCGCGCGTTCTTGTGTCCCAAGGCGCTGACCAAGGTCAACCGCGCGGGCGGCCGCCCCTCGGTTTCTGCTCCGGGCCAGCGTGTTTCCAGCTCGATGAGCCACTGCGACAACAAGGCGATGACGTCCGGCGGGGGATTGAGCATCCCTGCAAGCTGATAGAGGGTTCTCCCGTATCTGTCGACGAGCTGGCATTCCTCGGGCAGCTTGGCCGCTGCGGTGTCGTCGGTCGCGGTCATTCGAAGTCCATCCTCCAGCGGTCGATCTTGCCTTGGCGCGATAGAGTCCGCGATCTCCGATGCCCCCGGGCCGATCGTAGTGTCGATGCCGCAGAACGTCGACGGTCCAGGCGCCGATCACCACGAGTGGCCGAGCATGTTCGGCCTGCACCGCGCTGGACTCGTCGGCCCTATGTCGAATATCCGTCGGCGCGGGTGTCGGGGGACTATGCGTCCCGCCGCGACGAGGGTGCGGAAGGCGGCTCCTTTGCGGGCGCAAGCATCGGCTCGGCAACCTCGGTGCAGCTGCATAGCGCGGTGTGCTTCGGGGACCGTGAAAGGGGCTGTGGGAGCGCGGTGTCCGTCGGCGGCGCGGGAGTCTCCGACGCAGGTTCCGATGATGCCGATGAGGGAGAGAACGAGGCCGCATCCGGTCAGGATGGACAGTGTGGAGTGCATCGGATCATTGGTCCGCGGTGCGCCGGAAGCAGTAGGCGGAGGCGGCTAGGTATTGGCGGCATCCGCTGCCGTGACCGGCGTGCACCGACAGGATGAATCGGGCGCGGTCGTAGTCGAGGACCTGCGGTTCCGCTGTGCAATCACGGCTTTGGACCAGCCACAGCTCACGCAGGTCGAAGTGCGGGACGTTCATCGTTCACCTCCGCGAAAAGTTCAGTGCACCCGGCGCCGGGGCGCCGACGGAACCGCGCTCGAGGCGGCTGGATCGGGGCCGCGTCGGGACCGTGCGCCGGGTTCCGGAGAGCGAGCGCCCCATAGGGTCTGGGCACAACCTTGGCGCCGGGTGCGAAATACAGAGTGCGCGTTGCGATTGAGTACATAACAGTCCGGAATGCAGTAAATGCGAGTAATTTCCGAGTGAATCGGCCTGGAGCGAGGAAGCGGGTCATATGGTTGAGGTCGACTGGACGGGCGAAGACGTACTTGCCCTTCGCTCGGCGATGAAGCGGAGTCGTTACGAGTTCGCACGTTTGGTGGGCGTCACCCCGCGCACCGTGGTCTTGTGGGAGAACGGCCGGACAACCCGGATGCACGCCGCAAGCCGTCGACTACTCGATCGAGTACTGTCCGAGGCCGATTCAGTCGTCGTCACGCGATTCGAGCGGGCGATCACGGCGGGCCGCGACGCGGGCCGCGAAACCGACGATGCGAGCGCGGCGCTCGATCGGACAATCAAGCTCGGTAGGGAAACAGCGCTGGGCGGAACCGAGGTTCGGTCCGCGCCGATCGGGCTCGACAAGGAAGTCGAGGATGACGACGTGAGAAGGCGGGAACTGCTGGCCTGCATCGGCGCAGGTCTGGCGGGCCATGCGGTCGATCTGTTGGCAAGTGAACCGGAGAAGATGCTCGCGGCCCTGGACGCCGGGTCGATCAGCGAGCGCAGGCTTGGCGTCCTGGAGTATTCCACCGCGGAGCTCGGCAAGCAGGTCGTCCGGGTGCCGCCGCACGAGCTGCTCCAGAGCACACTCGACCAGTTCCGCACGGTCCGTGCGTGTCTCGGCGAGCGGCAGGCCACCCACCACCAGATCAGGCTGGTCCGCACCGCGGGCCGGCTGGCCAACGTGGTCGGCGAGATCTTGTTCAACGAAGGTCATTTCGGGCAGGCTCGCCTGTGGTACACCACCGCCATCCACGCGGCGCAGGACATCGGCGATCGCTACTCGGAGGACATCGCCCTCGCCGGTCTGGCCTACCTGCCCACCTACAGCGACAAGCCGAGAGAAGTACTGCGCCTGCTCGATCCGCGTCTGGCGGAAGATCCGGCGACCGGCGCGGCCGCCGCCTGGCTCTGGGGTATGGCGGCGCGAGCGCACGCCGATCTCGGCGACGAACGCCAATTCGCTCACTGCATCGACAAATCCGCTCGTGCGCTCGGCAGTGTCGCGAACGAGGAACTGCCGATCGGCATCTTCTCGTTCCGTCCGGAGAAGCTCGCGTTCTACCGCGCCATCGGATACGCCCGGCTCGGCAAGCCCGACGAGACGGCCGCGGCGGCGGCGCAAGCCATCTCGCTGTACGACCCGAACGAGACCATGGAACCCGCGCTGGTGCGTTTCGAACACGCGACCGCGCTGCTGGCCTCCGGCGAAGTCGACGAGGCCTGCTCGGTCGCCACCGCCGCGATCACCGACGCGCACACCTACGTCGGCCTGACGGTCACCAAACGCGCCAGACGATTCGACTCGACGCTGCGAGACGGTGGCGGCCGGGCGGTGGCCGAGTGGCGGCAGCAGGCCAGGACGGTCATCGACTCCCATCAGGCGAGGGCGTAGTCGCGCAGAACGGCACAACGAATCTCGATCTGCGGCGAATCGGCACCGCCATGGCCACGTACGCAACCTGATTCGGCCAGGAGGGGCGCGCCGGTCGGCAGGGGATGTGGACCGGCGCGCCCCGGCATTCAGTTGGTCTTCGGTGTCATGGCCGCGATCAGCGATTTGGGGCGCATGTCGGTCCAGTGGGTCTCGACGTACTCCAGGCAGATGCTGCGCGCGGCCGCGCCATAGGCGATGGTCCAGCCGGTCGGTACGGCGGCGAAGACGGGCCACAGCGAGTGCTCGCCCTCGGCGTTGACGAGGACGTAGAACTGCGCGTCGTCGTCGTCGAACGGGTTTGTCATTGTTCACCTTTCGTGAGGCGGTCTGGTTCATGCGCGGTCGGTGTCGGCCCAGCGCGCGGCCAGCACGTGGCCGATGCGGGCGAGGGCGGATTCGGAGGTCATCCGCCAGTGGGTGGCCGCGACGGCGTGGTTGTGCACCGTGCCGTCCACGGCCTCGGACCAGCTCGCGGCGCCGGTGGCGCCGGTCGGGTCGTCCAGTGCGGCGGTGAAATACACGAGGTCGCCCTTGTAGCGGCGGGGCCGGTAACGAAGGAGCAGTTCGAGGGAGCGGGCTCCCGCGTCCAGCAGCCGCCCGAGCCGTTCGGCGCCGAAGGAGGCGAACGGCTCCGGCAGTTCGGCGATGCGCGCGGCGAGTTCGGCGAGTCCGAGTTCGGTGTCCGCGTCGGCGGCTTGTTCGCCGAGCAGCCCGCCGAGCAGATCGGCCAGCGGCACGGTGGTCTCGGCCGCCGCGACCGTGCGGGGGCTGTCCATCATGGCCAGCGTCGCGACGTGCTGCCCCTGGTCCTGTAGCTGGACCGCGACGGCGTGCGCGAGAACGCCGCCGAGCGACCAGCCGAGCAGGTGATAAGGCCCCTCGGGCTGCACGGCGCGGATCTCGCTGACGTAGCGCCGCGCCCAGTCGTCGATCGAATCCGGTAGCGGCTCCGTCGAATTGAGTACCGGAGATTGCAGGCCGTAGAGTGCGCGCTCCGGGTCGATGTGCGCGGCGAGACCGGCGAACGACCACGCGACGCCACCGACCGGATGCAGGCAGAACAGCGGCTCCTTGCCGCCGCCCGGCCGCAGCGGGAGCAGCACGTCGAAGGCCGCCGCGGCGTCCACCCGCCCGCGGCCCGACCTGGTCAGCTCGAGTTGGGCGACCAACCCGGCCGGCGTCGGCGCGGAGAACAACCAGACGACCGGGACCGGTTCGCCGAGTTCCGCGCTCAGCCGGGTGGCCAGGCGGGTGGCGAGCAGCGAATTGCCGCCGAGCTCGAAGAAGTTGTCGTCCATACCGACCCGCCGCAGCTCCAACACCTCGATGAAGACCGAACACACCGCACGGTCCAGATCCGTTGCCGGAGCTCGGTACTCACCCACGGACAGTGCGGGTCGCGGCAGCGAGACGCGATCCACCTTGCCGTTGGCGTTGAGCGGCAGCGCCGCCAGCCGAACCAGCGCGGCGGGCACCATGTAGCTCGGCAACGCCTCGCCGAGCGCCGTGCGCAGCGCATCGGCGTCGATCGGCGTCGACGCGGTGAAATAGCCCACCAGCATGGCGTTGTCGTCATCCGTGCGGTACTCGATGACAACGGCGTCCACGACACCGGGCTCGGCGCGCAGCGCGTGCTCGATCTCGGCCAGTTCGATGCGATAGCCACGCACCTTCACTTGGAAGTCGCGCCGCTCCACGTAGTGGAGGTTGCCGTCGGAGCCCCAGCGGACCATGTCACCGGTGCGATAGAGCCTGCTGCCCGGCGCGCCGAACGGATTCGCCACGAAGCGTTCCGCGCTCAGCTCGGGCCTGCCGTGGTACCCGCGGGCCAGCTGCGCGCCACCCAGATACAGCTCGCCGGTGACGCCGGCGGGCACCGGGTGCATCCGGTCGTCGAGGACGTAGACCTGGGTGCCCGCCTCCGGCGTACCGATCGGCACGGTGCCGATCGACACGCTCGCCGCACCATCGATCGTGCGGTATCGAGTCACCGATACGGCCGCCTCCGTCGGCCCGTACAGATTGTCGACGCGAGCGTCGGTGATGGCACCGATCCGCGAGACGGTGGCGGCGGGCAACGCCTCACCGATCACCAGCATCCTGCGCAGCGAACGTGGAAGCCTGCGCCCGCCGGACACCTCCGTCAGCATGGCCAGCAGCGAGGGCACCAGCGTCATCGTGGTGACCGACGCCCGCCGGACCAGGTCGAGCACGCTCTCGGGGTCTCGCTGCGCGTCGGCCGGTGCGAGCACGACGCGTGCGCCGGTGCGCAGCGCCCACCAGTATTCCCACACCGAGAGGTCGAACGCGGCCGAGGTCATGAGCAGCGTGGCATCGTCGGCGTCGAGCCCGTACTCCGACTGCATCCAGTCCAGCTGGTGCGCGACCGCCCGATGCGGGACGGCGACGCCCTTGGGCGCGCCGGTCGAGCCCGACGTGAAGATGACGTACGCGGTGTTGTCCGGCGACAGCGCCCGCACCCGTTCGGCGTCCCGCACCGGCGCGGCGTCACCGCTCGCCGGGACCGTCGCGATGTCGAACACCGCGTGATCGGACACCTCGGCGGGCAGCATCGGCCTGCGTTCCGAGGTGAGCACCAGCTCGGGGTTCGCCGCCGCCAGTACGCCGGCGGTGCGGTCGAGCGGGTGCGCCGGATCGAGCGGCACGTAGGCGCCGCCCGCCGTGACCACCGCGTACATCGCGACGAGCAGGTCGATGCTGCGTGGAATGGCCAGTGCCACCAGCGATTCCGGCCCGACGCCGCGTCCGATGAGCACCCTGGCCAACCGGTTCACCCGCGCGGCGAATTCGGCGTAGGTCACGGTGTGCGCGTCGTCGACGACGGCGATCGCGTCCGGCGTGCGCGCCGCCTGCCGTTGGAAGGCGCTGATCAGGATGTCCGGCGCGAACGCACGGTCGGCGGCGTTCCATGCGACGAGCATGCGTTCGGTCTCGGCGCCGTCCAGCAGCGGCAGGTCGCCGACGGGCGCCTCGGGTGCGGCGCACACGGCCGCGAGCAGCCGTTGCAGTCGTCCCGCGAACCCCGCGACGGTGGCCTCGTCGAACAGCGCCGTGGCGTAGGTGATCGTCGCAGCGAGACCAGCGGGCGCGCCGTGCGCGTCGTAGCGGTCGGTGACCACCAGATGCAGGTCGAACTGGGAGACCTCGGAATCGAAGTCGACCGCGGTGGCGGTCAGGCCGTCCAGGGTGAAATCCGCCTCGGCCTGGTTGTGGAACGAGAAGCCGACCTGGAACAGCGGATGCCGCGCGGTGGAGCGCTCGGGATTGAGCACCTCGACCAACCGCTCGAAGGGGACGTCGGCGTTCGCGAACGCCGCGAGGTCGGCGGCCCGCACCCGGTCGAGCAACGCGGTGAACTCCGCACCCGCGTCCACCCGGGTGCGCAGCACCAGGGTGTTGACGAACATGCCGACCACGTCGTCCAGTTCGGCCACGCCGCGCCCGGCCACGGGCGTGCCGACGGTGATGTCGCCGGTGCCGGACAGTCGCGCGAGCAGCGCCGCGAAGGCGGCGTGCACCACCATGAACAGCGTCGCCCCGCCGGCACGGCCCAATTCGACGAGCGCCGCGTGGGATTCGGCGTCGATGGTGAAGTCGACGTGCCTGCCCCTGGTCGACACGACCGCGGGGCGCGGCCGGTCGGTGGGCAGCGGCAGCTGGGCGGGAATCTCGTGGAGCGTTTCCGACCAGAACCGGAGTTGGCGCGCCACCAGGGATTCCGGATCGTCCTCGGAGCCGAGCAGTTCGCGCTGCCACAGGCTGTAATCGGCGTACTGCACCGGCAGCGGCGCCCACACGGGCGCGCCCCCGTGCTTGCGCGCGGCGTAGGCGAGCATCACGTCCCTGGCCAAAGGCGCCAGCGAGGAGCCGTCGGCGGCGATGTGGTGCACCACCACCACGAGCACGTGTTCCGTCGCCGCCGAGACGCTGTCCTCCGAGATGGGGCGGAAGAGCCTGGCTCGCAGCGGAACCGCGTCGGTCACGTCGAACCCGGCGCCGACGAAGTCCGCGACGGCGACGGGCAGGTCGTCCATCGGGACATCGATGGGAGTGAGCACCGGCGTGCCCGCCGCGTCGACCGGCAGCACCACCTGCACCGGCCCGGCCGTCCGCTGGGGATAGACGGTGCGCAGCACCTCGTGCCTGGCCACCACGTCGGCGACGGCGGCATTGAGCGCGCCGACATCGAGCATTCCGCTCAGCCGCACCGCGAGCGGGATGTTGTAGGCGGTGGATTGGCGGTCGAGGCGGTTCAGGAACCACATCCGCTGCTGTGCCAGGGACAGCGGCACCGGCTCGTCGCCCGTGCGGGCGGTGAGCGCGGGCCTGGCCTCCGATGGGTCCGCGCCGCCCAGCTCGGCCGCCAGCGCGGCCACGGTCGAGTGCTCGAACACGGTGCGAACGCCGACGGTGACGCCGAACGCGGCGCCGAGCCGGGCGGCGAGCTGCGTCGCGGTGAGCGAGTTTCCGCCGAGGACGAAGAAATCGTCGTCCAGGCCGATGCGGCCGTCGTCCTCGAGACCGAGGACCCCGGCGACGGTCTCGGCCACCGTCCGCTCCGCGGTCGTACGCGGTGCGCGGAACGCGGCGGCCCGGAATTCGGGTTCCGGCAGGGCCTTTCGATCGAGCTTTCCGACCGGCGTCAGCGGCAGCTCGTCGAGCGGCATGACGGCGGCGGGCACCATGTAGGCGGCAAGCGAACGACCCGCGAAGGCGGTCAGTTCCGCCGGGTCGACGGTGTGACCCGGCGCGGCGACCACGTAGGACACCAACGTGACGGCGCCGTTGGCATCGGTATGGCCCACGGTAGAGGCGTATTCGACGGATTCGTGCGCGGCGAGCACGGCGTCGATTTCGCCGAGTTCGATGCGCAGACCACGCACCTTCACCTGGTGGTCGGTGCGGCCGAGGTGCTGGAGCGCGCCGGAGGCGGTCCAGCGCACCAGGTCACCGGTGCGGTAGATCCTTCCACCCGCCGGACCGTAGGGGTCCGCCACGAACCGGCCTGCCGAAAGGCCTGGCCGCGCATGGTATCCGCGGGCGAGGCCGGGACCGCGCAGGTACAGTTCGCCCGCGACGCCGACTGGTACCGGGCGCAACCGGTCGTCGAGCACCAGCGCGGACATGCCGTGAATCGGCGTGCCCATGTCGAACGATTCGCCGGGGAGCATCCGCGCGCTGATGGTGGTGATGATCGTGGTCTCGGTCGGGCCGTAGGTGTTGTACATCTCGCGTCCGACGCTCCAGCGCCGCACGAGGTCGGGACCGTACGACTCGCCGCCGACGGTGAGCCGCTCCAGCTCAGGCAGTTGCGCCGGATCGAGGGTTCGCAGGACCGCAGGCGTGATGAACGCGTGGGTCACCCGCTCGTCACGGATGAACGCGGTCAGCTCGGCCCCGCCGTAGACGCTAGCGGGCGCCACGACCAAGGTCGCGCCCGCCGCGAGCGCCAACAGCAGCTCGAGCATCGAGGCGTCGAAGCTCGGGGAGGACACGTGCAGAACCCGCGATTCCGCCGTCACGGAGTACCGATCCCGTTGCGCCTGGGCCACTCCCGCGATGCCCGCGTGTGTGGCGAGCACGCCCTTCGGCACGCCGGTCGAGCCGGAGGTGTAGATCATCCACGCCGCGTGATCGGTGCGCACCGGGCGCACCAGCTCGTCCGGGCCGATCGGGGCCGCGCTGGTGTGCCGCAGCCGCGCCGCCGTGGCGGGCGCGTCGAGCACCAGCCATTCGACGGCGCCGGGCAGCGCGGTGTTCCCGTCGCCGACCGTGAGGCCGATGACCGCGCCGGAGTCGGTGAGCATGTGGGCGATCCGGTCGGCCGGGTACGTCGGGTCGACCGGGACGAAGGCCGCACCGGTCTTGGCCACCGACCACACCGCGAGCAGCGAGTCCGCCGAGCGCGGAATGGCGATCGCGACGATGTCCTCCGCGCCGATGCCGTTCCCGGCGAGCATCCTGGCCAGGCGGGAGGACTGCTCGTCCAGCATGCGGTAGGTCAGCACGCGATCACCGCAGCGCACGGCGACGCCGTCCGGGTTCATGGCGACGGCCGCCGCCATCGTCTCCGCCAAAGTGCGCGGCGGTACGGCCGCGCCGCCGCGGCGGGCGAGCAGCTCGGCGCGCTCGGCGGGCGCGAGCAAATCCACCGCGCCGATCGGACGTTCGGGCTCGGCGGTCGACGCGCCGAGAACGCGACCGAAGCGGCGCAGCAGCCCGGCAACGGTGTCGTGGTCGAACAGATCGGTCGCGTAGTTCAGCTCCACGGCGAGGTGCCCTTCGGCATCCGGGTCCGCGGCCACGGTGAACTGGAGGTCGAAACGCGCAACGGGCTCGTCGAATTCGACGGCCGAGAGTTCCAGCCCGGGCACCGCGAAGGCGTCGTCACCGGTGTTCAGGTAGCTCAGGGCGACCGTGAACAGCGGATGCCTCGCCTGGGTGGTGGCCGCGCCGAGCTCGTCGACGACTCGCTCGAACGGAACGGTGGCGTGCGCGAAGGCCGCCAGGTCGGTGGCCCGCGTATCGGCGAGCAGGTCGGTGAACGACTGCTCGGCGCGCGGCCGGGTGCGCAGCACCAGCGTGTTCACGAACATGCCGACCAGATCGTCCAGCGCCGCCGCGCCGCGACCGGCGACGGGCGTGCCGATCGCGATGTCGTCGGAACCGGAGAGCCCGGCCAGCAGCACCGCCAGCGCGGCGTGCACCACCATGAACGGCGTCGCGTTGTGTTCGCGGGCGAGGTCGCGCACCCGCGCGCCGACGCCACCGCCGATCCTGGCGCGCACATTTCCGCCGCGCTTGCTCGCGACCGGCGGGCGCGGACGGTCGGTGGGCAGCGCCAGGTCTTCCGGCAGGTCACGCAGCGTCTCGCGCCAGAACGAAAGCTCTTCTGCGGCGGCGCTTTCCACTGCGGCTGCCTGCCACAGCGCGTAGTCCGCGTACTGGGCGGCCAACTCGGGCCACACCGGCGGTGCGCCGAGCACGCGGGACAGATAGGCGGAGAGCAGATCTCGCAACAGCGGCCGCATCGAGTATCCGTCGGCGGTGATGTGGTGCAGCACCGCGACCAGCACACGGCTGGTCGGGCTTTCGCGCAGCAGCACCGCGCGCACGGGTACCTCGATCGTGACATCGAATCCCGCGGTGATGAATTCGGCGATCCGGTCGCCGATCCGCGCCGTATCGACCGGTTCGGCGGCCAGCCAGACGGGCGCGGCGGTCGCGGGCAGGATCACCTGGTGCGCCGCGCCGTCGGCGCCGGCCGGGTAGACCGTGCGCAATACCTCGTGCCGCGCCACCACGTCGGCGAACGCGGCCGCGAGCGTCACTTCGTCCAGTTCCCCGCGAATCCGCAGCGCAACCGGGATGTTGTGCGCGGCCGACGACGGATCGAGACGGTTGAGGAACCACATGCCGCGCTGTACGGGCGCGAGCGGCACCGACTCCGGACGCGGGCCCGCGATCAGCGGTACGACGGAATCACCTGCGGCCGAATCGATCCCGGCCGCCAAGGCGCGGACCGTCGGCGCTTCGAACAGCAGGCGCACCGGCACTCGCCTGCCCAGCCGTTCGCCGAGCCGGGCCAGCACCCTGGTGGCGCTGAGCGAGTTGCCGCCGAGGTCGAAGAAGCTGTCGTCCACACCCACCGGCCCGCAGTCGAGCACGGCCTCGTAGGCCGCGGCGACCAGGCGCTCGGCCGGGGTGGCCGGAGCCGTGTAGGCCACGCGGTCGAAGACCGGCTCCGGCAGCGCCGTGCGATCGAGCTTGCCCGAGGCGTTGAGCGGGAACGCGTCGAGCACCACGAAGGCCGAGGGCACCATGTAGGACGGCAGCGCCTCTCGTGCCGCGGCGCGCAGCGCGTCTTGGAGTTCACGCGAATCGCTTTCCGATGTGGGCACCACATAGCCGACCAGGTGGTCACCGACCACCAGCGCCGCGGCCTGGGACACGCCCGCGACCGCGGCCAGCACCGCTTCGATCTCCCCGAGCTCGATGCGCTGGCCGCGGAACTTCACCTGGAAATCAGTGCGCCCAAGGTAAACCAGCTCGGCGTTGTCGCCGCCGATCTCCCACCGCACCAGATCGCCGGTGCGGTACATGCGTTCGCCGGGAGTGCCGAACGGGTTGGCCACGAACCGATCCGAGGTCAGGTCGGGTCGGCCGTGGTAGCAGCGCGCGAGCTGGGTGCCCGCCAGGTACAGCTCCCCCGCGACGCCGGGCAGCGTCGGCCGCAATCGCGAATCCAGCACGTAAACCTTGCTGTTCCACTCCGGGTTGCCGATCGGCATCACGGTGCGCTCGGTCTCTCCCGTCACGTCGCGGTAGGTGATGCTCACCGCCGCTTCGGTGGGGCCGTACAGGTTGTGCAGCCGGGCGGCGCTCACCGCGCCGAACGCGCGGACGGTCTCGGCCGGCAGCGCCTCGCCGATCACGAAGACGGTGCGCAGCGCGTCGAGCGCGGCCCGCTGGCCGGAGTCGTGCACATGTCCCGCGAAGACGCTGAGCATCGAGGGCACGAAGTCGGTGACGGTGACGCCGTACAGGCCCATCACCTCGGTGAGGTAGCCGGGGTCGCGGTGTCCGTCCGGGCTCGCGAGAACCAGCGTCGCGCCGACGCGCAGCGGCAGGAAGTAGCCCCACAGCGAGACGTCGAAGGTGGTCGCGGTCTTCTGCAGGTACACATCGTCGGCGCGCAGCCGGTATTCCGACTGCATCCAGGTCATCTGATTGACGATCGCCGAATGAGACACGCTGACGCCCTTGGGCTTTCCGGTCGATCCCGAGGTGAAGACGACGTACGCCGGGTTTGCGGGGTGGATGGGCGCTCCGCGTTCTTCGGTCGCGATCGGATCGTCGGCGTAGCCGTCCAGGGCGACGGTGTCGACGCACACCGTGCGTCCGGTGTAGCCGACCTCGGCGCGGTCGCGCTCCGTGGTGAGCAGGGCGGCCGGGCGCGCGGTGTCGAGGATGTGAGCGATGCGCTGAGCGGGATGATCCGGATCGATCGGCACGTAGGCGCCGCCCGCCTTGAGCACCGCGTACATGGCTAGTACGAGGTCGGTGGAGCGTCGAATGGCGAGGGCCACCATCGATTCCGGTCCGACGCCCGCCTCGATCAGGTGGCGGGCCAACCGGTTGGCGCGCTGATCGAGTTCGCCGTAGGTGAGCACCGTGGCGGGCGCGCCGTCGTCGGAGACGTACACCAGCGCCGGATCGTTGGGGGTGGCCGCGGCCTGCGCCTCGAACTCGTCGAGCAGCATCTCCGCCACGAACGCGGTGTGCGCGGAGTCGTTCCACTCGGTGACCACCCGGTGCAATTCGCCCGCGCCGAACAGGTCGATGTCGCCGACCGGCAGGTTCGGGTCCGCGATCGCGGCGGTCAGCAGCCGCTGGAAGCGCTCGCCCATGGTGCGGATGGTCGCCGCGTCGAACAGGTCGGTGGCGTAGGTGAAACGCACCGCGTCGTCGGAGACGGTCAGTTGCAGGTCGAAACGTGTTGTCTCGTAGTCGAACTCGTATTCGGCCACGGCGACGCCGGGCAGCCGCACCGCGACGGGGGCCAGGTTCTGGAAGAACAACGCGACCTGGAACAGCGGGTGCCGCGCCTGCGAGCGCGGCGGGTCGAGCACCTCGACCAGCCGCTCGAACGGCACCTCGGCGTTGGCGAACGCGTCGAGGTCGCCCTCCCGCACCCGCCGCAGCACGGCGGTGAAGGAGTCCGCGCCCGGCACCTCGGTGCGCAGCACCAGCGTGTTGACGAACATGCCGACCAGGTCGTCGAGCCTGCGTTCACCGCGGCCGGCGATCGGTGCGCCGATGGCGATGTCGGCGGCGCCGGAGAGCCTGGCCAGCAACACCGCCAGCGCGGCGTGCACCACCATGAACGGCGTCGCGTCGTGCCGCGCGGCCAGCGCGACGATGCCGGAGCGCAGCGCCGGGTCGAGCAGCAGAGTGACGCTCGCCGCGGCATGCGAGGCGACGGCCGGGCGCGGCCGGTCGGCGGGCAGGTCGAGTTGTGCGGGCAGACCGCGCAGCGCCTGACGCCAATACGCCAGCTGCCGGGCGGCGATGGCGTCCGGATCGTCCTCCGCGCCGAGCAGTTCGCGCTGCCACAGCGCGTAGTCGGCGTATTGCGCGGGCAGCGGCGCCCAGTCCGGCGCGGCACCCGCGACGCGCGCGGCGTACGCGGCGGCGAGATCGCGGGCCAGCGGTCCCATCGAGAAACCGTCGGCGGCGATGTGGTGCACGACGAGGGCGAGCAGGTGGTCGCGCTCCGCGATTCTGGCCAGCCCGACGCGCAGCGGCACCTCGGCGGTCACGTCGAACGGGGTGGCGACGAACTCGGCGAGCCCGGCGGCCAGGTCGGTCGCGTCCAGCTCGGTGATCACGGGCACGGCGGCGTCCAGAATCAGCTGGTGGCCGGTGCCGTCGTGGTCCGGGTAGACGGTGCGCAGTGTTTCGTGCCGGTCGACGACGTCGGCGATTGCGGCGGTCAGCGCCGTAATGTCCAGCTCGCCCGCGAAGCGGATGGCGACCGGGATGTTGTTGACGGTCTCCTCGGGATCGAAGCGGTTCAGGAACCACATGCGCTGCTGGGCGGGCGAGAGCGGAATCGGATCCGGTCGCGGGCCGACGGAGAGGGCGGGACGGCGAGCCGCACTCGACTGTTCCACACGCTCGGCGAGGGCCGCGACGGTCGGCGCGTCGAACAGCATCCGCACCGGGATATCGGCGCCGAGTTCCGCGCCGAGCCGCGCGGCCACCTGCGTGGCGATCAGCGAATTGCCGCCGAGCGCGAAGAAGTCGTCGGCGGCGCCGACCCGCTCGACGCCGAGCAACTCACCGAACAGGGCCGCGACGGTACGCTCCGCGTCGGTCTCCGGCGCGCGGAAGACCGCCGCCGCCACGACGGGCGCGGGCAGCGCCGCGCGGTCCAGCTTGCCGGAGGAGTTGAGCGGGAACTCGTCGAGCACAACGAAGGCCGACGGCACCATATAGCCGGGCAGTTCGGCGGCCAGCCCCGCGCGCACAGCATCGATGTCGATCGGGCCGTCCGCGGCGGTCAGGTAGGCCACCAGCTGATCGCCGTGGCCGCTGTCGCGCACGACGACGACGGCCTGGTCGACCGCGTCCGAGCCGGTGAGCGCGGCCTCGATCTCGCCGAGCTCGATCCGCAGGCCGCGCAGCTTCACCTGGAAGTCGGTGCGGCCCAAGTACTCCAGTTCACCGCTCGCCGGCCCACCCGTCGCCCGGCCACCGCTCCCCATCGAATCGCTGCGCGATGCAGGAAGCCATCTGACCAGATCGCCGGTGCGATACATGCGTTCGCCGGGAGCGCCGAACGGGTCGGCCACGAACCGATCCGAGGTCAGTTCCGGTCGCGCCACATAGCCGAGCGCCAGCTGCCCGCCCGCCAGATACAGCTCACCCGGCACGCCGACCGGCACCGGCCGCAGCCGGGCGTCGAGCACGAGCAGCCGGGTATTGAACACCGGCCTGCCGATCGGCACCGAGTCGGTGTCCGCGTCGGTCACCTCGTGATAGGTCACGTCCACCGCGGCCTCGGTCGGGCCGTAGAGGTTGTGCACCCGCGCGCCGAGAACGCGCCGCGCCCGCTGCGCGACGGGCGCAGGCAGGGCCTCGCCGGACGCGAACACCCGGCGCAGCGCGGCGCAGTCGCGGGCCAGCGGCTCGTTGAGGAACACCGCGAGCAGCGACGGCACGAAATGCACCGTGGTGATGCGTTCGGCCGCGATCAGCCGGGCCAGGTAGGCCGGGTCGCGGTGCCCGTCGTGCCGTGCCACGACGAGACGCGCGCCGATCTGCAAGGGCCAGAAAAACTCCCACACCGACACGTCGAAGGTGGCCGGCGTCTTCTGGAGCACCGCGTCGTCGGCGCGCAGCCCGTAGCGGTCCTGCATCCACACCAGCCGGTTGACGATCGCGGCGTGCGAGACGGCGACGCCCTTGGGGCGACCGGTCGAGCCGGAGGTGAAGATGACGTACGCGGGATGACCGGGAACGAGCGCGCCCAGCCGGTCGGCGTCGGTCAGCGATCCGTCGGCGAAGCCGGACAGATCGAGGCGATCGATCCGAACCTGCGGCGCCGCGGTGACTTCCAGGTCCATCCCCGAGGTCAGCACGCACACCGGGCGCGCCGTGGCCAGGACGTATTCGGTGCGATCGACCGGATGATCGGGGTCGAGCGGGACGTACGCGCCGCCCGCCGCCGCGACCGCGTACATCGCCGTGACCAGGTCGAGCGAACGCCGCATGCCCAGCGCCACGAAGGAACCCGGTCCGACCCCCTGGGTCACCAACCAGCGTGCCAAGCGGTGCACGCGGGCGGCGAACTCGCCGTAGCTGAGCGACGGGTCGGCCGTCGCCGAGCTCGATGGCGGGTGGTCGCCGGGCGACGGGTAGGCGAGCAGCGCATCGGGATACGGGCTCGTCCTCGCGAAAGCGACCGCGATCGCCTCGGGTGTGCGCGCGACCTGCGCTTCGAACAGCGAGACCAGGGTGTGCGCGCTCGTGGCGACCGGATGCGCGGTGTCGTTCCACCGCTCGAGCACGAGCGTGCGTTCGTCGGGGTCGAGCAATTCGATATCGCCGACCGGGATCGCCGGGTCGGCCACCACCGTCTCCAGGATCCGGGTGAATCGCGCCGCGAAGGACTGCACCGTGGCGCGGTCGAACAGGTCGGTCGCGTAGCGCAGCAGCGCGCGCAGCGCCGTGTCCGTGCCCTGCCGATGTTCGACCAGTTCCAGCGCCAGGTCGAACTGGGCGACGCGGTTGTCCAGCGGGTAGGCCGACACCTCGAGCCCGGGCAGCTCGAGCACCGTGTCCTCGCGGTGCTCGAGGGTGAGCAGGGTCTGCACGATCGGCGAATGCGACTGGGAGCGAACCGGGTTCAGCTCGTCGACGAGACGCTCGAACGGCAGGTCGGCGTGCCCGAAGGCGCGCACGTCGGCCTCGCGAACCGCGCGGAGCAGGTCGGCGAAGGTCGCGCCCGCACGCACCGGGGTGCGCAGCACGAGGGTGTTGACGAACATGCCGACCAGGTCGTCCAGCGCCTGTTCGGCGCGCCCGGCGACGGGGGTGCCGATCGCCACGTCCTCGGTACCGGCGAGGCGGCCGAGCAAGGTCGCGTAGGCGGCGTGCAGCACCATGAACGAGGAAACGCCGTGCCGTCGTGCCAGTTCCGCGATGGCGGCGGTCAGTTCGGCGGAGACAGCGAACTCGACGGCCGCGCCGCGCCCGGTGGCGACCGGCGGACGCGGGCGATCGGCGGGCAGCTCCAGCACCGGCGCGAGCCCGGCCAGTTCGGCGCTCCAGTGCGCGATCTGCCTGGCCAGGACGGATTCCGGGTCCGATGCCGCGCCGAGCGATTCGCGCTGCCAGAGCGTGAAGTCGGCGTACTGCACCGGCAGCGGACGCCACCGCGGCGGTTGCCCCGCGTGGCGGGCGGTGTAAGCGATCATCAGGTCGCGGGCCAGCGGCGCGGTGGACACGCCGTCGGCGGCGATGTGGTGCACCACCACCACGAGCACGTTGTCTTCGGCGGCGGTACGGAACAGCTTGGCGCGCATCGGGATCTGGTCTCGCAGATCGAACGGGACGGCCGCGAACGCCGCGACGGACTCCGGCAATTCGTCTTCGCTCACCAGCGTCGGGTCCAAGTCCAGCGGAGGCACTTCCGCCGTGGAGCGCACCGACTGGAACGGGCCATCGTCGTCGGACGGGAACACGGTGCGCAGCGACTCGTGCCGGGCGACCACGTCGTTCAGCGCGGCGGCCAGCGCGGCGGTGTCCAGCGCGCCGATCAGCCGGATGGTGATCGGGATGTGGTAGACCGCCGATTCCGGATCGAGGCGATGCAGCAGCCACATCCGAGTCTGCGCCAGCGACAGCGGAATCCGCTGCGGGCGCGGACCGGCGACCAGCGTCGGCATGGCGACGGTGTCGCCCTGATCGGCCGAAATGCGCACGCGCACCGCCAGTTCGGCCACGGTCGGCGCTTCGAAGACCTCACGCACCGTGAGCGCGCTGCCCAGCGCCGTGTTGGCGCGAGCCACCAGACGCATGGCGAGCAGCGAATTCCCGCCGCGCGCGAAGAAGTCGTCGTCCGCTCCGATCGGCTCCGATGTGCCGAGCAGGTCGGTGATCAGTGCCGCGAGCACCGATTCCGCGCCCTCCCTCGGGGCGCGGAAGGACGCTGCGCGGCCGCTGAATTCGACCTTCGGCAGTGCCGCGCGATCCAGCTTCCCGACCGTGGTGAGCGGCATCTCGTCCAGTACGACCAGCTGCGCGGGCACCATGTAGCCGGGCAGCCGATCGCGCACCGCGTCCAGGACCGCTTCGGCGTCGATGTCCCCGCTGACGTAGCCGATCAGGCATTCGTAGCCGGTGCTGTCCTCGGCCACCACGACGGCCGCGTTGGCCACGCCGGGCACTCCGGTCAGCGCCGACTCGATCTCGCCGAGCTCGATCCGCTGGCCGCGCAGCTTGATCTGGAAATCGTTGCGGCCCAGGTAGATCAGATCGCCCGCACGGTTCCAACGGACCAGGTCGCCGGTGCGGTACATGACCGCGCCCGGCACGCCGAACGGGTCGGCGACGAACCGCTCCGCGGTCAGCCCGGAGCGGCCCTGGTAGCCGCGGGCCAGCTGATCGCCCGCTAGATAGAGCTCGCCGGGGACACCGACCGGCACGGGGCGCAGCCGCGCGTCGAGCACGTAGACGCGGGTGTTCCAGCAGGGTCGCCCGATCGCCACGTCGCGGCCGGAAGCCACGTCGGCATCGGTGAATTCGTGATACACCGCCGAGATCGCCGCCTCGGTCGGGCCATAGGCGTTGTGCACGGCGCCGTCGAAGCTGCCGCGGATCGCGGCGAGCAGGTCGGGCGTCAGCGCCTCGCCGCCGCAGTGCAGGTGCCGGAACGAGCGCAGCGCGTCGCCCATGCCCTCGCCGATCAGCGCGGCGAGCACCGATGGCACGTACTCGGCGATGGTTATCCCGTGTTCGCGCAGCAGCCCGGCGAAGTAGGCGAGGTCGAGGTGTCCGCCGGGCCGGGCGATCACCAGGGGGGCGCCGACCGCGATGGGCAGGAAGCACTCCCACACCGAGACGTCGAAGGTCAGCGGAGCGCGTTGCAGGATGCGGTCGGCCGCGGTGACCTCGTAGCGGTGCTCCAGCCAGCGCAGCTGGTTCATGATGGCGCGGTGGGTGACCGCGACGCCCTTGGGCCGCCCGGTCGAACCCGACGTGAACAGCACGTACGCGAGGTTGTCCTGGCGCAACGCGGCGCGGCGCTCGGTATCGGCGACCGGCTCGGCGGAGTAGCCGGAGAGGTCCAGCTCGGCGGGACGAAGCACGGGCACGTACGGCAGCGGCGGCAGTTCGGCGCCACCGACGACCAAAATCAATGCGGGATCGGCGCTTTCGACGACCTGAGCGATCCGGTCCGCCGGATGCGCCGGGTCGAGCGGAAGGTACGCGCCACCGGCGCGCACGATCGCGAACATCGCCACGAGCATGTCCGGCGAACGCAGCGCTGCCAGCCCGACGATGGTGTCCGGACCGACGCCATGGGCGATCAAAAGCCGCGCCAGCCGGTTCACCCGGTCGGCCAGCGCACCATACGTCAGCGTCGCGTAGCGACTCGATGAGGGGTGGTGGCCGGGCGACGGGTGGGCCAGCGACTCGTCCTCGAAGGTCACCGCGCGACCGTCCGGGTCGGCGGCGGCGCGGGCGGTGAGCAAGTCGTCGAGCGTCTCGGCGGGCAGCGGACGCGCGGTCGCGTTCCGGTCGGCCAGTAGCATGCCGCGCTCGGCGACCGACATCAGCTCGACGTCGCCGACCGCGGTCCTGGCGTCCCGGACCATGGCGCGCAGCACCCGCTCGAACCCGGCGAGGAAATCGGTGACGGTGTGTTCGTCGAACAGGTCGAGCGCGTAGTGCACGTGCACGTCGATGCCATCGGGCTCGTCGTCCGCGTCGTAGCGGTCGGTCAGCGTCCAGTCCAGGTCGAGCTGGATCGGTGCCGGCCCGATATCGAGCGCGCCGATGGCGAGGCGCTGGAGCCGGAAGTCCGGCTTCGTCTGGTTCTGGAGCGTCAACGCCACCTGATAGAGCGGCGAATATGCCTGCGAACGACCGGGATTCAGGGTGTCGACGAGCTGCTCGAACGGCACCGCGGCGTGCTCGAACGCGGCCAGATCGGCGGCCCTGACCTCGGCGAGCAGGTCGGCGAGGGTGGCGTCGGCGCGTACCTCGGTGCGCAGCACGAGTGTGTTGACGAACATGCCGACGAGCTCGTCCAGCGCCTCGTCGCCGCGCCCGGCCACCGGTGCGCCGACGACGATGTCGGCGGTGGCGGCGAGCCTGCTCAGCAGCGCGGCCAGTGCGGCGTGCAGCACCATGAACAGAGTGACCCGGTGTCCCGCAGCGAGTTCTTGGATCGCGCCGTGCAGCGCGGAATCGAGCCGTCCTATGACCGCGCCGCCGCGGTTCGAGGCGACCGCGGGGCGCGGACGGTCCGAAGGCAGCGTGAGCACCTCGGGCACGCCGGCCAGGCGGTGCGTCCAGTAGCGCAACTGCCCGGCCAGTACCGAATCCGGATCGTCCGCGCTTCCCAGCGCCTCGCGCTGCCAGAGCGCGAAATCGGCGTACTGGATGGGCAGCGGACGCCACGCAGGCGCGGACCCGGCGCAACGCGCGACATAGGCGGCGGCAAGGTCGCGGGTCAGCGGCGCGAAGGACCAGCCGTCGGCCGCGATGTGATGCACCACGAACAGCAGGACGTGCACCGGCTGCGCGCCGCCGTCTTCCACGCGCAGCAATCGAACCCGCAGCGGCACTTCGGAAGTCACGTCGAAGCCGGTTCCGGCCGCCGCGGCGATCAGCGCGGGCAGCTCGGCGGCGCGCACCGCGCGCGGGGCCACGTCGACCAGCCGGGTGCCGGGAGGCAGCACCACCTGGGTCGCCGCGCCATCGTGTTCCGGGTAGACGGTGCGCAGCGTCTCGTGCCGGTCGATCACGTCGGCGACGGACGCGGCGAGAGCGGCGACGTTCAGTGCGCCCGTCAGCCGCAGCGCGAACGGGATGTTGTACCCGCCGCTCGCGCTGTCGAATCGGTTCAGGAACCACATGCGCTGCTGGGCGATCGAGAGCGGGATGGTCTCGCCGCGCTCCGCCGCGCGCAACGGCGGCAGCGTCACGGGCGCGGCCGGGCCGTCGAACCGCAGGCCCCTGGCCAGCTCGCGCACGGTGGGCGCGTCGAACACGGCGCGCACGGGCACCTGCGTTCCGGTGGCCTTCGACAGACGCGCGGCGAGTTGCGTCGCGACGAGCGAGTTGCCGCCGAGCGCGAAGAAGTCGTCGTCCGCGCCGATCCGCTCCGCGCCGAGCAGCGCGCGGAAGGTTTCGACGACAAGGGTTTCCGCGGCGCCTTCGGCCGCGCGGAATGTCACGGTACGGCGCGCGGGGGCGGGCAGGGCGCGCCGATCCAGCTTGCCGGAAGCGTTCACCGGGAAGGCGTCCAACACAACGAATTCGGCGGGCACCATGTACGCCGGTAGCCGGCGGGCGGCCTCGGCGCGGATCAGGTCGAGGTCGAGCGCGGCCTCCGACACCAGATAGGCCACCAGCTGATCGCCGGTGCCGTAATCGTCGCGGACCAGAACAGCGGCCTGCGCCACGCCGGGCGCCGCCAGCAACGCCGTCTCGATCTCGCCGAGTTCGATGCGCAGGCCGCGCACCTTCACCTGGAAATCGGTGCGGCCGAGGAACCGCACCTCCCCCTCCGGCGTCCACCGCACCAGGTCGCCCGTGCGGTACATCCGTGCGCCCGGCTCGCCGAAGGGGTCGGCCACGAACCGGTCGCCGGTCAGGTCGGTTCGGCTCAGATAGCCGCGAGCCAGTTGCGCGCCGGCCAGATACAGCTCGCCCGGCACGCCGACCGGGACCGGACGCAGCCGCGCGTCGAGGACGTACATCTTGGTGTTCCATCCGGGTCCGCCCATCGGCAGCGGGCCGGTGTCCGCGTCGGTCACCTCGTGCGCCGACACCTCGACCGCCGTCTCGGTGGGCCCGTACATGTTGTGCACCCGGGCGGAGGTGAGCGCGCGCGTCCGCTGCGCGGTGGCGGCGGGCAGCGCCTCGCCGGAGCAGAACACGTGCCGCAAGGTGGGCACGCCTGGCTCCTCGGCGACGAACGCGGCCAGCATGGACGGCACGAAATGCGCCGCGGTGACGCCCTCGCGGCGGATCAGCTCGGCCAGGTAGACCGGGTCGCGGTGACCGTCGGGGCGGGCGAGCACCAGCCGAGCGCCGACCTGCAACGGCCAGAAGAACTCCGGCACCGACACGTCGAAGGCGACAGGAGTCTTCTGCAACAGCACGTCGTCGGCGTCCAGCGCGACGTAAGCCGACTGCATCCAGCGCAACCGGTTGACGATCGCCCCGTGGCCGACCGCGACGCCCTTGGGCCTGCCCGTCGAGCCGGAGGTGAAGATGACGTACGCGGTGTTGGCGGCGCGCAGTGTGCCGCGGCGTTCGGCGTCGGCGATCGGCGCGTCGGAGTATCTGGACAGGTCGAGCCGGTCGATGTTGATCTGCGCCGCGGATAGGTCCAAGTCCGCGCCGGAGGTCAGCACCGCGACCGGAATCGCCGTGGCGAGGATGTGTTCCGTGCGTTCGGCCGGGTGGTCGGGGTCCAGCGGCACGTAGCCGCCGCCCGCAGTCGTGATCGCGTACATGCCGACAACCAGATCGATGGAGCGCCGCATGCCCAGCGCCACCAGCGAATCCGGGCCGACACCCTGTGCGATCAGCCAGCGCGCGAGCCGGTTGACCCGCGCTGCGAGTTCGCCGTAGGTGAGCGTCGACCCTTCGAAGGTGAGGGCAGGACGATCCGGCGTGCGCGCCGCCTGCGCCGCGAAAAGCGACGCGAGCGTGTCGGATTCGTCGACGGCGTGCGCGGTGTCGTTGAATCGGTCCAGCACCAGCGTGCGCTCGTCGGCGTCGAGCAGGTCGATCTCGCCGACGCGCGCCGCCGGATCGGCGGCCACCGCGCCGAGCATCCGCCGCAGCCTGGTGACGAACGCGTCGACCGTCGCGGCGTCGAACAGCTCGGTGGCGTAGCGCAGGCTGCCGGAGAGCCCCGCGGGTAGTTCGTTGAGCACCAGATGCAGGTCGAATTTCGCGCCGTCGTCGGGGATGTCGATCGGCTCGACGGTCAGCCGGGGGACCTCGACGGCCTGCGGCGTCCGCTCGGCCGCGCCGAAGCTCAGCAGCACCTGGAACAACGGGTGCGCGCCGGTGCCGCGATCGACGTCCATGGCGTCGACCAGCTGCTCGAACGGCAGCTCCGCGTTGCCGAACGCGGCCACATCGGCGTCGCGCACCTCGGCGAGGAAGTCTTCGAACGGCGTATCCCAGCCGACCCGGGTGCGCAGCGCGAGCGTGTTGACGAACATGCCGATCATGGCGTCCAGATCGCGTTCGCCGCGCCCGCCGATCGGCGTGCCGACGACGATGTCGTCCGAGCCGCCCAAACGCGCGAGCGTCGCGGCGAAGGCGGCGTGCAGCACCATGAACAGCGTCGCGCCGGAGCGGCCGGCCAGCGCCCGCAGCCCGGCCGCGACGTCCGCGTCGATCGCGAAATCGACGGCCGCGCCGCGCGACGTCGGCCGCGCGGGACGCGGTCGGTCGGTCGGCAGCGGCAGCTCGGCGGGCAGGCCGTCGAGGGCGTCGCGCCAGAATCGCAGTTGCTGGTGCGCCAGATCGCCCGGCCGGTCCGCCGCGCCGAGCAGCTCCCGCTGCCACAGGCTGTAATCGGCGTACTGGACGGGCAATTCGGCCCAGTCCGGCTGCTGTCCGATCAGCCTGGCCCGGTAGGCGCGGATCAGGTCGGTGACGAGCGGCGTCATCGAGAGCGCGTCGGCGGCGATGTGGTGAACGACGAACACCAGCGCGTATTCGTCCGCGGGCACGCCGCGTTCGTCGTCGACCCGGCCGACGGAGAGCAGGGCGACGCGCGCGGGCAGCTCGGCGGTGACGTCGAACCCGCCGCGCGCGATCGCCGCGATGGTCTCGGCGAGCTCGGCGCCAGCGACCTCGACGGTGTTCAGACTCAGGCCGATGTCGTCCGCGTCCAGGATCGACTGGTAAGGGCCGTCCTCGCTCTCCGGATAGATGGTCCGCAGCGATTCGTGCCTGGCGAGCACGTCGAGCACGGCCCGCTCCAACGCGCGCACGTCGAGCCTGCCGGTCAGGCGAAGCACCACGGGCAGGTTGTAGACGCCGGGCGCGTCGTCCTGACTTTCCAGGCGATTCAGGAACCACAACCGCTGCTGCGCAGGCGAGAGCGGAATCCGCTCCGGCCGGTCCCGGCGAGTCAAGGGCAGCCGCGTCCGGCCCGCGTTCGCCAGCTCGGCCACCGCGGCGGCGAAGCCCTCGACGGTGGACGCTTCGAACAGGGTGCGCACCGGGATGCGCGCGCCGATCCGCTCGCCGGTGCGGGCGGTGACCTGCGTGGCGTCCAGCGAGCTGCCGCCGAGCGCGAAGAAGTCGTCGTCCAGTCCGGCCCGCTCGACCAGGAGCACTTCGGCGAAGACGGTGGCGACCAGCCGCTGCGCAGCGTCGACCGGAGCGCGAAAACTCTTGGCCTGCAATACCGGAACCGGCAACGCCGCGCGGTCCAGCTTGCCGCTTGTGTTGCGCGGGAATTCGGTCACCTGCACCAGCGCGGTCGGCACCATGTACGCGGGCAGCGTCCGGCCCAAACCGGCCTTCAGCGCGTCCAGATCCAGTTCGGCGCCGGAGCCAGGCGCCGCTATGACGTAGCCAGCGAGGTAGTCACCGGTCTCGGCGGTGATCAGGCGCACGGCCGCCTGGCCGACCTCGGGCGCGGCGAGCAGCGCGTTCTCGATCTCGGCGAGTTCGATGCGCTGACCGCGGAACTTGACCTGGAAATCGACCCGGCCCAGGTAGACCAGTTCGCCGTCCTGGCTCCACCGCACCAGATCACCGGTGCGGTACATGCGCGCGCCCGGCGCGCCGAACGGGTTGGCCACGAAGCGATCCGACGTCAGGTCGACCCGGCCGTGGTAGCCGCGGGCCAGCTGGTCACCGGCCAGATACAGCTCGCCCGGTACGCCGATCGGCGCCGGACGCAACCGCGAATCCAGTACGTAGACCTGCGAGTTCCACTCCGGCTCGCCGATCGGCACGTGCGGGGCGTCGTCGACGGTGACCTCGCGGTAGGTGATGGACACCGCCGCCTCGGTCGGGCCGTACAGGTTGTGCATGCCCGCGGCGGAGACCGCGTGGAAGGCCGCGACGGTCTCCGGCGGCAGCGCCTCGCCGATGACGAAGACATCGCGCAGCGAGACCAGCTCGTCGGCCGCGGCGTGCGCGGCGAAGACGGCCAGCATGGAGGGTACGAAGTCGGTGAGTGTGACGCCGTGGCGGGCAATGGTTTCCGCGATGTAACGCGGATCGCGGTGGCCGTCCGGTGCGGCGAGCACCAGTGTCGCGCCCGCGCGCAGCGGCAGGAAGTAGCCCCACAGCGAGACGTCGAAGGTGGTCGCCGTCTTCTGGAGATACACATCGCCCGTGCGCGGACGGTATTCGTCGTGCATCCAGGCCAGCTGGTTGGCGATGGCCCGGTGGCTGATCGATACGCCCTTGGGCCGCCCGGTGGAACCGGAAGTGAAGATGACGTAGGCCGGGTGCTCGGGGTGCAGCGGCGCGGTCCGCTGGCCGTCGGCGATCTTGGCCGCCGAGTAGTCGGTGAGATCCAACTCGTCGAGATGGTGCACGCGCACGGACGGCGGCACCGTGCCGGGCGGCGTGAATCCGGCGGCGCGGGTGGTGAGGATGGTGTGCGGCGCGGCCGTGTCGATGATGTGACCGATGCGTTCCGCGGGGTGCGCCGGGTCCACCGGCACGTACGCACCGCCCGCGCGCAGCACGGCGTACATCGCGACGACCAGTTCCACCGAACGCGGCATGGCGAGCACCACAAGCGATTCCGGCCCGACACCGGTGGCGATCAGCATCCTCGCGAGCCTGTTCGCACGGTCGGAGAGCTCGGTGTAAGTGAGCGTCGCGCCGTCGTCGGCGACCAGCGCGACCGCGCCGGGGGTGCGCCGGACCTGGTTGTCGAAGCCCTCGTGCAGGAAGCGGTCGGCGACCCGGTGGCCGCTGGCGTTCCAGCTCGCGGTCACGTAGTCGAACTCGCCCGCGTCGAGCAGTTCGATATCGCCGACCGGCGCGTCCGGCGCGGCGACGGCGGCGCGCAGCAGGCGAACGAACTTCGCGGTGAACTCGCGGACCGTCGCGGCGTCGAACAGATCTGTGGCGTAGGTGAATTCGGCGCGGTAGCCGCCCGTCGTCGCGGAGGGTTCGGAAAGCGTCAGCTGAATATCGAACTTGGCGAACCCGGATTCGAAATCGACCAGCTCCGTGTCGAGTTCGGGCATGGCGAGCGCGACGGGTGCCATGTTCTGCATGAACAGCGCGACCTGGAACAGCGGATGCCTGCCCTGCGAGCGCGGCGGGTTCACCGCCTCGACCAACTGCTCGAACGGAATGTCGCCGTTGGCGAAGGCGCGCAGGTCGCGTTCCCGCGCGTGCCCGACGAGCTGGGCGAAGCTCGCGCCTGGCGCGACCTCGGTGCGCAGCACGAGGGTGTTGACGAACATGCCGACCAGGTCGTCCAGCGCGACCTCGCCGCGGCCGGCGACGGGGGTACCGACGGCGATGTCCGTGGCGCCGGAGAGCCGGGCCAGCAGCGCGGCCAGCGCGGCGTGCAGCACCATGAACGGAGTGGCGCCGCAGCGCTCGGCGACTCGCTCGACGGCGGCGCGCAGATCGGCGTCCACCGCGAATTCGTGGGTGGCGCCGCGGTAGGACGCCACGGCGGGGCGCGGGCGATCCGAGGGCAGATCCAATTGCGCTGGGAGATCGGCCAATTCGGATCGCCAGAAGCTCAGCTGACGCGCGGCCGCCGAATCCGGATCTCGCTCGTCGCCGAGCACGGCGCGCTGCCACAGCGCGTAGTCGGCGTACTGCACCGTGAGCGGCTGCCAGTCCGGCGCCGTGCCCGCGCGGCGCGCGGTATACGCGGTGACCAAGTCCCGCATCAGCGGCCCCATCGAGACGCCGTCGGCCGCGATGTGGTGCACCACGAGCACCAGGGTGTGGTCCCGCGAGCCGCTGCGCAGCAGGCGCACCCGCACCGGGATCTCCTCGGCGACGTCGAAGCCCTGGCTCGCGACAGCGCGCACCGCCTCGGCGAGCCGCTCCCCCGGAATCTCGGAAGGCGTCAGGTCGAAGACGGCGTGCATGCGCCGCACCACCTGCACCGGCCCTGCCTCGGTCTGTGGGTAGACAGTGCGCAGGATCTCGTGACGCGCGACGAGATCGGTGATCGCCGCCGACAGCGCGCGCACGTCCAGCGCGCCGCGCAGGCGCAGTGCCACCGGAATGTTGTCGACCGCGGCGTTCGCGCCGAGCCGGTTGAGGAACCACATGCGCCGCTGCGCGGGCGAGAGCGGAAGCTGCGCGGGTCGCGGGCCCGCCACCAGTGCCGGGCGCGGCGTCCCCGCGCCGGAGAGCGCGGCCACCGCCGCCACCGTCGGCCGGTCGAAGAAATCCCTGACGTCGATCGCGATTCCGAGCGCAGCGGCGACCCTGGCGATCGCGCGCGCCGCGAGCAGCGAGTTGCCGCCCAGCGCGAAGAAGTCGTCGTCCGCGCCGACCCGCGGCGCGTCGAGCAGGTCGGCGAAGATCCCGGCGACGCGGCGCTCGGCCTCGGTCTCTGGTTCCCGGTATTCGACCGCGGCGGAGCGGAAGTCGGGTTCTGGCAGCGCCCGCCGATCCAGCTTGCCGTTCGCGTTGACCGGCATCTCGTCGAGCACCTGCACCAGCGAGGGCACCATGTATTCCGGCAGGTGCGCCCGCGCGGTTGCCAGCACGGCCGCGGTGTCGAGGACGCCGCAACCGGCCGCGACCACATAGCCGATCAGGTGATCGCCGCCCGCGTGCCGGTGCAGCGTCACCGCGGCTTGCGCCACCTGCTCGTCGCGCAGCAAGCCCGCCTCGACCTCGCCCAGTTCGATGCGCAGCCCGCGCAACTTCACCTGGAAATCAATGCGGCCCAGGTATTCCAGTTCGGCGGGACCGCCGTCGACGCCGGATACCCAGCGGACCAGATCGCCGGTTCGGTACATCCGCTCACCCGGCGCGCCCTCGGGGTTCGCCACGAACCGATCCGCGGTGAGTCCTGGACGGGCCACGTAGCCGCGGGCCAGCTGCACGCCGGACAAGTACAGCTCGCCGACCACGCCCACCGGAACCGGGCGCAGGTTGTCGTCGAGCACCAGCAGTTCCGTGTCGTCGGCCGCCGCGCCGATCGGCACGGTCGTGGTGTCGGCGGCGGTCACCTCGTGCGCGGTCACGTCGACCGCCGCCTCGGTCGGCCCGTAGAGGTTGTGTAGAGTCGCGCCGCTGACGTCGCGGAAGGCGGCCGCGGTGGCCGCGGGCAGCGCCTCGCCGGAGGCGAACACCAGACGCAGTGTGTCCACGGCGGTCTCGATCTCCGGCTCGGCGACGAATACCGCGAGCATGGCGGGCACGAAATGCGCCACGGTGACGCCGTATTCGGCGATCGTCCGGGCCAGATACGCCGGATCGCGGTGGCCTTCCGGCTCGGCGATCACCAGCCGCGCGCCGATCTGCAAGGGCCAGAAGAACTCCCATACCGACACGTCGAAGGTGAACGGCGTCTTCTGCAACACAACGTCGGCCTCGGACAGCCGGTACAGCCGCTGCCGCCAGCGCAGGTTGGCCAGAATCGAGCGATGCGAGACAGCGACGCCTTTCGGGCGACCGGTCGAGCCCGACGTGAAGATGACGTAGGCGGTGTTGTCCGCCGCGGGCAGCGGCAGCAACTCCGCGCCGAGCGGTTGCCCCTGCGCGCCGGCGAACTGTCCGGCGCTGCGGAGGGTGGCCTCGAATTCGTCGACGCGCAGCACCCGGCTGTCGGCGATCGACTCCGGCTGGTCGGCGGTGGTGGTCAGCACCAGCGTCGGGGCCGCGGTCTGAAGCACATAGGCGATGCGCTCGGCGGGATGCTCCGGGTCGATCGGCACGTACCCGCCACCCGCTTTCAGGATCGCGTACATGCCGACGAGCAATTCGAACGAGCGCCGTACGGCCAGCCCGACCAGCGCGTCCGGGCCGACGCCCAGCTCACGCAGCCGCCTGGCCAGCGCGGTGGCGCGCGCGTCGAACTCCGCGTAGGTGAGCGTGGCGTCGCCGAATTGCAGCGCCACCGCGTCGGGTGTGCGCCGCACCTGCTCCTCGAACTCGCTGACCAGCGTCTCGACCGGGGTGAACGCGGTCGGCAGCACGTCGGCGGCGATCAGTAGCGCGTCGTCGAGCAAGCGGTCGAGCACCTCGCCGAGCGCGCCGTCACCGGCTTCGAGCAACTCGGGAAGCCGGCCCGAGATCACCACGGAGACGAGCGCGTCCGGGCTCAGTCCGCCGCCCATGGCCGCGCCGAGCGCCGCGACCTCGGTGGCCAGCGCCGCGTAGCCGACCGCGGTGTCGCCGTGCCGCAGCGCGATGCGCTCGGGAGCCAGCTCGGCCACGATGTCGATGAGGCCGGGTAGGTCCTCCACACCGTAGGCGCGGCGCAGCATCGCGTGCCGGGGTGGGTAGGTGCGGTTGCCGAGCCCGCTGGATGCGACCGATTCTGCGTGAGACATCAGCTAATTCCTTTCGGAGACCACGGCCTGAGCCTCGGCGAGGAGGCGGTGCAGCGCGGCGGCGAGACCGTCGCCGCCGAGCGCCGCGAGCACGCCGGGCACCAGCCCGGCGAGGGAGACGTTGACGATGACTTCCGGCGTCGCGGACGCGCCCATGGCCTTCGCCACGGTGGTCAGCTTCGCGGCGAGATCCGCGTAGGACACCCGGTGCGCACCGTGGTTGAACGCGATCTCCTCCGGCGCGAGAGCCGCTGCGGCGGCGATCAATTCGGGCAGCTCGGCGATCGTGGCGGCGGGCACGGCGGCGGGCCGATGTTCGTCGTCGGTGCGGATGTCGATGGCGCGAATCGCGATCGCCGGGTCCGCCGCGATCGCCGCGAGCACCAGCAGCAGCCTGTCGGCGTAGCGCTGGACGGTCGCGGCATCGAAAATGTCCGTCGCGTAGCCGAATCGGAGCGCGAGACCGTCGCGTCCGCCCGCGGCGCCGAAGCGTTCGATGCCGGTGAGTTGCAGATCGAACTTCGCCTCGTCCGGCGCGGGATCCAGCACTTCGACAGCGAGACCGGGTAGTTCGACGCGGCCCGCGGGCATGTTCTGGAAGGTGAACAGCACTTGGAACAGTGGGGAGTACGCGCCGGACCTGGCGCGGCCCATGGCATCGACCACCTGGTCGAAGGGCACGTCGGCGTGCGAGAGCGCGGCCACGTCGCGTTCCTTGGCCTGGCGAAGCAGCTCGGCGAAGCCGGAGCGCGGATCGATCTCGGTGCGCAGCACCACCGTGTTGACGAACATGCCGACCAGGTCGTCGAGTTCGGCCGCGCCGCGCCCGGCCACCGGCGCGCCGATGGTGATGTCGGCCGTGCCGGACAGCTTGGCCAGCAGCACCGCGAGTGCGCCGTGCATCAGGGTGAACAGCGTGGTCCCGTGCTCGCGCGCGATCCGCTCCAGCGCGCGGGTCAGCTCGGCGTCGACCTCGAAATCGATCGCGGCGCCACGCATATCGCGGTGCGGAGGGCGCGGACGGTCGGTTGGCAGCGCCAGCGCCTCCGGCGCGCCCGCCAATTCCGTTGTCCAGTAGTCGATTTGCCGGGCGTGCAAGCTCGTGGGATCGGCGGCGGAGCCGAGCAGCGCATGTTGCCACTCGCTGTAGTCACCGTACTGAACTGGCAGCGGCGTCCAGCCGGGTTCCCGGCCCGCCGCACGGTCGGCGTAGGCGCGGACGAGGTCCCTGGTCAGCGGCGCGATCGAGTAGCCGTCCGCGCAGATGTGGTGCAGCACGACGACCAGGACGTGCTCGTCGGCGGCGAGTTGGAACAGCGCGGCGCGGACGGGCGGTGCGACCGTGACGTCGAAACCGGCGGCCACGAATTCCGCAATGCGGCCGTCTATCTCGCTGGGCCGCACCGGGATCGACGTCGCGTCGAACGGCACCGCGGCCGCGTCGAGCACATCCTGCACCGGTCCTTCGCCGGTGTCGGGATAGCGGGTGCGCAGCGCCTCGTGCCGTGCCAGGACGTCCCGTGCCGCCGCCGCCAGCGCGACGCGGTCCAGCGCGCCGGTGAGCCGGATGGCGGCGGGAATGTTGTACGCGGCCGAGTCCTGCGCGAGGCGGTTCACCACCCACATACGCTGCTGCGCGGGCGAGAGGCGAGCCGGGCGGTCGGCGTCGCGCCGCACGAGAGCCGGTCGCGCCGCTGCGCCGTCCAGGCCGGTCAGACGCCGGGCCAGACCCGCTACGGTCGGCTCCTCGAACACCGCGGCGACCGGGACCTGCACGCCGAGTGCCGCGCCGAGACGGGCCGTGAGCTTCGTCGCGAGCAGCGAATTGCCGCCGAGTGCGAAGAAGTCGGTGTCAGCGCCGACCCGATGCTCGGCCGTATCCCCGTCGATCACGGCGGCGAAGGTGATCGCGACCAGTCGCTCCAGGTCGGTGGCCGGTGCGCGGAATGCCATCTCCTCGAACACCGGCTCGGGTAGTTTCGCGCGATCGACCTTCCCGTTGGCGTTGAGCGGCAAGGTCTCCAGCGCGACGATCGCGGCGGGCACCATGTAGGTCGGCAGCCGCGTCGCGAGGGTCGCGCGCAGTTCCGTGGCGGACCCGGCGCATCCGTCGGCCAGGACGACGTACGCGACCAGGCGCGCGCCCGCCCGCTCGTCCGCTCTGGCGACGGCCACCGCGGCACGCACCTCCGGCAGGTTCAGCAGCGCGGTCTCCACCTCACCGAGCTCGATGCGGAAACCGCCGATCTTGACCTGGAAATCGGCCCGCTCCAGGTACTCGAGCTCACCGTCGGCACGCCAACGGACGATGTCGCCGGTGCGGTACATCCGCGCGGACGGTTGGGGCGCGAACGGATCGGCGACGAACCGGTCCGCCGTCAGGCCGGGCCTGCTCTGGTAGCCGCGCGCCAATTGCGCACCGCCCAAATACAGTTCGCCCGCGACGCCGACCGGGACCGGTTGCAGCCGGTTGTCCAGCACATACACCCGGCTGTTCCAGGCGGGCGCGCCGATCGGCACCACCTGGCTCGGGTGCCCGGCCACCTCGTGCGCGGTGATCGACACCGCGGCCTCGGTCGGTCCGTAGAGGTTGTAGAGCCGCGCGCCACCGGCAGCCCGATCGAGGAACTCGGCGGCGGTCGCGGGCGGTAGCGCCTCACCGATGGCGAGCACCCGCCGCAGCCCGGCGGGCAGCGGTATGTCCGGTGACGCCGCCAGCAGCATGGCGATCTGGGACGGCACCGCGTAGAGCACGGTGACGCCGTGCCGCGCCATCAGCGCGCGCATCCGGTCCGGGTCGCGCTCGTCGCCGGGCCTGGTCACCACCAGCGCGCCGCCGGTGACCAGCGGGGACCAGAACTCCCACACCGAGAGGTCGAAGGTGGCGGGCGTTTTCAGCAGCGTCCGGTCGGCCGCGCCGAGCGCGAACCGCTCCCGCAGCCAGGCCAGCTGATTGACGATCGCCGCGTGCGGCACGGTGACACCCTTCGGCTGCCCGGTCGAGCCGGACGTGAAGATGACGTACGCCGGGTGCTCCGCGCGCAGCGGGCGGATGCGCTCGCCGTCGGTGAGCGGGTTCGCCGAGAGATGCGCCGCCGCGAGCCAGTCCACTTCGAGAACGCGCACCGAGGTCTCGATCGGCATGCCGTCGGCCACGGTGGTGAGCGCGCAGACCGGCGCGGCGGTGTCGACGATATAGGCGATGCGGTCGGCCGGGTGGTCGAGATCGACCGGGACGTAGGCGCCGCCCGCGCGGACCACCGCGTGCATGGCGATCACCAACTCGACCGACCGGCGCATGGCGAGTACGACGGTGCGCTCCGGGCCGACGCCGTGGCCGATCAACGCGCGTGCCAGCCGGTTCACGCGGGCGTCGAATTCCGTGTAGCTCAGGGTCTTTCCGGTGCCGGCGTCGATGATCGCGTCCGCCGCCGGGGTGCGCGCCGCCTGCCGGTCGACCAGATCGGCGAGCGTCGTCCGCTCGACCGGATGCGCGGTGGCGTTCCATTCTCCCAGTACGCGGGCGCGCTCGTCGCCCAGCAGGTCGAGATCGCCGACCAAGATGTCCGGCTGTGTGGCAACGGATTCCAGGACGGCTTGGAGCCGGCCGATGATCCGCTCCGCGGTCGCGGGCTCGAAAAGGTCGGTGGCGTAACCGAGGGTCAGCTCGATGCCCTCTGGCGTGCCGTCGGCGGCGTACCGGTCGACGGCGAAAAGGTGTAGATCGAATTGCGCTACGCCGTTGTCGAATTCGAGCTCGTGCACGGTTAGCCCCGGCAGCCGCAATTCACCGCGCTCGTGGTTCTGGAACGAGTAGCCCACCTGGAACAGCGGGTGGCGCGCGGTGGAGCGCTCCGGGTTCAGCACCTCCACCAGTCGCTCGAACGGCACGTCGGCGTGCGAGAAGGCGGCGATGTCGGCGCCGCGTGCCTGCCCGAGCAGCTCGGCGAAGGACCGCCCGCCCTCGACGCGGGTGCGCAGCACCAGGGTGTTGACGAACATGCCGATCACGTCGTCGAGTTCGGCCTCCCCGCGCCCGGCGATCGGCGTGCCGACCGCGATGTCGCCGACGCCCGACAGCCGGGCGAGCAGCGCGGCGAAGGCAGCGTGCACGACCATGAACAGCGTCGCCCCGTGCGCGCGGCCGAGGCCGACTAGTTGCTCGTGCAGCTTCGGTGACACCAGGCGAGCCGTCTTCGCGCCGCGCAGACTCTGCCGCGCCGGGCGCGGACGATCGGTCGGCAGCGCGAGCTGATCGGGCAGACCGGCCAGCGCCTCGGTCCAGTAGGCGATCTGCTCGGCCGCGCGGGAGTCGGGATCGTCCTCGTCGCCGAGCAGTTCTCGCTGCCACAACGCGTAGTCGGCGTACTGCACGGCCGGCGGCGACCAGCACGGCGCCCTGTCGTCCACGCGCGCGGTGTATGCGGTCATCAGATCCCGGACGAACGGCGCGACCGACGACCCGTCGGCGGCGATGTGGTGCAACACGGCCGCGAGCACGACATCGTCGGAGGCGATGCGGAACAAGCGAATCCGCAGCGGAATCTCGGCGGTGACGTCGAAGGCGGTGCCCGCCAGCTCCCGAATGCGCTGCGGCAATCCGGCTTCGGTGATGTCGATCGGATACAGCGCCGGAACCGCCTGCGCCGCAGGCAGGATCCGCTGCGCCGGCGCTCCCTCCAGCTCCGGGTAGGTGGTGCGCAGCGATTCGTGCCTGCCGATCACGTCGGCCAGCGCCGACTGGAGCGCGGGCACGTCCACGTCGCCGGACAGTCGCAGCGCCAGCGGGATGTTGTAGGCGACGGACGCGCCGTCGAACCGGTTCAGGAACCACATCCGTCGCTGGGCGGGCGAGAGCGGCAGCGTCTCCGGCCTGGCGCGGGCCACCAGCGGCGGGCGGGCGGCTCCCGCCTCTCCCGCTGTCACGGCCTCGGCCAGCTGCGCGACCCGTGGCGACTCGAACAGCGCGCGCACGCCGACCGGCCTGCCGAGCGCCGCTCCGATCCGCGCGACGGCCTTGGCGGCGAGCAGGGAACTGCCGCCGAGCGCGAAGAAGTCGTCGTCGGCGCCGACCTGGCCCGCGGCAGGCAGGCCGAGCACCTCGGCGTACACCCCGGCCACGATCTCCTCGACGACCGTGCCGGGCTTGCGGTAGGTCGTCGCCGCGAAGACCGGTGCGGGCAGCGCGTCGCGATCGAGTTTGCCGTTGACCGTCAACGGGATTCGATCCAGCGCGACGATCGCGGCGGGCACCATGTGCTCGGGCAGCGCGCGCGCCAGCTCCCCACGCAGCGCGGCCGTGTCGAGCGAGCCGTCCGCGACGACGTAGGCGACGATGCGCGCCTCGTCCACCAGATCGGTCCGCACCAGCACCGCGGCCTCGCGAACCGCGCCGGTGTCGAGCACGGCCGCCTCGATCTCGCCGAGCTCGATGCGGAACCCGCGCAGGTTCACCTGCTGGTCGGCGCGGCCGAGGTACTCCAGATCGCCGTCGGCGGTCCAGCGCGCCAGATCGCCGGAGCGATAGGCGCGCGAACCGTCGGCCGCGTAGGGATCGGCGACGAAACGGCTCGCGGTGAGCGCCGCGCGGCCCAGATAACCGCGGGCCAGCTGACCGCCGGAGACGTAGATCTCGCCGGGAACCCCGACCGGCACCGGCCGCAGCCGCGCGTCGAGCACCCGCACCGTGAGCCCGGGAATCGCACCGCCGATGACGCTCGCCGACCCCGTGCCCGGCTCGATCGGGCGGTACGACACGTGCACCGTGGTCTCGGTGATGCCGTACATGTTCACCAGGCGCGGGCCGTCGGGATAGCGCGCGAACCATCCGGCCAGCCGCTGCGGTTCCAGCGCCTCGCCGCCGAATATCACCTGGCGCAGCGCGAATTCGGCGGGCTCGGCCGCCGCGTCGGCCGCCATGAGCTGGTAGAAGGCCGAGGGCGTCTGGCTCAGCACCGTCACCCGCCGCTCGACGAGCAGGCGCCGGAACTGCTCCGGCGAACGCGACGTGAAGTAGTCGACCACCACGAGTTCGCCGCCGTGCAGCAGCGCGCCCCACAGCTCCCACACCGAGAAATCGAAGGCGTAGGAGTGGAACATGGTCCACACGTCCGAGGGCCCGAACTCGAACCGGCGCCGGGTGTTGTCGAGCAGCCGCAGCACGTTGCGGTGCGGTACGACAACGCCTTTCGGCTTGCCGGTGGAGCCGGAGGTGTAGATGACGTACGCGGCGTGCGCCGGATGCAGCGGGGCCCGCCGGTCGGCGTCGGTGAGCGGCTCGGCGCTCACCGACGCGAGGTCGGCGTCCACGTCGAGCACCGGCCCGCCGAACCAGTCGCGCGGCAGGCCCGTCGCGCCGGAGCTGACGGCGCAGACCGGGCGGGCGTCATCGATCATGTACTCGATGCGATCGGCCGGGTAGTCGGGGTCGATCGGCAGGTATCCGCCGCCCGCCTCCAGCACGGCGAGCAGCGCGACGACCAGCTCGACCGAACGCGGCAATGCCACCGCCACCAGCGTTTCCGGCCCGACGCCCGCGGCGATCAGTCGCCGGGCCAGTCGGTTCGCCCGTGCCGTGAGCTCGCCGTAGGTCACGACGTCGTCGTCCGCGCGCACCGCGACGGCCGTCGGATCGAGCGCCGCGGCGCGGCGGACGCGGTCGACCAGCGTCTCGTCGGCGGTCGCCAGATCCGGGCCGGTGCTCGCCCACTCCACCAGCGCCCGCCGCTGCTCCTCGGCGGAGAGCAGCTGGATGTCGCCGACCGCCACCGTCGCGTCCGCGGCGACCGCCGCGAGCACCTGGGTGAACCGTCGGGCCAGGACCGCGACCGTCTCGGAATCGAAAAGATCCGTGGCGTAGTTGATCTCGATGTCGATGCCATCGGCGCGGCCGTCGGCGTCGTCGGCGGCCAGCACGGTGAACTGGAGATCGAATTCCGCGCCGACCGCGTCCAGCTCGACCGGGCGCACCCGGAGTCCGGCCAGCTCGAGCGCGGGGACGGTGAAGTTCTGCATGGTGAGCGCCACCTGGAACAGTGGGTGCCGGTTGCGCGCCCGGTGCGGCGCGAGCAGCTCGACCAGCCGCTCGAAGGGCAGGTCGGCGTGCGCGAGCGCCTCCAGGTCGCGGGACCGCGCCTCGTCGAGGACGGTCTCGAACCGCGCGCGCGGATCGATCCGGCTGCGCAGAACCAGGGTGTTGACGAACATGCCGACCAAGCCGTCGAGTTCGGCCTCACCGCGTCCGGCCACCGGGGTGCCGATGGCGATGTCCGCGCTGCCCGACAACCGCGCGAGCAACACCGCCAGGGCCGCGTGCACGGTGCTGAACAGCGTGGTCTCCCGCTTGCGCGCCAGTTCGTGCAGCTCGCTGTGCAGGTCGGAGTCGATGCGCAGCCGGTGCGTCGCGCCGCGGTGGGTGGACACGGCCGGGCGCGGCCGGTCGGTGGGCAGCTCCAGCTGTTCGGGCAGGCCGTCGAGCGTACGACGCCAGAACTCCAGCTGGCGGTGCGCGCGCGACTCGGGATCGTCGGCGGCGCCGAGGATTTCGGCCTGCCACTGGGTGTAGTCGGCGTACTGGATCGGCAGCGGAACCCAGTCCGGCGCGGCACCGTCGCGGCGCGCGGCGTAGGCGGTCATCAGGTCGGCGGCCAGCGGACCGAGCGAGAACCCGTCGGCCGAGATGTGGTGCAGCACGAGCAGAAGCACATGCTCCACCTCCTCGAGGCCGGTGAGCGCGAACAGGTGAGCGCGCAGCGGAGTCTCTTCGGTGAGATCGAAAGTGACCGCGACGTACGCGGCGAGGCGTTCTGCCAGCGCCGACTCGGCGACCCGCTCTTCACGAAGCACCGTGGCGTGGCGCCGCACCGGCAGGACCACTTGCTCGGCGCCATCGGGCCCGGCCGGGTAGACGGTGCGCAGCGGCTCGTGCCTGGCGACGACGTCACCGAGCGCCGCCGCCAGCGCTTGTACGTCGAGACCACCGACGAGGCGCAGAGCGATCGGGATGTTGTCCACCGCGTCCCCCGGCCCGTCCACATCGTCGGCGAGGAAGCGGTTGAGGAACCAGATGCGCTGTTGCGCAGGCGAGAGCGGCAATCGCTCGGGCCGCGGGCGGGCAGTCAGCTCGGGCCTGGCGCCCCGGCCGCGCAGCGCTTCGGCGGACGCCGCCATGGCCTGCACGGTGGGCGCGTCGAAAAGCAGCCGCACCGGCAGCTGGGTGTCCAGCGCCGCGCCGAGCCGGGCCGCCACCCTGGTCGCGGTGAGCGAATTGCCGCCGAGCGCGAAGAAGTCGTCGTCGAGGCCGACGCGCGGCACGCCGAGCACATCGGCGAACACGCGCGCGACGATCTGCTGCGCAGGCGTGACCGGCGCGCGGAACGCCGCCGCCTCGAACACCGGTGCGGGCAGCGCCTTGCGGTCGAGCTTGCCGGAGGCGTTGAGCGGTAACTCGTCCATCGACACGAACATCGACGGCACCATGTACGTCGGGATGCGCTGTACCAAAGCGGCTTTTACCGCGTCCACGTCGATGGCCGACTCCGGCGCGGCGACCAGGTACGCCACGAGCTGCGTCCCGTCGCGCACCACGACGACGGCCTGGTCGATCTCCGGAAGCGCGGTCAGCGCGGCCTCGATCTCGCCGAGCTCGATGCGCAGTCCGCGCAGCTTGACCTGGAAATCGGTGCGGCCCAAATATTCCAGCTCACCGTTCTCCGGCTCACCCGTCGCCCGGCCACCGCCCGCCATCGAATCGCCTCGTGGGGCGGGAAGCCATCTGACGAGATCGCCGGTGCGGTACATGCGCTCGGCGCTGGCGAACGGATTCGCCACGAATCGATCCGCGGTGAGATCCGGCCGCCGCGCGTAGCCGCGCGCCAGCTGAGCGCCCGCGAGATACAGCTCGCCCGGCACGCCGACCGGCACCGGACGCAGCCGCGAATCGAGCACGTACACACGGGTATTGGCCACCGGTGTGCCGATCGGCACGCTGTCGGTGTCCGCATCGACCACCTCGTGATAGGTGACGTCGACGGCCGCCTCGGTAGGGCCATACAGGTTGTGCAGCCGCGCACCGGTCAGCGCGCGCATCCGTTGCGCGGGTCCCGGTACGAGCGCCTCTCCGGAGGCGAACACCATGCGCAGCGAATCGCACCGCGCCGCTTCGGGTTCCGCGACGAACACGGCCAGCATCGATGGCACGAAGTGCGCCACCGACACCCGTTCCCGGCGGATGAGCTCGGCCAGATAGCGCGGATCGCGATGCCCGTCCGGGCGGGCGACCGCGAGCCGTGCGCCGATCTGCAACGGCCAGAAGAATTCCCACACCGAGACGTCGAACGTCGCGGGCGTCTTCTGCACCACGACGTCCTCGGCGGTGAGCTCGTACTCGGACTGCATCCACCGCAGCCGGTTGACGATCGCCTCGTGCGACACCGCGACGCCCTTGGGCGTGCCCGTCGAACCCGAGGTGAACAGGACGTAGGCCGCGTTGCCAGTGCCGAGCGAACCGTGCCGGTCCGCGTCGGTGAGCGGTGCGTCGGAATAGTCGGCGGTAGCCAACTGGTCGACATCCAGCACCGCCCACGCCCGCGCACCGCCCTCGGGGGACGCGAGGTCCAGTCCGTCGTCGGTGCGGCTGAGCACGCACACCGGGCGGGCGACGCGCAACACGTGCTCGATGCGCTCGGCCGGGTGATCCGGGTCGACCGGGACGTAGGCGCCGCCCGCCGTGAGCACCGCGTACATGGCGACGACCAGGTCCAGCGAGCGCCGCATGCCGATCGCCACGGCGCTCTCCGGCCGCACGCCGACGGAGACGAGCAGCCGCGCCAAACGGTTGACCCGGCCGGCGAACTCGCCATATGTGAGCGTCGCGTCGCGACCCTGGGCACGCGACTCGCCATCGAAGGTCACCGCGACGGCGTCGGGGGACCGCCGTGCCTGCGCCTCGAACAGCGACACCAAGGTCGCCGCCGGGCCGAGTGCGCGTGCGGTGGCATTCCACGTGCCGAGCAATCGGGTGCGCTCGGCCGCCGACAGCGTATCGATGTCCCCGACCAGCACGGCGGGATCGGCGCAGACCGCGTCGAGCACCCGAAGGAGCCGGGCCGCGAAACCGGCGACCGTGCCGGTGTCGAACAGGTCGGTCGCGTACTCGAAGACGGCGGCGATGCCGTCGGCGGTCTCGGCGAGGGTCAGCTGAAGATCGAATTTCGCCGTGCGCGTGTCTATGTCGAGTTCGCCGACGCGCAGGTCGGCCAGCTCGACGGTCGCGCTCGCGGTGTTCTGGAAGTCCAGCATCACCTGGAACAGCGGGTGCCTGGCCGCCGATCGCTCGGGATCGAGCGCCTCGACCAGGCGCTCGAACGGCACGTCGGAGTGGGCGAACGCGCGCAGGTCACCGTCGCGCACGGCCGCGACCAGTTCGGTGAAGGAGGCTTCGGGGCGCACGTCGGCGCGGAGCACCAGGGTGTTGACGAACATGCCGACGAGGTCGTCCAGCGCCTGCTCGCCGCGGCCCGCGACCGGGGTGCCGATCGCGATGTCCCGCTGACCGGAGAGCTTCGCCAGCGTCGCCACGAAGGCCGCGTGCAGCACCATGAACAGCGAGGCGTTCGCGGACTCGGCGATCTCGCGCAGGCGTCGCTGGATCGCGGCGGGAATGCGGAAGGCATGCCGCGCGCCGCTACCCGAAGCCGCGGCCGGGCGCGCCCGGTCGGCGGGCAGCACGAGCAGGTCGGGCAGGTCGGCCAATTCGGTGGACCAGAACCGCAGCTGCTCGGCCATCAGCGAGCCGGGATCGTCCTCGGAGCCGAGGACCCGGCGCTGCCACAGCGTGTAGTCGGCGTACTGCACCGGAAGGGGCGACCAGTCCGGCGTGCCGCCTTCGCGGCGAGAAGCGTAGGCGCGCAGCAGGTCCCGGGTGAAGGGCGCGATGGACCAGCCGTCCGCGGCGATGTGGTGCAGCGACGCCACGAGCACGTGCTCGTCATCGGAGCGGCGCAGCAGCGTCAGGCGCACCGGCGGCGCCTGCGTCACCGCGAAAGGCATTGCGGCCAAGGCACGCACCCGGTCGAGCACGTCATCGGCTTCGTCGACGATCTCCAGCACCGGGCCTCGGTCGGCGGGAAGAATTTCTTGGCGCGCCGATCCGTCGACGGCGGGGTACCTGGTGCGCAGCGTCTCGTGCCTGGCGACGACATCGGTGACGGCGGCGGCCAGCGCCGTCCGGTTCAGCGGGCCGGTGAGCCGGAACGCTGCGGTCAGATTGTTCGCGGTGGATGTCGCGTCGAACTGGTTCAGGAACCACATTCGCTGCTGCGCGTAGGAGAGCGGCACGACCGCGGGGCGCTCGGCGGCGACCAGCGGCTGACGAATGCGGTCTGCGCGCACGCCCGCCAGCGCCGCGGCGAGCGCGACCACGGTCGGGTGTTCGAAGAGCAGCCGCACCGGCACGCCGGCCCGCAGCCGGGCGGCCAGCCGCGCGGCGATTCGGGTGGCCACCAACGAGTTTCCGCCGACGGCGAAGAAGTCGTCGTCGAGGCCGACCCGGTCGAGCCCGAGCACCTCGGCGAACACCTCGGCCACCGCGCGCTCGGACTCGGTGACCGGGGCGCGGAATTCCCTGGCCGCCAACACCGGATCAGGCAGCGCCTTGCGGTCCAGCTTGCCCGAACCGGTGAGCGGCATGGCCGCCAGCACGACATAGGCGGCGGGCACCATGTAGGAGGGCAGTGTCGCGCGCAGCCTCTCGGCCAGCACCGCCGCCGCCTCGGCTTCGGGAAGATCGGTCACCACGTACGCGACCAGCAGCTCACCGGCCGGATGGGCGAAGACCCGCACCGCGGCGGCGCGCACATCGGGGGCCAGCAGCGCCGCCTCGATCTCGCCGAGCTCGATGCGCTGACCGCGCAGCTTCACCTGAAAGTCGCTGCGACCGAGGTATTCCAGCTGACCGTCGCGGTTCCAGCGCACCAGATCGCCGGTGCGGTACATGCGCGCGCCCGCCGGTCCGTACGGATCGGCGACGAACCGTTCGGCGGTGAGATCGGCGCGTCCGTGATAGCCGCGCGCGACCTGCACCCCGGACAGATACAGCTCGCCCACCACCGTTTCCGGCACCGGGCGCAGCCTGCCGTCCAGTACCAGCACCCGGCTGGCGCGCACCGGCCGCCCGATCGGCGTCGGGCCCAGGATCGCCGTCACCGGCGCGTGCGTGGCGTGCACCGTGAATTCGGTCGGCCCGTAGAGATTGTGCAGTTCGGCGCGGCTCACGGCGGCGAATTCCGCGGCCGCTTCGCCGGTCATCGCCTCGCCCGCGACGAAGACCGTGCGCAGTGTGGCGATCGACGCGGCGGGCGCGGCGGCCGCGAACACCGTGAGCATCGATGGCACGAAGGAGGTCATCGTGACGCCGTGCGCCGCGATGGTCGCGGCGAGGTAGGCGCTGTCGCGGTGTCCGTCGTGCGCGGCGACCACCAGGCGCGCGCCGCTCGTCAACGGCGCGAACAGTTCCCAGACCGACACGTCGAAAGTCGCTGGAGTCTTGAACAGCACGACGTCGGCGGGGCCGACGCCGTATTCGCCGACGATCCAGCGCACCTGATTTGCCAACGAGTCATGCTGCACCGCCACGCCTTTCGGGCGCCCGGTCGAACCGGAGGTGAAGATCACGTACGCGGTGCTGGCGGGGCGCAGCGGGCGAAGGCGTTCGTCGGCGCGCACCGGGGCGTCCGCGTATCCCGACAGGTCGACCGTGTCCACCTCGAGGACCGGTGTCGCGTCCTCCGTCGCCGCCGGCCATCCGTCGGCGGACCGGGTGAGCACACACACCGGACGGGCCGTGGACAATACGTGTGCGAGCCGCGCCGCGGGCTGATCCGGATCCACCGGGACATACCCGCCGCCCGCTGTCAGCACCGCGTGAGCGGCGAGAACGAAGTCGGCGCTGCGCCGCATCCCCAGCACGACCAGCGTCTCCGGGCCGACACCCGCATCGATGAGATGCCGGGCAAGCCGATGAACCCGCGCCGCGAATCCCGCGTAGGTCAGTGTGTGGTCGCCATCGATCACCGCGACGGCATCGGGGGTGCGGCAGACCTGCGCTTCGAATGCCGCGAGCACGGTATCTGTCGCGTTCGGCTCCCCCGCCGAACTCCCCCGGCCCAGCTCGACCGCCCAACCCAGTTCGGCGGTGTCCAGCAACGGCAGATCGCCGACCGCCGTTTCGGTATCGCTCGTCAGCGCCTCGAGCACGCGCAGAAACCAGCGTGCGAAGTCGGCGACGGTCGCCTCGTCGAAGAGATCCGTGCTGTAGGTGAATTCGGCCGGGACCCCCGCCGGTGCCGAACCTTCCCCGAGTCCGGCACCGGCGAAGCCTGCGGTGACCGTGAACTGGAGATCGAACTTGGTCACCCCGGTGTCCAGGGTACCGGTGCGAACCGACATACCGGGGAGTTCGAATTCGATGTCGGCCGAGTTGTCGAGCGAGAGCAGCACTTGGAAGAGCGGATGCCTGGCCTGCGAGCGCGGCGGGTTCAGCGCCTCGACCACCTGCTCGAACGGAACCTGCGCGTGGCCGAAGGCGGCGAGGTCGGTCGCGCGCACCGCGGCGAGCAGTTCCGCGCCGGTCGCCGCCGCGTCGACCCGGGTGCGCAGCACCAGGGTGTTGACGAACATGCCGATCATGTCGTCGAGTTCGCGTTCGCCGCGTCCGGCCACCGGGGTGCCGATCACGATGTCGTCACCGCCGGACAGCCGCGCGAGCAGCACCGCGAGGGCGGCGTGCACGACCATGAAGTCGGAGAGCCCGGTGGCCCGCGCGGTCGCGGTGACGCGCTCGGCTACCGCGGCGGGCACCTCGAAGCGGTACGTCGCGCCGCGTCCGGTGGCGACCGCGGGACGCGGCCGATCGGCGGGCAGCTCCAGCAGATCGGGTGCGCCGGCCAGCGTCTCGGTCCAGTAGGCCAGCTGGCGGGCCAGCGGCGCGTCCGGATCGGACGCCGCGCCGAGCGTCTCCCGCTGCCACAGTCCGTAGTCGGCGTACTGCACCGCGAGCGGAGCCCAGTCCGGCGCGCCGCCCGACCGGCGCGCGGCGTAGGCCGTCATCACCTCGCGTGCCAGCACTCGCAGCGAAAGTCCGTCCGCCGCAATGTGATGCAGCACCAGGGCCAAGGCATGGTCGTCGGCGTCGACCGCGAACAGCCGCGCGCGCAGCGGGATCTCGCTTTCCAGGTCGAAGCCGGTGGCGGCGAACGCGGCCAGCTCCGTGTCCAGCTCGGCCGCGCCGACCGGCTCGGGCGCACCGAGCACCGCGACGTCGTCGGCGGACAGCACGAGCTGCCGCGCCGGGACATCGTGGTCCGGCTCGTCGAGCACGGCGGGGAATACGGTGCGCAGCACCTCGTGCCGCGCCACCACGTCACCGAGCGCCAGCCGCAGCGCGGTCACATCCAGCTCGCCGCGCAGCCGCGCCACGAACGGCATGTTGTAGCCGGCGGAGCGCTCGAATCGGTTGAGGAACCAGATCCGCTGCTGCGCCAGAGAAAGTGGAACCAGCGGCGGCCGCGGCACCACCCGCAGCGGGCGGGGCGCGGACGCGCCGCCGGTTCCGCCCACCCGCTCGATCAGTTCCGCGAGATCGGACACCGTGGTGGCGGTGAACAATTCGCGGACACCGAGCGGGCAGCCAAGGTCGGCGGCCAGCCTGGCGGCCACCTGCGTGGCCGCCAGGCTGTTGCCGCCGAGTGCGAAGAAGTCGTCGTCGCGGCCGACCGCCGCTCGGCCGAGCACCTCGCCGAACACGCGGGCGACCGCCTGCTCCACGGCGGTGACCGGCGCGCGGTACTCGCTACCGCGCCGCCGCGGCGCGGGCAGGGCGCCGCGATCCAATTTGCCCGAGGCGTTGACCGGGAGCGCGTCGAGCACCACGTAGGCCGCGGGCACCATGTAGCCCGGCAGCGATCCCACCGCGGCGGCCCGCAGCTGCTCGGGCCGCACGGTGCCCGGCTCGGACTCCACCGCGTAGGCCACCAGCTGCTCGCCGACGCCCGCGTCGTCGCGTACCACGACGACGGCGCGCACCACCGAGTCGACCGTGCCGAGCACCGCCTCGATCTCGCCGAGCTCGATGCGCAGGCCGCGCAACTTCACCTGGAAATCGGTGCGGCCCAGATATTCCAGCTCGCCGTTGGTTGTCCAGCGCACCAGGTCGCCGGTGCGGTACATCCGGCCGCCCGGCACGGCGGGCCCGTCCGATCCGGCGAACGGGTCGGCGAGGAAACGCTCGGCCGTCAGGCTCGGCCTGGCGACATAACCCCGGGCGAGCTGTACCCCCGACAGATACAGCTCACCCGGAGCCCCGACCGGTACCGGCCGCAACCGGGAATCGAGCACATAGAGCCGAGTGTTGAACACCGGCGCTCCGATCGGCACCGAGAGGGTATCGGTATCGGTCACCTCGTGAAAGGTGACATCCACCGCGGCCTCGGTGGGACCGTACAGGTTGTGCAGCCGGGCGCCGGTAAGCACCCGCAGCCGCTGGGCCAGCGCGGCGGGCAGCGCCTCACCGGAGGCGAAGACCGCGCGCAGCGTCGTGTCGCGCGCGATGTCCTGATGCGCCAGAAAGGCTTCCAGCATCGACGGCACGAAATGCGCGATGCTCACGCCGTATTCGGCGATGGCTTCCCGCAGGTACGCGGGGTCACGGTGCCCGTCGGGCTGCGCGAGCACCAGTGTGGCGCCGATCTGCAAGGGCCAGAAGAACTCCCACACCGACACGTCGAACGTCGCCGGGGTCTTCTGCAACACCACATCGGCGGCGGTGAGCCGGTAGGTCTCCTGCATCCACACCAGCCGGTTGACGATGGCCTCGTGGGTCACCATCACGCCCTTCGGCTTGCCGGTGGAGCCAGAGGTGAAGATCACATATGCGGGGTGGTCCTGTCGCAGCACCGCGGTACGCTCGCGCTCCCAGACCGGGCCATCGGAATACCCGGTCCGCGTCGAACGATCCAGCCGCAGCACCGGTACATCGACCGCGAGATCCTCGGTGGCGAGGACGCAGGCGGGACGGGCGGTGGCCAGGATGTGCGCGGTGCGGTCGGCCGGATGGTCCGGGTCGAGCGGCACGTAGGCCGCGCCCGCGGTGAGCACCGCGTAGATCGCGACGACGAGTTCGGGCGACCGGCGCAGGTGCAGGGCGACCAGGGTCTCCGGTCCGACGCCGCGCTCGATCAGCCGCCTGGCCAGTCGGTTCACCTCGGCGGACAGCTGACGGTAGGTCAGCGCGGTTTCCGGCGCGTCGGCTCCGCGCAGGGGAACGTCCCCGCGCAGCGCAACGTCCCCGCGCAGCGCAACGTCCCAGCGCAGCCCAACGTCCCAGCGCAGCGCGATCGCGTCCGGGGTCCGTGCCGCCTGCGCCTCGAACATCGCCACCAGCGTCGCGGCGGAGTACGCGCCCGGCGCGCGAGCGGCGAGGAGCGCCTCGACATCGCAGCCGGTGGCGTTCCATATTCGAGTGCTGACCTCGACCTCCAGCTCGGTCGCCACGTCGATCGCCGCCATCGGAGTGTCCGGGTCCGCGGCGACCAGCCGCTCCAGGTACTGCACGAAGCGGGCGTGATGGCGGGCCAGGTCGTCGGCCGCGTAGAGATTCGGGTTGGCCTCGAAATCGACGTGTACGCGGTCGCGTTCGCCGTAGTAGACGTTCAGGCTCAGGTCCTCGACCGGTCCGGTGGACAGCACGTGGTACCGGCCCGTCGTGGTGCCGAGCGTCAGGTCGCTGCGGAACAGCATGATGTTGGCCAGCGGCCCGAACAGCGCGCGCCGGGCCGGTCGGCCGTCGTGTTCGGCGTCGCGTCGGATGTCCTCGTGCCGGTACCGCTGGTGCCGTAGCGCTCCGGCGACCTCGACGCGGGTGGCGCGCAACAAGTCTCCCCAGGTCGCCGCGGCCGGCGACAGCCGCAGCGGCACGATGTTGGAGAGCATGCCCGCCGAGCGCCGCATCACGGCGGTGGTGCGGGCGGTGACCGGCAGACTCAGCACCACGTCGTCGCGGTCGGTCAGGCGGCCGAGATATCCGGCGAAGGCCGCGAGCAGCACCACCGCGATCGTCGAATCCTGGCTCCCGGCAACGACGTTCATCCGCGCGACCAACTCGTCCGGCAGACCGCGGCCCACCACCAGATTGCTCGCCGCACGCGGGGCGGTGCGCGAATCCAGGCTGGTCACGGCGTCGAGCCCGGACACCCGTTCGGCCCAGTGGGCGCGGTCGGTCTGGTAGCGCCCGCTCTCGCGGTAGGCGATTTCGCCCGCTACGAGCGCCTCCAGACTGCCAGGGCGGATGGCCTCCGGCTCGACGCCGAGCACCCGCGCGGTGTACCGCTCGGCAACCCGCATGGTGTTGGACAGCGCGCCGTAGCCGTCGAGCACGATGTGGTGGGCGCGCAGGTACCAGAACCAGCGCCGATCGGCGACGCGCAGCACCGCGCCCGCGAACAGCCGGTCGCGCACCAGATCCACTGGGGCGCAGGCGTCGGCCCGCATCCACTCCGTCGCGGCGGCCACCGGGTCGGCGTGCGAACGGAAGTCGATCAGCGGGACATCGATGGTCAGGTCGGTGTCGACGCACTGATACGGCGCGCCGCCCTCCTCGCCGAGCCGCACCAGAGTCGATCCGTAGTCGAGCGCCGCCTCGCGCGAAACCTCCTGCAGCAGTGCGGCATCCAGTTCGCCCTGCACGTCGACGTACTGCGCGACATTGATCGGGACCTCGGGCTCGAGCAGCTGCGCGTACCAGAGACCGAGCTGCGCGGGAGCGAGCGGGAACGGCGTGGGGGACGGTGTTCGGCTCGCCGCGCTCCCGTTCGGCCGCGCGCTGAACCCACCCAACTCCGTACCGTGCACCAGAGCCTCCTCGTTTGGCGAAACAACAGCTGGCCGAAAGCTTTTGGGCAGCACTGAGAAAGCCGAGGCGAGCGGGTCCTCCGACCCCGACGCCCGGCATCGGTGCCACTACAGGCGATTCGGCGAGAGCGCGGACGGTGACGACGTCACCCGCGCGAGATCCAACAAATTGGTGAGACGAGATCGGCGGCCGGAGCCACCGGGCCTAACTCTTGATCGTTCCTCCAACTCCGCTGCCGGGGGCTCGGTCCACGCCCCCGGTGGTGTTTCCTGCATCACACGGATGTGAACCGCGTATTGCGAACATTAGGCGGTCAAGAAATAAAAAGGAACAAGTTCCGCTAAAAAAATCTGGACGATCGTCCATCTCGTTCTCGGGGGTCAGTTAACTCCGAGCAGATTTGTGCGCGCGACCACAACAAGGTCGCTTTGTGAGCTATCGCACTTCCGGATGTGCAGACTATGAGCCGAAACGTTGCATCCGCGTTGCATCGGCGCCGAGGCGCCGGTCGAGCACCCGAATTTTGGCCTCGATCTGCGCATACAACGGAGAATCGCGATCTACGGTCGCGCGGTACGCGGCCCATGCCGCGGCGTCGTCGCGGCCTTCCGCACCGGCTGTCCAACGCCGCAACACCGCGGCGTCGCGCGAGCCGAGCACCGCGGTGCGCAACCGGACGCGCAGTTCGTCGCGAATATCGATAATTCCCGGCGCGGTGGAACGCGGTAGCACCGGACCGGCGTAGAGCCGTAATGCAGAATCGACATCACCGGAATCGAGCGCCGCCCGCAGCGCCTCCACATCGGTTGCGACGTGCACGCGCAACTTGTATGGGCGCGAACCGAACACAGTCGGACCCACCACCGACCGCAGCCGCGACATGGCGGCGCGGATGGTGCCATTGTCCAGATCGGTGTCGTCCAGCAGCAGCGCGAGGTGGTCGGCGCCGAGCCCCTCCTGATGCTCGGCCAAGAGCAGCAGGATCTCGGCGTGCCGCTGCGACAACGGAACCCGGTCGCCCGCGATGGTCAGCTGCGGCTGTCCGAGACCGAGCACATCGAGGCCGAGCCCGCGCGCCTCGGCGGCCGCCGCCGGTTCCGGCCGTTCCCGCCCGTGGCCGCCGTGCCTGCCCGAGCGCATCGCGTTGAGCAGCAGATCCATCTCCGCGGCGGTGGCCGTCGCCTTCACCAGCGCGAGGATCTCGGGCTTCGCCACCCGCACACCACCGGCTACCACCAGGACACCGACGAGCCTGCCGTCCGGATCGTGCACCGGCGCTGCGGCGCCGGTGATCTGGTGCATGCGGTGCAGAAAATGTTCTGGCCCATGGATCCAGGCGGCGCGCCCGGTGCGGACAACCAAACCGACCGCATTGGTGCCGACCCTGCGCTCGCTCAGATCGTCGCCCGCGCGCAAGCCGATCTCCGCTGCCGCGGTGACTTGTTCGGGTTTGCCGTACACGGAAAGCACCCGCCCGAATTGATCGGCGATCGCGACAATCAGACCCGTTCGAGCCGCGTCCTGCACGAGCAATTTATCGATCAACGGCATCAGGCTCGCCATCGGATGAGCGTCGCGATAACGTTGCAAATCCGCTCCGCGCAAGCCACGTTCGCTCAGCACGTCCATCGGATCGACGCCGGTACGCAGGCTGCGCAACCAGGATTCCAGCACGAGCGGACGCAGCAAACCGGCTAGCTGGGAGAGCTGTTCGCCACCCGCGCTAAGATATCCGTGTGCTTGTGCGGCATAGGCTTCGAGCGCGCCGAGTTGCGTACCGGGTTCGACGCCGTGCCGTGGGGACCGCCCACCTGCAAGATTGCTGACCATTTGCCTTTCTTTCCGGCTCAAACTGTACCGGCGCGTATTCCGGGGTAAGGGCGGATGTTCTGGTTTGTCCGCCAGGTCACACCCGGGGCGAACCTCCTCATTTTGTGACCCATCCGCCTTTCACATCACGATGTGAGCCAGTCCGCAGCACGTTCGGCGAGCATCACCGCCGTGGCCTGCGGTCCTCGGCTCAGCGGCACCGGAACGACGGACAGATCCACCACGGACAATCCGCTCACCCCGTGCACCGCGTACCGCGCATCGACCACACCGTCCTCGGCGGCGCCCATTCGGCAGGTGCCCGAGAGATGCTGCGAGGTGGCGAGATTCGCGCGTAGCCAGGCATCGTGACCGGACTCGGGCGGCGGGTGACACGGGTATGCGCCCGGTATTCGGTGCAGTACGTCGGCGGCGAGCGCGACCGCGTCACGCAGTCGCGCGCGATCGGCGGCGTCAGCCAGATAGCGATGCTCGATCCGGGGCGGTGCGAGCGGATCGGGGCCGCGCAGCCGCAGCACGCCCGCGGACTCGGGACGCATCAGCGCGACGCCGATGCGGTGCCGATCCGCGGCGAACGGCACTGTGTACGGCCGGATTTCGATGTCGTCGAGGGTCAGCACGTACTCCAGCGGCACCGCGGCGGGCGCCGGCGCGTCGAGCAGGTACTCCAGACCGATCTCGGGATGGTCGTCGAACCGGACGCCGACGGGCGCGGGACGCACCACCGGTATACCGAGCGCCGCGAGCTCGTCCGGCGGCCCGATCCCGGAGCGCAGCAGCAGCGCCGCCGATTCGACCGCGCCCGCGCACAGCACGATCCGATCGGCCCAGATCGTGCCGCTCGTCTCGCCGCGCCGGTAGTCGACGCCGACCGCGCGATCACCTTGGAAACGGATGCGCGACACCAGGGCTCCGCCTTGCACGGACAGATTCCGGCGTGCCAGCACGGGCAGCAGATAGGCCGACGCCGTGTCGACGCGCGCGCCGTCGTCGACGTTGCACGGCACCGGTCCCACGCCCTCGGCGGGGCCAGCACCCGGCAACGCGTTGAGATCGGGCACTTCGGCGAACCCCGCGGCGCGCGCGGCGGTGGCGAACGCGCGGCTCACCGGTGTCGGATCGGCCGTGCGGCGCACCGGGATCGGGCCGCCGCGGCCGTGGCCGGGCTGGTCGCCGTAGTCGCAGTCGTCCTCGAGCTCGCGGTAGGCGGGCAGCACCGATTCGAAAGTCCAGTCTGGCGAGCCGCCGAGCACAGCACTCCACGCCGCGAAGTCGGCGGCGGTCGCGCGCACGAAATAGCTGCCGTTGACCGCGCTGGATCCGCCGATCACCCGGCCGCGCAGCAAGTTTGCCTCGACCGCGCTGTCGTCGTCCGAACTCGCCGCGAGCGTCACGGGGTACCGCCACAACCAGCGCGACTCCGGCCCGATCGGCAGCCGCGTCGCATCGCGCAGCGCCGCCGGCATCTCGGCGGCGGCGGACCACACCGGGCCCGCTTCCAGCAGGCGCACCGTGTGACCGGGCGCTTCGCTCAACCTCGCCGCGAGCACGCACCCCGCGGTGCCGCCACCGACGATCAGGGTGTCGACCATAGGAACCAGCTCATCCGACGGGCGGGCCATCGGCCCGGTAAACAACGATCAGCGCGGTGGCGCGGTGGATTTCACCGCGCCGGCGCCGTGGGTTCGAGCGCCTCGACGCTGCGCGCCCGGTAAGCGCCGAGCCAGAGCCCGGTGCCGTAGGCGATGTCGTCGAGACGCTTGTAGGCCAGGTAGCGGAACGGGTCGAGCCCGCCCGCGTCGCGGTGGGTGAACCAGTCGGCGAGGCCGTCGGCCACCGCCATGGTCACCGCGATCCGCCGGATGCGCCGCGAGGCGAGCATCGCCAGCAGCGTCACCGGCCAGTAATGCCTGCACATCGCCGACGCCAACTGCCACAGCCCGGAGAAGAACCCGCGGGCCAGGTAGATGGACGCGATACGCGTCGGGTTGTCCAACGCGGTGAACACCCGCCGTAGCCGGGCCAGCGCCGTCACGAGGGTGACGACGCCGCCGAGCAGACCCCACTTCGACATCGTCGCGAAAAGCAGCGAGGCCACCACCATCCACGGCGGCACCGACAGCGGCGAGACCATGCCCGTGCCGTGCCGCTCCGCGAGCGGAGCCGCGCCGGTGCCGTAGAACAGCTTTCGCGCGAACCAGGACGGGAACGAGACGCGATGGTCGTGCGCCACGTGCGCGGCCGGCTCGTAGCGCAGCCGCCAGCCCGCACGCTCCAGCCGCCAGCACAGGTCGACGTCCTCGGCGACCCGCATGGACTCGTCGAAACCGCCCTCGGCGAGCAACGCCTGCCGCCGCACCAGCAGCGCGGCGCTCGGCACGTACGAGACCAGGCCGCGCGATCGCACGGCCGCCTCCCGCCGGCCCAGGTCGAGCGAGGAGCGGGTGTGTTCGTAGCGGGCCAGCGCGTTGGACTCCGGATCCAGCGCCACGATGCGGGGCGCGACGAGCGCGACCTCCGGATCGCTGAAGTGCCCGAGCATGACCTCGAGCCAGCCGCTGCGCGGCACCACGTCGGCATCGAGGAACGCGACGAATTCGGTTGTCGCCGCGCGCAGACCGGCATTGCGAGCCGCGGAAGGACCCTGCCGCTCGTCGTGGCGCAGCACGGTGACCCGGCAGCGGGTGCCGCGAGATTCCGGGATTCGCACCGGCCGGTCGGAGCCGTCGTCGACGACGATCACGGTGTGCCCGCGCAGCGCCGCCAGCAGCCGGGCGAGGCCGTCGGCGTTGTTGCGCAGCGGCACGATGACGGTCACGTCGTCGAGCGAGGGCAGCAGTTGCGGCCGCGGATTGGCCACTCCGGAATCGAGCAGCCGTCTGGCAACAACCGCCGACTTGGGGTCGGTGACCTCGAGGTACCCGTCGCCGATCATCTCGGCGGCCTCCGGGGCAAGTCTTAGCAACCTGGCCGGTGAGCCCCCGATCAGGATGCGTCCGCCGGAGTATGCGCGTACCCGTGGATCGATCCGAACCCCGAAGCCGTCGGGCAGTCGATCATGGCGCATTCTTGGCATGCTAGGCGGATATTCGCGCGCGGGCATCATCGGTCCCGAAAAAAGAACGGAATTCCGCACGAATAGGCCTGTGACCGTGCGCGACTCGAACCACGGCGTGTTGCGCTGCATTTGCGGACAATTCGGTCGCGACTTTTGGCAACTTGGTAGCTAATCATCGCCGACCCCGTCGATAACCTGCGCTCGCCGGCTGGCAGCGCACGGCTGGCAACCGGCGGCTGTTCATGTCAGCGGGCTCTCGCCACAGGCGCGCGATGGCCGCCGCGCCGACAATTTCGGCGAAATCGGCCCGGGCTTGCGCATCGAGCGATCGACCAGATCCCAGAAGCGCTGACACACAGCGAGTTCGCCGCGGTCGAGGCGGGTCTGGAAACGATCCGCCAGGCGCACCACGCGATTCCGCTGCGGCACACCGGATTCGAGCGAGGCTGTCATCGACGCCGCGGTACCGGACTCGCCGGTGACGGATTCGGCGGCAGCGGACTCGGCGGAGATGGGCGCAGCGCCGCCCGACCGCGGGACCACCCCCGCATCCGGCCGGACGGCCTGCGCCAGCGCGGGCTTGGCTCCCGCGGCGCCGGACGCGAGATCCGCCGCGCCGATGATCATGTCACCTTCGGCCGGTCGCGCGAGCGCGCGCGCACAAGACGCGGCGTCTTCGCCGGCGATACCGGCCGCCCGCAGCGGCGCCATCGGTCGCCATCGGGTATCGAGATCGAGCATGCCGGTCTCGCCCGTCAGTAGACGCCGCACATGCCGTCGATGGACACCTCTTCGATGAGGGTCTCCTCGACGAGCTCCGCGTCGGCGGTGTCGCGCGGTGCGATGAACTTGTGCGACATGAGACCTCCGAACTCGACGAGGGACTGTGACCGTCTGCGTAGTCCCCGTCACACCATAGCGACAAGCGCCGCAAAAGTGAAACACGTTCCAATCACTGCGCCGCCCCGCTGCCCAGCCACGCGAATCCGCCGCATCGCCACGCCGCACCGCGGCGGTAGGCGACCACCGCCCACGCGGCCACCGGCCCCTACCGTCGCGCTCTAGACTTCGGGTGTAGCGCAGCTGAACAGAACGTGACGGGCGGCACATGCCCGCGGCAGTAGAGGTGGCATGGGAGTCGGACGAATGCAGGCGAACGGGGGCGGAAACACTCTGTCGGAGTCCGAGATCGTGGAGGCCGCGCTGCGTGTGGTTCGCGCGGATGGCGTGGAAAAGCTGTCGATGCGGCGACTTTCCCGCGAACTCGGCGTCTCCCCCATGGCGCCGTACTACTACGTGGCCGACAAGCGCGAGCTGCTCGACCTGGTCGCCAGCGCCGCGCTGGCGGGAGTGCGCAAGCCACCACCGGAATCCGGGCCGTGGCAGCAGCGCCTGCGCGAGCTCATCGATCAGATCGATGAGAAACTGCGCAAGCACCCCGGGCTCGGCGATGTGCTCATCGAGCAGATGCTGGGCAAACAGCTCGACCTGATCGCCGCCATCATGGAGATCCTGTTCGAGGCCGGGTTCTCCGACCGCAACGTACTCGCCGCCTACGCGACGATCCACACCTACCTGTTCGGCCGCGGCCGGGTGAACCCGCGCGACCGGTCTCCGCTGTCGGAGGTAACGCTTCCCGAGTCGGTGGAGCGGGCCACGAAGTACATCTCCGACCTGCGCGGGAAGTACGCGTACGACTTCGGCATGGAGGTGCTGGTCGCCGGTCTCGAGGCCCAGCTTGTCCACCAGCCGGAGCGCGACGTACGATGAAACTGAAACACGTTCTAGTTTTGTCGCCGGCCGCTGTTCCCCCGGCCGCCGACGATGCCGGATTCGAGAGGACGTCATGACAACCGTCGAAGTTCCCCACGGCTCGCGCTCGGTCGTGCTGCGGGTTGCCGCCGTCATCGCCGAGACGGCCGACACCAGCTCGCTGGTCTTCGACGTCCCGGACGAGCTGCGGGAGAAGTTCGAGTACAAGCCTGGCCAGTTCCTCACGCTGCGCATTCCCAGCGACCGCACCGGCTCGGTGGCCCGCTGCTATTCGCTGGCCAGCTCGCCGCACGTCGACGACCAGCCCAAGGTCACCGTGAAGCGCACCGACGGCGGCTACGGCTCGAACTGGGTGTGCGACAACGTGAAAGCGGGCGACCAGCTCGAGGTGCTGCCGCCCTCCGGCGTCTTCACCCCGAAGGACCTGGACGAGGACCTGCTGCTGTTCGGCGCGGGCAGCGGCATCACACCGGTGATGTCCATCCTGAAGTCCGCGCTGGCCCGCGGCACCGGCAAGATCGTGCTCGTCTACGCCAATCGCGACGCGGACAACGTGATCTTCGCGAGCGAGTTGCGCGAACTCGTGGACAAGCACCAGCAGCGGCTCGCCGTGATCCACTGGCTCGAACCGCTGCTCGGCCTGCCGACCTCCGACACCTTGGCCACCCTGGTCGCGCCCTACACCGGCTACGAGGCCTTCATGTGCGGCCCCAAGCCGTTCATGGACCGGGTGCACGACGCGCTCGGCCAGCTCGGCGTTCCGCGTTCACGCACGCACGCGGAGGTGTTCAATTCCCTGGCGGGCGACCCGTTCGCCGACCAGGCGCCGGTCGAGGTGAGCGACGAGGAGGCCGCCGACGCGGCGACCGTCGAGGTGGAACTCGACGGCGAGGTGCACGAGCTGAGCTGGCCGCGCAAGCAGACTCTGGTCGACATCATGCTCGCCAAGGGACTCGACGTGCCCTACTCCTGCCAGGAAGGCGAGTGCGGCTCGTGTGCCTGCACGGTGCTGGAGGGCAAGGTCGAGATGGAGAACTCCGAGATCCTCGATCCGGAGGACATCGAGAACGGGTACATCCTGGGCTGCCAGGCCCGGCCGGTGACGGATCGGTTGCGCATTCAGTTCTGAGTCACGCTCGGGCGGCAGGTCCGGTCTGCGCACGGCGCGCCGACCGTGCGTGCCGCCACCGGCCTGTCTTCCAGAAAGGCAACCGCGCAAGCCGCGTCCGGCATGCGCTCAGCGCGCAGCGCGGTAGGCGCCGCGCTCGGCGGCCTCGAGGTGCTCGGTGGCGTAACTCAGCGCGGTGCGGCCCATCCGGGGTGCGTGCTCGTCCAGGAAGCCGGTCAGCATGGCCCGCTCGACGCGCTTGCCCACCTCGCGCAGCATCCAGCCGACCGCCTTCTGGATGAGGTCGCGACGGTCGGTCAGTAGCTGTTCACAGAGCTGGAACGTCGTGCTCGGGTCGCCCGCCTTGATGAAGGCGAAGGTGGTCAGCAGCGCGACGCGGCGCTCCCACAGCGAGTCAGCGGCGGCCAGCTCGAAGAGCAGATCCCGCGGCCGGTCCAGCAGCCACGGACCGAGGACGTTCTCGGCGGAGACGTCGACCAGATCCCAGTTGTTCACCCGCCCGCGGCGCACGGCGTCCAGGTAGAGCCGCACCATCTTCTCCTGCGCCGCCAGGTCGAGCGTGCGCGGCTTGGCCGCCTTCGCGAAACGGACGTTCAGGATGACCAGCCCGGCAAGGCGCTCCTCGTGCACGGCGCTGTCGAGCAGCTCGTCGATCTCGGGGAGATCAAGGGCGGCAAAGCGTTTGGCGATCGCGCGCGTCGTCGGGACGCGCACGCCGATGAAAACGTCGCCCTCGCCGTATTCTCCCGGTCCGGTTTTGAAGAAGCGCTGGAGATGAATCGCGTCGGCGGCATCCGCGACCTCCGCGAGGGCCTGCCGCACATCCGCCGCGGTCGGCGCCGCTGCGATCATCGACTGCTCTCCCATCACTCGGCACAGCGTCGTCGACCGACGCACGCCCATTCAACACGAGCAACCTACGACCGGACATCTGCCGAGGCCGAGTACCCGCTCGCGGCACCATCGGAGCGCTCGCCGTCACAAATACATGCCACGGCCCACCGGATGCCGCCGTCACCCGGCGCACAGGCGATCCGATCGGCGCAGCCCGTTCGACGGGTGGGCTCTTTCGACTGCGAGACGCCGCGACGATCAGACCTGTGCGCCGAGAATGCGTCCCGACTCGAAGGCCGCGGCGCTGGGAGGTAGGGCGCCGGGGCGGCCGCTGTTCAGTACGCGAACCACGCCGTTGCCGGTGGTTGGTCTGCCGAGCGCGTCCATGCGCCGAATGGTCTGGGCGGCAACGGCTTGCGCGCTGTCGAAGAGGCGCACACCGACCGGCAGCGCGGCCACGATGGCATCGATGACCAGCGGATAGTGCGTGCAACCGAGCACGACGCCCTCGACGTCGACGGGGGTCTGTTCGGCGGCGCGGGCGATGGAATCGCGGGCCGCGACCAGGTCGCCGCGGTCGATCGCGTCGGCGAGCCCGTGACAGGCAACGCCGACCACCTTCGCGTCGCCCCCGAACTCGGCGATGAGGTCGGCCTGATACTTGCTCGCGGTCGTCGCCGCGGTCGCCCACACCGCGACCGAGCGGCAGGCCGCGGCCGCGGGCTTGATGGCGGGCACGGTGCCGACGACCGGCACGCCGGGGCCGACATCGGCGCGCACCTGTTCCAGCGCGGTGACGCTGGCCGTGTTGCAGGGCAGCACGATCACCTCGGCGCCCGACTCGATAGACGTGCGGGCCGCGCCGACCACCCGATCGACGGTCCACCGCTCGGGCTTGGGGCCCCACGGAGCGCCGTCCGGATCGAGTTGCAGCAGCAGGTCCACGTCCGGCCGCAGCTTGCGCAGCCAAGCGGCCGTTGGCAGCAATCCCAGCCCCGAGTCGATGAGCGCGACGATCACAGCGACCACCGTATTACAGGCGTACCTCCCCGCCCGAACGGCTCCGGCCGGTCTCAGGTCGCGGCGAGCAGGTCGGCGACCGGCGCGGCGGCGGCGATCTTCGCGCGCGCCTTCATGACCTGGGCCGTCATTCCCGCGCCGACGACGCCGGTGAGGATGCCGCCCTTGGCGTAGTACGCGAGGAATTTGCGGCCGTCGTCGGCGATCACGGTGACCTCGTCGGTGGCGCTCGGGGTGCCGAGTGCCTGGATCTTCACGTCGTACTGGTCGCTCCAGAAGTACGGGACGCGCGCCGCGGTCGGCGGCTCCGCTCCGAGCAGCGCGCAGGCAAGCAACTTGGCCTGCTCGCCCGCGTTGGTCCAGTGTTCGACCCGCTTGCGCTCGCCGGTCTCGTGCCGCCACGCGGCGACGTCGCCGACCGCCCACACCCGGTCGGCGGAGGTCCGGCCCACTTCGTCGGCGAGTACGCCGCCGCCATCGGCGGGCTGGGCGAGCGCGACGCCGGAGTCGGCCAGCCACTCCGTCACCGGGCGCGAGCCGACGCCGATCACGGCGAGATCGGCGAGCACCTCGGCGCCGTCGGACAACACGGCGCCACGCACGCGGCCCGCCTCGTCGCCGAGGAAGGTGTCCAGCCCGGTGCCGCAGCGCAGGTCGACGCCCTCGGCGCGGTGCATGCGGGCGACCAGCGCGCCGACGTGCTCGCCGAGCACCGAGGCCAGCGGGGTCGGCTGCGGTTCGACCAGCACCACCTCGACGCCGCTCGCGCGGAAACTGGCCGCGAGCTCACAGCCGATGAAACCCGCGCCGACCACGAGCGCCTTGCCCGCGCCGCGCAATTCGGCGCGCAGCGCGGCGGCGTCCGCGTGCCCGCGCAGCACGTGCACGCCCTTCAGCTCGGGCAGGCCGGGCAGCAGGCGAGGACGCAAGCCCGTCGCGATGACGAGGTGGTCGTAGTCGAGAGCGTCGCCGTCTGCCAGGGTGATCCGGCGCGCGGTGGTGTCCACCGCGGTGACAGCCGTGGACAGGCGCAGTTCGATCCGCTTCTCGTCGAAGAATTCCGCGGGACGCAACGTGGTGTCGTCGGTCTCGCCGCGGACGAATTGCTTGGACAGCGGCGGGCGATCGTACGGCAGTCGCGGCTCGTCGCCGATCAGCACCAGACCGCCGGTGTATCCGGCGCGACGCAACTCTTCGGCGGTGCGCAGCCCGGCGAGCCCGGCTCCCACGATCACGATCGGCGCGGTCATGCGACAACCCCTTCTTCCGTTGACACGCCACTCACCCTAGCGTCTGCTTGGTCAAGTTTTGCTGTGGTGGCAGTCACTTCGGTCAGGTCGATTATCGCCACGGAATCGTGTCCCGACAGCTATTGATCGGGCGGTCAATCAGGACTATACCGAGGTCAGGACATATTTCGAGCCTAGGAGGCACACCATGTTCACCGAGAGTCGCGCGCAAGACCTGCTCGCAGTCATACTCGGCGCCTTCACCGCGCTGTCCCCGTTGTGGGTGGACACGAACGACAGGGCCATGTGGACGCTGATCGTCCTCGGCGTCCTGATCGCGCTCACCGGTCTGGCGCAGATGGCCCGGCCCGCCATGGCGATGGCCGACTACGCGATGGGTCTGTTCGGTGCGCTGCTGTTCATCTCGCCGTGGGCGATGGACTTCACCGAGTACAGCGGTGCATCCTGGACCGCATGGATCGTCGGCGTGGTCACCGTGGTCGTCGCGATCGCGGCGCTGCCCGTGGTCACGGCGCGCATGCACCGGACCACCGGAGGAATGGCTCCGCACCACTGATGCATGACGTGCGAATCCCGCACCGCGATCCGGCCTGCGGTCGGACGGCAACGAGGACGCACCACTGATGCAGATGCCAACACCCGGTCGCCGCGGGGCTCGACGACCGGGTTCCACCAAGACCGGGCGCCGCCGCAGCGCCAAGATCGACGGCGACGCCCGGCAACTCATCCTGGACGCCGCCGAGAGTCTTTTCGCGGCACAGGGATTCGACGCCACCGCGACGGCGTCCATCGCCGCGGACGCGGGTGTGCCGAAGGGCCTGGTCTTCTACTACTTCCCCACCAAGGACTCGATCCTCTCCGCGCTCATGGCCGAGCGCATGCCCGCGCATCCGATCGCCGACATCGGCGCCGTGGTCGCCCCCGGCGATCCGGCCGCCAGCCTGGTCAACCTCGACGCCGCGCTGAACCTGCGCGACCACCACTCCTCGGTGCTGCGGGTGATCATGTGGCGCGAGGCCGACACCCATCCCGATGTGCGCCGCCAGCTCCGCCACCTGCGCGACCACCTCCTCGACGTGACCGTCCGCGTCCTCCAGGCCAGCGCGCCGACCCCCGTCCGCCCGGGCACCCTACGCGCCTGCGCCGCCGCATGGGTCTCGGCCATGTTCGCCATCGCCAGCACCGACCGCCTGCACGCCCTCGACAACATCCCCCTCCCCACCGGCGACGAAATCCTCAACGTCGCCCAGGTCGTCGCCGCGGGCATGACCCACCTCGGGTGATCGGGCGACACCGTTATTCGGTCGGCTCCGAAAGGAATTCGAGGATGTCCGGGGCGAAGCGGGGGTGTTTGACGGTGCCCATGTGGTTGGCGCCGGGGTAGATGACGAGACGGGAGTCGGGGATGCCGTCGGCGGTGCGCCGGAAGGTTGCCGTGGAGTAGAACTCGTCGTGTTCGCCGCCGATGACGAGTGTGGGGGCGGTGATCTCGCCGAGTCGGGCCGAGACGTCGAAGGCGTCCTCGGCGCGGACGAAGGCGAGGGTGTCGGACGGGTTCTTCGGGCGGCCCAGCGGATCGAGCAGCCACATAGCGCCTTTGGTGAGGCGAGCGGTGAATGTGGTCGGGGCGGGAATCATATAGTGCAACGCCCTGCGGCCCTCGGCGGCGGCCTCGGCGTAGTTCAGTTGCGCGGCGCGCGCCTTCTCCTCCAGGCGAAAGCCGGAGGCCCCGACGACCAGCTTCCGGACGACATCGGGATGGTCGGCGGCCAATTGCAACGCCAGCGATCCGCCGGAGGAAATGCCGAGAACGTCCACGGGCGTATCGAATTCGGCGCGCAGCGCCTCGGCGTGCTGGGCCGCGATATCGGCCATCGTGGTGCCTTCCGCCATGCCGGGCGCTCGGTTCACCGCGTACACCCGCGCATGCTTGGCCAAAGGCGTGAGGGTCTTGATCTCGGACTCGCGCATCAAACCCGTCGGATTGGCGTGATCGGGGGTGAACCAGCGCAGGAACACCAGCGGACGCCCGGAACCCAAAGCGATATAGGGCATTCCGTGCTCCAACGCACCCTCGACGATATCGAGATCGATGTGTGCGGACCTGCTCATGCTTCCCTCCGTTGGGCGACGACGGCTCGACATGTCGACCGTATCGGTCCGCTCCGACAGAAGCGCGAACATCCGGCTCGCGTCGGCAAGACAGGGCCAAATCCGATGCGCGGTCGTCGCGAGTTCAAAGTAGCCAGGCCCCTTGTCGACCGCAGGCCCACCCCACTGTCCACCGAATTACCCCCGCGGGGACGCGGTCACCGAACTTCGATGATCCTTTCCCCCGCCTCGATCATCTGGACCATGGTGGGAAGGATTGGAATGACCGCTTCGATAAGCGCTTTTCGCGAGCAATTCCCAATCCTGATCCAGACGACCGCAGGCGCATCGAGTTCAGGCTGGACGCGGCCGAGGAGGATGAAGTGCTCGTCCTTCGTGACGATGGCCGCGCCACGACGCAACCCCTCGTTCCACACTTCCGGGTCCGAAGCAGAGGTCATGTCCAGATCACAGACATGGACAGCATCGTGCCCCTCACTCGCCATCGCGCGCGCCAATGCGGGCGGAAGCTGTGCATCGACAAGGAATTTCAAGAGGCGGTCCGCAGGATCGGATGATCGATCTCGGCGGCAGCGAACGCCAGGCAGGCGCGAATATCTTCCAGCTCGAGGTACGGATAGTCGGCGAGAATGGACTCTTCGGTCTCACCGGCAGCCAAAAGCTCGAGCACGTCCTTCACCCTGATTCGCATGCCACGGATGCAGGGCCGTCCACCGCACTGATTCGGGTCGAACGTAATCCTGGACACCGGCCAAGCATACCCGGCAAGCGGCGCCGCCGGTCCATAGCTCGACCACGGTCGCCGCACCCGAGGCTTACACATCCGCGTCACCGGACTCGGGCGGCTCGACCGGACCGAAATCGCCTTCCGGCTCGCTGGTGACCAGCTTCGGCAACGCGGGGTCCGCGTAGACCTCGGCAGTGTGCCGCCCCCTTGGATGTCGTCGAACCCCCGGAAACGCCGAACGGCGCCACTCCTTGCGGAGCGGCGCCGTTGGGAGATCGGTGATTCAGGGAATCACTTGATGATCTTGGTGACGCGGCCGGCGCCGACGGTGCGGCCACCCTCGCGGATCGCGAAGCGCAGGCCCTCTTCCATGGCGACCGGCTGGATGAGCTTGACGCTCATCTCGGTGTTGTCGCCCGGCATGACCATCTCGGTGCCCTCGGGGAGGGTCACGACGCCGGTCACGTCGGTGGTGCGGAAGTAGAACTGCGGGCGGTAGTTGTTGAAGAACGGGGTGTGGCGGCCGCCCTCGTCCTTCGACAGGATGTACGCCTGGCCCTCGAAATCGGTGTGCGGGGTGGTGGTGCCCGGCTTCACGATGACCTGGCCGCGCTCGACATCCTCGCGCTTGATACCACGAACCAGCAGACCGACGTTGTCGCCCGCCTGGCCCTGGTCGAGCAGCTTGCGGAACATCTCGATACCGGTGACCGTGGTCTTGGTCTTCTCCGGACGGATGCCGACGATCTCGACTTCCTCGTTCACGTTGATCACGCCACGCTCGACGCGACCGGTGACGACGGTGCCACGACCGGTGATGGTGAACACGTCCTCGACCGGCATCAGGAACGGCTTGTCGGTCTCACGGACCGGGTCCGGGATCGACTCGTCGACCGCGGCCATCAGGTCCAGCACGGACTGGGTCCACTTCGGGTCGCCCTCGAGCGCCTTCAGACCGGAGACACGCACGACCGGCGCGTCCTCGTCGAACTCCTGGGCGGCCAGCAGCTCGCGGACCTCCATCTCGACGAGCTCGAGGATCTCCTCGTCGTCGACCATGTCCGACTTGTTCAGCGCGACCAGGATGTAGGGCACGCCGACCTGACGGGCGAGCAGCACGTGCTCACGGGTCTGCGGCATCGGGCCGTCGGTGGCGGCGACCACGAGGATGGCGCCGTCCATCTGCGCCGCACCGGTGATCATGTTCTTGATGTAGTCGGCGTGACCCGGGGCGTCGACGTGAGCGTAGTGGCGCTTCTCGGTCTGGTACTCGACGTGCGAGATGTTGATCGTGATGCCACGCGCCTTCTCTTCCGGCGCCTTGTCGATCTGGTCGAACGCGAAGGCCGCGTTCAGATCGGGGTACTTGTCAGCCAGCACCTTGGTGATCGCCGCGGTCAGCGTGGTCTTGCCGTGGTCGACGTGACCGATGGTGCCGATGTTGACGTGGGGCTTCGTCCGCTCGAACTTCGCCTTCGCCACTTTGGGTCCTCCTGGACTGTGTTGGTTCCTGCAGTTGCAGCAGTGCGGGGGTCATCCCCGCGAGTGCGGGAATTCGGGGTCTTGCTGACTCCCGGTGAGTTCCGGGGCAAGTGTGCCACCTGCCCCGGAGAGACTTACTCGCCGGTCGCCTTGGCGATGATCTCCTTCGACACGTTGGCCGGAACCTCCGCGTACGAATCGAACACCATGGAGTAGTTCGCCCGGCCCTGGGTCTTCGACCGCAGGTCACCGATGTAACCGAACATCTCCGAGAGCGGAACCAGCGCCTTGACGACACGGGCACCACTGCGTTCCTCCATGGCCTGGATCTGGCCACGGCGGGAGTTCAGGTCGCCGATCACGTCGCCCATGTAATCCTCGGGCGTGGTGACCTCGACAGCCATCATCGGCTCGAGGATCACCGGACCGGCCTTACGGGCCGCTTCCTTCAGTGCCTGCGCGCCGGCGATCTTGAATGCCATTTCCGACGAGTCGACGTCGTGGTAGGCACCGTCGAGCAGGGTGACCTTCAGGTTGACCAGCGGGTAGCCAGCGAGCACACCGTACTGCATGGCGTCCTGGGCACCGGCGTCGACCGAAGGGATGTATTCCCTCGGCACGCGGCCACCGGTGACCTTGTTCTCGAACTCGTAGTGCGCGCCGTCCTCGCCGACGAACGGCTCGAGGCCGATGATGACCTTCGCGAACTGGCCCGAACCACCGGTCTGCTTCTTGTGGGTGTATTCGAGCTTCTCGACCGTCTTGGTGATGGTCTCGCGGTAGGCCACCTGCGGCTTGCCGACGTTCGCCTCGACCTTGAACTCGCGCTTCATGCGGTCGACGAGGATGTCGAGGTGCAGCTCGCCCATACCGCCGATGACGGTCTGGCCGGTCTCGGCGTCCAGCTTGACCGAGAAGGTCGGGTCCTCTTCCGAGAGGCGCTGGATCGCGGTGCCCAGCTTCTCCTGGTCGGACTTGGTCTTGGGCTCGATGGAGACCTCGATGACCGGGTCCGGGAAGGTCATGGACTCCAGCACGATCTGGTTCTGCGGATCGCACAGGGTGTCACCGGTGGTGGTGTCCTTGAGGCCGATGACGGCGTAGATGTGGCCCGCGGAGGCCGCACCCACCGGGTTCTCCTTGTTGGAGTGCATCTGGAACAGCTTGCCCAGACGCTCCTTCTTGCCCTTGGTCGAGTTGATGACCTGGGCGCCGGAGTCGACCTTGCCCGAGTACACCCGGACGTAGGTCAGCTTGCCGAAGAAGGGGTGCACCGCGATCTTGAACGCGAGGGCCGCGAACGGCTCGTCGGCGCTCGGCTTGCGGGTCAGCAGCTCCTCTTCCTTGCCGGGCACGTGGCCGGTGGTGGCCTCGACGTCCAGCGGGGAGGGCAGGTAGTCGATGACCGCGTCGAGCATGGGCTGAACGCCCTTGTTCTTGAACGCGGAACCACAGAGCACCGGGTAGAGCTCGGAGGTCACCGTCAGCTTGCGGATGGCGCCCTTGATCTCCTCGACCGTGAGCTCCTCGCCGCCGAAGAACTTCTCCAGCAGCGCCTCGTCCGACTCGGCGACGGTCTCGAGCAGCTCCTGGCGGTACTGCTCGGCCTGCTCCTTCAGATCCTCCGGGATCTCGACGACCTCGTACTGCTCACCGAGCTTGGTCTCACCACGCCACACCTTGGCGTTGTTCTCGACCAGGTCGACGATGCCCTCGAAGGTGTCCTCCGCGCCGATCGGCAGCTGGATGACCAGGGGCTTGGCGCCGAGGCGCTCCTTGATGGTCCGCACGGTGAAGTAGAAGTCCGCACCGAGCTTGTCCATCTTGTTGACGAAGCAGATCCGCGGCACGTCGTACTTGTCGGCCTGACGCCACACCTGCTCGGACTGCGGCTCGACGCCTTCCTTGCCGTCGAACACCGCGACGGCGCCGTCGAGCACGCGCAGCGACCGCTCCACCTCCACGGTGAAGTCGACGTGCCCGGGGGTGTCGATGATGTTGATCTGGTTGTCGTTCCAGAAGCACGTGGTAGCCGCGGAGGTGATGGTGATACCACGCTCCTGCTCCTGCTCCATCCAGTCCATCGTGGCCGCGCCGTCGTGGACCTCACCGATCTTGTAGGTGATACCGGTGTAGAAGAGGATGCGTTCGGTAGTGGTGGTCTTACCGGCATCGATGTGGGCCATGATGCCGATGTTTCGGACCTTGTTCAGGTCGGTGAGCACGTCCTGTGCCACGGAAATCTTCCCCGCTCGTAGCTAGTTGGGATCTTCGGGTTCCAGACCCTGTCGGGTCATCACTATGTCAACGCCGGGAGGGGCACCGAAGTGCCGCCTCTCGACTGTGAGCCTTCCGGCGCCGACACGGAGCGACGGGCCGGCCGACAATCACCAGCGGTAGTGCGCGAACGCCCGGTTCGACTCGGCCATCTTGTGGGTGTCCTCGCGACGCTTCACCGAAGCGCCGAGACCGTTGCTCGCGTCGAGCAGCTCGTTGGCCAGACGCTCGACCATGGTCTTCTCACGACGCGCACGGGCGAAGTTGACCAGCCAGCGCAGCGCCAGGGTGTTGGCACGGCCGGGACGAACCTCGACCGGAACCTGGTAGGTGGCGCCACCGACGCGGCGGGGCTTCACCTCGAGCGACGGCTTGACGTTGTCGAGCGCGCGCTTGAGGGTGACGACCGGGTCGGTGCCGGTCTTCTCGCGCGCCTGCTCGAGCGCGCCGTAGACGATGCGCTCTGCGGTCGACTTCTTGCCGTCCAGCAGGATCTTGTTGACCAGCTGGGTGACCAGCGGCGACCCGTAGACCGGGTCGTTGATCAACGGACGCTTGGGAGCGGGGCCCTTGCGCGGCATATCAGCTCTTCTCCTTCTTCGCGCCGTAGCGGCTGCGGGCCTGCTTGCGGTTCTTCACACCCTGGGTGTCCAGCGAGCCACGGATGATCTTGTAGCGGACACCGGGGAGGTCCTTCACACGACCGCCACGAACGAGCACCATCGAGTGCTCCTGGAGGTTGTGGCCCTCGCCGGGGATGTAAGCCGTGACCTCGACCGCGCTGGTCAGGCGAACACGCGCGACCTTACGCAGCGCGGAGTTCGGCTTCTTCGGGGTCGTGGTGTACACGCGGGTGCACACGCCACGACGCTGCGGGCTCCCCTTGAGGGCCGCGGTCTTGGTCTTGGCGACCTTGTCACGGCGACCCTTGCGGACCAGCTGGTTGATGGTTGGCATAGACCGGCTTTCCTTGTTGTCTAACGCGGTGTTTGGACTTCGTGTCTGTGTTCAATTGGCGGGGCGTGCACGTCGGCCCCTACGTGGTCACGCAGACCCTCGGCCTTCGTTTCCGACGCTCGCACCGCCGTTCATCGAGCATTCACTCGCACGTCCAACCACGTTTCTCGCGTCCCGAGGTCGGGCGTGTCGCGCGGCGGACAGAACCCCGATTCCGGGCATGCCGGGGAGGTCGGCCGCTCTCGCTGGCCTACGTCCTACGCACGAACTTGCCCGCATGCTTCCGGGCACAGCGATCCACGATACTCGCGGCCTTCGCGCAGGGTCAAAGTGGGGTCGTTCTGGGTACCGTTTTACCTGGCCAGATTCAAAGTCAGCTCCAGCAATTGCTTGGCCGCGGCGCACGGGTCCGGGTGCGAGGAACCGGGCCGGTAATTGATCCACCAACCCACCACGCCGCTGTCGGCCGCGCTCGCGCTGACACCGCACGAGTGCGGGTCGTTGGGCCGTCTCGTCTGCAACGCGCGACTGCTCTGCACCGTCACGCTCTCCGAGAGATAACCGAGCTTGTCGTTGGTGATCTTCTCGTTGTTCAGCGTGCCGAGCTCGTACCAGTTGAGCGTCACCATGGCCATTCCGCCCGGCGCGTCGTGGACATCCCACATGCACACGGCGCCGAGGAAGGAACCCTCGACGATCTGGGCCTTACCCACGATCTCACCGATCTTGGTGGCGTCGACGACCTCGCACTCGCGCAGCAGCTTGTCGAAATTGGTGTTCGCGGGCTCGCCGGCGCCGACGGGCTCGGGCACGCCGGGGATCGTCTGGCCGCAGCCGGCAGCGGCGACGATCGTCAAGGCCAGCGCCGCTGTCGCTCCCGCGACGCGGCGGCGCCACCCGGCCGTCATCCCAGCCTCTGCAAAGTCAGGCCGGCCAGTTGCCGCATCCGGTCGCAGGGGTTGCCGCTCACCTCGGAGAAGTTCCCGGTGAACGTCGACCACTCGAAGAAGTCGTCGTCCAGTTGCACGGCGAGATCGCACACGCGCCCGCTCGGATCCAACGCCTGGAACCCGCGCCTGCCGCCCACTTCGATCACCTCCGGTCCACGCCCCTGCAGCGAAACCCACGCCCGCTCGCGGTCGATCGGACTGCCGCGGTACGACGCGAATGTCACGCTTGGCGAACTGGCCCCGGCGGACTGCCAATTGCAGCCGACCGAGTTACGGAACACTTGCGAGATCCGGCCGAGACCGCCGAGGTCACGCACCTCGTCGTCGGTGACGTGACCGCACTCGCCGACGAACGGTCCCAACGCCGCGACCTTGGGCGGTGGGCGCAGCGGCCCGTTGCCCGAATCCCCTCCGTCACCGCCACCGCATGCGGACAAAAGCATCGAAGCGAGGGCCACCGCCGAAACGCGAACCTTCCAGGAAGGGATCACGACACCTCTTTCGACAACGAAACCCGGAAAACGGTCGCCGGTACCCGGGTGCCCGCGCGACGGCGATCCAGCCGGACCACGCTTCGTGAACACACCATGCCGACGACTCTACCGAGGGGCCGTCCCGAAGGCATGGCGCCGACGGACCGGCGGCGCATCATCGCCGCCGGCCATCGCATCCGAGCATGCTCGCAATCGTCGAAATACGCCCGACCAGAGGGTCTTTCGCGGCCCTAGAGATTGCCGCGGGCGTGTTGTTCGCGCTCGATCGCTTGGAACAGGGCCTTGAAGTTGCCCTTGCCGAAGCCGAGGGAGCCGTGGCGTTCGATGAGTTCGAAGAAGACAGTGGGGCGGTCGGTGAGTGGCTTGGTGAAGATCTGGAGCAGGTAGCCGTCCTCGTCGCGGTCGACCAGGATGCCTCGGCGCTGTAGTTGCGCCACCGGTACTCGCACCCGGCCGATGCGGGCGCGCAGTTCCGGGTCCTCGTAGTAGGTGTCGGGTGTTTCCAGGAATTCCACTCCCTCGCGGCGCAGGTTGTCGACGCAGGTGAGGATGTCGTTGGTGGCCAGCGCGATGTGCTGGACGCCGGGCCCGCGGTAGAACTCCAGGTACTCGTCGATCTGGGAGCGCTTCTTGCCGACTGCGGGCTCGTTCAGCGGGAACTTCACCCGGTGGTTGCCGTTGGCCACGACCTTGCTCATCAGCGCCGAGTACTCGGTGGCGATGTCGTCGCCGACGAATTCGGCCATGTTCGTGAAACCCATGACGCGGCGGTAGAACTCGACCCAGTGGTCCATCATGCCGAGCTCGACGTTGCCGACGACGTGGTCGATGGCCTGGAACAGCCGAGTCGGCGCGCCCGCGCGCGGCTGGTGGCCGGAGTTGCGGGCCACATAGCCCGGCCGGTACGGACCGTAATAGTCGGAGCGGTCGACGAGGGTGTGCCTGGTGTCGCCGTATGCGGCCAGCGCCGCGGTGCGGATCGTGCCGCAGTCGTCGCTCTCGTCGTGCGGCTCGACAAGAACGGTCGCGCCGTGGGTGCGCGCCCACTCGACGCAGCGGTCGACGTCGGGCACCTCGAGCGCGATGTCGACCACGCCGTCGCCGTGCCGATCGTGGTGGGCGATCAGCGGGCTTTCCGGATGCACCGCACCGGTGACGACGAACCGGGCGGCGCCGCTGCGCAGCACGAACGCCTTGTGGTCGCGGTTGCCGGTCTCGGGCCCGGAATACGCCTCGAGCCGCATCCCGAACGCCGATTGCATGAAGTGCGCGGTCTGCGTCGCGTTGCCGACCACCCAGACCAGGGCATCCCAGCCGATCACGGGAAAGGGGTCGATGCTGTCGTCGTGGTCGACCAGTCCGACGAGCCCGCGCAGCTCGCCGTCGGTCGGCAGGTGCTCGATGGTCATGGATCAAGCAAACGTCCGCCGCCGACCGGTAGGCAACCGCCCCGATTTTCGGTAGACACAGTGGCTCATTCGGCTAGCAAACGGTGCGGGATGCTGGACAATTTGAATAGCATGGATCGAACAGGCACGCTGCCACGTTCGCGCCCCCACAGGAGGTCGCCATGTCACGCACTCCGGCGAAGCTGGACGAACTCGACCTCGCCATTCTGACCGCGATGCACGAGCATCAGAAGGCGGGGATACTCGAGCTCTCCCGGCGCACCCGGGTGGCGCGAGCCACCGTGCAGTCGCGCATCGGCCGCATGGAGGAGGCGGGCGTGATCGCCTCCTACGACCCGCAGATCGACGTCACCGCAGCGGGTTTCGACGTGCAGGCTTTCGTCACGCTGGAGATCGCGCAGGGCGCGCTGGACACGGTGGCCGCCGAACTCGCGGCCATCCCAGGCGTGCTGGAGGCGTACGCGACGACCGGTTCGGGAGACGTGCTGTGCCGCATCGGCGCCGACTCGCACGCCGGGCTGCAATCGGTACTGCTCAGCATCGACCGGACGAGTTCGGTGGATCGCTCGCACAGCGTCATCGTGCTGTCCACAGTGGTGCCGCGGCGCACTTTGCCGCTGCTACGCACGCTGACGCCGACCGGAAGCAGCAAGGCCCCCGCGTACCGGGAGTCCCACGAGCGCTGACGCGCCCAGTTTCACGGCCGCAGGTCCGCCCCGACCTCGAGAATCTCCACGCTCGGCCGCTTGTCGCCCTCCAGGAAGGCAAGCAGCGCAAGCGCTTCGGCCTCCACCTCGGCCCGCTCGGCGGCCGACCACACGCGGCTCGGGCTGACCCGCAATCGCGCGACGCCGGACTGCGGGAAGATCTTGTACAACCCCGCGACGAAGCCGTCCAGCAGCACCGGGGACACCGCCGTCGCGAAGGCGCGCAGCGTCGGGGTCGCGCCGTCCGGCACGATCCGGCTCCGATCCTGATGCGACAGAACGGCATTGTCGTACCAGCCGAGCAGCCGGACCGGCGCGGGCAGCTCCGGGTCGGCCAGTTCGGCGTCGGCGAGGTCGTAGAGGACGCGGCCGCGCTCGTCGGTGTAGGTGCGCAGCCGGTCCCCGAGCGCGTCGACGGCCTTCTTCATCCCGGTCAGCTTCGACCACGCCTGCATGTCCATGGTCGTCGCCGGGCCGAACGCGCGCAGATACCGGACGAGCAGCTCCGCGAGCGGGTAGCCGGGATCGAGCGGCGCGCCCAGCCACGGCTGGACTCGCGACCACACCGGACGGCTGCTGTCCTTCCACTTCCCGCGCGGCGGCGTCTGCAGGACCGGCAGCTGATACAGCCAGGTCTGCACCACCGCGCCGGGATCCCGGTCCGGCCACAGCGCCGCGGCGCGGGCGCGCAGCTCAGCGGCCGGCGTCGGCTCGTCACCGAGCGCCTCCTCGCCGCGGGCCCGCACCTCCTCCGGATCGAGGCCGATCATCGCGCCGTAGTTGAAGCCCTTGCGGAAGGGGATCTTCTCCAGCTCCGGCTGGATGTGCGGCGCGATGCGCAGCGCGTCCGGCGGGGTGACCAGGTGAATCGTGCCGCGCATCAATGTGATACGGACCAGAGAGCGGTCCTCCAGCCCCGCCGACACCGTCTCGGGATCGAAATCCGCGAGGCGGCTCCACAATCCGATGAACGGCGGCGGCACGTCCTGCGCCTGCAGGCCGACCAGGTGATCGCACATCCGCGGCACTGTCAGCGGCGAACGCTCCAGCAGGTGCTGGCGCTGCAACAAAGTCCGGTTCAACACCCGGTGGGAAAGCGTCATGAGAGGACAGCGACCGCCGCGCTCAGCGCAGGGTGACGACGACCTTTCCGGTGGCGGTGCGGTTGTCCAGCGAGGCGACGGCCTCGGCCGCGCGGTCCAGCGGGTAGAGCACCGGCTGCGGCGGCGCGATCTCACCGGCGGCCAGCAGCGGCTCCACCTCGGCCCACTGTTCGGCCAGGTAGCCGGGATGGGTCATGACCCACTCGCCCCAGGCCGCGCCGGTCACCTCGACGTTCTTGAGCAGCAGGCGGTTCACCTTCACCGTCGGAATCTCTCCCGCGGTGAAGCCGACGACCAGCAGCCGCCCGGCCGAGGCCAGCGAGCGGATGCTGTCGGTGAAGCGGTCACCGCCCACCGGGTCCAGCACGATATCGACGCCGCGTCCGCCGGTCAGCTCCTTCACCGCGGCGAGCCAGCCGTCGGCGAGCACCACGTCGGTGGCGCCGTTGGCCTTCGCGACCTCGGCCTTCTCCGGCGTGCTCACCACGGCGATCATCCGGCCCGCGCCCAGCGCCGCCGCCATGCGCAGCGTCGAGGTGCCGATGCCGCCCGCGGCGCCGTGCACGAGCACCGTCTCGCCCTTGGCCAGCCTGCCGCGGTTGCGCAGGCAGAAGTGCACCGTCAGATCGTTGAACAGGATGCCCGCGCCCGCCTCCAGCGAAATGTTGTCCGGCAGCTTGAACACCATCTGCGCGGGCGCCACGGCGACCTCGGCCATGGCATTGCCCAGCAGCGTCAGCGCGACCACCCGGTCGCCGGGCCGCACGTGCGCGTCGGCGGGCGCCTCGCGCACCACGCCCGCGACCTCGCCGCCCACCACGAACGGCAGCTCCGGCTTCATCTGATACAGCCCGCGGGTCATCAGCACGTCGGGGAACGCGACGCCGGCCGCGTGCACGTCGATGACCACGCCGCCCGGATACGACGCGGGCTCCGGGATCTCCACGATCTCGATCGCTTCCGGTCCCTCCAGCTTGCTGACCTGGGCTGCGCGCATGTGCCGACCTCTCCGTCCGTTCGACGACATCGGTCGCCGTCGATGACACCGTGACCAACATAACGATTTTGCTATGCTGGCCGCGACTTTCAGGTCGGGGAGAAGGGGGTTTTCATGGTCGACGGACCGCAACAGCTGCAGGTGAATCCGCAAGCCCTACAGAAGTTCGCGAACGATCTCGGCGGCGAGGCGGGCCTGATCCGCGGGCTCGACATCGGCAATGGGTTCGATCCCGCCGTATCGGCGCTGCCGGGCACGAGCTTCGGCAACTCCGCGGGCCACGCCACCGACGTGCTCAACAAGTGCTTGCACCGCATCGCCGACCGGCTCGACAAGGTCGCCAACAGCACCCGCACCGCGGCGGGCGCCTACGAGGTCGCCGAGGACGATTTCGCGACCCGCCTCCGCACGATCGCGCTCGAACTGCCATGACGCTCACGATCGGAAACGTCGCCGCCTGGGAGCCCGCGCAGGTCGGCACCGCGGGCGCGAACGCGCGCACACTCTCCGAACAACTCGACGCGGCGGTACGCAAGGGCTCCGACGACACGGCCCGGCTCGGCACCGACAAGGTGTGGTCCGGCGCGGCCGCCGATGCCGCCAATACCCGGATGGACACCGAGAAGATCCGCTCGGGGGCGGTGAGCAGCGCGCTGCTCGCGCTCGCCACCGCCTTCGAAGCCGAAGTCGGCAACCTGACCGAAGCCAAATCCAATGTGCTTCGCCTTCGCGACCAAGCCGCCAGTGCCGGTCCCGTCCCCGCCGAGGGCATGGGCCTGATCGCGGGCTTCACGGTGAACGACAACGGCACCGTCGACGCCACCGCGCGCACCGACGAACTGCTCCGCGACCTCACCGGCCAAGCCGCCGACGATCTGCGCCTTCGCGTCCGCGCCGACGCCGCGAGCTGGGAAACCCAGATCACCACGGCCCTGCAGACCGCCGAGAACGTGGCGACCGAGGCGCAGCGCAAGGTCGACACCGCCGTCACCAAGCTCCAATCGGCGCTCGACGGCCTCGCCGACACCAAACTCGTCCCCCCACCGGCGCCGGCCACCCCGGCCGCCACCACCCCACCCACCACGCAGCGGCCGAGTAGTCCGCAGTATGTGATGTCGTCGGGTAACGGCGGGCACGGCACCGGCACACCGTCGGGCAGCATGAGTTCGGGCGGCCCGGTCGGGCCCATGCCGACCGGCGACAAAGCGCAGTGGATCCAGGAAGCGCTGAAGATTCTGCGTGAGATGGGCTACGACACCAGCGATCCCAACCTGGTTGCGGATATCTCGGAGATCATTCGACGGGAGTCGGGCGACAATCCACACGCATTCAACGGCTGGGATTCGAATGCGGCGGCAGGAATTCCATCCAAGGGCCTGATGCAAACAATCGACCCGACTTTCAACGCCTACAAAGCCTCTGGTCACGACGATATTTGGAACCCAGTCGACAATATCGTGGCAGGAGTCCGGTATGCGGTCGACCGCTACGGATCCGTGCACAATGTGCCGGGCCTGGTATCACTGCGCGCGGGTGGCGCATACCAGGGCTACTGATTTCATCTCCCGCCGGAATTCGCGAGCAAGGCGAACTGCGAGGCGGCCGTCCGGCGCACGGCCGAGCAGTACGCGGCCCATCGCACCCTGGCGCACCTTGGCCGATCACGGCGATCAGGCGATACCGGCCCGCCTCCCGTGGATCACGTGGCCCCAACGGTTTCAACCGTGCCTCCCCTCGGTCCTGCACGGGATGTACCGAGGCACGGCCCGGGGCGACACCGTACTTCGGCGACCAACGGTGGCCGTGGCCGTTGACCCGGGATAATGGGAAGGTTGGACGTCGTTGTGGGGTGTTGCCAGGTATTCGCGTACCGATGAGTACAGGCGGCTCGACGCGAGGGTGTGACGTACGCCCCGTAAAGTCGTCTCACAACAGCACGCAAGAAGACGCGGCACAACGTGCAGCGCGAGGAGCACCAGTGTCACTCGATCAGCCACTCGCCCCGCTGAGCCAGGAGGGCATGGGCTATGCCTCGGCGTGGCCGGTACGGGCTGGCGATGTGGATCCGTACGACCGATTGAGGTTCGACGCCGTCGCCAGATACCTGCAGGATATCGCCTGGGAACAGCTGCATCACACGTTCCTGCACCGGTCTGATCCGAGCTGGATCGTTCGCCGCACGGTCATCGATGTCATCCGGCCGATCGTGTGGCCGGACAAAGTGCATCTGCTGCGCTGGTGTTCGAGCATGTCCACCCGCTGGTCGAACATGCGGGTCAGGATCACCAGCGACAACGGCGGGCTGATCGAGACCGAGGGCTTCTGGATCAACATCAACGAGTCGACCAACCGGCCGACCAGGATCAGCGACGACGGCCTGTCCTATCTCGCCAAGACGGCGAGCGAACACCGGCTGCGGTGGCGGCCCTACTTGACCGACCCGACTCCCCCCGAGTCGGACACCGATCTGCCTTTTCCGGTGCGGGCCACCGACATCGACCAGTACAACCACGTGAACAACGCCTGTTACTGGCAGGCGGTGGAGCAGTTCTTGGTGGACTATCCGAAGCTGGTCGCGGGACCGCACCGCGCGGTGATCGAGTACGTCGCCCCGGTGCTCGCTCGTCAGCACATCAGCGTGCGCAGCCGCTACGAACCCGGTGATCGCACCGGGCATCCGGTGCTGCGGCTGTGGTTCGTGGTCGGCGGGACGACCACGACCGTCGTCCGCATCATGCCGCTGCCCGCTTGATCGACCGGCCGGGACCGCGCGGGCCCCGACCGGTGCCGCGACTCAGCCGCGGGCGGCCTTGAGCAGGTCCTCCCTGGTGGTGAACTTGACCCGCGGACGACCCGCGGATTTGCCCGCCGACTTCTCCGCCTGATCGATGGACTTCCAGCCGGCGCGATCGACGAGGTCGGCCTGCCGCTGCGCGACGAGCGCCTTCAGCGCGTCCCGATCGCCTTGCGGCGTAGCGAGTTTGCCCGCGATGAAATCGGAGACGAGCTGCTCGACGGTCTCCTCGGAGTCGATGCGGTTCGAGCCGATGACCCCGCGCGGTCCGCGCTTGATCCAGCCGCTGACGTATACGCCGGGCAGCGGGACCCCGTCCTCGCCGAGTACTCGGCCGTGCTCGTTGGGCACAACGGCGCGACGCTCGTCGAACGGCAGACCGGCGACCGGCTCGCCGCGGTAACCGATGGAGCGCAGCACCAGCGACGCGTCGAGCCGGTCGGTCCGGTCGGTCGCGCGCGCCACCAGCTGGCCGCCCTCCTCGACGAGTTCGTTGGCCACGAATTCGATGCCCTCGACGCGCTCGTCGCCGGTCAGCGCGGTGGGCGAAGCCAAGTAGCGGAAGACGATTCGCTTGTTGGCGGGGTCGCGGCGGCCCGCGGCGTACTCCTCGGCGAGGGTGTACTTCAGCCGCAGCGAGGGCTCGACGTCCGGGTCGTCCAGCAGCGCCTGGCTCGCCGGGTCGAGCTCGAGCTCGGCCTCGTCGACGACCACGTCGACGCCCTTCAGGTGGGCGAGCGCGAGGAACTCCGGCGAGGTGTAGGCCGCCTGCAGCGGTCCGCGCCTGCCGAGCACCACGACCTCGCGGATGTTGCTGCGGCGCAGGGCGTCCAGCGCGTGGTCGGCGATGTCGGTCTTGGCGAGCTCGTCCGGGCCGACGGTGAGCACTCGCGCCACGTCCAGCGCGACGTTGCCGTTGCCGACGATCACGGCGCGCTCGCCGGACAGGTCGAATTGCCGCTCGGCGTAGTCGGGGTGGCCGTTGTACCAGGCGACGAACTCGGTGGCCGAGTGGCTGCCCGGCAGGTCCTCACCGGGGATGTTCATGTGCCGGTCGCTGGCCGCGCCGACGGCGTAGATCACCGCGTGGTGGTGCTGGAGCAGCTCCTCATGCGAGATGTGCGTGCCCACCTCGACGTTCAGGTAGTACTGGAACGCCTCGCGGCGGAACGCGGACTCGAACATGCCCGAGACCGTCTTGGTGCCGGGATGGTCGGGGGCGACGCCCGCGCGCACCAGACCCCACGGCGTCGGTAGCCGGTCGAACATCTCGACCTCGACGTCGCAGCGGCGCATCAGTTCGTCGGCGGCGTAACAGGCTGCGGGCCCCGCCCCGACGATCGCCACGCGCAGCCTGCCGAGTTCCTTCGGCGGACGCTGCGGCGCCACGATCGGCTCGAAGTTGGATTCGAGCGGGTGTCGTTCGAAATAGGCGGCGTTGATGTCGCGGAACCGCGCGAGCGAGGCCGTCAGGTCGTCCTCGGGGTAGATGGCCTCGACCGGGCACGCGTCCACGCAGGCGCCGCAGTCGATGCAGGTGTCCGGGTCGATGTAGAGCATTTCGGTCGTCGCGAACTCCGGCTGGTCCGGCGTGGGACGAATGCAGTCGACCGGGCACTCGGAGACGCAGCTGGCGTCGTTGCAACAACGCTGCGTGATTACGTAGGCCATAGTGTGCAGATCCTCGAAAATGTACGTGGGCTGGTGCCACCAAGGGTTGAGGTGGTCCGCGGCGTCACAGGGCGGATGGCGAGATGTGACCCCGCTTTCAGTGTGCCTCGAGAGTGGCGTACGCCTCTCTTCGGACTGCCTACGTGCCTATCACACCCGGGTCACGGGCGGAGGCTTACGGTATTGCCATGGTGCGGACCTTGATCCTGATGCGGCACGGCAAGTCCAGCTATCCGGACGGCGTCGGCGATCACGAGCGCCCGCTGGCGCCGCGCGGGCTGCGCGAGGCCGGCCTGGCGGGCGAATGGCTGCGCACGACCCAGCCGCCGATCGACGCGGTGCGCTGTTCGACAGCGGTGCGGACCCGCGAAACCCTGGCCGCCACCGGCGTCACCGCGCCGGTCGTCTACGAGCGCGGCATCTACGAGGCCTCGCCGCGGACCCTGATCGAACTGATCCAGCTCAGCGACGACGACGTGGAGACCCTGCTGCTGATCGGTCATGCGCCCGGAATGCCGTGGACCGCATGGGAACTGGCGGCCAATCGCACGTCGAACCAGGCCGTCGAGCTGAGCAAGAAGTTCCCCACCTCGGCCATGGCGGTGCTCGAATTCGACCGCCCCTGGTGCGATATCGACCCCGGCACCGGCGAACTCGTGCGCTTCCACATTCCGCGCTGAGGCGGGCCCGCGCTCACCGCAGCAGCTTGCCGCCGACCACGAGTCCGACGCCGAGCAGGACAAGCAGCAGAAACGCGACGAATCCGTTCGTCAGCCACCAGACAACGCCGAGCGCGACGACGAACGGCGCCACCGCGATCGCGGTGATCACCGGACTTTCCTTGACCGTGGCCCAGGCCGAGCGGGCCCGGATCCGGTCGATTTCCTTTCCAGGCATGCCACCAGGGTAGGCGCGTTTCCGCCCGCCGACCCGCGACCCGCTATATCGGTCCACCTGTCGGTGCGCGGTGGGATGCTGACGCGATGGATTGGAAAATCGAACTCGTCGCCATCCCGGTCACCGACGTCGACCGCGCCAAGGACTTCTACACCGGCATCGGCTTCAACGCCGATCACGACCATTCGCCCAGCGAGGACATCCGCTTCGTGCAGCTGACGCCGCCGGGATCGGGCTGTTCGATCTGTATCGGGCGTGGCATCACCGAGGCGGCGCCCGGCAGCGTCGAGGGCATGCAGATGGTCGTGTCCAGCGCCGAGAAGGCCTATCAGCAATTGATCGAGGCGGGTGTGGACGCCACCCCGGTCCGGGACATGGGCTGGGGCCTGTTCACCTTCTTCAGTGATCCCGACGGCAACAAGTGGGCCGTTCAGGAGCTGCCGAAGTACAACTGAGCCCTTCGTAGCCGACCCGCGCGCGGTGGGCGGCCGCACCGGATGCCGAGCGCCTCGCGCGGTTGGCAGAATCGGTCTTGCTTGGAGTGCACTCCAGGTGACTAGCGTCGTCCGTGTTCGACGAGAGGGGCGAGACCGGTGGCTGTGACGGCACGTCAAGAGGGTGACAGTGAACGGGAACGACCGAAGTACTCGATCGGCGAGGCCGCCGATCGATCGGGCCTGAGCCGTGACACGCTGCGCTGGTACGAGCGGATCGGGTTGATGGATTACATCGGCCGCGACCACACCGGCAAGCGCCGGTTCAGCGACCGGGATCTGGAATGGCTCGAGTTGATCGGCAGGCTCCGCACCACCGGCATGTCGGTCGCCGACATGCTCCGCTACGCGGAGTTGGTGCGCGCCGGTGACTCCACCTTCCCGGAGCGGCTCGCGATGTTCCGCGATACCCGCGCCGAGGTGCTCGCCAAGATCGCCGAACTGCAGAACACCGTGGCCGTGCTGGATTACAAGATCGCCATCTACGAGGGCAGATCCGCCGCGATCCGGCCGGCCGCGCTCACCACGCACGACAGCGAAGGGATCAAGGCATGACCACGACCGACACGCTCCCCACCGCCGCGCTGGGCGCCGACGGCATCCAGGTCGGCACGCAGGGCTTGGGCTGCATGGGCATGAGCGAGTTCTACGGTCCGTCCGATCTCACCGAGTCGCGAGCGACCTTGGATCGGGCGCTGGAACTCGGTGTCACCCTGTTCGACACGGCCGATGTCTACGGCTCGGGCCACAACGAGGAATTCCTCGCCGATTTCGTGCGGTCCAACCGCGATCGGGTGGTGCTCGCCACCAAGTTCGGCATCGTCCGCAAGGCCGACGACCCCGCCTTCCGCGGCCTCGACAACTCCCCCGAGTACATCCGAGCCTCGGTGGACGGCAGCCTGCGCAGGCTGGGCATCGACGTCATCGACCTGTACTACATGCACCGCCGCGATGTGCGCGTGCCGATCGAGGAAACCGTCGGCGTCATGGCCGAACTCGTCGCGGCGGGCAAGGTGCGCGCGCTCGGGCTCTCCGAGGTGACCGGTGCGGAGCTGCGCGCGGCGCACGCCGTCCACCCGATCGCCGCGGTGCAGTCGGAGTGGTCGCTGTTCTCCAGGGACGTGGAGAACACCGCGGTGCCCGCCGCCGCCGAACTCGGCGTGGCCTTCGTGCCGTATTCGCCGCTCGGCCGCGGCTTCCTGACCGGATCCTTCGCGGCGGCGGGCGAATTGGCCGACGCGAACGACTTCCGCAAGGCGATGCCGCGGTTCACCGGCGACAACGCGGCACGCAACGCCGAGCTGCTCGCCCCGGTGCGCGCCATCGCTGAGGCGCGCGGCGTGACGCCCGCCCAGGTCGCGCTGGCGTGGGTGCACAGCAGGGCGGCCGCGCACGGCCTGCCGGTGATCCCGATCCCGGGCACCCGCAGCCGCAAGCGGCTGACCGAGAACGCGGCCGCCGCGACGCTCGCGCTGTCACCCGACGAGCTCGCGACGCTCGAGCCGATCGCGGGGCAGGTGGCCGGAACCCGCTACGCGGACATGACTTTCACCTCCGCGGGCCGGGAGTAGTCATACGTTTCGCGTGTCCGAGCCGGGCGGCCGCCTCCGCCGCCCGGCTCGGACGTGCGCGGCCCTACTTAAGGGTGACACGTCAACCAATTGCGACTATCATCCGTGCTCATGAACCTCGAGAATCGGGTGTGGGTCGACAAACAGACGCCCCGCGCCTACCGCGCCCTGCTCGCCACGGCGAAAGAGGTCAGGGCGGCCGCCGAGGCGGCCGGGCTCGACCGCAGGCTCGTCGAGCTGGTCAATCTCCGGGTTTCCCAGCTCAACGGCTGTTCGCACTGCCTGGACGTCCACTACCGCGCCGCGCTGCGGGCCGGCGCCACCGAACAGGAGATCGCGGTCCTGTCCGGCTGGCGCCGCGGCGGGCCGTACTCGCCGCGCGACCGGGCCGCGCTCGCCCTCGCCGAGGTCACCGCCCTTTTGCCGGACGAGGCGGCGCTCGAGCGTGAGTACGCTTTGGCACGAGAGCATTTGTCGGATGACCAGATGTCTGTAGTCGTCTGGGTCGCCACCACGATCGGCGCGTTCAACCGCGTGTCGATCATGAGCAAGCACCCGGTACGGGCGCATAAGGAGGAGGCAACCATGACCGATCTCGCGGAGACCAAGGTCGCGCGCAACGCCGAGCAGAACCGCTACGAGATCTACTACGGCGGCGAGCTGGCGGGCTTCACCGAGTACATCGAGCGCGAGAACGACACCGATTTCGTCCACACCGAGATCGACAAGGCGTTCGGCGGCAAGGGCCTCGGCAGCACGCTCGCCAAGGAGGCCCTGGACGACGTGGTCGCGCGCGGCGGAACCATCACCGCGCACTGCCCGTTTATCAAGGCCTTCGTCGACAAGCACCCGGAGTACGACCCGCACGTGGTCTGCAAGGGCATCCAGCGATGAACGCCCGAATCGTCCCGACTCTTTCCAGAACGGGAGAGGTGAAGGCATGAGCGAACGCAGTGAGCGAATCATGTGCCAGCGCGCCTCGCGCATGCCGGAGCCGAGCGCCAGCGAGGCGCAGGCATGAGCGAACGCAGTGAGCGAATCATGTGCCAGCGCGCCTCGCGCATGCCGGAGCCGAGCGCCAGCGAGGCGCAGGCATGAGCGATCTCGATCCGCATCCGGCGGAATCGGTGTGCGAGCCGACGCCGGGTCCCGGCCCGGTCGCCGAGCTCTACCCTGCGCGCGAGGTACCGCTCGGCGGCGTGCGCGGGGTGTTCGTGGAACGCGTACTGCCGCAACGGGATCTGCCGACCGTCGGGGCCTGGTGCTTCCTCGATCATTTCGGCTCCCCCACGGTCACCAAAACCGGCGCGCCGCCGGATATCGATCCACATCCGCACATCGGCTTGCAGACGGTGACCTGGCCGTTCGAGGGCCGCATCCGGCACCGGGACTCGGTGGGTTCCGATGTGGAGATCAACCCCGGTCAGCTGAACCTGATGACCTCCGGCCGCGGCATCGCGCACTCGGAATACGGCGTTCCGGACGCGCCCGCGGGCCACGGCCTGCAGCTGTGGATCGCACTGCCCAGCCACCGCGCCGCCGTCGAACCGCACTTCGAGCAGCATCGCGACCTGCCGGTCTACGAGGACGACGGCGTGCGCGCCATCGTGCTGATCGGCTCCTTCGCGGGGCTGACCTCGCCCGCCATGGCGTACACCCCGATCGTCGGCGCCGATGTGCGGATGGATCCCGGCGCCGAGATCACCATTCCGCTGAACCCGGCCTTCGAGCACGCCCTGCTGGTGATCGAGGGCGAGATCACCGCGGCCGATACCGACCTGAAGCCGGGCCCGCTGCTCTACCTCGGCTCAGATCGGTCCGAGCTGCGGCTGGTCAGCGGCACCGGAGCGCATTTCGCGCTGATCGGCGGCGAGCCGTTCGGCGAGGAGCTGGTGATGTGGTGGAACTTCGTCGGGCGCAGCCACGAAGAGATCGTCGCGGCACGCGAGGATTGGGAGAACCGCCGGGTCGAGCGCTTCGCCCAGATCGCGGGACATCCACCGGACCAACGCATTCCGGCCCCGCCGATGCCGGCACTGCACCTGAAACCGCGCAAGCGGCGCGTCGGCACGGATCGTTCCCGAGGGCTCTGAATCCCACCGCGCTGGTTACATCGGCTCCCGGCCCCCGCTCGCTCGCGGGGGCCGTCGACGCCTCGCTCAGGCGGACCTGGCGAGCAGTTCGTCCAGCGCCCGGTAGCTGGCGTTGAGTCCTTCGGACATCCCGGACTGCAGCATGCCGTCGCGCTCCTGCGGCGTGTGGAACTGGCTGACGGTGACGACTTTGGTGCGGCCGTCGCCGAGGTCGACGAAGGTGGTGGCGTCGATGGCGACATGGGCGGGCATGCCGTCCCATTCGAAGGACTGCACGATCCGCTCCTTCGGGGTGATCTCACGGAAGCGCCCCTCGAAGCCGTGCGGGCCGCCTTCGGAGTGGTCGACGAACCGGTAGTGGCCGCCCTTGCGGAACTCCCAGCGCTCCACGTCGAAACGATTGCCCTGCGCCCACCACTGGACCAGCTGCTCGATTCGGCTGTAGGCGTCCCACACCCGGTCCAGCGGGGCGTCGAAGATCCGCTCGATGTGGATCTCCCGGTCGAGGGGGGTGGTGATGTCAGCATCGCGGGTTGTCGTGCTCATGTGTCTGGCTCCGTTCGTTCGAGGAATTCACCGAGACGGTCCATCCGGGCTTCCACCATCCGCCGATAACCCTGCAGCCACGCCACTTCGCGGTCGAAAACGTTGTCGCCGAGTCGGCAATACCGGACCCGGCCCCGCTTCTCCGTGACGATCATGCCCGCGTCCTCCAGCAACCGGATGTGCTTCTTGATGCCGGTGAGGGTCATCTCGAAACGCTCCGCCAGCTCGCTGACGGTCGCGGGCCCGCTGCCGAGGCGCTCGAGAATCCCACGCCGAGTGGGGTCCGCCAGCGCCCCGAACGAGGCGTCCAGGAAGTCATACTGAACCATCAGGTTCAGTATTGCGAGCCGGCAATGCCCGAGTCAAGGCCCGCGCGGAAATTCTGGACAAGCCGGCTTCCAGCCGATAAAAATAGAACGCGTTTCAGTTGCGGCGTTTCGGCGGGAGTTCGGATGGACAGCGCGACCATGGGAGATCTGGTGATGGCCGGATTCCAGAAGCTGGGCTTCATCCAGTACGCCGGAATCGAGGGCGTGGAGTTCGACGCCGGACGCAATGTCGTGTCCATCGCGCCGCGCTCAGAACACCTCAACCACAACGGCGATCTACACGCGGCCGTGCTCTTCGGCCTGGCCGAGACCGCCGCGATGGGCGCCGCCGTATCCGGCATCGTCGACCTGATGGGCGAGACGTTCATCGTCGCCCGCGACGGTCGCATCGAATACTCGGCGCGGGCCAAGGGCGCGGCGGGCCCTTTCCTCGCGACATCGGAATTCCCCGCGGGCACCGTCGAGCGCCTCCGCGCGGATATCACGGGACGCGTCGCGGTGGAGCTGGAGGTGCCCGTCGAGATCGCGGACGGTTCGGGAAAACTCGTGGCCGAGGCGACATTCACCGCCGTCATCAGGCCGAGAAGGACATAGGCCGGAAGCGATCTCGTCCCAGCGCTTTTCACCGCTCGCTGTCCAGCATCTCCATTTGCGCGGCCGCGTACCGCTCCCCCGCGACCTGATCCGCGGGCACAGCCGCCTCGATGCTCGCCAATTCGTCGGCGTCGAGCCGGATGTCGAGCGCACCGAGCGCCTCCGTCCAACGCTGCGTTCGGCGCGCGCCGATGATCGGCACGATGTCCGCGCCCCTGGCGAGTACCCAGGCGATCGCCAGCTGTGCGACCGAAACATCTTTGGCGGCAGCGATCTTCGCCAGCGCGTCGACCAATCGCAGGTTGCGCGTGAGGTTCTCGCCCTGGAAACGCGGGCTGTGCGCGCGGAAGTCGTCCGCGCCGAAGTCGGCGCGGGCGCGCACGGTGTCGCTGAGCAGGCCGCGCGACAGCACACCATAGGCTGTGATGCCGATGCCGAGTTCCCTTGCGACGGGCAGTGTCTCGGCTTCGATGCCGCGCGAGACCAGCGAGTACTCGATCTGCAGGTCGGCGATCGGGTGCACCGCGGCGGCACGGCGCAGTGTCTCGGCGCCGACCTCGGACAGGCCGATGTGCCGGACGTAGCCCGCCTCGATCAGCTCGGCGATGGCGCCGACCGTGTCCTCGATCGGGACGGCGGGATCGAGCCGCGCGGGCCGGTAGATGTCGACGTAGTCGACGCCGAGGCGCTGCAGCGTGTAGGTGAGGAAGTTGCGGAGCGCGACCGGACGGTTGTCGAGGCCGCCCCAGGTCCCGCCCGGCCCGCGCAGCACGCCGAACTTCACGCTGAGCCGGAGGTCCTCGCGGCGGCGGTCCACGATGGCCCTGCCGATGAGCGCTTCGTTGTGGCCGGAGCCGTAGAAGTCGCCGGTGTCGATGAGGTCGGCGCCGGAGTCGAGGGCGGCATGGATGGTGGCGATGGACTCGGCGTCGTCGGCCGTGCCGTACATGCCCGACATGCCCATGGCGCCGAGCCCAAGGCGCCCGACCGTGGGGCCGGTGGCGCCGAGCGTGGTCTTCTCGATCGTGGATTTCGTCATGTACCTACTCTGACCTGCGCGTCCGGCATGCGGCAGAGATCGCTTATCGGGGGATCGGCGATCCCTGGCCCGCCCGGCCCAAATCCGCGACAGTGGAGTGATGGACCGTTCCGAACTGGCCGACTTCCTCCGTCGCCGCCGCGAGCAGCTCACGCCGGCGGAGGCCGGCCTGCCGCCCGGCGCGCGCCGCCGCACCCCCGGGCTGCGCCGCGACGAGGTGGCGTTACTGGCCGGGATGTCCACCGACTACTACACACGGCTGGAGCAGTCGCGCGGCCCGCGGCCCTCCACCCAGGTGCTGGCGTCGCTGGCGCGGGCGCTGCGATTCAGCAACGACGAGCGCGACCACCTCTACCATCTCTGCGGGCATCAGCCGCCCGGTCCCGCGCTCGGCGACAAGCACGTCGGCCCCGGACTGTTGCACATGCTGGCCAAGCTCGACGACACCCCGGCGGCAGTGGTCACCGATCTGGGCGAGGTGCTCGTGCAGAACCGGATGCACACGCTGCTCGTCGGCGACCGCGCGGGCAGCCGTGGTCTGGACCGCTACTACGCATGGGGTTGGTTCGCCGACCCGTCGACGCGCGAGCGCTTCCCGGAGGAGGACTGGGATCTGCTGAGTCGTCAGCACGTCGCGGATCTGCGCGCTACCGCCGCCCGCCGGGCCGGGGACGCCGACGTCACCGAGTTCATCGGGGCGCTGCGCGCCGCGAGTGCCGAATTCGAGCGGCTGTGGACCGAACACGAGGTCGCGGTCCGGCTCTCGGACACCAAACGCATCGCGCACCCGGTGGTCGGGCTGATCGACACCGTCTGCGAAACGCTGCTCACCCCGAACGCGGCGCAGCGTCTGCTGGTCTATCTGCCGCGGCCGGGGACCGACGCCGCCGAGAAGCTGGAGCTGTTGCGGGTCGTCGGGACGCAGGATCTCAGGCCCGCGCCCTCGACGGAGCGCCGATGACTCAGGGCTGACCGGCGAGGTAGGCCTGGGCCGCGTCGATGGCGGGCTGGCCGCCCGCCTGGTAGAGCCCGGCGAACGCGCCGATCACGCCGCCGACGACCGTCGTGATCGGGACGGTGATGAAGTCGATCACGAACAACCCCAGCGGGAAGCCGACCAGGAAGCCGATGCCCGCGCCGATCGCCGCGCCCGCCAGGATCTGCGGCATGGCCTTCTCGGCTTCGGCGAAGAAGCGCTGCTGCGAACTGATCTCACGCACCGGAGTCTCCGGCATCGCGGCGGGCGCGATGGTCAGCTCGGTGCCTGCCTCGTTCACGATCGGGGTGAGATCGATGCTGTGACCCTCGATGTGCAGAGTCATCGGCAGGGCCGCGACGACCTGGCCGGTGCGGTCGGCGATGGTGACGATCCGGTCGTCGCCCGCGAGGCCGAAGCGGCCGTTCTCGAGCGTGGTCACGGTGGACCGGTGGTCCTCGGCGACGGCGACGCGGTAACCGATCTCATGGAAGACGCCGCTCAGATTCAGCGCCGCCGCGGCCGGTGCGGTCTGCACGGGGCGGTCCGCGGGTTCGGCGTGCACGACGCCCGCGCTGATTCCGGTGGCCGCCAGTGCCAGCAATGCCGTCGCGGTGATTCTGCCGATCCTCATCCCGTGCTTCCTGTCGCGCCGTCCGGTTCGCCATGTCCGGTTCATCCGCCGACAACTTACCGGTCGCCGGGCGGCTTCAAAAGGGCGTCAACGCAATTGGGTGTGAATCGACAACATCGATCGGTCGCGGAACTCGGTGATCGAGCGCTGGAGAAGGCGCGCGAAGCGGCAGCGATCATCGGCCGACCGATAGGCGGTGACGGTCGGCTCGCCGTCCGCCGCGGTCGCCGTGGTTCACCCGCCTGCGCGCAGACGGACCTCGTTGACCAAATGGAGCAGGGTGTCCAAGGTCGCGGGTGGGCCGGTCAGCCTCGCGAAGGCGAGGGTGTCGACGGGGCCGTCGGTGTCGGCGGCGAAGGCGTACGTCATCGCGACACGCATTCTGGGCTCGCCGTCGACCGCGGCCGGGGATTCGGTGAACGCGGTCGCGGGATCGATTGTCCGCCAGCTTGATTCCGCTCCCATGAGTTCCGCGCGGAAGCCGGCTTGCTCGGTATCGCCGCAGGGCGCGAGACAGGATTGCACGCCGATCCAGCCGCCCGCGCGGCTGCCGCCTCGTTCGTCGGCGCACGTCCACACGACATCGGCCCGCAGTCGCTTGCTGCCGCCGATGCATCCCCAGGTCTCCGGAACGTCGAAGTCGAACGGCATGCCGTGCAGGCCGCGCATCGGCGTGAGGCGGGCATTCGGTCCGTACGTCCGGCCCGCCACCGGTCCCGGCGCACCGTCACGCACCAAACGCACCGCGTTCCGCCGCGGCAGCTCCCTCGGCAGCGCGGCCGGAATCCCCTGCGGCGGTGGCCCGATCACCGAGGTGACCGGCCCCGCGCCTGGCTTCTCGTCCTGCCGCTCCGCCTCCCACAAAGCGGCCGTCCCCGCGCAGAACATCACCGACACAACCAAACTCACCAGCGCCCCCGCCGCCGTCCTCCCGCGCACGGCCCCCCGCCGCCCCCGACTCCATCTCGAGCCACTGCCGCCCACGAACGCGCCCCCTTACGCACACTCAGCCGTCCGGGCCGCCCCGACACCGAACCAGCGCCAAGCCGTGCCACATCCTAACTGCACCAACCTTTTTCAGGCACGACATCGAGAATCTCGAAACCCTTTACGCGCGTCGGTGATTCACGACACGGCGAATCACCAAGACCGCGCGCGCCTCGGGAGCAGACTCGGGCGGCAGCTGTTCGACCAGCCGATGCAGCTCGGGGTAGTGGTCGTATGCCACGCTCATGCGCCCAAGGACACCTTGCGCTCTAGCCAGCGTGACTCGCTGAAGTCGAGTGCTCGGGTCCGCGCGGAAACGCGAACGGCCCCCGCTCCGGGAGGAGCGGGGGCCGAAGGCTATCGGTGACTACCGATTACCGGTAGTCGCTGAAACCGTAGTCGTCCAGCGGGACCGCGGCGCCGGTGGTGGCGCCGAAGCTGTCCGGGCTGTAGTAGGTGTCGTCGTAGGACGGCACCGCGTACGCCGCGGCACGAGCCTCTTCGGTCGGCTGCACCTGGATGTTCCGGTAGCGGTTGATGCCGGTACCGGCCGGGATCAGCTTGCCGATGATCACGTTCTCCTTGAGGCCGATGAGCTTGTCGGAGCGGCAGTTGATCGCCGCGTCCGTCAGGACTCGAGTGGTCTCCTGGAAGGACGCCGCCGACAGCCACGAGTCGGTGGCCAGCGACGCCTTGGTGATACCCATCAGCACCGGGCGACCCGAGGCGGGCTCGCCGCCCTCGGACACCACGCGACGGTTGGAGGACTCGAACTCGGAACGCTCGGTGAGCGAACCGGGCAGGAACTCCGTCGCGCCCGAATCGATGATCGTCACGCGACGCAGCATCTGGCGCACGATGACCTCGATGTGCTTGTCGTGGATCGACACACCCTGCGAGCGGTAGACCTCCTGGACCTCGTGGACCAGGTGGATCTGCACCTGACGGGGGCCCATCACGCGCAGCACCTCGTGCGGATCCGCCGCGCCTTCCAGCAGCTGCTGGCCGACCTCGACGTGGTCGCCGTCGGAGAGCAGACGCTCGGTGCCGTCGTCGTGCTTGAACACGCGCAGACGCTGACGCTTCGAGAGCTTGTCGTAGACAACCTCTTCACCACCGTCGTCCGGGATGATGGTGATCTTGTAGAAGCGGTCGTCGTCCTCGAGCCGCACGCGACCCGAGACCTCGGCGATCGGCGCCTTGCCCTTGGGCACGCGAGCCTCGAAGAGCTCCTGAACACGCGGCAGACCACCGGTGATGTCGTCACCAGCGACACCACCCTGGTGGAAGGTACGCATGGTCAGCTGGGTACCGGGCTCACCGATGGACTGCGCGGCGACGATACCGACGGCCTCGCCGATGTCGACCAGCTTGCCGGTCGCCATGGAGCGGCCGTAGCAGGTCGCGCAGACGCCGGTGCCGGTGGTGCAGGTCAGCACGGAGCGGACCTTCACCTCGGTGATGCCCGCGTCGAGCAGCGCCTCGATGGCCGGGTCGCCGAGGTCGGCGCCCTTCGTCACCACGACGTTGCCGGACGCGTCGAGCGCGTCGGCCGCCAGCGTGCGGGCGTACGCGGAGGTCTCCACGTGCGCGTCGCGGATGATGGTGCCGTCGAGCTGCTTCTCGGCGATCGGCACGACGATGCCACGCTCGGTGCCACAGTCGTGCTCGCGCACGATGACGTCCTGCGAGACGTCCACCAGACGACGGGTCAGGTAACCCGAGTCGGCGGTGCGAAGCGCGGTGTCGGCCAGACCCTTACGAGCGCCGTGGGTGTTGATGAAGTACTCCAGAACCGTCAGGCCCTCACGGAAGGAGGACTTGATCGGCCGCGGGATGAACTCACCCTTCGGGTTCGTCACCAGGCCCTTCATACCCGCGAGGGTACGGGTCTGGGTGAAGTTACCCGTGGCGCCCGAGTCGACGATCGTGATGATCGGGTTGTCGGCCGGGTAGTGCGCGCGCAGCGCCTTACCGACCTCTTCGGTCGCCTCCTGCCAGATCTTGACCAGGGCGTTGTTGCGCTCCTGGTGATCGAGCGCACCACGCTGGTACTTCTTCTCGATCTGATCCGACTGCGCCTCGTAGCGCTCCATGATCTCGGCCTTCTCCGGCGGAACGAGAACGTCCGACATGGAGACGGTGACACCCGAACGCGTGGCCCAGTAGAAGCCCGCGTCCTTGAGCTTGTCGACGGTCTGCGCGACCACGATCATCGGGTAGCGCTCGGCGAGATCGTTGATGATCGTCGCCTGCCGCTTCTTCGGCATCTGCTCGTTGATGAACGGGTAGTCCGCGGGCAGCAGCTCGTTGAACAGCACCCGGCCCAGCGTGGTCTCGGTGGTCCACGCGTCGCCGCGCTGCCAGCCCTCGGGGAACAGCTCCGCCTCGACGTCCTTCGGCGGACGCTGCGTGGTGAGCCGCACCTTGATCTTGGAGCGCACGGTCAGCTCGCCGCGGTCGACGGCCATCTGCGCCTCGGCGGGCGAGGAGTAGACGCCGAACTCGGCCTCGTCCTTCGTCGCGGGCTTGTACTCGCCCTTGGCGCCGTCGACCTGACGGGTCAGGTAGTACAGGCCGGTCACCATGTCGAGTCGCGGCATGGCGAGCGGACGACCCGACGCGGGCGACAGGATGTTGTTCGAGGACAGCATCAGGATGCGGGCCTCGGCCTGCGCCTCCGCCGACAGCGGCAGGTGCACGGCCATCTGGTCACCGTCGAAGTCGGCGTTGAACGCCTCACAGACCAGCGGGTGCAGCTGGATGGCCTTGCCTTCCACCAGCTGCGGCTCGAAGGCCTGGATGCCGAGGCGGTGCAGGGTGGGCGCACGGTTCAGCAGCACGGGGTGTTCGGCGATGACCTCTTCGAGGACGTCCCACACCTGCGGCCGCTGCCGCTCCACCATCCGCTTGGCGGACTTGATGTTCTGCGCGTGGTTCAGGTCGACCAGGCGCTTCATCACGAACGGCTTGAACAGCTCCAGCGCCATCAGCTTGGGCAGACCGCACTGGTGCAGCTTCAGCTGCGGACCGACGACGATGACCGAACGGCCCGAGTAGTCGACGCGCTTACCGAGCAGGTTCTGACGGAAGCGGCCCTGCTTGCCCTTGAGCAGGTCGGACAGCGACTTGAGCGGACGGTTGCCCGGTCCGGTGACCGGACGGCCGCGGCGGCCGTTGTCGAACAGGGCGTCGACGGACTCCTGCAGCATCCGCTTCTCGTTGTTGACGATGATCTCGGGCGCGCCGAGGTCGATCAGTCGCTTGAGGCGGTTGTTGCGGTTGATCACGCGACGGTACAGGTCGTTCAGGTCGGAGGTGGCGAAGCGGCCACCGTCGAGCTGAACCATCGGGCGCAGCTCCGGCGGGATCACCGGAACAGCGTCGAGCACCATGCCCATCGGCGAGTTGCCGTTGGCCTGGAAGGCCGCGACGACCTTGAGCCGCTTGAGCGCGCGCAGCTTCTTCTGGCCCTTACCGGTGCGAATGGTCTCGCGCAGGTTCTCGGCCTCGGCCTCGATGTCGAAGTTCTCCATCAGCTTCTGGATGGACTCCGCACCCATGGCGCCGGTGAAGTACTCGCCGTAGCGGTCGGTCAGCTCGCGGTAGAGCACCTCGTCCACGATGAGCTGCTTGGGGGCCAGCTTGGTGAAGGTGTTCCAGATCTCCTCGAGCCGGTCCAGCTCGCGCTGGGCACGGTCACGGAGCTGACGCATCTCGCGCTCGCCGCCGTCCTTGACCTTGCGGCGGACGTCGGACTTGGCGCCCTCCGCCTCCAGCTCGGCCAGGTCGGCTTCCAGCTTCTGCGCGCGGGCCTCGAGGTCGGCGTCGCGCTGATCGGCGACGGCCTTCTTCTCGACCTCCATCTCGGCTTCGAGCGTGGAGAGCTCGTTGTGGCGCAGCTCCTCGTCGACGCCGACGATGACGTAGGCGGCGAAGTAGATGATCTTTTCCAGATCCTTGGGCGCCAGGTCGAGCAGGTAACCGAGGCGCGACGGCACGCCCTTGAAGTACCAGATGTGGGTGACCGGCGCGGCCAGCTCGATGTGGCCCATCCGCTCACGGCGCACCTTGGCGCGGGTGACCTCGACGCCACAGCGCTCACAGATGATGCCCTTGAAGCGGACGCGCTTGTACTTACCGCAGTAGCACTCCCAGTCCCGGGTGGGACCGAAGATCTTCTCGCAGAAGAGGCCGTCCTTCTCCGGCTTCAGCGTGCGGTAGTTGATGGTCTCCGGCTTCTTCACCTCGCCATAGGACCACTGGCGGATGTCTTCTGCGGTGGCAAGGCCGATCCGGAGTTCATCGAAGAAGTTGACGTCTAGCACGTAACTTCCTTTCCCCTGTGCGGGTCGAATTCGAGCAAAAGTTCACTAGTTGGTTGTTCGCGATGGGCGCGGACGCGGTCGCCGTGGCGAGCACATCCGCGCCCGACCGCCTAGTTCGCCAAATCGTCGACGGTGGCCGCTTCGTTCCTGGACAGATTGATGCCCAGGTTCGCCGCGGCGCGCTCCAGGTCCTCGTCCTCGCCTTCGCGCAGCTCGATCGCGGCGCCGTCGGAAGACAGCACCTCGACGTTGAGGCACAGCGACTGGAGTTCCTTGAGGAGCACCTTGAACGACTCCGGAATGCCCGGCTCCGGAATGTTCTCGCCCTTCACGATCGCCTCGTAGACCTTCACGCGGCCAACGACGTCGTCGGACTTGATGGTGAGCAGTTCCTGCAGGGTGTACGCAGCGCCGTAGGCCTGCATCGCCCAGCACTCCATTTCACCGAAGCGCTGACCACCGAACTGCGCCTTACCACCGAGCGGCTGCTGGGTGATCATCGAGTACGGGCCGGTCGAACGCGCGTGGATCTTGTCGTCGACCAGGTGGTGCAGCTTCAGGATGTACATGTAGCCAACGGCCACCGGGTACGGGAACGGCTCGCCGGAGCGGCCGTCGAACAGGGTGGCCTTGCCGTTGTCGTCGACCATGCGCTCGCCGTCGCGGTTCGGCAGGGTCGAGGCGAGCAGACCGGTCAGCTCCTCCTCGCGGGCGCCGTCGAACACCGGAGTGGCGATGTTCGAGTCGGCGGGCGCGCCGAACATCTCCTCCGGCAGGCTCGCCGCCCAGTCGGGGTTGCCCTCGACCTGCCAGCCCGCCTTGCCGATCCAGCCCAGGTGGGTTTCCAGGATCTGGCCGATGTTCATACGACGCGGCACACCGTGGGTGTTCAGGATGATGTCCACCGGGGTGCCGTCCGGCAGGAACGGCATGTCCTCGGTCGGCAGGATCTTGCCGATGACGCCCTTGTTGCCGTGGCGACCGGCGAGCTTGTCGCCGTCCTGGATCTTGCGCTTCTGCGCGACGTACACGCGGACCAGCTCGTTGACGCCGGGAGGCAGATCGTCGTCGTCCTCGCGCGAGAACACGCGGATGCCGATGACCTTGCCGGACTCACCGTGCGGCACCTTCAGCGAGGTGTCGCGGACCTCGCGCGCCTTCTCACCGAAGATCGCGCGGAGCAGCCGCTCCTCGGGAGTCAGCTCGGTCTCGCCCTTCGGGGTGACCTTGCCGACCAGGATGTCGCCGTCGCGAACCTCGGCGCCGATGCGCACGATGCCGCGCTCGTCCAGGTCCGCGAGCACCTCGTCGGAGACGTTCGGGATGTCCCTGGTGATCTCCTCGGCGCCCAGCTTGGTGTCGCGGGCGTCGATCTCGTGCTCTTCGATGTGGATCGAGGTGAGGACGTCCTCTTCCACGAGGCGCTGCGACAGGATGATCGCGTCCTCGTAGTTGTGGCCTTCCCACGGCATGATCGCCACGAGCAGGTTCTTGCCGAGCGCCATCTCACCGTTCTCGGTGCACGGACCGTCGGCCAGGACCTGACCGCGCTCGACCCGCTGGCCCTCGTCCACGATCGGCCGCTGGTTGGAGCAGGTGCCCTGGTTGGAGCGCGCGAACTTGCGCATCCGGTAGGACTTGCGGGTGCCGTCGTCGGCCATGACGGTGACGTAGTCGGCGGAGACCTCCTCGACAACGCCCGACTTCTCGTTCACCACGACGTCGCCGGCGTCGGTCGCGGCGCGCAGCTCCATGCCGGTGCCCACGATCGGCGCCTCGGAACGGATCAGCGGCACGGCCTGACGCTGCATGTTCGCGCCCATGAGGGCACGGTTGGCGTCGTCGTGCTCGAGGAACGGGATCATGGCGGTCGCGACCGACACCATCTGGCGCGGCGAGACGTCCATGTAGGTCACCTCGGTCGGGGCGACGAACTCCATCTCCTCGTTGCCGCGGCGCGCGAGCACCCGCTCCTCGAGGAAGTTGCCGTTGGCGTCCACCGGGGAGTTCGCCTGCGCGCGGACCTCGCGGTCCTCTTCGTCGGCGGTGAGGTACTTGACCTCGTCGGTGACCCGGCCCTCGACGACCTTCCGGTACGGCGTCTCGATGAAGCCGAACGGGTTGACCCGCGCGTATACCGACAGCGAGCCGATCAGGCCGATGTTCGGGCCTTCCGGGGTCTCGATCGGGCACATGCGGCCGTAGTGCGACGGGTGGACGTCTCGGACTTCCAGGCCGGCGCGCTCACGGGACAGACCACCCGGGCCGAGCGCCGAGAGGCGGCGCTTGTGGGTCAGGCCCGACAGCGGGTTGTTCTGGTCCATGAACTGCGACAGCTGGGAGGTTCCGAAGAACTCCTTGATCGCGGCGACGACCGGGCGGATGTTGATCAGGGTCTGCGGCGTGATGGCCTCGACGTCCTGGGTGGTCATGCGCTCGCGGACGACGCGCTCCATGCGGGACAGGCCGACCCGGATCTGGTTCTGGATCAGCTCGCCGACGGTGCGCAGGCGACGGTTGCCGAAGTGGTCGATGTCGTCGACCTCGACCGGCACCTCTTCGCCCCCGGGGGCGGTCATCACCTTGTCGCCGGAGTGCAGGCGCACCAGGTACTCGATGGTGGTGACGATGTCTTCCCTCGTCAGCACCGAACCGATGACCGGCTCGTTGAGGTGGATGCCCAGCTTCTTGTTGATCTTGTAGCGACCGACGCGGGCCAGGTCGTAGCGCTTCTCCTTGAAGAACAGGTTCTCCAGCAGGGTCTGCGCGGACTCCTTGGTCGGCGGCTCGCCCGGACGCAGCTTGCGGTAGATGTCCAGCAGCGCCTCGTCCTGACCGGCGGTGTTGTCCTTCTCGAGGGTGGACATCATGATCTCGGAGAAGCCGAAACGCTCGACGATCTCCTCGGTGGTCCAGCCGAGCGCCTTCAGCAGCACGGTGACCGGCTGACGGCGCTTGCGGTCGATGCGAACACCGACGGTGTCGCGCTTGTCGACGTCGAATTCCAGCCACGCGCCGCGGGACGGGATGACGCGCACGCTGTGCAGGTCCTTCTCGGTGCCCTTGTCGATGGTGTGATCGAAGTAGACGCCCGGCGAGCGAACCAGCTGGGAAACGACGACACGCTCGGTGCCGTTGATGATGAACGTGCCCTTGTCGGTCATCATCGGAAAATCACCCATGAAGACCGTCTGGCTCTTGATCTCACCGGTGTTGTTGTTGATGAACTCGGCGGTGACGAACAGCGGCGCCGCGTACGTCATGTCCTTTTCTTTGCACTCGTCGATCGAGGCCTTGACCTCTTCGAAGCGCGGGTCCGAGAAGGACAGGGACATGGAACCGGAGAAGTCCTCGATCGGCGACAGCTCCTCGAGCACCTCCTCGAGTCCACCGACTAGACCGACGTCACCACGAGCGGCCGCGCGCTCGCGCCAATCCGGCGAACCGATCAACCAGGCGAACGATTCCGTTTGTAGATCGAGAAGACCCGGCACTTCCAAGGGTTCACGGATCTTCGCGAAGGAGACCCGCTTAGGGGCTCCAGGGATACCGGCAACTGCCTTGGTCTGGGTGGAGACTGCCAAGATGCGTCCTTCCAGCACCTCACGCGCGTCGCGTGGTGGTCCGCGACCGTCGCTTGCTTCTGCTACGAATTCCGCTGGTCACGACCCGAACGAAACCCGAACAGGCAACAACGGAAGTTACACCGGAAGGGCGAAACTTACGTGTGCGAATCGAGGTATGGACAGGAGGCAGCCAGCGCAAAGTCCAAACCTACACTCATAGACACGGAGGTGTCAAAGTACCACCCGTGTTATCCTCCACGCCGCTGGCGCGCCGTGGACGACGCGCCGAGGCGCCGTGGGCAAGCGGCCCGTTCGCCGACCCCGATCGGGCGATGCCCGGCACCCGAATCGCTGGCTGCGTCGAGAGCTACGGGGCGGCTGAAACCACTTGTGACAGCTGCCGCTGTTGTGAATAGCGTGACGGGTCTGGCGAAGCTCGTCAAGTGCCGGGACCGACCCGGCTCCGCGGGAATACGGCGGCGCCGACCAAGATCACTGGTCGACGATGCCGCTGGCCAGCCAGCGACCGTCCACCTTCTGCATCCGCAGCACCACGGGACCTGCCACGCTCTGCTGCGCGACGCCCTGCTTGGAAGCGCTCACCACGAGGTTCACCAGCAGCTCCGCGCGATCCTCGGTGAGCATCGTCACCCCGATCGGGTCGGCCTTGGCATCGGCGCTGGTCTGCGCCTGCCGGATGGCGTCGACGGTGGTAGCGGCGAACTTGTCGAGATCGGTCAGCATGGTGCCGGTGACCACCTGGCGAACCGCGGCCTCGTAGCCGTCGATGGTCGCGATGTCGTAGCCGTAGATGGTCCGCAGGGCATGGTCGGCGGCGGCGCGCACCTCTTCGGTCGCGCTCGTGTCGACGAATGCCCTGTTGTCGTTTGGCACGCCCGGACGCAGCGCGGCGACCGCGGCGAATCCGGCGAGCAGCGCGACCGCGACGAGCGCGGCGGCGACGGGAGTCCAGGAACCGGCCGAAGGAACGCGCCGGGGTGATACCCGGCGCGGTCGGCGTGGCGCGGTGCTCGCCTGCTCGTCCCCGGCCGGGACGTCGCGAGTGGTCGCGGCCGGCCGCGCGGAGGCGACCTTGGGCTTGCGAACCGGGCGCGCGACCTGCTGTGCGGTACGCCGCTTCGGGGTGACGCGGTTGACGGGGCGGCGCTCGTTCATCGCGGTCCCTCCTGCGCGGGTGCGGGAGCGGCGGGCGCGCCCGGCTGTCCGAGCCCGGTCGGGCCAGGCCCTTCCAGCAGCACCGGCTGGGTCAGCGAGGCGACCTGCTCGGCCTTCCAGACATCGCCGTCCTTGGTCATGTCGAGACTCCACGTGTACCGGTAGTCGGACACCGACTTGTCCGGCTTCGACTCCGTCACTTGCAGCACCACCAGCGCCGACGCCTTGTCCCGCTCGCTGTTCAACGAGGTCAGCGATGCGCCGAGCACCTTCGACTTCATGCCGACGCCCGACTGCGCGGCCATCTGCTCGGACTGCTGCTGGTTCTTCGTCGCCGACTCCAGGATCGGGCCGGTCATCGAAGACCTGGCCAGCGCGAGCGAGCCGGGCACGTCGTCGAGGTTCATCGAGGTCATATTGATGGCGGCCTGACGCGCGGCGTCCAGCGCGGAATCGCGAGCGTCGGCGCGCGGGCCGTCGGTGAAGAACGCCGCGTTGATCCAGCCGCCGCCGAACCACAGCGCGGCAACCAAGGCGAGCGCGAGCGCTCCGAACACCGCCGCGGTCACCGCGACCGGCGGACGACCCGAAGCGGCCCCGGCCGACGGCTCGGCAGCCGGGCTTGCCGCGGACTCGGTCTCGGCGGACGCCGATTCCTTGGACAGATCAGAGCTCACGACTGCCAACCATAACCTCATCCTTCCTGGTCACCGCTTCGGCGTGACCCCCAGCAGGGTGGCGAGCTGCACGGCGACCGGGTTCAAGTTCAGCTTCTCCGGGTCGACCTTGGGTTTGTCGTCCCACGGCTGCGAAATGCTCGGATCGGCCAGCTCGGCCCGCTCGCCCCCTCGTACCGCGGTCGGATTGCCGAACGGCACAAGGCATTTCGCGTCCCTGTTGAACGGGAACTCGTCGCGGGTGTCGTCGAAATCGGGGTTCTGCGCCTTCATCTGCTCGAGAATGCGCTGGGTGCCCTCGTAACCGACGGTGCAGGCCGGCGGGTTGTTGACCTCGAGCACCAGGCCGAAGTGGCTGGTGCCGTCGCCGGGCGCGGTCGCCGACGCGCCGAGCGACAGCTGCGGCACCATCTGCAGCAACGGTCGCAGCGCGTAGAACTTGGGCGAGATGGTCTGCAACAGCACGCGCAGGTTGACCAGGTCCTCGGTCAGCGCGCCGCCGCTTTCGTCGAGCAGAGCGCCGACCTGCTCACCCGCGTCGGTGCCGGTACCGATCAGCCTCCGGATCGCGGGGTCGCTGGCGCGCAGCTGGACGGAGAGCCGATCCAGGCCGTCGCTGAACTGGCGGATCGCGTCCCCCTGCTCGGCCTGGGTGGCGAACACGACCCTGCCGTCGCGGATCAGCTGGATGGTCTGCGGCAGCGTCTGCTGGAACGTGGTGGTGAACTCGTTCAGCGACTGCAGGAGGACCTGCAGGTCGTCGCCCTTCCCGTCGAACGCCTTGCCAAGTTCGGTGACGGTGGTGTGCAACGCCGCGAGGTCCACCGTGCTGGTGAAGTGGTCGACGCTGGAGACCAGCTCCTCCACCGAGATCGGCGTCTGCGCCCCGGAGATGACCGAGCCGTCCTTCAGGTACGGGCCGCTGTCGTTGGCGGGCTGCAGGTCGACGTACTGCTCGCCGATGGCCGATCGGTTGGCCACGACGGCCTTCGCCGAGGCCGGGATGCGTGGCGAGTCGGAGTCGATGACCAGCGTCATGCTCACGCCCTCGTCGGTGAGCTCGACCCCGCCGACCCGGCCGACCGGGACGCCGCGATAGGTCACCTCGGCGCCCTTGTAGATGCCGCCGGTCTGCTTCGCGTCGACCCGCACGTCGTACTCGCCGAAGCCGAGCATGTGGTCGAGCCGGATGTACTTGGCGCCGACGAAGATCACGCCGATCACGGCGATCACCACGAAGACGACCAGCTGGTTGCGGACGAGACGGCTCATCGCGGCTCACCCCCTCCTGCGGCGACGCCGGGAGGCGTCACGCCGAACTGTTCCAGCAGCGGGCCGAGCGGGTTCGGCACGGGCGCGCCGGGCGCGGGCAGCACCGCCATGGTCGGCGGCAGCGGGATCAGCGACACCGTCGGCCAGCCGGGGCGCGGCCCATTGCCGTTGTAGTACGGGTTGGACGGATCCACGTTCACCGGCGGGCCGTACGGCGGCGGGATATACACCGGATCCGGTTTGCCGACACCGAGATTGCTCAGCGTGACACCGATCTGCTGGTCCACCGACAGCCAGGTGTTGACCTGGCCGCCGAAGGTGCCCTCCAGCGAGGAATCGGGGAACGGGTAGGTCGGGATCAGCGGGAACGCGGTCACCAGGTCCGGCGCGGCGCGGCCGAGTTCCTGCAGCGTCGGCCGCAGCGAGTTCAGGTCGCGGATCAGGTCGTCCTTGGCGGTGTCGATCACGTCGAAACCGGCCTGGCCCACCCGGTCCAGCTGGGCGAGCAGCGAAACCAATTCGGGCCGTTGCTCTTCCAGGATCCTGATGCCCCTGGGCAGCTCGTCGAGGATTCTGCCGATCTGCTCGGTCTGGCCGCTCACCCGGCTGCTGAGCGTGGCGAGCCCGTCGATGGCCCTCGTGATGTCGTCGACCTGCTCGTTCAGCCCGCCGATCAGGGTGTTGGCCTGCTCGAGCAGCGAGCGCACCCGGTCCTCGCGGCCGCCGAGCGTCTTGTTCAGCTCCGTGACGATGGGTTGCAGCTGCGCGACGCCGCCACCGTTGAGCAGCAGCGACATGGCGCCGAGCACCTGTTCGATCTCGGTGGCGTGCCGGGTGTGCTCGACCGGGATCACCGCGCCGTCGGCCAGCTTCGCCGGATCCGGGTCCGCTACGGGCGGGGAGAGCTCGATGAACTTCTCGCCTAGCAGGTTCGACTGGCGCACCTCGGCCCTGGCGTTGGCGGGCAGATCGACCGATGAGTTGATCAGCGCGCGGACGCTCGCGGTCCATCCGTCCTGCGCGAGCACGATGTCCTCGACCCGGCCCACCGGCACGCCCTCGACCTTCACCGCGGACTGCGGCACCAGGTCGAGCACGTCGTCGAAGTGGATGTCGACGTGGATCGGATGCGGGCCGACGTCGGCGCCGCCGGGCAGCGGCACGCTGTAGATGCCGTCGGCGGCACACGAACTGATCAGTGCGGCCGAGACGGCGAGCGCCGCCGCGGACATCCCGCGGACGAGCGGTTTCGTCGTCCTCATCGCTCACCTCCCTGCTCGGACGGCGGCAACTGGTTGGACGGCGTACCAGGCACCGTGCCGGGCACGGGATAGCGCTGCTCGTTCTCGCCGGAGAGGATGCCGAACGGCAGGATCAGCGTCGGCGTCTGCACCCCGGCGGTGATCTGGTCGGTGATCTCCTTGCAGTGGTCGAGGACCGGGCGCATCTGACGCCCGAGCGCCTCGAAGCGAGGATCACCCGGCATCAGCTTCGACAGGTCGAGCAGCTTGCACGCCACGCCGAACGGGTCCTGCAGATCGGTGAAATTGGCCCGCATGTCGAGGGTTCCCGATTCCGCGTTGTGGATGTTGATCAGGTTGCTCAGCGCGAGCGGGATCACCGGCAGCGCGGCGGCGAGGTCGTCGCGCTGGTCGGCCAGTGTCTTGGTGAGGGTGGTCAGCGCCTCGGCGTTCTCCGCGACCAGCGCGCGATTGTCGTCGATAAACCGCGCGACGTCGCCGAGCGCCACCGAGAGCAGTTGCAGCGCGTCGCCGAGGTTCTGCCGCTCGTCGGCCAGGAAGCCGGCCAGATCGGCCAGCTGGCTGTTGAATTGGCGCACCTGCTGGTCGTTCCTCGCCAGCATGCTCACGAAGTTCTGCAAGTTCTTCACGGTCTCGAAGATGTCGCCGCGCGCCTCGGACAGGTACCTCGCCGCGGCGGAGAGCTGGGTGATGCTGTTGGCCAGCGCCTCGCCGTTGCCCGACAGGTTGGCCGCCGACGTGCGCACGAGGTCGTTCACCGCGCCCTCTTTGTTGGCGCCGTCCGGGCCGAGCGCGTCGCTGAGTTCGGCGATGCTCTTGTAGAGCTGGTCCACCTCGACGGGGGTGACGGTGCGTTCCCGCGGAATCGTCGCGTTGCGCTCCATCTTCGGACCGCCGCGATAGACCGGCGTCAGCTGGATGTAGCGGTCGGAGACGACCGACGGGGTGATCTGCGCGGCCTGGGCGTTGGCGGGCACGTCGTACCCGCGGTCGACCGTCATCACGATCTTCACCTGGTCGCCCATCGGCTCCACCGACTCGACCCGGCCCACCGGCACGCCGAGGATGCGCACGTCCGAGCCCTCGTAGATGCCGACCGAGCGATCGAAATAGGCGGTGATCCTGGTGGTGGTCAGCCGATCGAAGCCCCACCACAACACCCACCCGGCGACCAGCACCAGGACGACGCCGAGCGCGATGCCGATCTTGGTGCCACGGCCCGACTCGCGGAACGCGGTGAGCGGATCGCTGCGCCAGCTCGCGGCCACGTCAGTTACCTCCCATGTTCCGTACCGGGTCGCGGTAGCCGGGAATCTCCGGCAACGCTGGCGGTATGAGATTGACGATCACCGCGTCGAACCACCGGCCGGTGCCGAGCACGTTCGCGTACAGGCCGTAGAAGGGGCCCGCCAGCTCCAGCGTCTTGGAGATGTTCTGCTGGTTGTCGTTCAGCAGGTCGATCGCCGCGGCCAGGTTGGTCAGCGCGGGACCGATCTGCTCGGAGTTGTCGGCGACCAGCGCGCTCAGCTCGGCGGACACCGACTTGGCTCCGGTGAGCAGCTGGTGGATGGCCTGCTGGCGGATGTTCAGCTCGGCGAGCAGCTGACCGCCGGAGGCGAGCAGCCGCTCGAACTCGGCGTTGCGGTCGGCGAGCACCTCGGTGGTCTGCCGCGTCGCCTTGAACAGCCGCTTGAGTTCCACGTCGCGCTTGGCCAGCGTCTCCGAGAGCCGCGCGACACCGTCGATGGAGCCGCGGATCTCCGGCGGCGTGGTCTCGAACGCCTCGGCGAGCACCCGCATGCTGGTGGCCAGCTGGGCGGTGTCGATCTCCTCGATGTTCGCCGCCGCGTCCGAGAACGCGTCCACCACGTCGTAGGGAGACACCGTGCGCGACAACGGGATCGGCTTGTCCGGGTCGGCGGGGCCGGATCCACGCGGATCGAGGGCCAGGTACTTCTGGCCGAGCAGCGTCTTGATCTGGATGGAGGCGGTGGTCTCGTTGCCGATCCACGCGTCCTGGGTACGGAAGTCGACAATCACCCGGTCGCCCTCGAGGCGGACGTCGGAGACCGAGCCGACCTTCACGCCGGCGATGCGTACCTCGTTGCCCTTCTTCAAGCCAGCGGCCTCGGAGAACTCGGCGCTGTACTTGGTGCCCGCGCCGATGATCGGCAGCCGATCGAGGGAGAACGCCGACATCGTCACCAGCACCACCATGGCGAGACCGAGCACGCCCAGGAAGACCGGGCTGCGCTTGCCGAGGAGGATTCGATCGTCCATCAGCGGGCCTTCCCGTGGCAGCGCGGCGCGGCGTTCGTGTACAGCGGCTGGTTGATCGTCGGCAGCCCCGCGGGCAGGTTGAGCTGCGGCGCGTCCACCGCGCCAGGGCCGACCACGATATCGATGCCGCACAGGTAGAACTGGAACCAGGAGCCGTAACTGCCGACCCGCCCGAGCTTTTCCATCTTCACCGGCAGCGTGGCCAACGCCAGATTCACCTCGTCGGAGCGTTCGTTCAGCGTCCCGGTGAGCTGGTTCAGGCCCGCGATCGTGCCCTGCAGCGAGGGCCGGGTCGGCACGAGCAGGTCCGAGGTCGCCGTGGCCAGGTTGCCCAGCGAGCTGATCGAGCGGCCGATGGTCTCGCGTTCGGCGGCCAGGCCGGAGACCAGCGCCTCGGTGTTCACGATGAGCTGGTCGAACTGGTCGTCGCGCTCGTTGACCGTCTCCAGCACGGCGGTCAGGTTCTTCACCAGCTCGCCGATCACCGCGTCCTTGTCGGCGATCTTGTTGGTCAGGCTCGCGGTGCTCACCACCAGGTCGTGAATGGTGCCCTGCTCGCCCTGGAAGACCTGGATTACCTCGTAGGAGAGCTTGTTCACGTCCTCGGCGGTCAGCGTGCGGAACAGCGGACGGAAGCCGTTGAACAGCGTGGTCAGGTTCAGCGCGGGCCGGGTACGGTCCAGCGGAATGGTGCCGCCCTCGTTGAGCTTTCGGCCCTGTTCGCCGGTGCCCTGCTCCAGCGCGATGTAGCGCTGGCCGACCAGGTTGCGATAGCGGATGGTGGCGGTGGTCGAGGCGGGCAGCCAATCGCGATCGGTGAGTTCGAATTTCACCTCGGCCAGCCGCTTGTCGACGATCGAGACGTCGGTGACCTTGCCGACCCGCACGCCCGCGATGCGCACCTCGTCACCCGGGTTCAGCGAGGTGACGTCGGTGAACCGCGCCTTGAACAGCGTGCCGCCGCCGGTGTAGTTGGCGATCGACAGACCGAGCAGCGTGGTGACGAACAGCGTCACGACCACGAAGACGATCAGTTTGGTCAGCGGCCCGCCGAGGCCGCGCAGCTTTTCCTTCATCGCACGCTCACCTCGCTGCCCCGGAAGGCGGGCGCCCCGATCCTGGTCACCCAGCTCGGTACCTCCTTGGGCGAAACACCCTGCGCCGCACCGTAGATCGCGCCGAGCGACTGCTGCTCGCTCGGCGAGCCCGCCAGCGTCGGCACCTGACCGGCCGGGTAGACGCCGAACTGCGGTATCGGCAGCTTGCCGCTGTCCTGATCACCGGGGTAGCGGCTCGGCACCGCGTAGGAGCCGTCGTTGTTCGGGCCGCCGGTGTACTGGCCCGGGTCCACGTTCACGGGGTATTCGGGCAGGCACCACGGGCCGCGGGTGTCCAGCCAGCGCGGCTCGTCCTGGTTGGGCAGGTACTTGCCGCGGGTGTTGGTCAGCTCGATCGTCACCCGGGAGCCAGGCCGGTCGGTCCCCATGCCGAACAGCTGGTCGATGCGCGGCTTCATCTTCGCGAAGTTGGCCAGCGCGCAGGGGTAGCTCGGCGAGTACACCGCGAGCTGCTCCAGCGCGGGTCGCGAATCGGCGGCCACGTCGATGATGTTGTCGCGGTTGACCAGCAGGAAGTCGGCCAGGCTCGACGAGGTCGGGGTGAGCGTGGCGTACAGGGTGTCGATGTCCGAACGCCGCTGCACGATGGTGGCGTTGGTGGTGCGCAGGTTGTTCAGCGCGTCGATGAGCTGCGGCGCCGCGTCGGAGTACACCGCCGCGGTCTCGGCGAAGCCGCGCAGACCTTCTCGCAGTTCCGGCAGCACGCCGTTGACGTCGCGGAAGATCGTGTCCAGCTTGTCCACGGTCTCGCCGAGGGCGAGGCCCTGACCCGACAGCGCCTGGGAGAGCGCGCCGAGCGTCGCGGCCAGATCCTGCGGCGGAATGGACTGCAGCAGCGGAAGCAGATCGTCGAGCAGCTTGCTGATCTCGATCGCGTTGCCGCTGGCGTCCTGGTACAGGGTGACGCCGTCGGTCAGATGCTGTGAGCTGGCGTCGTCAGGGATCACCAGGTCCACGTAGCGCTCGCCGAACAGCGTCTTCGGCAGCAGCCGCGCGGTCGCGTTCACCGGGATCTGCTGGGCCTTGGCGGGATCGATGGCCAGGTCGAGGGTCACCTTGCCGCCCTCGGTCCGGCTCGACCGCACCTCGCCGACCAGCACGCCGCGCGCCTTCACGTCCGCGTTCTTGGTCAGCGCGTTGCCGACGGTGTCGGTCACCAGATTCACGTCGACCGTCCGGACGAACTGCTTGTTGTAGATCGCGACGGTCGTCCACAGGAACAGCCCGACGATCACGAAGAACGCGATTCCCAGCAGCCGCACCCGAGTCTTCTCGGTGGACCGCCACGCCTGAGTTCCTCTACTCATGCCTCAGCCCCCGCGGGTCGGTGTGCAGCGAATTGTGTTCGGCAGAACCGACGCCCGATCCGCACGGCGAAAGCCGAGCGCCGGCGAGGTGTCGCCGTGTGGATCCCATCATCCGGCGACCCGCACCGTCGTGGTCGTTCCCCAGATCGCGAGGCTGAGGAAGAAATCGAGCACGTTCACCAGCACGATCGCGGCGCGCACCGCGCGACCGACCGCGACGCCGACGCCCGCGGGGCCGCCGGTGGCGGTGAAGCCGTAGTAGCAGTGCACCAGGATGATCACGAACGCGAATATCAGCACCTTGAGGAACGAATAGAGCACGTCCTCCGGCGGCAGGAACAGGCTGAAGTAGTGGTCGTAGGAACCACTCGATTGGCCGTTGAACCAGATGCTGACCGCGCGCGACGCGAAGTAGGCGCCGAGCAGGCCGACGATGTAGAGCGGGACGACCGCGAGGAATCCGGCGATCACCCTGGTGGTCACCAGGAACGGCACGCCGGGTACCGCCATCACCTCGAGCGCGTCGATCTCCTCGGAGATGCGCATGGCGCCGAGCTGCGCGGTGAAGCCGCAGCCCACCGTCGCGGAGAGCGCCAATGCCGCCACCAGCGGCGCGATTTCGCGCGTGTTGATGTAGGCGGTGAGGAAGCCGGTGAGCACGGAGCTGCCCAGCGCGTCGAGTGCCTTGAACCCCTGCAGGCCGACGACGACGCCGACCGAACCGGACATGAAGACGATGACGCCGATGGTTCCGCCGATCACCGCGAGCGCGCCGGAGCCGAAGGTCACCTCGGCGAGCAGCCGCATGACCTCTTTGCGGTAGTGCACCGCGGCACGCGGAATCCACGCGATGGCGCGCGAGTAGAACGACATCTGCTCGCCGGCGCGGTCGATCACGTTCAGCGGTCCGCGCACGATCTGATTGGCCCGGCGGGCCGATTTGGCGAAGGCCGGGCTGCGGTAGGAGGTCGCCATCGGTCAGGCGCCCTTGGCCGGGACGACTTGCAGATAGACCAGTGTCAGAACGAGGTTCACGAAGAAGAGGACCAGGAATGTGATCACCACGGACTGGTTCACCGCGTCACCGACTCCTTTCGGCCCCCCTTTGGGATGCAACCCCTTGTACGCGGCGATCACCCCGGCGAGCAGCCCGAAGATCGCCGCCTTGATCTCGCCGATCCACAGATCGGGCAGCTGAGCCAGCGCGGAGAACGACGAGAGGTACGCGCCGGGCGTTCCACCCTGCAGCAGCACGTTGAAGAAATAGCCGCCCGCGATGCCGACGACCGAAACCAATCCGTTGAGCAGCACCGCGACCAGCGTCATGCCGAGCACCCTCGGCACCACCAGCCGCGCCACCGGGTCGACGCCGAGCACCTCCATCGCGTCGATCTCCTCGCGGATGGTGCGCGCGCCGAGATCAGCGGCCACCGCCGACCCGGCCGCGCCCGCGATGATCAGCGCGGTCACCACCGGCGCCGCCTGCTGCACGGTGGCGAGCACGCTGGTGGCGCCCGTGAACGACTCGGCGCCGAGCTGTTTGATCAGTGAACCGGTCTGCAGCGCGACGACCGCGCCGAACGGGATGGCCACCAGCGCGCTGGGCAAGATCGAGACGCTGGCGATGAACCACGATTGCTCGATGAACTCGCGCCACTGGAAAGGTCGGCGAAACATCTTGCGCATCACATCGACGAACAACGCAAAGACGTTGCCCGCCTGGGCAAACGCCGACTCGACTGGAGTACGCACACGCGCCAGGGTCGAGTTCACGGGCGTATGTTACCCGTTAGTTGTGTTGTGGCGCACGGTTGTGTCGAACCCGCCGCCCTCGTAGCTGCCGACGTTCGGGGCGTTGTACGACATCACTTGTGTGTCGTCGTTCTCCGCCATGGATTCGCGGATCGCGACCTGGGCCGCGTGCGGCAGGGTGTGCATGATCTCCTGCACACGCGCCTTGCGGCGGTGCACGGCCTGACGCACCGGCATACCCGGAGTCGCCTTCATCTGCGGGATGATGCCCTCGACCTCTTCGGCGCCGCCGTGATGGTGACCGGCGTCGACCATCGCCTGCTCGCGGGCCATCTGGGCCTCGTCCTTCTCCTCGGACATGCCGATCGGCCCGATCATGCGGCCGTTGAGGAACTGCTTGACCACCGGCTCCTCCGAGGTGAGCAGAACCTCGCGCGGACCGAACATCACCAGCTGGCGGCGGAACAGCATGCCGATGTTGTCGGGCACCGTGCGCGCCAGGTTGATGTTGTGCGTGACGATCAAGATCGTGGCGTCGATCTGAGCGTTGATGTCGATCAGCAACTGGCTCAGATACGAGGTGCGGACCGGGTCCAGACCGGAGTCGGGCTCGTCGACCAGAATGATCTGCGGGTCGAGCACCAAGGCGCGGGCCAGACCGGCGCGCTTGCGCATACCGCCGGAGATCTCGCCCGGCAGCTTGCCCTCCGCACCGAGCAGACCAGTGAGCTCGAGCTTCTCCATCACGATCTTGCGGATCTCGTCCTCGCTCTTCTTCGTGTGCTCCCGAAGCGGGAACGCCACGTTGTCGAAGAGGTTCATCGAGCCGAACAGCGCGCCGTCCTGGAACAGCACGCCGAAGAGCTTGCGGATCTCGTAGAGCTCCTTGTTGGAGCAGGTGGTGATGTCGGTGCCGTCGATGTAGATCGAGCCGCGCTCCGGGCGCAGCAGGCCGATCAGCGACTTCAGGAACACCGACTTACCGGTACCCGAGGGACCGAGTAGCGCGCTCACCTCGCCGGACGGCAAGGTGAGACTGACATCCTGCCAAATTCGCTGCGAACCGAAGGACTTGGTTACACCCTCGGTCCTGACCTCGACGCCCACGCCAACCTCCACAATTTCTCAGCGAGCAGCCCACCGGCGACCGCGCTCGGTCATCGCGGTGCGTCACGTCACAGTGGGTTCGGTCACTGTAACCCATGAGGGAGACGGGGCACACCCCAACCTGACTCCAGAGTAAGCCGAATACGCTCGCACTTTTCCAGAAACTCGCTCGCATGTCTCGGAAAATACGAAAACGGGCGGCCCCCCGAATTTGGGGGCCGCCCGTCCGAGTAATTCGTGGAATTACTTGACCGAAACCTTGGCGCCGGCCTCTTCCAGCTTCGCCTTGGCAGCCTCGGCGGCGTCCTTGGCGACCTTCTCCAGGATCGGCTTCGGGGCACCCTCGACCAGGTCCTTGGCTTCCTTCAGGCCCAGGCCGGAGACGATCTCGCGGACCACCTTGATGACCTGGATCTTCTTGTCGCCCGCACCCTCGAGGATGACGTCGAACTCGTCCTGCTCTTCGGCGGCCTCGGCCGGAGCGGCAGCGCCACCGACGGCGGCGACGGCGACCGGAGCAGCGGCGGTGACCTCGAACTTCTCCTCGAACTTCTTGACGAAGTCCGACAGCTCGAGCAGGGTCATGTTGCCGAAGGTCTCGAGCAGTTCGTCAACGTTGGCCATTGTTGTTTTCCTTTCGGTAGTTGGTGTCCATGGGGGCGTGCCGCCCGCCGTGTTGGATGTGCGGCGTTCGCGGGCCCTACGTGGTTACGCGGCGCTGCCGCCTCCGGGCCTGTGGCTCACGCCGCGCGGGGGTGTTACTCGGCGGCTTCGCCTTCGGTCCGCTTCTTCTCCTCCAGCGCGGCGGCCAGGCGGGCCACCTGCGAGGCAGGAGCGGCGAAGAGACCGGCAGCCTTGGCCAGGTTGCCCTTCAGGGCGCCGGCCAGCTTGGCCAGCAGGACCTCGCGGGTCTCCAGGTCGGCGATCTGCTCGACCTCGGCCACGGACAGCGCGGCGCCGTCCATGTAGCCGCCCTTGATGATGAGCGCCTTGTTGTCCTTGGCGAAGGTCTTGAGCGCCTTGGCCGCGTTGACCGGCTCGCCCTGGATGAACGTGATGGCGGTCGGTCCGACGAACAAGTCGTCAAGGCCCTCCACGCCCGCCTCGGCGGCAGCGCGCTTGACCAGGGTGTTCTTGGCGACGGAGTACGTGGCCTCGGCGCCGAGCGCACGCCGCAGTTCGGTGAGCTTGCCGACCGACAGGCCACGGTATTCCGTGACGACGGTGGCGGTCGAGTTCCTGAACTGCTCCGCGATCTCCTCGACCGCGGTGACCTTCTCAGCCTTTGCCATACTTCGCCTCCTCTCTGGATGGTCGGTTCGTGTACGCGAACTACCGATCCGAGGGTCCGGCGACAAAACGAACGCCCCGGACGCAAGGCGTTCCGGGGCGCAATAGGAAAGATCAACACGAGCCGCGTGGCTCGAATCGACTCCCAGCCTCGGTTCTTCCCTGCGTGGGCCGCCGGCAATGTCGCCGGACCTTCGACCGAACCCATGCGGGATCGGCGACCAACGGTCTTCGGTAGAACGGATTGGGTAGCGATCGAACTCGTCGATAACTGAGGTCCACAGTAACCGACGCGCCCCTCATCTGCCAAAACGATCCCCGCTCCGGCGCGAATCGGAACCCTTCGGCGACCGAATCGTTGTGTCGCAGGTCACTTTTCACCCCCGGGCGTGGCGGATATCGCGGCAGACAAGTGTTACCAAGAGTGACAGATATCTGCTTGGCTGCTGAACTATGGCAACCTCCATAGTCGATCCACCGGTGTTGCTGGAACGACGCAACCAGCGCTTTCTCGCCTTGGCCGTGATCTGCCTGGCCGAACTGCTGGTCGTCCTCGACAACACCATCGTCAACGTGGCCCTCCCCTCGATCGGTGTCGAGCTGGCCACCGGTGTCAGCGGCCTGCAATGGGTCGTCGACGCGTACACCCTGACCTTCGCCGGACTGTTGCTGGCCTTCGGCAACCTCGGCGACCGCTACGGCCGCCGAAAAGTAATGGCCGTCGGCCTGATCGGCGTCGCGGTCATGTCCGTCGGTGGCGCACTGTCGGATTCGATGGGCGCGGTCATCACGGCACGCGCGGCCATGGGCGTGTTCGCCGCGGCCGTCTTCCCCGCCACGCTCGCCCTGATCATCAACATCTTCACCGACCGCAGCGAGCGGGCGCTGGCCATCGCCGCGTGGACGGCCATGGCGGGCTTCGCGATCGCCATCGGCCCGATCTCCGGCGGCTGGCTGCTCGAGCACTTCAGCTGGCATTCGGTGTTCTGGATCAACGTGCCCGTGGCGCTGGTCGCGCTGATCGCCACCATGCTGTGGGTGCCGGAATCACGATCCGCCGAGGTCGGGAAGCTCGACCTGCCGGGTATCGCGCTGTCCATCGCGGGCATCACGCTGCTGGTCTGGTCGATCATCGAGGCGCCGCGCTACGGCTGGCTCTCGGTCACCACCCTGACCGCCGGCTCGCTCGGCGTCGCGCTGCTTGCCGGATTCATCGCGTGGGAATTGCGCACCAACGCACCGATTCTGGATATGCGATTGTTCCGCAATCGGCGTTTTTCGATGCCCGCATTGTCGATAGCCGTCGGATATTTCTCGATGTTCGGTTTTCTTTTCCTGATCACCCAGTATTTCCAGGGCGTGCGCGAGTACACCCCGCTCGAATTCGGCATCGCCTCATTGCCGTTCGCGTTCTCGGTGGCGATCGGCGCACCCGTCGCGACATTGCTCGCACAGCGCTGGGGCACCACGCCGGTCATCGTGTCCGGCCTGCTGCTCACCGGCATCGGGCTCTACCTGGGCGGACAGGTGACGGTGGACAGCGGCTACGTCACCGACGTGCTGCCATCGATGGTATCGATGGCGCTGGGTCTGGCCATCGTGCAAGGTCCGGCCACCGAATCCATCATGTCCTCGCTGCCGTTGAACGAGGCGGGCGCGGGTTCCGCGGTCAACGACACCACCCGCGAGATCGGCGGCACCCTCGGCGTCGCCGTGCTCGGTTCGATCGTGGCCTCCTACTACACGACTCGCGTCGCGCCGCTGCTCGATCGCGTGCCGAGCGCGCTCATGAACGAGGACCAGAAGAGCCTGGTAAAGGCCAGCCCGCTCAGCGTGCTGGAGATCCGCAAACGAGAACTCCCCGCGTTCCTCGAATCCCAGCGCGAAAACCTCATCACCGCAATGAAAACCGCGGCCCTCCAAGGCTCGCACGCAGCCTCCCTCGTCGCCGCGGGCGCGGTCGTGGTCTGCGCGCTGATCGTCGCCGTCTTCCTCCCCTGGGGCGCCCAGAGCGGCGAGTCGGTCCTCCTGGGCTGGCGTAAATCCGCTGAACCACAAGCCGATTCCACCGACTGACAGGGACGTCCTTGATTCCGTGGGTCCGTCACGACAGGCCCACGGAATCATTCGCTCGAACTTCGGGGTCTAGCTGCCACCAGCCGAGGTGGTCACTCGGACAGTCATTCCGAACGCGCGGCGCGGGTATGGAGAACCAGTGCGTCGAGGGCTTCGCGTGCGCCGTCTCGGAAGGCTTGGCAGGTGACGAGGCCATCGGGGCCGATGTCCGCCGACAGGACGGGAAGGCGGACGCAGGCGGCGGGGACGACGTCGGCGCCGACATAGCCGAGGACGCTCGACAATGTGGCGGTGGCGCCGTCGCCACGGCCCGGTGCCGCGACGGTGAGCCAGGCGGCGGGCTTCTCGTGCAGGTCGGCGGTGCCTACGGTCCAGTCGAGCAGGTTCTTCAGGCTGCCGGGGAGGGTGCCCGCGTACTCCGGGGTCGAGATCAAGACCGCGTCGGCCCAGGCGAGGGCTTCGCGCAATCCGGCTACCGCCGGATAGTTCGCGGGGTCCGCGCCCGGCACGAAGGCGGGCAGTTCCAACAACCCCGGGTAGCGGCGTGTTTCCACGCCTTCGGGCGCGGTGGCGTGCACCGTGCGCAGTGCCGCGGTGTTCGTGGAGCCGTCACGGGTGCTACCGGAGATCAATAGAATCCTGGTCACGTCGGATGCAACCCGCAAAGCCGGTGGGTTACTCCGCCCCGCGCTGCCACCGCTACTCACCGACAGGCCGAAAATGCGCCGAGGGCGGGAACGCTGATCGCGTTCCCGCCCTCGGCGGTGGTGAGGTGTGAAACCTCGGTGCTGCTTACGCGTCCTCTTCGAGGAGGTTGCGGGTGCGGTTCGGGTCCACCGGGATGCCCGGTCCGGTGTTCGTCGAGACCGTCACCTTCTTGACGTAGCGGCCCTTGGCGGTCGACGGCTTGACACGCAGGATCTCGTCCAGCGCGGCGCCGTAGTTCTCCACCAGCTTGGCCTCTTCGAAGGAGGCCTTGCCGATCACGAAGTGCAGGTTGGCCTGCTTGTCGACGCGGAAGTTGATCTTGCCGCCCTTGATGTCGTTGACGGCCTTGGTCACGTCGGTGGTGACCGTGCCCGTCTTCGGGTTCGGCATCAGACCGCGCGGGCCGAGGACACGCGCGATGCGGCCGACCTTGGCCATCTGGTCCGGGGTGGCGATCGCGGCGTCGAAGTCGAGCCAGCCGCCCTGGATCCGCTCGATCAGGTCTTCGGCGCCGACGGCGTCGGCGCCAGCGGCCTCGGCCTCGGCGGCCTTCTCGCCGGCCGCGAACACGATGACGCGGGCGGTCTTACCGGTGCCGTGCGGCAGGTTGACGGTGCCGCGGACCATCTGGTCGGCCTTGCGGGGGTCCACACCGAGACGAACGGCGACCTCGACGGTCGCGTCGGTCTTGGTGGTGGCGGTCTCCTTCGCCAGGCGCGCGGCGGCCAGCGGCGAGTACAGCTTGGTGCGATCGACCTTCTCGGCCGCGGCGAGATACGCCTTGCTTCGCTTTGCCATGATTCTCTGTCCTTAAAGTTCTTGGTTCAGAAGTGGTTTCCGGGTCTGGCCGACCCTCCCACCGAGTACTGCGGCTTACGCCTCGACGGTGATGCCCATCGAGCGCGCGGTGCCCGCGATGATCTTCGCCGCCTGGTCCAGGTCGTTGGCGTTGAGATCTTCCATCTTGGTCTTGGCGATCTCGCGAACCTGGTCCATGGTCACCGTGGCGACCTTGTTGCGGTGCGGCTCGGCCGAGCCCTTCTGCACGCCTGCGGCCTTGAGCAGCAGCCGGGCGGCGGGCGGGGTCTTCAGCTTGAAGTCGAAGGTCCGGTCTTCGTAAACGGAGATCTCGACCGGAATGACGTTGCCACGCTGCGACTCGGTCGCCGCGTTGTACGCCTTGCAGAACTCCATGATGTTGACGCCGTGCTGACCGAGGGCGGGACCAACGGGCGGAGCCGGGTTCGCCGCGCCGGCCTGGATCTGCAGCTTGATGATCCCGGCGAGCTTCTTCTTCTTGGGGGGCATCTTTCTTCCTTGGTTTCGGGTCCTTACGGTTGCCGTAAGCCTGTCGCGGGCGCGGCCCGCATCCGGGCACGCGGCCCGGCGCTCGCAAACGAATCCGGCTGACGCTGTTCGGATCCGCGCACGAACCCATACACCTTACCGGGGGGCGTGCCCTTGTCCTTCGGGCGGGGCAGGTTGCCTGCCCCGCGGTCAGATCTTCGCGACCTGGGTGAACGCCAGCTCGACCGGGGTCTCGCGACCGAAGATCGAGACGAGCACCTTGAGCTTCTGCTGCTCGGCGTTGACCTCGGAGATGCTGGCGGGCAGCGTCGCGAACGGACCGTCCATGACGGTGACCGACTCGCCGACCTCGAAGTCGACCTCGATGACCGGCTTGGGAGCCACCTCGGCGGCGCTCTCGGCGGTCGCGGCGGCAGCTGCGGCCGGGGCCTTCTTCTGCTGAGACGCCGGGACCAGGAACTTCACCACGTCGTCGATGGACAGCGGCGAGGGCCGCGAGGTGGCACCGACGAACCCGGTGACACCGGGAGTGTTGCGCACCGCGCCCCACGACTCGTCGTTGAGCTCCATGCGGACCAGGATGTAGCCGGGCAGCACCTTGCGGTTGACGTGCTTGCGCTGGCCGTTCTTGATCTCGGTGACCTCTTCGGTCGGCACCTCGACCTGGAAGATGTACTCCTCGAGGTCCAGGTTCTGCACGCGGGTCTCGAGGTTGGCTTTCACCTTGTTCTCGTAACCGGCGTAGGAGTGGATGACGTACCAGTCACCGGGGGCGCGCCGCAGCGCGGCCTTCATCTCGGCGACCGGGTCGGCCGGTTCGGCATCGATCGGGGTAGCGGGTGCGGATTCCTCGACCACAGATTCTTCGACGGCCGCGGCGTCTTCCGCCTCGTCGTTGGCGGGCTCCGCCACCGCGTCGTCGACCGGGAACTCGTCGTTGGTGTCGTTCTCCGGGGTGCTCACTGGGGCACTCGCTTCCTGTGTCGTCACGTACATCCTCTGCGTGCCGGGCCGGGCGCGGCGGAATACTCCCGCCGGTCCGCCCCCGGGATCGGCTACCGGCGTCGGCGTCGTAATAACTAGCCGAACAGCCAGTCGACACCCTTGACGAACGCCAGATCCAACCCGCTGATGAACGCGACCATGAAGATCACGAACACCAGAACAACGCTCGTATAGGTGACCATCTGCTTCCGGTTGGGCCAGATCACCTTGCGCAGTTCCGCGATGACCTCTCGCAGGAACTTGATCAAACGCTTGAGCGGATTACCCGCTCCTTCGCGCTTGGCCTTTCCGGCAGTCTTGTCTTTCTTCGGCGACGTCCGGTCGATCGTGGCGATCGAGCCGGTGTCCGCCGACGTGGAGCCCGAGCGGGTCCGCCGGGCGGACCGCTTACCGCTCGGCCTGCTCACCGCGGCGGTGTCATCGCCGTCGCCGGCCGCGTGCGCGCCGCCGTGGCGAATGTCCCGCTCGTCGCTCACGCCGTCTCCTCGCTGCGCTCGAATGCGGCGTGCGCGAAGCGCGCCGTGCGAATGACTCGCTCGCTCACGCCTGCGCCTCGCTGCGCTCGGTGCCGGCGTGCGCGAAGCGCGCTGTGCCGATTGGCTCGCTCGCTACGCTCGCTCACGTCGATCCTCTCTCGTCGCTGGCATTCAGGGCAGGGGCGACAGGACTTGAACCTGCAACCTGCGGTTTTGGAGACCGCTGCTCTGCCAATTGAGCTACGCCCCTTCGGTTGGACGATGGAACCAGTTGTCCAACCACCGTGCTGTATTCAGTTGTCGCGCTGGTTTCACACAACACGCGCGCTGCTTCGGCGGTCGCCGGCTCCCATGGGCAGTCCGTCGGAACTCGTCCTCCGGACCGCCTGGAACCAGCCCCACAGAGCAGCGCGCAGCGGCTGGTGAACCCCAGAGACCTGAGTGTACGTTACCGCCTAGGCCAATAGCCAATCAGGGTCGATCGACCAGGTCAGGCCAGCTGCACGGTGGCCGTCGCACGGCCGAAGATCTTCTTGCCCGCCGACTTCGCCACGATGGCGATGACCGCGGTCCGAGTCTCCGGATCCATGGACTTCACCTTACCCGTGTACTCCACTTCGGCCGCCTCGTCGGAACCGACGTAAACCGGGCTGGTGAACCGGACGTTGTACTCCTTGACCGCGCCTGGATCGCCGAGCCAGGAGGTGACGAAACCGCCGCCGAGGCCCATCGTGAGCATGCCGTGCGCTACCACGTTGTCCAGGCCGACGAGCTTGACCACGTCGTCGCTCCAGTGGATCGGGTTGGCGTCGCCCGAGACGCCCGCGTAGTTGACCAGATCGCCGCGGGTGAGGCGGACGACGCGGGTGGGCAGTTCGTCGCCGACGGAGACGCTGTCGAAATCGATCGCGTGCTTGCTCGTGGCGGTCTCCGGGATGACGGTGACCGGGGCCGGCGACTCGGTCTGCGCCGCCCTGCGCGGGTGGTGCTCGGGCGCCTCCTCGCCGATGCCGTGCATCAGCACGTTGCGTACGGCGTGAGTGAGGTTGGGGTCGATGTCGGCGCCGCTGCGGCCGACGAGCGTGGTGTAGGTGGTGAGCACCAGCTCGTCGTTCTGCGCTGTGACGATGTTCTTGGTGACGATGATGTCGCCGCCGAAGGCCTGCCGGAAGGAGTGCAGGTAGACGTCGCAGGTCAACTGGTCGCCGACCCGGATGGGCCGGTGGAATTCCAGGATCTGGTCGGTCTGCATGATCTGGCTGAGGTCGTAGCCCGTGACGATCTGCTCGAAGAGCTTGCGTTGGGCGAGGATTCCGACCAGGGAGATGAAGGTGAGGGGCGCGAGCAGACCGTCGTAGCCGTATTCGGCGGCGACGTCCTCGTCCCAGTGCACCGGGTGGTAGTCCTGCACGGCGCGGGCATATTCGCGGACCTTCTCGCGGCCGACCTCGTAGTAGTCGTCGACGCGGTAGTGGTGACCGACCATGGCCGCGGCGTGGGCGGCGGGGTCGAGATCGGACTCGCTCGCCTGGACCGCTTCTTCTGTACCGGTGTTGATTGTCACGGGAGGACTGTACCTATCTGACCCCGCACCCCGGGGTCGGCGGAGCGTTCACCACCGCAACCGACCCGTAGAAAGCGCTCAGGGCCGGACATCAGTCCGGCCCTGCACAGCTTCACGGTTCCGAGATCCCGGGATCAGCGTCCCGGTTGCCCTTCACGCGGCAGTTTCACGCGTGGGCGGGATCAGCGGGATTCGCGGTGCGCCCGGTGCGTGCCGCAGTTCGGGCAGAACTTCTTCAGTTCCAGCCGGTCCGGGTCGTTGCGCCGGTTCTTCTTGGTGATGTAGTTGCGGTGCTTGCACTGCTCGCAGGCCAAGGTGATCTTTGGCCGGACATCGGTGGACTTCGCGGCCACGACTTTCCTTCTTTCCGGTACCTGATGGGCGTAATCGGTTTTGGTAGCGATGGCCGGACTTGAACCGGCGACACAACGATTATGAGTCGTTTGCTCTACCGACTGAGCTACACCGCCACGGCGTCGCATTGCAGTGGTGCGCGCGCCCAGCCCCACCTCAGTGGGTGCGATGCCGAGTCGGTCACCACCGGCAATCCGGCGAGCCCCCTAACGGAATCGAACCGTTGACCTTTTCCTTACCATGGAAACGCTCTGCCGACTGAGCTAAGGGGGCATGACTACTCTCGCACCGTGGTCCAGCTTCTCGACCCCGGAGCGGCGAAGTCTTGAACGAGATTACACACCCAACGCTCACAGTTCCAAACCGCGAGGTCAGACCGCGTTTTTCGACACGCACATCAGCGCGGAAAACACGCTACCCGGCCACGATCGGCGCAAGAGGCCGCTCCGCGAACATCGCGGCATTGCCAGGCCGCCGGGGAAGCCGCTCGAACGAACAGCTCGTCAAGACCTGACGACACAAGCAGCCCGCCCGTCTGCCGAAAGCATTGAAGATCACATTCGACACTTCAGAAAGAAGGAAACGAGCAATCACCCCAACGCCACATCCCCACAAAACGCAACCACTGCAAGGGGGTCCGGGGTGGCGAAGCCCCGCCGGGCGGGGCGTGGGGGTTGCACCCCCACAGTCCAAATACGAAGCGAGCCCTACATGCGCTTTCTGCATTTAGGGCTCGCTTGTGAGCGAAGTGGCAGGTGTAGGATTCGAACCTACGTAGGCTTTCACCGACAGATTTACAGTCTGCTCCCATTGGCCGCTCGGGCAACCTGCCTTACGTGCGCTTTATCGGCGCGCTGAGCAGAATACAACGAACCCCGGTGTCGAATGCAAACCGGCTGGCCAACGGCCCTGCGACGGGACTACGGTCGGTCTTCCGGGTAGAACTACGGATGACCGGTTGCATCCGGTGTACGTGAGCCCGTCGGACCGTCAGGAACAGGAGCGCAGTGTGGCCGATTCGTCTTTCGATGTCGTCAGCAAGGTCGACCGGCAGGAGGTCGACAACGCTCTGCATCAGGCGGAGAAGGAGCTGAACACCCGCTACGACTTCCGCGGCACCGGCGCGAAGATCGAGTGGTCCGGTGAGGACAAGATCGTGCTGACGGCGGAGGCCGAGGAGCGGGTGAAGGCCGCGCTGGAGGTGTTCAAGGAGAAGCTGATCCGGCGCGATATCTCGCTGAAGGCGTTCGACGCGGGCGAGCCGGTGGCGTCCGGCAAGACTTACAAGATCACCGGCAGTCTGGTGCAGGGTATCGACGCCGAGAAGGCGAAGAAGATCTCGAAGAAGATCCGCGACGAGGGCCCGAAGGGCGTGAAGGCGCAGATTCAGGGCGACGAGCTACGGGTGAGCAGCAAGAAGCGCGATGATCTGCAGGCCGTGATCGCGCTGCTGAAGGGCGACGATTTCGGTATCGCGCTGCAGTTCGTCAACTACCGATAGAGGTTGCGCGGCAACGCCTTTCGCGGCACCGTGCCAGCCGGAGTTCTTCGGAGCGACCCGAGCCCGCCTCGCCGTCCGGCGGGCGGGCTCGCCCACTCAGTAGTTGCGCGGACCGCCCGCCATCTCCTCTAGCCGGGCGATGCGTTCGGCCATCGGCGGGTGCGTCGAGAACCACCGCGCGGCCCGCTCACCGGCGCGGAACGGGTTGGCGATCATCAGGTGCGATTGCGCCGTCAGCTGCGGCTCAGGGGGCAGCGGAGCGGCCTGTACGCCGCGTTCCAGCTTGCGCAGGGCCGAGGCCAGCGCCAGCGGGTCGCCGGTGAGTTCGGCGCCGGATTGATCGGCCTGGTACTCGCGGGAGCGGGAGACGGCCAGCTTGATCAGGGTGGCCGCGATCGGGCCGAGCAACGAGACCAACAACACACCGAGCATGTTGGGGCCGCCGTTGCCGCGGCCGCCGAAGGCCGACGCGAAGAAGGCCAGGTTGGCCAGGCCGGAGATGACCGCGGCCAGCGCGCCCGCGATGGACGAGATGAGGATGTCGCGGTTGTAGACGTGCGAGAGCTCGTGGCCCAGTACCGCGCGCAGTTCGCGCTCGTCGAGGATCTGCAGGATGCCGCTGGTACAGCAGACCGCGGCGTGCCGCGGGTTGCGGCCGGTGGCGAAGGCGTTCGGCGCGTTGGTCGGACTGATGTAGAGCCGCGGCATCGGCTGTCGCGCCGCCGTCGCCAGCTCCCGCACGATCCGGTAGATGACCGGCGCTTCCAGCTCGCTGACCGGTTGCGCGTGCATCGCCTTCAGCGCGAGTTTGTCGCTGTTGAAGTAGGCCCAGGCGTTCATGCCAACGGCCAGCAGGATGGAGATGATCAGGATCGTGGGGCTGCGGAACATAGCCCCGGCGAAGACGATGATGGCCGAGAGGCCGACCATCAGACCGAAAGTCTTCAACCCGTTCGCATACCCGTGCCCGTGCATACGTCTCCTTGCCCACTCCCCCGTTCGTCGAGTGCGTTACGCCAGATCAACGATCGGCGCCGGGGCCAAAGTTCCTGGACGAGGCGAAGGCGCCCGTACCGGCGCGTCCGCTCATACCCGCGCCTCGCCGACGCTCGGCTCCGGTATGCGCGATTCCCGCCGGCGAACGATTCGCTCGCTACGCTCGCTCAGCCGACGCGTTCGATGGTGTAGCGGACGAGCTGCTCGAGTGCGTCGTTGGCCGGGCCCGCGGGGAGCGCGGACAACTCGGCGTAAGCCAGGTCGGCGTAGCCCTGCAATTTCTCCTTGGCTAGCACCATGCCGCGCGAGCGGGCGAGCAGCGCCAGCGCCTCGTCGACTTCCTCGTCGGTCTCCAGCGGACGGGCCAGCAGCGCGCGCAGCCGGTCGCCCTCGGCTCCCTCGTCGCGCAGCGCGTACAGCACCGGCAAGGTGTGCACGCCTTCGCGCAGGTCGGTGCCGGGGGTCTTGCCGGACTGTTCGGAGGCCGAGGAGATGTCGATGATGTCGTCGGAGATCTGGAAGGCGGTGCCGACCGCGTCGCCGAGCCTGGCGAGCCGCTCGATGTGCTCGGGGGAGGCGCCGGAGAAGGTGCCGCCGAAGCGTCCGGCCGCGGCGATCAGCGAACCGGTCTTCTCCCACACGACGCGCAGGTAGTGCTCGACCGGGTCCTGCGATTCGCGCGCGCCGACGGTCTCGCGCATCTGGCCGGTGACCAGTTCGGCGAAGGTCTCGGCGATGATGCGGACCGCGTCGGGGCCGAGCGTCGAGGTGAGCCGGGAGGCGTGCGCGAACAGGTAGTCGCCCGCCAGGATCGCGACGTTGTTGCCCCAGCGCGAGTTCACGCTCGGTGCGCCGCGGCGCATCGGGGCCTCGTCCATCACGTCGTCGTGGTACAGCGTCGCCAGGTGCACGAGTTCGACTACGGTGCCCGCGGTGATCAGATCGGGATCGGTCGGGCGCGGGCCGAGCTGACCGGTGAGGATGGTGAACAGCGGCCGGAATCGCTTGCCGCCCGCCCGAGCCAGATGTAGCGCGGCGTCCTGCAGGAAGTCCTCGCCGTCGGAGAGCTCGGCGATCAGCAGCTTCTCGACCTCTTCCAGGCCGTTGCGCACGCTCGCCGCGAGCTCGGGGTCACCGAGTTCGACCCCGGCGACCACCGTGCTCTCATCACTAACAGCCGATGTGCTCATCTCATCTCCCAGCGCCGCGTCCGACCCCACGGTAGAGAACCTAGCGTGTCCGACCCGCGTGGCCCATGAACACCGTCACTATGCGGTGTATCAGACACTTTTCCATACGTCGGCTCGGCCGGACACGCCACCCGGCCCCGTGGTCCTGCGTCGACACCGATCCGGCTGTCCTGCAAGTATTGAGCGCATGGGTGCACCGGATGTCACAGCCGACGACCGCGCGGAGAACCCGCTGCCCGATCGCGCCGAGGTGCTCGTCGTCGGCGCTGGTCCGGCCGGTTCCGCCGCAGCCGCCTGGGCCGCGCGCGCGGGCCGTGACGTGCTGCTCACCGATGCCGCGGTCTTCCCGAGGGACAAGACCTGTGGCGACGGCCTGACACCGCGGGCGACCAAGGAGCTGGAGCACCTCGGGCTCGGCGAGTGGTTGCGCGCGCACACCGTCAACCACGGCCTTCGCATGACCGGCTTCGGCAGGGAAGCCCTGCTCAACTGGCCGGGCGGCTCCTTCCCCAGTTACGGAAGCGCCGTCGCGCGAACCGAACTGGACGACAAGCTGCGCGAGACGGCGGTGAAGTCCGGCGCAAGGGTGCTGGACGGCACGAAAGTGGTGGACATCACCAGGAACGGCGACCGGGTCACCGGTGTGACGGTGCAGACGGCGGAGGGCTCGCGCGAGATCGCCTGCGACATATTGATCGTCGCCGACGGCGTGCGCTCGCCGATCGGCAAACTGCTCGGCCGTACCTGGCATCGCCGCTTCGCGTACGGTACCGCGGCGCGCGCCTACATCAAGTCCGGCCGCAGCGACGACCAGTGGATCACCTCGCACCTCGAGTTGCGCGATGCCGACGGCCAGTTGGTGCCGGGCTACGGCTGGGTGTTCCCGCTGGGCAATGGTGAGGTCAACATCGGCGTCGGCTCGCTGGCCACAGAGCAGCGGCCATCCCACATCGCACTGAAACCGCTGCTGCGCCACTATGTCTCGCAGCGCTATCAGGAGTGGCAGTTCGAGGGCGAGCCGCGCGCGGTGGCTTCGGCGCTGCTGCCGATGGGCGGCGCGGTGTCGAACGTGGCAGGCCGCAACTGGGTGCTTGTCGGCGACGCCGCAGGCTGCGTGAACCCGCTCAACGGCGAGGGCATCGACTACGGCCTCGAAGGCGGGCACATGCTCGCCGAACTGCTGGACGCGCCCGATTTCACCGGGCTCTGGCCAGACGTGCTGCGCGCCCGCTACGGCCGCACCTTCTCGGTGGCCCGCCGGATCGCGGGCCTTGCCACGCATCCGCGCATGGTGCCCGCGGGCGGTCCGCCGGTGATGCGTTCGAAGTATTTGCAACGCACCGCGGTTCGCGTGATGGGCAATCTTGTCACCGACGAGGATCTGGATATGACAGCGCGCGCCTGGCGCTTGGCGGGCCGGGCGTCCATGCGCTACGACGACCTGCCGCCCTTCACCTGAGCGCGGGCAGATGGGCGAACCACGCGGATTGCCCGCGCTCTACCTGCTTCCGCACCTGCGCAAGGCGCGCGACCTCGCGGATCGGCACTACGCCGACCCGCTGAACCTCGACGAACTGGCCGCCGCCGCAGGGGTTTCCAAGTATCACTTCCTGCGCGCCTTCGCCGCGGTGTACGGCGTCACACCGGCCGCGTATCTGGCCGAGCGCCGCATCGAACGCGCCCAGGACCTGCTGCGCGCCACCAATCTGACGGTCACCGAGGTCTGCATGATGGTCGGCTACGCCAGTCTCGGTTCGTTCAGCTCCAAGTTCCGTCAGCTGGTCGGCGTCACTCCATCGGAGTACCAGGCGAAGTTCGCCGACGGCGCGCCGCGCATTCCCGGCTGCTACGTCTTCATGCACGGGTTGTCCGACCGCAAGCGCCCGTGACGACACCGCAATTTCGGAGAAGCGCCCGCGGCCGCACCGCTCATAGCCTGGGCATATGACGACGATTACGAATATTTCCCTGGTCACCGTGTACGTCACCGATCAGGACGAGGCCAAGCGGTGGTACATCGACAAGCTCGGGTTCGTGGAGACGGCCGATGTCACCATGGGCGAGAACGGGTTCCGGTGGGTGACCGTCGCGCACCCCGATCACCGGGAGCTGGAGGTCACGCTGATGATCCCCGGCCCGCCGCTCGACGAGAACATGGCCGAGGCGATCCGGCGCGCGCTGGCCAACGGCACGCACGGCGCGCTGGGGCTGCGGACGGAGAACTGCCAGAAGACCTTCGAGGAGCTCACCGCCAAGGGCGTCGATTTCGTCCAACCGCCTGCCGAGCGACCGTACGGCACCGAGGCGATCATCCGGGACAATTCCGGCAACTGGCTGGTGCTGGTGGAGAACAAGGAGTTCGATCCGAGGGACTTCGCCGGGCAGTGACGAGCCGGACGACATCGGGCGCCCCCGCACGGAGGCGCCCGATTCGACGGATCGGCTCAGGCTGTCGCCTGCGCGCCGAACCACTCCTCGAAGAACTTGCGCTCGCTGTTGAGCACGCGGTGGAACAGCTGCTCGGCCAGCGGCTCGATGGCCCCGCCGACCAGCGACACCTTCACCTCGACGGAGCCGACCACCTCGATCTGGCTGCCTTCGGCGGTCGGGCGTAGTACATAGGAGCCCGACATCCGGCTGGTGATCCCGGTGGTGGACGCCTCGAAGACGCCCTTGGCGATCTCGCCGTCCAACGCCTGCCAGTCGTCGGTGCGCGAGAGCACCAGTTCGTTCTTGAGTACCTTGCGGACGATCCCGGGAATCTTGTCCTGACGAGCCTTTTCGGTCATGTGGATGCGAATGGTGCCCGCGCCCCCCGGATGTGACAGCTCGAGTGTCGCGGTCTCCGCCCCGGTGAAGCGGGAGCGCCAGGCGTCGTCGGTGGTGAGTGCCCGGTGAAGATCTTCGACCGGGACGGTGTAGGGCACGGTGAAGCTGAATTTTCGGGACATGGGCGCACACGCTAGCCGAGTCCATCGGTAGCCTGTTGCGGTGTCGGAAACCTCCCAGTCCGTAAGGCGGGCCGTCCGCCTGCGGCGGGCGAGAATCGGCGTACTCACCGCCGCGACGGTCGTCAGCGTGCTCATGATCCTGTTGGTGTTCGCGGCTTGGCGCAACGACTACCTGATCAGTTCCGATCGTGGCGTGACCACCGGCGAGGTGCTCTCGGCGGGCAGGCTGCGCTCGGCGGTCATCTACGTCACACCCGACGGAGAAACGCACAATCCGAAGGTCGGCGTGCTGTATCCGACCAACCTGACCGCGGGCGAGCGCATCAATGTCGAGTACAGCCGCAGCGATCCCGATCTGGTCCGGGTAGCGGGCCGCGACGTCCGGGTCGCGATTCAGCCCGCCCTCTCGGTGATCGTGGTGGTGTGGGCGCTCGCCCTACCCGCGCTGTGGCTGATCGTCCGCGCGGGCAGGCGCGATGCGAGGCAACGGGTCACTGCGCCCACGGCGGGCTGAGCTTGCTGCCGTCGGCCATGGTGGCCTGGAATCCGGCGGCGATCGCGACGTGCGCGACGGCCGGTTCGTCGCCCGGGTTGGCGACCGAGATCGGCCCTCCCGCGGGCACGATGGCGACATCTCCCGGGGCGAGCAGCTGACCGCTGACCTCGAGCACTCCGGAGAGCACCAGGAAGATCTCGTCGCGGTCGAGTACGTGCGCGGCGTCGCTCTCGTGGTGCGGCGCGACGGTGAGACGCCAGGTACAGACGTCCGCCGAGCCACGGCTCGGTGCCGCCATGGCGCTGAACTCGACGCCGTGCAGCTCGAAACGTGGGACTTCGGCGGCCTTGATGACGTGCATGAACACTCCTGTGCGAGATAGGGCTGGTGAAGAGTCGAGAAATAGACAAGCCAGCTTGATCAAGCTGGCTTGTCTATCATGACGGTATGGCATCCACATCGCAAGACCCGGATTTGGGAATCCTGCTCGGCCTCGCCTGGGAGCAGTTCGTCATCGAATTGCGAACGACCTTGGCGGAGCAGGGTTTCGATGACCTCGGCCGTTCCGACGGCTATGTGTTCCGCTGCCTGGCGAACGGGCCGATGAACGTCAGCGAGCTGGCCGAACGGCTCGCGATCAGCAAGCAGGGCGCCGCGCAGATCATCGACGACATGCAGCGGCGCGGATACGTGGAACGCCGCCCCGATCCGGCCGACGGCCGCGCCAAACTCCTCTACCTCACCGAACGCGGCGAAGCCGCCCTCGCCGCCGCGCGGCGATTCCACCGGAACCGGGAGCAGCGCCTCGTGCGTGAATTCGGCGCGGACGCGGTGCATTCGCTGCGCGCGGTGCTGGGCGGCATCGCGACCGAACAGCGACTGGCCGACCCGCTGCTGCGGGCACTGCACATCTGACGCGCCGAGAGCACTGTCTGCGACAGCGCGAGGAGTTCGCCGGAACTTTCCGCACGCTTCATGTCCGCGTGGCTGCGGCGCGCGCTGCGCGGGTCACGCTGAGGTGGTGCGCGTAGCCATCGTTTCGGAGTCCTTCCTGCCGAACATGAACGGCGTCGTCAATTCGGTGCTCCGGATACTCGATCATCTGGACAAGCACGGCCACGAGGCGCTGGTGATCGCGCCCGACACACCGCGCGGCCTGCCCGCCGCCAGGGGCGCGCACGGTCGCTTCCCGGTACACCGGGTGCCCGCGGTGATGGTGCCCAAGGTCAGCTCGCTGCCGGTCGGGTTGCCGCAGCCCGGCATCACCGCGGCGATCGCCGAATTCGACGCCGACGTGGTGCATCTGGCCTCGCCGTTCCTGCTCGGCGCCGGCGGGCTCGGTGCGGCGCTGCGGTTGGATCTGCCGACCGTCGCGGTGTATCAGACCGATGTGGCCGGCTTCGCCAAGAGCTACGGACTCGGTCTGGCCAGCCGTGCGGCGTGGGCCTGGACCAAGCGCATCCACGAGGGCGCGACCCGCACGCTGGCGCCATCCCGCGCGGCCGCGGAAGACCTGGTCCTCCATGGCATTCCGCGCGTGCATCGGTGGGGCCGCGGCGTGGACATCGCGCGGTTCACCCCCTCGGCCCATCGCCCGGAGCTGCGCGGACGCTGGCTAGGCGGACACGAGCGACTCCTGGTCGGATTCGTGGGGCGACTTGCTCCGGAGAAGCACGTCGAGCGACTGGCCGTGCTGGCCGACGACCCCGGCATTCAGCTGGTGATCGTCGGCGACGGCCCGGAACGCGACCGGCTGGCCCGGCTCATGCCCAGCGCGGTGTTCACCGGCGAGCTGGGCGGCGACGAACTCGCGCAGGCGTACGCCAGCCTGGACGTGATGGTGCACGCGGGTGAGCACGAGACCTTCTGCCAGGGCGTGCAGGAGGCGCTGGCCTCCGGTGTCCCGGTCATCGGGCCGGACGCGGGCGGTCCGCGCGATCTCATCGCGCACTGCCGCAACGGATATCTGCTTCCGGTCGACCGTTTCACCGAACTGCTGCCGAGCGCCGTGGCCGCGTTGCGCGATCCGGCGCTGCGCACCCGTTTCGCAGGCGCCGCCCGCAAGTCCGTACTGCACCGAACCTGGCCTGCCGTGTGCGACGAGCTGATGGCGCACTACACCGACGTCACCGGCCGGGACTTCCGCCTTTCGAACACGGCATGAGCCTGGTCACCACCCGACGCGGCATGGCACGCGGCATCGAATATCGGCGCTGTGAGCGGTCGCACGCGGATCCGTAAGGGCCGGTCCCTTAAGGTCGTTGGCGTGGCGAATACGCATGCAGGTCGAGCCTCCCTGGACAAGCGGCCGGGCGAGGTCGCAGCAATGTTCGACGGGGTCGCGAAGCGGTACGACCTCACCAACACCGTCATCTCGGCGGGTCAGGACCGCTACTGGCGCTGGGCGACCCGCAAGGCGCTCGACCTCCGGCCCGGCGAGCGCGTGCTGGACCTGGCGGCGGGCACCGGCGTATCCACCTTGGAATTCGGCAAGTCGGGCGCCTGGTGCGTGGCGGCCGACTTCTCCAAGGGCATGCTCGCGGCGGGACGATTCCGCGGCGTGCCGATGGTCGCGGGCGATGCCATGGCGCTGCCCTTCGCCGACGATTCCTTCGACGCGGTGACCATCTCCTACGGCCTGCGCAATGTCGCCGATCCCGATCTGGCGCTGCGCGAGATGCTGCGCGTCACCAAACCGGGCGGGCGGCTCGTTGTCGCCGAGTTCTCGACGCCGATCGTGCCGGCGTTCCGCACCCTGTACATGGAGTACCTGATGAAGGCGCTGCCGCGGGTGGCGCGGGCGGTCAGCAGCAACCCCGACGCGTATGTGTATCTGGCGGAATCGATTCGGGCCTGGCCGAATCAGCGGCAGCTGGCCATGCGGATAGGCAAGGCGGGATGGTCGTCGGTCAGGTGGCGCAATCTCACCGGCGGGGTCGTCGCGCTGCACCGGGGCTACAAGCTCGGCTGACCACCGGCCCCTCAGACATTCAGACCGCGGCCGGGCGACGACCGAAACCGAGGCGGCGGGCGATGCGGGCCATCAGTTGCGACATCCGCGAGGGGAAGGAATTCGGGGTGGGGACGGTGACCGGGCGGACGCGCCCGTTGTGGATGGCGGCGATGCGCCAGCCGTCCGAAGTGCGCATCACCACGACGGTCTGGCGGGAGAGCCTGCGCTTCGGCAGCCGGGAACGCCACGGCATCAGCACCGACGCGGTGCCGTGCAGCACCGCGACGTCGGGCGTGAGGTAGCGGATCGATTCGAGGTCGCCCACCAACGCGGAACCCGCGAGCACGCCGCGGAACAGCAGGTCGTGATTGTGGTGATGCTCGGCGCGGCCGATGGCGCGGGTGCCGTCGTAGGAGACGTAGTCGGAGTCCTCGGTGAACAGCGCGCCGAAGGTGGCGGCGTCGTTGTCGGTCCAGGCTCGCATGAAGCGCTGGAACAGGTCCCGGATCAGGGTGTCGTCGTCGGTGCGATCGAGTGTGTGGTTCATGGCGCGGCGCTCCCGTGGTAATATTTTGACTATCGAATAATAAGATAGCAGAAAGGTTCGAATGTCGAAAGATGAGAGGATCGACGCGGTCGGCGAGCAACTGCGGCTGCTACAGCGCAGTTTCGACACGTTCGACGAGGCCGCCGCCGCTCGCCTCGGCCTCAACCGCACGGACCTGCGCTGCCTGGACATCGCGCTCGGTCGCGGACCGCTGCCCGCGGGTGAACTGAGCGCCGAGCTGAAGCTCAGTCCTGGCGCCACCACGACGGTCATCGACCGGCTGCAACGCGCGGGGTTCGTCACCCGCACCCAGGACCCGGCCAGCCGCCGCAGGGTGCTCGTCGAGGCCACCGCTGCCGCACGCGCCGCCGCGGCCGACATCTTCGTCCCGGTCGGCATCGCGGGCGCGCGGGCGCTGCGCCGCTACAGCGCCGACCAGCTCGACCTCATCCTCGACTTCCTCGGGACCGCACTCGCCGTCCACCGCGCCGAGACCGAAAGACTGACGGCCGAAACCGCCGAGCAACCGCACTGATCTGCGACGACGTGACCGACACCACAGCTCACAGCCGCGATTGTTGGCTGTGAGGAGAATTGTCACCTGGCGATAACGTTCGGTAAATCCGGCGCAATCGGGGTTCCGGATGATCGGTGACATGTCGGACGCAGCCAACAGCCCCGCGCCGGGCGTCGCCAGAACGGCGTGCTCGTACTGCGGCGTGGGTTGCGGCATCACGGTCGAGACCAAGCGGGGCGCCGGGGGTTCACCGGTGATCGCCAAGGTCAGCGGCGACAAACTGCATCCGTCGAACGCCGGCAGGCTCTGCACCAAGGGCGCCACCCACGCGGAACTGATGCAGACGCCGGGACGGATGACGACCGCGTACCGGCGTCCCGAGCGTGGGCAGGAACCGACGCCGGTCACCGTGGACGCCGCGGTGCGCGAGGCGGCCGATCGGTTGCGCGCCATTCTCGACGAGCACGGGTCCGACGCCATCGCGCTGTACGTCTCCGGGCAGATGTCGCTCGAGGCGCAGTACCTGGCCACCAAACTGGCCAAGGGCTACCTGCGGACCGTGCACATCGAGGCCAACTCGCGACTGTGCATGGCCAGTGCGGGCACCGGCTACAAACAGTCGCTCGGCGCCGACGGCCCGCCCGGCTCCTACGACGATTTCGAGCACGCCGACCTGTTCTTCGTCATCGGCGCGAACATGGCCGACTGTCATCCGATCCTCTACCTGCGCATGGCCGATCGGCTGAAGGCGGGCGCCAAGCTGATCGTCGCCGACCCCCGCCGCACCGACACCGCCGTGCGCGCCGACCTGTACCTCCAGCTGCGCCCCGGCACCGACCTCGCGCTGCTCAACGGCCTGCTGCACCTGCTCGTCGCGAACGGCGACATCGACGAGGAGTTCATTGCCGAGCACACCGAGGGCTGGGACGCCATGCCCGAATTCCTCGCCGACTACCCGCCGGACCGGGTCGCCGAGATCACCGGCCTCGCCGAACAGGACATTCGCACCGCGGCGCGCTGGATCGGCGAGGCGGGCGAGTGGATGACGCTGTGGACGATGGGACTCAACCAGTCCACCCACGGCACCTGGAACACCAACGCGATCTGCAACCTGCACCTGGCCACCGGCGCCATCTGCCGCCCCGGCAGCGGTCCCTTCTCGCTGACCGGTCAGCCCAACGCCATGGGCGGTCGCGAGATGGGATACATGGGCCCCGGCCTGCCCGGTCAGCGCTCGCTGCTCTCCCCCGCCGACCGCGGCTTCGTGGAGACGGCGTGGGGTGTGGAACCCGGCACGATTCGCACCGAGGCGGGGCCTGGCACGATCGAGATGTTCCGCGGCATGGCCGACGGCGAGATCAAGGCGGCGTGGATCATCTGCACCAATCCCGTTGCCTCCGTGGCCAACCGGAAGACGGTGATCGCGGGTCTCGAGGCCGCCGAGCTGGTGATCGCCCAGGACGCCTACACCGACACCGCCACCAACTCCTACGCCGACCTGCTGTTGCCCGCCACGCTCTGGGCCGAGGCCGATGCGGTGATGGTGAACTCCGAACGCAATGTCACCCTGTTGCAGCGCTCGGTCGACCCGGTCGGCGACGCGCGGCCGGACTGGCTGCTGATCGCGCAGGTGGCCACGGCCATGGGCTTCCCCGGCTTCGAATACGCGTCCAGCGCCGAGGTTTTCGCCGAGATCCAAGGCTTCGCCAATACGGCGACGGGCTACGACCTGCGCGGCATGAGCTACGACGCGCTGCGCGACGGCCCGATGCAGTGGCCGTGCGCCGAACCCGGCAAGCGCCGCAACCCGATCCGCTACCTGAACGACGGCGTCAGCCAGGATCTCTTCGTCGACGAGGAAGGTCACCGCCCGCGGCTTGCCTTCGCCACCGCGAGCCGCCGCGCGATGTTCTGGCCGCGCCCGCACATGCCGCCGGAGGAAATGCCCGACGACGACTACCCGTTCGTGCTGAACACCGGTCGCCTGCAACATCAGTGGCACACCATGACCAAGACCGGCAAGATCGCCAAGCTCACCAAGCTGACCGGGCAGCCTTTCCTCGAGGTGCATCCGGCGGACGCCGAGCGGCTCGGCGTCCGCGCGGGTGATCAACTCGAAATCGCCTCCCGCCGCGGCCGAGCCGTGCTGCCGGTGCAGATCAGCGACCGGGTGCGCCCCGGCGACTGCTTCGCGCCATTCCACTGGAACGACGAACAGGGTGAGTATCTGACCATCAACGCCGTCACCAACGACGCCGTCGATCCGGCCTCGCTGCAACCCGAGTTCAAGCAGTGCGCCGTCTCACTGCGCCGCGTCGCGCCGATGAAGCAGGCCGAAACACCGGTCGCCGAACCGGTTTCCGCGTCGCAGGGGGGCGCGCATCCGCTCGCGGTGATGCTCGGGCTCGACAGCGGCGTCGCGCCGACGCTCACCGACACCGAGCAGATCTACCTCAGTGGGTATCTGGCCGCGCTGCACTCGCTGCCGGTGATCGGCCAACCGGTGCTGCCGGAGACCGCGCCGCTGTCCACCCGCGGCAGGCTCTGGATCGACGGACTGCTCGCGGGCATGTACTCACGCGGCGCGCTGACCCCCGAGACACCGGCGCCCATGGCGGCGGAGCGGCCGGTCACGGTGTTGTGGGCCTCGCAGACCGGCAACGCCGAGGAGTTCGCCGCGGCGGCGGCCGAGCGCCTGGCCGAATCCGGCTTCGCGCCGCGGCTTTTCGAGATGGACTCCTGTGATCTCGGCGCGCTGACCGGCGACGCCCTGTTCATCAGCAGCACCTTCGGCGATGGCGGTCCGCCGGACAACGGCGCGGACTTCTGGACCAGGCTCGCCGACAGCGCGACCCGGCTGACCGGCCTGCGCTACGCCGTCCTCGCGCTCGGCGACTCCTCCTACGACGACTTCTGCGGCCACGGCCGCAAGCTGGACGAGAAGCTGGCCGAGCGCGGCGCCACCCGGCTGCTGCCGCGGGTGGACTGCGAACCCGACTACGAGGAGCCGGCGAGCCGCTGGCTGGACGCGGTGCTCGGCGCGTTCGGCGGCGAGGACGACGGCGAGGGCCCGGCTCCGGACGGCGGTTCCGGTCCGCGCCCGCCGGTCCGCGCCGCGAGTTCCGGCGGCACCATGCTGCTGACCAGGCCCGAGGCTCCGGCTCCCGCGCGTTCCCTGCGCGCCGCGCCCGCGCGGTTCACCCGTAACGCGCCGGTGGCCGCACCGCTCGTGCGCAACGAACAGCTCTCGCGCGCCGGATCGCCGAAGGAGGTGCGTCAGTTCGGTTTCGATCTACGCGGCCTCGACGCCGGCTACGAAGTGGGCGATTCACTCGGTGTATGGCCGTCGAACTGTCCTTCGCTGGTCGAGGAGTGGCTCACCGCCACCGGCCTGGACGGACGGCGCATCATCGAGGTGGACGACCTGGATATGCCGCTGACCGAGGCGCTGCGCACCAGATACGACATCACCAAGGTCAGCCCCGACCTGCTCGGCTTCATCGGCGAGCGCAACCCGAGCAACCAGCTCGCCAAGCTGCTGCGCAGGGACAACCGCAACGAGCTGGACAGCTATCTCTGGGATCGCCAGGCCGTCGACGTGCTACGCGACTTCCCGGTGCGGGCCGACCTGGTGGAATGGCTCGGCGCGCTGAAAAAGCTTCAGCCGCGCCAGTATTCGATCTCGTCGAGTCCGCTGGTCAGCCCGGACGAGGTGCAGCTGACGGTCGGCGTCGTCCGCTACGGCGAACCAAGCGGCGCCGGCGCCCGGCGCGGCGGGGTCTGCTCCACCTTCCTCGCCGACCGGGTGCCGAGCGAGTCCGCCGACGCCACCGTGCCGATCTTCCTTCAGCGCGCACCGCATTTCCGGCCGCCGCTCGATCCGACGGCGCCGATGATCATGGTCGGTCCCGGCACCGGCATCGCCCCGTTCCGCGGCTTCCTGCACGAGAGAAGGGCGCTCGGCGCGACGGGCCGCAACTGGTTGTTCTTCGGCGAACAGCATGCGGCGCAGAACTTCTACTACCGCGCGGAACTGGAGGACATGTTCCGCACCGGTTTCCTGACCCGTCTCGACCTGGCGTTCTCCCGCGACCAGCGGGAGCGGATCTACGTGCAACACCGGATGATCGAGCACGGCGCCGAGCTGTGGTCCTGGCTGCGCGACGGCGCCCACTTCTACGTGTGCGGCGACGCGGCGCGCATGGCCAAGGACGTGGACGACACGCTGCTCGCCATCGCCCGCATCCACGGCAAGCTGGACGAGGACGGCGCGCTGGCGTTCCGCAAGCAGCTCGTCGCCGAGAAGCGTTACGTGCGCGACGTCTACTGATCCGCTGCTGGGCGGCCCGCCCGGCGGCGGGCCGAATCCCGCTACACCGCAGGTGGATCGAGCCGGGCGAAGTCCGGCAGGCGGTAGTACGGGTAGTAGGGGTACGGCGGGGTGGCGGCGCTGGCCTTGTCCAGGCGGGCGACCTGCTCGGGCTCCAGCCGCCAGCCGACGGCGCCGAGGTTCTGGCGCAGTTGTTCCTCGTTGCGCGCGCCGACGATGACCGTCGCCACGGTGGGGCGCGTGAGCAGCCAGTTGAGCGCGATCTGCGGCACGGTCTTGCCGGTCTCGGCGGCGATCTCGTCCAGCACGTCGACCACGTCGTAGAGCAGCTCGTCGTCGACGGGAGGACCGGCCTCCGCGGTCTGGTGCAGCCTGCTGCCCGCGGGAAGCGGTTGGCCGCGCCGGATCTTGCCGGTGAGCCTGCCCCAGCCGAGCGGGCTCCACACCACCGCGCCGACGCCCTGATCCAGGCCGAGCGGCATCAGCTCCCACTCGTAGTCGCGGCCGACCAGCGAGTAGTACACCTGGTGCGCGACATAGCGGGTCAGGCCGTTGCGATCTGCGGCCGCAAGGGATTTCATCAGCTGCCAGCCCGCGAAGTTGGAGGCGCCGAGGTAGCGGATCTTGCCCGCTCGCACCAGGTCGTCGAGCGCGGCGAGCGTCTCGTCGACCGGGGTGTGCGCGTCGAAGGCGTGCAGCTGGAATAGGTCGATGTGGTCGACGCCGAGGCGGCGCAGCGAGCCCTCCACCGCGCCGACGAGCCGGCCGCGGCCCGAACCCGCGTCGTTGGGCCCCGGTCCGGTCGGCAGGCCCGCCTTGGTGGACAGCAGCAGCCGATCCCGCCTGCCCTCGATCGCCGCGCCGAGCACTTCCTCCGAGGCGCCGTCGGAGTAGACGTCGGCCGTGTCGAACATCGTGACTCCTGCGTCCAGGCTGATGTCGATCAGCCGCCGCGCCTGCGCGGCGTCGGTGTCGCCCCACGCGCCGAACAGTTCGCCGCGTCCGCCGAAGGTGCCCGCGCCGAAGCTCAGCGCCGGGACGAGCAGACCCGATGCGCCCAGCCGCCGGTACTCCATGTGCGTGTCATCGGTATTCACCGGACGGCCCTCCTAAAGGGTCTATAGTTCCGTTAATGCCTCCGAACGGTACACCCCGTTCGGCGCAAATGGAACTGGAGTCCTGTTATGCCGTTCGAAGAACCCGCTCCCGGATCGGTTCGCCCAGGTGGGCGCACCGCGCGCATCCGCGAGGCCGTCCTGCGCACAGCGGGCGACCTACTCGCCGAACGAGGGTTCGCGACACTGGATCTCGCGGAGGTCGCGGCCGCGGCCGGGGTCGGCAAGACCACCGTCTACCGGCGCTGGGGCACCCCGGCCGGGCTCGTCGCCGATCTGCTCGCCGATATGGCCGAGCAGTCGCTGCCGCGCGCCGACACCGGCTCGCTGCGCGGCGATCTCACCGCCAACGCGCGTCTGGTCGCGAAGACGCTGACCGATCCGCGCCAAAGCCGCCTCTTTCAAGCCGTGATCGCCGCGGCCACCGGCGACCCGATCACCGCGGCGGCGCTGCGCCGTTTCTACGACGTCCGCCTCAACGAGTGGGCGCCGTGCGTCGAGGACGCGATCGCGCGCGGCGAGGCGCCCGAGGGCACCGATCCGCGCGCGGTCCTCTCGGCGGTCTCGGCTCCGCTCTACTACCGCCTGCTCGCCAGCGGCGATCCCATCGACGAAGCAGCTGCGGGCGTCGCCGTCCGAGCCGCCATGGACGCCGTCGCCGCGGGCACTTTCGTCACCGGCCTGGCCGAAGGCTAGGGCGTCCAGCTCGGCGTGCGGCCGGTGAGGCCGATCACGCGATCGAGCAGGGGTGCGTCGGCGGGGACCTCGACCACCGGGCCGAAGAGTCCCGGCGTGCCGGTCGTCGGCGTTTCGCGGAGGAAGTCGAACAGGATCGCCGCGTGCGATTCGGCGCAGGTGAACGGCTGACCGGTGGCCCGCGCCAGGTCCCAGCCGTGCACGACGACCTCGTCCAGCGCGATCACGGCCATCACGAGCGCGGCCTCCGTGACGCCACCCGCCTCGGTCTCGCCTTCCCACGCGCCCGGCTCGCGCCAGGCGGCCACCAACTCCTTCAGCTGGGCCTGAATTCGGGTGCGCCAATCCTCGGGCAGCTTCGAGTCCCGCCCGACGGCGGGCGGGGTGCTGCGGCCGACGGATTCCTTGGTCGCCGCCTGCCGGAACGCCTCGGTCAGCGCGAGCACGTGATCGAGCAGCGCGGCGACGGTGCTGCCTTCGCATGGCGTCGGGGTGTGCAGCTGGTCGTCGGAGATGCCCGCTACCACGGTCTCCAATGCGGTAGCGGCGGGCTCGAAATCGAACGTGGGTGTCATCGGGTCTCCTGCCGGATGCGAGTTGTCTGCGTGAGTTGAGACGGTGCGGTGACGCGGAATTCATCGGTTCGCACCGCTGCCCGGGGCCGCCCCGAACGGGCGGCCCGGCTCCTCCGCGATCAACTCGTAACGGCGAAAAGCACTGGAAAAGAGGAGAATTGGTGGATGAAGGGTGATCGAGTGGAGATCGTCGTCGATGTCGGTGACGGCTCCCGCAATTACGAAATCGCCGCGACACGGGCGGGGCGGCGGGTCGAGGTGCGCATCGCGCGCGGAGTGGTCGAAGTCAGCGAGGTGACGCGGACCGGGGTCGCGGTCCGTACGGCGCGGTTCATGGCCGGACGCACGCTGGCGCTGGTCGAGCATCCGGCGAACGGGGGCGTGGCCGTCGAGGGGGAATGAAGCCATACGGCGCGGACGGTTGCCGGAAGCTCACGCTCGGAGCATTCTCGACACTGCCGGACTGTTGTCCGCTTCCCTGATTGGGTATACCCGATGCGGGAGAGCACCAGCGGAGAGGAGCACACGATGATCGATCGCAGCACCCCGCGTACGTTGGACGACGCCCCGGAGGCCGATCGCGTGGAGCAATCCACGCCCGCCTACCAGGTGGACGACGCCGATACCGACGACCGGGCCGCCGCGGAAACCGGCGTCGAACGCGCGGCGCGTCCCGCGGTCGATCGCGACATCTGGGACGCGAACGAAGCCGACCTCATCGAGCAGTCCATCCCCGTGCCGATCGACGACGAGGATCGCGACGAGGCCGAATAGTCCGTCGAAGGGCTCAGGTCGCGATCTTGGCCCGCACCGCGGCGTGCAGCTCGCGCAGGCTGGACCGTTCCGTCGCCACCTCCAGCACCCGCAGACCGTGCGCGTGCCCGGCCAGTTCGGCCGCCAGCTGTTCCGGGTCCACCTGCCGGTGCGGAACGCGGTACGCGGCGCACAGCGCGGCCAGGTCCATGCCGTGCGGCGTGCCGAAGACGCGTTCGAAGACGCCCGCGTACTGCGGGTCGCCCTGTTCGAGTAGCTCGAAGATGCCGCCGCCGTCGTCGTTGGCGACCACGATCGTCAGGTCGACCGGCCGCGGCTCGCCGGGCCCGATCAGCAGTCCCGACGCGTCGTGCAGGAATGTCAGATCGCCGATCAGCGCGACGGTGCGGCCGCCGTGCGCCACGGCCGCGCCGACGGCCGTCGACACCGTTCCGTCGATGCCTGCCACGCCGCGGTTCGACAGCACCTTGATGCCGGGGCGCGGATGCGAGACCAGAGCCGCGTCGCGCACCGGATTGGACGCGCCGAGCAGGAGCTGATCGCCCTCGCGCAGCGCGTCCATCACGACCGCGGCCACGTGCAGGCCGGTCGGCTTCGGGTGGCCGGCGAGCGCGGCGCGCACCACCTGTTCGGCGTTGTCGCTCACCTCGCGGCAATGCGCGAGCCACTCCGCGCTCGGCGCGCCGATGGTGATCGCGCGGGTGCCGGTACCGACGACATTGCCCGACACATCGGGCCAGCGCGGACCGGTCGTCAGCGCGAACACGGTGACGGATGGATCGGAGAGCACCTTGGACACCTGCCGGTGCAGGGTCGGGCGACCGGTGATGATGGCCTGCTTCGGTTTCAGCAACGGCAGCGCTAGCGGGTGCAGCGCCGGGCCGTGCATGGGCGCGGTCGGCTCCGCGACGGTCGGCAACTCGGCCAACTCGGGGCGCAGACCGGCGCCGTGCCCGGAGATCACCACGGTGTCCGGGGTCAGATCGATGTCGAGCGGCACGTCCAGCGTCGCGTACTGCGTCGCCGTCCAGGGCTGCCCGTCCGTGCGTCCTTCTGGGCCCGCGGCCGCCTCCGGGTCCGGCACCAGCGGCTCGCGCAGCGGAATGTCGAAATGGACCGGGCCCGCGTTGCCCGAACGCGTCCCGCGGGCCGCGGCGAGCACCCGGCACACCGCCGAGCGCCACACGCTGTTCTGCTGCCCGTACGGACCGCTGCCGTTGCCGCTGTGGTCTACCTCGGCAAGCCCGAGACTGATGGTGGCACGCACCTGGCTACCGAACAGGCCCAGCTGCTCGACGGTCTGATTGGCGCCGGTGCCCAGCATCTCGTAAGGCCGATTGGCGCTCAGCACGATCAGCGGGACCCGCGCGTAGTTCGCCTCCAGCACCGCGGGGCCGAGATTCGCGACCGCGGTACCCGAGGTCATCACCACCGGAACCGGATTGTTGCCCGCGATCGCCAGACCGATGGCGAGAAAACCCGCGGTTCGTTCGTCGATGCGCATGTGCAGCCGCAACCGACCGGCCGCGTCGGCGGCCTGGAGCGCGAAGGCGAGCGGAGCGTTCCGCGAACCGGGACACAACACCACATCGCGGACACCCCCGCGCACAAGTTCGTCGACGACTACTCGAGCCTGAGCGGTAGACGGGTTCACGGCTCCAGCCTCTCAGACAGTCCGCGCGCCGTCTCCGTCACCCTGGTCACAGTGTTGCTGGCGCGCCGGGGCGCGCGGGTTCGCGGCCCCGTGTGTCTCGCTTCTGAGCGGCCGATTCTCGCGACTTCGTCGCATGCGTCTCGGCCGCTCAGAAGCGAGACGGCCGCGAACGGGCTCGTAAGACTCGCCCTCGGGGTGGCCGAGAGGGCGGGATCGAACGTCCGGAACTCGGTGCACGCTCGGGCCTGCTGCCGGAGCGCGGCCCTCGGCTTCGGCGAGTCTCGGTCGCACACAATGCCTGGGGTTCGCACGGCCAGAAGCGAGACGGCCGCGAACGGGCTAAGACTCGCCTTGTGGGTGGCTGGGAGGCCGGGATCGAGCGGTCGATTTTCTGTCCGCGCCTGGCTTGGCCGCGCGGAGAGGGCACGGCTGATCAGCGGGTTGCGTCGCCGTGCGGTGGACGCGCGGTGGACCCCCGAAACGCACAGTCGCACGCCGAGCCCGGGCGGCCGGGGCTCGGCGTGCGACTGCGGTGTGCGATCAGTTCGCGTGGCGCTGCACCAGGTCGCCGAGGCGCGGGAGGGCCTCGATGACGTTCTTCTTGGCCGAGGAGCGCATCGAGGAGTACACCTTCTGCAGCGCGGGACGGCTGGAGGCATTGGCGCGGGCGTCGGTCACCTGGAGGAGCGCCTCGGCGACCTCGTCGGACTTGGACACGAGCAGGTCGGCGAACTGGCCCGAGCCCGCGGCCTTGTACTCCTGCCAGAACGGCTCCAGCTGCTCGACCAGCTTGGGCGCCAAGGACTCCAGCGCGTCCGGCACGATGGACGGGCTGATCTTCTTCACCGCAGCGTAGCCGCCCTTGACCGCAAGGCCGGACGCCCCGCCCTTATCCGACACCTCGGCGTCGAGAACCTCCTTGGCATCGGCAAGGAAGGCCGAGCGCTTCGCGTCGTCGAGCAGGGATTCAGACAGTGCTGCAACCACTTTCAGGTTCCTCCGGAATAGATGTCGATGAACGAGCGCACGCCACTATACGCACTGGTGCGCGCCGTCACACGAGCTAGTTCCGCTCACGGCTGCCACGGCAGCAACTGCACCATCAACCCTTCACAAGCTGCCAGCAAATCGCCCTGCTCATCGCGCAATTCGGCGGTGATGAAGGTCTTGCGGCCCTCGACGCGGTCGACGCGCCCGCACACCGTCAGCGCCCGTTCCAGCGGTGTGATCTTGCGGTAGTTCACGTGCAGGTAAGCCGTCCGGCTGATCGGCCTGCCCGCGTAATGCACGATCATCCCGAGCAGATCGTCGAACAGCAGCGGGAGCACGCCGCCGTGCGCCGCGCCGTTGCCGCCGAGATGGAAACGGCGGAACTCGCCCGTCATGGTGATGCCGTCCGGTCCGGCCGAAAGCACCCGCCACGGCAGCAGCAACAGGCTGCCGCGCCCGGGCAATTCCACCGCCCGGCCCGCCGGGCCCTGCAATTCCGGTGCGCGATAGGGCTCGAGCAGCTCGATGAGTTCGCGTGCCTGCGCCAACGCTTCGCCGAACACCTCGTCGGGCGCGTCGACCGAGACCGCCAGATCCTGCAACGTGCGCATGGCTTCCACGAAAGGCCCGAAATTCGAACCGATCCGGGCGCGGGCTACCTTCGGGAATCCGCCGTGCCGCTCGTATCGGCTCTCGTCCACCGCGCTGCGATCGATACGCGGACGGGTCGCCGTCCCCTGGGAACGCGGCGCACCCGATTCCGCGGGCGCCTCCGCGGCCGAATCTGGAACAGGTTTCACACGCTCACTCATACCTGCACGGTAACGCGTAGTTTTACACCGTCAAGCCCACGGCGCCGAAATGCACGGAAGTCGCTGGCACCGGATCTTTCGCCGCGGGCAATAATCACAAGCGTGACGTTCAATCCCAAGCTGTGGCGACCGGTCCCCGGATTCGAGAATCTGACCGACATCACCTACCACCGGCATATCGAACAGGGCACGGTGCGGGTGGCGTTCGATCGGCCCGAGGTGCGCAACGCGTTTCGGCCACACACCGTCGACGAGCTCTACCGGGCGCTCGACCACGCTCGGATGACGCCCGACGTCGGCGCGGTCCTGATCACCGGCAACGGACCGAGCCCCAAGGACGGCGGCTGGGCCTTCTGCTCCGGCGGTGACCAGCGCATTCGCGGCCGCAGCGGTTACCAGTACGCCAGCGGCGACACCTCGGACACCGTCGACCAGGCGCGCGCGGGCAGGCTGCACATCCTCGAGGTCCAGCGCCTCATCCGCTTCATGCCCAAGGTCGTCATCGCGCTGGTCAACGGCTGGGCCGCGGGCGGAGGGCACAGCTTGCACGTGGTCTGCGACCTGACGCTGGCCAGCCGCGAGCACGCCAGGTTCAAGCAGACCGACGCCGACGTGGGCAGTTTCGACGGCGGCTACGGCAGCGCCTACCTGGCCAAGATGGTCGGCCAGAAGTTCGCTCGCGAGATCTTCTTCCTCGGCAGGCCCTACACCGCCGAGGAGATGCACCAGATGGGCGCGGTCAACAAGGTCGTCGACCACGCCGAGCTGGAGGACGTCGCGCTGGAGTGGACCGCCGACATCAACGGCAAATCCCCGCAGGCGCAGCGCATGCTGAAGTACGCGTTCAACCTGCTCGACGACGGCCTGGTCGGCCAGCAGCTGTTCGCGGGCGAAGCAACCCGCATGGCGTACATGACCGACGAAGCGGTGGAAGGTCGCGACGCGTTCTTGGAGAAGCGCAAGCCGGATTGGACGCCCTACCCTTGGTACTTCTGACGAAGGGACTGGCCCCATGGAGATCCTCAGCAGCCGGGTGATTCTGCGGCCGGGCGACTACGCGAGAACGCTCGAGTTCTACCGCGACGGACTCGGTCTCGCGATTGCCAGGGAATATCCAGGTGGAACCGTTTTCTTCGCTGGACAGTCGCTGGTCGAGGTCGCGGCGCACGGCGGGACGGGCGCGTCGACGGCCTTCGACGGCGCGATCTGGTTGCAGGTGCGCGATGTCGACTCGGCCGCCGTCGAGCTGGCGCTGAAGGGAATCCCGATCGATCGCGCACCGAAACAGGAGCCGTGGGGTCTGATCGAAATGTGGATCCGCGACCCCGACGGTGTGCCGGTGGTGCTGGTGGAGATTCCGCCCGAACATCCGATCCGGCGAGATTCCCGCTGGTCGGAGGACTGATCGGCGGCAGGAGAGCGGACCGGGGTCCGAATGCCGAGTTGCCAAGGGCTGGCTCGGCGAGGACGATAGCGCTCTAGCGGACGCCCGGCCGCCGATGTCCGGGCGACCGCCATCCGCGTCCCGTCCGACGAGTGAATCGCAGTCTCGATGTCTGGCCTAGCCGAGCCCCATTTTTTCGGGGCGGCCGCACGCTGCGCGCGCCGCCCCAGCAAACCGACCCGTTCCCCGCGCGACGGCGCGGGCATGACACGATCCCTATCGTGATGGAACCGAGCGACGGCGAGGTGTGGTCGTGAGCAACACTCTGCGGACGCTTCCTATGCCGACCGGATCCGGTCTGGGTGACGTGCTGCCGCATCTGCGAGAAGCGTTGGAAGGCAACGGCCCCGCGTGGCTGCCCATCCCGACCAGCGACCGCAGGGAGGCCCGTCGGCTCAGCGACGCGCTCTCCCCCGGCGAAGCGATCGACGACGACGTGGCGCTTGTCGTCACCACCTCCGGCACCACCGGCGTGCCCAAGGGCGCGATGCTCAGCGCCTCCGCGCTGCGCGCCAGCGGCACCGCGACCCACGACCGCCTCGGCGGTCCCGGCGCCTGGCTGCTCGCGCTGCCGACCCACCACATCGCCGGCCTCCAGGTCCTCCTGCGCAGCATCCTCGCGGGCACCGAGCCCGCCGTGCTCGACGTCTCCGGCGGCTTTCTTCCCGAGGCCCTGGTCGGCGCGGTGTCGGGCATGCGCGGCGAGCGCCGCTACACCGCCCTCGTGCCGACCCAGCTGATCAAGGCGCTCGACGCGCCAGGCGCCGCCGAGGCGCTCGCCGATCTGGACGCGGTGCTCGTCGGCGGCGCGGCGACCCCGCTGCCGGTGTACGAGCGCGCGAAAGCGGCCGGTATCAACGTCGTTCGGACCTACGGCATGAGCGAGACCTGCGGCGGCTGCGTCTATGAGGGCGTGCCGCTGGACGGCGCGAAGGTGCGCATCGAGGACGGCCGCGTGCTGCTCGGCGGCGCCATGATCGCCAGCGGTTATCGCGGCCAGCCCGATCACCCCGCTTTCGCCGAGCCCGGCTGGTTCCGCACCGAGGACGCGGGCGCTTTCGACAACGGCGTGCTGCGAGTCACCGGACGCCTGGACGAGGCCATCATGACGGGCGGATTGCTGGTCATCCCGCAGGTGGTCGAGGCCGTGCTGGTGACGCATCCGTCCATCAGCGAGTGCGTGGTGCTCGGCTTGCCCGACGAACGGCTCGGCCAGCGCGTCGCGGTCGCGGTCGTGCCCACCGCGGGAGCCACCCCAACGCTCGACGAACTGCGCGACCACGTCGTCCGGGAACTCGACGCCATAGCCGCGCCCCGAGAACTGGCCCTACTGGACGAACTTCCGTTGCACGGCCCCGGCAAACCCAACCGGACCAAGCTCCGCGAATTGCTCCTCGCCCAGTCCGCCAACTGACCGCGCAGGCTCTCCGCACTCCTCACAAGGCCCGCAACCGCCGCCGGTGGGCGCGGGCTCACCGGACTCGCCGGGCGATCCGGCATCGGCCTCGTCCTGCGCGAGGCGCACGAAACGACAGCGACGCCGCACACAGGATCTATGCCCGCTGGCACGTATGAAAGCCGTGTCGGCGTGATGCAAGAGGGCGTGCAATCGCGGCGCAAGGGTGGTGCAAGGGGTGGGCGACAGAGTTCGTGGCATGAATTCTTTCGCGCCACATGCAGCGCCGGCCGTCGAAGCCGACGCCCTGGTCAAGGTGTTCGGGGAGCAGCGGGCCGTGGACGGGGTGAGTCTGACGGTGCCGCAAGGCTCGGTGTACGGAGTGCTCGGGCCGAACGGGGCGGGCAAGACCACCACCATCCGAATGCTCTCGACGCTGCTGCGTCCCGACGGCGGTAGCGCCAGGATCTTCGGCCACGACGTGGTCGCCGAGCCGACCGCGGTCAGGTCGCTGCTCGGCCTCACCGGGCAGTACGCCTCGGTGGACGAGGGCCTGACCGCCACCGAGAACCTGATCATCTTCTCCCGCCTGCTCGGCCTGAGCCGGGCCGACTCCCGGCGTAAAGCGAGCGAACTGCTCGAGGAGTTCGACCTCACGGAAGCGGCGAACAAGCCGCTGAAGAACTTCTCCGGCGGTATGCGCCGCCGCCTCGATCTCGCGGCGAGCCTGATCGCCGCGCCGCCGTTGCTGTTCCTCGACGAGCCGACCACCGGCCTCGACCCGCGCACCCGCGCCCAGATGTGGGAGACCATCCGCCGCCTCGTCCGCGAGGGCGCGACGGTGCTGCTCACCACGCAGTACCTGGACGAGGCGGATCAGCTGGCCGACCGGATCGCCGTGATCGACCGCGGCCGGGTGATCGCCGACGGCACCGCCGACGAACTCAAGGCCTCGGTCGGCGGTTCCTCGCTGCATCTGACCCTGGTCGACGAAGCGCAGCTCGCCGAGGCCCGCCGCATCGTCGGCGATTTCCTCGGCGCCGAGGCGCAGATCACCCCCGAGGCCGGTCGGCTCACCGCGCCACTGCCTGACGCGAGCGTCACCACCGACCTGCTGATCCGGCTGCGCGAGTGGGACATCGCGATCGACGAGATCACGGTGAGCAAGCCCAGCCTCGACGAAGTCTTCCTGACCATCACCGGCCACCCGGCCGACGACAACGAACGGAGCGCGGCATGACCACCATCACCGCACCGACCGCCGCCGCGGCCCCCCTACGAATCCCCGAAGCAAGCAACCGAATCGGCATCCGCCAGACGGTGTCGAGCTCGCTCACCATGGCCTACCGGGGCATCCTCAAGATCAAGCACAATCCCGAGCAGCTGTTCGACGTGACGATACAGCCGATCCTGTTCACGGCGCTGTTCACCTACATCTTCGGCGGCGCCATCGCGGGCAACGCGCACGACTACCTGCCCCTGCTGATTCCCGGCATCCTCGTGCAGACCGTGGTGCTCACCTCCGTAGTCACCGGCACCCAGCTGCGCGAGGACATGGACAAGGGCGTCTTCGACCGCTTCAAATCGCTTCCGATCGCCCGTATCTCGGCGCTGAGCGGCGCGCTGATCGCCGACATGGTGCGCTACGGCATCGCCACCACGCTCACCGTGATCGTCGGCCTGTGCCTCGGCTACCGTCCGGGCGGCGGCGTGGCCGGCGTGCTGGTCGCCGCACTGGTCATCGTGGTGTGCTCGTTCGCGATCAGCTGGATCTGGGCTCTGGTCGGCGTGACCGGCAAGAGCGCTTCGTCGGTGCAGGGCATCTCGATGATGGTGATGTTCCCGCTCACCTTCATGTCCGGCGCCTTCGCTCCGGCACAGACCATGCCGGGCTGGATGCAGGGCATCAACCACGTCAACCCGGTGTACTACATGGTGAACGCGTGCCGAGACCTCATGAACGGCAACGTCTACGGCAGCAACCTGGCGTGGTCGCTGATCGGCTCGGCGGTCGTGATCGCCGTGTTCGCCCCGCTGACGGTCAAGGCGTACATGCGCAGAGCTTGATCGACACGACACGGCCGGAATCTCGGAAGAGGTTCCGGCCTTTGCCGTTTCCCCTGGGCGAACCTCCGCAATCACTTCGGCCGCGCACGGTGTGCTGGCCTCCGAGCTAAGCGTCCAGCCGCCCGCTCAACTCGCGCAGCAGCGCGATGATCCGTGCCGCTCCGGTCCTGCGCCGCATCCCGGTGGCCGCGCGCAAGGCCGCGTCCATCCGCTCGGAGCCGACTCGCGACCGGTGAAAGTCCCAGTGCCGCCGCACCATCATCGACGGATAGTCCTGCCGGGCAACGACCTTCGCGGACAGCGCGAGCAGCTCCATACCCGCCTCCGCATCCGGCTCGATCGCGAGCCGATGCGAGCCGACCGCGCACGCCACCGCGCCTATCTGCGGCAGGTCGTAGAACTGGGCAAGCCTGCCCGCAGCGCTCTCGGTGACTTCGGCGGCGAGTTCCGTCGCCTCCTCGGCGCGTCCGTACAGCACCTGCGCGCCGATCATCGCGCTCGCCAGCATGAGCCCGCCCGGCCCCGGCGTCAGATCATCGTCCGGCCAGCCCAACAGCTCGAGCGCCCTGCGGTAATACCGCAATCCGATGTCGGTATCGCCCTCGGCCAGTGCGAGTTCCGCGACACCACCCGACACGGTGGCCAGCCGATGGTTGCGCCGGACGTTCGGATCGTCGATCGGGGCGACATAAGCCGGGTCGTCGGAAGCGCCGAGCGCGAAGGCCAATTCCTCGCGTGCCCGCTCCACCTGGCCCACGCCGATCAGCGCGACCGCGAGATAGCTGCGAATCTCCACGGCCTCGTCGTGGGCCCGCAGGGTGCGCAGCGCGGCGGCGGCCCTGCGGTAGTAGTCCACCGAATCGGCGTAGCGGGCGGTCTGCCCGCCGAGCTGGCCTAGGTGCTGACAGACCATGGCGAGGCCCCATAGATCTTTGCCTTCCAGCAACCGCAGCGCGCCGAGCGCGTCGCGGGCCGAGCCGTGCACGTCGCCCGCGTTCTCCCTGATGTTCGCGCGGGCGATGAGCGCGGCCGCCCGCACGTCGGGGTCGGAGGAACGCGCTCCGTCGGCGAGAATGCGCGCAAGGCCTTTTCCCGAGGCGTCCACGATCAGCAACCCGCCGAGGTGGCGCAACCCGGGGTTCATCCCGACGGCGGTGCGCAGCAACACCCGGGTGCGCGCCCGCACGGTGGCCAGCGGGCGCAGATCGGCGTTCAGGAAGACCAGGTGTATTCCGATCGTCAGCGCGGCCAGCATCCGCAGATCCGCGATGACGCCGCGCGCGGGTTCCCGCTCGGGCGCGGAGCGCAGCACTCGCGGCGCCCACGACGTCAGCTCCATATGCGCGCCGCGCATCATCCACAGCATCGCGAGGACAGGGAACACGCGATACACCGTCGCGGCGTCGTCGCGGTCCAGCGCGTAGCGCAGCACACCCGCCAGGTTGTCCTGTTCGGCGGCGACCGAGAGCACCGTCGTCAGCTGTTCGTCGGTGCGGTAGCGCAGGGCGGCGTCCACCGAGTATTCGGCCGCCCACCGCGACATCCGCCGCATGACATGCTCGACTTCACCGACGGTGGTCAGCTGTTCCTCACCGAATTCACGGACCGTCTCAAGCATTCGGTACCGCGTGCCGTCCTCGTCCTCGAGCACGGTGAGCAGCGACTGGCTCACCAAGCCGTCCACCGCGGCGGCCACATCGTCGACGTCCGGTCCGCCCGCCACCGCCTCGGCGGCGATCGAGGTGAAACCCGCTGGAAAGCGGCACATTCGGCGCAATGTCGCCTGCTGCGGCGGATCGAGCAGGTTCCAGCTCCACGCGATCACCGCGTGCAGTGTGCGGTGCCGTTCAGGTGACGAGCGGTCGCCGCCGCGCAGCAGGGCGAATCGGTGCTCGAGCCTGGCCTCGATCTCCTCGACGCTCATGGTGCGGGCACGGGCGGCGGCGAGTTCGATGGCCAGTGGCAGTCCGTCCAGCATCGCGCACAGCCTGGCGACGGCGTCCGGGTCGAGGCGCACCGTCGGCCGCACCGCGCGGGCCCGCGCGCTGAACAGGTCGGTGGCGGGCGAGCCCGCGGCGTCGATGGCCAAGGGCGCCAAGGGATAGACGCTCTCGGCGGTGATGGCCAGCGGGGCGCGGCTGGTGGTCAGCACGGTGAGCTGGTCGCAGCTGCCGATCAGGTCGCCGACGACCTCGGCGACGGCATCGACGAGGTGTTCGCAGTTGTCCAAGATCAGCAGCATCGGACGGGCCGACAGCGCGTCGCGCAGCCGCCTGCCCGTGTCGATCCGCCCCGGCCGCAGCAGACCCGGCTCGCGGACCACCTCGCCGATGCCGAGCGTCGTACTGATCGCCGACTCGATATCGGCCCGCGCGTCGTCCACGGAGGTCGAGCGCACCGACGCGAGCTCCACGAGCACCACGGATTCCTGCCGCGCCACCCTGGCGCCGACTTCGTTGGCCACCCTGGTCTTTCCGGTTCCCCCCGGCCCGAGCACGGTGACCACCCGGGCGGCGCGCAGCAGCTCGGCGAGCTGGTCGAGGTCGGCGTCCCTGCCCAGCAGTGCGTTCGGCGCGGCGCGCAAGCCGATGGCCTCGCGCGGACTCTCGGAGCGAGACAACAACTGTGCGTGCAGCGGTGACGCCGTGCTCGCGTCCGGGATACCGACGGCCGCGGCATGCGCCGACCCCTCCGGGTCGGAAGAGGCCGCCGGTTCGGGTTTTTCGATGACATTGAGCGTCACGGTTCCCCGCCGGTCGGGCGGGACGCTTCCACCGTTGGTCGCCGCCGTCCGTTCGGGGGCGCCCACCGCCTCACCCCGCAGGATGGCGGTGTTCAACTCGACGAGCGCCCGTCCCGGGTCCGCGCCGAGCTGATCGGCGAGGCGGGTCCGGAACCCCGCGAAGGATTCCAGCGCCTCGTTGGCCCGGTCGGCGCGCGCGAGCAGCCGCATGAGGGCCAGTTGGGCGGGTTCGTCGAGTGGTTCGGCGGCCGCGCGACGCCGCGCCAGGTCGAGTGCGCCGGGGATGTCGCCGCCGGATTCCCGCGCGGCCAACTCGAGCGCGTCGAGTTCGGCGGTCAGCGACGCCGCGACGCGCGCGAGTTCCTCCGCGATCTCACCGGGCGGCAGGTCGGCGGCGGGTTCGCCGCGCCAGAGCGCTCGCGCCTCGTGCACCGATCCCAGGCACGCGGCGACGTCCCCCGCCGCGAGCCCGCCGCGGGCTCGGGCCAGCAACGCGCCACCGTGCGTCAGGTCGACCTGGTCGGGCGCGAAGGTGAGCCGGTAACCCGCGGGACCGATCTCCAGCGCGCCGTCGGGCAGCGTCGAGCGCAGCCGCGACACCTGGGTGTGCAGCGCGTTCATCGGCGAGCGTGGCGGCTGGTCGGCCCATACGTCTTCGATCAAGGCCGATGCCGTGCGGCTGCGGCCAGGTCGCAGGGCGAGCGCGGTGAGCAGCAGCCGGGACCGGGCTCCGGGTACGGGTGTGAGCGCGCCGTCGCGGCGCAGTGCGACCTCGCCGAGCAGGGCCACCACGACCGATGCGCCCGCCTGCGGCGTAGCGGTGGGATTCGGGCCCTCGGGGCCGCGCCGATCTGGAAACATGCCGTGGTCATCGTATGCGAGGGAGCGGGCTGAGACTGACATCGTTTTCCTCCCTGGATAACGGCGGGCTTGCGCCTACGCTTTGCGCATGGCTGAGTTCGAAGTGGTCCGACGGGTCGTCGTTTCAGCCGACCCCACACACATCCACACGCTCATCGACAATTTCCGGGAGTGGACGAAGTGGTCCCCCTGGGAGGATCTCGACCCGCAGCTCCAGCGCACCTATTCCGGCGCGCCATCCGGTGTCGGCGCACACTACGCCTGGAGCGGCAACCGCAAGGCGGGCGCGGGCAACATGGAGATCGTCTCCGACGCCGAACGCGAGATCGGCATCCGTCTGGAGTTCCTCAAGCCCTTCAAAGCGACCAACCACGTCGACTTCGAGCTGAATCCCACCGAGTCCGGCGCCACCGAGGTGGTCTGGCGAATGACCGGGCAGCAGCAGGGCCTGATGGCGCTGATCGGCAAGGTGATCCCCATGGACCGGATGGTCGGCAAGGACTTCGAAAAAGGTCTCACCCGGCTGAAGGCGACGGCCGAGGCCTGAGCGCCCGCGGACTGTCGGCAAGCCCCGCTCGACAGCGCCTATTAGGCTGCGTTCATGGCTACAGCAGCGCAATGGATCGAGGGCGCACGGCCCCGCACCCTGCCGAACGCGATCGCCCCGGTCATCGCCGGTACCGGCGCCGCAGCCTCGCTCGATGCCGCGGTGTGGTGGAAAGCCGTTCTGGCGCTGCTGGTTTCGCTGGCCCTGATCATCGGGGTCAACTACGCCAACGACTACTCCGACGGCATCAGGGGCACCGACGACGAGCGCGTCGGCCCGCTGCGGCTGGTCGGGTCCAAGCTCGCCTCGCCCGCGGCGGTCAAGAACGCCGCGATACTGAGCCTGGCGATCGGCGCGGTTCTCGGTCTGGTGCTCGTCGCCACGACCGCGTGGTGGCTGCTGCTGGTCGGCGTGGCCTGCTTGGCGGGCGCGTGGTTCTACACCGGCGGCAGCAAGCCGTACGGCTACAGCGGTTTCGGCGAGCTCGCGGTGTTCGTGTTCTTCGGGCTGGTCGCCGTGCTCGGCACGCAGTTCGTGCAGGCCGAGCGCGTCGACTGGGTGGGCGCGGCCCTCGCGGTGGCGGTCGGTTCGTTCTCCAGCGCGGTGCTGGTGGCCAACAACCTGCGCGACATTCCCACCGACACCGAATCCGGAAAGACCACGCTCGCGGTCAAGCTCGGCGATCCACGCACCCGCACCCTGCACCTCGCGCTGCTGGCCGCGCCGTTCGTGGTCACCCTGCTGCTGGTGATCCGCACGCCCTTCGCCCTCGTCGGCGTGCTCGCCCTCCCGCTCGCGGTGCGCGCCAACGCACCCGTGCGGTCGGGCGGCAACGGTTTGGAACTGATTCCGGCGCTGCGTGATTCCGGTCTCGCCCTGCTCGCCTGGTCGGCGCTGACCGCGCTGGCGCTCGGCTTCGCCTGACCGGTCCGTCAGTCGTTGTCGGGAACCAGCACGCCGAGAACCCAGTTCACCAGCGAGATGATGATGCCGCCGAGCACGGCGGCCCAGAATCCGTCGACCACCAAACCGTATTCGGGAGCGTCGACGAGTTCGGTGATCTCCGCGGTGAGCCAGAGCATCAGCGCGTTGATCAACAGCAGGAACAAGCCGAGGGTCAGCACGATCAGCGGCAGCGACAGCAGTTTCACCAACGGCTTCACCAGCGCGTTGACCACGGTGAACACCACCGCGATGGCGAGGGCGACGAGAATCTCGCCGCCGGTGCCGTTCTCTTTCGGGCTCAGGATGTCGATACCGCCCACCCATTCGGCGGCCAACCATATGGCGAACGCGTTGATGATCAACCGAAGCACGAGCTGCATGCGCACATGCTAAATGCGGTGAGCCGCCGCCGCTGGCGGGAAATGGTTTTCCGCGTTCGTCAGGCCGCACGGTCGAGCAGCGCGTGCACCTTCGGCCGCAGGTCGTGGATCGGCCCTGAGCCGCCGAACAGGCCAACGGTGGTCTGATTCGGCGCGCGCAGGATACCGAGCAGCACGTGCCCTGATTCGATGCTTTTGTCCTTGCGCGCGAGGGCTTCCCGCAGTGAGAGCTCGAGCACTTTCTTCGCGTCCTTGGTGAACGGGATGTGTCCGCCGTACCACTGCCGCCCAAGGAGTCCGCGACGCGGCTCGGGGAGCGGACGATCCAGCACGTCCTCACCGAAGCCCGCTTCCAGCGATTCGCGCACCGCGTCCAGGTCGATGCCGATCGAGCGCAATGCTTCGGCGTCCTCGGCGCCGAGTGGCTCGGCGTGCCCCTCGGCGTTCAAGGCGCTCAGCACACCCTCGCGGGTGAGCCCCGCGTCCGCGAGCAGCGCCTTCAGCTCGGGCTCGGCTTGCGTGAGCAGGCCGAGCAGCACGTGCTCGACCTCGATGCTCGGCGACCGCAGCTCACGGGCGTCTTCCTGCGCGATCACGACGGCCGTCCGCGCCGACTTGCTGAACCGTTCGAACATCAGCTTCTGCCTTTCCGGTTGTATTTCTGATGGACCGCCTGCTTGCTGACCTCGAGCGCGTCGGCGATCGCCTGCCATGACCAGCCCTGCGCGCGGGCGTTGGTCACCTGGATCGCCTCCAGCCGTTCGAGCAGCCGACGCAGTGCGAGCACGGCGCGCAGTCCGACCTTGGGGTCGGGACTGCCCGCGGCGGCCGCCAGAGTGGTTGCCTCAGTCATGACGTCAATTTTGATTGACGCCAACGCTGTGTGTCAACAAAAATTGACGCGCAATGCACTGTGGAAGCGCGGGTTTCGCTATCGGAGAAAACCGAGGGGCGGTACGCGCGGAGTCGGGCGGCGGCGGAGGCGCGCACAACCAGCGCCGGCCGGACATCCGAGACCGCGCACAGCCGGGGCGGAGGTGCCTACCCGTTCCAGATGCCGGTGGCGTGGAATTCGTCGAGCACGGCGGTCGGCTCGGCCAGGTTCATGCCCTGCGCGGCGACCCACTGATCGTCGAAATAGGTTCCGGCGTATCGATCTCCGCCGTCACAGAGCAGGGTGACCACGCTGCCATCGCGGTTCTCGGCGAGCATCTCCGCGATCAGGTGGAAAACGCCCCACAGATTGGTGCCGGTCGACCCGCCGACGCGGCGGCCGAGGACGCGGCTGGCGTGCCGCATAGCGGCGATCGAGGCGACGTCGGGCACCTCGATCATCCGGTCGACCACCTGCCCGACGAACGAGGGCTCCACCCGAGGGCGGCCGATGCCTTCGATCCGCGAGGACATGCCGGTCTGATATCCGGCGTCCCCGGTCTCGTAGCCGCCGTAGAAAGCGGAATTCTCCGGGTCGACCACGGCGAGCTTGGTGGCATGCCTGCGGTAGCGGATGTAGCGGCCGATGGTGGCGCTGGTGCCGCCGGTGCCCGCCCCCGCCACGATCCATTCCGGCACCGGATGCGTCTCGAGCACCATCTGCTCGAAGATGGATTCGGCGATGTTGTTGTTGCCGCGCCAGTCGGTGGCCCGCTCCGCGTGGGTGAACTGGTCCATGTAGTGGCCGCCGCACTCGGACGCCAGCCGCGCCGCCTCGGTGTACATATCCGGCGGACGCTCCACGAAATGGCAACGGCCGCCCTGCGCCTCGATCAGCGCGATCTTCTGCGGCGAGGTGCCCGCGGGCATCACCGCGACGAAATCGAGGCCGAGCAGCTTCGCGAAATACGCCTCGCTCACGGCGGTCGACCCGGAGGACGCCTCCACCACCGTGGTCCCCTCGGTAACCCAGCCGTTGCAGATGGCGTACAGGAACAGCGAGCGAGCGAGTCGATGCTTGAGGCTCCCGGTGATGTGGGTGGACTCGTCCTTCAGGTACAGCTCGATGTTCCACTCGACCGGCAGCGGATAGCGGAGCAGGTGGGTGTCGGCCGAGCGCTGGGCATCGGCGTCGATCAGTCGCACCGCGTTGTCGACCCAGTCCCGGGGCGCGCTGCGATCGCAGTACTTCACTTGGCCGCTCCGGGCCCGCCCTCACCTCGCAGGCGCGCGCGCAGCTGCGCCTTGTCCTTGCGGCGCTTCTCGTCGACCACCGCGATGTCCTCGTTGACCTTGGCGCGCAGCTTCTTGAACAGGGCCAGCGACAGCGGCATCGCGATGATCAGCGCGAAGAGGGCGGCGACGACCAGCGGAATATCCACCGAGACCAGTCGCGCGGCCAGGATGATCACCGCGGTGATCGCCGCGACCAGCGCCAGCCTGGCCAGCGTGTACAGCGCCAGATTCACGGCCAGTCTGCGGCCGGGACGCGCGGTGGGCTGGGACGATGCGCCGTCCGGACGAGTCGAGTCGCTCACGTGAACCAGAGTATGCGAAGCTGTTGCCCGCTCTCGGGCCACACCCGTTTCATACGTCGGACGACGATCCGTTTTGTCCATTACTTCGCCTTTACCAACTGTAGGTGGTTCGCGTACCTAGGGGTTGGGGTGCAACGATGGCGCCATCTGATGAGGGAACTGTCGAGAACGGAGAGGTTTGCTATGACTGCGATCACCGTCGGCGGCCAGGACACTCTGCTGACACCCGGCCAAGTGGCTGCCCTGTTCCACGTCGATCCGAAGACCGTCACCCGCTGGGCCCACGCCGGGCGTCTCGGCTCGCTGCGCACTCCGGGCGGGCATCGCCGGTTTCGGGAGTCCGAAGTCCTTCAGCTGCTGAAGTCGCTGACCACGGAAGCAAGCCCCACCCGCTAGAACGACCACGACCGGCGCGGGCGTCCATGCCCGCGCCCGGTCGTGTCGGCGGCAATTCGAGGTCTGCGGTATGCGCGGACGTCGCGCGCGGCTACCCTCGATAGCAGGAGGTGAGCGAACGTGACGTACCTGTTGGCACTCATCGCTGTTGTGGCTGTCGCGGTGTTGTGCTGGAAGGCGTTCGGCCCCGTGAATGCTGGCGATCGGACCCCGCGTTCACCCCAACGCAAACGAGTCCTCGGCCCCGACGACGACCCCGAGTTCCTGTGGCGCATCTCGCGTCAACAGCACCCAGACGGCGACGGCACCACCGACCGCTGAACGGCCCGTGCGCGGGGGCGATAGCGTCGCACCCATGTCGATCCCACATGCCGTTGGGGCTCGGTCCCTGCCCTGTCCAGGAGTTGGCTGTACCCGCGACGTCAGTGCTGATCGAGCGGTAGCGCGCGGCAGACGTTCGGCCGCTGGTCGGGGTTCGCCAAATAATGACGTAGCAGGCTGTAAGCGATCAGCGGGTTCATGAGCAGATGCCTGTCCAACACGGTGACAATGCGGAAATCGCCCCGTTCGACCGTCATCCGCCGCACGGTCGCCTTGACGGATTGCCAGACTTCGGCGGACGGATGCGCCTCGACGACGATGAGGTTGTCGTAGCGGCTTCCGCCTTGGCGCCGGATGCGGGCATCGATGGCCGAGACCTGCTGCCACGGGATCGCGAAGACGCTGCCGACGTTGTCGCGATACAGGATTCGGGTCGGCGTGAGCAGCAATCCCGGCACCACGCCTCGGCGTGCACGCAGGATCCCATACGCCGCGAGCAGCGCCACCGCGCCGACCGGACCGACGAACACCAAGGCAAGCAGGCCGACCCAGGTCCGTTCGACGACCGCCAGCACCGCGTTCGTTCCGGCACTCGCGACCAGCACCGACCCGAGCGCCGCCGCCAGCACGCCGTAGATTTTGCGCGGCGTGCGCATCGCCAGCAACAGCCCGGATTCCCGCACTCCGGCGTGCTCGATGCCCTCCACCCACACGCCCGACCAGCCGCGGCGTTCGTAATCCCGTACGCGCTTTGCTTCCCATCGCCATCGCTCGGGCCACGTGTGCTCCGCCCCCGAGATGTTCTCCCCACTCACCAGGCCGATACTGCCACAGCGGGACTCGGCCGGGTAATTTCATTTGGCGGGCGAGAATGCGTGCACCAGGGCGCGATTCGCTCGTGTAGCAATCGCGGCGCAGGCTGTCAGCCGAAAACATCTTCGCGCCAGTGGAAGACGGCAGCGGTCGAGTACGGAAGGTAGCCGAAGGCAGCGATCCACTCGGGCGGCTCTGATGTCACGGATTCGAGCCGCGACCGCGAGAAATTCCTCCACCGATCCGCCGCATCGGGCCGGCGCGGCAGCAGAGGCCGGAACGATCCGGCTTGTACGGCGAGCCTCGTTGTCAGGTCAGCGGTCGGCGGCGGCGGGATCCCGGGTCGCGATGATCTGTACAACTGCGGGAAGCAGCAGGTGCTCGGCGGCCAGGACGCGCTCGGCCAGCGAATCGACCGTGTCATCGGGCAGCACCGGCACTTCGCTCTGCGCGATGACCGCGCCCGTGTCGTATTCCTCGGTCACGAAGTGGACCGTCGGGCCCGATACCGCGTCACCCGCGGCCAGCACGGCCTCGTGGACGGCCTTCCCGTACATGCCTTGCCCGCCGTGGCGCGGGAGCAGCGCGGGATGGATATTGATGATGCGGCCACCGAACTCCTCGCGCACCCGCGGCCCCAGCTTCTTCATGTAGCCCGCGGTGACGACCAGAGCCGTGTCGTGCGCGACGAGCGTCGCCCGCATCGCCTCGTCCAGTTCCGCCGGATCCGGATGCGTCCGCCCCGACATGTGCACCGCCGGAATCCCAGCATCCCGCGCATACGCCAGCGCCCCTGACCCACTGTTGTTCCCGATGACCAGCGCGATCGAGAACCGCGCCTCCTCCTCCATCGAAGCCCCGTGCAGCGCACGCAAATTCGACCCATTCCCCGACGCCAGCACCGCGACCCGAAGCCTCGACATACCCGCAGTCTCGCACAGCCCAGCTGGCGCCCGTCGACAGCCGAGCTCCGGGTCAGCCGAGTACGGCGCGAGCAGCAGTTGGCCGGTCGTGGACCGAACGATGGAGAAGTGCTTGCGGTCCAGCGTGGTGACGGCGGTGACGGCCGCCTGTGCGGCGATTACGAGTCGGGTCGCCGGTCGGATCAGAAGATGAACTGGCTGCCGTAGGCGGAGGTCTGCACCGTCCCCACCGCGGTACTCACCGTGGCGGTGATGAAGGGAACGGCCGAAACCGGTGAGGCACACTGGCCGACGTTCAACGCGGCGTTGTTGAAAATGAAGTGGTACGGGAACGCGGTCCTGTCGTCCAGGGGGGTCGTCACTGTCGTGACCGTGGTGATCTGGCCCGGCGCCAAGGTGGCTTCCAGGACCTCCGCCAAGCCCAGATTCCCGCCGACGGTCGGTCCGAGGCTCGCGCTGGGGGCCGAGGCACTCGGGGACGGGGTGTCGACGCTCGGCGACGGGGTGTCGACGCTCGCGGAGGTAGTGGTGGCGCTCGGGGAGGTAGTGGTGGCGCTCGGGGAGGTAGTGGTGGCGCTCGGGGAAGTACCGGCTGCGCTCGCGGAGGTGGTAGCGGCGCTCGGGGAAGTAGTGGCTGCGCTCGCGGAGGTGGTAGCGAGACTCAGGGAGGTGGTGCTGGCACGCTGCGGTGTGGACGACGGCGTCAGCGTCGCACTCGGCGGGGTGGACACCGGAGTCACCTGCGCATTCGGCAATCGGGCGGCAACATCCGACTGGCTGAATTCGGGGGAAATACTCGCCATCAGCCCCTGTTCCGGATCGATTCCGACGGTGAAGCCGTTGTCCAGACTGATCGCGCAGCCGACTAGGAACCCCGAGACGGCCTCGCCGGACGTTATTCCATCGCCCTCCACGTTCAGCGAGTAGTCGCCGGATAGCTGCGCCGCATGCGCGAACGTCATGAGGAAGTTCGGCGTCCGGTCGCCCGGTGGGTCCACTCTGATGTTCTCCACCGATGCCGTCACATGAATCCCGGCACCGGATACGTCCGCGCCGGGCGGTTGGGCTCGGCTCGGCTCGGCACCGGGCCACAGACCGACAGCCAGGACGGCCGCGACCACACCGGTCACGATAACGACGAATCGAGGTCGCATATCTGATTCCGTTCCGAATCGGATGTACATCAGCGGCGGCTGAATCGCATGAACAGACCGATATAGCTAATTTTTGGCAAGCATAATGAGATATCGGCCCGACTCAGTCAGGCTGCGGGGCGTGTTGCGCATCTGCTAGGGCTCGGCCATATATTTGCCGAGCGCGGGTGATGCTCAGGTTTGCCTGAGGCGGCGTCCTCCGGGCAAATCTCGAATCCACTGCGTACCCGCTGCGTACCGAGCCGGATTCAACCGCACCGGGAGCTTCGAAGACAAACGCTGACGCGCAGATCGGAGCCAGTTAGTTCAGACCCGCGTAGCTGTGCAGACCGCTGATCACGATGTTGATGATGAACAGGTTGAAGAGCATCGCGACGAAGCCGGCGACGTTGATCCAGGCGGCCTTGGTGTCGCGCCAGCCGGAGGTGGCGCGGGCGTGCAGGTAGGCGGCGTAGAGGACCCAGGCGATGAACGAGCAGGTCTCCTTGGGGTCCCAGCCCCAGAAACGGCCCCAGGCGGCCTCGGCCCAGATGGCGCCGAGGATGACGCCGGCGCCGAAGAGGGGGAAGCCGATGATGGTGGTTTTGTAGGCGAGGCGATCGAGGGCGCGGGCGTCGGGCAGGCGACGCGCGATCTTGCCGAGCGGGCTGTCGGACTCCTGGCCCTCGGGCTGACGCAGGCGGTACAGGAACAGCATGCTCGCGACACCGGAGAGCAGGAAGATGCCGCTGCCGACGCTCACCACGGTGACGTGGATGGGCAGCCAGAACGACTTCAGCGCGGGCACCACCGGCGCGGCCTCCGCGTAGAGCACCTGTCCGGCGAGAAACATCAGGACCAGCACCGGCGCGATCAGGAACACCCAGATGGCACGGAACTTCTGCTCGTACAGGAAGCCGAGACCGACGACGAGCGCGGCCGCGCAAGCCATGGTGACGAACTCGTACATGTTGCCGAGCGGGAAGCGGTGGGTCGCGAAGCCACGCAGCACGATCGAGGCGACGTGCAGGACGATGCCGACGATCAGCACGGAGAACGCCATGTTGCCGAACTGTTCGGCGCGCGAGCGGCGCGGTGGCGGCGCCACCTTCCCCGGCACACCCGGCCCCGCGCCGCCGCCGACGGTGACGAGTTCGCGCGCCTCGGCCTTGCGTGTCTGCACCGACGCGTACTGCGCGATGAGCAGACCGAGCGCGAGCACGTAGATGACGAACGCCGATTTGAAGGCGAGGTTGCTGTACCCGGCAAGGGTCTCGTCGATCGGCATGTTCACTCTCCCGTGCGTGTGGCGTCGGTCTTCGCGTCGTCGCCCGCAGCATCGAGCAGGCGCGCGCGGAGCCGGTCGAATTCGCCGCCCCAGCCCGCCTGATCGGTTCTGGCGAGCCCGCCCATTTCTACTACAGTGCGTCGTTGGTCAACGGTACCGGCAGCGTCCTCGGACGGGTAGACCCGCACCCAGATCCGCCGACGTTTCACCAGCAGCGACACCAGCAGGCCCGCCATCATGGCCAGCGCGCTCACCAGCACCCACTGCTGGGCCGGATCGTGCGAGACCTGCAGGTTCACGAATTCCTGTGCGCCGTCGAACGTCACCTTGGTGCCGTTGGGCAGCGTGGTCGATTCGCCGGGGCGCAGGTTCACCCTGGCCTCCTTGGCGAGCCTGCCCTGCCGCACCATCTCCTGGTCGAGCGAGAACAGATCCTGCGGACGTCCGGTGTCCAGACCGGTGTCGCCCCGGTAGACGTCCACCGCGACGGCGGGGTCGTCCATGCTCGGGAACGCCGAGGTCAGCAGGTTGCCGTGGAACAGCGCGGTCGGCGCGAACAGGCCCTCGATGGCGATCTGGTTCTTGCGACGCTCCTCGTCGGTGGCGTACATGCCGCCGGGCGGGTCGATGCGCAGCACGCCGCTGGACAGGAAGGTGCGCGCGTCGTCCGGCCGCCACTGGATCGTTTCGGTCCTGGTCTGGCCGTTCGGGAAGGTGACGGTGAATGTCGGCGCGTACCCGTGTCCCTGCAAGTAGAGGCGATCGCCCTCGACCCGCAGCGGATGGTTGACCTGCAACATGGCTGACCGCCACCTGTCGGTCGCCAGATCCGATCCGGCCTGGTAATCGACGTTCGAGGTGAACATCTCGGCCTGCCCGGTGCGCAGGTAGTCGGCCTGGAAATCCTTGACCCGCACGCAGATCGGCGTCATGCCGGTGCCGTCGTTGACGTTGCCCGCCCGGAAGGAGTCGAACGCGGCGGGCGAGGTGGTGCAGAAGCCTGGGCCGTTGTTGGCGATCACGATGACGGTGCCCTCGTAGCCGAACAGCTTGCCGACCGCGATGGCCACCAGCAGGCATACCAGCGCCAGATGGAAGACCAGATTGCCGAATTCGCGGGAGTAGCCCTTCTCTCCAGAGAGGGTGAGCTCGCCGGGGCGGCTGCCCGGCCGCACTTCGGTGCGCCAGCCGCGCAGCCGGGCGCGCGCGGCCTCGATCAGCTGCTCGGGAGTGCTCGCCGACTCGCCCGAATAGTGGTGCGGCAACCGGGCCAGGTTGCGCGGGGCGCGCACCGGCGGGGTGCGCAGCGCCTTGTAGTGATCGAAGGTGCGCGGCAGGATGCAGCCGACCAGTGAGACGAACAGCAGCACGTAGACCGCGGTGAACCAGAAGCTGGAGAACACGTCGAACAGCTCGAAGCGGTCCATCCACGGACCGAGCATCGGACGGTCGGCGATGTACTGCTCGACCTTTTGCTCGTTCAGGTTCCGCTGCGGCAGCAGGGCGCCGGGAATCGCGGCCAGCGCGAGCAGGAACAGCAGCACCAGCGCGGTGCGCATGCTGGTGAGCCCGCGCCAGGTATTGCGGACGAGCGCGAAGGCGCGGCCGGGCAGCGACTGGCGGGGCGGGCGGGGGGCGGCCGATTCGGCCACGGGATGGTCGGTCACGGTCATATGGGCAGGGTCACCTCGGAGACGAACGCGTCGCGCACCCACGCCACGAACTGGTCCCACGCCCCCGTGACCAGCGCGACGCCGACGGCCATGAGCAGAATGCCCCCGACGATCTGAATGGTTCGCGAATTGCTGCGCAGCCAGCCGACGCCGCGCAGCGCGCCCGCCGAGCCGAAGGCCAGGATCACGAACGGCAGCCCGAGCCCGAGGCAGTACGCGACGATGAGAGCGACGCCGCGCGCCGCGGTCGTGCCCTCGGTGCCCGCGGACACCGCCATCACGCCGGACAGGGTGGGTCCGAGACACGGCGTCCAGCCGAGTGCGAAGACCGCGCCGAGCAGCGGCGCTCCCACGAGGCTGGTCAGACGACGCGGCTCCATTCTGGTGTCGCGCTGCAAAGCCGGGACCAAGCCGACGAACACCAGCCCCATCAGAATCGTGACCACGCCACCGATGCGTTGCAGCAGTTCACGATTCACGTTGAGGGTCTGGATCACACCGAACACGGTGGCCGTCGCGAGCACGAAGACCACGGTGAATCCGGTGACGAACAGTCCGGCCGCACCGGCGATGCGCAACTTGCCCGCGCGCGCGGCGAGCGCGACGGAGGACCGGCCTTTCGCCGACTCGACGGTCGCGGGCGGAGCCTCGGCGCCGACCAACCCCGCCAGATACGACAGATATCCGGGCACCAACGGGACAACGCACGGCGACGCGAACGACACCAGCCCCGCCAGCACGCACGCGCCGAGCGCAAGCAGCAGCGGACCGGTCGCCGCCGTCTGCTGGAACGATTCCCCCACGCTCGCGAGCACCATCACCGCATGCCCCACACGCTCGGACGACCCATTACTGCTTGCCCTCCTCGGCGAGCCTTTCGACGATCGGCTGCAAGTCCTCCGCGATCAGCGACCGCAGGAAGACCGCCGCGACGCGATGCTGCCGGTCCAGCACTAGGGTGGTCGGGATGACGCTGGTCGGGAAGTTTCCGCCGAGGGCGAGCAGCGTGCGCATGGACGGGTCGTAGATGGACGGGTAGCCGACCTTGTTGTCGGTGACGAAGTCCTGCGCCTTGTCGCGCTGCGGATCTCGGACATTGATGCCGAGGAAGGCGACGCCCTTGTCCTTGGTGGCCTCGTAGACCTTTTCCAGCGCCGGCGCCTCGGCCCGGCACGGCCCGCACCACTGGCCCCACAGGTTGACCACGACCACCTTGTTGGGGAAGTCGGCGACCGAGACGGTCTTGCCCTCGCTCAGCAGATCGGGGCCGGACAGCGCACCGATGGTGCCGCGCGCGGCAGGCGGATCGTAGAAGATGGCGGTCTTGCCGCCGGGCGAGACGAATTCGAAGGTGCCGCCGGTGGCCACCGCGTCCGATCCGGTCGAGCAGCCAGCGAGCGCGGCCACCAGGGCAACGCACGCAACGAGCATCGGCGCGATCCGCCTGACCAGCGTCCGTGCGGACGCGGGCCCGGCCTTCGCGGGGATCGACGCGGTGGCGCGAATCATGCGCCGTGCACCGTGGGATCCGAACCGCCCGCGGGCTCGGAGTAGACGATGTCGACGAGCGTGTCGCCCTGGTAGACCAGCGAGGTCAGCGAGGCGAGCGAGCACTGCCTCGCGCGCGGGTCGTGCCACAGCCGCTGGCCCTGCAGGAACCGTCGCAGCGTCCAGACCGGCAGCTGATGCGAGACGAGCACCGCCTCGCGGCCCGCCGCCTCGACCCTGGCCTTGTTGACCGCGGCCAGCATGCGGTGCGCGATCTGCAGGTACGGCTCGCCCCAGGACGGGGTGAACGGGTCGCGCAGCTTCCACCAGTGCCGCGGCTTGCGCAGCGCGCCGTCGCCGACGGACACCCGCAGACCCTCGAAGGTGTTGCCCGCCTCGATCAGGTTCTCGTCGGTGCGCACGATCACGCCGTGCTGCTCGGCGATCGGCCCGGCGGTTTCCTGCGCGCGCTGCAGCGGCGAGGCGATCACCGCGGCGATGTCGTGGTCGGACAGCGCCCGCGCCACCGCGCCCGCCTGCGCCCGTCCGGTGACCGACAGGCTGAAGCCGGGCAGCCGACCGTAGAGAATGCCCTTCGGGTTGTGCACCTCGCCGTGCCGCAGCACGTGCACGATGGTCTCGACCGCCGGTCCCGCGTCGGAGAGATCGGTCTCGCCGGAGCGAGGGGTGGCGGTGATTCGCGAAGTGCGCGCGGGGGTTTCGGTGTCCTTGGCGACGGCGGGCGGCTCGTCGGCGACCGCGTCGGCGGGGGTCGCGCCGGAGGCGGCGAAATCGGTGGCCGACTGATCGGCGCTGTTCTGGCGCTCGGCAGCATCCACGTCGGCGGTGGTCTCCGCAGCTGCGGCGGCCTCGAACCCGGCAGCGGTCTCGTCGGCCTCGGATTCCGTAGCGGCACCGGCGATCTCGTCGCGCGCAACCGTCCAGGCGGCAGCAGAATTCACATCGGCGGCACCCTCGGCCGCGGCATCGGTGGTCTCGGCAGCCGCATCGTTCACGTCGGCAGCGGTGGCCCCGGACTCGGCTGCGGCGTCGGCACCCGAGGCTTCGGCGGTCTCGGCAGCGTTCGCATCGGCCGCGGCGTCGTCAGCCTTCGCGGCGGCGGCAGCTTCGGCGTCCTCGGCAGCGGCATCGGCGCCCGCGACCTCGTCGCCCGCGACAGTCTCGGTGTCGGTCGCCGCACCCTCGGCGTCACCTTCCGCCGGTGCGTCGGCCAGATCCACATCGGCGGCGGCAGCGGCCGACGCCGCCGCGCGGGCTGCGGCCTGCTCGGCGAGCTCGGCTTCGGCGATGTCGGCGTCGGTGATCGCGCCGAGCGCCTCGGCCTCGCTGAACGGGGAGTCGACGCTCGGCGGGGTGGTCGTCGGTTCAGGAGTGGTCGGTAGTTCGCGGCGGGCGGCGCCGGGCTGGTCGTGGTCGGAACTCACGCGCGGGATCCTTCGGGGGTGGCGGCCGCGGCCGCGTGCGCGGCGGCGGGCAGGGCTGCGGCGATTCGGTCGAACGCGTCCTCGTCGAGCGCCGCGGAGACGAACCACGCCTCGAACGCGCTCGGCGGCGCGTACACGCCGCCGTCGAGCAGCGCGTGGAAGAAGGCCGGGAAACGCCAGGTCTCACTGGCCTTGGCGGTGGCGTAGTCGATGACCGGACGGTCGGAGAAGAACACGCTCACCATATTGCCCGCGAACTGGACGTGGTGCTCGACCCCCGCCGCGCCGAGCGCCTCGGTGAGCAGGCCGCCGAGCCGTTCGGCGTTGCGATCCAGCGCGGCGTAGACCGCGTCGTCGGCGGCGCGCAGCGTAGCCAGGCCCGCGGCCACGGCGACGGGATTACCGGACAGCGTGCCCGCCTGGTACACCGGGCCGAGCGGGGCGAGCTGGTTCATCACCTCGGCGCGGCCGCCGAACGCGGCGGCGGGCAGTCCGCCGCTCATCACCTTGCCGAAGGTGTAAAGGTCACCGGCGACGCCGTCGCGCCCGAACCAGCCGGAGCGGCTGACCCGGAACCCGGTCATCACTTCGTCCATGATCAGCAGCGCGCCGTGCTCGGTGGTCAGCGCGCGCAGACCTTCGTTAAAGCCGGGTACCGGAGCGACCGCGCCCATGTTTCCCGCCGCGGCCTCGGTGATCACGCACGCGATCCGACCGGGATGCGCCGCGAAGGCCGCGGCCACCGCGTCGAGGTCGTTGTACGGAAGCACGATGGTGTCGCTCGCCTGCGCGCCGGTGACGCCGGGCGAGTTGGGCAGGCCGAGCGTCGCGACGCCGGAACCCGCGTCGGCCAGCAGCGCGTCGACGTGTCCGTGGTAGCAGCCGCTGAACTTGATGATCTTGGTGCGGCCCGTGTAGCCGCGCGCAAGCCGCACCGCGCTCATGGTGGCCTCGGTGCCGGAGTTCACCAGCCGCACCCGCTCCACCGGCGCGACGCGCTCGATGATCAGCTCGGCCAGCTCGATCTCGGCCGCGGTGGGCGCGCCGAAGGACAGGCCGCCGACAGCGGCCCGCTGCACCGCCTCGACGACCGCGGGGTGCGCGTGCCCGAGGATCATCGGACCCCAGGAGCACACCAGGTCGACGTAGTCGTTGCCGTCGGCGTCGGTGAGCGTGTAGCCCTTCGCGGAGTCGATGAACCGCGGCGTGCCGCCGACCGATTTGAACGCCCGCACCGGCGAGTTGACGCCGCCGGGGATCACCGAACTCGCCCGGTCGAAGAGCTGAGCGGAAACCGGCACCGATGCCCTGGTCACGCGCGGAGAAGAACTCACGGCCTCCAGTGTCGCAGCCCCGGCGAACCCGGTCGACGACAGGGTGTAGGAGAGTGACGCGCGCCGCAGTGTCCGCGGCAACACGCCGTGCGGGCGTTTGCCGCGATATCCGGCCGCGCGTCCGTAATCTCGACAAGTCTTTTGCGACTACTCACCGGGAGGCTAGTCATGCGGTTCGCCCTCGTCAGCACGGCAGCATTGGCCTTGTTCACCTCCGCGGCAGCGCTGTTCGGCGCCGGGACGGCCGCCGCGGCCGACCCGGTCGCCGATCTGGACCAAGGCCGCGTCGGCGCCAGGCTGACCCACGAAGAGACCGTCGCGCTGGCCGGCGGTCCCGCCCCCGCGCTGATCACGATGTTCGTGCCGCTGGACCGGATCGGCGCGGGCTTGCACAGGGATACCGAACTGTTCCGCGATCAGAGCGGCGGCATACGCGCGACCCTGCGCCAGGTGATCTCGGAGTCCGCGAGCCATCCGGACGGTTCGGTGACCATCTACCTGAACGCCCCGTGGACTCGCAACGGCCGCATCCTCGACGTCTATCAGAACTGGACCCGCTGAACATCGAACTCGCCCGCGGACCGGAGTCCGCGGGCGAGTGTGAATCATTCGGTGACTTCGATTTTCGGTTCTACGTGTAAACGCACGGCAGCGCGGCGGACAGGCTCTGCAGCGAGCACAGGATCCCGTTCATCGCTCCCGCCGACCCGGTCTCCGGTACCAGTCCGGCGACCGGGGCCGTCGGCTCCAGCGGCAGACCGGCGGGGTCCGCCAGCGCGGGCGAAGCGGCCAAACCGACCGCAGCGGTCGCGACCAGAGCCACGCTCAATCTCGTGACGAGAACTTTCACGGATCACACCTTCCATTCGATCAGCCCACCGGCGAATGCCGATGCGGCACAACACGAATGGTATGCGGACCGGTAACGTTGTGAAGCGTTATTGTTTCAAATACTCGGGTTCGTGATGCCGACGCAGAACAACGCGAATCCGGTGGTCACCAGGCAGTCCAGCGGGGTCGGCAGCAGCTCCAGCAGCCCGGGCGGCGGAGTCACGGCGAACGCGGGCGACACCGGCACCGGCGGTGGAGGAGTGTGATCGTCAGGAGTGGCGGCGGCCGGTACCGCGGCGGCCGCACCGATCAGCCCGCCGGCCACAACCCCGACGGCGAGCTTCTTCGCGTAGATCGTCGGCTTCATTTGTTGAAGATTCCCGCCCGTGCGGCGGCGAAACGGAGCTGCCGGCCCGCGTTTCACCTCTCAGCGGCAGACCGCACGACACGGGTCACGGCATCGATGACGAGCAGACCCGCCACCGCGACCAGGAAGGCCGACAGGACCAGCCACGGCGCGACATACCGGGTCGCCTCGAAAGCGGGCATCTCGCCGATCGCCGCGAACGACGTCGTGACGGTGCCACGACCCCAGCTCAGCACCGCGAGCACCACCGCGACGACAGCCGCGACGACCCGGCCGAGCGCCACCACCATGTCACGTCTCACCGATCGGCTCCGTTCTCGCTGTGCTGCTCGTTCCTGTCCTTGACCAACGGCACCGCCGCACCATCGGCATGCCGTTCGACGCCATCGGCTCCGCGCTGCTCCGCACCATCAGCGCCGTGTAGTTCCGCACCATCGGCGCTGTGCCGCTCGACGGCAGCAACTCCGCGCGATTCCGAGCTATCGACTCGGCGCTCCTCCGCACCATCGACTCCGCGCTGTCCCAAACCATCGGTACTGCCCGGTTCCGCACCACCGGAGCTGCGCGGTTCCACACCATCGACTCCGCCCTGCTCCTCGGCGCTCCCCACCAGCGCCTCCTCACCATCCGCCTCCAGCGCCGCGCCGAGCGCGGTCCGCAGGCCGCGGTGATCACGCGCCCACGCCTGCGCCAGTCCGCCGTCGCGCAACCGCAGTCCGATCGCCTTCCGCCTGCGCGGCACCCCGCTCAATTCACCGAGGGCTCGCGCGGATTCCCATTCCTCGTCGTTCCAGGAATGCTCGTCGCGCTCGGGCAGTACGGCGGCGATGCCGGTGAGCGGCAGGGTCTCGGTGCCCTGACGCAAGGTGGACTCGGTGAGCTCGACGCTCACATGACGGCGGCCCGCGACGACTTGCAGCGCAACGAAAGCCGCGATGAGCGCTCCGCAGAAGATCAGGGCGAACCAGTGCACGGGACTTGCCGTGACCAGCTCCAGCACCAGGACGAGAAGACAGAGCAGCGGGCCGTAAGCTACCGCGCGCCAGCGCGCACCCGGCTCCGTGAACAGAACGGCGTCGCCATCACTCACGCCTCCGCCTCGCTGGCACTCGGCTCCGGCGTGCGCGATGCGCGCTGCCACGCCGCACTACCCATCGGATCGCGCATCCGGCGCCCGGCGCCGGGTCGCCCCGCCGACGAAATCAGCCGACCAGACCGGGCAGCAGCAGGACCGCGACGGTGACCAAGCCGAACAGGATCAGCAGGCTCAGGACGAGCAAGTCTCGTCGCATGCTCTGCGGCTGCTGGATCACCACTCGCATCTATGCCTCCGATCTCCCGGAGCCAACTGGATGACGCCCTCACGCAAGGTAAGACAACGCATGACCAACAACTACCGGTTCCCATGACTACTGTGACAACCCTCACCATACATGTCCGCGCTACCGCGACAAACTCAGTGACGCCACCGTCATTCGGTCACCGGAGGCTGTTCTGGAAGTAAGTCGTCGAGTCCGGACGGAAGCTCAGGAACAGCGCGCCGCCCGCGAGCACGCCCTGCACGATCGCCGCGCCGCCCGCGACCAGCGAGGCCACGCCGGTCACCGCGTCCAGGGCGAACAGCGCCGCGACCGCGCCGAGCACCAGCCACACGGCGAGCACCGCCAGCACGGTGCGCGCCCAGAGCTTGCCCCGGCCGAACTGGTGTACGACCGCGAAGGCGCCCGCCGCCAGCGCCAGTCCGGCCAGCACCATGGCGACCAGCATCAGCGACACCAGCAGTTCGGCGGTGGCCATGGCGAAATTCGGGTCGCCCGCCTTGCCCTGATCGAACATCCGCTGGTCGAGATCGGCACGCCGCTGCAACGAGGTGAGCACCGTGCCGACCAGCTGTACGACACCGAATCCGATGATCGCCCACCACAATTGGCGAGCGGTACGGATGTCTTCCGGCATCGGCGGCCGGTGCGGAACCGGCACGACGCCCATCGGTCTCGGGTAGTTCGTCACGACAACCAGTGTGCGGCCTCGGTCGCCCAGTAGGTGAGCACGATGTCCGCGCCCGCCCGGCGGATACCGGTCAGCGATTCCAGTACGGCGCCGCGACGGTCGATCCAGCCGCGCTGCGCCGCGGCGGTGATCATCGCGTACTCGCCGGAGATCTGATAGGCCGCGACCGGCACCGTCGACCGGTCGGCGACGTCGCGCAGGATGTCCAGGTAGGACATGGCGGGCTTGACCATCACGATGTCGGCACCCTCGGACAGGTCCAGCTCCAGTTCGCGCAGCGACTCCCTGCGGTTGGCCGGGTCCTGCTGGTAGGTGCGGCGGTCGCCCTCCAGCGAGGAGCCGACGGCCTCGCGGAACGGGCCGTAGAAGGCCGAGGCGTACTTCGCGGCGTAGGCCAGGATGCCGGTGTCGGTGCGGCCGACCGCGTCGAGGCCGCGCCGGATCGCGCCGACCTGGCCGTCCATCATGCCGCTGGTCCCCAGCAGGTCGGCGCCCGCCTCGGCCTGGGAGATCGCCATGTCGACGTAGCGGTGCAGGGTCGCGTCGTTGTCCACCGCACCGTTCGAGGCGAGCACGCCGCAGTGGCCGTGGTCGGTGAACTCGTCCAGGCAGGTGTCGGCCATGACCACGGTCGAGTCGCCCACCTCCTCGGCCAGCGCGCGCAGGCCGCGGTTCAGGATGCCCTTCGGATCGCTGGCCTGGCTGCCGGTGGCGTCCTTGTCCTCCGGCTTTGGCACGCCGAAGAGCATGAGCCCGCCGACGCCCGCGGTGACGGCCTCCACCGCGGCCTTGCGCAGCGAGTCCATCGAATGCTGGTAGACCCCCGGCATCGAACCGATCTCGCGCGGTTCCTCCAGCCCGTCGGCGACGAACATCGGCAGCACCAAATGCCGTGGTTCCAACGTGGTTTCGGCCACGAGACGGCGCAGAGCGGGAGTACGGCGCAACCGCCGCGGGCGGTCCATTCCGGTCATGAATCGCACGATACGCCTGCTCGCGGAAGGTGTCGCGAGCGCATCGGACGGCGGTGACCCCGCCCACCTCCCGCTTCGGTTCGCGACCACGGCTGCCCTCGTGGACCCGTCCCCACGATCACGAGATTCTGCGCCATCCTGAAATCGGGGCACGCACGGACCTCGGAGGCAAGGCGATGACAGGTTACGACCGGTACGGATCGCGACTGGCGGCGTTGCGGCGGTTCGCCGACGGCGGGGACGTGTGGGCGATGGAGCGATTGGCCGAGGCACTACGGGAGGCGAACGACCCGGGCGGTGCGGAGCAATGGCTGCGGCGGGCGGCGGAGCTCGGCAGCGATTCCGCGCTCGTCCCGCTCGGCGAGCTCGCGGTGGCGGACGGGCGCGTCGCGGAGGGCATCGGATGGTGGGAGCAGGCCGTCGCCGCCGGTTGCGCGGGAGCCGATCTCCAGCTCGGCGCACTTTACCTGGAGCGAGGGGAACTGGACGCGGCCGAGCGCTGGTTGCGTCCGGCGGCGGAGGCGGGCGCACCGGAGGCGATGGGAAACATGGGCGTGATCGCGCACCGGCGCGGGGACGACGAGTCGGCCGTGTGCTGGTACGAGCGCGCCGCCGAGGCCGGAAACCCCACGGCGATGCGGAGTCTCGGCGTACATCTGGCCCGCGCCGGTGCGTTCGAGCGCGCCGTCGAGCTGCTCACCGAGGCCGTGCGACGTGGCCGCCGTGACGCCATGGCGGTGCTCGGCGCGGTGTATTCGGATCGCGGCGAATTCGACGAAGGCGAGCAGTGGCTGCGCCGAGGTGCGGCGGCGGGCGATCCCGACTCGATGTTCCTCCTGGCGACGACGCTGCGGGACCGCCGAACCACCGGCACGCCGAACGGCGCCGCGGCCGGCGAAGCGTCCCACTGGCTGCGCCGGGCAGCCGATCTCGGCCACCCCGAAGCCCTCCGGCTGCTGCTCGACTCGTGACACCGCCCTCGCCTCAACAGGCCATCACTCGCGACCGGTCAATTCACCATCGGGCAGTCGCGTCATCGCATTAAGCGATTGTTCGGGAGACGCCAAGCAGGATCAATAGGTTTGAGACAACACGGAAACGAACCGCAGGACAAACAAATTGGGGGACCCCGATGAAGAAGCCGATCACCACCCTGCTGCGCGTGTCGCTGACCGCGGCCATCGCCGGATCGCTGCTCGGCGTCACCGCGGGCCCCGCCTCGGCGGGTTCGGACAAATGGGGCGCCATCGCGTACTCGCCGTCGACCGGCGTGACGGGCGCTTCGTGGAACTACAGCACGGACGCCAGGGCCGAACGCGCGGCGATCGACTCCTGCGACGAATCGGACTGTCGCGTGCTGCTGAACTTCGTCAACAAATGCGGCGCCGTCGCGCGCGCCAAGGACAACAGCTGGTCCTTCGGGCGCGGCCCGAACCGCGCCGAGGCGACCGCCAACGCGATCGGCGCGGCGACCGGACGCCACCCGGTGATCAAACGTTCCGTCTGCACCGACTGACGAGCGCGAAAAGTGTTGCAGCCAGCGGTTTTTGTCGGTGGCCAGGGGTAGAATCGAAGCTGTGTTCGAGGGGATCCGCCGGGTTCCCGATCGCGAGGGGAGGACGTACATGCCCGCGACCGAAACCGCCCGAAAGTCCACCGTCATCACGCCGTACCGGCCATTGGAGAAGCGGCCGCTGCCGCCGGGCCGCCCGCGCAAGTGGTACATCACGCACAACCGCAGGCTCAAGGCGATGCGGCTGACCATCGCCCTGCTCGACTCGGGAATCTACCTGCCGACCCAGGCGAGCAACGAAAAGATCCGGAATACAGCCGAACTCGTCGGCATACGCCCGCCCTCGGACACCACGTGCCGCCTGGTACGAACCCTTCTGCGTTACAGCCGATGACAGCGTCCGGCCCGAGGCCGGGCGCGAAAGCGAAACGCCCACAACGCGGTGGGCGTTTCGCCGCGCGCGAGCTCCGTCGGTGCGGCCCGAACCGTCTCAGCCGATGGGCGGCGTGAACAAACACCGCGGCGGGTACGCCATTGCCGCACTGCTGCCAGGCACCGGGACAAAGCATGCCAGCAGCCTGACCAAGGTGCTGGACAAGGCACTGGATCCGGTCGCCGAACCCGATTCCAAATCCGCGGCCGAACCGGTCCCCGCCACGGGAGCCAAGGCGGGCGCCGCGCAGGCCTGGGCGGCCGAAGCGGCACCGATGGTCAACGAAAGCAGGCCAATCGCAATAGTTTTCGTCATCAAGTGGGGCATGGCGCTACCGCCTTTCGAATAACACTCTCAATCGTGTATCGGTGACGGTAGCGCTATCCAGCCAAAGTGAAACGCCCGTATTTCTATGGGCGACCGGCGGAGCCGTGCCCGGAGTCGCCGTACCACGGGAAGCAACTCGAAGCAGCGCGGCCCAGAACGCGAAACGCCCACCGTGGGGTGAGCGTTTCGACGCGCCGATACCTACCCGGACGCGGAGCGGACGGCACCTATCGGCTGCGCCGGCTCTTCTTGCGCGGCGGCGGAAGCAGACCCTCGGCGCGCAGCCGGGCGGCGTGCTCGGCGAGCGCCTCGACCAGCGGGCCGACCTGTGCGGTCTCGGGCTGCACGTCCACGCGCAGGCCGAACTCGATAGCCGTCTCGGCGGTCTTCGGGCCGATGCAGGCCACGATGGTGCGCGCGTGCGGCTTACCCGCGATGCCTACCAGGTTGCGCACCGTGGAGGACGAGGTGAACAGGACCGCGTCGAAACCACCGGTTTTGATCATCTCGCGGGTCTCCGCTGGCGGCGGCGAGGCGCGCACCGTGCGGTAGGCGGTCACGTCGTCGATCTCCCAGCCGCGGTCGCGCAGACCCTCGGCCAGTGTCTCGGTGGCGATGTCGGCGCGGGGCAGCAGCACCCGGTTCACCGGATCGAAAACGTCGTCGTACGGCGGGAAGTCGGCGAGCAGGCCCTCGGAGGACTGCTCACCCGAGGGCACCAACTCCGGGTTGATGCCGAACGAGCGCACCTTGTCTGCGGTGGCCTCGCCGACGCAGGCGATCTTCACACCGCTGAACGCCCGCGCGTCCAAACCGAATTCGGCGAACTTCTCCCACACCGCGCGCACCGCGTTCGTGGAGGTGAACACCACCCACTGGTAGCGGCCGTCGACCAGGCCCTTCACCGCGCGCTCCATCTGCGCGGGGCTGCGCGGCGGCTCGACCGCGATGGTCGGCACCTCCATCGGGATGGCGCCGTGCGTGACGAGTCGCTCGCTCATCTCGGCGGCCTGATCCTTGGTGCGCGGCACGAGCACGGTCCAGCCGTACAGCGCGCGCGACTCCCACCACGACATCTTCGACCGGGAGGCGACCGCCTTGCCGATGGTCACCACCAGCGGTCCGACCAGCTCGGACGCGGCGCTGTTCAGCGTGGCCAAGGTGGCCTCGATGGTCCGCTGCTGGCGGGTGGTGCCGCGCACCGTCACCGCGACCGGGGTCTGCGGCGCCATACCGTGCTCCACCAGGGCGCTCGCGGTCTCGGCCAAGTGGCCGGAGGTGGCGTGCAGCACCAGCGGGCCGGGCGCGGCGGCCAGCGCGGCCCAGTCGACCTCGCCGCGCACGTCGGCCTCGGTGTGGCCGGAGCCGAGCGCGATACCGGCGTAACTGGGCACCGCGGAGCCGTTGGGCAGGCCGGGCAGTACCTCGAACACCATGTGCGAGCGAGTCACCGTGGTGACCTCGGTGATCACCGAATCGGCCGTCAGCGGATCGCCCGCGACGACGCGGACCACGTCGTGGCCCGCGCGCGCCTCGGCGATGAGGGTCTTCGCGACCTCCGCGGGCTCGCCGAGGGCGGGGCGCACGTCGACCGGCCGCGTGCCGTCCTCGTTCTCCTCGACCGCGGTACCGATCAGCGCGAGCACACCCTTGTCGACATCGGGATCGGTGAACGCCAGTGTCGCCCGCCCGAGCACCTCGCGCGCACGCACTGTCAGCAGCGCCGGGTCACCGGGACCCGACCCGACGAACAAGATCCGACCGGGGTGCTTCTTGGTGGCTCGGCTCATTGGCTGTTCTCCATTGGGCTGGGATTGCTGATACGACCTTCGGCCGCGCCCGGTCGCGACCGCTGCAAGTTCGGGACGTCACCTGAGCGCTCGGTTCTCGCTTCGGCGGTGTCGTCTGTTCCGGGTGCGCCGAGCAGCTCGCGTGCCCCCAGCTCCAAGAGCTCTTGCGCGAGCGCGCGGCCGAGCCGATCGGCCTCGGCGGGCGCTCCGACCGCCGAGGCGCGCAGCACCTCGGACCCGTCGGCGGCCGCGGCGCAGGCGCGCAGCGAGAGTTCGTCGACGATGCGGCCCTCGTCGTCGAGCGACTCGACGACCTCGGCCAGCGCGCCGATCGGCGCGGTGCATCCGGCCTCGAGCTCGGCGAGCAACGATCGTTCCGCGATGACGGCGGCCCTGGTGGCCGCGTCGTCGAGCCCGGTCAGCGCCGCGATGGCCACGGTGTCGTCGCTGCGGCATTCGACCGCGAGCGCGCCCTGCGCCGGGGCCGGCAGCATCTGCACCGGCTCCAGCGCCTCGGTCACGGCGTCGAGTCTGCCGATTCTGGACAGTCCGGCTCTGGCCACCACGACCGCGTCCAGCTCACCCTCGGTGACCTTGCGCAGCCTGGTGTCGAGGTTGCCGCGCAGCGGCACGATGTCCAGACCGAGGCCGAGCGCGGCCAGCTGGGCCGCGCGGCGCGGCGCCGAGGTGCCGATCTTGGAACCGGCGGGCAGTTCGCCCAGCACCAGCCCGTCGCGCGCCACCAGGGCGTCGCGCGGATCCTCGCGGGGCGGGATGGCGGCGATGATGAAACGCGCGTCAGGCGCGGTCGGCAGGTCCTTGTAGGAGTGCACCGCGATGTCGATGGCGCCCGAGGCCAGCTCGTCGCGCAGCGCCGAGGTGAACACGCCGACGCCGATGTTCTGCACCGGATCGGAGGAGAGATCGCCCGGCGTCTTCACCACGACGAGCTCGGCCGGATGTCCCGCCGCGATCAGCGCGTCGCGCACGGTGCCCGCCTGGGTCAGCGCGAGCAGGCTGCCTCGGGTGCCGATACGCCACGGCGTGGTGCCGTCGGCGGTCATGTTGTCCTCTTCCTGAACGACTGTCATGCCGACTTGCCCTCCTCGCCGAGGTGTCCCAAAGTGAAGTCGTCGGCGAGCCCGGCGCCGAGTTCACCGGTGATCGTGCTGATCTCCATCGGCGCGGCAACCGCTTGGGCCGCGCCTGGCTTGAGTTCGAACAGTTCGCGTAGTGCCTCGGCGTAGCTGTCGCCGCCCGGCGTCGACGCGAGTTGCTTCACCCGCACCGTCGGCGCGTGCAGCAGCTTGTCGACCACCCGGCGCACGGTGCGCGCCACCTCGTCGCGCTCCGGATCGGCCAGGCCGGGCAACCGCGAATCCAGCCGCAGCAGTTCGGCTTCCACCACCTCGGCGGCGCGCTGGCGCAGGGCGGCGACCGTCGGGGTCACCTCGGCCATGCGCTGGCCCGCCAGGTACTTGGCGAGTTCGTCGGCGACGATCGACCGTGCGGCGGCGGTGTCGTCGGCCGCGGCGCCCGCGGCCGGATCGCGCTGCAGAGTCTCGATGTCGATGACCGCGACGCCGGGCAGACCCGCCACCGCGTGCTCCACGTCGCGCGGCAGGCCGAGATCGCAGAACACCAGCGGGCGTTCCGTCGCCGGGAATTCGGCGCGATCGCGATCGGCGAGGGCGCGGTGGGTGTCGGCCAGCGTCACCACGGCGCCGACGGCTCCGGTACAGGTCACCACCACGTCGGCGGCGGCCATCGCCTCGGTGAGCCGGGACAGCTCGAGCGCCGACGACTCGACGCCGTAGGAGCCCGCGGTCTCGGCGAGGCGGCGTGCCCGGTCGATGGTCCGGTTGACCACGATGATGCGGCCGATGCCGGCGCGCGACAGATGCGCCACGGCGAGCCCGCCCATCGCGCCCGCGCCGACGACCACGGCGGTGCGACCCGTCAGTTCGCCGAGAACCTGCTTGGCCCGATCCAGCGCCACCGACACCACGGACGCGCCCGCCCGGTCGATGCCGGTCTCGGCGTGCACCCGCTTGCCGACCCGCAGCGCGTGCTGGGCCAGCTCGTGCAAGGTGCGCCCGACGGCCTGCTGGGCGTCGGCGGTGGCGTAGGCGCCGCGGATCTGGCTGAGCACCTGCTGCTCGCCGACGACCATCGAGTCGAGTCCGCTTGCCACCGCGAACAGGTGCTCGGCGGCGGCCTCGCTGTAGCGCACGTAGGCGTGCTTGGTGAGATCGGGCAGCGGCAGCCCGGAATGCTTGGTGAGCAGGTCGCCGACCTCGGCCAGACCGCCGTGGAATGCGTCGACCACCGCGTAGACCTCGACGCGGTTGCAGGTCGAGACGATCATCGCTTCGGCGATGTGGCTGGAGGCGAGCATGCGATCGATCAGCTTGGGCCGGTCGGCATCGGTGATGGCGACCTTCTCCAGCACTGCGACGGGAGCGCTGCGGTGCGAGATCCCGACCAGTAGAACGCTCATGCCTGCGCCTCGCTGACGTCCGACCGCGGTGTCCGCGGTGCGACCTGCCACATGATTCGTTCGCTCATGCCTCCACCTCGCCGGCGCTCGGCTCCGGCATGCGCGAATGCGCGCTGGCACATGATTCGCTCACTCATGGTGCAACCACCGATCCCTTGCTGCTTGGCTCCGTTGCCGAATGCGAGGTCGTCGAGTGCGTGAGGGCCGGATGACCGGCCGGCGAGTGCGGAGTCGGCACGCGGCGCGCGATCAGGCCGGATCCCGCGTGCGCCACCTCGGGCAGCGGCTCCGGCTCGGCGTTGCGGGTCCGTTCGAACGACAACATCTGCATTTCGACCGCCAGGTCCACCCGGCGGACTTCCACCGCGGGCGGGGCGATCAGCCCGCACGCGGAGAAGCTCAGAATCGACTGCAGCCCGGCCGCGACCAACTGGTCGCAGACGTCCTGGGCCGCGTCGTCGGGCACCGCGATCACCGCGATGGTCGGTTCCAGCTCGGCGACGCCCGCGGCAAGACCCGCGACATCGCGCACGGTCAGCCCGGCCACCGACAGCCCGACCACCTCGGGATCGGCGTCGAAGAGGCCGACGACGCTGAAGCCGCGCCTGCGGAAGCCGCCGTAGCCGACCAGGGCCCGGCCCAGATTTCCGGCGCCGACCAGCACCACGCGATGTCCACCGGACAGACCGAGCACGTCCTCGATCCTGGTCCGCAACTTCGCTACGTCATAGCCGACACCCCGGACGCCGTTGGGGCCGAGGAACGACAAATCCTTGCGCAACTTCGCCGAATTGACACCCGCCGCGACAGCCAGTTCTTCACTGGATACGATGAGCACACCGTCGTCGGCCAACATGGCGAGGACCCGGAGATAGGTAGCCAGCCGCGCCACGGTGGCCTGCGGGATGTCTTTCTGCAGAGCCCTGCCGGAGACGCCGCCCGGCGCCTCATGCTGCTCTGTCACGTCGTCGGCTCCTCGTTCCGGCCTGCGCACAGGTCCGGTTCGTCGTTCGACCTCGAGCCCGGCGGCGGTCCGGTGCCATGGTCGAAGTATCGGATTTCAGGGCGGCTCCGCAGCCTCGGCATGCGGGTCGCGTGCCACCACCGTAACCGCTTGTGAAGCCCTGCACAAAGTCGGTGAAATTGGCCTCATTTTCGGCCGCGACCAGCGCGGCGGCCAAATCGGACACGGATCACATCGATCAGCGACCCAGATCAGCCCGCAAACGCGCCTCGTCGACGTCGAAGTAGCTGTGTTCACGACCGTCCAAGAGCACGACGGGCAGCCGGTCGCCGTACTCCGCGCGCAGGCCAGGGTCGGTTTCCGCGTGGACGTCGACGTCGAGGGTGCCGGGTTCGATACCGAAATCCGCGCAGATCGCCCGCAACTGCTCGAGCGCCGTGGCACACAGCCCGCAGCCGGCCCGGGTCAGCAAAATCACTTCGTGCGCGGGCGGTGCGGCGGCGCTTTCTGTGGGATTGGTCATGGCCGATATTAAATCCCCTCGCTACTGCACTCGGCGCGCGTGGTCTTTCGGGTGACTGTCGGTGAATCCGGTTAGTGTGGACGTGGTTCGCGCGAACGGGCGGAGGTACTGGTGCCGGAACGATCGAGGGTGGAGAGGGCCGGGTTCATCGCGGGCCGGTTCGGCGAGTTCCCGGTGCGGTGGCACCTGGGGCCGCTCGGCCAGGGGCTGCAGGACCAGCTCGCACGCATCTCCCGCAGTCCGTTCGGACCGAGCGAGGAGGAGGTCCGCGCCAATCTGGCGGGCGAGGCGAGCGCCGACGCGGCACTGTCGCTGCACGAATCGGAGCTGGCGACGGCCGAGCCGACGGGGCCGGAGATGCCGCGCGATCTCACCGCCGCGGCGTTCTTCGACGTGGACAACACGATGGTGCAGGGCGCCTCGATCGTGCATTTCGCGCGCGGTCTCGCGGCGCGCAAATACTTCAAGACCTCCGACCTGGTCGACGTGGCGTGGAAGCAGGTGAAATTCCGCGTCACCGGCAAGGAGAGCAGCACCGACATGGCCTCCGGCAAGGAGAAGGCGCTCTCGTTCATCGCGGGCCGCCCGACCTCGGAGCTGGCCGCGCTCGGCGAGGAGATCTACGACGAGATCATCGCGGACAAGATCTGGCCAGGCACCCGCGCGCTCGCGCAGATGCACCTGGACGCGGGCCAGCAGGTCTGGCTGGTCACCGCGACGCCGGTGGAGCTGGCCCAGGTGATCGCCAAGCGGCTCGGCCTGACCGGCGCGCTGGGCACCGTGGCCGAGAGCGTCGACGGCAAGTTCACCGGTCGACTGGTCGGCGACATCCTGCACGGGCTCGGCAAGGCGCACGCCGTGCGCACGCTGGCCATCCGCGAGGGCTTGAACCTCAAGCGCTGCACCGCGTACTCCGACAGCCACAACGACGTGCCGATGCTCTCGCTGGTCGGCACGGCGGTCGCGATCAATCCCGACTCGGACCTACGCGAGCTAGCCAAGAACCGCGGCTGGGAGATCCGCGACTTCCGCACCGGCCGCAAGGCGGCCAAGATCGGCGTGCCGACCGCGCTGGCACTCGGCGCGGCGGGCGGCGCGGTGGCCGCGGCGGTCACCCGCCGGCGCGATCACTGAGTTTTTGGCGCGCTGGCGCGCGACCGCTCGTCAGGCTCGCTCCGTGTGGAGGGATCGGGTACGGATGTGTCTGTTCGGATCGGCGCGCACGTTGTCGCGACGCGGTGGGCGTGGGCGTCGCCCGGTCCGTGTAGAGACCCCTAACCGGTAAAGGCGTTGCGGCGCTTGGTGAGCAGCTTGTAGAGCGTCTGCTGGATGGTCTCGCGGACCTGGTCGGTGACCTCGAACATGGTCATCGGGTCGTCGGCGGCCTCCGGCTCGTAGGCCGTGGTGGCGATGGGCTTGCCGAATTCGATGTACCACTTCGAGGGCAGCGGCACCGCGCCGAGCGGGCCGAGGTGCGGGAACGTCGGGGTCACCGGGAAGTACGGCAGCCCGAGCAGGCGCGCCAGCGGCTTGATGTCGGCGAGCTTCGGGTAGATCTCCTCGGAGCCGACGATCGAGCACGGGATGATCGGCACGCCGGTGCGCACGGCGGCGGCGACGAAACCGCCGCGACCGAAGCGCTGCAGCTTGTAGCGGTCGGAGTACTGCTTGCCGACGCCCTTGAATCCCTCGGGGAACACGCCCGTCAGTTCGCCGGAGCGCAGCAGACGCTCCGCGTCCTCGCGGCAGGCCAGTGTGTGTCCGGCCTTGCGGGCCAGCACGCCGAGGAACGGCAGCTCGAAGATGAGGTCGGCGGCGAGCAGGCGTAGCGCGCGCTGCTTGGCGTGGTGGTCGTGGACGGCCAGCTGGAGCATCAGGCCGTCGATCGGGACGGTGCCCGCATGGTTGGCCACCACCAGCGCGCCGCCGACTTCGGGAATGTTCTCCATGCCGTTGACCTCGACGCGGAACCACAGGTCCGACAGCGGGCGCAGCGCGGGCAGGATGACCGATTCGAGCAGATGCTCGTCGAAGCCGAACTCGTCTATCTGGTAGTCGCCGGTCACGCGGCGGCGGGCGAACTCGGCGGTGCGGCCGATCTGCTTGCCGACCTCTTTACGAATCAGGTCGGACAGCGATTGCGGCGCCTGCGGCACGGCCGAGGCGAGCCGATCCGTCAAAGACGTGACGTGGCTCGGCTTCGTCTCCCCCGGCGTACGGTCCGGCCAGCGACGAGTGCTGGTGCGCTGCCTGGTTTCGATATTCAGATCATGAAGTTGGATGACTTTCGCCACGTCGTTCATTGGTGTGCTCCCGTACCGGCCCCTATGAGGCCGAGCAGTTTCTTTTCTGCGGCATCGATCCACGCTGGATCGAAGACGGGCCGCAACGCTGCGCCCCCGATGAAGTCGTCGAACGCCTGAACGGTTGTCCACCGCGGTTCGAAGCCGAGTTCGGCTCGCATTCGCGTGGTGTCCAGGCCACAGCCGAAATGGAAGTACTCGAGTTGTTCTCCGGTGAATTCCCGCATCACCGGCCCCATCAATGCGCGGCCCGCGGTGCGAAACACCGTGAACGGCACCGGCAGTTCGATGCGCCCCGCCCTGCGCACCGCCTGCGACAGCGCCAACGCACCATCGCCCGCGATGTTGTAGGTACCACCGGGGGCCGTTTGCGCCGCATGTGCCAGCGCGGCCACCGCATCTTCTTCGTGCAACAACTGCATTCGAGGGTCCCGGCCGAAGACGGTCGGTGTCACCGGTGAACGGAGATACTGTACGCCGCGCCCAGCCAGTCGCGGGCCCACAATCGGCGCAAAACGCAGAATCGATGCGGCGATATCAGGGCGACGCCGCGCGAGCCCACGGACGAAACCCTCGATTTCGATCATGTCGCGCGCAAACCAGCCGCGCGGCGGCGTGCGGGCGCTCATTTCCTCGGTGAATTTCGCCGGATCCTTGGCGCTGCACCCGTAGACCGCCGAGGTGGAGCGCGCCACGACCCGCCGCACCGAGGGCGACTTCTGACAGACCGCGAGCAACTGCATGGCGCCGAGTACGTTGAGGTCCTTCATCACCGCTCGTCCGCCGCCGGACGGCGGCGTGGCCAGTACCGCGGTGTGCACGACGGTGTCGACCTCGTTGCCGCCGATTACCTTGCGAATCAATGGATTTCGAATATCGCCGCGAACGAACTCGGCGCGTCCCATGCGGCGCCGCAGTTCCCGGCTCGGTGACATGCTGTCGACGGCGAGAATACGCTCGATGGCGGGATCCTGGGCGAGCTTGGCCACCACGGCGCTGCCGAAGAAGCGGCTGGCGCCGGTCACCATCACGATCTTGGGCGTGTGCCCGTCTCTTATGTCAGATCCCACCGCAGCACCGGTTCCCACCTACCAGGCCCCCATTTACATTTATTGGCGGTTCCAGAGTAACCGCTACCGTCTGGGTCGCCGAGGTTATTAACCAGGATCTAACGATGACTTCAGTCACCTGATACATAGAATCGGTTTCAAACTGAACCATTTCAAAGACAGAGGCCCGCCACCGAGTGGTGACGGGCCTCGTGTCACACAGGCGCCGGCCGGACGACGTCCGCCCTACCGGCGCACATGCTCACTTGCCGAGTTTGCGACGCTGAACACGCGTGCGGCGAAGCAGCTTGCGGTGCTTCTTCTTCGACATGCGCTTGCGGCGCTTCTTGATCACAGAACCCATAGGGTGTCCTCGCGTTCTCTCTACTCGGCGCGCACGCGATGGCGTACGCCTAGCTGATTTCGGCATCCGCGCCGCCAGCGGCCACCGGACACCACGAACTGGCGCCGCAGGCAGGCGAACACGAACGAGGGTTCATCCTACCGGTATCGGATCGGGACCCGAGCAAGGGCCCTCGCGGTCCAGGGCGCCGTCATCCGCGGGCCGCCGCGCATCGCCACGGGGCCCTTGCGGCGGCGAAACCGCCTCAGCCTGCGTCGAAGTAGGACGTCTCCAGGTAATCGTGCACGGCTTTGGCGTGCACGCGGAACGACCGGCCGACGCGCACGGCGGGCAGCTCGCCCGAATGCACCAGCCGATAGACCGTCATCTTGGAAACCCGCATCAGATTCGCCACTTCGGCGACCGTCAGGAATTGAGTGCCACCACCGAGCATCGACTGGCCGGACGATCCCGAACCGCTTTGCGCTCTACCTCCGCCTCGGCCACCGGATGGGCCGGACGAACCTGGGGGCGTCCCCGAGTTGTTTGCAGACATCTTGTTGGAAGACATCATCGCACCATTGACCTCCGGCACGTCCGCGCCGCCGGCTTCCCCACCGGCGGAACAGACACGCACGTGCTCCTTGAAGCTTAGCGGGGCCAATGGGATTGCTGCGACGTGTGTGAGAAATCAGCTTGTGACGCCCGGTTTGCCCCGAAAGGAACGTCAGATGTACAGCCGGGCGCTATTCCGTCGACGCGCCCTGCTCCGCCGACCGCCGCTTCGCCGCGTGCAGCGCCTCGAGAAACGCCGAGCGGACGCCGCCGCGTTCCAGCTCGCGAAGAGCGGCCGCGGTGGTGCCCGCGGGCGAGGTGACGGCCGCGCGCAGCTCCACCGCGCTCTGGCCGGACTCGTCGAGCAGCGCGGCGGAGCCGACCATCGTCTGCACCACCAGCTGGGTGGCCACGTCCCTGGTCAGGCCGAGCCCGACGCCCGCGTCCACCATGGCCTCGACGACGAGTAGGAAGTACGCGGGGCCCGATCCGGATACCGCGGTGACCGCGTCCATCTGCGACTCGGCCACGGTGACCACCTTGCCAACAGCGGAGAGCACCTCGGTGACCTGCTCCAGCTGTTCCGCCTTGGCGTAGCGGCCCGGCGCGAGCACGCTCATGCCCTGACCGACCAGCATCGGAGTATTCGGCATCACCCGCACCACCGGGAAACCCGCGGGCAGCTTGGCCTCCAGCCGCGCCGTCGGGACGCCCGCCGCCAGCGAGACCAGCACCTGATCGCGGTCGCCCGCGTTGAGCTCGGCCTTGCCGAGTTCGGTCAGCACAGCGTCCACGTCACCCGGCTTGACGGCGATCACCAGCAGATCGGCGCCGACGGCCGCGTCGGCCGCCTGGGCGGTGACCCGGACGCCGAACCGGTTCGCGATCAGCTCGGCCCGATCGGCGTGCGTCTCGACGACGACCAGATCCTTGCTCGCCCTGCCCGACTCGAGCAGGCCGGCGATCAACGCCTCCCCGATCCGGCCTCCACCGATCACCGCAATTCTCGTCATGGACGTAAAGATTAGTGTGCGCGTCAGCGGCGTTGCGGAATCAGTGCCAGCTGACGGCTCTGCGCGACCACCGCGCCGGTGCTGTCCAGGACGAGCTGGTCCTCGTCGAACATGCGTCCACCCACCTCATGGGAGGTGGCGATGATGCGCAACCAGCCGGGCGCGGGTCTGCGCCGGAGGTAGGTGGTCATCTGCACGGTGGGCGCCCAGCCGAACTGGCCGAGGTTCGCAGGCACCGGCGGGCTCATGTCGGCCGCCATCATCGCGAAGTACATGGACACGTCGGCGTCGCGCTGATCGCCCTCGAACGGACGCATCCACAACCGCAGCCGCGGCTCGCCCTGGGCGCCTTCCAGGAACTTCGCCCACTTCCGGTCCAGGTAGAGATCGGCGCCCTTGGCGACATGCACGATCTTGCCCATCGGAGAACCCTCGTAACCTATTGCGTCAGCGGCGGGTTCGGCGGGCATGTCGCTGTGCTCGGGCGCGTACAGCGGGTCCATGTCGTCGAGGTGACCGAAGGTGAAGGCGGTGCGCACCATGGCGCGGCCGTTCTGGCTGAGCGTGGTGTCGGCGAGGCAGATCTGACGGCCGACCTTGCGGATGTGCACCTCGTACTCGACCTCGCCGGGCTCGGGGGCGCCCAGAAAGTCCGAACTGGCGGAGATCGGCGCCATCTCGGTGAGCGTCGGCTCGGAGGCGCGCAGCCAGCGGGTCGCGGCGGCGGCGCTCGCGGCGACCATGGTGCCGCCGTGCACCTTCTCGCCGATGGTCCAGACGTCGTCGATGACGCCCGCGTAGCGTCCGACGCCCGCTTCGGCCGACAGCAGCTCGGTCAGCGCGCAGACCGCGCCGAACGGGCCTTCCGTCGCGGTCGGTTCGGCCGTGTCGGCGGTCAACTCCAGCGTCATCGTCACTCCTGTCGTGCTACCCCCAGACGTTCGTACAGCGTACAACCCTGGATCGCGGCGACGGCATTCCCGGAGCCGGGGCTGGATGAATGTCACACCGGGCAGTATCAGAGCTGATTCGCGTGCGCGGAGGCCGACGCGGGCGTGGGGGCCACCCCGTTCAGATGCAGCCGGGCGAAGGCCAGCGTGCGGTGCAGCATCGCGGCGCGATGGGCGGTGGTGCGGGCGTTCTGGGTGTTGATCTCGGCGACGGCGTGCCCGGAGAAGCCGTTGCGCACCAGCTGCGCGCAGATTTCGACACAGGGCTGAGTGCCGTCACCTGGAACCAGGTGTTCGTCGTGGGCCGCGCCGCGTCCGTCGGCCAAGTGCAGATGGGCGAGGCCGCTTCCCATCCTCGCGGCCAGCGCGAGCGGATCGGCGCCCGCGGTCGCGGTGTGCGAGAGATCAAGGGTGTAGTGCCGGAAGCCGGTGTCGGTCGGGTCGTAGGACGGGCTGAAGGCGGTCAGACCCCAGCCGGGGCCGCCGCGCCGCTCCAATCGCTTCGCCGCGCTCGCACCGCGGCCGAACAACGAATCCGCGCGCATCGGGAACATGTTCTCCACCGCGACGACGACCGGGCTGTGCTCTTCCAGCTCGGCGACCTGGTCGGCGAAGCCCTCCGCGTAGCGCCGCTGCCAGCGAAACGGCGGATGCACCACGACCGTCGCCGCGCCGAGCGTCTCGGCGGTCCGCACACTACGCTCCAGCTTGGCCACCGGGTCCGCGCCCCACACGCGCTGGGAGATCAGCAGGCACGGCGCGTGCACCGCGAGCACCGGAACGTCGTACTTACGGACGTAGGCCTGCACGGTGGCGATGCTCTGGCTGGCAGGCTCGGCCCACACCATCAGTTCCACGCCGTCGTAGCCGAGCTCGGCCGCGTACCGGAAAGCCGCCTCGGTGTTCTGCGGGTAGACGGACGCGGTGGACAGGCCGACCAGGATGTCGCGCCTCGGCCCGCCGGACGATCCGCCCGGCGCTCCCGCCGCCGGTTCGCCGGTCTGATCGGGCGCCGGTCCCCCGACCGCGCTTCCGATCCGAGTGTTCTCCGCCTGCCCGATGATCCCCACAGCCGCGCTCCCTACTCAGTTCGTACTGAGAAGAAAGGCTAGCGGCCCCAGCGTGACGAAGATGCCGACAACGACGGCGATCACCGTGCTGAGGATGTCATCGGTCCGGCGCAGAATCCGAACGAGCGCGACCAGACCGAGGATCACGATCATCGCCAAGGCCAACGCCACCCAGGGGAGCATCTCCCACATCCGCTCGAAACCCTTGAACAGCAACATTCCGGCGACCGCCGCGCCGGTGCTCTGGCCGCCGAGGATCATCCACTGCTTGCGGTTGGCGTCGTACTCGGCCTTGCGCGCGGCACGGGAGCGGCGCGGCGACGGCCGCTTGGCGGGCGCCGCGGTCCTGGCCTGCGGCTCGTCCTCGTCGTCCTCCTCG
>NZ_BDCF01000002.1 GCF_001613365.1 Nocardia xishanensis NBRC 101358
TTCCAACGCATTGAGGTACCCGGTCGACAAGGTCGCGATGGCCTTGGTGCCCACCATCATCCGGGCTTGTTCGATGACGTCGAACATCTGCGCGATGCCATTGTGCACGTCGCCGACCAGCCAGCCCTTCGCCGGTTTGCCGTGGCCGCCGAAGGTCAACTCGCAAGTGGCAGAGGCTTTCAGGCCCATCTTGTGCTCGAGGTTGGTGACGAACACCCCGTTGCGTTCACCGGGTTCGCCTGTCCGGGAATCGAAGAGGTACTTCGGGACGATGAACAGGCTCAGCCCCTTGGTACCAGGCTCGGCGCCCTCCGGGCGCGCCAGCACCTGGTGGAGGATGTTCTCGAACAGGTCGTCGGAGTCGGCGGAGGTGATGAAGCGCTTGACGCCCTCGATGTGCCAGGAGCCGTCCTCCTGCTCGACCGCCTTGGTCCGGCCCGCGCCCACATCGGAACCGGCGTCCGGCTCCGTCAGTACCATGGTGGCGCCCCATCGCCGTTGCACCGCCAGTGCGGCCCAATGGCGTTGTTCCTCGGTGCCGATGCCGTTGATGATGTCGGCCATACCAGGTCCGCCCGCGTACATGAACGCGGCAGGCTGCGCTCCGAGGACGAATTCGCTGATAGCCCAATCCACCATCCGCGGTGCGGGTACACCGCCGATCACCTCGGCTTTGCCGATGCGCCACCACTCGCCGTCGTACCAGGCGCGCACCGACCGTTTGAAAGCGTCGGGCAATCGCACCGAGCGCGTCTCCGGGTCGAAGACGGGCGGATTGCGATCGGACTCGGCGAAGGAATCGGCGACCGGCCCTTCGGCCAGCCGCGCGGCTTCGGCGAGCATCGTCCGCACGGTGTCGCCGTCCAGGTCGCCGAATGCTCCGGTCCGCAAGACCTCTTCGAGGCCGAACACCTCGAAGAGGTTGAACTCCAGGTCCCTGACATTGCTCTTGTAGTGCCCCATCGGCCTGTCCTTCCGACGCTTCTCGGTCTGGTTGCCGAGATCTGTCGGGCGCACATGATCACGCCCAGCCGAAATTCTGGCAGGCGGGAAGCCGGAAAGGCAGTCGTAAGTTACTGACCATTATGGAGTATCTTTCGCATCCGATCTGCGAACTAAAGAAGTACCTCCCAAGATTCGCGACCGACAGTTACCGATGGATTATCGCCGAGATCGTCGACGAGCGCCGACGGTCCGCACCCTGGATGCGAACGTCAGCGACGATCGCCCATAGGGGTCAGATCCGAGCTCAGGTCCACTCCCGACGCTGGCGCACGACGCCATCGAATTGCGCTGTGCCCGAGCTGACTTCGTTGACCATATCGTCGATGATCTCGACCGCCGGCCGCTCCGGTCCGGCCCGCAGCCGCCGGTACGCTCCGTCGGAGAGATCCCCGCCCACCGACGAGCCGATGAGTCGCGCCCTGAGGTCGCGCCTGGCGTAAGCGATCTCGGCGGCTGTCCCGATGCCTGTCAGGCCGCCTCCGATGACGGTGACCTGGCCACCGGCCGGGAGGCGTCAGTGCCGCCCCCGCTTGCCGTGCGCCTTCCCATGTGCCCACCGGGACCGTGCCCGGCATCGCCACGACCGTGCCGCCCACCGCGCCCGACGTCGCCGAGGACGTCGAGCTGGCAGACGACGTGTCGATGGCGATGCTGCTGGTGCGCGAGACGCTCACACCGACCGACCGGGCGGTGGTTCGTGCTGCGGGAAGTGTTCGACATGGGCTACGACGAGATCGCTCGAGCGTCGACAAGAGCGCCGCCGCGGTCCGCCAGATCGCCCACCGCGCCCGCACGCACGTCGCCGCGCGCCGGCCGCGCGGAGCCGTATCTCCCGTCGAGACCCGAGAAGCGCTCGGTGCGTTCCAACGAGCGGTCGAGACCGGCGATCTGCACTGCCTGCTCGACACCCTCGCGCCGGATGTCGGTCTTGGGCGCGGGTGTGACGTTCGATCCGCGGACCGGCGTTTTCGTGGCGAACAGTGGCGACGGCACGATCACCGTTATCGACCGCGACCACACGGTGAAAGCCACGATCGAACTCGATACGAGCGCCGGTGGCCCGCCGCAACCGGCCCACGACCGTTCGGTGTGGCCGCCGACCCCATGGACCGGATCTGGGCACACGCTCGTCGAAGCCCTTCAGCCACAACCATATAGAAAACAACTCGCAATCCGCCTCGAATTCACCCGACCTGGGTTTTCGCCCGGGCGAGCGTCGCTGTCTGGAGATCCGCGATTCGAGTAGTCCATTACTCACGCCTGGCCTGCCTCGCGAACCTATTTTCTCCCTTACCGGCGATCCGACCGCAAGAGGCCCTGACAAGGAGCGTTCACGCCGTGGTGCTCGGACACATGCTGTTCGGCTTCGTGGGCCACTGCCGAGCAACCACCTCGAAGGGATGACGAACCGTGGGACTCAAAAGCATGCTGCTGACCTCGCCTGCCGCCGACCAACAGCTGGAGAGCTGCCTGATTTCCGATCCAGCGCATATCGGGGAAGGGATCAACGGCATCGGCGAACACGTGCGGCGAATTCAGATCGCGCTCAACGAGGTCGACGACGCCGAACTGGAAGTCGACGGCAAATTCGGGAGCGCCACCGGCGATGCGGTCGAGGACTACAAGAACGCGCGCCGCATCCTTGCCCCCGGACAGACCACGGCCGACCGTGTCGTCGGCAAGCGCACGATCAAGACTCTCGACGACGAGGTTTTCGAATTCGAGAACACCGGGCCACCGGAGAGCGGCCTCGTCTCGCCGAGCGAGGCGGGCCTTCCGCACAATCACGCCGGTTGTCCGACCCGTCCGCGAGTGGCCAATCCGGGGCCGGACGGCCGCGCCCAGCATCGAGGCACACCGATCAATCCCATCGGGAACGCGATGAGACTCAACATCTATGGCGAAGGTGAGACCGACTACGTCGGCTTCACCGACTTCGCGACCGAAACTCAGCACGCCAAGGGCAGGCCGATGACTTCGACCTTGGTCGATGGATGCGCCAGCGATATCTGTGTGCGCAGTTCACCGCTCAGCGCGGTGACTCTCCGCGAAATCCGGCGGCTGGCTCAGTCTGCGCTGGTCGGCGGGTGCCGGTTCACCTATGCGTCGAACCAAGAGCTGTTCCGGACCCCGCGTGCCGATATCCTCAGCCTCGGGACCGTGATTCAGCAGCACCGCATCGCCGACCCAAGCCAACCGAACAACCCCCATGAGGACTTCGAGGTGTGGGTTGTCGACATGTTCTGACCGACAGCGCATCAGTACGTGCAGCCAGGATCGCCCGACGTAGCGCCGGACGACTACGGCAGCATCGTCGAGGCGGGCGGCCGTGCCCTTTCGGCATGACCGCCCGCCTCGAACCGTCGATACGTCAGCAGTTGCTGGGCGCGGGCTCGCCGTGAACCCGGGCGATGAGCCAGGGCAACACCTCGGGTGCGCCGATCAACGCGGCGGATAGGTGTTCGGGCGCGGACACCCGCAGCGTCTGCAACGGCACCCCGGACCCGCACCAGCGGTTGTCGGTGTTGACGATGGCGTCGACCGGAATCAGCGGGTCGGTCGGCGAATGCCATTCGAACATCGGTATCTGCGGCACCCCGGGGTAGAGCTCCAGGCTGTTCTGCTCCACCACCGCCCGCGCCTCCGGGCTGTCGAACACCGAGGTGTTGGCGACGTAATCGCCGACACCGGTGTTGGCGCCGATCGCGAGAAGTTCGTTGGTGCAGCTGTTGGCCAAGGCGTCGCGCACCGCGAGACCGCGCGGATTGAGGTACGAGGTGAGCGCCACCTGGTCCGGATACTCCCGTTCCAGGCCCATCGCCACCGCCATCACCAGTCCGAAGGCCGGATGCGAACCGTCGCGCACCGCCTCCGCCATGGTCACCAGGTTCATCGGGACGCCGCCGATGGCCGCGCCCGCGAGTGCCAGTTCGGGTGCGTACGACGGTTGCAGCGCCGCCGCCCATGAGGTGGCGATGCCTCCGCCGGAGTAACCGGCCATCACCACCGGACTGGCCTGCAGGGCGAGCTCCGGTAGTCGTTTGGCCGCACGGATGCCGTCCAAGGTGATTTGACCACCCAGCCGGGCGGCTCCGAGGGCGAACTGCGGCCCGAGGTGATCCGGCAGCGCGATACTCCAGCCCTGCTGCAGAAACACGTTCAGGACCGGCGCCGTGGTCATCAGATTCGGATCGCCGGAGTAGAGCTTGCGCGATACGGCACATTCGGTGCCGAGCGAATTGATGAAATGCTGATACGACAGCAGCGGCGCGTCGGGCCGGTTGATCAGCGGCGTGAGGATCGTGGTGGTGGCCGCGATCGGCGTCCCGTGCGAGTCGCTGGATCGGAATTCGACCAGCCGCACGGTGGCGCCGGGAAAGAGCAGCAGCGGCGGCAATTCCCGAACGTCGAGCACGTCACCGGGCCGGTGCGCTGCCAGATCCGGCGGGGCGGCGTAGAACGGGTCGGGATCGGGCCGCGGATACAACGGTTCCGCGGTTGCTGTCGCGACGAGCAGCAGCCCGAGTGCTAAACCTCCGAGTGCACCGAGGATGTCGGTCACGCGGTTGCGCTTGGCGCCGGGAAAACGAAGAAACGGACGAGTCACGAGCTTTGACCTCCACGGATTGTGCGCGGAATTCATCGACCAGCCAGCTTGATTTCGAGTGTCTTTGTCAGCAAACGCTCAGCGACACGTCAAAGAGTAAGCCGAAGACGCGTCGCGCACGTGCCGAATCGCGTCTGAAGGCGACGATCCGAGCTAGAACGATCCGCCCAAAGCGACCATGATTAGGCTATCTAGCAGCGGTTTTGTTCGACATGGCGGCTCTCTGGATGCCGGCGTGCGCGGCGGCCGCCGATCATGATCCGTCCTGCCTCGACTGCGGTTAACCGTGCCTCACGCTAGGAGGGCGATTGTGGAGCTATCTCATCTCGCGCCCGACGGCATGCTCGGTTAATCGGATATACCTCGGTGCTGGTCGCGACGATCCGCGCCGAGACACGCCGATCGGCTTCCAGAACTCGAGTAGGCGACTACCCGTTCGAGAGGCCGGCGTCGGTGCAAAACTCGCTGATGGCACGACCCGTGCCGTCCATTCGGACACAGCCATCCATTACTCGAAGCGGTGAATGTTATGTCGGTTGAATTCGATTCGGGATCGTTTACTACCAACGGCCTCATGCCGAGCAAGGTGACCGAGTTCGTCCTCGACAGGACCGTCGACATCGTGCTCGGACTTCAAGTCGACCAGAACGACGACGGGTTCTTTCTCGCGCTCATGCTCCGCACGCCGGGCGGAATACCGGAAGGCGTGAAGACTTCGGCGGCCTCGTTCGCGGTGGGTACCTCGCTGGAGATCCGGTTCGATGCGGTTCCAGCAGGCATCTATTCCATAGTGCTGCAACCTCTCGGCGGCGTCGTCGCCGGGACCTATCGGGCGCGCTGGGAGAACATCCTCGGCGGCGCGCTCGAAGCGGACGGTTTTCCGGTGAGTCTTCCCGCCGAGTCGAACTTCGAGGAATTCGAACCGATCTCCCAGGCTCCCGACGCGCAGGCGGTGCCGCTGGTGCCGGTTGGACCATAGGCCGGCTACGGCTCAGCCCGCGGCCGGTGTCTCCTCGTCGGCGCGGCGCACCGGCGTGATCGGCAACACGAGCGCGGCGGGCGCACCGGCCGGAACCACGGGCTTGGCAGGGGCGACCGGCGAAATGCGCTGATACCCGTCACTCTGCGACGGCCTGGTGTCCACTTCGCCCTTGTTCGGCCAGAAGGCCGCCGCGCGCTCGGCCTGCGCCGTGATCGTCAGCGACGGGTTCACGCCGAGATTCGCCGAGACCGCGGCGCCGTCTACCACGCTCAGCGTCGGGTAGCCGAAGACGCGGTGGTAGCCGTCGATGACGCCGTGCGCCGGGTCCGCGCCGATGGTGGCCCCGCCGAGGAAGTGCGCGGTGAGCGGAACGTTGAAGATCTCGCCCCAGCTGCCGCCCGCGATGCCGCCGATCTCGTCGGCCACCTTGCGAGTCACCTCGTTGCCGACCGGGATCCACGTCGGATTCGGTTCGCCGTGGCCCTGTTTCGAGGTGAGCTTGCGCCCGAACAGGCCGCGCTTGGTGTAGGTGGTGATCGAGTTGTCCAAGTGCTGCATCACCAGCGAGATGATGGTGCGCTCGCTCCAGTCTTTGGTGCTCAGGAACTGCAACAGCTGCATCGGGTGGCGCAGCACCAGCAGCACGAACCGCAGCCAGCGCGGGATGCGGCCGCCGCCGTCCACCATCAGCGTCTGCAACAGGCCCATCGAGTTGGAACCCTTGCCGTAGCGAACGGGTTCGATGTGCGTGTCCGGTGTCGGATGGATCGAGGACGTGATCGCCACGCCCTTGGTGAAGTCGACGCCAGGGGTGACCTTCCTGGTCGCCGCGCCGACGATCGACTCGGAATTGGTGCGGGTCAGCACGCCGAGGCGGTCGGAGAGGCCGGGCAGCACGCCCTTGTCGCGCATGTCGAACAGCAGCTTCTGGGTGCCGCGGGTGCCCGCGGCGAGCACCACGTGCGCGGCGGTGTAGGTCTTGGGCTGCTTGCGGACCAGCGCGCCGGTGCGCTTGGTCTCGACGTCCCAGGTGCCGTCGGGCAGCGGCCGCAGCGCGGTGACCGTGGTCATCGGGACAACCTCGGCGCCTGCCTGCTCGGCGAGGTAGAGATAGTTCTTCACGAGGGTGTTCTTGGCGCCGAACTTGCAGCCGACCATGCAGTCGCCGCATTCCACGCAGCCGGTGCGCTCGGGGCCGACGCCGCCGAAGTAGGGGTCGGCCACCGTCTTGCCCGGCTCGCCGAAGAACACGCCGACCGGGGTCTGCACGAAGGTGTCGCCGACGCCCATGTCCTCGGCGACCTTCTTGAAGATCTCGTCCGCGGGCGTCATGTGCGGGTTGCGCACCACGCCGAGCATCTTCTGGGCCTGCTCGTAGTAGGGCGTCAGCTCCGCGCGCCAGTCCGTCATGTCGCGCCACTGCGGGTCCTGGAAGAACGGCTCCGGCGGCACGTAGAGGGTGTTGGCGTAGTTCAGCGAACCTCCGCCGACACCGGCGCCGCCGAGAATCAGTACGTCGCGCAGCAAGTGGATGCGCTGGATGCCGTAGCAGCCGAGCGCGGGCGCCCAGAGGAACTTGCGCAGATCCCAGCTGGTCTTGGGCAGCTCGTCGTCGGCGAAGCGCTGACCCGCCTCGAGCACGCCGACCTTGTAGCCCTTCTCGATCAGGCGCAGCGCGGTGACGCTCCCGCCGAAACCGGAACCGACGATGAGCACATCGAAGTCGGTTGCTCGCTGGGACATGCGGGAACTCCTCGGACGGTCGACAGTGACCCGCGTTACGCTAATGCGGACAGTAGGAGCTGTCAACGAAGGATCGGCCGGGTCTCTATGCTGATTCGCGTGTCCCGATACAGCCGAGTCCAGCTGGCCGACCTCAGCGGTGTACCGGCGCGCACCATCCGCTACTACCACTCGCTCGGTGTGCTGCCGAAACCCGGCCGCGCGGGCAAGGAGGCGGTGTACACCGACGAGCATCTGGATCGGTTGCGCGACATCTCCGGTATGCAGGCGCGTGGATTGCGCCTGGAAGCGATCCGCGAGGTGTTCGACGCCGAAGCGCAGCGCGGCGCGAACGCCGACTGGCGGTCGGTGCTCGATCCGCGGTACGCGGGCGCGGCGGACCAGTCGGTCGTGATCGATGACGACGAACTGTCGTCGCTGCTCGGCGATCGCCGAGCCGACGTCCTCGACGAGCTCATCGCCGCGCAGTACGTCGAACGGTACGAGGAAGGCTGGCGCATCCCCGACCAGCCGATGCTCAAGGGCGCGCTGATCCTCTACGACGTCGGCACCGACATCACGCTCGCGGGCGCGCTGCGCAAACTCATCCGCGCCAGGATCGCCGAGCTGGCCGACGAGATGGTGCGCACCTTCCGCGACGCGGCCGCGACGAGCTACGGCGGCGAGGGCATCGGCACCGACCTGAGCCGTTTCCGTGAGCGCTTCCGCGCGGCCGCCTGGGAGGTCGGCGGCGCGACCCTGGCCGACGAAATCGAGCGCGCGGTCCGCGAACTGGACGGCTGACGAAACCGCGAGCAGTGTTCACCCTAAGGTGACTGCCATGAGCACGCCGCGCGCCAGGGCGAGAGCCCAGACAATGGAGGACATCAAGCGGATCGGCCGCGAACACCTCGCGACGCACGGCGCCGCGGCGCTCTCGCTGCGCGCGGTGGCCCGCGATCTCGGCGTGGTGTCCTCGGCGGTGTACCGGTACGTGCGCAGCCGCGACGAGCTGCTGACCCTGCTCGTGGTGGACGGTTACAACGCGCTCGGCGACGCGGTGGACGAGGCCCTGGTCGGCGCGCCCGACGATCCGGCCGAACGTCTGCGCGTCGCGGGCCGCGCGGTGCGCGCCTGGGCGCTGGCCGAACCCGCTTGGTACGGACTGCTTTTCGGCTCGCCGGTGCCCGGCTATGAAGCGCCCGCCGAGCAGACCGTCGACCCGGGCGTGCGGGTGATCGCCGCCCTGTTGCGGGTCTTCGCCGACGCGTACGCGGCGGGCCGCTTGGCTGGTCCCGCCCGGCCGGTGCGGGTCTCCACCGCGCTGGCGGGCAGTTTCGCGAACGTCCGCGACGAATTCGGCCTCGACGTGCCGGATTGGTTGGTGTCGCGCGGCGTCTCGGTCTGGAGTGCGCTCTTCGGCGCGGTGAGCTTCGACGTGTTCGACATGTACGGGCGCGACACCTTCGCCGACCGCACCGAACTGTTCGAGCTGATGCTGGACAACCTGCTGGATCTGCTGGGTTTCCGGGACTGAACCCCGGACGAACCTCCCCCGCCCCATTGTGTGGGACCGTCGGTCCCATATATTCTGGATCCCACCACGCGAGGAGCGTGCGCAGTGCCGGCGCCGAGCGCCGGCAGGAGCGAGGAGGCATCGATGACGCTGTCCGAATCGGTTCGTACCGGACTGTTCGATCGGGAGTACTGGGAGACGCTGGACACCCTGTCGGAGGGTTCGGTGCACCGGAAATTCGACCCGTACCTGGACATCGACTGGGATGGCCCCGAGTTCGCGATCGACAAGGACGATCCGCGGTGGATCCTGTCCCCTGAGTTCGATCCGCTCGGCGCGACCGACTGGTATCGGAACCTGCCGCGGCAGCGCCAGATCGAGATCGGCCGCTGGCGGACCGCGAACGTCGTCAAGGTGGGCGCGGCCTTCGAGAGCGTGCTGATCCGCGGGATGATGCAGTACATCATGAAGCTGCCCAACGGCTCCCCGGAGTTCCGTTACTGCCTGCACGAGATGACCGAAGAGTGCAACCACATCCAGATGTTCCAGGAGCTGGTGAACCGGATCGGTGACGACGTGCCCGGCATGCGGCCGATCTTCCGCGCGCTGTCCCCGCTGATCGGCGTGGCGGGCGGCTACGCGCACGTCATCCTGTTCATCGGCATCCTGGGCGGCGAGGAGCCGATCGACCACTACCAGAAGGCGATCATCCGCGACGGCGGCAACATCCCGCCCGCCGTGCTGCGCACCATGGAGATCCACATCGCCGAGGAGGCGCGGCACATCTCCTTCGCAAACGAATTCCTGAAGGCGCACATCGAACGGATGAGCCCTGCGGGTAAAGCCCTGTGCGCCTTGGCTTTTCCGCTGGCAATGCGCTGGCTGGCCGGTGAGATCATGGTGCCGTCGCGTTCGTTCGCCAAGCGGTTCGACATCCCGCGCGAAGTGTTCCGTGAGGCGTTCTGGCAGGGGCCGCAGTCGCGCCGGATCCTGTCCGGCTACTTCGGCGACATCCGCAAGCTCGCGGGCGAGCTGGGTCTGATGAACCCGGTCACCAAGCGGGTGTGGTCGATGCTGCACATCGACGGCGACGCGGCGCGCTACCGCAGCGAACCCGAACGCCGGATCGCCTGAACACTTCTCGCGCACCGCGTCCGCGAACGGGCCGGAAGCGGCTCAAGGCGCGGTGTCGACGCTGGACAGCCGGGCGAGCGCCGCGAGCAGCGGTTCGTCGGGATCCAAAGTGAGCCGGTGCGCCCGCGCCACTCCGTCGAGCACGCTCCAGGCGTAACCGGCGAGTTCGGTGACGAGTTCGTCGCGGCCCATGGCACGGTCCGGATCGCGCGCCCAGCGCGACACGGTGGCTTCGGTCATGGACACGATGGCGAAGGTCATCGTGTCCGCGGCCGCCTCGTCCACCACGCCGACCACTCCGGCCAGACCCGATACCAGCCGACGGGTGCGACCCGCGATCCGGTCTTCGAGGCTGCTCACGGCGTCTACGTCATCGGGGTCGCCGAGGGCTGGGCCGCGGCGCAGGAAGTCGTAGAGACGCGCGTGACTGTCGATCCAGTCCACCACCGCGGCGATGGTGCGGTGCAGGATGACGCGGATGGAGCCGTCGGAGATGTCGAGTGCGGTGTCGATGTCGTCGGTGAACCGATCGCCGATCGCCGTCCTGGTGCGCCGGTCGAGTTCGTCACGTCCCGAAAATTGCCGATACACCACCGATTTCGACAATCCGGAGCGCTCGGTGATCTGCTGCATCGGAACCTCGACGCCCATCGGCGTCTCCTCGATCAGCTCGATCAAGGCCGTCACGATGCGTTCGCGCCGCCGATCGTTGTGCGGCTGCCAGCGCGCCCGCCTGCCACCGATCGGCTGCGGGGCGGGTGACGAGGACGTCGGCACGGCACGAGTCTAGAACACGGGGGGACCGGGGGCGGCGTTGTCGATTCCGAGGCCGTGGGGGAGGGGTGGCGCATGACCGCCGGACCCGCAGGGTGGTGTCGCGAGGGCACCGAGCCCGGCGGTCATGACATGCCGACCATAACCGAGCGACGCCGGGGTGTCTGGCGGATCACGGTCGGCGCGGTGTGTCGCGATGGAGCAACGCCAAGTCGCCGGCGGGGCAAATGTTCGGTTCACATCTGCGCTGGTCGCGCGGCGCACAACGACACGGCAACAACTGGCCGAATCCGCACTCTTGCGTAATTGCCCGGCGTATGCTCGCCGTCGTTCGACCCGTGGGGATCCGCACTGGCGACACGTCCTACGGACCGGAATCTGATGCACGAGGAGGATGTGGTGACTGCCGTAGCTCCCAGGCCGGAGCCGGAACTCGAGGCCATCCGGCCGTATCCCCAACGGAGGGGGCCGAAGGGGTCGTTCATCTACAAGTTGGTCACCACGACCGACCCGAAGATGCTTGGCCAGATGTATTTGGTCACGTCGATGACGTTCTTCATGATCGGCGGACTGATGGCGCTGCTCATGCGTGGCGAACTGGCCAGGCCCGGCCTGCAATTCCTGTCCACCGAGCAGTTCAATCAGCTGTTCACCATGCACGGCACGATCATGCTGCTGTTCTACGCGACGGCCGTGGTGTTCGCGTTCGCCAATATCGTGCTCCCGTTGCAGATCGGCGCGCCCGACGTCGCCTTCCCGCGCCTGAACGCCCTCAGCTACTGGCTGTATCTGTTCGGCGCGACCATGGCGACGGCGGGTTTCGTGACGCCGGGCGGCGCGGCCGACTTCGGCTGGACCGCCTACCAGCCGCTCAGCGACATCATGCACTCGCCGGGCGTCGGCGGCGACCTGTGGATCCTCGGCCTTGCCGTCTCGGGTCTCGGCACCATCCTCGGCGGGGTCAACATGATCACCACCGTGGTCTGTCTGCGCGCACCGGGCATGACCATGTTCCGCATGCCGATCTTCACCTGGAACATCGTCGTCACCAGCGTGCTGATCCTGCTCGTCTTCCCGATCCTGACCGCCGCTCTGTTCGCCATCGCCTACGATCGGCACCTCGGCGGCCACATCTACGACCCGGCGACCGGCGGCGTGCTCCTGTACCAGCACTTGTTCTGGTACTTCGGCCACCCGGAGGTCTACATCATCGCGCTGCCGTTCTTCGGCATCGTCTCGGAGATCTTCCCGGTCTTCTCGCGCAAGCCGATCTTCGGCTACACCACCCTGGTCTACGCGACGCTGGCCATCGCCGCCCTGTCGGTAGCCGTGTGGGCGCACCACATGTTCGCGACCGGCGCGGTGCTGCTGCCGTTCTTCTCGTTCATGACCTTCCTCATCGCGGTGCCGACCGGCGTGAAGTTCTTCAACTGGATCGGCACGATGTGGCGCGGTCAGCTGACCTTCGAGACGCCCATGCTCTTCGCGGTCGGCTTCATCGTCACGTTCCTGTTCGGCGGTCTGTCCGGTGTGATCCTGGCCAGCCCGCCGCTGGACTTCCACGTCACCGACTCGTACTTCGTCGTCGCGCACTTCCACTACGTGCTCTTCGGCACCATCGCCTTCGCGACGTACGCGGGCATCTACTTCTGGTTCCCGAAGATGACCGGCCGCATGCTCGACGAGCGGCTCGGCAAATGGCACTTCTGGACTACGCTCGTCGGCTTCCACACCACCTTCCTGGTGCAGCACTGGCTCGGTGCCGAGGGTTTCCCGCGCCGCTACGCCGACTACCTGCCTTCTGACGGCTTCACCGGACTGAACACCGTATCCACCATCGGCTCGTTCATCCTGGGCGCCTCGCTGCTGCCGTTCATCTGGAACGTCTTCCGGAGCGTGCGGTACGGCGAACCCGTCACGGTGGACGATCCGTGGGGCTACGGCAACTCGCTGGAGTGGGCCACCACCTGCCCGCCGCCGCGGCACAACTTCTACGAACTGCCCCGGATCCGGTCGGAGCGACCGGCATTCGAACTGCACTATCCGCACATGGTCGACCGCATGCGCGCCGAAGCGCACGTGGGCTGGGGCGCGCCGCGGCATGGCCAAGCCGTCAGCGAACCGGCCGCGACGGCGGCCGACCGGGAGGCCTAGGCGCGTCACTCACGAAGGCCGCGGACACCGGCAACAGCTTCGGTGTCCGCGGCCTTCGGGACGTGTGGCGGTCAGGCTCGGGCGAACAGCGGCGCGACGAAGTGCTCGAGCATCGCGCGTTCGTCGGCGTCGTCGACACCGGGGACGGTGAGCAGCGAGACGACGATCCGCGTCAGCCAGCGCGCGAGCTGCGCTCGATCTCGGTCCCCGGCAATCGAATCCGGCAGGAACGCGGTCGCGAGCGCCGCGATGACCTCTGAGGATTGGCCGATCTCCACCGCGAGCCCGGCATCGGCGGGCCGGAACCACGCGATCAACAAGGGGTCGGCGCGCACCGCGCGCACCGCGGTCAGCACCGCCGCCACGATTCGCTCACCCGGATCGGCGATTCCGTCGACCTCGGCGACCACCTCGGCGCCGATGCGGCGCGCCTCCCGGTGGACGAAGGCCAACCGCACCGCGTGCCGGTTCTCGAAGTAGCGGTAGACCGTCGCGCGGGAACATCCCGCGGCCTTGGCGATATCGGCCATCTGGGTGTTGGCGACGCCTCGTTCGGCGAACAGGCGCGCGGCGGCATCGAGGATTCGCTGCGCCGCCAGCTCGGCGCGCTGATCGGCCAGCCAGTCGCCGGTCATGTTCCGCTCGCCACGAACGGAACGTGCACCGGCCACCGCACGTAGTTGCCCTCCGCGTAGCGGACGCCGTCGAGGTCGACGGTGAAGTCCGGGCAGCGGGCGAGCAGCTCCTGCAGCGCGACGGTGGCCTGCATGCGGGCGGCCGCCGCGCCGAGGCAGTGATGGTTGCCGTGGCCGAAGGTCAGAATCGTCTTCGGCCTGCGGGTGACATCCAATTCCGCTGCGTCCGGCCCGAATTCGCGCTCGTCGCGGTTGGCGGAGGCATACAGCAGCAGCGTCCTCCTGCCCGCCGGGATGGTGACGCCCTCGATCTCGACATCCCTGGTCACGGTGCGGGCCATGTTCTGCACCGGGGAGGTGAGCCGCAGGAACTCGTCGACCGAGCCGGGGATCAGGCTCGGGTCCTCGATGAGGCGCCTGCGCTGGTCGCGGTGCGTGGTCAGCAATTGCACCGCACCGCCGAGGTTGCCGGTGGTGGTGTCGTTACCGCCGGTGATCATGGTGAACGCGAAGCCGATGATCTGCAGGATGCCGGGAATGTCGTCGGGTTCGCCGAGGCCGGAGGCCACCAGGTGGGTGACCGTGTCGTCGGCCGGTTCGAGACGGCGGCGTTCGATCATCGCGGTGAAGTACTGGGTGAGCTCGCCGACGGCGGCCTGCGCCGAGTAGACGTTGCCGGTGGCCGAGGCCGCGACGATGCTATCGGTCCATTCGTCGAACTTCGCCCGATCCGCCTCTGGCACACCGAGATAGTGCGCGACCACCATGGTCGGCAGCGGCTTGAACAGCTCGGCGGAGATGTCGCCGCCGCCCGCCTCGCGCAGCCGCTCGATGCGCTCGACCACGAATTTCCGTACCGCGGGCCGGATCTCCTCTACCTGCCGCGGGGTGAATCCCTTGGCCACCCGGCGACGGAACATCGTGTGGTCAGGGGCGTCGGTGAAGACGAACGGCTTGTTCTCACCCAGCCCGATCTTCTCCAGATCGTGGTAGTCGACCGTGATGCCGGAGGCCGAGGAGAAGGTCTGCGCGTCGCGCACCGCGTCGTAGACGTCCGCGAAGCGGGAGAGCACGTAGTAGTCCTCATCGGGACGGTCGTCCGGCATCACGCGGTGGACCGGGGCGTGGTCGCGCAGTTGGGCGTACATCGGCCAGGGATCGCGCCAGGTATCGCCGGACCGGAGTACGAACCCGCCTGTTTGTGACAAACTCGCCTGCATATATCGACCGTAAGACGAATGACCACCTTTGTCTAGAACGCGTTTCAGTGAGCGCCGGTCTTCGAGAGTTCGGGGGAGCCTGCAAACCCTGCGACTGCCCGATCCGGTCGGCGGGCACTATGCGCGCGACGACTACGGGCGCATGACCGGGAAGGTCTCCGAGGCGCCCGCGGGGCTGTCGGTCATCGGGCCCGTCCTCGCCGACCAGCTCGCCGGCCCGGACCTGCTCGCCCGCGAGCACGCCGACCTCGCGCGCTGGCCAGATATCCGCGTCCCGGATCACCGGCCGCGCCTAGAGCATTGCGGGCGATGACACCCGAGCAGTTCCGGCGTGCCGCGCGACTCGGCATCACGTGCGGTTTGTTCGGCGATCACGTCTACTGCTGGGGCGACGTGCTCGTCGATGACCTGTTCGGCCCCGACCACGGTGCCAACTGGGTGCGCACCCGATTTGCACTCGATGCGGGTATGCGTGTCGTTCCACAACGACTGCCGGTCACCGGAAAAGAGCCGCTGCGCAACATGGCCTCCGCGGTCGTCAGGGGAGCCGACCTTCCAAACCTGACCCGCATCCTCTGTAACAAGTCACAAATCTCTGTGGGCAGCGGACCCAACTCTCACAATGCCTGGCCGAGGTGGCCCACCGTAACCGTGATTCCCGTTACGTTGGATCGCTGTGCAATTCCGGCCGGAAGGACCCGCTATGACCGCCCCCAACATGGCCGATCCAGATCTCATCGTCTCGGGCCGTCCGGTCTCGACACACCTCAAGGACACCAGGACGCTTTCTCAGCGCATGGTGGGGCACTTCGTCAAGAACGTGGTGCCGTGCGGCACGCTGCCCGGCGAAGCGCTCAGCGGCGACGTCACCGCCGTGACCAAGGTGTGCCTCGAACTGGCCGTGCAGATGCTCGACGGCAACGAAGGCGGCGAGGACATCGAGCGGGTCGGCGCCGCTGCCGCGGGCTGGGCGCGCGAAGGCATTCCGATCGACACCATCCAGCACGCCATTCACGAGGGCTTCAAACTCGGCTTCGACCTGATCTTGGCGAACGCCACCACCCAGGACCACGAGAGCCTGGTGAACGTGGCCCGTCGCTTCATGGACATCCTCGACACCATCATCACGACGGTCTCGGTGGCGTACGTGCGCGAGCTACGCGCCGTGGTGAGCGAACACCACACGGCGGTGCATACGCTGACCTCGGCGCTGCTCGGCGGCAACAGCACTTCGACCATGGCCCGCGAATGCGGCATCCAGGTCGCCGAGTCCTATCATGTGCTCGCGCTGGCGGTGCCGCCACACCGCGACGAGAAGAATCCCGCGCTGGACGGCAAAGTGGTCGCCCGGCGCAAACTGCGCAGGCTGCAAGCCGAGTTGGCCACCCGGTGCGGCGACAGCGCCCTTTCGCTGCTGAGCGTCGACGGCGGCACCATCCTCATCCCGACCACGACGCTCGCCGACGCGGAACTGGACGAACTGGTCATCCACCTGTCCAGGGCCGCCCAGGTTCCGGTGCGCGCGAGTGCCGTCGAGGCCACACCCGAACGCATCCCGCAGGCCGCCGACCAAGCGCACGAGCTGCTCGACATGGTGCACCGGATGAACAGCGCGCCGGGTCTGTACCGCTTCAACGACTTGGCGCTGGAATATCAGCTCACCCGCCCCGGCCCGGCGCGTGACTTCCTCGGCTCGCTGCTCGATCCGCTGGACGACTATCCCGAATTGCTGGAAACCCTCCAGATGCACATCGGCACCAACTTGAACCGGCAGCGGACCGCGCGCCTGCTGCACGTGCACACCAACACTGTCGACTACCGCCTCAAGCGGATTGGTCAGCTGATCGCGTTCGACCCGACCCAGGCCTCTGGCCTGTGGTATCTGCGCTCGGCGCTGGTCGCCCGCGCGCACCGCACCGGAGATCCGGCCGGCGAAATGCCTCCGCTCGCGGGCTATGGCGAGCCGGAACGCGCAGGCGAGCAGGACGCCGTGGTGCACGACATCGCCGCGTCGCCCCGCGTTCGGCGTTCCTGACGGGCCCCGGGCGCGCGGCGCCGGGCCGCACGCCGAAGCGGGCCTGTCAGCGGGGCAGAGTGACCGGATCGGCGCAGCTGGCGAGTGCGTCCACGAAGGAGCATTCCTTCGGCAGTCGCGTCGGCAGATAGTCGGCCGGGACGCCGCCTTCGCTGGTGATGGCGCGGTAGGCAGCGACGGCGTCGGTCGGGCGCCGGGTCAGTGCGGGGTCGGTCAGCACGTCGACCGTGTAGAGGCCGAAACGCGGTGTGTAGGAACCCCATTCGTAGTTGTCGGTGAGGCTCCAGTAGTTGTAGCCGATCAGGTCGATGCCGTCGGCCTTCGCGCGTTGCAGCCAGTAGACGGTGTCGCGCAGATTGTCCGCGCGGCTGTAGGCGTCCCAGCGCGGCAGGCCGTTCTCGGTGGGCATGCCGTTCTCGACGATGTAGAGCGGCTTGCCGGGGAAGGCGTGCGAATAGTGTTGGAGCGCATAATAGATGCCCTCGGGCTGTAGCGGGTTCTTCCACAGCTCGGTGAAGTTCGTCATCCCGGTGAGGTTGTCGGGGGAGAGGCCGTAGTAGTAATCGATGCCGATGTAATCCAGCTTGGCGGCGATCTTGTCGATGAGCGGCTTGTCGACCACGTCCTCGGCGGCGGGGATGTAGGCGACATTGCTGGTCACCATCGCGCTGGGCTGCACCGCGTGGATGTGGTCGTAGATGGCGTTGTGCGCCTGGGCGATTCGGTCGTGCATTGCTGGCACGTCGGCCGGTCCGATGCCGCCGTGGCGGACCTCGTTGAGCATGTACATGATCGGCTCGTTGAAGGTCACCCAGAGCGGGTCGGCGCCGGCGTAACGGTCGACCACCCGCCTCGCGTTGGCCAGCCAGTCCGCGACGATGGCCGGGTTACGCCAGCCGCCGCGGTCGACCTCCCAGCCCGGGTAGACCCAATGGTCGATGGTCAGCATCGGCCGCATGCCCGCGGCCTGGATCGCGGCGACCACGTTGTCGTAGAAGCGGAAGCCCGCCTCGTCCCACTCGCCGGGCCGGGGCTGAAGCCGCGCCCATTCGATGCCGATGCGGTACACGCGCACCCCCAGCTGAGCGGCCAGTTCGATGTCCGATCGGTACCGGCTGTAGAAGTCGATCGCGTTCTCGTACGGATCCTCGGTCTTGCCCGCGGCGACGTACCGCGACCAATTGCTATCCGGCGCATGGCCTTCCGACTGATAGCCGGACGCGGCGACGCCCCACAGGAAGTCGCTGCCGAACGGCTGCACCTGTGTGGGCGGCGCGGGGCGGGCCTGCACAGGGGCGTTACCGCCGACGAGCAGTGTGGCGGTGGTGGCGGCGAGGGTGGCCAAGACGCGGCGGCGACTGGGGGATCGCATCGAACTCCTGTTCCGAACGGGTGACCGGCGCTCGTGGACCCCCGGCGGCGAGAGCGCCGGGTCGGGTGGGGCCACGGCGAACACTGTAACTGGTCACCCGACCGTGTCGGGGGAGGATTGCGAAGCGCGGCAAGCCGATTCGGGTAGGGGAGGAGCTCGGAATGACGGGCTTGTCGGCCAGGGGAGGGGAGTGCGCAGGCCGGGGACCACCTGCGCTTTCGGGGCGGCCCAATGACTGTGCATCACGGTGGGCTTGCCGGTCTGGCAATCAACATGCTGATACGTAGATATGCGCATCTAACCATGAAAGCTCACCTTACCGAAAGGGCCATCACGGATCACCTTCAACAACAAACAAACGAAAATGCCCAGCCGCCAAGCTCTGGACGAGGAGGAATGCGGCGGAACGGATCAGTCGGTGACGACCGCCGTGGCGATGACGTACCCCTTGGGATCGCGCCAGGTGCGACCGGGGTGGTGCGCGAACCAGTCCTCGACATCGGCGCTGAGATCGGCGAGGACGGCGTCGCGATCGGGGTGGTCGGCCGGGATGCCGCGCGGGCCGAAGATGGCTTCGGCGAAGCGGATCAGCGGAGCCGGGGTGTCGAAGACGAGCGCGTTGTCGCGTCGTTGGACTCGCACGGAGCCGAAGACGTCGGACATGAGCCCGGGCAAGGTCTCCGAGTCCACCGTCCGGTACGGCGTCTCGCCGAGGTCGATGCCGTAGCTTGCGGCGTGCGCGTCGACGAGCTCGCCGACGTACGGGCAGGTCTCGGCGTGATTGACGACGACCGCGACGGTGCCGCCTGCTTTGGTGGTGCGCCGGAATTCGCGCAGCGCCGTCGCCGGGTCCGGCACGTGGTACAGCATATGGCGGGCGGTGAGCACGTCGAAGGTGTTGTCGTCGAGAGGGATCCGGCGGGCGTCGGCGCGGATGCCGCGCACGCCGGGGAGGGAGTCGGCCGCGGCGACCATGGCCTCGGAAGTGTCGATGCCGAGCAGTGGCCCGTGGTGCCCGAGGGCGACGAGTTTGGCGAGAAAGCGGGCGTCGCCGCAGCCGACGTCGGCGAGGTATTCGGTGCCGGACAGGCCGAGCGCGGCGAGCACGTCGGTGCCCGGGTCGTGTGGCTTCTCGGAGTAGCGCTCGTGGGTGTCGATCCGCACCCGCAGCGGAGTGGGATCGGCGTATTCGGCGTCGAGACGGCTGCTCATCGGTGCACGTCCTTCGGTCCGGTCGGCGGTGGTGACGCTCCCTTCTGGCGGTGAGCGTACTCCGGGCGAGGGTGGCGACCGCGCTTTTCGCGTCCGACTCGGCCGACGGTCAGGTCCGCGTGCCCGCGGATACCGCGACCGGCGCCACGTCGGGAGCCTGCGATTCGTCGTACAGAACAGGCTCGCCGAGGCCGACCTTCCGCTGGATTCGCTGCATCCAGGCCGGGGCCCACCAGCATTTGTCGCCGAGCAGTTTCATCACGGCGGGGACCAGCAGCATGCGCAAGAGGGTGGCGTCGATGAACAGCGCGGCGATCATGCCGTAGGCGATGTACTGCATCATCACCAGATCCGAGAAGGCGAATGCCCCGGTGACCACCAGGAGGATGAGTGCGGCGGCGGTGATGATGCCGCCGGTGTGGGCGGTGCCGACGCGGATGGCCTCGGTGGTGTCCGCGCCCCTGGCTCTGGCTTCGACCATGCGGGACAGCAGGAATACCTCGTAGTCGGTGGACAGCCCGTAGATGATGGCGATGATGAGCACCAGAACCGGGGACATGATCGGCTGCGGCGTGAAGTTCAGCAGCTCGGCGCCGTGGCCGTCGATGAAGATCCAGGTGAGAATGCCGAGGGTGGAGCCGAGCCCGAGTGCGCTCATCAGCGCGGCCTTGATCGGCAGCACGAGGGATCCGAAGGTCAGGAACATCAGCAGCGTGGTGACGAGCACGACCGCGGCGATCATGTACGGCATGCGGTCGAGGAGGGTGTCGATGCTGTCTTCCTGAATGGCGGGCTGACCGCCGACGAGCAGGGTGAGACCGTCGGGTACGTCGAGCGCGCGCAGGTACTCGATGGTCGGACCCGCGTCGTTGGAATCGGCGAGGGTGGCGCGCAGGCGGTAGAGGTCGGTGCGGCCGGGCGCGGAGGCGGGCACGCTGAATTCGCTGGCGAGTCCGGGCGCTTGGTTGACCTGGCGATAGAGCTGGCCGATGGCGGCGCGGTCCTCGGAGATCACGATGAGCTGGAGCGGGTCGGGCTGGCGTTTGGGGAAGAGTTCGTCGAAGTGCTGCTGGGCGAGTCGGGTGGTGTTGTCCGGCGGCAGGTAGGTCTCGCTCATGCCGCCGAAGGCGAGGTTGTTGATGGGGATGATGAGCAGGCAGAGTCCGAGGGCGATGGGAACGGCGACGCGCAGGGGGCGGCGCATGACCCAGTCGGTGGTGCGGCCCCAGAATCCGTTCTCGATCTCGGCGGCAGTCTTTGCGCGGCGGAAACGGCTGAGGCCGAGGCTGTCCACGCGCGGTCCGATGATGCCGAGCGCGGCGGGCAGGATGGTGATCGCGGCGAGGGCCGCCAGCAGGACGGTCGAGATCGCGCCGTAGGCGAGGGATTTGAGGAAGCCCTGCGGGAAGATCAGCAGGCCGCCGAGGCTGGCCACGATCATGGTGGCGGAGAAGACGACGGTGCGGCCCGCGGTACTGACGGTGCGGCGGACGGCGGTGCGGGTGTCGTGGCCGGCGGCGAGTTCCTCGCGGAAGCGGCTGACGATGAACAGCCCGTAGTCGATGGCGAGTCCGACGCCGATCATCGAGACCACGCCGGTGACGAAGGAGTTGACCTCGGTGAAGTTGGTGAAGATCCGCATGATGCCGTTGGCGCCGGTGACGGTGAGCGCTCCGATGGCGAGTGGCAGCGCGGCGGCGACTAGTCCGCCGAAGACGAAGAACAGCAGTACCGCGACCACGGGTAGGGCGACGACCTCCATGCGGTGCACGTCGTCGGTGAGGGTGTCGGTGAGCGTGCCCGCGATGGGTTGCAGGCCGGCGACCTGGACATCGACGCCGGGAATGTGGAAATCGTCCTTGACTTTTCGGTAGTTGCGCACCATTTCGGTGTCGTCGTCGCCGCGAATGGCGATGAGGACGAAGGCGTGCCTGCGGTCGTCTGTGGCGAAGAGAGGGCCGCTGCCTTTGCCGGTCTCGGTGGCCCAGTAGGCGCCGTTGATGCCGGCGATCTCGTCGGGATGGTCGCGTGGGAGGCGGTCGAGGCGGGCGACGACGGTGCGGGTGAGTTCCGGGTCGTCGACGGTCTTGCCCTCGGGTGCTGTGACGAGCAGGACGACGTCGGATTCGTGGTCGCGGCCCCATGCCTCGTCGGCGATGCGGCTCGCGCGTGCGGATTCGGAGGTCGGATCCTCCAATCCGCTGGAGCTCAGGTGGTTTTCGATCCCGATGCCGTAGCTCGCGAGTGCGAGCAGTCCGGCGACGACGATGCCGAGGACGCCGAATCGGTATCGGTGGACCAGGTCCCCCCATCGCGCGAACATCAGAGGTCTCCGTGGAGGCAGGGGCGGGCGTCGGGGGCCGGGTTCGGTCGGTGAGCCGATCCTGCTGCGCGGAAGACCAAGGGGCCGCGTCCTTTCCGTGGGGTGACGGGGGTGTCTGCCATCTAAAGTACATATGAGGGTGAAATATCGGCGTTTAACTATTGATTCCGTGGTGTGCGCCACCGGTTCGCTTCGTACACATGTGCGGTCGGTAGGCGGACAAAGACGTGCGCGTGTGTGAATTGCCCCGCTTCGGGCCGCGCGGACCGGCCGTGATCGCCGCGCCGTGGCACCATGCGGTTATGGTCTCGAATCCGTTGCCCACCCTGGCCAGACGCTTCGCCCAGCAGCGATGGGTGATGCGACTTGCGCCGGTGGTGCTGCCGCTGGAGCGGTTCGTGCGGTGGGTGAGCCGCGGCCGGATGGGCGTGCTCGACCTGGTGGGCCTGCCGTCGATCGAGGTGACCGTGGCCGGGCGCAAGACCGGTGTGCCGCGCACCGCGTCGCTGCTGTATGTGCCGCGGGGCACGGATTTCCTGGTGATCGGTTCGAACTGGGGCAGCCCGAAGCATCCGGCGTGGTCGGCGAATCTGCGTGCGGCGAGCACGGCGACGGTCGGGCATCGGGGTGAGCGGTTCGCGGTGCGAGTCACCGAGATCACCGGTGTCGAACGTAAGCGGGCCTGGGATCTGGCCGTGGAGTTCTGGCCCGGTTACGAGATGGAGTACGAGCTGTCCGGTGGCCGGGAGTTCCGGATCTTCGAACTACGCCGGGAGTGAGCGCGGTCAGTCGATTTCGGCTCGCACGGCCGCGGCGAAGGCGGCGATCGCGGGATGTGCGCCGGCTCCGGCGCGGCACGCGATGGTCGTGGTGCGTGCGATCGGTAGCCGGATCAGTCGCACGCCGGGCGGGAGATCGGTGGCGCTGAGTTCGGGGACCAGTGCGACGCCGTGTCCGGCGGCGACGAAGGCCAGCACCGTGCTGAAGTCGTCGACCTGGTGCCGGATGCGCGGGCTGAATCCGGCGGCTTCGCAGGCGCGCATCGTCATGGTGTGGCAGCGGGTTCCCGCGGTGGCCACGATCCAGGGCGCGTCACGCCAGGTGTCGAGTGTGGCGCCAGGGGCGGCGGATTCGGCGGCGAGGAACATGGCTTCCCGGTAGAGCGGTGCGGTGTGCACGCCGGGTTCGGGCGGGAACGGCACCAGGTCGTAGTCGTGGACGAGGGCGACGTCGAGTTCGCCTGCGCGCAGTGCGGCGGCCACCCTGGCCGGATCCAGTTCCGTCACACGGGGCTCCAGTCCGGGGTGGGCGGTGGCGAGCCGGGTGAGGGTGGCGGGGATGAAGGCCTGGGTGGCGCTGGGGAACGCGCCGATGCGCAGTGGTCCGGTGAGTCCTGCTCTGGCGTCGGCGAGATCGGACTCGGCCTCCTCGAGCCGGGCGAGCACGGCGTCGGCGTGGGCGACGAGGGTGTGTCCGGCGGTGGTGAGGGTGACACGGCGTCCGGTGCGTTCCAGGAGGGCGACGCCCGCTTCTCGTTCCAGCGCGGTGAGTTGCTGGGAGACCGCGGAGGGTGTGAACGCGAGTGCGTCGGCGACGGCGGCGATCGTGCCGCGTCGTGCGAGTTCGCGGAGCAGGCGCAGTCTGCGCACGTCGAGCATCAGTTTAGCTTACGCTGAGCAGAACAAATGCGAACTGGTACTTAATTTCGCGGTGCGGCACGCTGGCCGTATGCACCGATTTCGTGGGATTTTCGTACCGCTGGTCACGCCGTTCACGGCGGAAGGCGACGTAGCTCGGGACGCTTTGGAGACGTTGGCGCGCGACGTGCTCGACGCGGGTGCGGCGGGTCTGGTGGCGCTCGGCACGACCGCCGAGGCGGCGACGCTGGACGCCGAGGAGCGGCGCGGGGTGATCGATGTGTGCGCTAGGGCGTGCGCGGCGGCGGGGGCGCCGCTGATCGTCGGGACGGGCGGCAACGACACTCGCGCTGGTGTCGGCGCGTTGACGGAGCTCGCCCACTGGCCGCAGGTTGCCGCGGCCTTGGTACCGGTTCCGTACTACACGCGCCCCACCGAGGCCGGTGTCGTCGCGCATTTCGCGCACCTCGCGGCGAATTCACCCGTACCGCTGATCGTGTACCACATTCCCTACCGGACCGGGCGCGCGTTGAGCGCGAACACGTTACGCGAACTGGCGGCCTTGGACGGTGTCGTCGGCGTGAAGTACGCGGTCGGCGGTGTGGACGCCGACGCGGTGGATCTGCTCGCCGAGCCGCCCGCGGATTTCGCGGTGCTGGCCGGTGACGACGCGTTCCTGTCGCCGCTGCTCGCGCTGGGCGCGGCGGGCGGCATCGCGGCGACCGCGCAGCTGGCGACCGCACGCTTTGTCGCTCTCGAAAATGCTTGGCGGACAGGTGACCTGGCGGCCGCGCGGGCGATCGGCGGGGAGCTTGCGGTGCTCTCGGCGGCGGCGTTCGCCGAGCCGAACCCGACGGTGATCAAGGGGGTGTTGCGCGCGCAGGGGCGCATTCCGAGCGCGGCGGTGCGACTTCCGCTGCTGCCCGCCGCGCCGGAATCGGTGGATCGGGCGCTGGCGGCGCTTCTCGATCACATTCCATCTCGATAGCCGATTGCTATTCTGACGTAGTCCGGTGCCGCCGGGCGGCTGGAACCGCACAGACCGGAGGGCGTTGTGAACGATCGTCGCGGCGCGTTGCAGGAGTACCTGTTGCGGACCCAGCCCAGGACCGTCGACCGCGGGCGGATGGTGATCGTCGAGCGGGAGCTCACCCGGGTGGTGCGCGCCGGAGTGACGGGCGCGGTGGTCGAATTCGGTTGTTACCGGGGCGGAATGACCGCGTGGATGCGCGCCGTGCTGGATGCTCTCGAGGCGGACGCGCCGGTGCACGCCTACGACTCGTTCCGCGGACTGCCCGCGGTCGGCCGCCACGACAGCGACTATCTGGCCGAGGGCGAGTTCGCGGCGTCGGTCGGCGATGTGCTGAGGCTGCACGAACAGTTCGGTCTGCGCCGCCCGCACGTGCACGCCGGGTTGTTCGCTCACACCCTGCCAGAGCAGCTCCCCGCGCGAATCGCGTTCGCCTATGTGGACGGTGACCGGTACGAGTCGACAGTGGAGTGCTTGCGCGCCGCCCTGCCGCGGCTCGCACCGGGCGCGATCCTGGTGTTGGACGACTATGCCGATCCGGCGGCGTCACTGCCCGGTCGCGCGGTCGCGCAACCGAAGGCGCCGGGGGTGATGAAGGCGTGCGAGGACGTCTTCGGCACTCCGCTGGCGGTCACTTCGGTGTGCGAGAACCCGAGCTGGGCGCTGGGGGTCTACCGTCACGCGGTCCCGCCGACCGTCTCCGCGGCGATGTCCGTCGGTCCGGAGACGGCCCGCTGAGCGGTGGCCGTCTGGTTGCGGTATTCGCGGAAGGTGGCGCGCAAGTCGTCGACGATGAGGTCGGGTTCTTCCATGGCGGCGAAGTGGCCGCCACGGTCGAATTCGGTCCAGCGCACGATGTTGTGGTTACGTTCGGCGATGCGGCGAACCGGGATGCCGAGGTCGTGGGGCATGACTGCGACGGCGGCCGGCACGGGGGTCTCGGGTTCCGGTGTGCCCCAAGTGGCGGCGCCTTCGTAGTAGTAGCGTGCCGACGAGCCCGCGGTGGCGTTGAGCCAGTAGATCATGACGTTGGTCAGCATCGCGTCTCGGTCGACGGCGTCCTCCGGTGCGTCGGTGGAGTCGGTCCAGTCCTTGAAGCGTTCGACGATCCAAGCCAGTTGCCCGACCGGTGAATCGGTGAGCGCGTAGGACAGCGTTTGGGGGCGGGTCGCTTGCAGCATCGCGTATGCGCCGAGCTCGTACTGGGCGCGCTGAGCCAGTTCGACGGCACGCTGTTCGGCAGGGTTGCCGGGGTCGGCGGTCTCCGGGGTGACGGTGGCGGAGGCGATCATCGTCAGATGCATCGCGACCAGGTGCTCGGCGTCGATGACGGCGAGCTGGCGGGTGATCGCGGCGCCGGTGTCTTCGCCGTGGGCGGCGTAGCGGTGGTAGCCGAGCCGGTGCATGAGTTGCGCCCATGCCCGCGCGGCTCGTGCGGTGGACCAGCCGACCGCGGGTCCGGACAACCCGAACCCGGGGATCGTCGGCACAACGACATGGAAGGCGTCTCCCGCGGCGCCGCCGTGCGCCACCGGGTCGGTCAGCGGCCCGATCACATCGAGGAATTCCACGATCGACCCCGGCCACCCGTGCGTGAGGACGAGTGGCAACGCGTCGGGTTCCGTCGAGCGGACGTGGATGAAATGCAGGTTGTGGCCGTCGATTTCGGTGCGGAACTGGGGGAAGGAGTTGAGCCGGGCCTCCTGGGCTCGCCAGTCGTAGGTGTTTCGCCAGTATTCGGCCAGTTCCCTGGTGTAGTCGAGCGGGATGCCCTGGGCCCAGCCCACACCGGGAAGGCCGTCGGTCCAGCGGGTGGTGTCCAGCCGCCGATTCAAGTCGTCGAGCTGGTGTTGGGAAACGTCGATCCGGAACGGGGTGATCTCTGTGCTCATGAGAATCACGCTAGGACGCACCTAGGACATCTTCCGCCCTAGCTTTGCTGAGTCAGTCCAGTGTCGACAACGCTGCGCGCAGCCGGTCGGCGAGCTCGATCGCCTGGGGCAGCGTCCACGGCAGCACGCCGTTCTCGCCCATCAGCGCGTGGAACTGCTGTTCGCGGTAGGGGACGCCGGGCGGCAGCGGCGCGATGTGCCAGTGCAAATGCGAATTGCCTTGCTGGCTACCGAGACTGAGCACATAGGTGCGCTCGCTCGGCACGACCGCCTCCACCGCGCGCGTCACCCGGTGCACCAGCGCCATGATCCGCAGGAAGGCGTCATCGGGAAGGTCTCGCACGACGTGTTCGCGGTGCAGTTTCGGTGCGACGAGCACGGAGCCGAACAGAGTCGGATACCGCGACAGGAACGCGAAGTTCTCCTCGTCTTCGGCGATGACCTGCTCCAGCTCGGAATCGTGTTCACCCGCCACCATCGCGCAGATGAAGCACGGCGAGGTCTGGACGCGCTGGACGTAGGCGTCCACGTCGAAGGAAATCCGTTCCACCCCCGCGATTTTGCCGCAGCGGCAGAGATCACCAGGTGAGTACCGGTTTGACGACTCGGCCGTCGCGCTGCTGCTCCAGTGCGGCGTTGATCTCGGTGTGCGGATAGTCGGCCACCAGCCGGTCGATCGGGAAACGCCCCGCGGCATGGAGTTCGAGCAGGTGCGGGATGAAAGTGTGCGGATCGGCGTCGCCTTCGAGGCATCCGCGAATCGTCTTGCCGCCCAACACGATATCGCGCACGTCGATGTCGGGAACTCCCGCGCCGAGTCCGACCGCTACCACGGCGCCACCTGTGGTCAGTGCCGCGGTTGCCGCGGCGAGCACGCTCGGATGTCCGGTGGTGTCCAAGGCGTGGGTGGCGCCGCCGTCGGTGCTCTCGCGCACCGCCGCGAGGGTGTCGCCTGCCGCCGGGTCCAGTGCGGCGACAGCGCCGAGTTCGAGTGCCAGCGCTCGGCGTGCGGCGTTCGGCTCGACGACCACGATCTGCCGCACCCCGGCGACACGGGCGGCGAGCAGGCCCGCCATACCGACCGCGCCCGCGCCGTAGACGACGAACCGGGCGTCGGGCGCGGGTCGCAACGCGTTGAGCACCGCGCCGGCGCCGGTCTGAAAACCGCATCCCAAGGGCGCGGCGACGACCGGATCGACCGCGGGATCGATGACGACCGTGTTGTCCGGCGTGGTGAGCGCGTAACCGGCGAAGCTGGACTGCCCGAAGAATCCGTCGCGCACCGGAGTTCCGGCCACGGTGACGCGCGGGGTGCGGTCCCGCCGAGATCCGAACTGATTCAACGCGATCGACCGATGGCAGTAGGCGGGTCTGCCGCCGTGGCAATTGGCGCAACTGCCGCAGTGCCGGAAGGTCAACACGACGTGATCGCCGGGACGCACGGTGCGCACCTCGGCGCCGACCGCCTCGACCACTCCGGCCCCCTCGTGCCCGAGCAGCAGCGGCCGATCCGGACCGCCCGCGGCGCGCGTGACCAGATCGGTGTGGCAGATGCCGACCGCTCGCACCCGAACCAGGATCTCCCCGGCGCGCGGAGCATCGATTTGCACGTCCTCGACGGAGAACGGCGCGGCCGGATCGCGCGATAGCACAGCCGAAGTGGTCAGCACGGCGCGACTCGTTCGAGCAGGAAGTAGAAGTGCGCGCCGTCGGCGAGCACCAGGTCCGCGCGGCCGTTCATGATGCCCATCAGCGTCGTGTCGTCTAGGGGCTTGAAGTGGTCGAACACGGGCTGGCCGTCGTAGACCATCGTCGCGGTCACCTCGCCGCGGAATTCGATGTTCCACAGCGAGGCCTCGCCCTTGCCGAGTTCCTTGTTCGAGAACAGCGAGCCGTCCTCGGCGCGGCAGACCAGTGGCTCGACATGCGCCGGCGACCGAAACCGCTTGCCGTACCAGCGATTCGCCGGCAGCGCGCGGCAGAGCGGATGACCGGTCTGGAACGCGGCGCCGCGCCATTCGCCGAGAATTTCCTCCGCGCGCACCGTCGGAAGCCCGGCCCACAGTTCGTCCAGGGCCGCCGTCGAAACCCCTGATTCTCGCGCGGCCAGTTCACGCCAGGACGCAGTGCCCATCGTCGGTCCCCATCTTCCCGAAGTTTCAGAACCATTTGGTTCGTGAACCCTATCCCGGACCAAATGGTTCGGCAAGATAGGATTCCTGTCATGCGCGCAGCAGGCCACGCCACCAGGGATCGGATCCTCGCCGCGGCCAAGGAAGAGTTCGCTCGCCACGGCGTCGCGGGCGCGCGGATCAACCGCATCGCCACCGCCGCGCGCGCCAGCAAGGACCGGCTCTACGCCTATTTCGCGAGCAAAGACGAGCTCTACGCGGCGGTCACCGAAGAGTGGACGGGCCAGACCACCGAGGAAACCGCGCTCGACGCCGCGGACCTGCCCGGCTACGCGGGCAGGCTCTTCGATCACTATCTGCGGCACCCCGAGAACGCCCGCTTACAGACGTGGGCCGAGATCGAGGACACCCGCATCCCCGAAGCCGAAGACGCGGTGCGACGCGTCCTCGCGACCAAGATCAGCGAAATCGAGCGAGGACAGCGCGAGGGTTTGATCACCACCGACTTCCAGCCCGTCACGCTCGTGGTCATGCTCACCGATCTGGCGCGCACGGCCGCTGTGCGCGCCACCCGCGCGGAGGAAACGCACAACCTCGCCGAACGCCGCGCCGCGGTGGTGCTCGCCGCACGTCGGCTCGCCGCCCCGGAGTGATCCCGCCGAGCCTGCGCGAATGCTGGGAGTTTGCCTGGAACCGGTGATCGCCGCCGACGGCCGGGCGTAGACTCACCGGGATCGCTGCGTGAACATCCACTTCGAGGTGATGTCGCATGGTCGATACAGAGGTGCTCATCGTCGGCGCCGGTCCGGTCGGACTGACAGCGGCCATCGAGTTGGCCCGACGCGGAGTGGCATGCCGGATCATCGACGCGGCCGCCGAACCGCCGCGCTACGCCAAAGCGGTCGGCATCCAACCCCGGACGCTCGAGGTGTTCGAGGGTATGGGAGTGCTGCGGCAGGTGCTCGACTCGTCGATCGAGCTGCGCGGGCAGATCGTGTATGTCAACGGCGTCGAAGTCGAACGCGTCGCGTTGACCCTGCCCGCCGACATCCCCTACCGGTTCGTTGGGCTGCCGCAATACGAGACCGAACGGATTCTGCGTAAACGCCTGGACGCCACCGGCACGCGCGTGGAACGTGGCGTCGCGCTCACCCACTTCGAGCAGGACGAGTCCGGCGTGCACGCCGTGCTCACCGACGAGAAGGGCGAGCGCCGGGTGCAGGCGGCGTATCTGATCGGTTGCGACGGCGCGCACAGCATCGTGCGAAAGGGGTTGGGGCTCGGCTTCGAAGGCGCGGCGTTCGCGGAACAGTACATGCTCGGTGATGTCGAACTGGACTGGTCGATGCCGCGCGGTTACGGCATTCGCTCGATGCACCGCACCGACGGCGTCACCGACGATCTGCTGGTGTGCATACCGTTGCCCGGCGCGAACCGGTATCGAGTGTCGATGCTGGTGCCCGAGGAACTCGCGACCGTGCCTGCGATCGGTGGTGGCGCAGTCGAGCACGGCTTCGAAGGCGGTCATCCGCCCGAGCGGCACCACATCCAGGCGGTGCTCGACCGGTTGGCGCCCGAACCGGTCACCGCGTCGAGCCTGCGCTGGTCATCGGTGTTTCGCATCAGCCACCGCATCGTCGATTCGTATTCGCGCGCAAGGGTGTTCGTCGCCGGAGACGCCGCCCATATCCATCCTCCGACGGGCGCGCAGGGCATGAACACCGGCATCCAGGACGCGCACAACCTCGCCTGGAAACTCGCGCTCACCCTTGCGGGCATCGGCGCGCCCGACCTGCTCGCCAGCTACGACGCCGAACGCAAACCGGTCGGCGCGGAAGTGGTCGGACGGACCGTGCGCAGCGCGCGGGAAGGCATCGGCGCGGGAGAGACCGACCCCGACTTCGTCATTCGCCGCGAAGCGCAACTGCTGATCGACTACTCCGCCGGCCCGCTGGTGAGCAATGCCCCCGCCGACACAGGCGGCCCGCTGCCCGGGCAGCGAGCCCCCGACGCGGCCGGTCTGACTCGGGACGCCGTCGCTTTCCCGATACGGCTGTTCTCCTTGCTCGGACGCACCGATCACACCGTCCTGATCTACCTCGACGACACCGCAGGCTCCGAGTCGTCCGCCCTGGTAGCCGCGCTCACCGATGCCGCGCGGCGCGCCGCACACGGCCGGGTCGACGTCTACCTCATCGTCGGCGGCGACGCCGAACCCGCATCCGCCCTACCGGTGATTCGCGACCGCGACGGCGACTTCGCCCGCAACTACCGCGCGAAAGGGTTGTGCGCCTACGTCATCCGGCCTGACGGCTATCTCGGCTTCACCGAGCACGCACCGACGCCCGAGGACCTGACCAAGCACTTCGCGTCGATCTTCCGCTGAACCCGGTTCAGCGAGGCGAGAGAATCCGAATCAGCTGCTGAGCGAATTCGTCTGCGTCGGTGCGGATCCCGTTGTGCGCGCCGGGGAACTCGACCACCTCGAGACCGACCCGGCTCGCTATCTCCACGGCCGGGCGATACGGCAAGCAGCCGCGCGTCTGCTGGCCGACCGCCAGAACCAGCCGATCCCGCACCCGCGCCACTGCGGCGTAATCCGGGACGTAGGAAGTGAATTCGCGCAGCTCATGCTCGATCATGAGCGGACCGTTGGCCGCCAGGCGGACCCACATCTCGGCGGCGCGAGGCGGCAATTGCGAAACCTCCGGAGCCGGTTTCATCGCCGCCGGACCGATACCGGCCAGGAACCGGGCCCCCGCAGCGGCCGCGCCCTCTTGCTGGAAGATCGTGTAGACCTCGTCGACCATGGCGCGATGCACGGCGGCGTCGGGCAGGACGGCGAAACACGGCGGTTCGTGGGCGACCAGCGACCGCACCCGATCGGGATGGTGTGCCAGCAGATCCAGGCCGACGATCGCGCCACTGCTGGTGCCGCACACGAACGCCGGACCGTCCGACAGGTGAGCCAGCAACCGGTAGGCGTCGTCGCTCTGGACGGCGACGTGCTGGGTGGCAGGCGTGCCGCCGTCGAGGGCGCTGCGCGAGTAGCCGCGCGGGTCGAGCGCCGCGACGGTGAAGTTCTGGGCGAGCACGTCGGCCATGTCGTCGAACACGCCGGCGTCGCCGCCACCGCCGGGAATCAGCAGCAGCAGCGGGCCCGCGCCGCGCACTTCGTAGTAGAGGGTCGCGCCGGGCACGGACAAGGTCTCGGATCTCATCGCGGATCCTTCTCTGCGGATGCGGACGGCCACTGCGACAACGTCAGGTGCAGTGCGTCGAGAATGTGACGCCAGCTGGCGTCGGTAGGCCGGGAGTGGGCGAAGCCGCCCGCCGCTTCCAAGGTGGCGAAGCCGTGAAAGGTGCTGCGCAGCATGCGTCCCGCATCGGTGAGATCGGAGTCGGCCAAGTCGTAGCCGCGCAGCATCGACACCGTCAGCTCGATACCGCGCAGCATCGCGGGCTCGTCGGCGACCTCGGCCGGATCCATGTGGATCTGGGTCGCCGCGTAGCGGCCAGGATGTTCCAGCGCGTACGCGCGATAGGCGTCGGCGAACGCGATCAACGCGTCCTTGCCCGACCGCCCGGCCACCGCGATACCGATCCGATCGTTCATCTCCGCACCGGCCAGCAGCCCGACCTGCTTGCGCAGATCGTGCAGATTCCGCACATGGGCGTAGAGGCTGGGATCCCGCACGCCGAACCTGCGGGCGATCGCCGAGAGCGTGACGTTGTCGAATCCGATCTCGTCGGCGAGTTCGGCTGCGGCCTGGACGATTCGGTCCCGGGACAGACCCGCGCGAGGCGACATCGCAACCCTCCTTCCTACGATAAGTAGGCTACAACCTAATAGAATTAGGAACAAGGGCTCATACGACCCGGTCCTCGGGATCGGAAAAGTGTCGCGTAAGCGAATTCGCGCGCTCGTTGCCCGGGTGCTCACCTGTCGGCGCGGTGCCCGAACCGGGATCCCGCCATCACGTGATCGCCTCGGCGGCAGGAAAATTCGACGCGATCGATCAGCGCTCGAAGATGCTCGTGTCGCCCGGTTCGGTCTCGAGCGCCTGGCGGCCGAACGCGGCCGTTTTGCGGTCCAAGCGTCCGCGCACCGTCAGGTACAGCACGATCGTCGAGGCGTAGATGAGGGCGGGGAGGAACGTCGACCCGTGATCCGCTCCAGCAGCGCGTCACCCGGCAGCTTTCTCTGTCGACGCCGAGGCGCTCTCACGGCTGCACGCCGACGTGTTCGGCGTCTTCCGCATGTGAGCCCTTCGAAGGCTCGCCTGGGTGGGCGAAAACCCGTCCACGGCAAGGATTCCGGTGAACCCAACTACGATGCCTGCGTCGAGGGCTGACTGAACCACGAGAAGATCCAACGGCCTGCGCGAGGAAGGGTGGCTGTCCGTCGAGCGCGGACGCGTAAGCAGATGCGACGGTCGGTTGCTGGTCGATGTCGCGTTGCGGCAACACGGGCAGGGCCGTGACACCGGTCGCGTCAAAACCTACGTCACAGACCGAGTTTGGTGACGGCGTTGTCATCCAACGGGTTCGCGGTGCGGATGTACGAGTGCACGGTGCGCGGGTTGGACCAGCGTCCTTGGCGCATGATCTCGCGGTCGCTGGCGCCACCGAGGGCGGCTTGGGTGGCGAAGCCCGCGCGCAAGGAGTGTCCGGAGAAGAGATTCGGGTCCAGGCCCGCGCGGGCGGCGTAGCGCTTCACGAGTTCGGCGACGGCGCGGCCCGACATCGGGCGGTCGCCGATGCCGCCGTGGCGGGTGATGGTGGGAAACAGGGGGAGATCGGGGTGTTCGGCGAGGGGAGTGCCGGTGAAGCCGTGGCAGCGGTGGATTCCGTTATCGGCGACGCGTGCCGCGCAGTGTTCGCGGAGAGCGAGTGGTCCTGCCGCCGTGTGAATTTCGAGTAGCTCGAGCCAAGCGGCGAAGGCGCAGACGGGGCAGGTGTGCGGGCGTTGTCCGCGCGGAAGCGCCACGCGCTGTTCGGCGGCGCCGGTGGGGTCGGTCTTGGTGGTCGGCAGGTGCACGAGCAGAATCGGCTCGCCGGTGACGTGATCCGTGCTCACCCGCACGTCGGCGACGCGCAGACTCGCGAGTTCGCTGCGCCGCAACGCGCCCGCGAACCCGATCAGCAAAGCGAGCGCGTCGCGGCGGCGGGCGGGTTCGGTGGGCCAGCCGGGTTCCGGTAGACCGGCGAGCAGCTGGTCGAGGGTGTGCAGCAGGATGGGACGCTTCCGGGTGGGCGGTGTGCGGCGGGTGCGCCGGATACCGCGCAGGGTGAGGCGGACGACGTCGGATCGGGTGGGGGATGACAGCCCGTTGGCGGCGTGCACGGCGGCGATCGCGGCCGATTTGCGTTCCAACGTGGCGGGCCCGAACGCCCACTCGCCGTTCGGTCGTCGCGCGTCGGCCGCGGCCGCCAGATACACCGCGACATCGAGCGCGTCGGCCGGAAGCGCTTGCCGCCCTTCGGCCGCGCACCACCCCGCCCACGCGATCCAGTCGGTGCGATAGGCGCGCAACGTGTTCGCCGACTGCGACGCCTCCAGGTAGCGGCGCAGCGCACCGGCCTGGACGTCGTCGAATCGCTCACGCACCAAATGCAAGGCGGCAGCGTCGACGAGGACGCTGCGCACGCCACGACGCAGCTCCGTACGCACCGCCTCCGGCACGGCCACGACGCTGTCGCCCACTACCCGCTCCTCACTGCACCAGGTCGGCGACGCGCAGAACGTCGTGGCGCCGACCGACTTCCAGCCCAGACTATGCGCAAGCGGCGAGCGGATCGCGCATCCGGGCAGTCATGTTGCGGTCGTGGACTGCGGCGGCACGGTTTCTCCGGCGCGACTCGGTCGCGTCCAGACGGCGTTGGGGAGCGGTCGCCACCGCCGGGCCGGGAATTTTCGGCGAGCATGGCAAGGTTTCCCCCGCGGACGACCGCCGGACCCGGCAACACGCGCGCCGGAGCCGGTATCAGCACTGAACGGCGACACGGACGTCGCGCCGAAAGGGATCGAATATGAAGTTCGCGGTCAGTTACAGCAGCGCCCATTTCGGGACCGATCCCGATCGGATCGTCGACTACGCGCGCCACGCCGAGGCCTGCGGATTCGAGGGCCTGTACCTGCCCGAGCACCTGGTGCTGTATCCCGGCGCGAAGATGCACAGCTTCGAGGTCCCGCCCACGCTGCCATTCCTCGACCCGCTCGACACCCTCGCGTACGTCGCCGCGGCGACCGAGCGGCTGCTGCTCGGCACCGGCGTGTTACTGCTGCCGTACCGGCACCCAGTGGTGCTGGCGAAGCAGCTGGCGACCATCGATGTGCTGTCCAAGGGCCGGATGCGTTTGCTTACAGTGGGATTGGGCACCCTGCCCGAGGAAGCGGCGGCCACCGGCGTCGAATTCCGCGCCCGCGGACGGCGTGCCGACGAAGCGATCGACGTGCTGCGGCTACTGTGGGCGGGAGGCGAAGAGGGAGTCGGCTACCGCGGCGAGTTCTTCGCCTTCGAGAATCTCGTCCAATACCCGAAGCCCTACCAGGCCGCGACATTGCCGATTCACGTCGGCGGATCGAGCCTGCCGGCCGCGCGCCGGGCGGGACTGCGCGGCGACGGATACTTCGCGGGCGGCATGCTGGTGCCGCAGGAACGCAAGGTCCAGTGGGATCTGGCGCGCTCGACGGCCGAGGAAGCCGGGCGGGACCCGGACGTACTCGAATACACTCGCTGGAGCGGCATCGATATGACCGATGAACGGCTCGCCGCCTTCGCAGCGCAGGGTGTCACGCGCGTCGTCGTCAGCGCCACCGCGTTGGATCCGAACGAACAACTCGACGAATTGTCACGCTTCGCCGAACGATTCGGTCTCGCACGGGTGTGACCTCATTGCTCGGCCGACACCTCGTCGGGGGATGTTCGGCCGAGCGGGCGAACATCGCTGGTAACAGCGTCATTCGCCCGAAGGTCACTGGCGGTAGGTGGCCAGGAAGCGGCCGATGCGTTCGATGATCGCTTCGAGCTCGTCGGCGTGCGGGAGAGTGACGATGCGGAAGTGGTCGGGCCGCTTCCAGTTGAAGCCGGTGCCCTGCACGATGTGCAGCTTCTCCTGGAGCAGCAGATCCAGCACGAATTTCTCGTCGTCGTGGATCGGGTACATGTCGAGGTCGATGCGCGGGAAGGCATAGATCGCGCCCCTGGGTTTCACGCAGGAGACGCCGGGGATCGCGTTGAGCGCTTCCCAGGCCCGGTCGCGCTGCTCGCGCAGCCTGCCGCCGGGCAGGGTCAGGTCGTTGATGCTCTGATGCCCACCGAGCGCGGCCTGAATCGCTTGCTGTGCGGGAACATTCGCGCACAAGCGTAGCCCGGCGAGCATGGTCAGGCCCTCCAGGTAATTCTCGGCGTGTCCGGTGGGGCCCGACACCACCAGCCAGCCGGACCGGAATCCGGCGGCCCGATACGCCTTGGACAGTCCGGAGAAGGTCAGGCACAGCAGATCGGGGGCGAGCGCGGCGGTGGCGGTATGGGTGAGATCGTCGTAATGGATCTTGTCGTAGATCTCGTCGGAGAACACCACGAGATTGTGGCGGCGGGCGATTTCGAGGATCTGGCGCAGTACCTCGGGCGAATAGACCGCGCCGGTCGGGTTGTTCGGGTTGATGATCACGATCGCACGGGTGCGGTCGGTGATCTTGGCGGCGATATCGGCGACGTCGGGGAACCAGTCCGAGGACTCGTCGCAGACGTAATGCACCGGCTTGCCGCCGTTGAGCGCGGTCGCCGCGGTCCACAGCGGGAAGTCGGGCGAGGGAACGAGCACCTCGTCGCCGTTCTCCAGCAGCGCGGTCATCGCCATCATGATCAGCTCGGAGACCCCGTTGCCGAGGAACACCTCCTCGACGTCGACATCGTCGACGCCGAGGGTCTGGTAGTACTGCACCACCGCGCGCCGCGCCGAGAGCAGGCCTTTCGAGGAGGAGTAACCGCTCGAGGCGGGCAGCGTGCGGATGATGTCCTGCAAGAGTTCCGTGGGCGCTTCGAAACCGAACGGCAGCGGATTGCCGGTGTTCAGCTTCACGACGTGGTGGCCCTCGGCCTCCAGCCGCGCGGCGTGCTCGGCCACCGGTCCGCGGATCTCGTACGACACGCCCGCGAGCTTGCTCGACTGCTTGACCTGCATGGACATCCCTTCTCATTGCGGTTGCCGCACACTCTACTTGGTTTTTCCAAGTATGCACTTGGATTTTCCAAGCGACCGGTTACAGTGGCATGGTGCCACGTCGAAGCTATGACCACTTCTGCGCCGTCAGCCGCGCACTCGATGTCGTCGGCGACCGGTGGACGCTGCTGGTGGTCCGCGAACTGTCGTCGGGTCCGCGCCGCTACAGCGATCTGTTCGCGGACCTGCCGGGCATCAGCACCGACGTGCTGGCCGCCCGGCTCAAAGATCTGGAGCGCGACGGCATCCTCACTCGCCGCCGCGTCGGCCCGCGTGCGGCCACCGCGGTCTACGAACTCACCGAGTCCGGCCTCGGGCTGCGACAGGTCCTCGACGCGCTATCGGCTTGGGGCGCACCGCTGCTCGGTGAACGAGGCCCGACCGACGCCGTCCGCGCGCACTGGTTCGCCCTGCCGCTGGGTCGCGCGGTCGCCGAGCTGATCCCCGAAGGGATCGTCACCGTCCACATCGGCGAGACCACGTTCCACTACGTGATGACCGGCGCGGGCATCAGCCACCATGACGGCCCCGCCGAGGACCCCGACCTCGAACTCCACCTCGACTTGGCCGCCGCGACCGAGGTGGTCATGGGCACGCGCTCGTTGGCAGAGCCCGCGCAGCGTTAACCGCCGGTCGGGGCGCCCGCGACGCGCCGCTCGCCGCCGTTGCGTTCCTGCCAGAGGCGGTAGACCCCGACTGCATCCTCGTGCGGCGCATGGCGCATGGGCAGGCGGCGCTGGTCCCATGGCTTGCCGAACTCGTCGTAGAAAGTGTTGAGCTCGAAGTACCTTCGGTCGTCGACGTAGTGCGGTTCATAGGCGTCGCGGGTGGTGAGGAAGACGACCTCGTCGGGGGAGCAGTAGTACAGCGCTCCCAGGCACATCGGACAGGGCAGGGCCAGGATGTAAACGGTTGCGCCCGTAAGATGTTCGGTGCCGAGCGCCGTGCAGGCCTCGCGGATGGCGAGGATCTCCGCGTGGGCGGTGGGGTCGCCGGTCTGGGCGACCTTGTTCGGGCTCTCCGCCAAGACTCGGCCGTCCCGGACGATGACGGTCGCGAAGGGCCGCCCGCCCTCGGTGACGTTGCGGCGCGCGAGATCGATGGTGCGCTGTGCGAAATCCGTTGCTATTCCTCGCTTCTCAGAACGGTTCGGTGGGCAGATACTTGCCGTCGAGAGTGATCACGGCGCGTTCGCCGCCTTCCGGGTCGGCGACCTTGCGCACGTCGAGTTTGAAATTGATCGCGCTGATGATGCCGTCGCCGAACTGCTCGTGCACCAGCGCTTTGAGGGTTGTGCCGTAGACCTGCAACATCTCGTAGAAGCGGTAGATCGTCGGATCGGTCGGGACTCCGCCGGGAATGGACCCGCGGGTCGGGATAGTTTGCAGCAGCTTCGCCGCGTCGTCGTCCATGCCCAGCAGCTCGGCGACCGCCGTTGCGGCGTCGCGCGGAAGGGCGTGCTGGCCCAGCACCGCGGCGGTGACGAAGGCGACCGACAGCCCGGCGGCGTCGGCGATCTGCTGCCAAGTGAGGTCCTTGGTGATCTTCGCGTCCACCGCCGCGGCGGCCAAGACCTGGCGGGCGGTGGGATCGAATTGTGCGTGCACCATGGTGGGTTCCTTTCTGGTCGAACGGCCTGGAAGGTCAGGGCCGCTTCGGTTTTCGTGTGGGAGATCAGGTAGTCGGCACGCTGTCGGTATCCGAGCCGTCGAGGACGGTGATCGCGCCGGTGCCGATGTCGAATACCCATCCCTCGACGGTCAGATCGCCCGCCGTGACCGCGCGGGCAACCGACGGGTGACCCGTCAGGTCGGCCAGCTGCGCGAGGACGTTCGCTCGCACGAGCGTCGCGACGGAGACGCCCGAGGCGGCGGAGCCCGCGTGCCGCAACCACTCGGCGAGCATCGGTGTCGCGCTCAGTTCGCGACCTTCGGCCAGGGCGGTCATCGCGCCGCAGCCGGAATGGCCGCACACTACGATGCGCGAGACGCCGAGCACGGCGACGGCGTACTCGATGCTGGCCGTCACCCCGTCGGTATCCGGGTAGGCGGGAACCAGATTCCCCGCGGTGCGGATCACGAAGAGCTCGCCGGGCTCACTGTTCGTAACCAGCTCCGGAACCACACGCGCGTCGGAACATCCGATGTACAGCGTCTCGGGTCGGTGCCTCGTCGCCAAGCGGGCGAAGAGCTCCGCCTTGGCGGGGAAGACATCGCGCTGGAAACTCGCGACGCCGGCGGCGAGGTCGTGCATGGATCGCTCCCTTCGGTAAGCCCTGACGAATCCACCATGCACAACCTGCGGCTATAGCGTCCAAGACGCAGTTCCCATGCCTACGATTGCTCACACCAATAGTTGCGCGGGCGGTGGAGCGCTCACACCACCTCCGCTGATGTCACCGCACGGCCGCGCTTTCCCAACCGGCCTGCGAGATAGGCTGTGGCGGCTATGAGCAGCCGCCACGAGGTCACGCACCGAATCGATCAAGTGTTCACCGGCTCTCGGCCGCTCACCGAGGAAGAACTCGCACCGCCGAGCATCGACGCGCCGTACGTCATCGCGCACTTCCACGGCCGCTCGCGGGCGGACATCGACCGCTCGAGCTTTCTACCCGGCCTGCACATGGAAGACTTCACGTACATGACCGCGCAGGCCGTCGAGTACTACCTCCCGGCGGTGCTGAAGCTGATGCTGATCCAGCCGTACGACTTCGAACTCTGGATCCATCTCAGCGGCTTCCTCGGCAGTGCGCGACGCGAGGACGAGACGACGCTGCGCGGCCTGCGCCCCGAACAGCACACGGCGATCGCGGACTGGCTCGAGTTCCTGTCCCGCGAGATCGACGAGGGATTCGGAGTCGATCGCAAGGACGCCACGAAACTGGCGCGGCTCTATCGGCAGCTCGCGAACGCCGCGACGTAGCCAAGGCGCCCGGGCGTTCTGCGGATGGTCGGGAATGGAAGCTGGCCAGATTCTTCCAGATCGCAAGTACGCCAGATGAAGTCGAGCACGAAGTACCCGTCCCACCGGCCGCTTGGAGATCGGCGGCCTCGACCCTCCCCGTCCGGGCATTTTCGACGGCGGTAGTTGCTGTCGAGAGTGGGGGATGGTGTGTGCCGGAACCGGTTCGAGCCTATCGGCTGAGCGACGCGGACGGTCGACGGCCGCAACCGCCAGATTTCTTGACCTGTAGGACAAGAACGTTTAGGGTTCTTCGCATGGGCAGGCCGCGGAACTTCGAAACCGATACCGTGGTCGAGCGCGCGATGGAGGAGTTCTGGACCCACGGGTACGCGGGAACCTCTCCCGCGCAACTCGCCGAGGCCACCGGCGTCGGCAAGGGCAGCCTGTACCACACGTTCGGCAGTAAACGGCAGCTGTTCGACCTGGCATTGGCCCGCTACGGGCGAATGGGAGTGGAGCAAGCCGAAGAGTTGCTGTTCCAACCGGGAAGCACCCGCGAACGCATCGGAGCGTACCTGCGTGAGACCGTGGATTCCGATGTCGCACAGCCGGTTCGGCGTGGCTGCATGGTCGTGAACACGGCCGCCGAGCTCGGTGGCCACGACGAGGAGATCACCCGAGCCCTGCGTGGCATCGAGGAGCGCATCGTCGCGGTGCTGGCCGCCCGGATCGAACAGGGCCGACGCGACGGCGACGTCGGTCCCGGCGTCGATGCGCAGGCTACGGCCGAGTTCCTGCTCAACACCAGCGCCGGCCTGCGCACCATGGCCAAGACTCGCGACGCAGAAGCTCTGTATCGCATCATCGACGTCGCCCTCACCGCCTTCTGACTCATTCGCCACGGTGCGATGGCTCTCGTATACCCGAATTTTTGACCTGTAGTTCAAGAAAGGAAATCTCCATGGATCTCGAATTGACCGGCAAGACCGCGGTCGTCACCGGAGCGAGCCGCGGCATCGGCCTTGCCGTCGCCGAGACCTTGTCCGCCGCGGGCGCACGCGTGGTCGGCGCCGCCCGGACCATCACACCCGAACTCGAAAAGGCCACCGTGGCTACCGTTTCGGTGGACTTGAGCTCGCAAGACGGCGCGACCGCGCTCGTGGATGCCGCGCTGGAGGAACTCGGCGGCATCGACATCCTGATCAACAACGTCGGTGGCGGCGACCCCGACCAACTGACGCTGGGCGGGTTCCTCGACAGTACCGACGATCAGTGGCGGCACTTGCTGGATGTCAACCTGTTCAGCGCCGTCTGGGCGACCCGCGCCGCCCTGCCCAGCCTGCTCGACCGTCGCGGCGCCATCGTGAACGTCTCCTCGATCAACGCGCACCTCCCGTCCGCCGGGCCGGTCGGCTACAGCGAGGCAAAGGCCGCGCTCACCGCCTTCGGCAAGCGCCTGAGCGAGGAGTTCGGTCCGCGGGGAGTCCGCGTCAACACGGTCTCACCCGGCGTGGTCGGTACCCGGATCTGGCGCGGTTCCGAATGGGTGGGCGCGAAGCTCGCTGCGGAACAGGGCATCTCGCAAGAACAGTTGCTGGCGGCGCTGCCGGACCAGTTCGGCATCGCCTCGGGCCGAATCTCCGAGCCCGAAGAGGTCGCGGCCCTCGTGACGTTCCTGGTCTCGGGCAAGGCCGCCAACATCGTCGGAGCCGACATCGTCATCGACGGCGGGACCATCAAGACGAGCTGATCCGACAGTCTGCATCGGGACAAGACCCGGCCCGCGCGTCGACCACGACCTTCACCGGTCAGGTTGCGGTCGCGTGGGTTCGGGGTCGGCCCCAGCGCTGCCGGCGTTCGCTGCGGGTGGACGGGCCGGGGACGGTCTTCGGGGTCGACGGGGAGCTGGTCGACGGAGCGATCTGGTCGGGCGTGACCTGAGCAGCGCCGACTGGCGGGTGGAACAGATCCTGGTGCGGACGGACGGAACCAGGGAGGACGCGCTGCGGATCACGGCCATGGTCGAGGCGGACGGCGACTACGCGATCGACGATGCGCCGGAAGGGAATCCGGTCGGCCTCGGCGAGGTCGTGACCACCTGGGCGGACCAGCATGGTCAGTGGGATCTGGCCCTCGTCCGCCTCGGCGTCGCGGGGTGAGGATCTACACTTTCGCCGCGGCCTGTCGCGGGTGCGCTGGTCGTTTTCCGTACACCGACCGCACGGCCGAGATCGCAGGACGACGGCGAGGTTAGCCGCCCTGGTGTGACGGTCTCAATTGGTTCTGGCTATCGGGTTTTTCGGTAGTGGTCCGGCTGCTGGTGTCACTAGGGTCGTCCTGTGACTCTGCTCGTGCACCTGACACCGGAGAAGAACGCTCGGCGAATCCGCCGCGCGGGCATCACCGCCAGTAGCTCTGGACGCGGGGTGTTCTGCATGCCGGTGATGCCGTCCTACGTGCTGTCGCATCAATGGTTGCGCGAACTGCGCCGCGGCGGGCAGCGGCTGATCGTCGCGGTGGACTTCCGAGTACCCGACGACGAACCGGTCCTCGTCGGACACTATCGCACAGCAGCGACGGGAATGACTGCGGCCGAGGCTGTTTCGGTCATTCTTCACGCCGAGGACGCGCGTGGGTACGAGATCGTCGTACCTCGCTCGATCGCAGCCGCCGAACTGCATCGGGTTCGGCTCGTGCGGCAGGTGACGGGGTGGCGGTATCACCCGGACGCGCACGGTCGGCGGCCCTGCGCGTGTCCAGCGTGCTTGGCCCGCGGTGAATTCAAGGCCGCCGACCTTCGTCGCCGATTCGCCACAGAACCCCCACAGCTCACGAAGCCTCAATTGCTGGACCGACTGCGCAACGCGGACAACGACGACGAACTGATCGACGCACTCTACGACCTGGGTAGCAGGAGCCGCGGCGACGTCGCCGACATCGCGCACCTCGTCGACCATCCCAACCCGGACGTCCGCTACGCCCTCGCCTCGGCGCTGCACAGGTACCGCGGCGGCGAAGCCCGCCGACTCCTGGTGCGCTTGGCCGCCGACCCGGATCTCGAAGTGCGTGATGCGGCGACGGCCTGACCGTCGCGATCCGCGCGAAGCACCGGATATGGCGTGGGCCCGTGGCTGGGCTGTCCTGCGCGCCCTCGGCCTGATCCGGACCGGGCAGAACGGCAGGCGTGGTCTGCGCGGCGGCAAACCGACCTGGGAGCCGGCAGGCTACGCCACGCTCGGGCGGGTCCTGTTGATTACGCGAGCCCAACGGTGAAACGTGCTGGTGGGCGGAGGGTCGGCTCTCAGCGGGCTTGCGGATAGCCGATTTCGGAGATGTCTCGGGCCAGGTCCGCCAGGGTGACCTCGACGTTCAACGACGATACGAGTTCCTCGTCCAGCGGGACGAGCCAAGACGCGGCAGGTGAATATGCCAGCGCACCAGTACGGGATTCCGGACCGCGTGGCAGATCGATTCGGCGGGATGTCGACGGGGTTCAGTTCGACCGCGCGGCGTTCTCGATGATCGCGGTGAATGCCCGCGCGGCGGCCGAATGGTAGGCGGTTGCGCGCCGCAGCAATACCACGGTCCGGGTGGGCAAGGCGGGCGTCGAGTCGATGGGAACCAGGTCCGGGTGTGCGCGGGTGATCGCATCGGGCAGGACGGTGGCGAGCGAACCGCGGCGCACGAATTCGACAAGTGCTCCAATGGAATTGGCTTCCACCACGATGCTCGGCGTGCTGCGGCTTTCCTCGAAGTAGGCATCGATGTGCGTTCTGGTCGCGAAATCGCGCGTGAGCAGCGCCAGCGGATACCGCGCCAGCCGCGCGACAGGCAGTGGCCTCGCGCGTCCGGCCAGGGCGTGCGTCTTTCCGGCCACCAAGCTGAGGCGTTCGGTGAACAACGCGACGCTCTCGACCCCGGCGGCATGGGCGCCCGCGAAGGCGATACCGAGATCGACACGGTCGGCGAGCAAGTCGGCCTCGATCCGGTCCTGGGTCGTCTCGACGACGGTGAGCGTGACACCCGGGTACGCGGCGTGGAACTCGTGCACGAGCGGACCGATGAAATAGGCGGTGAACGTCGGCGTCATCGCCACCCGGAGCTGGCCGCGGGACAGATCCTGCACATCGTGGATCGCGCGCTCACCGGCATCGAGATCGCGCAGCGCGAGCCGGGCGTGATACGCGTACGCCTCGCCGGCCTCGGTCAGCCGTACGGCACGACCGGAGCGATCGAGCAGCTGCACCGCGAGCGTCCGCTCGAGCTGCTTGATCTGCTGCGACAGCGTCGGCTGCGACACGTGGAGGAACTCCGCCGCGCGGGTGAAGTTGCGGTGATCGGCGACCGCGAGCAGATACCGGATATGGCGCAGCTCCATGAACGAACTATAGATGCTTTCTATCGCGACCATGGGATCTACGTCTTGGGCACTATCGCGATTCCTGGGCATGGTGGGGACATCGGCAATGCCCTAGTCAGGAGTTCTCCATTGATCCAGCGTCACCGTCGAATCGTCCTGGCGACGGCCGCAATGGCTTTCGCGATCGTAGGCTGCACGGCCGATCCTCTCACCGACCGGACCGTGCCACCGGTCGACCGTCCCGGCGCCTTCGCCGCGGAGCCGCCGCCGGTGCGCGCTTCCCGCGACCCGGCACTCGGACCGCAGTTGGTGCAGGCGGCCTCGGCCGACGACGCGGAAGGGGTGCGCGAGCTCATCGCCGGTGGGGCTGATCTCGAGTTCCGCGGCGACCGCGATCGCACTCCGCTCATCGCGGCCACGAAGAACCGGGCCTCCGCCGCGGCTCGGGCACTGATCGAGGCGGGCGCCGACGTCAACGCCAAGGACGACATGGAAGATTCGGCCTACCTCTACGCGGGCGCCGAAGGAATCGATGACATCCTCGAACTCACCCTGCGCCACGGCGCCGACGTGCGCAGCGTGAACCGCTACGGTGGCACCGCTTTGATCCCGGCATGCGAACACGGCTACCTCGGCACGGTGCGGCTGTTGATCGATGCCGGCGTCGACGTCGACCACGTCAACGAGCCGGGCTGGACCGCGATGCACGAGGCGTCGTCTACGGAGACGGATCCGAGCGCTACGAGCGAGTCGTGACCGCGCTGCTCGACGCGGGCGCCGACGCCTCGATCCGCGACGCGTCCGGCCGCACCGCTCTCGACAATGCTCAGCGGCGTGGGCAAACCGCGATCGTCTCGATCCTCGAGGCACGGAATTGACCGAGAACGCTTTCGAATCTGTCCCCGAGAGCTAGTGAACGGCGGGGTCCCTGACCGCTGATGGACGACCGGAGGTCAGCTGTCGTGCCCGGCGGCTCGGCGCCGTTCGGCGCGGTGGGTGAGCGCCTCGACGATGCGTTGCCATGCCGGTGTCTCTTCGGAGATGCGGGAAAAGACCATTTTCACGTGCCCGGACCGGCTGCTGTCTCGCTCGTGCCGGATCTGCCATGCGTCCAGGTCGTCGATGAGCCGGTCCAGGCGCGGGTCGTGCGGATCCCAATCGGCCGCTCGATCACAGGCCAGATAGAGACGCGTCGTCTCGGGGTCGTCGAGAGCGGCGTTCTTGTCCCGAATCCGCTGCGGCATGGCGCTCGGTTCCAGCGCTTGCATCAAGATCCACGAGTCGCGCTCGAGTCGTACCCTTCGTTCGCCGACCCCGAGGCCGCGCATCCGGTCCAGGATCGCGACCACCTCGGAGGGCAGGACCAGTCTTTCGCCGCCGTCCAATTCGGCGATCCGGCGGCGGTATTCGCTGAGCTGGTCGATCTTGCGCTGCAATTCGGCATCGATGTCGGTGATGGCCGCGGCGAACTCGGTCGGCTGCGCATGCAGTAGCGCGTCGATACGGGCCAGCGGAACACCGGCGTCGGCGAGGGTCCTGATCCGGATGAGATCCACCGCCGCTTGCGCGCTGTAACGGCGATAGCCGGAGGCATCACGCTCGGGTTCGGGCAACAGCCCGACGTGATGGTAGTGGCGAACGGCGCGCACGGTCACGCCTGCGGCGGCGGCAAGTTGGCTGATCGTGAGCACCGTCCTCCTAGGGGCTTCGTGAACAGGTGAACCTGCCGAGTCTAGGGGCGAGCGGCCCGGTCGACGACGTCGCGGATCGCCTGGACCACGGCATCGGGACGGTCGAAGCAGAGACGATGGTGGGCGGTGTCGGAGAGGATGCGTTGTTCCCCGCGCGAGACCGCGCTCACCAGGGCGGCGTCCATTCTCGTCTTGCCGTCGTTGATCTCTCGCAGCGTCTGTTCCGGCATCAGCGCCTGCTGCGCTGGGTCGACGCCCACCACGGTGAGAGCGACCACCGGGACGTCGGGAATGTTCGGCCCGGCCCGCAGTTCGGCGGCGAGTCCGGCCAACATACTGCGCTCGGCGATGCCGACGCGGAGCCATTCGTCACTCACCTTGGCATCGATCAGCGGCTGCCGGACGTGCTCCGGGTAGTCCGCGTGCAACTCGACGCTCATTTCCCGCAAGGCCGGACGCATCTGCCGGAGCTGCTCCAGATCGGGTGTCGTCCGCTCGGCCGCCGCCAGACCCGCCGCGAGCGGCATGTATAGATCCCAGTCGCGGTGGAGGCCGTCCAGCCAGACCAGCCCGGCCACCTCCCGCGGGTACAGCTGCGCGAACCGATGCGCGTAGAAGCCACCGAGAGAATGCGGCGCGAGAACGTATGGCCCGGCGATGTTCTCGGCGCGCAGTACCTCGCGCAACTCCGTGGCGACCTCGGCAGCGCTGCGCGGCAGCGGAAGCGGATCGCTGTAGCCGGTGCCGCCGCGATCATAAACCACCACCGTGGTGAATTGCGAAACACCTTGCTGGACACCGAAATAGTCGAGGCCGACGGCGCTGGCGCCCGGTAGGAACACAACGGCCGGTCCGCCGCTGCCCGCCCGATGTACGAAAATGCGTCGGCCGTCGATCTCCTGGAACCCTCCGACCGGCGGAGCGAGCCGAGCCGAGTACGTGCTGTTGTTCGTCATGCGACAAGGTTTCAACCCTGACGCAGGGTCAAGGTCAACCCCGGCCATCGTCATCCACGGCCCGCCGTACGCGCCGGAGGCGCGGACCACGACGGTCGTAAATGATCTCGGCGCCGCATGGTTCATCTGAGGTGGGCCTTGCCGGGTGACGTCCGAGCTGGAGGCTCCGGACTTCTGCCCGGCGCGCATATGTCGTATGGTGGCGCGGTGACTTTCTCTTACGGAAAGGGCGCCACGCGCCCCTGCCGGTGAACCCCGGCGAGTGGCTGGTCTCCGGCGAAAGCGATGACCGGACCACTTTTCTCGCTCACGCGATCAGTCTCGTCGCCCTGCATGGTCCAGGCCCATGGCCTGCGGAGGGCCGCCCGCTACCGGACGATCCACCTGGCGAGCCAGAATTCATGAACTCGACCGTCCTCGACGGCGTACAGACCCATCACAGCAAGGCCCCGGCCGATCCCGATGCGGCCACCGACGCCGTTACCGCGATCACCGATATTGTTGCCGCGCCGAGCAATTCAGCGCTGTCCGCGTTGCACGACCAGCTGGCCGAGTGCTCCGCGCTGGCGCTGGCCGACTCGTTGGTGTGTGAGCTGCGTGCGGCCGACCTGCCCCGTGACGAGGTGCGGTCGGTCGCGCGGCGGCTCACCGAATACGGAACCCGCCGCAATGCGGTGGCCCTCGGCATCGTCATGCTGGGCGTGACCGGCGACGAGCGAGACCGCGAATTGTTGCTGACAGTGGGCTCGCTCGGCGATTTGACGCTCTATGCGGTTGTGGCGCTGGCCAATTCGCAACCGGATCGGCATCACGCGGTGTACGAACTCGCGCGCCGCGTCGACGGATGGGGTCGGATCCACGCCGTGGAGCGATTGGCGAGAACCAACGATCCCGAAATCAAGGCGTGGCTACTGCGAACCGGCTTCCGTAACGGCGTGATGAACGAATACCTGGCTCACCTTGCCGCCACAACGGGTGATCTCCGCGATGCGCTGCTCGCGTCTGCCATCGACGACGAACTCCTCGATGGCGCGGCCGACATTCTCGCCGCGCTGGCCGCCTATGGCGGGCCGGCCGCAGACATCCGGCACTACCCCGACGCGCTGCCGGTGCTGAACCGGTTCGCCGAGCTGCTCGCCACCTCGGCTCCGACCCTCACACGCATCCGCAGTGCGCAGACGATCACACGATTGCTGAACAACCCGCCTCCGGATCTGGATTGGCCATCCGACGAGATCAGTTGTCTCGCCGCCCAATACGCGGCGCTGCTCGCGCGGACCGACTGGGCAGAAGAAGTCCGGGCTCGCCTGGCCCAGCCGGAAGGCGAATTCGGCTTCGACTACGCCCTGGCTTGCGCCGACGCCGTCGAAATCCAGGCCTACCCGCAGGCTCTGGCTCATCTTCGACTCCAGCCGAAGAACATCTACGTGTGGCAATGGGTTTCCCAACGGACTCCCGGCCGTGAGGTCGCCGCACTGGCCGAACTGGCGCAGGAATTGCTACCGCTGGACGAGATCGTGTGCGGGCCAGAGCTCGGTCGCAGACGGCGCGGACCGGGATTCAACGAGGACCACATCATGGAGATCATGGTGTCGGCCGTGGCGCGTGCGGCACCGGGAACCGGCTTGCCGTTGGTGCGCTCCGCGCTCAGCGGACGTCCGACACGGCTGCGCCGAACTGCCCTTCGAACCATCGCCGAATGGTACGACCGCGACCTCCCCGACGAGATCCGCGAATGGGTAACCGCCGCTGCCGCAATCGAACCCGACGATGAACTGCGCAGCGAACTCGTTGCGCTCGGCGATCGCTGACCCGAAACCGGGGCCGTTCGCCCCGAACATTCGCATCGTCTGCGTCCCGGCCCGCCATCGTCGGGCGCAGACGCGTGCGAGGTACTCGGCCCTGTCCGAGAATCCGTTCTCGCTTACATTCTCACCGGCTCAAAGGAAATAGGTGAACGCACTCGAATCAACCCTTCTCCCACGTTTCCTACAGCCCTCGCCGCCGCGGTGCGCGCCGTCGTGGAAGCGCTGCCGGGACTACACGAAACCGCAGCCACGTGCTGGGATACCTGCAGCAGCTCCGCGCATCCTGCGGCCTCCGCAGTGACTCGGCGAACGGCGGTATGCTCGGCCGTTCGCAATGCGGCGGATTCGCCGCCCGGAAGGGGAGTGCGACGTGGACCTGGTGGATCGCATCGGAATCGAATATCCGGTCGTGCAGGCAGGAATGTCCGGCGGCCTCGCTACCGGCGCTCTGGCCGGGGCCGTGTCCGCCGCCGGGGGCCTCGGCACCGTCGGGCTGCTCGATCCTCGGCAGCTGCGCGTCGAGTTCGACGCCGCACGCGAGCGGGCGAACGGCCGGCCGATAGCGGCCAACCTGCTCGTTCCGTTCACCACCCGGACCCAACTCGACACCATCCTGGCGGCGAAGGTGAACGCGGCGACCTTGCACGGCAGCTTCGATGCCCGACTTGTCGCCCGGTTGCGCGAGGCAGGAGTCTGCGTGCTGGTCACCGTCGGCACGGTCGACGGCGCGCGTCGCGCGCTGAACGGCGGAGCCGACGGTTTGGTGGTGCAGGGAATCGAGGCAGGAGGTCACCTGCTCGGCGTGGAGCCCGCGCTGACCGCGCTCGAGAAGATTCGTGACGCCACCGGCTCCCGCGCGCTGCTGATCGCTGGCGGCATCGCCGAGGCCGCCGACACCCGCCGCGCGCTGGACGCCGGTGCGGCAGCGGTCGTGGCGGGAACACGTTTTCTGCTCACGCACGAATCCCGCGCCCATGACGCCTACAAACAGCATGTACTCGACGCGGACCGAACGCTGGAGACGATGCTGTTCGGCATCGGGTGGCCGATGAGACATCGCGTGGTGCCGAATGCGGCCACCGAGCGGTGGTGCCGCAACGACCCGCGGGGGCCCGCAGCGGTCGTCCGGCTGGCATCCTGGACTCGCGGCCTGCACCGCCTACCGCTGCGCACCGCCAACGTCCTCACCGCGATACAGCATCCACTCATCCCGTTCTACGGTCCCGGCGCACCCCTGACCGGAATGCCCGAACGCCGAGTGGATTCCACCGCCCTCTACGCCGGTGAGACCGCACTACGCATCCACTCGGTCGTACCGGCCGCGCAAGCCGTCGCCGACCTCGCGGGCCTGACGCAATGACTGCGAAACGTGAGAACTCTTGCGGTGCATGACACTCCATTGCGGACGGTGGAGGCGTGCCGCGCGTGAAGCAGCAACCGCAACGAAGTGGTGTCACTGATCACTTTCATCCGCCTCCACGGGACGCATCCGTCGGCCTTCGGGTGTGAAGAAGAAGATGGCCGGGAACGATCCTGTGCCACATCGGATCGCCAGCAGAACCTGCTCCGATTATTCGGACGGCGAGGTGTGTGTGTGCTGCGCGTTCCCGCGCCTCTTCGATTCGACGCCGATCGCACAGACCGGTGGGGAAGTAGCATCGCGGCATGGACGGTTTCCTGCTGTTCGTGATCTCGGTCGGCCCCATCGTGCTGATCACGGGGGGATTCGCAGTGGCTACGACCAGGGCGCGACGGCGGGGGATCGGTGGTGTTTCGGTGATCGGGCCGTTCCAGGACATGTGGGATCCGGGCGCGGCGCGCACCCAGATCGAGATCCAGATTCAGGCCGAGCAGGCAGCGCCCGCACCTTCTCCGGGTGATCCTCCCGACTCGGATGATCGATCGGACCGCTGACCGGCTGTCGCGGTGCGGTCGTGCCTTCGGGCTGATCACCAAGGCAGCGGTCGGACTTGTTCAAGGGTATTTGCCGTTGCGATTTCGCGCTTCGGCGCTCGCTCGATCCAAGGCCGGGCGCGATCGAGCGAGCTCCTCGGCTCTCGCTGGGCAAGTTCTCTACAGTCGGTTGCCGTTGACTACCAGCGCCACGTCGATGTTGTTTCGCGTGGCATTGGAGTAGGGGCAGACCTGGTGGGCCGCTTTCACCAGTTCGATTGCCTGCTCGGTGGTGACCGAGGGCAACGAAATATGAAGTTCGACACCGAGTTCGAAGCGGCCGCCATCGTTCGGGATCAGCGCGACCGACGAGTCGATTCGCGCGTCGTCGGCTTGGAGCTTGCTGCGCTGCCCGACGAGGGCGAGCGTCGTCCCGAAGCATGCGGCGTACCCGATCGCGAAGAGCTGCTCAGGGTTCGCGCCATCACCGTTGCCGCCCAACGCTTTTGGTTGGCGCAAGCTCAGATCCAGCTGTCCGTCCGTCGTCCGTCCGCGGCCGTTCCTGCCACCGGTCACCTGCGCCTCTGCGCGGTAGAGCACCTTCGTCATCCCGTTTCCTTTCTCTGCTACTGCTATATGAACTTGGCACTTCAAAAATAAGAAGTCAATAGCTACACTCGGGGAGCGGACAACCGTCCCAGCCTGGTTCGCCGACCAGGCTTTGCTCCACTGCGCGAGGAGGATTCGCGATGACCACCTTCGTTCTCGTCCATGGCGCCTGGCACGGTCCGTGGGCGTGGCAGCGGGTTGTCCCCGTCCTGCGCGCCGCAGGGGCGCACACCATCACCCCGGACCTCGGGGCGGACGACGATCACGGCCTCCACGACCACGCCGCCGTCGTCGCCGCCGCACTTGACGACGTACCGGACGAGGAGATCGTGCTGGTCGGGCACAGTTACGCGGGACTGGTCGTGCGGGAAGCGGCCGACGCCCGACCCGATACCGTCGACCACATCGTCCTGGTGGACGGATGGGCCGGCCGTGACGGCATCGGCATGTTCGACCTGGCCCCCGCTGCCTTCGCCACGTCGGTACGAGCGGCGGCCGAGTCGCGCGGGGACGGCCGGCGGATCCCACCCCCGTCGGCGGCGGCATTCGGAATCGTCGACCCTGACAACGCGGCTTTGCTGGATGCGCGCTTGCTCCCGCAACCGCTGCGCACGTTCACCGAATCCACTCGCCTGACAGGCGCCGTCGACCATATTCCCGGTACCGCCATCTACTGCGAACCGCAGACCTACCCCTTCGCGCAGTTCGGCGCGGCCCTCGGATACCGGACCCGCGCCCTCGACGGGCCCCACGACGTAATGCTCACCCGACCTCAACCGCTCGCCCGGATGCTGCTGGAAGCCTCGCTCGTTCAAAATCGGGAAGTGCGGAATCTAGAGTGATGAAGTGGACCAGCGAACCTACAACCAGTACTGCGCCACGGCGCGCACCCTCGACATCGTCGGGGAGCGCTGGACCCTGCTACTGATCCGCGAGCTGCTCACCGGACCCAAGCGGTTCGGCGACTTGCAGGCCAGCCTCCGTGGACTCGGCACCGGACTCCTCGCTGCCCGGCTGAAGCACCTGGAAGCCGAAGGGCTCGCGCGCAAGATCACTCTCCCGCCACCGGCCCGCACCCCCGCCTACGCGCTCACCGAGGCCGGTGAAGAACTCGCCCCCGCGATCCTGGCGCTGGCCCGTTGGGGATTGAAGTGGGCGATGGGGCAACCGCGCGAGTCCGAGACCTTTCACCCGGGCTGGGCCGTGCTCGGCCTGCGGGCTTGCTTCGATCCCAGCGCCGCTGCCGACCTGCGCGCGGTGTACGAATTTCGCATCGACGACGAGGTTTTTCACGCGCGTATCCACGACGGAACCATCGAGACGCTCCACGGACCGGCGCAACACCCGGACGCAAGCATCACCATCGGCTCCGCCTCCTTCCTGCGTCTGACCGGTCATGATCTGACTCTGGCCGAAGCGATGGAAAGCGGCGAGGCATCGGTGGCCGGCGACAGCGAGGCACTGCACAGGCTGAGGAGCTTGTTTCGCCTGCCGCCCCCGCACGCCCGGAATGCGCTGCCGCCCGCGTCTTGATCACGTCGTCTCTCGACGACTTGCTACCGCGGCGCGAGTCGGGCGCGAGTCCGTACGAAGTAAGTCGAGCGTGTCGAATCGGTGCGTGCGCCAGATGCGACGCGAGCGTTCCTCTGGGTAGGGCTGGGTGATCGGCTCGGCGTAATAAACGCGAGTTGTTCGTGTATGCGGATCGTAAGGCGCCCAGCCGAGTTTCCCTGTGGTTGCGAATCTCGCCCAGTCGGTGCGCATATGGTTTGCGACGTGGGTGATCTCGTTTGCGGCGTTCGGGTGGGCGGCGGGATGCGCGCGTACCTCATCGCTGCCGAGGGTGCCGAAGACGAGCAGGAAGTCGAGGCAGTGTGAGGCGCCCTGTTGCCGGTTGAAGCTCCAGCCGAGTTCGTAGAGCCAGACGGATCCGCCACCTGCGTGCGCGGCGTCGGCCAGGTGCAGGCTCGGCATGCGAAACAGCCAGTCGGTGTTGAGAAATTCGTACCGTTGCTCGGGTGTGGCGTCCGGGTAGGCGCGGCGGTAGACGTCCTCGGTGGCCGTGGCGGGTGCGAAGTGGTGAAATGCCGCGGTCATCCGAGTATCGGTCGGCTTCGCTCCGGGCCGGGAGGTGTACAGGCGGAATTCGTCACGGGTGTGACCGATGAGCAGGTCGATGTCGCTCGCGGCCCCGCCGGCGAGTGCGCGCCATGGTGCGTCCGGCAGCAGCACTCCGTCGACGACCGGTGAGAACGGTGTGGGCGTGAGCGCCATCGGGCCCCAGGAGTCCACGAATTCGGGCAGCTTCTGGATGACGGCGTCCGTCGCGTCGGTCAGGGCACGCGGCGAGAGACGAGAGAGCTCACCGATGCTGGCGCGCACACCGAGTCGCGCGGCGATCGTCGTGGAGATCGCGGCGGCGAGCCGTTCGGAGAAGTAGGTGCCCGGCATGCTCTGACTGATCGCTCGACGAAACAGTCCGGCGGCCATCGGCATGACGAGCAGGGCGGCGATGCACGCGCCACCGGCGGACTGGCCGAAAACGGTGACGTTGGAAGGATCCCCGCCGAAGGCGGCGATATTCTCCTGAACCCAACGCAGCGCGGCTATCTGGTCGAGAATGCCGCGATTGTCCGGTGCTCCGGTGATGCGGGCGAAGCCTTCCGCGCCGACGCGATAGTTCATGCTGACCACGACCACACCGGCCGCCGCGAGAGTCGCACCGTCGTAATGCGGGTTGGAGGAGTAGTTCTCCAGATACGTGCCGCCCTGGATCCACACCATCACCGGCATTCGAGCGGCACCGAGACTGGGTGACCAGACATTGAGCGTCAAACAGTCGTCGGACCCATCACAGATGGCGGGCGCCGACGACATCACAGGTCCCGCATGGCTCGCTTGGGGAACCGGTGGACCGAACTCCAGCGCATCACGGATGCCATCCCACGCTTGCACCGGCGCAGGAGCCATGAACCGACGTGCTCCGAACGGCGGCTCCGCGTAGGGGATTCCCCGGAAGACCGCGACGGCGTTTTCCCATCTGCCACGCACAACTCCGGAGGTCGTACGGATCTCAGGTCCGCTGTTCACTCGGGTACTCGCTTCCACCGGTGGATCAGGCTGCCGCCGAACCGATCGATCGCGTCGGACGGCAGACCGCCAGCAGCGCTCGCCACCTCACCATACCGGGCGGCTGCTTCCCCGTTCTGCCGTCCGCATCGGCCTTCTATCTCGTTGGCTCTCAGCAATTTCAGTCCCCTGTACGTGGTCCTGGAATCCTGGAACCGGGATTTCCTTCCTTCCGAGTGGAACGCTCCCGGCACTCGCCACGTTCGGCGACTACGACCGGCGCCCTCTGGTGGTGGGATCGGGAAGGTCGGTCTGGCCAAGGACTTTGCGGAGTCCCGACGAAATGACCTCGAGTTCTGTGGTGTCGAGGCCGGAGAAGCGGCGTTCGATGGCGGCGAGGTAGTGCGGGGCGGTTGCGTGGAGGCGTTGCCGGCCGTCGTCTGTGATGCTGACGAACGCGGAGCGACCGTCGTCGGGATTGGATTCGCGGCGTACCAGGCCGTGTGACTCCAGTTCGGTGACCAGCCTGCTCACCCGGGTTCGGCTGAGCACCACCCGCTCGCCCAGGTCGCTCATGCGCAATTGTTGCGGACCGTTCAACTCCAGCAGTACGTCGTACCAGCTCAGGGGGAGTCCGGTGGCGCGACGCAATTCGGCGTCCAGCTCGGGGACGAGTTCGGCGTGCACCTGAAGCAGCGCGGCCCAGGCGCTGACCGCCGGGTGTGATCGGTTGGCATGGTTCGGCACGACAAACATCCTAGCCAATTGCGTGCGTGCGCACACATATAGTAGCGTGCACACGCACGCAAATTCGTGCTCGAGAAAGGTACTACTGATGACTCGCCTGATCACCCGTGACGAACTCGCGAAAGAGCTCGAGACCGGTTCGGTGACCGTGATCGATGCGCTCCCCGCCGAGTACTACGACAAGGCGCACCTGCCCGGCGCACTCAACCTCGTCGAAGCCGATGTGGAAGCCAAAGCGTCGCAACTGCTTCCGGACAAGGACGCGGCGATCGTCACTTACTGCTCGAACCCGGCGTGCGCCAACAGCGCGCACGTCGCGGCCAAGCTGGAAGCCCTCGGCTACACCAATGTGCGCAAATACCGGGAGGGCATCCAGGATTGGACAGAGGCGGGCTTCCCCGTCGAAAACTGATCGCTGATCGTGTGGGTGTGGCAAGTGCCGCGTGCAGTTGCCACACCCGGCCCGGCGCCTGCCCTCCGTCGATCTCTCGCCGCATCTCTTCCGCGGTGGACAATCGCAGCCGAAGATCGGGCGAACCTTGCGCGATTCTCCCCGTTTCCGATGCATATGGGGGGACACTTCAGGAATGAACCGCACACATAGACCTCCGCCGGCCCTGTTCAGTCACCTCGACGAACCCGTCGTCACCCCGCCATCCGGTGAGGGAGCAGTGTGCCATCCGGTGTTCAGCAGCGCCGTCTCGGGCGCCGCAGCGACGGACGATGTCGCCGTCCCGGGTACAAATAATCAGTGAACCCGAAGGACCGAGCCTGGGATCTCGGATACGCGGCGGGGTGGCGGCTGGTGCGCGCCCTGCCGCAGCGGTGGGCGACGCGCCTGTTCGACAGCGCAGCCGATCGCGCGGCACGTAATGGCGGACCGGAACAATTGCGGCGCAATCTGGCTCGGGTCCTGGGCACCACACCGGGGGACGTGCCCGACGACCTCGTGCACGCGAGCCTGCGCTCCTACGCCCGGTATTGGCGCGAAGCGTTCCGGCTGCCGTCGATGAATCCGATGCGGCTGGCCGAGACCATCGAATCCTCGGCCACCGGGCTCGAACACATTCACGAGGCTGTCGAGCGTGGACGCGGCGCGGTGCTGGCGTTACCGCACAGTGGCAACTGGGACCTCGCGGGGGTCTGGGTGGTACAGCGGGTGGGTTCACCAACCGTCGTGGCCGAGCGTCTCAGACCGGATTCGCTGTTCCGGCGCTTCGTCCGGTTCCGTGAGCGCCTGGGATTCGAGATCATCCCGCTCACCGGCACCGCGACACCGCCGCTCGAGCTGCTGACCGCGCGACTCAGGCAGGGAAGAATTGTCGGACTGCTGGGCGAACGCGACCTCTCCGGTACGGGCGTGCCGGTCACGTTCTTCGGAGAGCCGGCCCGCATGCCGGCCGGTCCGGCCCGCCTGTCCATCGACACCGGCGCACCACTGCTGCCGGTGCACTGCTGGTTCACCCCCGGCGGCTGGGGATTCCGCGTCGACGCGCCGATCGATACCGCCCGTGGGGTAGAGCACACGACTCAGGCGATGGCCGACCGCTTCGCCGCCGGTATCGCCGAACACCCGGCCGACTGGCACATGATGCAACCGGTGTGGACTGCCGACTTCACCGCCGATCAACTCGCCCGCAGCCAGACTCGCCGCAATCTGCCGAATTGACCCTGCGGGTCCCCGAGGGCATATCGTGCCTCGGGCGAGCCCACTTCCAGAGCCGGTGACAGCACATCGGGAGGTATTGTCGCGCCTCGCGCGGCATACGGGGCGGGGGTAGTGACCTTCGGATTCGCGGTAAGGGCATCTTGTCTCTACCGACCGCAATCAGCGGAGCGGAGCGTAGAAGGCGCCGGTCACGCACCTACGCCGACACGACAGTCGGAGGGGAGGCGCGGCAACGCTGGCGATTCGCATCGATGAAGGAGCGCCCGATGATGATTTGGTACGGAGACAACGGGATGAGTGGCTGGGGTTACGGGCTCATGACCGTTGGCATGGTGTTGTTCTGGGTGCTGGTGATCGTGGGGGTCGTTCTCACAGTTCGCTACCTGGCTCAGCCGTCCGCGCCGGGCGGCGGCGCGCCGATCGTGCGTCCCAGCGCCGAGCAAGTGCTGGCCGAGCGGTTCGCCCGCGGTGAGATCGATGCGGACGAATACCACCATCGACTGGCTACGCTGCGCGGCGACAGCGGCCCCGGCCCCAGGTCGGAAGAGCGTCGGTGACGTGTAGAGGACTGATCACGTGACAACCCACCCCGAGACCCACAACCAGTCACCGAAGGAACGTGCCACCGCGGTGCTGGATGTGCGCGGCCTGCTGTTCGCCTCGGAGCAGAACGTCGTCGCCGCCCGGCTCGCCCGCCGCCCCGGCGTGCATCAGGTCGAGGTCAACCCGGTCGCGCAGACCGCCACCATCGTCTACGACCAGACACAGACAACGATTGCCGCGCTGCGGGACTGGGTTGTCGAATGCGGCTACCACTGCGCAGGCCGGTCGGTGCCCGCCCACATCTGCGACCCACTGACCGAACCGGACCCACCCACCGACGACAGGCACCACGAACACGCCGGCCAGCTGGCGACCGCGGAGCCCACCGACCATGCCGGGCGCACCGTGGCGGCCCCTGCTCAGATCGAGGAGTCGGCCGGCGCCGAGCTCCGTTCTCCGCATGAGGCGATGGGCCACGGTGGACATGCCGGAATGTCGATGGCAGCCATGGTGGCCGACATGCGCAACCGGTTTCTGGTGGCGTTGGTCTTCTCGATCCCGATCGTGATCTGGTCGCCGATCGGTCGCGACGTGCTGGGACTGGACGTGCCGGTGCCGTTCGGGCTGCGCGAAGATCTCTGGGCGCTGTTGCTGAGCCTGCCGGTCATCTTCTACTCGTCGTGGATCTTCTTCGACGGCGCCGCGCGCGCTCTGCGGGCCCGCACGCTGGACATGATGGTGCTGGTCGCCGTCGCGGTCGGCTCCGGTTGGCTGTATTCGCTGGTGGTCACGCTGACCGGCGGCGGCGAAGTGTTCTACGAAGCCGCCACCGTGCTGACGACGTTCGTACTGCTGGGGCACTGGTTCGAGATGCGTGCTCGCGGCGGCGCCAACGACGCCATCCGCACCTTGCTCGACCTCGCGCCGCCGAAAGCGCTGGTGCTGCGTGACGGCGAGGCCGTCGAAATCCCCACGGCCGAGGTCGTCGTCGGTGATCTGCTCCTGGTGCGCCCTGGCGCGAAGATCGCCGTCGACGGCATCGTCGAGGACGGTGACAGCGAGGTCGACGAGTCGATGGTCACCGGCGAGAGCCTGCCGGTGCACAAGGCCGCCGGTTCGGCGGTCATCGGCGCCACCATCAACTCCAACGGCACCTTGCGGGTGCGCGCGACCAAGGTCGGTGCGGACACCGCGCTCGCGCAGATCGTGCAACTCGTGCAGGAAGCGCAGAATTCGAAGGCCCCCGGCCAGCGTCTGGCCGACAAGGCGGCGTTCTGGCTGGTGCTCGTCGCGCTGATCGGGGGCGGCGGCACGCTGGCGGCATGGCTGTTGCTGTCCGACCGCCCGTTCTCGGAGGCGATCCTGTTCGCGATCACCGTCGTGGTCATCACCTGCCCGGACGCTCTCGGGCTGGCCACCCCAACCGCGATCATGGTTGGCACCGGGCTCGGCGCCAAACGCGGTGTGCTGTTCAAAAACGCGATGGCTCTGGAGACTTCGGCCCGAATCCAGGTGGTGGTGATGGACAAGACCGGAACCCTCACCAAGGGCGAACCCGAGGTCACCGACGTCATCACCGACGGCCTCGGCGAAACCGAGGTGCTGCGCCTGGTCGCCGCGGTGGAACGCGAATCCGAACATCCTCTCGCACAGGCCGTTGTCCGCTACGCCGAAAATCAAGGGGTGCAGCAAGTTCGGGCTCGAGGGTTCGAGAATATCTCTGGCCACGGCGCGATCGCCGAGGTCGAGGGCCATCGTGTCGTCGTCGGCAACCGGCGGCTGGCCGAACGAGAGGGCATCGACCTCGGCGCGCTGGCCGACCGCCGCGACGATCTCGCCGCCACCGGACGCACCGCGGTGATCGCCGCGGTGGACGGGAAACCGGCGGCGGTCATCGGCATCGCCGACGCGCCCCGCGAAACCTCACCGGCTGCCGTCACCGCGCTGCACGATCTCGGCGTCGAGGTCGTCATGCTCACCGGCGACAACGAAGCCACCGCCAAGCGCATCGCCGATCGGCTCGGTATCGACACCGTCATCGCCGAAGTCCTGCCCGGCGACAAGGCCGCGCGAATCGCCGGACTACAACGCGGCGGCCGCCAGGTCGCCATGGTCGGCGACGGCGTCAACGACGCACCCGCCCTCGCCCAAGCCGACCTCGGTATCGCCATCGGCGCAGGAACCGACGTCGCCATCGAAACCGCCGATATCGTGCTCATGCGCTCCGACCCACTCGACGTGCCCACCGCTCTGCGCATCGGGCGCGGCACCCTACGCAAAATGCGTCAAAACCTTGGCTGGGCCATCGGATACAACACCATCGCCCTGCCCATCGCCGCAGGCGTCTTCGAACCCGCCTTCGGCCTGATGCTGCGACCGGAGATCGCCGCACTGTCCATGTCCGGATCCAGCCTCATCGTCGCCGTCAACGCCCTCGCCCTCAAACGACTCCGACTCCCCACACCGAAACCCACACACACCGGAACATCCGAGAAAACACCGGTGGTCGCGTAGCGAACGCGGCCGGGCTCGGAGTGATGCGGGCGCGCTTCGCCGATCGCAGCGAATCCGCAGCCGTCAGCGGCGCAACCTCGGGTGTCGCTTGCCGCCATGCGGCCTCGGCGCGACGAGGTTGCGTGGCGCACGCCGCGAGCGCTGCGCCGCGGTTGTGAGCAGCACGGTATCGGTGTGGACTACCGGCCGCCGGGGCAGCCGCATTTCGGCGGGTGATCGAGCGGCTGATCGGCACCATGATGACGATGGTGCACGAGCTGCCCGGCACCACCTTCTCCAACACCGTCGAGCGGGGCGGCTACGACAGCGAGGCGAAAGCTGTTCTCACCCTGGGCGGACGGACCCCGGCCGGGGTGTGGGCGGAGCGCGCCGCGGTCCAGGGAGCTCCGGCGACGGTGACCAACGAGACCGCGTTCCTTGTCGACTTCTTGCCGGTGGTCCGGCGGCGCCTGTCGCGTACCGGGTTCACTGTCGATCACGTGCAGTACTACGCCGATGTGCTGCGGCCGTTGATCGCCCGCCGCGAGCAGCTGGGCCGGTTCGTGTTGCGCCGCGACCCGCGCGACATCTCGCGGATCTGGGCGCTGCACCCCGAGACCGGTGAGTACCTGGAGGTGCCGTATCGCACGTGGTCGCGCCCGGCGATCAGCGTGTGGGAGCACAGCGCCGCGGTGGCGCGGCTGCGTGAGCAGGGACGCGCCGAGATCGACGAGAACGCCCTGTTCTCGATGGTGGAGCAGATGCGCGCCATCACCGACACCGCGGCCGCGGCCAGCCGTAAGGCCCGGCGCACAACCGCCCGCCACACTGCGGTCCGGGCCCGGCGGCCGGCCGAGCCTGAACCGCCACCGGCCACGCCACCGGCTGCCGCCCAGCACCGGTGCGACCGTTCGAGGTGATCGAGCAGTGGTGATCGGCGAGCCGGTGGACCTGTCGCACCCGCATCCCTCGGCGCAGCGGATCGCGCTGCTTCCGGCCGTTGAGCGGGTGCGCCATGTGCGCGCGGATCGCTGGATCGGCTACACCCGCGCCACCGAGGCCCTCGCCCGGCTCGAGGCGCTGCTGACGATGCCGTCCAAGCAGCGCATGCCGGACCTGCTGCTGATCGGGCCGACCAACAACGGCAAGTCGATGATCATCGAGAAGTTCCGCCGCGACCACCCGCCGATCTCGCACACCGACCGCGAGGAGATCCCGGTGCTGGCGGTGCAGATGCCGTCGGAGCCCAGCTCGCACCCGGTGAGGCCACCCGGTTCGAGGTGACACGGCGGCGGGCTTGGCGCGGTCCGTGGATTCCCGAGACCTGGATGGATCGCTCCTGCCCCCTGTGCACGGCCGGGCCCGAGCCGCAGCACAGCTGGGTGTGGACGTTGCCGTTGATTACCGGCTGCACCATCCACCGGCGACGACTACTCACCCGCGCCGAGCTGGTCACCGCCGAGCTGGGAGGAAACGGTGTCGCAGGTGCTCCGGTCACCGAACCGGTTGCCGCACTGGAGAACTACACCCACCAGGCCCTGACCGCCGGCGCGGTCAGGTTGGCGGGACGCCGCGTGCACGCGGCGGTGTGGTTCCGGCTGCTGCGTACCCTGCTCGACGAACTGAGCCTGTCCACGACCGGCCTGAGCAGAGCCTCCGCGCGCACTCTCAACCAGGTGTGGCAGGCCGCCGGGCTGACCCCGCGCGCCGGGATCCGCATCTGGGCGCCCTACGAACACCTGTCCTGGCCACGCCAGGAGAACCTGCTCACCGCGGCCGCCGTCGCGGTGGACCTGGCCGCGCAGCGGCGCCTTCGACCGCGGGGAACCCTCGCCGAAGTGCTGGCCACGCCGAGCGCCGAACCGGTCTACCCCGGCGATGACCCTCGTCGCGCACCCGATAGTCCTGCCGCCCGGATCCTCGACTTCCGAGGCCTGTACCGGCGCACCGAGTACAGCGAGCTGTTCGACGAACTCGCCCGCACGGTGCGCACCGATCCTGACACCGCCCGCCGAGTGCTGGCCTTCCTCGTGCGCACCGACCCGAGCCCGGCCAACCTCGACCGCGAACGCGACATCCTGATCCGCGACACCGGCATGCCACCGGAATTCGTGCGGACCCGCACCGAAACCGAGGCGCTGCTGATCCTGCACGGCTATGAGCCCGGCGAGGTCGCCCGCGCGCTGGCCGAGCTTTGCGCCGAGTCCCCGTCGCGTGGCACCGACGGCCAGCGGACGAACCTGTTCGTACCCGACGATCTCGCACGGTTGCGTAGCCGGCTGGATCGGTGAACGGCACGCCAGCTCCGCTGCGGCAGGGGGCGGGGTCACCGGCGGATCGGGCACGCGGGCGCTACGACGTTGTGGCCGCGGCGTCCCAGCGTGTGCGGGCGGCGGCGAAGAGTTCCGCGCACACCGCCACAAGGTCGGCGGGGTCGTCACGGCGCCCGTCCATCAGCCAGTCGACGAGCAGGTGGTTGACGCCACCGACCAGCGCTGTCGCGGCGAGGCGTTCGCTGCGGGTGAGGGTGCGATTGCCCGCGGAGGCCCAGGTGGCCATCACGGTGTCCACGAAATCGCGTAGCACCCGGTGGCGGCGTTGCTCCATGTCCGGTGAGACACCGACGACTTCGACGAGTACCACCTGCGCGCGACGTGGATCCTGCGTCAGGTAGCCGATGAAGGCCCGCAGGCCGGCCGCGGTGAGCGCGTCGAGATCGGGTTCGGTCTCGGCCAGCGCAGCGGCGGTCGCCGCGCGCATCGCCTCGGACAAGGTGTCATACAGCGCGGCCAGGCAGACCTCACGGCTGGGAAACGACTCGTAGAAGTACCGCTCGGTGACCCCGGCGCCACGGCAGATCTGCTTGATCGAGGCCGCCGCGTATCCGGAGGTGCCGAACTGTTCCAGCGCGGAGTCCAGGATCGCCGCACGGCGCAGCCGCACGCGTTCCTCGGGCGCGATGCCCGAGTACTTCCGGCTGGAGAGCTTCGGACCGGAGGGGCCGGATCGTGTCATGGGCCTTTCCCTTCTGCCGACGAGGTGCAATACTAGCGCCGTTCAATTCTGACAATATTAGTTGCCCAACACGGGCGCGTGCCCGAGAAGGAAGGTGGCATGCCGTGACGACAGCACTGACCGGGCGCATCGTGGCCGTGACCGGTGGAGCTCACGGCATCGGGCGCGAGATCGCACGCCTGCTCGCCGAGGCCGGCGCCCGGGTCGCGATCGGCGACCGTGACGTCGAGACCGCGGAGAAGACAGCGCGGGAGCTGCCCGGGACGGTGCGCGCTTTGCCCCTGGATGTGACCGACACCGGGTCTTTCCGCCGGTTCCTGGCCGAGGTCACCGACGCGTGGGGACCACTGGACGTGCTGGTCAACAATGCCGGAGTGATGTGGGTCGGGTCCTTCGACGACGAACCCGAGGCCGCAACCGAGCGCATGCTCGCGGTGAACCTGCACGGGGTGATCCGGGGCGTGCGACTGGCCGCGCCGGGCATGCGCGCTCGCGGTGCCGGTCACATCGTCACCATCGCCTCGGCCGCCGCCAAACTGGCCCCACCCGGGGAGTCGACCTACGCCGCGACCAAGCACGGCGTGCTGGGCTACCTCACCGGCGTACGCGAGGAACTGCGCGGCAGCGGCGTGCACGTCTCGGTGATCATGCCCGGGGTGGTCGACACCGAACTCGCGGTCGGCACCGATTCCGGCGCGACCGCCCGGTTGCAGCCCCGCGACGTCGCCGCCGCCGTCGTGGATGTTCTGCACCGGCCGCGCTTCGAGGTCACCCTCCCGGCCTCGATCGGGCTGCTGGTCCGCGTGACCGGGCTGCTCCCGCAGTCGCTGCGTGACCGGCTGCTGCGCCGCACGGTCCCCAACCAGGTCAAGGCCCTGCAGGGCTCGAACACCCGTGAAGGCTACGAGCACCGCGCTCTGGCCGACTCCGCCGATCCGAGGACGACCCGATGACCGACACCGAATCCACCACCCTGCGCCCGATTCCGGAATTCGAGGGCGTCCACGACATCTGGCCACGCGGCAACCGCCTCGAGGCGATCCGTGAAGCAGCCCAGAACTACCGGGAACGGTTTTTGTGCCAGGGCCAGGTGCGCGCGGTCAAGAGTTTCGACATCGCCGCGGCGCCGTATCCGGCGCAGTACGCGTTCCAGAACTACTCGGTCAACCTCAACCCCTTCATCTCGATCATCAACCGCATGTTCGTCATCCAGTTCGAGGGCTTCGACGGCAAGCTCAAGACCCTGGTGTGGGAACCCACGGTGGCCGCCGGTTCGGCCGAAGCCCCGTTCTACCGGCAGCTGCAGCGCTTCGGCCGCCGGATCGGGATGGAATCGTTGTTCGTCAAGTACTACAACGACCCCGATCAGGTGCTGCCGCGCCTGGGGTTGACCAACGCCGACGTGGACTACATCAGCTTCGATCACCTCCACGTCCAGGACCCACGCATGATCGTGGGCAGCAGCGAACCGATCGAGGGCGAGACCCAACCGCGCAAGCCGTTGTTTCCCAACGCCAAACTGCTCGTGCACCGCCGCGAGCTGGGCACCTTCGAATCCATGCACCCCATGCAATGGGCCTGGTACGTCGAGGGCGGCATGAACGGCGTCCCCGAGGACAAGCTCGAGATCTTCGACGGCGACGTCGAACTCGGCGTCGGGGTCAGCCTGCTGTGGACTCCCGGACACACCGACGGCAACCACTCCTTGGTCGTCAACACCCCTGACGGGGTGTGGGTGTCTTCGGAGAACGGCATGGCGGCCGACAGCTGGCAGCCCGAACTGTCGAAGATCCCCGGTGTTCGCCGCACCGCGCAGTTCTACGGGCGCGAGGTCGTGCTCAACGCCAATACTCTCGAAGACTCCCTCGATCAGTACGACTCGATGGTCAAGGAGAAGACCCTCGCCAGCCCATCGCCGCGCAACCCGCAGTGGCGCCAAATCATCCCGTCCTCGGAGTGCGCGGACTGGAAGCGGCAGTGGCCGGTCGTACCCACTTTCAGCCACGGCGGCCTGGACTACGGCGCCATCACTGTCCTCGCCCGCTGACCAGGCCCGCCGAGGAACATCGCGATGCCCGCACCCGCCCGTGCGGGCATCGCGATGTTCCTCGCACCGGCGGGACACGGCGCTCGGCGGGCACCGCAGGGCTGGTGTTCGAACACTGACGGGCGGACGAGCTAGACACAAACTTGGAGTTGATCGACATGGCTGTACACACCGGCGCTGATGATCATGTGATCACCGTGCGGCGCTCACCCGCTGCGCTGATGACCATCTGGGCGTCGCGGATCTTCGTGCGCCCGATGCTGTGGCTGCTTCCGCTTCATTCACCGATCGGGGTTCTGGGCTACCGCTTCACACAGGTTGTGGCCTGCCGGATGTGGTTGGCTGCGATGCTCCCAGCCACCAGGGTCGATGCCACCGGGCCTAAGGGCCGGACCGTCGGAGAGTGGGTCGGCGGCCCCGCCCAACCCGGCGACCGGGTGATCTACTACATCCACGGCAGCGGATACATCAGCTGCAGCCCGTGGACTCACCGCGGCCTGGTGTCGGAACTATCGCGCCGACTGCATCGCCCCGTCTACGCCGTACGCTACCGGCGCGCACCGAAATACCGCTTCCCCGCCGCCCACGACGACGTCCTCAACGGCTACCTGTGGCTGATCGAACAGGGACACCGCCCCGCCGACATCGTCGTGATGGGCGATTCCGCCGGTGGCCACCTCGCCCTGGGGCTGTGTGTCCAACTGCGCGAACTCGGCGTCGACCAGCCCGCCGCGCTGGTCGGATTCTCCAGCGTCGTCGACCCGACATGGCAACTGGCCCAAGCCCACGGCGAACACATCTGGGACCAGTTCGTCTCCGCCCGCACCGGCCGCCGCATCATGCACACCTACCTCGTGGGGGCCGACTTCAGCGATCCGCGCCTGAATGTCCTCGGCGCGGTCGGCCCCGACCTGCCACCGATGCTGCTGCAAACCGGCGGCAGCGAGGCCCTCGGCTCGGACTCCGAACACTATGCCGCCGCACTGCGCTCGGCCGGTGGACGGTGCGAACTCGAGGTGTGGTCGGACATGTTCCACGTGTTCCAAATGGGATACCCGCGAATGTCGGAGGCGCGAAGCGCCCTCGACAGCGTCGAGCGGTTCATCGAGAACATCGACACGAACCACACCGCGACTGCCTGAGCACCTCACCGCCGCACGCGGCTCTTCACCGGATCCCGCGCCCGGGTGTTTCATAGGTGACCACCCATGAAACACCCGGCGCCGCAGCGGGTTTCCAGGGCGAACTACTGCCGCGCCCGGCCGCGGCCGCCGACGAGTCGAGCGCGCACGTGCGCATCGGCTACGCCCGAGCCTCCACTGTGCGCCAATCCCTCGACACCCAGCTCGATTCCCTGCGCGCGGCCGGGATCGGGCGGATCTTCTCCGAGAAGATCTCCACTCGCGCGCTGGTCCGCCCCGAGCTCGATCGTGCGGTTGCCCTGGCACGGGAGATCCGCGGCTCCGGCGCCGCGGTGACCCTGGTCGTGCACGAACACAAACGCCTCGGCCGCGGAATCGAACTCGCCGCCCTGGCCGAGCAACTCAAGGCCGCCGGCATCGGCCTGGAGTTCCTCACCGGCGAGCTCCAGGGCTCCCACGACCCGTCCGGGGTGGTCTTCACCGTGCTGGCCGCCCTGTCGGCCATGGAACGTGAGTACATTCGCGACCGCACCCTCGAAGGCCACGAATCCGCCCGCCAGCGCGGCAAATCCATCGGCGGGGTCTCCGTGGTCGACGAGACCATGCTCTCGATGGCGCTGCACCTGCGCGCCAGCGACTACAGCCTGCGCGACATCGCCGCGCGGCTGGTCATCACCAGCGGGAAGAAGAAGGGCCAGCGCCCTTCCCCTGCGACCGTGCTGCGGTTGCTACGCGACTACGACCAGCGCGCCGAAGTGGCGGAAAACGCCAGCTGAACAGGACTTCGAGCATTACTGAACCCGACTTCGAACACCGACAGATAACCCGGGAATGGTACGGACGTCCCAGCGGCCCTAGTTTTCAACGACTTTCGTAAGCATTATGTTTCGTTTGATGCGACCAAACGTAAACGAAACGAGGGTGGCTGTACGCGAGGGAGTCGCAAATCCTGACCGCCGATAATGTTCACTTATCGGCGGTCAGAACTAGAGTCCGTGCGCGTGTGCCCTCAACCGCCGACACGGATTTCGTTTGGTGTGAAAACGTAGAACCCAACGAAAACAACGCTACGATTCCCAGGTGTCCAGCATTTGTAACTATCCGGGATGCACCCGGCCCATCACTCGGGGCGGTGGCCCCGGACGCCCGTCGGAATACTGCGAACACCCCGACCACACGCGATGGCGGGCATGGCGGGAAAGGCAACGGCTGCAACAGGAGTCGGAGACACCCGTAACTTCCGTCACTGTGACGCCACAGGGTCCGGTCACGGCGGCTCGCGCGCGGGCCGACGAGCTGCTCACCCAGTTCCGCGGCCTCGCCGAACAACTGAGCAACAACCTCAATGCGGCGGTGGTGGAACTGTCGACGCTGGCCGATCCCTCGATCGCCGAGGCGCAGGTGCAGGCCGTCCAGGCCGATGCTGCCCGCCGCATCGCGGAGTCCGAGGTCGCGGCGGTGGCCGCCGAACAGGCGCGCCGGGAGGCCGAGGAAGCCCGCCGGATCGCGGAGTCCGCCGCCGACGACGCGGCCGCCGCCGCGGAACGCGCGGAAACGCTGGTCGGCGAGGCGAACACCGCCCGCGACGACGCGTTGCGCGAGGTGGAGCGGGTGAGCAAGCAGGCCGCCGATGACGTCTTCGCCGCCCGCACCGACGCCGACGCCGAGATACGCGCGGTGCGGCGCGAAGCCTCCGATGACATCGAACGCGCGCGTCAACAAGCGACCGAGGACGTGGACAAGGCGCGGCGCAAGGCCGCCGCCGAGATCGAGCAGGTGCGCAGGGAAGCCGCGCAGCAGGTCACCGCGGCGTGCGCCGAACGCGACCTCGCCGTGCAGCGCGCCGCCGACGCCGACCGCGCCATCGACCGCGCCGAACAAGCCACCGCCGAACGCGCGCAAGCGCTGGCCGAAGCGCGCGAGGAACTGGCCCGCCTACGCGGCGAACTGGACGCCACCCGAAGCGAACTCGCCGACCTGCGCCGCACCGCTGTCGCGGAAGCGGCCGCCCAGCGTGCCGAGGCCGCCGCGTCACTCGAACAGGCGCGCGCCGCTTCCGCCGAACGCATCGCCGCCCTGGACGACGCTCGCACCCAAACGCTCGCCCGTGCCGAACGGGCCGAACGCCAACTCGACGAGTTGCTCGCCGCCGCGCGAGTCCCCGCGACTCCCGTACCGGTCGAGGGCTCCTGACCGAAAATCGGGGCGCGGCCGACGCCCCGGCCCGCGCTATGGTGCGATATGGCTGTCATCCATCGCACGACCATGTCCCCGACCAAACTGGACCTGCTCACCGAGTGGTTGCCGAGCCGCCCGTGGTATCGCGGTGGGCAGCGACCGCGGCTGGTGAAAGCGGGCGGGTTCCGGCTCGACGATCCAGCGGGGGAGGTCGGCATCGAGTTCATGGTCGTCACCGACGATTCGGGCGCGCGACCGGTGACCTATCACCTGCCGCTGACCTACCGGGGCGCCGAGTTGTCCGACGGTGCGCACGCGCTGATCGGCACCTCGGAGCACGGTGTTCTCGGACCGCGCTGGATCTACGACGGATCGCACGACCCGGTGGCCGTCGCGCAGATCGCCGCGCTGCTGAGCGGGAACACCCAACCGCAGGCGCAGAGCGCGAGTGATACCCAGGATCCGTCCGTCGTCGTCGCGAACCCGATATCCGCGTCCCCCGTGGCGGAATTCGCGGTGGCGGACGGCGTCGACGAGGCCGCGATCACCATTGTCGGCGGACCGCTCCTGCGAGTTCATCGGCGGCTCGATGGGGAAGCGCTGCCGCCCGGCGTCCCCACCGTCACCGCGCCGTGGCGGGGGCCCGACGACGCGGTGACGCGGTCGGTGCTGCTGTCGGCTCACCACTGAGCTCCGGGCAGCCTCCGCAAATACGGCAAACATCAGGCTAACAACACTCTCCGGTCATATCATGGTGCTATGCCCGGAAACGGTGGTGAGGGGCGTGTGGAATCGCGGGTCCGTGGGGGACGGGAAACGATTCTGGTCGTGGGTGTCTGCTCCGTCGCCCTCGGCGTGCTGATCGCGATCTGGCCGGAGAAGACCGTGCCGATCCTGGAGTTGCTGTTCGGCCTGTATCTACTGGCCAACGGAGCGGCGCAGCTGTGGCTCGCGATCGGCGCGCGGTTCGCGCTGCCACTGCGGGTGCTGGTATTCGTCAGCGGACTGCTCTCGATCGTGCTGGCCGTATTGTGCTTGCGCGGTGGGAATTCGGTGTTGCTGCTCTCGATGTGGGTCGGGCTGAGCTGGACCATTCGCGGCATCACCCAGGCCACCGTCGCGGCATGGGACGACGAGCAGCTCTCCGAGAGTCTGCGCCACGAACTGTTCGGGTTGTTCACGATGATCGTCGGCATCGTCGTGCTCGGTCTTCCGCTGGAGGAACTCAGCACCCTCGGCGTGGTCGTCGGCGGCTGCCTCGCGGTGCTCGGCGGGCTCGAGATCGCGCTGGTCGGCGTCGGTCGCGCCGGTCCGGTCCGGGTGCCGGACGCGCCGCGAGTGCCCGTGCCGCGCAGTTGAACTGGCGGGACGTCCGCGTAACCGGTTCACTGTCTTTATGGCACCAACGGATCAGCGGCGCAGTTCGGCACGGCCATCGGTACCGGGTTCGATGCGGTCACCGGCGGAACTCATCGTCGTCACCCACGGCGCGGCGCGGCCCATCGGCCCGATCGCGTTGCGCGAGAACGACACAGGGCGATCCCATGTGGCGGCGGCGTTGCCCGGCGGCGCTCGGCTGTCGCCGATCTTCGGTCCGGCCGACCGGCTGCCAGGGCGGTTACGCGGCACCGACCAGGAACCGGTCGGCGCGCGATACCTGAACTACTTCGCCGTCCTCGGCGTCGCCGAAGATCTCGAAGCGATTGCTGAACAGTTGCGGGAGAACGATGCGGTGGCCGGCGCCTACGTCAAGCCGCCGGCGGAGCCGCCGATCGCACCGTTGTCCACCGCGGTGCCATCGGCGGCCGCCGCCCCGCCGGTGACGCCGGACTTCCAAGCCCGGCAGGGATATCTGGACGCCGCACCGGCCGGGATCGACGCGCGCTGGGCATGGACCCGCCCCGGCGGACGCGGAACGGGCGTGCGGGTGATCGACATCGAGGGCGCGTGGCGATTCACCCACGAGGACCTCACCCAGAACCAGGGCGGCGTGATCGGCGGCGAACCCTCCGCCGACGACGGCTGGCGCAATCACGGCACCGCTGTCGCGGGCGAGATCAGCGGCGACGCCAACACTTTCGGCATCACCGGCATCGCGCCAGAGGCCACCATCCGCGCCGTCTCGGTGTTCGGCCCGGGATCGGCGACGGCGATCCGCACCGCGGCCGACGCGCTGAGCCCGGGTGACATCATCCTGATCGAACTGCACCGGCCCGGGCCGCGCCGCAACTACCAGAACCGCGCGGACCAGCTGGGGTACATCGCGATCGAATGGTGGCCCGACGACCTCGCCGCCATCCGCTACGCCACCGCGCGCGGCGTGATCGTGGTGCAAGCGGCGGGCAACGGCGGCGAAGATCTCGATGCCGCGCTGTACGACACTCGCCCGACCGGATTCCCGGAGTCGTGGCGCAACCCCTTCCGCGGCGGAGCAGACGATTCCGGCGCGGTGCTGGTGGGCGCCGGCGCTCCGCCGCCTGGCACGCACGGCAGCGATCACGGCCCGGCGCGATCGCGGCTGGCGTTCTCCAATTACGGGTCCCGTATCGACGCGCAAGGATGGGGCCGGGAGGTGACCACAACCGGATACGGTGACCTGCAAGGCGGAGCCGACGAAGACTACTGGTACACCGACGAATTCAGCGGAACCTCCAGCGCTTCCCCCATCGTCGTCGGCGCGCTCGCGTGCTACCTGGGCATCACGTCCGCGACTTTCGAGACGCGCGATCCGGCGCAGGTGCGTCGGCTGCTGCGGGCCACGGGGTCTCCGCAGACCGATGCCGTGGGGCGGCCCGCCACGCAGCGGATCGGGAATTTGCCCGACGTCCGCGCCATGGCGGGAGAGCAGTAGCTCGTTTGCTCACCGAGACCCGTTCGCGCCCAGCGTGTTCGAGCACGCTGGGCGTGGAGGCCGCACGAATCACGCCGATCGTCGACACTCGGCCTGCGCGGGTGTCTCGGTTTCGGCGAGTCCGCGCAACGCCTGCGGCAGGGGCCCCCGGTGCAGGACGCCGAGGCGCTGGGTGGCGCGGGTGAGGGCGACGTAGAGCTCGGCCGCGCCGCGCGGACCGTCGGCGAGGATCCTTTCCGGATCCACCACCAGGACGGCGTCGAACTCCAAGCCCTTGGTCTCCGACGCGGCCACCGCACCCGGAACGCCCGGCGGCCCGATCACGACGCTGGTTCCTGCGCGATCGGCTTCCGCGCGGACGAATTCCTCGATGGCGGAGGGCAATTCGTCCTCGGCGACCTGCCGGGACCACGGCTGGACACCGCACGCGCGGACCGACTCCGGCGGCTTGACCTCGGGTGCGAACTCGGCGAGCAGCGCGGCGGCGACCGTCATGATCTCGGCCGGGGTGCGGTAGTTCACCGACAGCGACCGGTAGAGCCAGCGGCCCGGCACATACGGCTCGAGCATCGTGTCCCACGAGGTCGCTCCCGCCGCCGACCGGCGTTGGGCGAGATCGCCGACGACCGTGAAGGATCGGCCGGGACAGCGCCGCATGAGCACCCGCCAATCCATCTCCGACAGTTCCTGGGCCTCGTCGACCACGACGTGCCGATAGGTCCAATCCCGGTCCGCCGCAGCGCGTTCGGCGAGCTCACGAGTGTCGCGCTCGACGAAGCGATCCGCGAGGTCCTCGGCGTAGAGCATGTCCTGGGCGAAGAGGTGGTCCTCGTCGTCCATCATGTCCTCGCGGCTGACCAGGATGTCCAGCACGCCAGCGGCGTATTCGGCCTGGTCCTTCCGCTCGCGCTCGGCATCCCGATCGGCCGACTTCTCCTTGCCGAGCAGATCGACCAGTTCGTCGAGCAGCGGCACGTCCGAGACCGTCCAGGCGTCGCCGTCGGCGCGGAGCAGCGCCTCGTCGCCGCCTGCCGCTCGTAACCGCTCGGCAGAGGTGTACAGCGAGGCCAGCAGGGCTTCCGGCGTCAGAATCGGCCAGAGCTCGTCGAGTGCGGCGGTGAACTCGTCGTCGCCTGCCAGCTCGGTCAGCAAGTCCGCCCGCAACTGCTCCCACGCTTCGCGGTCCTTGCGCGTCAGCCAACCTCGGCCGATCCGGCCGATCGCCCGCTCGGTGAGCACCCACGTGACGATCTCTGTGAACACCGCACGTGCCTCGTTGTGCGGCAGCCCGCTCGCGCGCGCCTCCTCCCTGGCCCACTGCGCGGTCTCGGCGTCGATCCGCACCGTGATGTCCGCCAGCGCGATCGGCACCGGGTGCTCCGGCAGCCGCTGACGATCCGCGACCGCCGCCGCGAGCACGTCCAAGATCTTCAGCGAACCCTTGAGCCGCGCGGCTTCCGGGGTGTCCTCCGCCGTGACGCGCAGGCCAGGAACGAAGTCGCCGGTGGTCATGAAGACCACGTTGGACTCGCCCAGCGACGGAAGGACGCGGCCGATGTGGTTCAGGAACGCCGGGTTCGGTCCGACCACGAGCACACCGTTGCGCTCCATCTGCTGGCGCTGGGTATAGAGCAGGTAAGCGACGCGGTGCAGCGCCACCACGGTCTTCCCGGTGCCGGGACCGCCCTCGATCACCACGACGCCCGGATGATCGAGCCGGATGATCTCGTCCTGCTCCGCCTGGATCGTCGCCACGATGTCGCGCATCCCCGCACCGCGCGGCGCGTTGACCGCCGCGAGCAGGGCCGCATCCCCTCGCTCGCCACCACCGGGGCGGCCGAGCACCTCGTCGGTGAAATCGACCACGCGACGCCCGCGCGTGTGGAACTGGCGACGCCTGCGCATGTTCTCGGGGCTCGCGGCGGTGGCGACGTAGAACGCGCGCGAGGCGGGCGCCCGCCAATCGAGCAGCAAGGGTTCGTACTCGTTCGCCTCGTCGAAAATGCCGATCCTGCCGATGTAGGTGTGCTCGCCCGACACGGCGTCCAGCCGGCCGAAGCACAGCCCGTTGTCCGCCACATCCAGCCGCCTCGCCTCCTTGGCCAGCGCGCGCACCTCGAAATCCCGTTCCATGGGAGTGCCGCCGGTGCCTCGCAGCGCCGCGCCGTAACGACCCTTCACCCGCGCGCGCTCGGCGTCGAGCCGCGCGTAGAGCCCGGCGACGTAATCGCGCTCTGACCGCAGTTCGTCTTCATATCCCTGAGTTGTCACACACCCCTCACTTTCCCTGGCACGACGATCCCGGGCGACCGTGCCGCCTCTCACTTCTCCCATTTCCGCAGGTTCCGACCTCGGCCAGCGATTGTGCGGCACGACCGGGGTCTTGCCGCAAGCCCCCCTGTGCGCTATATGTTGAAAATGGAAAGGAGTTGATCCTTTCCGTTCATCGTCCGTTCGGACGGTCCACCTCTCGCTGATCGAGGTCGAAGCACTCGATCGCCTCCGCGACCTGAGAAGTCGTGGCGCAGAACCATGCACGTGATGCTGCCGTGCAGCACGAGGCCGTGCGGGGGTCGTGCGCTGCAAGCGCACCCCGAGCGCTCGAGCCGGAGCCAACTCGACGAGCCAGCCCGGTCTTCCGAAGCTCGAACATCGCAGGCGTCATCGCTGGAGCCCCAAGGACGAATCGCCGTGGTCGCAACGGTGCCGTGCGCCTTGCGGCGGGGCCGTAGGTCCGTCTGGCGGTCGAGTCTCGGCAGCCGGTCGCCAAACAGGCTGTGTCGCAACCCGAACCGAGGAAGCATCTATCGGTACAGCCCAGACCATCGTGCGAGCCGCACGTCCGTCGATCGGCCAATGCCGCACCGAGACAAGCGGTCTGGGTGCGGCCGGGTCGATCGGTGAACCGTGGCACAACATTCGATGGCGCGAAGCCGATGTCCGATTGAACTCTGCGCGTTTGCCGCGGCCGCTTCACCATCGGGTCCGTGGCGGTGCGGCATCGAGCGAGGCAACGTTTTTCACGCGAAGGAACAGGCGCTGACCTGCGGATCAATCGTCCGGCGGCCACACGGGTCGCGGCATCGAGATGCGTTCAACCGCAGGCGAATCGGCCTCGTCGCCGAGTTTGCGCGGTGTATCGGCCCGGGGGAAATGCCGGTATTGTTTCGGCGCGCGCGAACAGGTGCTCGAGGCTGTCGCGAGCTCCCATCCAGCTGTGACATCGAGGAGAACTGGTGGCTGTCGACACTGTCCGCGAAGAACAGGCGATGCGCCGGTTGACCGACAGTCTGGTCGAGAATTACACCGAAACCCACTCCACCGAGCAGATCCACTCCGCGATCGGCTCGGCCAGGCAGCGCTTCGACGGCCGCCCGGTGCGGGAATTCGTGCCGATCCTCGTCGAACGGATCGTGCGCAGGGAACTCGACCCGGAACCCGACGAGTTTCCGGCCGAAGGCGTCGCGATCGCCTCGGCGCCGGCCGAGGGCGCACGCGTCGATCTCGCCGACCGGTTGCGGCAGTCCCCGCTGAACAGCAAGCGGTCGCTCGCACTGCTCGGCGGCGCACTGGCCGCGGTGGCACTGATGGTCGTCGTGCTGGTGGCGCGACAGCCCGATCCCGCGCCCACCGCGATTCCCGGTTCCGGACTCACCATCGTGCGCGGCGTCGTCGGTTCGGAGAAGATGGCGTTCTTCGAGGACCCCCGCGTCGTGGCGGCGCTGGCCGAGCACGGGCTGAAGGCCGAAGTCGAGCCGGCGGGCTCCCGTCAGATCGCCTCGATCGACCTGACCAACCACAGCTTCGCGTTCCCCTCCAGCGCGCCCGCCGCCGAGCGGATCCAGCGGGCTCGGAATATCGCCACCAAATACACGCCGTTCGCCTCGCCGATGGCGATCGCCACCTTCCGGCCGATCGCGGACCTGCTGACCACGGCGGGCGTGGTGCGCCCGGGTCCCGTGCCGACCTTCGACGTGGCCCGCTATCTCGACCTGGTGAGCCGCAACACCGAGTGGGCGCACCTACCTGGCAACACCGCCTACTCGGTGCGCAAGAACATCCTGGTCTCCACCACCGACCCGCGCACCTCCAATTCGGCCGCGATGTACCTGGCCATCGCCGGGTTCGTCGCGAACGACAACGCGATCGTGCAAGGCGCGGAGGCCGAGCAGCGGGTGCTGCCGATCGTCTCGCGCCTGTTCACCGGCCAGGGCTACGCGGAGAACTCCAGCGCGGGCCCGTTCCAGGAGTACCTCACCGCCGGGATGGGCCCGACGCCGCTGGTGATGATCTACGAAGCCCAGTTCGTCGAGGCGGCGGCGCAGGGGCAGCTGAAGCCGGACATGGTGCTGACCTACCCGTCGCCGACCGTTCTCTCCACCCACACGCTGGTACCGCTGGACGCCTCTGGGGACCGATTGGGCCGACTGCTGTCCACCGATTCCGAGCTGCGGCGACTGGCTGCCCAGCACGGCTTCCGCACCGGTGACGCGGCACAGTTCGCCCAGGTCAGCGCGCAGTACAAGGTGCCGGTCCCCGCCGATCTGATCGACGTCGTCGACCCGCCGGCCTTCGAGACCATGGAGCATCTGCTCGACGGGGTCACCCACTCGAATAACTGAGATGTTGCGTTCGACGCGGTCGCGACGATGATTCAGTAGTAAACGGAAGTGTGACCGAGGGCCCGAGCGCGCAACGCGCGACGGATCGGCCCTGGCGAGTAGCCGGAACATGGGGAAACGAGTAGCCCGGCACTCGTGGCCGTGACCGGGTTTGGTGCCACTCTCCCACGAGGGACTGGAGAGAGGAGCCCCCCATGTTCGGGATCCACACCCACGCGTTCGAGCGTTCGAGCGCCATGGCGGGCACGACCGGTACGCACGCCATGCTGGTGTTCGGCACCGGCGTCGACTGCTACCTGTCGCATATGCCGACATTCGAGGCGCCGAACGACTACCAAGTGCTGCTCGCCGTCGAGCTGGACGAGCACGGGAGACGCGCGCTCGGCGCCGACCGCCGAATCGGATACGACGGGTTCCACACCTTCGAACCCGACTTCTTCCCGCTCGCCGAACTCGACCCGCAGGGCGAGCGGCCGCGCACCGAACTGCGCGGCACCCTGTTCCGTGGTCACCTGGAGCGCGGCGGTCCGATCATCGCGCGCGACGTGGTCGCCACCGTCCGCAGCGTCGTGTACTTCGCCGCACTCCGGCCGTACGTCGGCGAGGAGTTGCTCACGCACCTGTGCTTCGGGCGGCCGGGCCGGTTGTATCTCGCGCACCGCATCGCGCGGCGGCCCAGCTTCGATCAGATCGTAGCCGTGCGCCTGATCCCGGGCACGGTCACCGACATGCTCGGCAGGCGGTTGCCCGACGACGTGCGCGAGGTCGGCTTCGACACCGCGCAGCCGATCATCTTGGGACAGCGTGAATTTCACGGTCAGCGCCTGCGCACCGGGGAGATCGCGGTGGCGGCGTTTCGTGCGACTCCGTCCGTCGGCGGTGCGCAGGGGTTCCTCGCCGAACTCGCGGTGGAGCGCCAGATCTATCTGGAGGTCGCGGATCTCGGCTGACGCCGGGCCGCGCGGTCGATACGCCGGAAGTCACGGCTCGCCCGACTTCGACCATTCCACGAATCGCCCTTAGGAGGACGCGTTTCGGTCGTCTCGGCGGTTAGCGTCGAATCATGTCCGGTGCCACCGATCCGTGCTGCCCGCCGCGACATCCTGCGCGGCTTCGCGCTGTTCGGGATCCTGATCATCGATGTGACCGTCGCGACGGTGCTGTGGCGTGCAACTTTCCGTGGCGCCCAGCTTCCTGCTGCTCACCTGGGTGGGGCAGGGAATGACCAGCCTCGGACTGTTCTCGATCGGCATGGCTGCGGGCAAGCGGGGCTTGTTCGAGGGACGGCGCGACACTCGACCGGTGGGCGCCACGCGTGCTGGTCATCGGGCTGGGGCTCGGGCTGCTCGGCGGTGACGTTCGCGAACGCGGTCGGCCTGGTGCACGCGCCGTGGTGGTGGATGGGCGTGCAGGAACTGGTGAACCTGGCGATGACCTTCGCCTACATCGCGGGCGTGTCGTCCTGCTCGCCCGCGCGCCGCGTACCGCGCGAGCCATCGGCAGGCTGGCGCCCGCGGGCCGGATGGCTGCCTCGAACTACATCGGCCAGTCGATCGTGCTGATGGTGCTCTACACCCGCTACGGCTTCGCGCTCGCCGGCGAGGTGCCGCCTGTCGGGGTGTTCGGGCTCGCCCTGCTCACCTACGCGGCGCAACTCGCGCTGAGCGCGTGGTGGTTGCGCGACCGCCGCACCTCGCCCACTGGCCCCGGTCGGGGTTGTCGGCGGCTTCGCCACGGTCGTGCATCGGCGTATCCCGGACGATATCGTCGGGGTATGTCCGGGCAGCGCGGCAGCGGCTCGTTCGGGAGCTACCACCTCGAACGCTTGCTGGGGCGTGGGGGCATGGGCGAGGTGTGGTTGGCGCGCGACGGCAGCGGCGGCGCCGTGGCACTGAAGGTGCTGTCCACGTCGTACTCCGCGGATTCGGCCTATCGGCGTCGCTTCGAGCGAGAGGCACGGCTGGGAGTCCAGTTGCGCAATCCGCACATCGTGCCCATTCACCACTTCGGTGAGGTCGAGGGGCATCTGTTCCTGGAAATGGCCTACATCGAGGGTGTCGACCTGGCCACGAGACTGCTGTCGGGCCCGCTCGCGCCCCACCGGGCCGTGGAGGTCATCGCCCAGGCCGCCGAGGCGCTCGACGCGGCGCACGTGGCCGGGCTCGTCCATCGGGATGTGAAGCCGGCCAACATCCTCGAGCACACCAGCGGTTTCGTCTACCTGATCGACTTCGGTATCGCGCGGGGAGCCGATGCTACCGCGCTCACCGCCGCAGGCCAGGTCGTCGGCACGTTGCAGTACATGGCGCCGGAACGGTTCGAGGGCACGCTCGACGCCCGCTCCGATATCTATTCGCTGGCCTGCGTGCTCTACGAAACCCTCACCGGACGCCTGCCCTACGGTGACGGTGGTCCGGCGCAGCAGATGCGCGCACATCTGACCGCCACACCACCGCCCGCCTCGCGAGCTGCCGCGGGTGTTCCCGCCGCACTCGACGCCGTGATCGCGCGCGGCATGGCGAAGGATCCGCGCGACCGCTACGCGACGGCGGGCGAATTCGCTGCCGCGGCGCGTGCGGCCCTCGGCCTGCCTGTGCAGGCGCGACGGCCCCCACCGATGCCGCGCCAGGTCGCGCCGGGCACGCGCCCCGCGACTCGCGTCATGACCGCGGCCGGTCCGCCGGTGAGCGCGGCAGTGAGTCGACCGGCGGCGACCGAGTCCCGGCCACTCGCGCCGACCGATCGCAGGCCAAGGCCTTCGATGAGCCGGTGGGCAGCGTTCGCCGCGGCGGCAGTCGCCGTCGCCGCGGTGGCATTGTGGTTGCTCGTCGGCGGCATCGATATCGGTTCTCAACCAGGCTCGAACCCGACGACCCCCGAGGTTGCCGCTCCAGCTCCGAACACGACTACCTCCGAAGGCGCCGCTGCGGCGACGACCGGTGCGCTGCCGCCCCCGACCGCGGGGCAGCCCTCCGACGCGGGCGGTGCTGTGCGGGACGGGAACTTCGCGTTCACCGTGACCGACACGGTTTCCGGCGTGCCCGGCACCGGCTCGGCGGACGGCTCCTCCACCGTCGTGACGCTGACGGTCACGAATGTGTCCGATCGCCGGCAGGTTTTCCCGGTCGCCGATCAGCGCCTGATCACCGCAGGTGGCCGCTCTGTCGCACCCGAGGCCGCCGCCACCGCGGGACTCAACCCCTCAGGCACCGGCTCGATCGTCCTCGATCCCGGCGGCACCGGCACGATCCGGCTGGCCTTCGACCTTTCCGGGAAAGACAAGAAGAACGATAAGAAGAGCGACAAAAAACAGGACGTCCCGAGCCACCTCGAGTTGCATGGCGGTCCATCGACATCCGGCGTGATCGTGCCCATTCGCTAGCCGCGATGCGGGCTCGCACGTCCAGGTACCAAGCAACCTCTCGCTCTTCCTCCGGCCGTATCGCGACGTGATGCTCAGCCATGGACTCCACCAGCCTCGATGTCGGCGAGCCGGTCGAGGTCACTCGGGCGCAGATCTCGGCCGCGTGGCGGGGCGCTCGATGGGTTTCACGGCGACCCACCACGCCGCAATCACCTGACGCGCATCGACGGCGAAGTACGATGTGCAGCGCGTCTTTTCGAACCACCTGCCGCAAGACAGATCCGGTACGGCGGCCTCGCCGATGCACTTGCGGCACTTATCGTTTCGATCTCCTGCGACCCAGCGGCGCATGGCGGATCATCGAAGTCGTGATGACGGCGATCTTGGGGACGGCAACCGAGGGCTTCCATGACGCCCCTTGCCATGGCCGGTGTGTCAGTGCGAGCCGAGAGAAGGGATTCAGTTCATGAAAGTCGAATTCGACAGCGACGGAGTAGAACTCGTCGGCAATCTGTACTTGCCGCAGGGGCAAGACCCTGCGCCTGGCGTGGTGGTGGCCGGGACGTGGACCAGCGTCAAGGAAATGATGGCCGACCGGTACGCCGAGCGATTGGCCCGGCACGGTTACGCGGCGCTGTCGTTCGATTTCACCGGTTTCGGCGAATCCGCGGGCGAACCGCGCGATGTCGAATCCCCGCGGCGGAAGATCCGGGATATCCACAGCGCGGTGAGCTTCCTGGCCGGACATTCCGCGGTCGACGCCGGACGGCTCGGCGCACTGGGGATCTGCGCGGCCGCGATGTACATGTCCGACAACACCGCTCACGACACGCGCGTGAAATCACTCGCGCTGGTGGCGCCGTGGCTGCACGACGCGGCCATCTGCGAACAGGCCTACGGCGGGGCGGAGGCGGTGGCCGCCAAGATCGAGCTGGGGGAGCGGGCTCGGTCGCGGTTCGACGAGACCGGCGAGATCGACTACGTGCCGGTGGTCAGCGCGACCGACGAACGCGCGGCCATGCCCTACGACATCGACTTCTACCTCAACCCCGCGCGCGGTGGAATTCCCGCCTGGCCCAACCGGTTCGCCGTCATGTCCTGGGTAGACTGGCTCACCTTCGACTCGATCGCGTTGGCGCCGAAGATCTCCCAGCCCACCCTGCTCGTGCACAGTGAGCAGGGTGCGATCCCCGAGGGCGCGAGGAGCTTCCACGCCGGACTGGCCGGACCCAAGGACATCTTCTGGACCGAAGGCACCCAGTTCGACTTCTACGACCAGGAGCCCCAGGTCACCGTCGCGGTCGACACCGTCGCCGCTCACTTCGCACGGACGCTGTGAAAGGTTCGCCCGAAGCCGAGCGGTGAGTCAGCTTGGACGGGGATGCGGACGGCCAGCAGGTCGCGATCGGCGCGGGTGAGTAGGGTCGGGCGCGGATGCCGTGGACGTGAAAAGGGAAGGGGCGGGGCATGGACCAGCTCAGGCTGGAGTCTCGGGAGTATCTCGATGGACTGTTCACGGTAGGCCGGCGGATCGGAGGCGATCCGCACACGCCGTACAGCTGGATCGAGATCGTCGACGTGCAGAAGGTCGCCGTGATCCGGCTGCCGAGCGGCCGGCTGGTCGTGGACTCGCCCTGGAGCACCGAGCCGCCGCACGAGCTCGCTCTTCGCGTCCCGCCCGGCACATACCCGGTGGAGGCATCCTGGGCGGAATCACCCATCGTCGTCGACGGCTACTACACCGAGCACCGGGAGTGCGCCGCGACGCGCCTGCGCATCCGTGACGAGCCGGTGGTCACGTGGGAGCTGGTGCTTGGCAGGGACGAAGACCCGTCGGGACCACGCGCCGATCGCGCGGGGTTCGAGGCGGAGGAGGCCATGGGCTGCTTCGCCGACGCCACCGCCTGGGAATCGCCGACCGGGCCTTTCCGCCGCTTCCTGGCGGACGCGGCAGACTCCGGCTTCGGCCGGCCGGCTCCCGCACGGGACACCGAAGACCTTTGCGATGGCTACTTCGAGCTCGCCCGCGACGAGGAGCACCGGGCCGACCTGCTGACCTTCGGCGTCCCCGAAGGCTGGGCCCAGGTGTGGGCCGGCCGTGACCGCGACGGCGAGATCGCGGTGATCGTCGTCCCCGGCCCGGTGCGCACCAGCCCGTGGGACTGAGAGAGGCCGACCTCATGTTCTCGCGCGACTCGACAGGACACGCTTCCGCGGCCGGCCAACCGGCGAGCGGGCTCTCGTCACCGACACTGAACCTCACTGTTCGGGCAGCAGCGTCCCGAGCGGTCCGAGGTCGATGTTCAGGTCCTCGGGGGTGAGCCCGAAGTGGTCGCGCAGTTCCCCCATGCGTTGCTCGAGCAGCATCAGGGTGGTGCCGATGCGCTCGATCTGTTCCTCGCTGAGGTCGCCGTCGTCCACGCGACGCAATGCCTGGCGCTCCATCAACTGGCGTAACAGCTCCACGAGGGTGAGCACGAGCGTGACTAGTCCGCGTTCGACGGATTCGGGATCGGTGTCGATACGCGGGGAGATGCCGTCGAATTCAGTCATCCGGGGGTGGCTCCAGTTCGCTGCGCGAGGCGGACGCGAGCGGGGTCAAGGGCGCTGACCGAGGAGATCAGGGCACGCAGCGAGATCTGGACCATGTCGACATCCGCGATGGAGAGCTTGATGTCGCCGGTGATGACGACGCCGCCCGCCAGCACCCGATCCAGCAGGTCGACGAGTGCGACGCGTCGCTCGCTGTCGGTGCGCGTCATGGCGTGTCCCGTTCCGCGCCCGCGAACGAATACGGCGGCCACGGTCCGGTGAGCTCGAGCCGGATGCCAGGAAACTGGGCCCCGAGATCTTCGACGGCCGAGGCGAATTCGTCCGCGCGGTCGTCGTCGACCAGGTACGTGCCGTTGAGCACCATCCAGTCCCGGCGGCCGTTCAGTACGGGATCCGTCACCGGCTGACGCCGACCCGCCGCCGCCTGCCGGACCAACAGCTCGTGGATTCGATCGGCGCGCTCGGCCGCGTCGCGTTCGACGGTTTCCTGCGCCGACAACTGCGCGCGCCGCCGCAGCAGATAAGCCGTTCCCGCACCGCCTCTTTCGGACTTGGCGAGGTCGGCCTCGGCGACCGCGGCCGTGAGCGCGGCGCGGTCGCCGTAGGCCTTGACGCCCCACTCGGTCCGTCCGCGAATCAGGGCCAGCGCCGACTCGAAGGTCGCTCGGCGTTCCTCGAGCATGCCGCGCACCCGATCGTCGTCACGGAAGACGATGGCCAGGCGCAGCGGCACGGCCGTGCCCCGTCGCGCCAGTGCGGAGACGACGGCGTCGTGAGCCCGGGCCGTCGCCTCCAGCCACGTCAGATCTTCCAGATTCCGGCGCAGCGGCTCGTCGCCGAAGACCGCGAGCGGCACCGACCCCACGACCGCCGCGAGATCGCCGGAGACCACCGGGCGCACCGCCTCCCCGGCCACGCCGGTCAGCTCGCCCAGGTCTTCCCCGACGTCTGCGGCGCTGGTCACCGCGTACAGCCAGACTCCGTCGGCGTCAGTCACGGTCTCGCTCTTCCTCCGGCTCGCGTGCGCGCTCGATCGGCGTGGGATGCACATCCTTTCGCGATTCCAGTTCCGCGATCCGATCGCGGAGTTTCTGGTTCTCGAGTTCGAGATCGTGATCCTGCCGCTCGAGGGTGCGGGCCTTGCTGTTGAGCCAGGGATCGGTCTCCCACCAGTCGATGCCCACCGCCTTCGCGGTTTCCAGCGACGCGACCACCAGTCGCAGCTTGATCGTGAGCAATTCGATGTCGAGCAGATTGACCTGGATGTCGCCGGCGATGACCAGCCCCTTGTCGAGGACCCGCTCGAGGATGTCGCCGAGGTTCGTCGACCGATGGCCGCCGCCGTACGGCTCCGGAGCAGGCTGCGATCCGCTACCCACGACGGTCATGAGGTACCCCTTGCGCCGATGTCGGTGCTGCCGCGGGCGTAACGCCGGGTTCTGCGATACGCCACCAGATTCCCGTCCGGGTCGAGCTCCACCTCGTAGAGCGCGAGCATGTCCGACGACGACGGGATGCGGCGGTCCTCGAGCACCTCGACCTCCACCAGCCAGCCGTCCTCGATGGGCTCGGCCGAGGTTGCTCCCTCGGTGGCCTTCGAGGTCAGATCCGCCAGCTGCGCGATCGCCGCCGTGGCGGCCTCTGCGGCGGTCCGGCATTGCGATCGATCCGATCGGCCGCCGTCCTCGGTGTCATCGTCCGCTCTCCGGGCGCTCACTCGGATCACTCCTTCCGGTCAGGCGCCGCCGCCCGGACGCATCATCCGGTCGAGGACTGCCTGCTGGGCTTGAACGCGTTCTTCCTCGGACAGCTGACCGGCCGCCGCGGCCTCGTCGATCGCCTCGAGTTCACGCCGGATGGTGGCCGGATCGTGCAGCTTCCGTTCGACTTCGTCCTGGATGATCTCGCCCAACCAGATCACGCCGCGGACAGGCGCGAGCGGCAACGTGAAGATCGCCGAGAGCAAACCCACGGGTCAGCCCTCCGGTGCGCGCTTCATCACGAAGTCGTAAGCCGCCATCGGACCGAGCAGCGACAACTCCACACGGTCATCCCACTCGTCGGCGAGCCCGGCCAACGCATCCTCCAAGTCGTCCTGTTTGGACAGCTCAACGAGAATCGCGACGTGCACCGCGTCCTGCTCGTGGGTCGGGGGCCGCTCGTTGACGAGGGGTTCGAGCTCGACGAGCGCATCGAGCACCCGACGGGTGTCCTGGGCGCGTTTCGATTCGATGCCCTGGTTGATGATCTCGCCGAGTGCCATCCTGGCGTCCCGCGTCGCATCTGCCGACTTGTCACGGATGACGTCGCGCAACCGAGCCGCCTCGGCGTTCTCCTCGAGCAGTTCGCGCAGGATCGCCTTTTCGACGTAGCGACCCTTGACCACGAACTGCGCGCGACCCTCCAATTCGTCCAGCGCGGCACGGAACTCGTCTTGATGGGCCTCGAGCAGCTCCTTCTCCACCGCCTCCGCGGTGGACATGACGGCCCCGAACCGCAGCGGCAGCACCGGTACCACGGCGGCCGAGCCGTCCAGCAGCTCCGCGTGCGCGGTCATGTCGGCAGGGGTGCCGAGCGGCCGATCGGTCGAGATCTCGCTGACCAACGCGCCGATCTCCCCGTACCGCACCACGGTGACGCTGTGATCGCCGACACCGGAGGCCTGCTCTTCGGGCTCGACGTCCGCGGGCACGATGCCGTAGACATATACCGCGGTACGTCCGCCGCTTTCCTTCTCTCGCGCTTCGGTCGCTTGTTCGGTGGACATCAATCCTCCTTGTGTCGAGAGGACCGGCTCTGCTTCTGGCGCCTCGCCTCGACGTCGTCCATGAAGTTCAGGACTTTTTCGCCGGCGGCCTCGAGCGCGCCCTGGGTCTTGTGCTTGGCTCCGCCGCTGGCGACCTCCCCGACCAGGTCAGGCAGACCCTTCGGTTCGGTGTCGGAGATTTCGAGCCGGTTGACGGCCTCGGCGAATCGCAGATATGTATCGACGCTGGCCACCACGACTCTGGCGTCGATGGTCACCAATTCGATACCGACCAGCGACACGCGCACGAACGCGTCGATGACCAGTCCCTTGTCGAGAATCGTGTCGATGACGTCGGCCAAGCCCGAAGAGTTCGGGCGGGCCGCGACGCCACCGCCACCGGCAGGTTCGATAGTCATGCTTCTTGCCTCCTCCGCGCGGTCGACCGGCGTACGGGCGCGGCGCGCCTGCCCTCCGATGCGGTGCGACGACTCGCCGATGTGGTGCGACGGCGCGCCGCAGGCCGACGAGCGGGCCGCTCGTCTTCCTCGGTCTCCTCGTCTTCCTCGGCCTCGTCACGTTCCTGGTCTTCGCCGGGTTCTTCGTCCTCCTCGGCCTCGTCGCGTTCTTCGTCCTCGTCTTCGTCGGTCTCCTCGTCTTCGGCCTCGTCACGTTCCTCGACTTCGTCGGCTTCGTCGCGTTCTTCGTCCTCGTTTTCTTCTTCCTCACGACGGGCCGTCTCGTCGTCCTTGACGACCTTCTTGTCGCGGATTTCGCCGTGCCAGCCCACGATGTCATCGGGGCGCAGCGCGCTCTCGATCATGACGTGCCGCTGAAAATGCTTGAGCTCGAGTCGAACTCGTCGGCCTGCGGCACGCCAGAGGTTGGCGGTCTTTTCGAAGAACCCACCCGGGTGGTACTCGAGCACCACCACGATCCGTGTCAGATCGGGGGTGAGTTCGTGGAAGGTCACCGCGCCGTCGATGTAGCCCTTGGCGCCCTTCGAGCGCCACACGATCCGCTCGAACGGCACCTGCTCGACGATGGTGGAACTCCACCTCCGCTTGGACCAGAACACCTTGCCGGACCATTCGAGCTTCTCGTCGGAGACCTGCTCGACTTGCTCGACCTTCTTCATGAACTTCGGGAAGTCCGCGAACTGCGTCCATTGGTCGTAGGCGAGGTCGATCGGGACACCGACATCGATGTACTCGACGATATTGGTCAGTTTGAGCTTCTTGCCTCCGCTGCCCTTACCCTTGCCTCCGGTCAAGGATTCCTTGACGTCCTGGAACTTCTCCGTGGCGGTGTTCTTGAGCTTGTCCATGCCCGCGCTCATCGCCGCGGACATCGGTGATTTGCCTTCGGCCAGCTTCTCGACCCCGGTCAACGCAGACAGCAGGGTGCCACCGCCGCCTTCGGCCAAGTTGGTGAGTCGATCGGCCGTCCCGGCCACCCGGTCGGCGACGTTGGTGAGAGCACGCTCGGCGATGGTTTCCGTCAGACTCCGCAACGAGTCCTGCAGGTGCTGCTGCGGTGTGCCAGGCCCAGCCGCCTTCTTGGCCCGGCTCGCGGTCTCGGTCGCGGTCTGGCCGAGCTTGCGGGTGACGTCTTCGAGAACTTTCGCAGCCATCGCCATCACCTCCTGGTACGGCGCACGGGCGCGCTGTCCGCGGTGTCGGCACGGCTACGCCGCTGTCGCGACCCAGTCGGCTTACGTTCTCCGGAGCCGGACGCTTTGGCCGGTGTCCTGGACTTGGACGCCGGCGCCCTGCGGCGTGTGGTCTGTCGTGCGCGGGTGGATGACGACTTCTTGCCCTTCGCGGGCTCGGGCTCGGTGTCCTCCTCCTCCTCTTCGTCTTCGTCTTCCTCGTTTTCGTCCGCGGATTCGTAGTCGTCTTCGGCATGATCGTCCGCGTCTTCGGGGTACTCGTCTTCGTCGGTGTCTTCGTCGCCCTCGGACCTAGCGCCCTGCAGCTGAAGGCGTTCGTTCAACGCATCGATACGGTTGCTCGCGGCAGTGACCGCCGCGGCCCGCGCGGCATCCATCAGCTGACCGCGAATCGCGTCGGTGAGCTTCGTCAGTTCCGGCGACGACCCGAGCACGGACGTTCCGCGTTGCAGCAGCGCCTGTGGGCCGCCCGCCTGCTTGCTCAGTCCCGCGCCCGTCAACGCCAACGCCAGCTTCATCTTGCGCGTGCGTCCCAGTAGGTACCCGATCCCGATCCCCACCGCCATCCTCGTTCCAACCTTCATGGTCACTCCTGATTTGCCATCTACTCCATCTCGCGTCGAGGGTGCGAAATAGAGTTGAGCTATAGCCTCGCGTGTACAAAAGTGGGCTGGATCACTCGATGTCCCAAAGCTTGCACGCTACGCCCTCTACGAATGGGGTGTAACCGCGTTCTTGCTGCGAAAACCTGAAACGGCCCAATGTCGGGCGTGGATATCGTTCGCCGTACCCTGACCGGCCGCGAGGTCGGATTTCCGCGAAGCCGTGCTGTGCGCCGGGTGATAGCCAGATGGTTCCTCGCGCGATCTTCCGCGCTTCGGTGCGGCAGGCCGGACCGAGTGTCACGGCGGGCTGAATCTCGTTAAGCGAGAGCCTGCTTCGACAGCACCCTCTGCGCGCATCGCGCCGCCGGGGAGCGAACCGCGGGGGTCGCGGCACCTATGGCGGAACGCGCTGCGAGTCAGCGGAACTCCGCGTCCACGCCGCGGGTTGGGCGAATGTCGATCGCCGAGCTCATGGCACCAGCACGAGACGGCCGCGCAACTTCCCCTCGGCCATCCGGTGGTGCGCCTTCACGGCGTCGGCCAGCGGGAATGTCTCGGCCACGCGGACAGTCAATCGCCGGTTCTCCGCCAGTGCGGCGATCCGGGCGAGCGCGGCTCCGTCGGCGGCGATCCACTGCTCGCGGACGGTGATGCCGCGCAAGGGAGTGGGTGCGGCGCCTGCGATCACCGAGACGAAGCCGCCGCGATTCCGTACCGCCCCGAGGGCGGGCAGGCCGAGCACTGCCGTGTCCACCGCGGCGTCGACACCGCCCGGGACCAGTCGTCGCACGGCGTCGGCGAGGTCGTCGGTGCGCGGGACGAACCACTCGGCTCCCACGCCACGGAGGAATTCCTCGTCGGCCGCGTCCGCGTTCGCGACGACCTGCCACCCGCGTTGCGCGGCAAGTTCGACGGCGAAACCACCCACCGCGCCCGCCGCGCCGGTGACGAGCAGGGTGCCGCCCGGCGGCAGGTCGAGCAGATCCAAGGCTTGCGCGGCGGTGAGCCCGTTCAACGGCAGGGTCGCCGCTTCCACCGCCGACAGCCCGCGCGGCGCGGGCGCGAGCGCCGCCGCGTCGAGCACGAGGTAGTCGGCATAGGCGCCGAGGGAGAGGTCGAGCCGGTCGCGCAGGCCGATGACCCGATCGCCGACGGCGAACTCGATGACACCCGCGCCGGCGCTCTCGACTCGCCCCGCGACATCCCAGCCGATCCCGGTCACGGGACGTGGCGACATGAGTCCGGCTTCGACGAGCATTCCGGTCCGCGTCGCGACATCGACCGGGTTGACCGCGGCGGCCTCGACCCGCACCAGCACCTGACCCTCGCCCGGTGCCGGCATCGGGACCTCCGTCAAGGTCAACGCCTCCGGTCCGCCTGGTGTCCGCACCACCACGGCGCGCATCGTGGGGACTTTCTCGTTCTGCAAGCTCGTCATGATGGCGATCGTATGGAGAGCTACTCTCTGCTGGGAAGAACGCACTTCGAAGTGCGGTAGGCACGCGAAGGAGAGTTGTGCGGACACAGGACCAGGCGCGCGCCGCCTACGACGCCTATCTCGCGGGGTGCCCCGCGCGGCAGCTGCTCGACCGGATCAGCGACAAGTGGGTGAGTCTGCTGATCAACGCGCTGGCCGAGGGCCCACAGCGCTACAGCGATCTGTCGCGCACGCTGGTGAGCGTCAGCCAGAAGATGCTCACCCAGACGCTGCGCAATCTGGAGCGCGACGGTCTGCTCACCCGCACCATCACCCCCTCGGTGCCGGTGCGCGTCGATTACGCGCTGACCCCGCTCGGGGAGAGCCTGGTGCCGCTGATGCGGGAGATCAAAGCGTGGGCGGAAGCGCACATGGACGCGGTGACGGAGGCGCGCGCGGCATACGACACCGCGACCGCCTAGCAAGCAGGACCGGCAGCGGTTTCGCGGGCAGGCGCGCGGGTACGCGACGGCTGTGACCGCAACGAATTCGGCTGCCAAGGGCTCCGCCGATCACCGCAGGGTGCTGGTCGTCGTATCCGCCGCCGATCGAATCCCATTGCGCGAGGGCGGCAGCGAACCGACCGGCACCTACCTCGGTGAACTCGTCGAACCGACCGACGCCATGCTCGCCGCCGGCTTCGAGCTCTCGTTCGCCACACCGGGTGGCAAGATCCCGACGATCGACGGCACTTCGTGCAGCCTGATGTACTTCGGCATGTCCCGGCGCACCCGCGACGCGGCCATGACCAGCTATACCCGGCTGCTCGAACTCGGCCTCGCCAAGCCCGCCGACTTGGCCGATCTGGCGGCCTCGCCGCGCGAACCAGCCGCCTTCGACGCGGTGTTCGTCCCCGGTGGCCACGCGCCGCTGGTCGACCTGCTGTATCGCGACGCGTTCGCCGACGATTCCCGCAACGAGGACTTCGGCGCGCTGCTGAACTACTTCCACGAGCACAACCGCCCGACCGCGCTGATCTGCCACGCCCCGGCCGCGCTCGCCGCCGCGCCGAAGGTGGACGGACGCTGGATCTACCAGGGTTACCGAATGACCTGCTTCAAGACCGCCGTCGACACGATGCTCAGCACCGTCCCGGTGGCGCGCCGCTTCCGCGGTCATCTCACCGTCGATCCGACGGAGCTGCTGCGTGAGTGCGGCGCGCGCGTCGAGCAGACCCGGCTGCCGATGGGCAGCAAGATCGTGGACGACCGCGAGCTGCTGACGGGGCAGGATCCTTACTCCGCCAAGGCGTTGGGAGCCGCCTTCGTGGCGAAGGTCCGTGCGAGCGCGCCGGTGACGACGGGGCAGCCCGCCTGATCCAGCGGACGCCGTCGATCTCAGCGGATGCGGCGATGAGTTGTGCAGCAGCACAGCATGTTTCGACCTTCAGCCGCGTGACGTGCGGGTTCCGATCGCGAAGCCCTGCCCTACGAGGCTTTTTTCGATCACAACGACGCGAACAGTGGTTCGCGGTAAAAGAAACCGGACGCCACGTCGAAACAAGAAATCACGGTTTGATCACGAGCCGCCGTGGGTAATACGTGAATATGACCCCACGGAACGACCGAGCCGGCCGAATCATCGGCATCGAGCGCGGTACGGCCGTGCTGTGCGCTGTTATCGCCACGGCTCTGGCCTGCGGCGTAGCACTATTGACCACCTCGCTGACCTGGACACTCGCGGCGGCAGCCGCGGTGTGCGCGGGTATGGCGATCAGTTTGCCGACGATTTCTCAGAAACCGGCACCGCCGCGCGCTATTCGTGATATGTGACAGCGATTGGGCGCATTCCCGTCATCAATTCGCAAAACAACTTCATGTCATTCGACAACTTCATGACATTCGACGCGGCGCGGTGCGGTGGTCCGACGACTCGCCGAACCACCGCCGCACGGACGCACGAAGCGCATCCAGTTCCGCTGCGGTAGGCGCCGGTGACGAGGACGCCCAAGCGATGTAGCTGTCGGGCCGCAACAGTACCGCGGTCGCTTCGGTCGATTCCGTTGCGGCGGTGATGATTTCGACGCGGTCATCGGCGCGGGTCGCAGCGAGGCTTTTCGCGGCGGAAGCGTCCTTCGTGAAGTCGAGCAGCAGGGGGCGGGCGGATCTGGCCAGTTCGGCGAGGCGGACGGTTCTCGCGGCGGTGCGCACCGCCAAGTCGGGAGCGAAGCGGCCGACCAGTGGATGTGCGTCGGGGACGGCCATGTCGTAGCGGACGTCCGCGCCCGCGACGAGATCCGCGAGCCGCTGCACGGTGTCGCGGTCGCGCAGCAGTTCGGTGAACAGGTCGCGTAGTCCGCCGACATCGGGGCCCGGAGCTATGAGCGCCGTTTGTGCCTGCGCGTTCATGATCATGCGGCGGGCGGCGTGCCTGCGTTCGGTCTCGTAGCTGTCCAGCAGTCCGGGCGGGGCGTGGCCGGCGATCTCGGCGGCGAGCTTCCAGCCGAGGTTGACCGCGTCCTGGAGGCCGAGATTGAGGCCGGGACCACCGCCCGACGCGTAGACGTGGGCGGCGTCACCGATCAGAAACACCCTGCCGTCCCTGAATCGCGCTGCCACCCTGGTGTTTCCGCCGAACAGGCGGCGCAGTACATGCGGGCCGGCGCCCTCCGGCGCGGTCAGCGGCAGATCGGCGCCGAGCACGCGGCGGATACTGGCCCGCATTTCGTCGAGCGTCATCGGCGCGTCGGTGCGCGGCTGGTCCCACTCCGTGGTGCTGACCAGCGGCGGATGGCCGGGCAGTGGCGCGTAGGAGAATCCGCCGCGCTCGGTGCGATTCGGCGCGAAGGGCCGGACGTGACCGTAGCCGGGAACATGCAGCGCGCCGGTGCCGGGATCGATCGACGTCGCCGGAAGGGTGACGTGCGCGGATCGCGTCGTGGTCCGATCGTAGGTGACACCGGGAAATTCGATGCCGGACAGCTTGCGCGTGACGCTGTGCGCACCGTCCGCGCCGACGAGGTAGCGGGCCCGCAACCGATAGGTTCCATCCTGGCCCGCGACATCGACGCCGACCTCGTCGTCTTGCCGCACACCGAGAACTTCGTGGCCCCAGCGGATTTCGGCGCCCAACTCGGCGGCTCGCTCGGCCAGCACGTCGACGAGGCGACGCTGCGGCACGGGCAGGGCGTAGATCGGGCTCTCGTCGAGCAGGGTCAGGTCCAGATCCATGGCCGCGAACATGAAGTACGCCGAGTTCGGCTGCGGTGGAACCGAACCGCCACCGAGGCGCTCGAAAAGGCCGCGGCGGTCGACCATCCGCACGACTTGGCCGAGCAACCCGTTCGCTTTCGGCTCGGCGCTCGGTTCCGGCAGCCGCTCGAGCACGATCGGCCGGACACCGGCCAGGCTCAGTTCGCAGGCCAGCATCAGCCCGGCCGGGCCGCCGCCGACAATGACGACATCGGTGTTCATCGGATCTACTCCTCAGCTGAGAACGAATCGTTCGAAGGCGTCAGGGCACAGGGAGTCCGGCGCGGATTCGGTCGAACACCTCGCGCAGCACCCGCGCGAGGGGAAGCGGTTCGTCGGCGCGCAAACAGTGCTCGACGGCCGCCGCGGTGCCCGCGCCGATCACCGCGGCGACCAGTTGCGGGTACACGTCGCGCGTGGCGTCGGTGCTGGTGCGCTCGGCGATCGCCGCCGCCAGCGCGTTCTGCGCGGCCGCGTTGGCCTTGACCACTTCACCTTGCAATGCGGGCTCGGCCAGCATCAGCCGCAACGCGTCACGCCACCGCCGGTCGTCTTCCGAGTCGGCGCCGGAGCGCTCGCCTCCCGCGAACTGGGCCAGCACCGCGTCGGCGATCGAATCCCACAGCGGCTCGTCAGTCGGTCGCGTCCTGAGCTCGTCGGCGATGCGCATCGACCGCTCGACATGACTGGCGGCGATCGCTTCGGCCTTGTTGGCGAAGTAGTTGCGAAACGTGCGCACGGAAACATTCGCTTCCGCCGCGATGGCCTCGACGGTGACGTTGTCCCAGCCGCGCTCGATCGACAGCCGAATCGCCGCCCGGCTCAGCGCGAGTCGCGTCTCGCGCTTCTTGCGTTCCCGGAGACCCGGAGCTTCGACCGCCATGTCAGCCACGGTAGCAATAATTGCAGATTGTGCAAGTTTGCGCTTTGGGCAAGATTTGTTGCCGCAAGAGTGCGGAGAATCCCCGAACGGCCTGGGCCGTCGAGACAACTCATACCCCGGCTGATTGGATCGACGCGTGACAATCGAGGGTTTTCAGTTGATCGCGCAGCGGCCGATGCTCGAGGCGATGCCCGCGTGGGCGCCGCATTTTCCCCAGTTCGACCTCGTGTTCGGATACTCCGACCTGGGCCACGCGTTTCTGGTGAACAGCCAGTCGGGAGAGTGCTCGGTGCTGCATCCGTACCGCGCCGCCGCGAAGGGGTACGGCGCGTTCGCCGATCCGGCCGATTTCGCCGACCAAGTGCTGCGCGAGCCGGGGTTCACCGCGGTCGTGCTGCGCAACGAGCACGTCGCTCGGATCCGCGACCGGCTCGGGCCGCTCGATCCTGAGCAGGTGTACATCGCGACGCCGTATCCGTTCCTCGGCGGCAGCGAGGAGCCCGAGACGTACGACACGGGCGAACTGTGGACGTTTCTGGAGCTCGTCGCACAGGCGCAGCAACTTTAGTTGCGGGTCCCATTCCGACCGGTTCGTAGACGTGTCATGATGGGAACATGTGTTCGAATTGCGGCGCGGCCGGGTCGGGTGGTCGACGGTGAGCGAGGATGCCTTTTCGGCGGTCCGGCGCCTGCCGCGGCCACGCCCGGTGCTGGTCGATCCCAAGCGGATCTGGCTGCTGCCGAACCGGCCGGGACCCCAGCGGCCGTCGCTGGGCGTCGCGTCGAACAGCCTGGATCCTCGATTCCAGGAACCCTGGGTGCAGGCGACCCAGTACGGCTGGGTCCGGCTGCACCTCGGGCATTACGTCGCGTGGTACGCCGAGGTCGCGGTCGACTACCGGACGCGTAACAAGCTCACTGAGACGACGCTGCGCCACTGGGTGCCGTGGGATGCGGTGCGATTGCCACCGGCGGGTAAGGGCTCCTGACATTCGGCTCGGCGAGCTCAGGGCTACGTCCCAGCATCCGCTGCGCGATCCGGGGCGGGCAGTTCGGTTCCCAGTCCGTCATGGCATGGTGAGCACGGTGGGGTCATGCGACATCCCGCCGCGAGAATTGCTGCGGCCCAGGGCTTTCTGTTGTGAACGGAGCCCAGCGCTCCGTACCCTCGTATCTCGGGGAAGTTCGAATCAGGCACGGGGTGCGGATGATGGGCGCGCGATGGTTAGGGGCGTCGGCTGTTGTGGCGTGGGTTGGCGGGGGAATGCTGGAAGTGGCTTCTCTGTGGTCGTCGCAGCCTTGGCTGGTCTGGCCAGGATGGGTGCTGTTCGTGGTGGGGATGGTCGGAATGCTCGTGGCCGGGTCGCGTGGGGTGCGCAGGGCGCGGGCGGAGTCCGAACAGATAGTTGAACAACTGCGCGAGATGCGCGAGAAGAACGAGCGGATGTTCGACCAGCGCGATGGGCAGTGACGCGGTTCGATAACGTGGCGCTCATCGGTCGTAAGAATCGTTGTCGCGGCGCGGTGACCGGATTTCGACACGGCCCCGCCGGTGCGGCGGGGCCGCACGCGGGCATTGCGATCAGCGGCTGGGCGTGAGGTCGGTCTGACCGCCGGGGGTCAGATCGACTCGGCCGCCGCACACCAGGATGGGAGGAAGAACGCGGAATGACCGATGTGGCGCAGAATAACTCGACGAGAACCAGACGGTTCTTCGTGGCGTGGAGCACACTGGGCCTGCTCGGGGTACTGCCAGCGGGGTTTGCCTCACTAGTCGTGTGGATGGCGTCGGATCAGCCTACGCACTGCGGTTTCGAACCCTCGTGCTCCGCAGACGGCATCCTGTCCGTTGCTCTCCTGCCGCTGTGCTGCGTGTGGGGGTTCTGGTTCATCGCGGGCGTGCTGGCATGGGTAGTCGGGCAGCGTGCTGCTACAACAAACAGTCGCTTCGGCTCGACAGCAGCTTTCATAAGCGGCGCAATCGTCTTCGGACTCGGCCTCTTCGTCACCGGCTGGACGCTTGTACACGGCATAGACGCCACCCACGGACCCTGACCGCGCGAGCGCGGATACGCGGTGTCACATAGACTTCCGGCCCCGAAACATCCGTCCTTGCCGAAGGATCGGGTGCACAAGGCCGAACCTCGGTTGCTGTTGCAGACGGGAATTCGAATGGTCTACCACAGTGCTCGTCGCCCGCATGCCGCTGCTGCGCTATGCCGTCGTGCGCAATCCAGCACAGGCCCGCCGCATCCTGGTCTCGAATCAGGAGAACTATTGCAAGAGCGCCCAATACGACGTGATGGCGGTGACCTTCGGCCAGGGTCTGGTCACGACCGGGGAACCGATCAGGCGGGCGCTCGCGTTCACCGGCGGCCCGGACGGGCCGGTCCCGATGACGGCGACGCCGCGCACCTGAGCGGGCTCAGACGCGCAGACCGGTGAAGGGCGCGATCGGGATATTGCGCAGCACCAGCCAGCCGAGCACCAGCGCGAGCACGATGTGCGGCGCGTTCCGGTACTGATACCAGCGCACCGAATCACGGCCGCGGACGCGATCGCGCGTCCAGAAGACGAACGTGCCGACCAGCGCGATCAACGCGATCAGGCCGAGGGCGTTGTAGTGCAGGGCGGCGGGAAGGTCGCCGTGCAGCAGCGAATACAGCATGCGGGAGCTGCCGCAGCCGGGGCAGTTGATGCCGAGCAGCGCCTTCGACGGGCAGACCGGGATGACGCCGCCCGGCGTGGTGGGATCGGCCCACAGCACCGCGGCGCAGACCAGCGCGCCCGCGCCGGCGACCGCGACGGGCGCGGTCAACCGGTGCGGCATCGAGACGGACGTGCTCACACGCTGGAGGCCCCGATGAGCGCGACGTTGAGGATGATGATGAGAATGGCGCTGATGACGCCGCACACCGCGGAGATCATCGTCCATTTCTTGGCGTCCTCGGCCGCCCGGTATGCCTCGGCGGCCTGCCCCTGCGCCCACAGGTTGTTGACGTTTGCCGCCTTCATGATCGCGACGATGCCGAACGGCAGGCAGCAGAACACCGTCGCGAGGATCGCCCAGACCATGTTGTTGTCCGGCGGCGCGGCGGGGTAGCCGGGAGCCGGGGGATAGCCGCCCGCGGCCGGGTATCCCGGCGCCGCGGGATACCCGGGCGCCGCGGGATATCCGGGCGCGGCCGGATAACCCGGGGCCGCAGGGTATCCCGGCGCGGCGGGGTAGCCAGGCTGCTGCGCGTAGGGGTCGCTCGCAGGCTGCGGCTGCTGCTGCGCGTACGGGTCGGACTGCTTGTACGGGTCGAACCCGGGCTGGGGCGGGGGGTACGTCATCAATTCCTCACTTGTCGTCGACGCTCGGCGAGCGCGAATGTGGGCTTCGGTGGAACTCCGAGTGCGCGCTCCCCCCGAACGATCCTGACAGTCTGTCGACCAGGTCTCCGGCAGTGTAGTGGGTCTCGGCCGCCCTCTCCCGTCGGCCGCCCGTCGTCGTCCTCGCGGGCGCGGCAGCGTGTTTCGGCCCGGCGGGTACGGGTTCGGCTCACGCTGATCGCGAACGGCCGCGCGCGCGATCACGCACGCCAGCCCGCGCCGCCGGGGGACTCGCGGCGCGGGCGCGATGCCCCGTAGCGGCGACGAGTGGTAGGAAAGGGACGTGTCCGTCAACGGCGAAGACTCCGGTCCGAACAGCAGATCTCGTGCGGTGGACGAGGTCGTCGAGTTGGTCAGTCAGCTGATCAGATTCGACACCTCGAACACGGGCGACCTGGCCACCACGAAAGGTGAGCGGGAATGCGCCCAGTGGGTGGCCGACCAATTGCACCAGGTCGGATACACCACCGAATACGTGGAATCCGGTGCGCCGTGCCGCGGCAACGTCTTCGCGCGGCTGAAGGGGGCCGATCCCACCAGGGGCGCGCTGCTGATGCACGGGCACTTGGATGTGGTGCCCGCCGAGGCGTCGGACTGGAGCGTGCACCCGTTCTCCGGCGCGGTGCGCGACGGCTACGTGTGGGGCCGTGGCGCTGTCGACATGAAAGACATGGTCGGCATGATGCTGGCGGTGGCGCGCCAGTTCGCGATCGAGGGCACGGTGCCGCCGCGCGACATCGTCTTCGCGTTCCTGGCCGACGAGGAGAACGGCGGCAAGTGGGGGTCGCACTGGTTGGTGGACAATCGGCCCGACCTGTTCAACGGAGTCACCGAAGCGGTGGGAGAGGTCGGCGGCTTCTCGTTGACGGTGCCGCGCCGCGACGGCGGCGAGCGCAGGCTCTACCTGGTGGAGACGGCCGAGAAGGGCCTGGGCTGGATGCGCTTGCGCGCCAAGGCCCGCGCCGGGCACGGCTCGTTCCTGCACGAGGACAACGCGGTGACCATCCTGGCCGACGCGGTGGCGCGGCTGGGCAAACACACCTTCCCGCTGGTGCTCTCGGATTCGGTGGCCGAATTCCTCGCCGCCGTGTCGGAGGAGACCGGTTTACCGTTCGACCCGGAGAGCCCGGACATCGAGGGACAGCTCGCCAAGCTCGGCACCATCTCCCGCATCATCGGCGCCACCCTGCGCGACACCGCCAATCCCACCATGCTGCAGGCCGGTTACAAGGCCAACGTCATTCCGCAGACCGCGGAGGCGGTGGTCGACTGCCGGGTGGTGCCAGGACGCCAGGCCGCGTTCGAACGCGAGGTGGACGAGCTGATCGGCCCCGACGTCGAACGGGAGTGGATCACCAAGCTCGACTCCTACGAGACCACCTTCGACGGGCACCTGGTCGACGCCATGAACGACGCCGTCCTGGCCCACGACCCACACGGCCGCACGGTGCCCTACATGCTCTCCGGCGGCACGGACGCGAAAGCCTTCGCCCGCTTGGGAATTCGCTGCTTCGGCTTCGCGCCGCTGCGGCTGCCCCCCGACCTGGACTTCAGTGCCCTGTTCCACGGCGTGGACGAACGTGTTCCGGTGGACGCCCTCCAGTTCGGCACCCGGGTACTGGAACACTTCCTGTTGCACAGCTGATCCGTATACACGGCTCCGACATCCAACGGCTCCGAAAAGAGGAACGATGACCTACGACCCCTACGACGCACTGCCGAAAGTGCCTGGCTTCACCCTCACCTCCGAGGACGTCACCGACGGGGCCCCGCTCGGCAACGATCAGGTCAGCGGCGTGTTCGGCGCCGGAGGCAAGGACGTTTCCCCGCAGCTGTCCTGGTCCGGATTCCCCGCCGAGACCAAGAGTTTCGCGGTCACCGTCTTCGATCCGGATGCTCCGACCGCCTCCGGCTTCTGGCACTGGGCCGTCGCCGACATCCCGGTGTCGGTCACGTCGCTGCCCAGCGGTGCGGGCAGCGAGGGCGGTTCGCTGCCCGCCGGCGCCGTCACCTTGCGCAACGACGGCGGTTTCCCCGGATTCGTCGGCGCCGCACCGCCGCCGGGCCACGGCCCGCACCGCTACTTCGTCGTGGTGCACGCCGTGGACGTGGAGAGCCTCGGCGTCGGACCCGACGCGTCGCCCGCCTACCTGGGTTTCAACCTCTTCTCCCACACCCTGGCCCGCGCCACCCTGATCGGCACCCACGAGCGGTAGTCTTGCGCCGAAAGGACCGTGGCCCCGGGCTTTTCGCTCGGGGCCACGGTCGTCTCGCGGTGGCTCAGGAGACGTTGACGACCGTCTCGGGCAGCGGGTTGGTGTAGAGCGTCGCGATTTCCTCGGCGTACTTCGCGGCGATCGGGTTGCGCTTGAGCTTCATGGTCGGGGTCAGCTCGTCGCCGCCCGGCTCCCACGGCTTGGCGACGATCGTGAAGCGCTTGATCTGCTCGACCCGCGACAGTTTGCGGTTACCGGATTCGACGGCCGCGCGCACTTCGTCGACGATCTCCTTGCGGGTGGCCAGCGCCGCGAGATCCTCGGCGGGAGCGCCGATCTCCTTGGCGCGGATCGCGACCGTGTCGGGGTCGAGCACGATCAGCGCGGAGATGTACGGCTTGGCCTCTCCGATCGCCACCACCTGGCCGACCAGCGAGGACGCCGCCTTCACCGCGTTCTCGATATTGGTGGGCGAGATGTTCTTGCCCGCCTCGTTGATGATGAGTTCCTTCTTACGGTCCACGATCCGCACGTAGCCGTCGGCGTCGATGGTCGCCACGTCGCCGGTGGACAGCCAGCCGTCGGAGTCGAGCGCCTCCTTGGTCTTGTCGGGCTGCTTGCGATAGCCGGGCGTGACGATCGGGCCGCGCACCAGCAATTCGCCGTCCTCGCCGAGGCGCACCTCCAGCCCGTCCACCGCGCGGCCGACCGAGCCGGGCCGCGGCTTGTCCAGTTCGGTGTAGGTGGCCACGCCGGTGGTCTCCGACATGCCCCACACCTCGGTGACGGTGAAGCCCAGCCCGAGGAAGTACTCGAGGGTCTCCGGCGGGATGGCGGCCGCGCCGGAGGCTGCGACCTTGAGGTTGTCCAAGCCGAGCGCGTGCCGCAGCTTCGACAACACGAGTGCGTCGGCGATCTTGTATTGCACGCCGAGCACCGCACCGCGTCCCTTGCCCGCGAGATCGGCGCGCGCGGCGGCGATCCCGGTGCCGATGGCCCATGCCGCGAGCGACTTCTTGACCGGGCTCGGTTCGGTGGCCAGCTTGCCGTCGATGCCCGCCTTGATCTTCTGCCACACCCGCGGCACGCCGAAGAACACGGTCGGCCGCGCGTCGGGCAGCGCCGCGGCGATCTCGCGCGGGTCGGGGACGCAGGTGATCAGGATGCCGGTGAGCAGGCTGATCGCGTGGCCGGAGATGCGGTCGGCGACGTGCGCGGCGGGCAGGTAGGAGATCGCGCGGTCGTCGTAGCCGACCCGCAGCGGCCCGGACACCAGCGCGATGATCTGGGCGAGCACGTTGCGATGGGTGATCTCAACGCCTTTGGACGGGCCGGTGGTGCCCGAGGTGTAGATCAGCGTGGCCAGATCACCGGGCTCGACCGCCTGCCATGCGGCGGCGAAGTCGAAGTCGGCGGCCGGGTTGGCCTCCACCTCGTCCAGCGAGATCGCGCCGGTGGCCGGGCCGTCCACCACGACGGTGTGCGCGAGTACGACGCCGGCGCCCGCGATCACGTCCAGGAACGCGCGTTCGGTGATCACCACTTTGTTCTCGGCATTGGTGAACAGGTGGGCGATCTGTTCGGGGGAGCTCGTGTTGTAGATCGAGAACGGCGTGGCGCCCAAGTGCAGTGCGGCCGTGTCGACGAGGTTGAACTCGGGCCGGTTGGTGAGCATGATCCCGACGGTGTCGCCGCGGCCGACGCCGAGCGCGGCGAGCCCTGCCGCGATCGATTCGACCCGCTTGGCGTACTCCCGCCAGGTGATCTCCGTGGTGCCGCCGACCGTACGTAGCGCGATCCCGTCCGGCCGCAGCTTGACGGTCTCCTGGAACGCCTCGGGAACGGTGTAGACCGTCTTGCCTGATTCGTGCGCGAAACCGATTTCTGTAGTGCTCATATTCCCTGTTCCCGATGATCCTGTCGGTGAACCGACCCGATGCGCTCGACGCCAACCGCTGACATAATGCGCCAGACTCTATGTCATCTTCTCACCGCATGGGTGTCGGCGTGTGGCGCGGCTCACTCATGGTAGCCAGAGTGCGCCGAATATGACGGTCTTTACAGCGCGAGCAGCCGACGCCACCAGCAACCCGCCGCGAAGCGACGGGACGAGCAGCGCCGGACCGAACGTCCCAGCGCCGACCAGGTCTCGTCCTCGGCCGGAAGCGTGTGCCCGCGTCTGCGCCGTTTGGCTTCCAGATACCGGCGGGCGCGCTCGCTGCGCGGCCGCGTCACCAAAGGCACGACGATGACGGCGATGCCGAGCTCGGTGAGGGCGCGCACCTTGTCGGGGTTGTTCGTCAGCAGGCGCACCGACCGAAGACCGAGGTGCAGCAGCGCGTGAGCCGCGTGCTCGTAGGAGCGCGTGTCGACGCACAGCCCGAGTCGCTCGTAGCTGTCGAAGGTGTCCAGCCCGAACACCTCGCTGGTGCGCAAACCCCTTGCCTTGTCGACCAATCCGGCGCCGCGGCCCTCCTGTTCGAGGTAGACCAGCACGCCGCACCCGGCGTCCTGGATCAAATCCATCGACAGGTCGAGCTCGGGCCCGCAATCGCAGTCGTCGGAGCGCAGGGCGTCGCCGTAGAGGCAGCGCGAATGGATGCGTACCAGGCAACCATCGACCACCGGGCCGAAGACGAGAGCGTGCCCGCCGTCCTCGGCGCCAGGGATCGCCAAGACTCGAACGCGGAGTTCTCGCCCCTTGCGAGTCAGACGATGCCCGGTCTCACGGAGATCGGATGCCGCTCGGTCCATGCCCCTCCGATGCCATGCCCCTCCGATGCACAGTGCAGCGGTCGGCGAACTGCGGAATCCCCAGTCGCACAATCCATCTATGGTAGCCGCAGGCCGGGCATCGCAGCAGTGGCTAGACCAGAACCGGTGGCGCGCTTTCGTGCGCGGGTCCCTCCGGCAGCGCGCCGCCGGAATTCGCCCGCGGCAGAATGGTCTGCTCCAGCGACCACGGCGATTCGCCGTTGGGAATCCAGTGATGGCGCCTGCGACGTTTGGCGTCGAGATACTCGGCGGCGCGCTGACTCAGCGCTTCGGTGACCAGCGGAACCACTTGCACCGCAAGCCCTACCGCGCGCAGCGCGTGCACCTTGGCCGGATTGTTGGTCAGCAGTTGCACCGTGCGCAGATTCAGCACGTCGTACAGCGCTCGGGCCGCCTGCTCATAGGAGCGCCCGTCCGGGGCATAGCCCAGTCTCTCGTAGCTGGTGAAGGTGTCCTCGCCCGACTTTTCGCTCTCCAGGTACCCGCGCGCTTTGGCGAGAAGTCCTGCGCCGCGGCCCTCCTGCTCGAGATAGACCAGCACGCCGGACCCGGCCTCCAGGATCATGTCGAGCGACTTGTCCAGTTCCGGACCGCAATCGCAGTCGTCCGATCGCAACGCCTCACCGTAGAGACAACGCGAATGAACCCGAACCAGACATCCGTCGCTGATGTCTCCGAAGACGAGAATGTGGCCGCCTCCATCGCCGTGATCAGGTAGTTCGATCACGCGAACGCGAGTGTCACGCCCCTTGCGCGTGAACCGATGACCGGCTTCGGCAAGATCCGACGCAACCGTCGTCAACCGCTCCTCCGACTCAACAGGTGCGGCAGCTGGCCGCACATCCGAGATGACCTCGCAACCGTACCCTGCGTGTGACGTAACACGCATGTTACTACCAGGTCTTTTGTGTTAAAATACGCCGCCGCGCCGCGCGGATCAGGTCATTGTTCGTTCCCCAGCCGGACCACGTCGTCGATACGGTCCTTGTCCGGCATCGCGCGCGGAACCGCACCCAGCTTCTGGGTCGGAATCATCGCGGCGGTCGCCCAGATGAAGTCCTTCGCGGCCAGCTCACCGCCGGTTTCGATCAGACGGCACGCCAGCGCGGCGGAGAACGCGGCGGCCGCGCCCAGCGAATTCGTCAACGCATTTGTCTTCCGGAACCGGCTGACATCGAACTTCGACCGCTCCGAGAGCACCGCGCAGCCGAATTTGTCGATCGCACACACCGCGCGCACCCCCAGCCCGCGCAGGCGCTGCGCACTGCCTCCGGCGGAGTCGGTCGACACGACGGGCAGCATCGCCTCGAGTTCCGACGGCGATCCGACCAGGTAGTCCACCACCTCGAGATACTGGTAAAGATCTTGCGGCACAGTGGGACTCGGCGACGGGCAGAGGATCACCTGCGGCCGCGGCCGCATGCCGCGCACCATCGCGAGGACCTGTTCGGCGACGCCCTTGGGGTGTTCGAGCGTCAGCAAAACCACCTCCGAGCTCGCCAGCGCCGCGTGCACGGCGCCGGTGTGCAGATCCGTCACGTCGAGCTCGACCCTGTCGTCCTTGCACCCGATGAGCCTCGTCTCGCCGCTGGAATCCATGATCACGGCCGTGACGGGGGATCGGCCGCCGTCGACGATCTTCACCAGATCGCAGCGGACGTTCTCGTTGGTCAGGAAGCTCAGAATCTCCGCGCCGTCCTTGTCGTTGCCGACCGCCGAGACGAGCGCGACGTCCAAGCCCAGACGCGCGGCGGCCACCGCGCGGTTCAATCCCTTCCCGCCGGGCGGCCTGGTGAAGTCGCCGCGCGCCGCGCGGTCCGCGGCGGGGAAACCGTCGACGCGGTAGAGGTGATCGATGACCGCATCGCCGACCACCGTCACCGACTTCGGTCGCCGGACCGAATCGGGCAGCGAGACAAGGATTTTGCCGCTCGGCATGGCCTGCGGGACGACGTAGCCCGTGTCGGCGGTGAGCAGGTCGGCCAGTGCGGTGAAGGTGTCACCCTCCGACGACGTGCGCAGCCGCTTGACCGTCGGCGCCTCGGGAACGCGGTCGACACCGAGCGCTTCGTGCAACCGCCGCCAGTGCTCGACCAGGTATTCGCGTCGAGGCCCGAGATTGTCCGCGTAGAGCCGGGCGAGATCGACACCGTCAGGGGGGTTGTCACGAAAAAGGCCGAGCGCCAACGCCGAATCGGCGATCAGGCGATCGGTCGGGGGCAGCTGTCGCACCGTTTCGCGCACGACCGGCAGCAAGGATTCGCCCGCGGGCAGGCCGTTGCGTTGCGCGTGCTGGCGCACGATCGGCAGCTCGAGCAGGCTGGTAACGTCGATTTCGGTGTTGCCCAAGCGTTCTGGCCGCAGACCGTAGTAGGTGCACAAGCGGGTGAGGATGTCGCGGATCGCGATCGTGCGGGGATTCTGCGGAGCCATCGGCTAGTCCGCCCTCCATCGCGTCGTTGCCGTTTTCCTTGTGCTTGTGCGGTGATTGCCCTCATCGCGGTGTTTAACGGGCAACGAGACCGGCAATCCCCAAGATACTCCGGCAATTGACCGGGGGAAAGGCAAATGCCACACTGCTTTTGGGCGATCTGGTCGTCCTCCACCAGCGGACTCGGGAGGGCCTTGGTGATGAAAGAGATTCTGCTGATACGTCGCGACCGGCGGCGCATGCGTCACAAGCCCGGCACGCCAGAGACCGAACTCGGATCCCACCGTCCGGTCGCGTGATTCTCCCCCGACCAACGCGACACCCGAACCGCGTCCACCGCCGGTTCCGCTCCGCCGTCCAGCGAGACCCGGCCCGTGCGTCATTCGCGCACTTCGCCGGGGCTCGCCGCTCTCCGAACTCTTCGGTGACCCCACTCGACCCTCGGATGCTCGACAGGAGGCATTCGTGACCATCTACGTCACCGACTGGTCGATGACCAGCGATTGCACCACCGAATCGGCGCAGCGCGTCGCCGACAAATGGCCCAAGTCGTGGCGGCTGAGCTGGCTGCCCGACCGCCTGCTCACCCGCGAACAGGCACTGGCGGGGATGGATCTCGCCGAGATCGTCAGCACCCAGACCTACCGGCACGATCGGCTCGCCCACCTGCGGGCGGTGCACTTCGCCGGACAACTCGGAATTCCCCTGGAGCAGATATTGCTCGGGCTGTAGTACCGGAGGCAGCCAATGACCATTCACACCACCGAATGGACCATGATCAGCGACCTGACCCCCGAATCGGCTTACCGCGATGGCGAATCCAGCGCCGACACGTGGCGGCTGAGCTGGTTGCCGGGTCGCACACTCTCCCTCGAGCAGGCCTTGGCCGGCATGGAGCTGGACGAATTGCTCAGCGACCCGGACATGGTGCACGACCGAATGACGCACGCGCGCGCCGCCGCGCGGGCCGACCGGCTGGGCATCCTGCTCGACCACGCGATCATCTTGCTGCACAAGCGGATCGTCGCGCGATTACGGGAGCGGCCGGACGAGTCGGCGTCCGGCCCCGTCGGCGCATGCGGTTCTCGAGCGCACGGTTTGCCGCCAAGGGCGAGCGGTCCGCCGCGCGTGTACGGGTGACTCGCTCCGGCTCGGGATCAGCGCCGGATTCAGGTCCTCGCCACGTTGTCCGCGCCGACCGCGTCGGCGATCGAGCGGTAGCCGTGGTCGCGCAGACGCGCGGCGAGGCCGCGGTGGATCTTGCGGGTCCAGAACGGGCCGCCATAGATGAAGCCGGTGAAACCCTGGAGCAGGCTGGCGCCCGCGAGGATGCGCTCGAAGGCCTGGTCGGGAGTTTCGATGCCGCCGACGGAGATCAGCACGAGGCGATCGCCGACGCGCCGGTAGAGCCTGCGCAGCACCTCGAGCGAGCGTTCGGCCACGGGCGCGCCGGACAGGCCGCCCGCGCCCATGGCCGCGACCTCGGCGGCGTCGGTGCGCAGGCCGTCGCGGCGAATGGTGGTGTTGGTGGCGACGATGCCCGCGAGGCCGAGTTCCAGCGCGAGGTCTGCGACGGCGTCGATGTCGTCGTCGGACAGGTCGGGGGCGATCTTCACCAGAACCGGCACCTGGACGGTGTCGAGCACGGCCCGCAGCAGCGGGCGCAGCGATTCCACGGCTTGCAGGTCGCGCAGACCGGGGGTGTTGGGGGAGCTGACGTTGACCACGACGAAGTCGGCCAGCGGACCGAGCAGTGCGGCGCTGGTCGCGTAGTCGGCGGCGGCGTCGGCCGCTTCGACGATCTTGGTCTTGCCGATGTTCGCGCCGATCGGGACGGTGGCGGCCCTGGCGCGCAGCTGGTCGGCGGCGCGGGCTGCGCCGTGGTTGTTGAAGCCCATCCGGTTGATCAGGGCGCGGTCGGCCGGGAGCCGGAACATCCGAGGCGCCGGATTGCCGGGCTGGGCCTGGGCGGTGACGGTGCCGACTTCGGCGAAGCCCCAGCCGAACGGACCCCAGATGTCGGCGCCTTCGGCGTTCTTGTCGAAACCGGCCGCCAGACCGAGCGGGGCGGGGAACTCGACGCCGAAGACGGTATTGCGCAGGATCGGGTCGTCGACGACCGCGAGCCGCTTCACCAGCAGCCGGGTCGGCGCGAAACGGGCGGCCACGCGCATGGCCGCGAAGGCGAGATGGTGAATGCGTTCCGGCGGAACCAGGAACATCAAGCGAAGCAGCAGTGCGTACATCCGCCTCACATCCCCGGCTCTGGCTGGGGTAGTAGCGAGGTCTTGCGACGACGCAGCAGCACCTTGCGGCTGCCGTCGGTGTAGGCGCGCACGCGCGAGAGCTCCCATCCGCCGAATTCGGCCTGAATCGCCAGGCGCATCGAGGCGGTCACCCTGGTCACGTCTTTCGGTAAGCGCAGCGGGACGTATTCGTAGTCGTCGCTGCTGGTCTCCCAGTTCGCCGGTAATGCTGTGCGGGAGCTTTTCGGCGCCATCACTGCCCTCTCTTCAGCTGGTCCGCGCGGATCCGCTGGACACCGTCCCCGGTGGCGGATCCGACGAACAGATCACCGGTGCGCTCGTCGACGGTCACCGAATCGGGCTGCCGGACGGTCGGAAAGCGTCCCACTTCCTCCGGTATACCCGTCGACAGATCGAATCCGACGACTTCGTTGCTCTGGGTGCACGTCACCCACACGGTCTCGGACCGTCGATCGTAGGTGAGCGCGTAAGGCGACGATCCTACCGGGAAACGCTGGCGCAGCACGAGCGGCCCGGTGGTGTAGACCAGCAGTTCCTCGCCCGCGGTGTCGGTGACGATCACCCTGCCGAAGTGGTCGGAGATCATGTTGGTCGCGCCGTCGCCCGCGCGCAGGGCGAGGCCGAGGCGGTCTTTGGCCGGGTCGATCTCGGTGACGGAGGTCTGGCGGCGGTCGAGCACCGCGATGCGGTCGGCGGTAAGCGCGACGACGTCCGCCGAGGCCAGGCCGGAGACGGAGTCGCGCACGTCGCCGTCGGGACCGAGGACACGGACCGCGCCGTCGGCGGTGCCGACGACCAGCGTGCCGTCCTCGCGCTGACGGACCGAGCGGACGTCACCCTCGACGGGCGTCTCGGTGATCGCGCCGCTCGCGGTGTCGACGTGGATGACGAAGCCGGGTGCGGCGACCAGGACCTCGCCGGATTTGCCCTGGGCCAGGCTGGTCCCGTGCGCGGGCAGGGTGACGGTGCGCTGGCCCGCGCCCGCGGGGGCGGCGGGATCGATCAGGAAGAGCACGGTGGAGCTGTCGCTGCTCGCGTCGAGCGCGGCGAGCAGGCCGGTGCCGGATTCGGCCAACAGATTGCGGATCGGGGCGCTCAGGCCGATCACCTGGCCCACGGGCGGGGTACGGGGCGTGGGCGCGGCAGCGGCGGTCGCGGGTTCGCGGGTCGGGACGTCGGGTTCGCCCTTGTCGGAAGCACATCCGGCCAGCAGTGCGAGCACCGCCAAGGCGACGAGCGCTGAGGGGACCGAGCCGCGAGGGCGCACCACCGAACTCCTCCTACCGACGAATCAACCCGACGTCACCATCTGACCATGATGGCGCAACACCGCCACCGACCGGGGGTGGCGGCGGCACCGAATTACCCGTGATGGGGGTTACCGTGTAATCAAACAGTGTCCGACTCAGGGAGATCCGGTTGAAAGCCGACCATCCATCGGGATTTGCCATCGATGACATAACCGTTGGTCCGTTTGCTCACGGGTTCGGCACCACCGCCGATGGCAGGCCGTACGCGTTCCGCACGGTGCGCTCGATCCTGACCCTCGAGATCTACCGCGCCGACCTGGACAGCGATGTGCCGGCTCCGGAGGATGTGGTCGCGGTGGCGGAGGTGCGGGTCACCGACGTCGACCTGGACGACGAACGCAGTGTGGTCGCGCTGGTGCGCGACATGATCCCCGACGCGGTTCCGGTCGAAGCGGCCGCGGACCGGGACGTCACGACGGTGCGCGCCCTGCTCGCGCGAATCAGTTCCGTCATCGATGGTATGTAGGTAGTGATGTACTCCACACGAATCGCCCGAATGGGGCTGGCCGCGCTCGCCTGTGTCACGGTGGCCGCGACCGCCGCCTGCAATTCGGGTCCGGACGAGGCATCGGTCGAGACGGCCCGCTCCAAGGCCATCGCCGAGCTGTCCTCGTCCGCCGCCGCCACCTCCAGCGCCATCGCCAACCGGCCGATGCCGACCGCCGCCGACCTCGACGCCCAGATCAAGCGGGCGCTGGACCCGGCGCTGCCCGACAGCGAACGCACGGCGCTGATCGAGGACGGCGACGCCTTCCGCGACGCCATCCCCGACATGTACCGGGCGCTGCAGGACAACCCGCGCGCCGTCTACGGCGTCACCGATCCCGTCTTCGACAACCGCGACGGCACCCTGACCGCCACCATGCGACTGGACAGGGACGGCACCGGCACCGCCGTGCGCACCACCGTCGTGCACTTCGTCTACCTCGACGGCCGCTGGAAGATCTCCCGCACCGACCTGTGCGGCATCCTGCGCTCAGCCGATTACCGCACCGCGGCGTGCGGCTAGCGGCGCGGCCCGGAAAATGCTGCATTCCGGTTTCCTGGGGTGGGGGCGGTTCGTCCACCGCTATCGCTATCTCGTGCTGGCCGGGTTCGCTCTGGCCGTGCTGCTGTCCGGCTGGTACGGGCGCGACCTGACCGAACGGCTCAGCCAGGAGGGCTGGTTCGACGAGAGCAGCGAATCGGTGGCCGCGTCCGAACTGGCCGACGCCACTTTCGGCCGCGACACCGACAGCGACCTGATCCTGCTCTACACCGTGCCCGATGGCAGCACCGTCGACTCCCCTGAGGTGCGCGCCGCGGTCACCGCCCAGCTGCGCGGCCTGCTCGAACGCTACCCGGACCGGATACTGAAGATCGACAGCTACTGGGACAGCCCGTTCACCGCCAACGCCAGCGACGCCACCAAAACTCACGCCTTCGCCAGCGTCGGACTCTGCGGCGAGGGCACCGCCACCGTCGAGAACTATCTCGCGATCAAAGACGCGCTCGGCGCGGGCAGCGAAGGCGGCGGGCCGGGCGGCACCACGGTGCAACTGGCGGGGTTGCAGCCGATCGTCGAGGGCATCAACACCGGGATGCAGAACGACATCGAGCGCGCGGAGCTGATCGCGCTGCCGATCGTCGCGATCATGTTGTATTTCGTGTTCGGCGGGGTGATCGGGGCGCTGCTGCCGGTGATCATCGGCGGGATGACCATCCTGGGCACCCAGGGCATGTTGCGCTTGCTCACCGACCACATCGAGGTCAACGTCTTCGCCAACGCCGTGATGACGCTGGTCAGTCTCGGTCTTGCCATCGACTACGGCCTGTTCACCGTCACCCGGTTTCGCGAGGAGCTCGCGGCCGGACGCAGCGTGGAGGAGGCGACCGCCCGCACCGTGGCGACGGCGGGACGCACGGTGATGTTCTCCGCCGCGATCATCGCGATCAGCCTCGCGGCGCTGTTCATCTTCCCCAACGGAGTGCTGCGCTCGGTGCCCTACGGCGGCATCAGCTCGGTGCTGCTCGCGGCGCTGCTCTCGGTGACGGCGCTGCCAGCCGCGCTGAGCATCGTCGGCCGCCGCATCGATTTCCTCGGCTGGAAACGCTTCTCCCGCACCAAGACCGAAGCCCAGATCGACGCGGGGTTCTTCTCCCGGCTCGCGCTGTTCGCCATGCGGCGGCCGTGGGCGGTGGCCGTGCCGATCGTGCTGGTGCTACTGGCGTTGAGCATCCCGTTCCGCAATATCGAATTCGGCGGGATCAGCGAACGCTACCTCGCCGAGGACAATCCGGCCCGCGTCGCCCAGGAGAGCTTCGACGAGCTGTTTCCCAGCTTCCGTACCGAGCCGTTGAAACTCGTTGTGGTCGGGGCGAATTCGCAGCAGCTCGGCGACATCCGCTACGCGGCCAACCAGGTGCCCGGCCTGACCGGGCGCTTCGAACCGTCGGCGGCGACCAAGGACGGCGTCAACGTCCTCAACGCCGGATTGACCGACAAACGCGACGCCGACGCCGTGATCGCCGCGCTGCGCGCCATTCCCGAACCGCCGGGCGTGCGGGTGATGGTGGCAGGCGTGCCCGCGCTCGAGCGCGACAGCATCAACGGATTGCTCGACGGCTTGCCGATGCTGGTCGCGATCCTGGCCGGTACCGCGTTGGCGGTGATGTTCATCGCGTTCCGTTCGATCGTGCTCGCGCTCAAAGCCGTCGCCATGAGCGCGTTGAGTCTCGTCTCGACGCTGGGCATCCTCACCTGGATCTTCGTGGAAGGACACGGGGCGGACGCCTTCCGGTTCACACCGGGGCCGCTGATGTTCGCGGTGCTGGCGTTGATCGTGACGGTCGTGTTCGGACTCTCCACCGACTACGAGGTCTTTCTGCTGTCCCGTGTCGTCGAGGCGCGGCAGGCGGGAGCCGACGCGCCGGAGGCCATCCGCTACGGCATCGCGCACACGGGCGGGGTGATCACCTCGGCCGCCGCCATCCTCATCGTGGTGACCGGCGCGTTCGGCTTCTCCGACCTGGTGCTGATGAAATACATCGCCTACGGCATGATCGCCGCGCTGATCATCGACGCGACCGTTATCAGGATGCTGCTGACCCCCGCCGTGTTGAAGCTGATCTGGCGGTAGGCGGGACGCAGACGGGATCAGCGCCGGACCGGAAGGACCAGCTGGGCGCCGGTGACGGGATGGTCGAGTACTTCGACCGGATGCTGGTAGACCCGGCTCAGCAGTTCGGTGGTGAGCACCTCGCGCGGCGGGCCGTCGGCGGCGACGCGGCCGGATTCCAGTACGGCGACGCGGTCGGCGTAGGCGGCGGCGATGCCGAGGTCGTGCAGCACGACGACCACCGCCGCGCCCGCGGCCGCCCGCTCGGTGGCCAGCCGCAGCACCGCTTCCTGGTGGCCGAGATCCAATGCGGCAGTGGGTTCGTCGAGCAGCAGGGTGGCGGTGTCCTGCGCGAGGACGCGGGCCAGGGCGACGCGCGCGCGTTCACCGCCGGACAGCGTCGGGAACGATCGCATGGCCAGGTGCGCGACGTCGGCCGACGCCATGGCCGCCGCGACGAACTCGTCGTCTCGTTCGCCGCGCTCGGTGCGCACCCACGGCGCCCTGCCCATGGCCACGACTTCGCGGGCGGTGAACGGGAATCCCACGGTGTGACTCTGCGGCAGCACCGCGCGCCTGCGCGCCATGTCCAGCGGCGTCCAGTGCTCCAGCGCGCGGCCGTCCAGTTCGACGGACCCCTCGCTGAGCGCCAGCTCCCCGGCCAACGCGGCCAACAGCGTGGACTTGCCCGCCCCGTTCGGTCCAACCAGCGCGACGATCTCACCCGCGGCGACCGCGAAATCGACCGTATCCAGCACGCGCCGCAGGTGCGTGCTCGCGCCGCCGCGCCGGTCGACGCTCACCCCGCGCGCCCGCAACGTCACCGTCCCGCGCTCGGGGCGCTGCGGCTCCTCCTGCGTCCGGCCGAGCATCGCGCCCAGTCCCTGCCGCATGCCACTCACCGGCGACCTCCGATCCTCTGATCATCCGCGCCACCCGCCATGCCCACGGCGCGATCGACCGACGCGTCCGTCGGCCGGGCGGCAACGCGTTGTGCACCGGCAGGCCGCTGAAAGTGCGCGCGGTGCGTCCTCGCGGCAACTGCAGAGCCGCGCGATCGGTACGGGCGGGTCGCGGTCATCCCCAGCCTCCGGCGCGGGCGCGAGTGCGGCGGAGCAACCAGAAGAAGAAGGGACCGCCGATGAGCGAGGTGAGCATGCCGAGCGGAAGATCGGCGTTGTCGACGAGGGAGCGGGCCGCGACGTCGGCGGCCAGCAGCACCACCGCGCCGACGATGGCGCTGAGTGGGATCAGCACGCGATGGCCGGGACCGACGAGCATCCGCACCAGATGCGGGACGATCAGGCCGACGAACAGGATGATTCCGGTGAACGCGACGCCCGCGGTGGCGAGCACCGCCACGATGACGATGACATTGCGACGCAATCGTTCCACGTCGACGCCGAGATGGCGGGCGGCGGATTCACCCAGCGCCAGCAGGTCCAGGCGCGGCGCCACCGCGATCGCGGCCAGTACGCCCAGGGCGGCGAGCGGGGCGACGACCGCCACCGACTCCCAGCTCGCGCCGTTGAGACTGCCCAACTGCCAGAACACGATCTGGTCGCGCGCCGCGGGGGAGGCGACGAACAGCAGGAACGCGATCAGGCCGCCCGCGAAAGCATTGATCGCCACGCCGGTGAGCACCAAGGTCACCACTTCGGTGCGGCCGTTGGAGCGCGCGAGCAGATACACCAGCAGCGTGGTGAACAGGCCCGCGACGAACGCCGCGGCGGCGACCGACCATGCCGCGACGAACGCGCCGCCGACCACGATCACGGTGCCCGCACCGACCGCCGCGCCCGCCGAAACGCCGATCACGCCGGGCTCGGCCAGCGGATTGGCGAACACACCCTGCAACAACGCACCCGCTGTCGCCAGCGCCGCGCCCACCAGCATCGCCAGCACCACCCGGGGGAAACGCACCTCCCACAGCGTCACCTCACCGGCCGGATGGGCGGGCAACGGCCCCCAGTCCAGACCGATCCGGTGGAACACGCTGCCCGCGACCTCCGCGGGCGAGGTCGGCACCTGACCGATGGCGGCGGACGCCAAGGCCAGCACCACCAACGCGGCGATCGCCACCGCGAACGCGACGGTGATCCGCGAGACCGAGCGGGTGCGCGCCGGAACCGGCTCGGGCGGCGGCGACTCGATGCTGTTCTCCCGCACGGGCCCGGCGCCGTTGGCCGATGAAACGGACGATGTGCCCGCCCGATCGCTCATGCCTGCGCCTCGCTGGCGCTCGGCTCCGGCATGCGCGAGGCGCGCTGGCACACGATTCGCTCACTGCGTTCGCTCATGCCTGCGCCTCGCTGGCGCTCGGCTCCGGCATGCGCGAGGCGCGCTGGCACACGATTCGCTCACTGCCTTCGCTCATGCCGGCACGGCGCCGTAGACGGCATCATCGAGCGCGGCGACCACGCGCCCGGTGTTCGGGCCGAAGCTCAGCAGCACCCCATCGGCCATATCGACGACGCGGCGGTTCTTGCCGGCCGGTGTCTGCGCGATGCCGGGGACCTTCAGCAGTCCATCCACGCCGCCGACCGAGCTCAGCCCGTCGGTCATGACGAGCAGCACATCGGGGGCGGAACTGATCATCGCCTCGCTGGTGATGGCGGTGAACGGTTCGGTCAACCCGGCCGCGGTGCCCGCATCCTCGCCGCCGATGGCAGTGATCAGCTGGTCGGCGCCGGAGCCGGGCCCGGCCATCATCGTGATGGCGGTGCTGCGCAAGTACAGGAACGCGATCCGCAACGGCTTGTCGTGGGCGGCAGCCCCGGTGGACGCGGCGGCGATCTCGTCGCGTGTGCGGTCGGCCAGGGCGCGACCGCGGTCGGGGACGCCGAGTGCGGCGGCGACGGCCTCGATCTGGGGCACCACGCCCGCCATGGTTCGCTGCGGGTCGAAGTAGACGACCGTCACCCCGGCCGCGCGCAGCTGCTCCCGTATCGCGGGCGTTGCGCTGGTGGTGTCGGTGAGGAACACCGTGGGGCGCAGTGCCAGAACCGATTCCACGTTCATCGAGCCGTTGCCGCCGGTCACGATCGGCAGGTCCTCGATCGCGGGGAACACCCCCGAGGTGCTGCGCCCGACGAGGTTGGCGCCGAGACCGAGCGCCCAGACGGTCTGGACGAGGGTGCCGTAGCGGTCGGCGGCGATGATGCGGTCGGCCGAGGTGACCGTGACCTCGGTGCCGTCGAAGGAACGCACTGTCGCGGGCAGCGCAGGAGTCGGAGCCGGACCGATCGGCACCGGCTGCTGGTCGCCGACCGTGGCCGTGCTCGGCCCGCGCTGGCCGGAACCCGCCGCGCCACCGTCGCTGCCGCCGCACGCCGCGGTTCCGGCGAACAGGGTCAGGGCGAGGGCGAGGAGAAGGTAGCGAACCACCCCGGAACGGACACGGTCGAGGAACCTCATGAGGCAAGCCTAATCTGCGTCATTCGGTGCGCGCGCTGACGTCGTCCAGTGCGGCCGCGATCGCGCGCGGCAATTCCAGAGTCTCGGCGGCCATCACGCCCGTCAGCTGCCCGATGTCGCGAGCGCCGACGATCATGCTCGCGATGCCGGGCCGGTCCCTGATCCAGGCCAGCGCGACGGCGAGCGGCGAGGTGCCGAGCCCGTCGGCGGCGGTGACGAGCGCGTCGACCACCCGGGTGGCGCGTTCGTCGAGGCGGTGGCGGATCTCGGCGGCGGTCGCCTCGTCGGCCCCGCGCGAGTCCGCGGGCACGCCGTCGCGGTATTTGCCGGTAAGGATGCCGCCCGCCAGCGGCGCCGAGGCGATCACGCCGACGCCGTGATGCTGTGCGGCGGGGACGAATTCGCTCTCGGCGCCGCGCGCGAGCAGCGAGTACGGCGTATGGGCCGCGGAGACCGGCGCGATGGCGGCGAGGCTGGCCAGCTGCCACGGATTGAATCCGCGTACGCCCGCGTAGCGGACCTTGCCGGAGCGCACCGCGTGTTCGAGGGTGCCCGCGATCTCGTCGAGCGGGGTGTCCGGATCCCAGGCCGCGACGTGCCAGATGTCGAGGTAGTCGGTGCCGAGTTCGAGCAGCGTCCGGTCCAGCTGGCGCAGCAGCCCGCGCCGGGACGCGTCGATCTCGGCGCGCGGCGCCGGGCCCGGGATGGTGGTCTGCGCCGGTTCGGTGCGCGGCAGCACGCCCGCGCAGCCGCTCAACACGAGGTCGTCGCGCGACACCAGGTCGCCGAGCAGATCGGCGAGGATTCGCTGCGCCGCGCCGCCCGCGTAGGCGGGGGAGGTGTCGACGAGGGTGCCGCCCGCCTCGGCGAACGCCACGAGCTGGACCGCGGCGGCGTCGACGTCCGTCTGCGCGCCCCAGGTGTGGGTCGCCAGTCCTAGCCGGGACACCCGTAGGCCGCTGCGTCCGACCGTCCGCTGTTCCATCACCGGATCCGCGCTTTCATCACGGCGCCAAGCCTAAAGGTTGAGTCGGCCCCAGACGGTCATCAGCGGCGCATGACCTCGTACGAAAGCCGAGGTGCGTCCGAAGACGCCGCCCGACCTGCCCGTTCGCCGGTGCTGCGCGGGCGGGGAACGCAGGGCGGGGCAGCGGCCGGGATCACGCGTCCACCGGGCGACATGTACTGTCGCTGCCGTATTGCGGTGCCGCTTTCCGGCGTGCGGTGTCGTCGCTGGACCAATTGCCCAGTCGGAACGGATTTTTCGGGCAGTGGAAGAGGAGGTTGCGTGGGCGAGTCGATGACCTGGTTGCAGGCACTGGTACTCGGACTGGTGCAGGGTCTGACGGAGTTCCTGCCGGTTTCCTCCTCGGCGCATCTACGGATCGTGTCCTCGGTGTTCTTCGGCGACGACGCGGGCGCCTCGTTCACCGCGGTCACCCAGCTGGGCACCGAGGCCGCCGTGCTGGTGTATTTCGCCAAGGACATCTGGCGCATCATCGTCGCCTGGTTCACCACCTTGACCGAGAAGATGAGCGCCAGGTCGAGGGAGATGGTGCCGATCACCGATCAGGTCACCACGAAACTGCCCATCGTCACCGCGGGCGGTCCCGTTCCCTACGGGCTCGATGAGGACCGGCAGCGCGAGCTCGACTACCGCATCGGCTGGTATGTGATCATCGCCACCATCCCGATCGGCGTCATCGGCTTCGTGTTGAAGGACCAGATCCGCACCGGCGCGCGCAACCTGTGGCTGGTGTCGTTCATGCTGATCGCCTTCGCCCTGGTGATCGCGGCCGCCGAGCACTACGGCGCCAAGCGGCGATCGATCGAGCAGCTCACCAACCGCGACGGACTGGTGATGGGTTTCGCTCAGTGCCTCGCGCTGATTCCCGGGGTCTCGCGCTCCGGCGCCACCTCATCGGCCGGCCTGTTCCTCGGGTTGGAGCGCGAGGCCGCGGTGCGGTTCTCGTTCCTGCTGGCCATTCCCGCGGTGACCGCGTCCGGGCTGTTCAGCCTGCCCGACGCGTTCGAGCCCGCGGGCGAGGGACTCAACGCGTCGGGCCCGCAGCTGCTGGTCGCCACGATCGTGTCCTTCGTCGTCGGCTACGCGTCGGTGGCGTGGCTGCTGAAGTTCGTGTCGAAGCACTCGTTCAACTGGTTCGTCGGCTACCGCATCGTGCTCGGCCTGGTGATCATGGGTCTGCTCGCGGGCGGGGTGGTGTCGGCGACATGAGCCGCTCGGCATCGAAAGCGCCCACTAAGCTGGCGCCATGACGGTGATCCTGTTGCGGCACGGTGCGTCGACTTCGAACACCGCCCGCACACTCGCCGGTCGCAGTCCAGGAGTCGATCTCACCGAACACGGCGCCGATCAGGCCCGCGCGGTCGCCGAACGACTCGGTGCGCTCCCGATTCAGCACATCGTGCATTCGCCTCTGCTCCGCTGTCAGCGCACGGTCGGCCCGCTGGCGGACAAACTCGGGCTGGAACCGGAGTACGACGATCGGCTCATCGAGGTCGATTACGGCGACTGGACCGGTAAACCGATCGCCGACCTGCTCACCGAACCGTTGTGGAAGGTGGTGCAGCGGCACGCCTCCGGTGCGGTGTTCCCGGCGGGCGAGGGTCTCGCCCAGGTTCAGGCCCGCGCGGTCGCGGCGGTTCGCGAACACGATCGCGTCTTCGCCGAGCGGCACGGCCACGACGTGCTGTGGGTCGCGTGCACGCACGGTGACGTGATCAAGTCCGTGCTCGCCGACGCACTGGGTCTGCACCTGGACGGATTTCAGCGCATCGTGGTGGAACCGGCGTCGATCAGCGTCGTTCGCTACACCCCGCACGCGCCCTACGTGTGGCGGCTCAACGACACCGGTTCGGATCTGGGCGCGCTGGAGGCGATCAGGCCGCAACCGCGCAACGACGCGGACGCGAATCGATCGGATACGTCCGGCCCCGTTCCCGGCGGCGAGCTAGGCGGTACTCCTAGTGCGGATAATGGGAATGCGGAGCGCTGAGATTCCTTGTAAACGAGTAGTCGGTGTTCTCGGAGTCCGGGCGCCGCGGAGAGTCGATCAGGGTCACGCATCAGGAGGTGCAGATGGCACGAGCAATCCATGTATTTCGCACCCCCGATCGTTTCGTCGCCGGGACCGTCGGTGAGCCGGGCGATCGCGCCTTCTACCTGCAGGCGGTACAGCAGCCGCGCGTTGTGAGCGTGCTGCTGGAGAAGCAGCAGGTGAAGGTGCTCGCCGACCGCATGGGACTGCTACTGGACGAGGTGGCGCGCCGGTTCGGCGCGCAGGTGCCGCCGCAGGCCGACGACGTGACCGACACCGATCCGCTGGTGACGCCGATCGACGCCGAATTCCGGGTCGGCACCATGGGTCTGGGCTGGGACGCCGACGCGGGCGCCGTGGTGGTGGAGCTGCTGGCGATCACCGAGACCGAAGTGGACGAGTCGGTGGTGTTGGACGACACCGAGGAAGGCCCCGACGCGGTCCGGGTTTTCCTCACTCCGATCCAGGCTCGCGAGTTCGCGCTACGTTCGGCGCGAGTGATCGCCGCGGGCCGTCCGCCGTGTCCGTTGTGCGGGGAACCGCTTTCGTCGCGCGGGCACATGTGCGTGCGGACCAACGGCTATAAGCGCGGCGACATCTTCGGCGCGGCCGAGCTAGAGGAGTGATGCGTGGCGCGGGTCGACGAGGCGTTCTCCACCGGTGAGCTGAGCGTGATCGGACGGGTGAGCACCGCGAGCAACGTGACGCTCGTCTGCGATGTGGACCCGGACGTCGACGGGCACCCGCTGCGCGTGGTGTACAAGCCGGTGCGCGGAGAGCGGCCGCTGTGGGATTTTCCGGACGGCACCCTCGCCGGACGCGAAGTGGCCTCGTACCTGATCTCCGACGCACTGGGGTGGGGCGTGATCCCCGAGACGATTCTGCGTGACGGCCCCTACGGTCCCGGCATGGTGCAGCGCTGGGTGGAGTCGGTCGACAATCACACCGAACGGGGCAACCGGCTCGATCTGGTCGACCTGTGCCCGCCCGGCTCGGTTCCCGAGGGCTTCTGCGAGGTGTTGCGCGCACTGGACGGCGCGGGCAACGAGGTCTCGCTGATTCACGCCGACGACCCGCGTCTGCGGCGCATGGCGGTGCTCGACGTGCTGCTCAACAACGCCGACCGCAAGGGCGGACACGCGCTCGAGGGCATCGACGGTCAGGTGTACGGCGTCGATCACGGCATCTGCCTGCACAGCGAGCCCAAGTTGCGCACGGTGCTGTGGGGTTGGGCGGGTCTGCCGATCGGCGATGATTTGATCGTCGACATCGCCGCTTTCGCCGCCGCGTTGCCCGGTGAACTCGCCGACGCCCTCGCCGAGCACATCACCGACGCGGAGATCGACGCACTCGCCGGCCGCACGAAGGAACTGCTCGACCAGCCGGTGATGCCGCTGCCGCGCACGTCGCGGCCGATACCGTGGCCCGCGTTCTGAGGTTGTTCGCGGGAGCGGGAAAGTTCAAGGGCAGGAAGTGCACTCGGTGCCAGTGTGCGGCGAGCGCCGGTTTGCCGAGTTCGGGATAGCGCTCGGCTCCTGTCAGCCCCCACCCCGGTCGGGCGTGCGGAGGCCGGGTGGCGGGTCGTCGCTGGTCGCCGACACCGCCGCGGGCGTTCGCAGTGCCGGGTCGATTCGCGCGCTGGCAGGGTCGGAACCCGATAACTCGAAGACGGCGGCGGGCGTTGCCGGTTTTCGTCGCGGCGCTGTCGGCGAAGGAGCTTTCATTCGACCAAGGGACGCACCTGTTCGCCTGCGAAGCGGACGAAGTCGATGGGGTCCGGTTCGTCGGGTGCGGGTTCGAGGACGACGGTGTCGGCGCCCGCCGCGGACCACCGGTGGACTGCCTCGGCGATAGCGTCGGCATCGCCCGCGACGCCAACGGTGTCGGGGAGACCCGCGTGGCGGCGGGCGGTGGCTAGGCGCTGAGCGGCGTCGGGTCCGGTGACGGCGAGCAGATAGACGATGACGTTGTGCGGTTCGGTGCGGCCGGCCGTCGCGCGTCCTTCGTCGATGAGTCGGCGGGCGGCGCGAATACCGTCGGGGGTCGTCGAACTGGTGAGGACGGTGCCGTCGGCCAGTTCACCGGACAGCCGCAGGGTCTTGGGCCCGCTCGCGCCCGCGACGAGCGGCGGTGGCGTGCCGGGCGGCCAATCCAACCCGACCCGATCCAGCTGGACGTATCTGCCGGAGGCGTCGACGATTTCGCCGTGCAGCAGTTCGCGCAGCGCGGTGAGCTGTTCGCGCAGAAGAGTCAGCGGGGAGTCGACCCGAGCGCCCACCTGCCCCATCCACTCCTGCACGCCGTGTCCAAGACCGGGAATCACCCGTCCCGGGTGCATGCGCAGCAGCGCCGCGACCTCCATCGCGGTCAGCGCCACATTGCGCAGCGGCGCGGGCAGCACCCCGATGCCGACGCGCAGGCGTTCGGTGTGCGCGAGCACCGTGGCCACGCACGCGCTGCCAGCGGCCCAGAAACAGTCCTCCCACAGCCACAATTCGGCCAGTCCGCTCCGTTCGGCGGCCGCGGCGATCGCGGGCAGCTGTTCGGGCGGGAGCTGGGGGAGCGCGATCGCACCGAGTACCGTCACCAGCCCAAGGTAGCGGTCGGCTCCGACAAGTTCGTCCGCTGTCCGAGGGTGTCCCGGCAGGGTCTCGGGCGCGCCCGCTCCATGAGACTCGAACCATGCTGCGTTATCGACCCTTCGGCACCACCGGCCTCCGGGTATCCGAAATCGTCATGGGCACAAGGGGATTCGATGCCCCTGCGCGGGCGCGACATCCTCTGGGTGCACATCTGGGATCGGCACACTCCGCTCGAGGAGACGCTGCGCGCCCTCGACGACGCGGTGTCGGCGGGCAAGCTGTCCGGCGCGGCAGGCAGCCGGGTCGATCCGGCCGCGCGCTGACCGCGCGTGAGCGTGCGGCCGCCGCCTCGGTCGCCGGCGAGCTCGGCGCTCGGCCCGCGCAGGTGGCGCTGGACCAGACACAACCGCCCGCGGTGCTGCCGCTGGTCGGGGTGAGCAGTGTCGCGCAACTCACCGAGAATCTGGCCGACACCGAGCTGACGCTGCCCGAGGACGCGGTGCGCCGCCTGGAGGCCGCAGCGCCGTTCGAGCGCGGATTTCCCGGTGATTTCCTAGCCGAATGCGAACCCCATCCTTTCCTGTTCGGCACCGCCGCGACCAGGGTGGACGGTCGTCGCGGCGCTTCGCTGTGAATTGCCTCGCGGCCGCACGGTGAGCGGTCGCCGCGCCGCGGTTTGGCGGACTCACGCGGCCCGGGGTAGTTTGCTGGGCGAACCGCGGACTCCCGGATTCGTCGGATGTTCCCTTCCACGTGAGCGAAACCATTGACTTCTGGTAGTCGTCTCGTTTCGGCTGGTCCCGGCAGGGTGTGTGGGTAGCGTGGTGGCCCGCGGAGCCGGGTCGAGCGCCGACGAGCTCGGCCGCACCTTTACCCTCGAACCATGCAGTCCTGGTCCGATATCGCCCTTCCGACCGTCCCCGGAGCAGGGCCACCGTTGCGGTTGTACGACACCGCCGACGCGCGAGTGCGGCCGGTCACCCCCGGCGCCACCGCCACCATGTACGTCTGCGGGATCACCCCCTACGACGCCACCCACCTCGGGCATGCCGCGACCTACCTGACCTTCGACCTGGTCAACCGGCTCTGGCGCGACGCGGGCCACGACGTGCACTACGTGCAGAACGTCACCGATGTCGACGATCCGCTGTTCGAGCGGGCCGCCCGCGACGGCGTGGACTGGCGTGACCTCGGCACCCGCGAGATCGAGCTGTTCCGTTCGGACATGCAGGCGCTGCGCATCGTGCCGCCGCGCGAGTACGTGGGCGCCGTCGAGTCGGTGGACGAGGTCGTCGAGTTCGTCCAGAAGCTGCTCGCCTCGGGCGCGGCCTACGTCGTCGACGACGCGGAGTTCCCCGACGTCTACTTCCGCGCCGACGCCACCGACCAGTTCGGCTACGAATCCGGCTACGACCGCGCGACCATGGAGCGCCTGTTCGCCGAGCGCGGCGGCGACCCGGACCGCGCGGGCAAGCGCGACATCATCGACGCGCTGCTGTGGCGCGCCGCCCGCCCCGGCGAGCCGTCCTGGCCCGCGCCGTTCGGTGCCGGTCGTCCCGGCTGGCACATCGAGTGTTCGGCTATCGCGCTCAACCGCCTCGGCCCGGAGTTCGACGTCCAGGGCGGCGGCAGTGATCTGATCTACCCGCATCACGAGTACTCCGCCGCGCACGCCGAATCCGTCGTCGCGGGCCGCCGCTTCGCCCGCCACTACGTGCACGCCGGGCTCATCGGCCTCGACGGCGAGAAGATGTCGAAGTCCAAGGGCAATCTGGTGCTCGTCTCGAGGCTGCGCAAGTCCGGCGTCGACCCGGCCGCCATCCGCTTGGGCCTGCTGGCAGGCCACTACCGCCAGGACCGCATGTGGACCGATCAGGTCCTGACCGAAGCCGAGGCGCGTCTCGCCCGGTGGCGCAGCGCCACCACGCTGGCCTCCGGCCCCGCCGCCGATGACACCATCGCCCGGCTGCGACAGCACCTGGCCGACGATCTCGACACTCCGAAAGCCCTTGCCGCCGTGGATAACTGGGCCACTCAGGCGCTCGAATACGGCGGCCCCGACACCGCTGCGCCCGGTTCGCTCGCGACGGCCGTCGACGCGCTGCTCGGCGTGGAGCTCTAGGGATTCAGGCCGCACCCGGCAGCGAATTCCATGCGGACCACCGCGGGTTCCCCACCCTTCATGGCGAACATCCGGGGTGCGGACCGCGTGTAGGCGCTCGTCATGGTCGCGGCCGCCCTCGTCGCTGGGTTGCGCGGCAACGGTCCCCGAGGTCTTGCCGAACGTCGCGTTCCGTGATCTGGTGCACAAATGTGCAATCTGCATCCTGGTTCTCTGATCGCCGGTCTTCGTGGTGCACTGGGTGGTCCGCTGCGGCTGGACCCGGTGGGCGAGCCGGGGGACGCGCGGACGGTGGCGGCGCGGCGGCGGTTCTTCGGCGCCGCGGCGGATCCCGATTCCGGTGCGGTGCGGGCCGATCGGGCGGTGCTGTCGTGGGTCGGGTGCACGACGTACGCGCTCGCGCTCGGCGGTTCGGTGTTCCTGCTCGACGCGTGGGTGCCGCGGGTGACCAGCTCCGGTTACGTGCCCGCGACGCCGCAGGAGCTGGCGGACCTGCGTCCCGCCGCGATCTTCATCGGCCACGGGCATTTCGACCATGCCGGTGACGCGGGCGCGATCGCCGAGGCGAGCGGCGCGACCGTCTACGGCACGGCCGAACACTGCACGGCGATCCGCGCCCAAGTTTCCGAGGCCACGTTCCCAACGGTCGCCCTGGGCGACGCGCACACCCTCATCGGGCAGCGCCACGAGGTCACCCTCGCCGGGATCGAGATCACCGCGGTCAGGCACCTACATTCGGCGCGCACCCCGGAGGACCCGGCCGACGAGGCGCGCCGGTTCTTCCCCCGTCCCGAACTCGGCCCGATCCGGCGTCACCGCCCGACGCTCACCGATCTGCGCCAGACGCTGCCGCGCCTGCTCGATCCGGAGGGCGGCGTCCTGCTGTACCAATTCCGCGTCCCCGGTTTCACGCTGACCTGGCACGATTCGGCGGGCCCGCTGACGGAGAAGGCGCCCGAGGTCTTCGACTTGCTGGCGGGGTTGCCGAGCACCGACGTGCACCTCGGCGCGGTGCAGGGCTACAACCAGATCACCAACGGGCTGCGCGACCCGCGCAAGTACGTCGAAGCGTTGGGCCCGTCGGTCTTCGTCCCCGGCCACCACGACAACTGGCTGCCCGGCCTCACCGCGAGCGCCGTCACCTACGACGCCCCGCTGCGCACCGAACTCGCGCGCCTTGCCCCCGGCCGCCGCCCGGAACTGCGCACGATGCACGACCCCACCGATTACCTCAGCCCCGGCCGCCTGACCTTCGCTCTTTGAACCCGCACTCCACACACCTCTCGATGCCTATGTGAGGCGCGCAAAAGCTTAGGACCACCTGGGTGTTACGCCAGTACCAGAAGACCTGTCGCGTACATCGCCGCTACGCCGACGGCGACGCCCAGGATCGCGGTGGCGTCCATCGCTGCCACGGTCCCGGTCGCTCGATTGTCGGTGGTGCGCAACGCTGGCGCGATCTGCACGACGACCTGTGCGATCGCACCGATGCCGAGGCCGAGCAACAGCAACGACAGTTCCGCATTGCCGACACCGGCGCCGAGCACCGCACCGAGGATCGCCGGTCCGCCCGCGATCAGCCCGAGGCCGAGCAGTCGCGGCACACCGGGGTGTTGCGCCGCCAGCAGCGGGCTCACGATCGCCAACCCTTCGGTGGTGTTGTGCAGCGCGAAGCCGATCACCAGCGCCGCGCCGAGCGCGAGTTCGCCCAATGCGTAGGCGGATCCGATGGCCAAGCCCTCGCCGAGGTTGTGCAGGCCGATGCCGATGGCGATCATCAGCGCCAGCCTTCCACCGCCGCGCCCGCCGGCCGAGTCGCCGCGGCCATGCAACCAGCGATCGACGAAGGTGAGCCCGAGGAAGGCGAGAATCGACCCGAGCGCGAGCAGGCTGACCCCGCCGAACGCGCCGCCCGAACGATCGCCGAGCTCGAACCCTTCGAACACGGCGTCGACGGCGAGGAAGATCAGCAGTCCGACGGTCACCGCGAGCAGGAAACGGATGCCGCCCTTGCCGATTCGCCGCAGCACCGGAAGCAGCAGCATGCCGAGCACGACAGGGACGATGCCCACGTAGGTGCCGAGCAACGCCATCACCGCGAACAGGTCACGACCACCGGTGGGCGTCCGAACAGCGGCGCCGATCTCGTGTTCGATGACCACACCGGTGGAGGTCATCATGGACACCACGTACGGCTGACCTTCCTGCCACGGGTAGTCCAGGGTGAGCACGGTGCTGCGGCGCGGTTCGATCGGGTCCTCGCCGCCGCGGACGTCGACGAAGGCATCGTTGACGAAGACCTGCGCCACCTGAACCGGGTCGGGTCCGGCATTGCGGACGGTGAGATCGATGCGGCCGGGCGACATCCGGACCTGCTCGACCGCGAGCTCTTCGACGGGCGGGCCGATCCGCTCGGGCAGCGAGCGCCCGCACACGACGGCCAGCGCGGCCAGCGCCAGCCCGAGCAACAGGACCACCGCGATGGTCGATGCCCAACCGCGCCACCCGCTCGCCGGTGCGCGGTTCGCCTCGGCTTCCGGCGCGGTGACCGGCTCGCGTTCGGTCTCGATGTCGGCGCGCTCGCTCATTCGGTCACCTCGAAGAACCCCATCCACCCCAGTTCGGCGAACTCGGACTTGTGCGCGTGGAACATGTACTTGCCCGGATACGGGAACCGCAGTTCGCAGATGCCGCGCTGGCCTTGACCCTGGACGATGGTGTCGGTGTATTCCGTTGGCTGCAGGCGAGTTCCGGTGGGGAAGTAGTCGAAGAAGTTGCCGTGGATGTGGAAGCTGTTGATCGGGTCGTACTCGAGCACGTTGACCAGGTAGATGCGCACCAGTTCGTTGCGTTTCACCCGAACCGGTTCGTGCATGTAGTGGAACGGGATGCCGTTGACCGCGTAGAGCTGATTGCCTTCGGCGTCGAAGGTGGTGTTGTAGCCGTGCTGCACCATCACCAGTTCGTCGGCCGCCGGACGCGGCTGCGGCGGGTCGACGATGAACGTCCCGTACATGCCGCGGGCGATGTGCTCGGCGAGCGGCCCGACGTGACAGTGGTAGAGGTGCAGCCCGAAGGGAGTGGCGTCGAATTCGTAGACGGTGGTCTGCCCGGGCTCGATGAGTCCGGCGCCGAGGCCCGGGGTACCGTCCATCGCCGCGGGGTGGATGCCGTGGAAGTGCATGGTGTGCGGGTGCCGGGAGCCGTTGGTGAAGGTGATCCGCAGCAGGTCTCCTTCGGTGCAGCGCAGGGTAGGGCCGGGGATTCGGCCGTCGAACACCCAGGCCGGGAACTTGACGCCCGGTGCGACCTCGAGTTCCTTGTCGGTGGAGGCGATCTCCCACTCCCGCTGGGTGCGGCCGTCGCGGGTTTTCGAGACGGTGCCGTAATCGAAGTCGCGCAGGATGTCGGTGGGGTCGAATCCGTTGGCGTCGTGATCGACCGTCGAGCCGATGCGGAAGGTGGGGCCGCCGGCGCCGCCGCCGTGGGCGACCGCGCCGTGCATGCCGTGTCCGGTCTGTTCGGTGCGCGGCTGCGCCTCCGACAGGCCCGCGCGCGCCGCCACCGCCGCGCCACCGAGGCCTAGCAGCGCGCCGCCGCCCGCCAGAAACCCCCGCCGTGAAGCTCCCCCCATCGAGTCACGCTGCACAGCCCCACGCCCTTCCCGCGTAGTTTCGTATTACCTAAATTAGATCTAAGGGCGTGCTAATACAACTATTCGGGATGCCATTCAGGCTGGTCGGTTCTCCGCGGACGCTCGTCGCTAGTTGACCACAGGTTCGAGCGCCTCGATCGGCTCATGCACCGAACTGCCCGGCCGATCCGCGTAGAGCGCCTCGATCTCGTCCGCGTATTTCTCGGCGATGGGCTTGCGGCGCAGTTTCATGGTCAGGGTGATCTCGTCACCGCCCGGCTCCCAGAAGACGGGCAGAATCGCGAATCGCTTGACCTGCTCGACTCGCGACAGTGTCGCGTTGCCCGCCGCCACGCCGCGGGCGATCGCCGCGATCACGCCCGGGTCGGCGGCCAGGGCGGCGGGCGAGGAATCCGGCAGTCCGTGCTGTTCGGCATAGGGTGCCGCGGATTCGGCGTCGAGCACGATGAGCGCGGTGGTGAACGGCCGCCGATCCCCGATCACGGCCAGCGAGCCGACCAGCGGCGTCGCCGCCTTGACGGCGTTCTCGATATTGGCGGGAGACATGTTCTTGCCCGCCGAATTGATGATCAATTCCTTCTTGCGGTCGACCACCTTCAGGTAGCCGTCCGCGTCGACGGTGATGATGTCGCCGGTGTGCAGCCAGCCTTCGGCGTCGAGCGCGTCGGCGGTCTTCTCCGGTTCCTTGCGGTAGCCGCGCATGAGCAGCGGCCCCCGCACCAGGAATTCCCCGTCGTCGGTGACGGCGCCCTCCAGCCCCGGCAGCAGCTTGCCGACGGTGCCGAGGCGAGCCTGCTGCGGCGGGCTGACGCTGGCCACACAAGTCAGCTCCGACATGCCCCACACCTCGGAGATGGGGATACCGAGCCCGAAGAAGAAGCCGAGTGTCTCCGGCGGCACCGGCGCAGCCCCCGACATCGCCCACTTCACCTGATCCAGACCAAGTTTCGCGCGCAGCTTGGACAGCACGGCCGCATCGGCGCGCGCCCACTCCTCGGCGAGTGCGGGATCGAGCGGCTCGTCCCGCAGCCGGGCATCGGCCTTGCGGCGGGCCGTGTCGAGGGCCCACTGCAGGGCGGCCTTGGTGGTGGGATCGGCCTCGTTCGCGACGGAGAACTCGATCGCCGCCTTGAACTTCTCCCACACCCGCGGCACCGCGCCCCAAATGGTGGGGCGCACGCCGAGCAGCGCGGCGGGCAACTGGGCGCGATCCGGTACGGCGGTGATCTGCGTGCCGAACACCTCTTGCAGATACAGCGCGGTGAATCGGTCGGCCATGTGCGCGGTCGGCAGGTAGGAGGTCTGGCGGTCGCCGAATTCGACCGGCAGCACCGAGGCGAACGCGCGCGCCTCGAACAGCAGACTCTCGTGGGTGATCTCGACGCCCTTGGAGTTGCCTGTGGTGCCGGAGGTGTAGCAGAGGGTGACGATGTCGTCCGGGCGCACGGCCCGCCAGGTCGCCTCGAACTCGAAATCGTCGGCGGCCGAGGCCATGAGCTCGGTGACGCCGAGGGTTCCTTCCGGGGCGCCGTCGACGCACACGATGGTCTCGATCGGCGCTCCGCAGCCGCGAACCCGCTCGACGTACTGCTCCTCGCAGATCACCACCCGGTTGCCCGCGTTGCTGAACACGTACCGCAACTGGTCGGGAGCGAGGGTGTTGTACACCGAGAACGACGTGGCGCCGGTGTGCTGCGCGCCGACCTCGAGCGGATAGAACTCGACGCGGTTGCTCATCATCAACGCCACGGTGTCGCCGCGGCCGACGCCGAGCGCGCTCAGCCCACCCGCGACGGCACGGACCTGGTCCGCGTATTCGCGCCACGTCAGGCTTTGTTCTCCGCCGATCGACCGGACGGCCACGGCGCCGGGATCGATCGCGGCGACGCGCTGGAAAGCGGCACAGGAGGTGTTCGGTTCGGTCATTTCGGTCTCACTCACGACGCCCGGCACTGTGCCACGACCGTAGGTCGCGCGGGCCGCCACGCGCGGACTTTCCCCGAATCCTGTTCTTGTACAACACATCCCAATGTCATGGAGCCATCGAAACCGCCTCGGTAGGCTGGATGACATGACCGAGCGCAAACCGCCGGATCAGACCTTCGAATCGTGGATCGACAAACAGGTCCGCGAGGCGACCGAGCGCGGGGAGTTCGACAATCTGCGCGGCGCGGGCCGCCCGATTCCCGGGGTGGGCACCCCTGTGGACGAGAACTGGTGGTTGCGCGACTACTTGCGCCGCGAAGGGGTGCGCGCCGACGGCATGCTGCCGGACTCGCTCGTGCTGCGCCGCGATATGGAGCGCATTCACGAGACGGTGGCCGAACTGGACACCGAGCGTGAGGTTCGGGCCGCGGTGTCCGAACTCAACCAGCGCGTGGTCCGCTATCTGCGGACGCCGACGCCGCCCCACGTTCCGGTCGGGCCGGTGAACGCCGACGCGGTGGTGGTGCGCTGGCGGGCCGACCACACACCCACACCTGCGACGCCCTCGTCCGCCGCTCCGCAGCGAGTGTCATCCGCTGCTCCGCGGCGCGCGCCGGAAGCCGCGGGTCCGCCGCCGCGTCGGTGGTGGCAGCGTTTCCGCCTCTGAGCCTGTCGCACGCCTGAGGGTCTACGGACTGTCGGAATCAACCGTCGACCCGACAGTCCCGGTCAGTGTTTCGCTTCGGATTCCAGGCGCTGAACGAGTGCGGACATGGTTCTGTCGTGGTCGAGCCAGGCGTCGGTTGCGGTGGCGAAGATGCCGCGCAGCAGTGAGATCGGCGCCCAGCGTCGGGGTTCGATGATGCGGGCGGAGCGTCGTTCGATTCCGGCGGTGACAGCGTGCGCGACCCGTTCGGGCGATATCGGTTGTCCCAGTGGGCCTTTGAAAGCGCGTCGGGCCATGGTCGTCGCGGTCTGGTTGCCGCCGAGAGCGGGGTGCGCGAGGGGTGTGACGACCCAGCCCGGAAGCAGCACGCCTGCGCGTGCGCCGGTGTGCGCGAGTTCGGTTCGCAGTGAACGGCCGAACATTTCCACCGCGGCTTTGGAGGTGGCGTAGGCGGAGTTGGCGATCCCGTTGACGAACGCGTAGATCGACGCGGTCACCAGGACGTACCCGTCATTGCGGATGACCTCGTCGAGGCAGGCTTTGACGGTGCGCCACACACCCAGGAGGTTGACCTCGATGACTCTTTCGTAGGCGGCCACGTCCGCGGTGGCGACGGTGACCGGCGGGTCGACGGCGGTGCCGGCGTTGGCGAATACGACGTCGATGCGGCCGAAGCGGGCGACCGCCTGATCGGCGACCGAGCGCATCTGCTCGAAGGAGGTCACGTCGGCGGCGACCGCGAGCACCGCGCCCGTACCCAGCTCGGCGGAGAGAGCGTCGAGGGCGGCCCGGTCCAGGTCGACCAGGACCAGCCGTGCCCCACGGTCGAGCAGGTCGCGGGCGCATGCGGCTCCGATGCCGCCGGTCGCGCCGGTGATCAGGACGACTTTGTCGCGCAAGCTGTAGCGGCTCATGGTTCGTTCTCCGGGTGAGGTCGGCGGCTCGGGGCGTTGAATGGCGTCTACTCGGGTACTACCCACTTGATCTCGGCGGGAGTCTTGTCGATGCGCAGGCCCCGCCAGCTGGGGTGACGCAGACCCTCGGACGTGGCCTCGCGATATTCGATGTCGGCGACCAATTCGGGTGCGACCCAGTGCGCCACCACGGACACCGCGCGCGGCGGCGGAACGTCGAAAGGTGTATCAGGACGGGTGATTTCGTCGAGGCGGGCGCGGAGTTTGCGGCGTTCGGCGAGTGTCCAGCCGGTGCCGACGCTGCCGATCGGCACCAGCCGCCCCGCCGAATCGTGTGCTCCCAGAAGCAAAGACCCGAATGTCTTGGCGAACGGGCCATTTCCTGGCAACCATCCGGCGATGACGGCTTCCGCCGTTTTCCGGAACGGCGTCTTGATCCAGTTGCGGGTCCGCTCACCGGGTTGATACGTGGAGTCGAGGCGTTTGGCGACCAGTCCTTCGAGCCCGTTCTCGGCCGCGGCCGCGGCCAGCGCTTCGGGATCGACGTCGGTCCAGTAGGGCGACAGCTGGATCGGCGGGCGGCCGAGATCGAGCCGCGCGAGCAGGTCCCGCCGCTGCGAGTACGGCACGGCGGTGGTGGCGTGCCCGTCGAGGGCGAGCAGGTCGAAGATCATGTACAGCACCGGAACATCGCGAATCAGCTGTGCGGACGGCGCCCGCACGTGCATGCGCCGCTGGAGCCGGGAGAACGAGGGTGCGCCGCCCGCGCCCTCCGGTGCGACGATCTCCCCGTCGAGGGTGACCTGGTGATCGCCTGCCGCCGCGGCGACGGCCGCGGCGATCTCAGGGAACGAGCCGGTGACCTGTTTGCGGTTGCGGCTGTAGAGCTGGCATGTCCCGTCGGCCGCCGCGGCGATGGCGCGCATGCCGTCCCATTTCATCTCGAAAGCCCAACCGTCCGGGTCAGCGGGCGGTCGTCCGGAACGGGCCAGCATCGGCGGCGGCGCGGACACCACCGATACAGCATATCTTTGGCAAACGATTGCTCGGATAATTCAAGAGGCAGACCAATGGCCCTGGCGCGGCGCATGGCTCCGGGGCACGGTGGCTGGTAGCCGGGGTATCGGTGCCTCGCGGTGAAGAAGGAGGGCCGGCATGGAGAAGACAATGAGCAGCGTGGACGTCTCGGCCGCGCCGGTCCCCACCTCACCGTTGCTCGAGCGAGTCCGGCAAGGGGTTATCGGTGAAGGCGAGGTCTTGCACGGACCGTATGGTCGGCGCCGGATCACCTACGCCGACTACACCGCTTCAGGCCGGTCGCTGGATTTCCTCGAGGACTTCATCCGCAGACAGGTGTTGCCGCGCTACGCCAACACCCACACCGAAAGCTCCGGCACGGGATTGCAGACCTCACGGCTGCGGCAGGACGCACGCCGGATCATCCACGACGCCGTTGGCGGCACCGAGGACGATCTGGTGATCTTTTGCGGGTCCGGGGCCACGTCGGCGGTGAACAAGCTGGTGGGCATTCTCGAGCTCCGCGTTCCGTCCGGACTCCTCGCGCGCTACCGGTGGGACGGGAAGATCCCCGATTCGCAGCGACCTGTGGTCTTCATCGGCCCCTACGAACACCACTCCAACGAGTTGCCATGGCGGGAATCCATCGCCGATCTGGTGGTGATCGACGAAGACGCCGACGGTCAGATCGATCGGCGACAACTCGAGCAGCGGCTGATCCGCTACGCGGACCGGCCATTGCGCATCGGTAGTTTCTCGGCCGCCTCGAACGTTACCGGTGTCTTGTCCGATACCGACCGGATCGCCGCCCTGCTTCACGAGCACGGCGCGTTGTCCTTCTGGGACTTCGCCGCTGCCGGCCCCTACGTTCCGATCCGGGTGCGGGAGAGCGCTCCCGGTCGCGGCGACCACAAGGACGCGATCTTTCTCTCACCGCACAAGTTCGTCGGCGGACCGCAGACTCCCGGTGTGCTTGTGGTTCGTCGTGAGTTGGTGCGCAACGCCGTGCCCACCGTGCCGGGAGGCGGCACGGTGGCGTTCGTGGACCCGATCGGGCACCGCTACCTGGATGATCCCGTTGCCAGGGAAGAGGGCGGAACCCCGGCGATCATCGAGTCGATCCGTGCCGGTCTGGTCTTCGCGCTCAAAGACGCCGTCGGCACCGACCTCATCGAGCAACGGGAACAGCGGCTGTGGCGTCATGCCTTCGGCCGGTGGCGCGAACACCCGAACATCGAGATCCTCGGCCACCCTCGTGCCCGGCGACTGTCCATCGTGTCCTTCCGCGTGCGGTGCGGCGCGGATCGCTACCTGCACCACAACTACGTCGTAGCCCTGCTCAACGACTTGTTCGGCATCCAAGCTCGCGGCGGCTGCTCCTGCGCGGGCCCGTACGGGCACCGGCTCCTGGCGATCGATGCGCAGAACTCGCGCGCCTACCGAGACGAGATCGCCCTGGGTTGCGAAGGCATCAAACCCGGCTGGACACGGGTCAACTTCAACTACTTCATCTCCGACACCGTGCGCGACTATCTGATCGAGGCCGTGGAGCTGCTGGCCTCGTTCGGTCACCGTCTCCTCACCGACTACGTCTTCGGTCCGGACACCGGTCTATGGCGCCACCGGGACGCGACCCACCAGGCCCCGTTACGTCTGACGGACCTCTGGTACGACAGCGCGGGCACCCTGCACTATCCGACGGAGCGCGAGACCCTCGACGAGGCCGCGCTGGCCGAACACCTACGTACCGCCCGCACCCTGTTCGAGGCCCGCCCCGATGAGGTTCCCGACGGTTCCACCGGGCTCCCAGCGCATTTCGAAGCGCTGCGCTGGTTCCCGCTGCCGCCGCAATGCCTGACGCCCGATCCTCGCTGAGGGCAGGCGCGCACGGTGGATCAGTTCGCCACCATCGGCGGCATCGCCGGGTCTTGCTGATTGGCGATCTGTTCGGCGCGGTGTCGAATGTGCTCGAGATATCCGGTGCCGGTGAGGACGTAGAAGCGTTCCTCGCGGATCGCCTCCACCACCAGGTCACCGACACCGCGCGGCTCGAGGCCCTGCTCGAACGCCCGCCGGGCTGCATCGATCGACCACCCGCTCGGGCGCGGGCCGGCCTGCGGATAGCGCGCGGGGCGATTGCGTTCGGAAACGTAGATGCCGGTGTCGACGAGTCCTGGGCACAGCACCGAGGCGCGCGGCTTGTATCCGCCGTCGACGAGTTCGAAACGCACCGTCTCCGATAGCGCGACCACCGCGGATTTCGATGCCCCGTACACCGAGCCGCCCGCGATCAGTCCGGCGATCGAAGCGGTGTTGACGATGTGCGCCTGCTCGCCCTGGTCGATCATCAGCGGCAGGAATGTGTGGATGCCGTGCACCACGCCCATCAGATTGACGCCGAGCACCCACGCCCAGTCGTCGAGCGTGCTCTCCCAGCTGGGCTTGCTGCCCGCGAAGACGCCCGCGTTGTTGCACAGCACGTGCACGGCGCCGTAGGCGCGCAGCGCGGATTCGGCCAGCGCGGCCACTTCGCCGGGTATCGACACGTCGGTGACCACGGCGTGCACGTCCGCGCCCGCCTCGCGCAGATCGGCCGTGGTGGCCGCGAGCGCGGCTTCCTCGATGTCGGCGAGTACCACGCGCATGCCCGCCGCGAGGAACGCTTCGACCATCCCGCGGCCGATCCCACAGGCCGCGCCGGTGACCACGGCGATCTTGTTGTCCAGGCTGTCCACTGTTCCTCCGCGTCGGTCGATCCGGTCAGAGGTCACCAGGGTAGGGAAGCGCCGCCCGCCGAACATCGACCCGAGGGCCGATGTTTTTCCTGGTCCGAGCCGTTATTGTGAAAGTGGGTGGGAGTCCCCTTTCGACGCGATCGGCGATCGGCCATGTGCGCCACCCGAACTGCTGCCCGCGTGAGAAGGAGAATCGGTGCGCAAGGTCTATGTCGTCACGCATCCGGAGGCGACCCATCACGTCGACCGAGTCGTGGGCGGGTGGTTCGACTCCGAACTCACCGCGGCGGGCACGCGTGCGGCGGCCGCCATCGGCGTGGCGCTGCGTGCGCGGATACCCGAGGACGCCGACGTGCGGATGTACTCCTCGGATCTGCTGCGCACCGCGCAGACGGCCGAAGCGGTCGGCGAGGCATTGGGCGTGACGCCGATCCTCGACGCGAGACTGCGCGAGAAGTCCTACGGCGAGGCGGGCGGACGGCCGCAGGAGTGGCTGGATCGGCGATTCGTTCCACCGCCCGCGGTCGGCGAACGCCTGCGCCACGACGAGGGAATCGCGGGCGCGGAGACCAAAATGAGTCTGGCACAGCGCATCTACGCCGCGATGGGAGAAATCCTCGATGACCCCCGTGAGCATCAGGTGATCGTGACGCACGGCGGCGCAATGACATTCGTGATCGCGGCGTGGATCGGGATGCCGATCGAGTCGGCGGGCTACGTCGCCTTCCGGGCCGCGTCCGGCAGTATCACGGTGCTCACCGAGGACGATTTCTTCCACAACCGCGAGGTGTCGAGCCTGGGCGACACGCGCCACCTCGAGGCCGTGCCGGCAAACTGACCGTCGTTCGCGCCGTCGATTTCGAGGTCTGCTCGCCGTCCGCCACCGAGTGGCAACCCGCCGCGCCAGTCCTCTCTGAGCCACCGCCGTCGACTTCGAGGACCGCGCGCCGTGGCTTTGCCTGCGGTCCGCCGCCGTGGGAACCGCCGCTTCAGGCTCCCCGAGTCCAGTGCCGTCGATTTCGGGAAACGTCGCCGTCGGTCCCGTCGAGCGTCCGCCTGGGTGCTCTGTGGTCGACTTCGGCCGGGCCCGCATCCTGCGGGCAATGACCGAACTCGGACGAGTCGCGCTTCGGTCAACGCGCCCCGCCCTCGACCCGCGCGGCGTACATTTCCGATCATGGACAGGGTCGAGCTGAGCGCGCCGGACGGTCCGCTGCCTGCGCTGATCGCCAGGCCTTCCGGCGCGGGTCCGTGGCCGGGCGTCGTCGTGGTGCACGACGTGCTGGGGTTCGGTCCGGATCTCGAGGGGAACCTGGCGATGCTCGCCGAGCACGGTTATCTGGCCGTTGCCCCCGATCTGTTCTCGCGCGGCCGTGCCCGTTGTATGCGGGCGGTGATGCGCGCGCTGTGGTTCACCGGCGGCAAGTCCGACACCGACGCGGTCCCGGTGCGCGACATCCTCGCCGCACGCGACCGCCTGGTGTCCGATCCGGCGTGCACCGGCCGCACGGCCGTGGTCGGTTTCTGCATGGGCGGCGGGTTCGCGCTGCTGACCGCGCCGCGCGGCTTCGACGCGGCGGCCCCGTTCTATCCGGGCCTCTACGGCGACTACCGCACCTTGCTCGACGGCACCTGCCCGGTGGTGGCCAGCTACGGCCGCCGCGACCCGTCGCTGGTCGGCGCGCCGGCCAAACTGGAACGCGCGCTCACCGAATTCGGTGTCGCTCACGACATCAAGACGTATCCGGGCGTCACCCACGGCTTCGCCAACACCTTCCCCGGCGACCGGCTGCTGCGCGTCACCGGTCTCGGCCACAACGCCGACGCGACCGCGGACGCCTGGCGACGCATCTTCGCCTTCTTCGAGAAGCATTTGGCGGACCGCGAAAACCCGCCGTCACGCTGACCGCCGAATCGGCCACCGATCCGACGGCTATCTGCCACACCTCCAGTACGCCGTCGGCAAGGGGTCAGGGAGCAGATCCGCCCGATCCGGCGTCAAGCGCGGAGCGGTGAGCGGTGTTGACCTACAGGTGATTTCATGTCGGCGTGACCGATGGGGGTGGTGGCTATGGACGGTTTGGGGAATTCACCCTACTCAGCCTGCGCCGCCGCGCCGCGAATTCGGGCGCATGGCTATATGAGTCGGCTATCGCAGTCGCTGGCGGACCTCGGTGGCGAGGTCGGCGGCGGTATCACGCAGTGCCTCGATGAAAAGCTGTCTCGGGGTGGCCGGGTCCCCGCCGCGATAGACGACGCAGGTCGGGCGGACCGCAGCGGGATGGTCGATGCGGACCAATGCGATGCCGGGTGGCAGCACAGGAACCGCGATTCCAGGTACCACGGTGCTGCCCATACCCGCCGCGACCAGCCCGAGTTTGGCGAACCAGTCGCGGGCGACGAAGGCGATCTCCGGTTCCCAGGCGGCGTCGCGCCAAGCGCCGAGCAGGGTGCTGTTCACCTCGGTGCTGCCCGCGATCCAGCGCTCCCCGCGCAGCTGCGCGGGCGTGACGCTGGCCCGGCCCGCGAGGGCGTGGTCCGGTGGCACCGCGACGAGCAACGGGTCGTTCAGGAGTGAGACGATCTCGGTATCCGGGGGCGGATTCCGCATCTCGCTCACCACCGCCAGATCCAGCCGCCCCCGCGCGACGGCGGAGGCCAACCGCGGGCTGGTGCCCTCGCGCAGCGGTACGCGCGCGAGTCGTGGCGCCGCGGCGGCGATGGCCCTCGGCACCAGCGCGGCCATGGCGGTCGAGAATGCGCCGACCCGGAGCGTGGCGGGCGGAAACGCGGTCAGTTCGTCGAGTTCCTGCCTCGCGGAGCCGAGCCCGCCGAGTACCGTTTCGGCATGGCGCAGCAGGATCCGTCCCGCGTCGGTGACCTGGACGCCGCGCGCGTGCCGCTCGAACAATGCCCGGCCCGCCGCCTGCTCCATGAGGGCGATCTGCCGGGACACCGCCGACTGCGTGTAGCCCAGATTCTCCGCGGCGGTCGAGAACGACCCACACCGAGCGGCCTCCCGGACCACCCGCAAGCCGACGATCGTGAACTCACCCATGCGATCCACTCATATCAGATATGCGATACTCTCGCTTGTCGCATATCTCGACGCTCCCTAGCGTCGGAGGTATGAGTGCAGCAGCGAACAGGAAACTGATAGAGGACATCTTCGAGCAGATGTCGCAAGGCAATACCCGGGCGATGGTCGAGGCCATGGCCGATGACTTCCGCTGGGTCTTTCCGGGGAACTGGTCCTGGTCGGGCATCTGGGAACCGAAATCGGTGGTGCTGAACGAACTTCTGCGGCCGCTGATGACCCAGTTCACCGAGTACCGTAGCGCGGCCGAGTTCGTGATCGCCGAAGACGACCGCGTCGTCGCCCAGGTCCGCGCGCACGCCCGCACGACCCGGGGCGAGCCGTACGAGCAGACCTACTGCCTCGTCTTTCGGATCGCGGACGGTCGGCTCACCGAGGTGATCGAACATTGCGATACTGCGCTGGTCGAGCGGGTGCTCCAACCGCTCCATCGGGTTGGTGGCTAGCGTCGACGCCTGGAGGCCGGGTCGGCCTCGGCATGCCACCGCCTCAGCCTCTCGGCCGACACCTGGTGTATTTAGCGAGGCTACGCACCGAGGAGTGCCCGGACAGCATCGGCGTGGACGCGCCGGCCTCGGCGGCATGGTGAGCTTGCTGTGTCTGAGTTGGTGCAGCGTGAACGGGCCGCACTTGGTGTGCTGCTGTCCCGGCAGACTTTCGGATGCCTCGCAGAGGAGATCGTGGACGTCTATCGGACAACGCCCTCGGGCATGAACAGCGGTGGATACTTCTGCTCAGCCACGACCGACCACCTCGGTCGGCGATTCCGAGGCGAAGATCTCCTCGAGCGCGCTCTCGGCGGTGTCAATGGCTTGGACCGCGATCACCCGCCACCCAGCGACGGACTTCGCGACCTCGAAATGAACAGCCCAGCGACGGATTTCGCTCTCGTCGGCGCGGCGACGGGACCAGATCACCTCGATCGTCGCGCCGACGGCGTTGTAGACGGTGACGCGGCGATCGGGCACGACGGTGTGGACGCAGGCGACCGACCGGGGCTGACCCTTTTCGGCACACAGGCCCGACGGGCGGTGAATACCTCAGTGACCAGGCATCGCGATCGATGCCTGGTCACCGGATCTACCCGAGGTGGCCTTACGGCGTGGTGAGTGCGGCGACAGCCGGTGCGAACATCGTGTTCTTGATCGCGCCGAGGGTGCCGGAATCCTTGCCGCCCAGCGGAATCAGCATTTCCAGCGCGTCCGCGAGCACCTGCCCTTCGGCGACCGCCGCGTCGACGATGTCGACCTCGGCGGCGGCCTGTCCGCCGTAGCGGCGGCCGGTGGTCATCGAGGCGACGGCGGTCTTCGGGGGCAGCTTGGCCTGGATCAGGGCGGCCATGCCGGGGGTGAAGGGGATGCGGATGTCGACTTCGGGGAAACAGAAGTAGCCGCGGTCGGCGCGCATCACGCGGTAGTCGTGGGCGATGGCGAGCATGGCGCCCGCGCCGAAGGCGTGTCCAGGCAGCGCGGCCGCGGTCGGCACCGGCAGGGTGAGCACCCGCGCGAACAGGGCCTGCACGCGCTCGACGTACCACGGGCCGCGGTCGGAGTTGGCGCCGAGCCAGTCCAGGTCCAGGCCGTTGGAGTAGAACTTGCCGCTCGCGGTGGTGACCAACCCTTGCGCGCCCTCGGCGAGGACGGTGTCCAGGTGGGCGTTCACTTCGTCGAGAAACTCGGGGGAGAAGCGGTTTTCGTCGCCGCCGAGGTCCAGGACGGCGATCTTGTCGTGGTAATCCAGAGTTGGCATGGTGGCTCCTTCGTCATGGGACTTTTTCACGGGGGTGGCCCGACCGCGAGCACAGCGCGCACGGCGGCCCGAAGTTGTTCGCGGGCAAGGGGTTCGGCGATCCGGTCGCGGCGGATCAGGATGGCGGTCGGCAGGTCGACCAGGCAGGTGGTGAGTACCTCGACGGCGCGGCGGTCGCGGCGGCCCCACTGCCGCTGCGCGAGGCGCACCAGCAGATCGATCAGCGCGCGTTCGGCGGTGCGCACCTCGGCGGCGACGTCGTCGGGCAGGTCCTCACCGAGCAACTGCTCGCGGGAGACGGTCAGCAGCAGCCGGGAGGAGTCGGGGAATCGTTCGGCGAACACGCTCGGCGCCTCCGCCGCGGCCACGATCGCCTCGGCCGCACCGTTTTCGGCGTTCGATCGCACATCGACCAACTCGTTCTGCACCGCGAGGAATCGCCGCGCCGCGCGCAACCACGCGCGCCCGAGCACTCCCGACCGCGATCCGAACGTGTGGTACAGCGCGCCGTTCGACATGCCCGTCGCCGCGGCGACGGCGCGGATGGTGACCGCGGCGGGCCCACCGCGCACCGCCAGCGATTCCGCGGCGTCGAGCACGGCGTCGGGATCGTGGGTCCGGGGGCGTGGCATGCCGACGACTATAACAGAGCAAGTGCTCTGTTATACAAGGGCGACGCGGTCCGGCTCGGGTTTCGCAGGCGCACTGCATATTTCGCTCGGTAACTGCTACCGTGAGTCACCTAACGGATTCCGTTGTGCCCGCACGCGCGAGTGATTCGATGCGGTACTGTTCGGGCCCTCCCCCCTTGCCCGCACGAGCAGAACGGCATCCGCATGTCACGAGTGGTCACCAAGGAGCAGTACTTCGACAGCGCTTTGGAGGTGCTGGCCGAACTCGGGTTCAAGGGCCTCAATATCGGGCTGCTGTGCCGTCGGCTCGGGGTAACCAGCGGTTCGTTCTACCATCACTTCGGCAGCTGGCAGGGTTTCGTCGACGCGCTGCTCGAGCATTGGGAGAACCGGCAGGTGCTCATCCTGCGCACGTTGAAGTTCAATCAGGGCGATCCCGACGACGACGTGCGCGCCATGTCCGATCTCGCGGCGGGCCTGCATCACGAGGCCGAGGCCGCGATCCGGGCTTGGGCCGCCAACGACGAATCGGTGAATCTGGCGCTCAAGCGGGTCGACGAGTCGCGCCGCCGCACCGTGCACAAGGTGATCAACGGGGTGGTCGGCGACGACGAGACCGCCACCGTGGTCACCTCGCTCGGTATGGCGATGCTGGTCGGCTACCAGCAGATCAGCGCGACCGGTGGCGACGTGTCACTGCAGCGGCTGCTCAACGAATACGCCCGCCTGATCTACTCGCATGCCCGCCGCCCGGCGGCGGCGGGCGCTCAGCCGAGCAGCTCGTCCACGTAGCACCAGCGCCACGCCTCACCCGGTTCCACGCTGCGCATCACCGGGTGGGCGGTCGCGGCGTGGTGCTTGGTGGCGTGATTGCCCGGCGAGGAGTCGCAACAGGCGATGTGCCCGCAGGACAGGCACATTCGCAGGTGCACCCAGGTCAGCCCTTCGGCGACGCATTCGTCGCACCGGTCCGGTTCGGTGGGTTCGCGCAGCAGCGGCGCGGCACGCAGGTGCTCGCAGTCGTCGATGATGGCGGGCGCGGCGAGGGGTTCGCCGCGTTCTTCCTCGGTCTCGTCGAATCGGTCGATCATGGATTCCTCCAGATCGAGCCTGGCCAGCACGTGTTGCAGGATCTCGTAGTCCATGCCGCCCGAATCCCGCACCCGCAGCACGGTTTCGCGTTCGGCGCGCAACATCTCCAGCCGCAGCCTGCGGTATTCGGCGGTGGGGGTGCGCTGTTCGGATTCCGCGCGGCCCAGCCGTTCCCAGGCGGCGTTGGTCCGCCAGGTCAGCCGGTCCCGCAACGATTGCACGACCTGCGGCGGTGTGTCGGGTCCGGCGGCCGCGTCCAGCGCCGCCATTCCCGCGGTGCCTGCCTGGGTGAGCAGATTGGCCTTCTGCAGCGCGTCCTCGGAGCGGCTCGGGCCGCGCAGACGCAGCAGGCGCACCAGCCAGGGCAGCGAGGGGCCTTGCAGCAGTAGGGTTCCCGCCACCACGACCAGCGCGAGCAGCTTCAGCACGGGCAACTGCGGGGTGTCCTCGGGCAACAGCAGCACGGCCGCCAGCGTGACCACGCCGCGCATGCCCGCCCACGAGACCACCGTCGGGTAGCTCAGCGGGGTCGTCGAACGACCCAGCCGTTGGAACAGCAACGACCACGGGAAGATCCACAGCGGCCGCGCCACCATCACCGCGAGCAGGACCGCGATCGCCGAGACGATCAGGGTGGTGTGGTCGAGGCCACTGCCCCACGCCCCTTCCAAGATCGCCCGCACCTGCAAGCCGATGATGAGGAACACCGAGCTCTCCAGGATGAATTGGATGGTGCGCCAGTTGGTGCGTTCGGCGATGCGAGAGGCCGCCGACTGCCAGACCGGCGCGCCGTGCCCGAGGATCATGCCGCAGGTCACGACCGCGATCACACCGGAGGCGTGGATGCCTTCCGCTGGCAGATACGCGGCGAACGGCGCGAGGAACGACAGCGTGGTGTCCAGCACGGGGTCGGTGATCCGCCTGCGCAGCATGGCGAGCACCCCGGCGACGGCGATACCGACGACCGCGCCGCCGCCCGCGGCGAGCAGGAAGTTACCGCCCGCGCCCCATACCGACGCCGCGCCCGCCGAGGCCGCGATCGCGGTCCGCAATGCCACCAGCGCGGTCGCGTCGTTGAACAGCGATTCGTCCTCGAGGATGGTGACGATGCGCCGCGGCATTCCGATCCGGCGCGCCACCGCCGTCGCCGCGACGGCGTCCGGCGGCGCGACCACCGCGCCGAGGGCCACCGCCACCGCGAACGGCACCGGCAGCAGCCACCACACGACCCCCGCCACCGCGAAGGTGCTGAACAGCACCAGACCCACCGACAATGACGCGATGGTGCCGATGTTGGCGCGGAAGTCCACCAGCGAGGTCCGGATCGCCGCGGTGTAGAGCAGCGGCGGCAGCAAGCCGAGCAGCACCACCTCCGGTTCGAGGTGCACCTCCGGCACGAACGGCAGATAGGAGGCGGCCACTCCGGCCACGGTCAGCACCAAGGGTTCGGAGACCCCGAGCCGGCGCGCCAGGGCCGCGAGCGCGGCCGCCGACGCGACGAGAACCACCAAGCCGATCGCGACATGCACTAGGGCATTCTCGCAAAACGCGACCGCCGCGTCGGTGCCGCGGTGGACGACACGGTCGCCACGCCGATTCCCGCGAATGGCTGCCGCGCGGCCGCGCACGCGCAATGCTTGTTCGATATGGAGGAGTTTGCGAATTGGCGTGCGAACGGACACCGGTTCACCCATCGTGGGCATCAGATCTTCTGGACCGAGGGCGGCGGCGGACCCGAAGGGGTCCTGTTGTGTGTCCACGGCTTCCCGACCGCGTCCTGGGACTGGCATGCCGTGTGGCCCGGCCTGTGTCAGCGGTTCGCGCGGGTGCTGGCCGCCGACATGATCGGTTTCGGCTGGTCGGCCAAACCGCGCACCTACGACTACAGCATCGCCGACCAAGCCGACCTGCAAGAACGACTGCTGCGCGAACAAGGCGTGCAGCGTTTCCACCTGCTGGCCCACGACTACGGTGACACCGTCGCCCAGGAGATGCTCGCCCGCGACGCCGAACGCCGCGCGTCCGGAGACGATTCGCTGATCATCGAATCGGTGTGCCTGCTCAATGGAGGACTGTTCCCCGAGACCCACCGTGCGCGCCTGGTCCAGCGGCTGCTGGCCGGACCGCTGGGGCCGCTGGCAGGCATCTTCGGCGGCGAGGCTACGTTCGGCAGGAGCCTGTCAGCGGTCTTCGGGCCCGACACTCGCCCCAGCGCCGCCGAGCTGCACCAGTTCTGGCTGCTGTGGTCGTCCCGGCACGGTAAGAGCATCGGGCACAAGCTGATCCGGTACATGGCCGAGCGTCGCAAGAACCGGGAACGCTGGGTCGGCGCGCTCCAGCGCACCGAGGTGCCGGTGCGGTTGATCGACGGGCTGCGCGACCCGGTCTCGGGCGCGCACATGGTCGAACGCTATCGCGAGCTGATCGAGCACCCCGATGTGGTGGAACTTCCCGACATCGGCCACTACCCGCAGATAGAGGCGCCGCAGCGAACCCTGGACGCATTCCTCGAGTTCCATCGCACCAGGGTCAGGTGATCGTCTAGCGCACCGGCAAACACCTCGCACTATGGGCATCCCCATAGAATCGACGCGTGGCACGCCGATCCAGTCCCGACGGTTCTCGCACCCGCCTGCCCGACGCGCGACGGCGGATGATCGAAGGCGCGATCGACTCGCTGCGCGTGCACGGCGCCAGCGCGACCAGCGTCGACCGGGTACTGGCCAGCACCGGCGCGCCGCGCGGCTCGGTGTACCACCATTTCCCCGGCGGACGCACCCAGCTGATCAACGACGCGGTCACCACCGCGGGCGACATCATGGCCGGCTACATCGAGCGCCTCACCCGCGACAGCGACCCGGTCGAGGCGCTGGAGAAGTTCGCCGACATGTGGCGCACCACGCTGCGCGACAGCCAGTTCCGCGCGGGCTGCCCGATCCTCGCCGTCGCCGTCGAAACCAACGACGACGCACCGGAATTCGCGCGCGCCGCGGCGGCGGTGTTCGAGCGGTGGCACGCCGCGCTCATCGATGTACTGACCAGGAACGAGGTCCCCGCCGACCGGGCCCGCCGCCTGGCCATCCTCACCGTCGCCTCCTTCGAGGGCGCGATCGCGCTGTGCCGGGTGCAGCAGAGCATCGATCCCCTCGACGACGCCGTGGCGGAACTGCGAGCGCTCTACCCGGCGACGCGCTGATCCCCTACCGGAGGCGGAGCCGGAGATCCGACCGCACGCGGATGTGCTACCGCTGCAAGCTCGCTAGCGTGCTTGCAGAGCGGGGCTGGCCCGCGCACCGCGGGTGACGCGGTCGGCCACAGGGGACGGTAGAGCGGATGAAGATCGAAGGTTCACGAGTCCTGATCACGGGCGCCAGCGGCGGCATCGGGCACGCCATCGCCCACGAGTTCGCCGACCGCGGCGCCGAGTTGGTGCTGACCGGTCGCCGCGCCGACGTGCTCGCCCCGCTGGCCGAGCAGATCGGCGCCCGCGCCGTGCCCGCCGATCTGGCCGACAGCGAGGCCGTCGCGGCGCTGCTCGCGGCCGCGGGACCGGTAGACATCGTCGTCGCCAACGCGGCCCTGCCCGCCAGCGGGTTGCTCACCGACTACTCGATCGAGCAGATCGATCGCGCGCTCGACGTGAACCTGCGCGCCCCGATCGTGACCGCCCGCCTGCTCGCCGAACCCCTCATCGCCCGGGGGCGCGGCCACCTGGTGTTCATCTCCTCGGTCTCGGGCAAGCTCGCCTCACCACGCGCCTCCCTCTACAACGCCACCAAGTTCGGGCTGCGCGGCTTCGCCGAGGCGCTGCGGCAGGATCTCGCCCCGCACGGCATCGGAGTGTCGACGATCTTCCCCGGTTTCGTCCGCGACGCGGGCATGTTCGCCGACGCAGGCATTCCCGCTGCCCCCGGGATGGGCACCTCGAGCCCCGAGCAGGTGGCCGCCGCGGTGCGCCGCGCCGTCGAACGCGATATCGGCGAGATCGTGGTGGCTCCGCTACAGGTGCGTCTCGGCGTGCTGCTGGGAGGCATCGCGCCGGGCCTGGCCGCGCGGGTGCAGCGGCTGGGTGGCGCGGACAAGATCGCGGCGACACTGGCGGACGCGCAGCGCGTCAAACGGTAAGCGCGCAAGGATATCGCGCGACACTCGATCCCGCGCCGCATCGTCCGGCTGGTAGCGCAGTTTCCGAGCTACCAGCCCTTGCGGGTCCGCGACACGCGTTCCGATCCGCGCGGTCGGCCCAGCCTGACCGGTATTGCCAGCCCGCTAGCGCACATCGCCGGGGGATCGACCGCCTGGACTTTCAAAGGTCGTCCGAGGTGGCGGCCCTCAGTTCGTCGAGCGTCTCGTGGATGAGCGGCACCAAGTCTTGCCGTCCGGCGTCGGCGATCCAGCGGTTGAAAGCGACTTTGAATACCGCGATTCCCGCTTCAGAGGTCAGGATCGCGGTTCGGGCCTCGATGCCGCGCCCCCGCAACGCCCCGGCGATCCCCTGCGCGAGCGTGGACAATTTGACCAGCTCGCGCTCCTGCAACTCGGGGTTCGCGGCGATGACGGCCTGGCGTGCGCCAGCCTCCTCGCGGCGTTCCCGCAGAAGATCCGAGGCGGCCTCCAGGCCCGCGATGACCGCGCCGATGGCGGTGGACGTCGGCGGCGCACTGTCGACGGCACGCACCACCAACTCTTGCAACACGCCCGCGCCCGCGAACAGGACATCACGTTTGTCCGTGTAGTGGCGGAAGAAGGTCCGTTTGGTGAGCCCTGCCCGGACGGCGATGTCCTCCACCGTGGTCTGGTCGAACCCGCGCTCGCCATAGAGCGCCAGCGCCGCCCGTTCGAGGCGACCACGCGCGTCCGGCTCCCAACGGCCCACTGTCGACCTCCTCATTGTTCCTGGTCTCACCAGTGACACTATCCGTGATGACACCAGATGTCATCATGACGTACTCTGATGTCATCAGGTGTCATCACTAACCAGGAGATTCTTATGCGGGTATTCGTCACGGGGGCGTCCGGCTGGGTCGGTTCGGCCGTCGTCCCCGAGCTCATCGGCGCAGGCCATCGAGTCCTCGGCCTGGCCCGATCGGATTCCTCGGCCGCCGCCCTCACCGAAGCGGGGGCCGAGGTGATTCGCGGCGGCCTGGACGACCTGGACGTCCTGCACGCGGGCGCCACCGGATCCGACGCCGTCATCCATCTGGCGTTCATCCATGACTTCAGCAGATTCGCCGAATCCATCCAGACCGACGCGCGAGCCATCGAGGCGATGGGCGCGGCGCTGGAGGGCACCGGCAAACCGCTGGTGATCACCGCCGGGACGCCGGCCGTCCCCGGCCAGGTCGCGACCGAACATGACCACTCTGCCCCCGGCACCCCAACGGCGGGCCGGGACGCCAACGCCAGGATGGCCCTCGCCATGGCTTCGCGCGGTGTCCGCTCGTCGGTGGTGCGGCTGCCTCGCTCGGTCCACGGCGACGGCGATCAGGGCTTCATCGCCCAACTCATCGGCATCGCCCGCGACAAGGGCGCCTCCGGCTACGTTGGAGACGGAACCAGCCGCTGGCCCGCCGTACACGTCCAAGACGCCGCCCACCTGTTCCGCCTCGCGCTCGAGCAGGCCCCGGCGGGATCGGTCCTGCACGCGGTCGGCGACGAGGGAGTTCCGATTCGCGTCATCGCCGCCGCGATCGGCCGGCAGCTGACCCTGCCGACCGGCCCAGCACCGGCCGAGAATTTCGGCTTCCTCGGCCACCTCCTGGCCATCGATCAGCCCGCCTCCGCCACGCTGACCCACGAACTCCTCGGATGGAAGCCGACCCGGCCGGGACTCCTCGAGGACCTCGATCAAGGCCAATACTTCGCCTGAGCACAGTCGGAACGCTTCGGGCGAGCGTCTCGCCGAAGACTGCGGCCCGTTCTCAGATGGCCTGAAAACGCGTCAGGGAATCGGCGGAGATACTCACCTCAGCGCAGCGGCAACACCATCGTGACACTGGTAGTCCCCGCTCGGTTGACGATCTGGGAGCCGGGCACATCGGCGAAGCCCAGTCGCTGGTAGAGCCGGCGCGCCGGATTCTCTTCGCGCACACTGAGACTCATCGCGGGGTAGCGTCCGGCGACGTCGGCGATGAGCCGTTCCAGCATGGCCGTACCGAGTCCGGTGCCGCGGGCGCTCGGCGCGACGGCGATCGCGAGTTCCGGGGTGGCGTCGTCGACGTAGCCGTAGGCGGCGTTCGCGCCGGTGAACAGCCGCACCCAGGCCGCGCCGCAAGGGGATTCGGCCGGACCGCCGACGACACCGAGATCGCCCTCGGCGCCCCAGCCGTCGACGTAGCGCGACAGCGCGGGGATGGTTTCCAGGTCGGCGACGGTCAGTCCCTGCTCTGCGGCATGCGAGGCCTCGTAGAGCATTTCCCACAGGAACGGTTCGTCGGCGGGCACGGCCGGGCGCAGTAGAGCGGAGATCACGGACCCGACGATAGGGCAGCTGTGCGCGCCGCGGCCACGCCATTTCGGGTCGGTGCACCGCACGCCCGAGGGCGCCACCGCCGTATTCCCCGCCCCGACCGTTGTCCAACGCAGTCAGGAGCCGCAGAAGTCCCACGCAGTCAGCCCCGGCTCGACCGGTCGCCGCGGTCACCACCCCGATGCGGGGGAGTGCGGTCGACGATGGTCGCGGCCCGAGCAGATCTGCCATTCCGTGCGTTACTTCCCTGTTCGACGTGGCGTTACTGGCTGGGGGACGACACCTTTTGGGCATGCTTCGCCACCCAGACACCGACACCGATCGCCGTGGCTACCGGCCACGACACCAGTCCGGTGGCGGCCGCCGCGCCGAGCCCGCCGTAGTAGAGCAGCTGCTCCCGATCCGGCACCCGATGCAGTGCCGCCGTGGTCGCCGAGGAGACTCCGCCGGCCACGGTGCGCGGCCCGGGCGGAAGCGGGACTTTCGTCATCCGCACGCCGACGGTCGGAAGCGGGACACGCAGTCCCTCGTGCTCTTCGGTCGCCGCATTCTCTCCGGTCGCCGGCGATTCTCTTCCGGATTCGGGCACCGGAGGTGCCGTCCCGGATAGCTCGCTACCCGATTTGTGGGCCTGCTTGGTCGCTGTCTTGTGGGACATGGCCGTTCCTTCCTTGTCCTGGACCTCCGCGCCGAGTATGCGATCAAGTCAAGACCGGTCGGCCGCTGACCGCTACGTCCCTTGGCGGTGCGGTCGATGGACTTTGGTCACCGACGGCGACGCCGCGCTCCCAGGTCAAGCTTGCGGCAACCAACAGAGCCGCGGACAAGCCGAGCAATACCGGACAGATCTCGAACCAGATGACTCCGGTTCGCGCGCCGGTCACACCAGTCAGCACGGCCAGGCAGCTGAGTTTTCCCGTCACGCTCCGGCACACCCGGCTGTGCCGGTCGACGCGGCAAGACCGATCAGACGGGCGCCGATCGAGGCGTTTCACCGAGGATGTCGGCGCCGGCCTCTTCGCTCTCACCGCCGAGACGAAGCACGGTCGCGAACCCAGCGGCGAGACAGTCGGTCAATGTCGCGAGATCAGGGACCGCGGCGGTGTCCGCATTGATCGCGATATAGCAGGTCCCGGCATGCGAGGTCAGCGTCACGTTGACGGCCGTGCCGATGGTGGGACCGAATGCGTAGATCCGGTCGATTCGCGCACCTGCGATATAGAGAGGCACCGGAGAACCCGGGACGTTGGACGCGACGAAGTCGATGTGCTCGAGCATCTCGGTGAGCAGTCCGGCGGGCAACCGGTTGAACGCCGCCGCGACGGCGCCGGACAGCGGTATCGCCGGCTCACTGCGCCAACCATCGACCGCGGCGTCCACGGCGCGCATCAGATCTCCGGTCTCGGGGATGTCGACCGGCAACGCGAAACGAGCCAGCGTGATCCGGTTGCCGCCCAGCGGATCATCGGCTGTGCGAAGACTGATCGGCATCGTCACGCGCAGCCGGTCGACTTTCGCGCCGCGCCGATCGTGGTATCCGCGCAGTCCGACGACCACCGCGGTCAGGAACGCGTCGTTCATCGTGCAGCCCGCAGACCGCGCGGCGCGGCGTAGCCGCTCGACGGGAGCGTCCAGCACCGCCAGCCCGCGACAGAGACTGCGCTCGGTCATCACCGGCGAGAGCGTCGATGTGACGGGCTGTGCCAATCGGAACAGGGAGGCCGCGAGCGCGGCGCCGGCGCGCGCCGCCCGCGCGGGATGAGTGACCGCTCGCCATGCGGTCCGCGGCGTTGCCCGGACACCGCTGCCGAGGAGATCCGTGCCGACCGACCAGTTCCATGCCACCAGATCGCGGAGCGCGCCGTCACGCTCCGGCGACGGCTCGGGCGGAAGGCGGCGATCGGTACCCGCCCGATCGAAATCGAGCAGCGCTGTGGCGATCTGAATGCCACCGATACCGTCGGTGAGACTGTGGTGCACCGTCAGCACCAACGCGCATCCGCCACCTCGCAAGCCGCTGAGCAACGTCGAGTGCCACAGCGGACGGACCGGATCGAAGGCGGTCATCGCTTCGGTTCGGGCGAATTCGAGCACCGCGGAGAAATCAGCCGGTGCCGGGACCGCGGAACGTCGCAGATGCCAGGACAGGTCGAAATCCGGATCGAGTACCCAGCGCGGCGGGGCGAGACCGAATGGGGCGCGGACCAACCGATGCCGCAATCTCGGCACGATGCGGGTGCCGCGATCGAAGGTCTGTACCAGGCGATCCCAGTCCGGCTCGGTGTCCAGGATCTGGACCGAGACGATGGTCGAGCGCAGGATCGGATCACGCTCCATGTTCCACGAGAACAGGTCCGATTGCGACATGTGGGATTCGCGGGTGGCCATACGCCCGAGTCTGCTCTGTCTCGCTCGAAGGCGAACGATGACGAAGACCCCTATGGCTGGGCCATTCGTCCTCTGTGCCGGCTACTCGAGCCGCCTGCTGGTCCTCTTCGCAGGTCGAGGGAGAAATCCCGATGGAGCAATCCGGAAGATCCGAACGAGGGAGGAGTCGTCCGCGAACGCCCAGCGATCGGCGTCGATGCTCGTAGAATCGAAGGATGACGTTCCTCCGGCAATCCGAGGAACACCCCGAGCTCAGCAAGATCGAGAAACGGGCATCCTCGGTCGCCCAGATACTCGTCGACCGCGTCACCGCGACCCCGGACGCGGAGGCATTCCGATTCCCGGACGGCGACAGGTGGGCCAGTGTCTCCTGGAAGCAGTTCGGTGACCGGGTCACCAGCCTCGCCGCCGGGCTCATCGCGCTGGGAACAGAGCCCGAGGACCGGGTCGCGCTGTTGTCTTCCACCCGGTACGAATGGGTGCTCGCCGACTTCGCCGTGATGTACGCCGGCGCCGCCACCACCACCGTGTACCCCACCACGAAGGCGCCCGGCGTCGCGTTCATCGTCGCCAACTCGGGCAGTCGGGTCGTCGTCGCCGAGGACCAGGCTCAAGTCGGCAAACTGATCGAGCACCGCGCCGAGTTGCCCGATGTGCAACAGGTGGTGATCATCGACGGCGTGGGCGACGGAGACTGGGTGATCGCTCTCGACGACCTCGAGGAGCGCGGCCGCGGACTGCTCGCCGAGTCCCCTGACGCCGTGGCCGACCGCATCCACGGAATCCGGCCCGAGCACCTGGGCAGCATCATGTACACCTCCGGCACGACCGGCACCCCCAAGGGGGTTCGGCTGCCGCATTCCGCGTGGACCTACAGCGCCGCGGCGATCGACGCCCTGAACGTTCTCGGCCCCGACGACCTGAACTTCTTGTGGCTGCCGCTGTCCCACGCGTTCGGCAAGGTGATGTTGGCGTTGTCACCGCTGATCGGTTTTCCCACCGCGATCGACGGCCGGGTGGACAAGATCGTGGACAATCTCGCGATTCTGCGTCCGACCATCGTCGGCGCCGCCCCGCGCATCTTCGAGAAGGCGCATGCGCGAATCGAGGGCATGGTGGCCGAGAAAGGCGGGCTCGAGAAGAAGCTCTTCGACTGGGCGGTCGGAGTCGGTCTGGAAGTCTCGCGCGCCAAGCAGGCGCGCAGGCGGCCGTCGCCGCTCGTCTCGCTACAGCACCGAGTCGCCGACCGGCTGGTGCTCACCAAGATTCGCGAACGCTTCGGCGGCCGGCTGCGGTACTTCGTATCGGCAGCGGCGCCCTTGGATCGCGATGTCGGGCAGTGGTTCGACGCGATCGGTGTCATCGTGCTCGAGGGGTACGGCCTGACCGAGACCGCCGCCGCCTCGTTCATCAACCGTCCGGAGGCATACCGGTTCGGTACTGTCGGCAAGCCGTTCCCCGGTACCGAGGTCCGGATCGCCGAGGACGGCGAGATCCTGCTCAAAAGCCCCGGGGTGATGAGCGGCTATCACGACCGCCCCGACGCGACCGCCGAGGCTTTCGACGCGGACGGCTGGTTCCGCACCGGCGACATCGGCGAGATCGACGCAGACGGCTTCCTGCACATCACCGACCGCAAGAAGGACTTGTTCAAGACCTCGCAGGGCAAGTACGTCGCACCTTCGGCGATTGCCGCCACATTCAAGGGAATTTGTCCATACGCGGCGGAACTCATCGTCTACGGAGAGACACGACCCTACTGCGTCGCATTGGTCGGCCTCGATGCCCAGAGCATCACCGAATGGGCAGGCAAGCACGGCATGGCAGGGAAATCGTTCGCAGAAATCGCGGGCGATGCGAAGACCCACGACGTGATCGCCGGCTATGTCGACCACCTGAACGCCCAACTCGATCGCTGGGAACAGATCAAGAATTTCGACATCATCGACCACGAATTGTCCGTGGAGGCAGGTGATCTCACCCCGAGTATGAAGCTGCGCCGCAAGATTGTCATCGACAACCTCGCCGACAGCATCGACGCCCTCTATCGCTGAAGCCGATCGATGACAGTCACTACTCCACGTCCGGGCGCGCCGCCACCTCGAGTACGACCGGATCTCCGTGGAACGGGCGGTCCCGTCGAAGGATGACCGGTGACGACCTCAGGGCAGGATGCGGACCGGCTTTTGGCCGTTGTCCGGGATCTCGTGGCCGAACGGCACACCGTGGACCGCGCCGCGCGCGCGATGCTCGACAGCGAGCTGGACCGTGATCTCGGGCTGGACAGCCTCGGCGTCACCGAGCTGCTCGACCGCACCGAGCATGCCTTCGGGGTAAGCCTGGGACGCGGCGTTCTCGGCACCGTGACCACGCCGCGCGATCTTCTGGCCGCCGTGCACGGCGCTCCCGTTCGGAGCCGCAGGCAGTCGATGCCCGTCCGGCACGCCGTGCCGCCGCGCACCGGCCGGACACCGGAAGCCGCCGCCACACTCTGCGAGGCGCTGTTCTGGCATGCCCGCACCCACCCCGACAGCACGCACCTGCGGATACTCGCAGGCGGCCCGCGGGACTGGGAGCAGGAGGAAGTCAGCTACGGTGAAGTGCAGTCCGCCGCCGCAACGGTGTCCGCCGCCTTGCTCGTTCACGGGCTGCGCCCCGGCGACCGGGTAGCCATCATGCTGCCCACAGGCCGGGCGTACTTCACCACCTTCCTCGGTGTGCTCGTGGCCGGTGGCGTTCCGGTACCGGTCTACCCGCCCTCACGTCCGTCGCAGCTCGAAGAGCACCTGCGGCGTCAGGTGCGCATCCTCGGCAACGCACAAGCCCGCATCCTGGTCACCGATCCGCAGGCCGCGCGGCTGGCGCGGCTGGTGCGCGGCCAGGTGGAGTCGGTACGCCACGTCATGACCCCGGAAGAACTGGCCGGTTACGGGGAGGTCGAAGGCTCGCTCCGCGGGGCGGGCGAGGTCGCGTTGGTGCAGTACACCTCAGGTAGCACCGGCGATCCCAAGGGCGTGACCCTGACCCACGCGAACCTGCTGGCGAATATCCGGGCGATGGGTGAGGCGGCCGAGGTCGCCGCCTCGGATGTGTTCGTCAGCTGGCTTCCCCTCTACCACGACATGGGTCTCATCGGGGCTTGGTTGTCCTGCCTGTACTTCGGGGTGCCGCTGGCCGTGATGTCGCCGCTGGACTTTCTCGCGCGACCCGCGCGGTGGCTGTGGGCAATACACGCCCACCACGGCACGGTGTCGGCGGCCCCGAACTTCGCTTACGAACTGTGTCTGCGCAAGATCACCGACGCGGAACTCGACGGGCTCGACCTCGGGTCGCTGCGGATTCTCTTCAATGGCGCCGAACCCGTGAGCGCGGACACCGTGACCGGGTTCGGCGAGCGATTCGCCGCCTATGGGCTGCGCCGCGAGGCCCAGGCCCCGGTCTACGGACTGGCCGAGGCGTGCGTCGGCCTCACTCTCCCGCCCGTCGGCCGGGGGCCGATCGTGGACCGAGTCGACCGCGACCGTTTCCTGCGCACCGGCAGGGCGATGCGGGCCGCTGCCGACGACCCGGATCCGCTTCGCTTCGTCGGCTGTGGCCGGACGATTCCCGGCCACCGGATTCGCCTGGTCGACTCGGCGGGGAACGCGCTCGGCGACCGGCGTGAGGGCCGGATCGAGTTCTGCGGACCGTCTGCCACCGCGGGATACTTCCGCAATCCGCGGGCAACGAAAATGTTGTCGCGGCACGGCTGGCTCGACACCGGCGACCTGGGCTATTTCGCCGACGGAGAACTCTTCGTGACCGGCCGGATCAAGGACTTGATCATCCGGGCCGGCCGCAACCTGCACCCGGAAGAACTCGAACGGACCGTGGGCGATATCCCGGAAATCCGCAAGGGGTGCGTCGCCGTCTTCGCGACACCCGAACCCGTCGGCGGCACGGAGCGGCTGGTGGTGTTCGCCGAGACGCGCCAGACCGCGGCAGCCACGCTCGCCCGACTGCGGGAACAGATCATCGGGGTCAGCATCGACCTGCTCGGAACACCTCCTGACGACGTCGTACTCGCGCCACCCGGGACGGTGCCGAAAACCTCCAGCGGAAAGCTCCGGCGCGCAGCCACCCGGGAACGCTACGAGCGAGGCGATGTGCGTGCTCGTGCCCGGCCTGTTCGGTGGCAGCTGGCCCGGTTCGCAGCGCGGGGCGCGATCCCCGCGCTACGGCGCGTGGGCCGGCTCACCGCAACCGGGGCTTTCGCCTTGTGGTGTTGGTCGGTTCTCGTCGCCGTGGGTCTGCCGACACTGATCGGCATGGCTGCGCTGCCTCGCCTCAGCGCACGGCGAGCCGTCGCGCGTGTGGCCGCCCGCAGCCTCGCCCGGCTCACCGGCACCCGCATCACCGTGGACGGGGCCGAACAACTGGTGCGGCTGAGCAACTGCGTCGTAGTAGCCAACCACGCCAGCCTCCTCGACAGCATCGCGTTGTCCACGCTCCTTCCCGGCCGCTTCACCTTCGTGGCCGGCGAGGTTTTCGAACGCAAGCCGCTGATCGGCTTCCTGTTGCGGCGGGTGGGTACGCGATTCGTCGAGCGAACCGAGCGCGAACACAGCGTGGCCGACACTCATCGACTGATGCGAGCGGCACGGCACGGCGAATACCTGGTGGTGTTCCCGGAAGGCAGCCTCTCGCCGGTACCGGGCCTTCGACCGTTCCACATGGGTGCGTTCGTGATCGCCGCGAAGGCGGGCCTTCCCGTCGTGCCGGTCGCGATCTCGGGCACCCGGGCGATGATGTGGCCCGACCACGGCGCGATCATCCGCCGCGGCGCCATCCACGTGGTCGTCGGTGAAGCGATCCGTCCTGACGGAGACGGATGGGGTGCCGCCATCGGGTTGGAACGCGCGGCCCGCGCCGCGATCGCCGCACACTGTAAGGAACCCGACAACGCCGGGTGATGCGGGTCGCGTGTCCGGTTCGTTCGGAAGGTCGGGCACCGGCGAGGCGGTCTCGCGGCCCTGTGGCATCCGAACCCCCGGCGTCATCTCGACTACCGAAACTCGCCGGACCCGTCGACCCACGGACCGGAGGTCGCCGACACCAGCGGGTCCCTGGTCAGATGCTCGGAAAACCACACCGCGGCCAAATCGGCCGGGCGGCGTGCTCTGCCAGCTCAGGAGGTTGGGGGGCAAAGACAAAGGTCCCCCTGGGTCCGCCCCGTTATGCCCTATTCCGCTCGGTCACTCGCCAGGTTTGCTGAGCAATATCCAATCCGCAATGGAGGCTGTGATGTTGGGCGGATATCTCCAGAAAGCGGTGCGTGTCCCGCTGGTCGCGGTCGATGCCGCGTTGCGAGTCCCAACGGTCGCGGGCTACGCGCTGCGAGCCCCGGCGGCCGCGGTGGATGCGCTGCACTCTGTCGTGTCGGACGCCGCGGGCCACAGCCGCGCCATATGGTCCGGCGGGGACCGCCTGCATGTCGCGGTGCGCGGACCGGCACCTGACCGGCTGGAGGCATTCGCCGTGGACCTGAGCGCGCGGGTCGGCCGCCTGCCCGGGGTGGCGTGGGTGGGTCTGGACACTGGATGCGGGCGTCTCGTGATCGCCGAAGAGTCTCCCGCCTCAGTGGACGAGGCCGCCGTCATCGCCGCGGTGGAACAAGCGGAAGCCGACGCCGACGCCGAGGGGCCTTTCACCGCGGCCCGCACCGTGCATCCCACCGACCGGGCCGCGGCGGCCTGGTACACCGTTGCGGCACTCGCCGACGTGGCCGCCGCCGGCCTCGCGACCGTCGGCGTCATGCTGCGTCTGCCCGGGCGTTCGACGCCGATCGGACTCACCCCTGTCATCGCGTTCGTGCAGAACCAGGAGCGGCTACGCGGCCCGCTGGAGCGGCGATTCGGGGTGACCGAGGTGGATTTGGCCCTCGGCATCGCGGCCGCCACGTCCAGCGCCCTCGAACGCCAGTTGCTCAGCCCGGTCGTCGACCTCGTCCACCGAGTGCTGCTGCTGCGCCAGGAACGCTCTCGCGCGCAAACTTTCGCGCACGTGGAGCCGGTGCTGTACGCGGCGGCGCCGCCTGCGCGTCCGTTGCCGGAGCCTCCCGCGCCGCGGCCCATTCCGCTGCCGCCGGGACCGATCGAACGCTACGACGAGCGAGATTTGATCGCGACGATGGCCGCGGCACTGACCACCATCCCGCTTTCCCAGCGAACGCAGGAGGCGATCGACGTGCTCAGCGCGGGGGTTGCCAAGGCCGCCCGGCTCGGGCGCGAGGCATTCGCCGCTGGAGTCACGGAATACCTGGGCCGCTGCGACGTGCTCGTGGTGCGTCCGGAACCCTTGCGCGTACTCGATCATGTCGACCGCCTGGTGATCGACGTGGACCTGCTCGGTGACACGCAACCGCCCAAGCCGGTGGCAGGCCAGGACATCGAGATCGTCCGGTACGAACCCAAGACCGAGCCCGGGCAGGGTGCAGAGGACCTCACCGAACTGGTCGCCGGACTGCAGCGCGAAGGTCACGTCGTCGCGGTCGTCGCAGGCGGCGACGAGTCGGCGCTGGCCGCCGCGGACTGCGGCGTCGCCGTCACACCGCACCCGGAGCATCCGGTGCCGTGGCATGCCGACCTCATCGCCGTCGACGGACCGGTCGGTGTCGCGGCCGTGCTCGACGCCTGCCGGCTCGCCCGTGACATCAGCCGGCACAGTGTGCTGCTGGCGCTGGCCGGGTCGGCGGCGAGCGCGCTCGTGCTGCTCGGCGTGCCGATGCCGTGGCGGCGTCGGGAACTGCTGCCGGTCTCGCTCAGCGTGGACGCGGCTGCGCTGGTCGCCTTGGCGCACGGGCGTCTGAGCACGTTACGGCTGGTCCCGCCGCTTCCGAAGACGCGGACTGACGACGACTGGCACCGTGTCCCGGCCGCCGAGGTGCTCACCCGGTTGGGCAGCAGCCGAGCAGGATTGACCACAGCCGCGGCCGGCTCCGGCCGCCCACCGCCGGTCGCCGCGCCGAGCGCAGCCCGGCAGCTGCTGGCTCATATCGTCGACGAGATGCGCAACCCGCTCACCCCGGTGCTGGCGGCGGGCGCCGCACTCTCGGCGGCCGTCGGCTCGGTGCTGGACGCGGCCATGGTGGCCGCGGTCGTGTTCGCCGACGCCGGTATCGGTGCGATCCAACAGCTCGAAGCCGACCGGGCCGTCGCCGCGCTCGACCGGGTGGCCGCCCAGCGGGTGCGCGTGCGCCGCGACGGAATCGAGCGGGGTGTCCCCGCCGACGAGCTCGTCGTCGGCGATGTCATCCGGCTCGGTCCCGGCGAAGGGGTGCCCGCCGACTGCCGTCTGCTCGAGGCCGAGGGCCTCGAGATCGATCAATCCGCGCTGACCGGTGAGTCGTTGCCGGTGGCCAAGGTTCCCACGCCGACCGACGCGGCGGCGCCGGCCGACCAGGCGTGCATGTTGTTCGCAGGCACCGCCGTGGCGACGGGGCGAGCGAGCGGGGTCGTGGTAGCCGTCGGGGCGGACACCGCCGCCGGAAGGGCCGCCCAAGGCGTCACCTCTCCGCGCACTGGCGTGGAGATGCGGCTCGAGGCATTGGCGGCACGCGCCACGCCGGTCGCGCTCGGGGCGGGTGTCGTCACCATGGTCGCCGGTCTGGCCCAGGGCGCGCCGCCGGCCGAGACGCTGGCCACCGGAGTGAGCCTCGCCGTCGCTGCCGTTCCGGAGGGCCTGCCGATCCTCGCCACGGCTGCCCAGCTGGCCGGGGCCAGACGCCTCGCCGAACGGGGCGTCCTGGTTCGTCACAAGCGAGCCGTGGAGGCGCTCGGCCGGGTGGATGTGCTGTGTGTCGACAAGACCGGCACCCTCACCCATGGAATTCTGCGCGTCACCGCTGTGCACGACGGGCTGGAGGGTGTCGCTCCCGACCAGCTCTCCGGCGGGCACCGACGGATCCTCGCCGCCGCCCATGCGGTGGCGGCGGCCACCCTGCCGCGACGACGTCGCCTTGGCAGTACCGACGACGCCATCGTCACCGCGGCATCGGCCGCCCGGCTCGCGGCGCCCCCGGCCGCGCTGGCCGAGCTGACCTACGAGTCGGGCCGGTCCTACCATGCGGTCGCCGTCGCGGACCGGGGCAGTGTGCGTCTGAATGTCATCGGCGCTCCCGAGACGATCCTGAGCCGCTGTGTCCACCACGATCACCCTGCCTCCGGCCACGTGGTGGTGGACCGCCATCGCCGCGGCCGGCTCGATGGACTGGTCGAGGAACTGGCCGGAGACGGCGGCCGGGTGCTCGCCGTCGCCACCCGCAAGCTCGCCGCGCCACCGGACGGTGCGTTGACCGAAGACAACGTCGCCGGCCTCACCCTCACCGGCTTCCTCGTCCTCTCCGACCCGCCGCGCGGCCACGCCGTGGATGCGCTGGATCGAATCACCCGCGCCGGCGTGCGGCCGGTGCTGATCAGCGGTGACCATCCCGCGACGGCTCGCTGGCTGGCCGCGGAGGTAGGGATGCTGCCCGCGCCGGACGGCGGCACCGGGGTCGTCACCGGCCCGGAGCTCGACCGCCTCGAGGACGACGCCCTCGACACGACGCTGCCCGGGGTGTCGGTGTTCGCCCGAGTCACGCCGGCTCACAAGGTCCGGCTGGTGGCCGCCTACCGCAGAGCCGGGCATTGCGTCGCGATGACCGGCGACGGTGTGAACGACGCGGCCGCGATCCGGCTCGCCGACGTCGGTATCGCGCTCGGCAGCGGCCGTAGTACCGAAGCGGCCCGCCACGCCGCCGATGTAGTGCTCGTCGAGGACCACATCGGCAGTATCGTCGACGCGCTCATCGAGGGTCGCGCCCTGTGGGTGGCGGTCCGCGACGCGGTCGCCAACCTGCTCGGCCATAACTACGGTGAGATCGCGGTGATCACCGGTGTGAGTCTGTTGACCGGCACGACCCCGCTGACCGCCCGCCAGTTGCTGCTGTGCAACCTGTTCACCGACACGGTCCCGGCGCTGGCCATCGCCATGCGGCCGGTGCCCGACCTGGATCCCGCGCGGCTGCTCGCCGAGGGTCCTGACCGCTCCATCGGCCCGCTGCTGACCCAACGGATCACCGTGAACGGCGTCGCCACCGGCTTGGCGGGCGCGGGCGGCTACGTGGCCGCCCGCCTCAGCGGCACCGTCGGGCGGGCTCGCACTGTCACCCTGCTGAGCATCGTCGGCGCCCAGTTGGGGGAGACGGCGGTGCTGCGGCCCACCGACCCGGTGGTCGTCGGCGCGGCCGCCGCGTCCGCGGCAGCGCTGCTGGGCATCGTCGAGACCCCGGGGCTGAGTCAGTTGTTCGGATGCAGGCCGGTAGGCCCCGGCGGGTTGCTGATCGCCGGAACCGCCGCGGCAGCCGGGACCGTCGGCACACTGCTGTTCCCGGCTGTGACCGCGCGTCGACGCAACGAAGACGAGCTTCCTGCCACCGGACCACTCTAGACTTCCCGTCCGCCCTGATCACGCCCGTTGCGCAGACACACAGCGGCGCCGCTTGGCGAGAAAGCCGCGCAGTCGGCGCAGAGGCCAGGCGTTGACGACCTGGCTCGCCTCGGTCCAGCCGCGTTGTGCGGTCGCCACGCCGAAGCGCATGTGGTCCAGGTGTGGCACGGCATGGGCGTCGGTGTCGATGGCGAACGCGACACCGAGTTCGCGTGCCCGCCAGATCAATTCGTCGTCGAGGTCGAGTCGGTCGGGAAACGCGTTGATCTCGAGCGCGGTGCCGGTCGCTGCGGCGGCGGTGAACACCGCATCCGCGTCGAATTCGATGGACGGTCTGCGGCCGAGGATGCGGGTGGTGGGGTGGCCGATGATGTCGACGTAGGGGTGTTCGATAGCGGTGATGAGCCTGCGGGTCATCGCCCGGGGTGATTGATCGAAATGCGAATGGACCGAGGCGACGAGGATATCGAAGCCTGCGAGGAATTCGTCGTCCCAGTCCAGCGTGCCGTCGGCGGCGATGTTCAGTTCCGAGCCGTGCAACACCGCGATCCCGTGCTTCGAGGCGAGCTCACGCAGCTCCCGTCGCTGGGCGAGGGCCTTCTCGCGGGTCATCCGCTGCATCGCCAGCTGCGGTGCGTGATCGGTGATCGCGCAGTACCGATAGCCGTGGCGCGCCGCCGCGGCGATCATGTCCGCGGCGCTTGCCAGGCCGTCGGTCAGATCGGTGTGCATATGCAGGTCACCCCGCAGATCGGTGACCTCGACCAGTCGTGGCAGCCGCCCGGCCGCCGCGGCCTCCACTTCGCCGCGGTCCTCTCGCAAGGTAGGCGGAATCCACGGCAGCCCGAGTGCCTCGTAGATCTCCGACTCGGTCGCCGCCGCGACGGGCTGCTCGGTGCCCGCGACGAAGAGTCCGTATTCGCTCAGTTTCCGTCCGGCCCGGACCGCCAGCTTCCTGATGTGGATGTTGTGCGCCTTGGACCCGGTGAAATACAGCAGCGCGGCACCCCAGGACGAGGCCGGTACGACACGGAGATCCACCTGGATGCCCTGGGTCGTCACGATCGATGATTTGGTGGGGCCGTGCGCGAGAACCCGATCTACCAGCGGCAGCGCACAGAAAAGATCCATTACCGTTTCCGGATCGTCGTCGGCCGCGACGAGCAGATCGATATCGCCGACGGTGTCGCGCATGCGGCGCAGCGACCCGGCGTAGTCGGCGCGGCTCACCTGGGGAACCGTCGTGAGGGCGGCGACGAGTCCCTCGGCGATGTCCAGCGCGACCGCCAGCGGTATGCGGCGCCCTGACTCCTGCATGCCGCGGATCGCTTGGGCGAGGTTGCGTTCGCTGGTTTCGCCCCAGCCCTTCAATGTCCGCAGCCGTTCGTCGTGCAGCGCGGTCATCAGCTCCGGCATCGACGAGATGCCCAGCTCCTGGTAGACCTGGTGCGCCCGGCGCGGTCCGAGTCCAGGAATACCCAGCAGGGAGCGCAGTCCGGCGGGCAACTGGGCGTGCAGTTCTTCCAGGCCAGCGATCCGGCCGGTGCGGCGCAGCTCGAGCAGGCGGTCGGCGGTGTGCGCACCGACCGCAGGAATCGCCATCAGGCCCTTGCGATCGAGGGTATCGACGTCGAGGTGATATCCGGCGACCGAGCGGGCCGCCTTCTCGTAGGAGCGGACCCGGTACGGATCGCCGCCGGAGATCGCGATCAGATCCGCCATCTCCGACAAGGCTCGGGCCGCGACCTCGTTCGAGCGCATCGCGATCGGTTACTCCTCGCCGCTCGCGGGGCGGGCCGGTTCGCACCGCCGGGCGAGCCGAATCATGCGGGCACGGTATTCCGCTGGGGCGATCCGCCGGGCGAGCAACGCGGCCAGCAGGGCGTTCTCCGCGTCCAACGCGGACCACACCTGCGCCGGATCAGCCCACTCGAGGACGGGTTCCGCCTCCGGCACCGTCGGCTCGGAGGCGTGGGACGCGCGAAGCGCGGTGCTCGGATTCGTCTCGTCGGTCTCGCGCCGATACCGTCCGGGTAGACCTCGATCAACGCGCCTGTCGATGGTCGCTCCGATCGCCTGCCGCAGCAGTGCCGCCAACACGATCACGCACACGACCAGCAGGACAATGCCTAGGACCATGGGTCCGCCTCCTCCCTACCAGGGTGACCGGAGCCGCGCTCGGTGAATGAGCTGATCATGCATCGTCACGACCGGTCGGCGGTAGCGGCATCCGTACCGTTCCGGGTAGACCAACGTCCCTGACGCGAGGGAGAATTCGCCCCTCGTGACGCCCGTATCCGGTGTCGACGGGGGCGGAGCGCCCCCGGCCGAGTGGGGGGGCCGGTCGTTTGCCAGGTGCGCGATGCAGGCGGTGGTGGTCAGCGGGGGCGATGCTTGACACACCTATTATGGCGTATGCCATAGTCGATCGCCGGGGTTACAACCCCGAATCGCGTTAACGCAGGCCAATTTTCGCGTTCCGACCGCAGCCGCGCACCGAAGGAGCCGCCGATGTCCGCCGCCGACCTGCACCTGGAGACCATCGAACTCGAACGAGACGGGCGGGTACTCACCGCGCGCATCGTCGCCCCACCGTGGAACTTCGTCACCCCGGCGGTCGTGCGCGATCTCGACACCTTGACCGCCGCGGTCGACGCCGACGACACGGTCGGCGCGGTCGTGCTCACCGGCGGGCTGCCCGGGCGTTTCCTCACCCACGCCGACCCCGCCGCGCTCACCGGCATGATCGAACTGCCGCACCCGTTCGTTCCCGCCCGCGCCGCGGCGCCGTTCCTGCGCGCTACCGCGGCCGCACTTCGCCTGCCCGGCGCGGCGGCGCTGGTCGAACGCCGCGGTGGCGGACTCGGCGCGGGACTGGTCTGGGGTTACCGCTGGAAACGCACTACGCTGCGGATGAACCGCTCCGGCGTCGCCTACCTCGCCGCCATCAACGGCCCCGCGCTGGGCGGCGGTCACGAGATCGCGCTGGCCTGCGACCTGCGCTACGCCGCCGACGCCGACCACGTGCGCCTCGGCCAGATCGAGACACTGGCCAACCTCATTCCCGGCGGCGGGGCGACCCAACGCCTGACCCGCTTGCTCGGCGCCGCCAAAGCCATCGAGATCACCCTGGAAGGCACGCCTTTCACCACCCAGGAGGCCCTGCGCCTCGGGTTGGTGCATCGGGTGGTAGCCACCGACGAACTGCTCGCCGAAACCAAGGCCACCGCGGCCCGTTTGGCCGCACGCAACCCGGTCGTCGTCGCCGAACTCAAACGCGCCGTCTACTTCGGCACCGACAAATCGCTGTCCCGCGGCCTTGACGCCGAACAGGCCGGATTCGTCTCGGTCGGCACCACCGCCGCGGCCGCCCGCACCACCGAAGCCTTCTTCGAGGACCTCGACCGCCTCGCCGACACGCCCTTCCTCGCCGACCCGAAGCCATGGGTCGACGGCACCCGCGTCGACCAGGTGAGCAAATGACGAAATCCGCTGGAGCTATCTGAGCTGGTTCTCCGGTCAAACGGCGGGCTGGGCGACGAAAACCCGTTCCAGCAAGGTGTACAGGGAATCCCGATCCTGATCGCTGAGCCTGTCCAGGCCATCCTGCGTGGCGCGCATCTTCGCGCGAATCGCGTCGGTGACGCTCTCGCCCTCGGCGGTGAGGACGACGTTCTTGACGCGCCGGTCGGAGGCGCTGGGCTCGCGCCGTACCAAGCCGCGCTTCTCCAGCCGGTCGACTATCCCGGTCATGTTGGAGGCGTCGCAGGTCAAGGTCTCGGCCAGGGCGTTCATCGCGGCCGGTCCGCGGCGCAGCACGGTCAGCGCCTTGCCCTGGCTGGCCGTGAGGTTCTCGCTCGCCGCCGCGACCGTGAAGTCTCCGTAGTAGGCGCCGAGCGATACCGAGAGCAGTTCCATGAGCTGGGCCGTGTCGACGCGGGGACGTCCTGTCATTGGAGTCATTCTAGCCGGAAAACTTGACAATCTCAAATATCGACCTCTACCGTCTTCGAGTTGCTTGAAGTTCTCAAGCATCAAGATCGTCAAGTACCTACGAGGAGCATCCCCGTTGACCGTCACTGCGTCCCCCACCTCCCGCGCAGCCGAGATCCTGTCCCGGCCTGTCACGCTGAACGGCCTGACCGTCCCCAACCGCATCGTGATGGCGCCGATGACGCGTATGTTCTCCCCGGGCGGCGTCCCCGGTGAGAACGTGCGGTCGTACTACGCCCGTCGCGCCGCCGCGGGTGTGGGCCTGATCGTCACCGAGGGGACCTACGTCGGCCACGAGTCGGCCGGGCAGAGTAACCGTGTGCCGCGATTCCACGGTGAGGAGCAGCTGGCGGGGTGGGCGAAGGTCGCCGAGGACGTGCACGCGGCGGGCGGCAAGATCGTCCCGCAGCTGTGGCACATCGGCATGGTGCGCAATCAGGGCGAGCCGCCCTACGCCGACGCACCGGCCGTCGGCCCCTCCGGCATCCGCGTCGACGGCACCGAGGGCACCGGCAAGGCGATGACCCGAGGCGACCTCGACGATGTCATCGGCGCCTTCGCCGAGGCCGCCGCGGCCGCCGAGCGCATCGGCTTCGACGGCGTCGAACTGCACGGAGCCCACGGCTACCTCATCGACCAGTTCCTGTGGGCGGGGACGAACCGCCGCACCGATGCCTACGGCGGCGATCCCGTGGCTCGTACGAAGTTCGCGGCCGAGATCGTGGCCGCGGTTCGCGAGTCCGTCTCGCCCGAGTTCCCGGTGATCTTCCGCTACTCGCAGTGGAAGCAGGAGGCCTATGACGCGAGGCTCGCCGAGACTCCGGAGGAGCTGGAGGCAATCCTGACCCCGCTCGCCGCGGCCGGCGTCGATGTCTTCCACGCCTCCACCCGCCGCTACTGGCTTCCTGAGTTCGAAGGCTCGGACCTGAACCTGGCGGGCTGGACGAAGAAGCTCACCGGCAGGCCCACCATCACCGTCGGTTCGGTCGGTCTCGACGGCGACTTCTTGCGAGCGTTCACGGGCGAGGGCGCCGAGCTCGGCAGCCTCGACAACCTCCTCGATCGCCTCGAGCGCGACGAGTTCGACCTGGTCGCCGTCGGCCGCGCCCTCCTCCAGGACCCACAGTGGGCGGCGAAGGTCCTCGAGGGCCGGATCGACGAGCTGAACCCATACGACGGCACGGCCCTGAAGACCCTGAGCTAGGACCGGCGTCCTCGCAGAGACTCGGCACGCTTCGCAGCGCTCACAGCGTCTGCGAGGCGTGCACGACGTCTGCGAAGTGTCATGCGGTGGGGACGGATTCGGCCATGGTGGGGGCGGACGAGGGTTCGAGTGGTGCGGGTGTGACGCGGACCCAGGTGTTGTTGACCGCCGCGGCGCCGGAGAACGGGTCGATCGTCGCGGGGTCGTGCAGCAGGTTGACATTCGCGCCGGGCAGCGACGCGGCCACCGTCCAGCCGACGCCGGGCTCGCGGTGTCCCCATCCGTGCGGGATCGCCACGACGCCGCGCCGGATTTCGTCGCTCACTTCCAGCGCCACGGTGATCGAACCGGTCGCCGAGGTGACCGTCACCGGAGCGCCGTCGACCAGTCCGCGCTCGGCGGCGTCGTCGGGGTGCATGAGGGCCGTGCAGCGGTCCTTGCCTTTCACCATCGACGGCACATTGTGCAACCAGGAGTTGTTGCTGCGCAGGTGCCTTCGCCCGATCAACTTCAGGTCGAAACCCTCCGACGGCGCGGTCGTCGACCGGCCGCGCTCCGCGTCCTGGACCAGTTCGCGGGCCGCGGCCAGGAAGTCCGGCGGAGCCAACCGCACCTTCTTGTCCCACGTCCCGATCAGCGCCGGCAACCGCGGACGCAACGGACCCAGATCGACGCCACCCGCCGACTCGCGCACCTTCGCCACGGTCAGCCCGCTCCGCCCCTTGCGCAGCACGCCGTAGGGGCCCGCCGCCATCGCCGCCGACGCCAGCCGCACCGGGCTCAACCGCCGGAACAGCGCGTTCGCCACGCGGCCGGTGACTCCGCGCGCGGGCAACGGCAACACCTCGGTCACCAGCCGTGCCAGAATCTGCCAATCCTCCAGCCCGTCGGCGGGCGGCTCGAACACTCGCGCGTCGTAGCGCACGTTGTTGCGCACACTGAAAACCGGGAACAGGATATTCAGGTCCTCCCGTTCCAGCGGTGACACCGGCGGCAGGATGATGTCGGCGTGCCGGGTGGTCTCGGTGACGTACATGTCGACGGCCACATAGAAATCCAGCGTTTCCAGCGCCGCGCCCAATCGACCGCGCTGCGGTGTCGACAGCACCGGATTGCCCGCGTAGGTGATCATCGCCCGGATCCGTCCGGGTCCGTCGGTCATGATCTCCTCCGCCAGCGCGGCTACCGGCAATTCGGAGCGGAACGACTTGTAGGTGCCGGAGCTGTCGGTCCACGCCCCGTATCCCATCGGCAGATACTTCGCATACCGGGCCGCGTCGATCGGCGGGGTCGCGAACATCTGGCCACCAGGCCGATCCAGGTTCCCGGTGACGGCGTTGATCGTGTTCACCAGCCAATGGGTCAGCGTGCCCGTCACCTGCTGGCACACCCCGATCCTGGCGTAGAGCACCGCCGACGGCGCCGCGGCATGTTCGCGCGCCAGCCTGCGGATCGTCTCGGCATCCACCCCCGCGTGCGGCGCCATGGCCTCGGGCGTCACCCCCTCCACCAGCGCCCGCAACTCCGGCCACCCCGAGCACTGGGTGTGGATCGAATGCCGGTCGCACAGATTCTCGGTCACCAGCACGTGCAGCATGCCCAGCAGCAGATACACGTCCCCACCCGGCGCCACCGCCACGTGCTCGTCGGCCAGGCGTGCGGTCTCGGTGCGGCGCGGGTCGATCACCACGACCGTGCCGCCGCGTTTGCGCACCTCCTTGATGCGCAGTTTCGCTCCCGGCATCGTGGTGATCGACCCGTTCGACACCGCGGGATTCGCGCCGAGGATCACCAGCCGATCGGTCCGGTCGATATCGGTCACCGGCATGAGGACGTTCGACCCGAACATCCGCCACGCCGCGAATTCCTGCGGGAACTGATCGATCGAGGACGCGGTGTAGAAGTTGCGGGTCAGCAGCGCCGCGCGCAGCAGCCCGCCGTAGAGCACCGCGGAGCTGTGCGCAGCCGGATTACCGAGGTACATCCCGATCGCGCTCGACCCGTGCTCGGCGCGCACCGCCCGCAGCCGCCGCCCGATCTCGGTGAACGCCTCGTCCCAGCCGATCGGCTCGAACGTCTCGCCCACCCGCCGCACCGGGGTCCGCAACCGGTCCGGGTCGTGGTGCAATCCGCCCATCGCCGTCGCCTTCGGGCAGATATACCCTTTCGACAGCACGTCTTCCGGATTGCCTTCGATCCGGGTGACCTGCTTGTCCTCGACGGTCACCAGAATCCCGCAGTGGGCCTCGCACAGCGTGCACTGCCGGGCGATTGTGGTAGCGCTCATGGGTTTTGGACACCTTCCGCCGGTCGCTGGCCCCAGGCTACCGCGCGCGCCCGCCGCCGTAGATCCTCTTACGGTCGGAAATTTTCGGGCGACGGGCGAGCGGCCGGGGAACTCTCGCCGCCGAAGATCCCTGCCCGACAACGGACTTGCGCACGAATCGGGACCTGGCCGTCGAAGAAGCCAGGTCCCGGGGGTTCGGGGTCTCAGATGCAGAAGCTGACGGACACCGACCCGAGCGGAATGTTCAGGCAGATCGCCACCGGCCCGAGCGCGGGGGTCGTCTCGGGCGCCGGCGCGGCCGACGCGGTGGGAGCGGCGAAGGTACAGACGGACAGGGGGATCACAATGGCGGCGAGCGCCGCCGCAGCCTTGGCGAGCATTTCGATGTTCCTTTGCTGAGAGACAACTACACAATCCGACCCTCCTTAGATCGTGCGCCGCTACGGTGGCAGGAACAAGGCTTGGACGGCACATCGCAAGGTCATCGGCGGGAATTGTCCGAAAAAGATACCGACGGTTCCGTATGAAACCATTAATCGGATCTCCCACCTTGTCGTGGGGGCCATTTCGGACCAGAAGCATCGAAATGTCGCACGGCGCCCCGGTGGGAACGCCGAATCGCCTCGCACATCGGGAGCTCGCACCCGTTTCAGCGCGGAAACACCTTGCGCCGACTCACTCGCCTCGCGCTCCACCCGGCGGTGGGCCGATCGGCTCGAGCACTCGCTCGACCAACGCGGTGTTGCAGTACTCGACGACCTCGGCCAATCGCCCTTCGGCGACCCGGAAGACCATGCAATACGTCTGCTCGTATGCCTCGCCCCGCACGGTGACACCGTGGCCGCGCGCCTGCACCACGACCCGATCACCGTCGCCCAGAACGCTGTCCGCCACCAGGCGATAGCTCTCGAACTGTGCCATCAGCGGTCCCAGCAGTTGTTGCAGGACAACGGATTTCGGAGCCCACGTGCCCGCCCAGGACCAGTCGCCCGGAAAGATCCACGCGAAGTCCTCGGCCATGGCCGCACCCAGCGCGCGCATATCGCCGCCGGCCATTCGATCGAACACCGCACGCACGAGTTCCGTGTTCGGGTTCTTGGTGTCGGACATGATCATGACCACATTGTGCCGAATGAACAGTAGGTGAATAAATCCGATAGCGGCTCTCGGACAAGCACTTTTCAGCTGGAACAACGGCGCCGACCGGCGTCTGCGCTGTCGCCCGGCCTGGTACGTTGCACTGCGCGCGTAGTTCGTGATGGGTATGATACCGCGTCGTGATCGAAACATGTTTTGGTCAAACACCTTTCGGACTCGACGCTTCCCTCCCGTGTCCGCACTGGACGGAACTCGGAGCAGCCGGCCTACATAGCGGCTAAGACTCTTCACACTGCACGACCGGGCCATTCGGGGTTGCGGCACGCCGTTACCCCGGCTTCATCGGCCCGCGCTCGGCCGTGCCGCCACTTCGCTTGCTGTGCTGCGAAAATGTCATGTCGCACAGCATCTTTCATCGCTACATGCAAAATTAAGGGGGCTTTACCATGACTGTGCCACAGGTGAATTCGAGACCACGTCGGAGCGCTCGTTCCTCCGCATGGGCCGTTGGCGAATGAGACTGGATACGAAGGAGTTCGCCACTGACCCACACCGCGCCTATACCGACCTGCGGGACACGCACGGCCCGCTGGCTCCCGTGGAGCTGGCCGACGGAGTGCCCGCGACCTTGGTGCTCGGCTACCGTGAGGCGCTGCAAATCCTCAGTGACCCAGCGCGTTTCCCCACCGATCCCAGCGACCGGCCGAAGCACGCGGGATGCCCGGCGCTGCCGCTGTCGCAATGGCGGCCCAGTGCGGCAAGGGGAGAGGACCACAACCGCCACCGGCAGGCCTACAACGACTGCCTGGCTCGAGTCGATCTGCACGCGCTACGCAACGACGTCATCGCCACCGCGATACCGCTGATCAACTCGTTCTGCGGCGCCGGCTCCGCCGACCTGCTCAACGAGTACGCGGTCCCGTTGACGGTCCGCGTCGTCAACAGCCTGCTGGGTTTCCCGCCGGAGGCGGACGAAGCCGCGTTCGCCGCGTTGACGCACATGCGTGACGCCCCCGATGCGGCGGCGGCCGAGGTCGGTTCCGAGAAGCTGGCCGCGGTCATCCGTGCGGTGCTCGCGGACAAACGAGCCAGGCCGGGAACGGATGTGATGTCGTCGCTGATCACCCACCCGAGCCGGTTCACCGACGCGGAGATCGCTCAGATCGTCGGAATGTTGTACGAGGGCGGCACCGAGCCGACCTGGAATTTGATCGCCAACACGTTGCTGGAAATGACCAACGATGTGTCCTTCCGCGATGTCCTGCTCGGTGGGTCCCTCTCGACCAGAGACGCGATCGACGACGTGCTGTTCGGCGACCCGCCGGTACCCAACGGCTGCGTCAGCTACCCGCGGCAGCCGCAGATCATCGGCGCCACGATGCTTCCGCCGAATCAGCCGGTGATCACCAGCATGGCCGCATCCAACAACGATCCCACCACCAGCGCCGGTGATCGCACCGGCAACCGATCGCATCTGGCGTGGGGGGCGGGTCCGCACGTCTGCCCGGACAAGGCGCAGTCGGTGGCGATGGTCATCGCCACCGACGCCGTCGAGCAACTACTCGATGTCCTACCGGAGATCGAGCTGGCCGAGCAGCCGCAGTGGCAGCGCGGCGCTTTTCATCGCGCGTTGACAGCTCTACCGGTGACCTTCCCCCGAACCCCACCACTGCCCCTGTAAGGAGAACCCCCGTGCACCCGCAGCAGGCACCCCTTCGTGAGAGCGACGAAACACGTCCCATCGAAAGGATCGGCCCTCGGATTCCCCTCTACAGCCCCGAATTCGCCCACGATCCGCACACGGTCTACGAAGCGATGCGGCGCGACTACGGACCGCTGGTACCCGTCGAAATCCACCCCGGTATTCCGGCGACCCTGGTCATCGGCTACTCGACCGCGGTGCGAATTCTCGGTGACGAACCGCATTTCCCGGCCGACCCGCGCAACTGGCAGAAGACCATCGACCCGCAATCGCCGATCCTGCCGATGGTGGAGTGGCGGCCCAACGCCCTGCGCTCCACCGGTGAGGTCCGCGTCCGCTACCGCACGGCGACCAACGACGCCTTGGCCGGTGTGGACCTGCACTCGCTGCACGCCGTCGTGGAGCGCACCGCGATTCCGCTGATCAACTCGTTCTGCCGTGCGGGCGAGGCCGAACTCATCGGCCAGTACGTGCAGCCGCTGGTGTTCTCGGTGCTCAACCACATCCTCGGCTGCCCGCCCGAGATCGGCGCACGGGTTGCCGAGGCGTCGGCGGCCATGTTCGAGGGTGTCGACACCGCCACCGTCAACACGATGCTCGACAACGCGTTGCTCGAGCTCATCGAACGCAAACGAACCAACCCCGGCAACGACGTCGCCACCCGGCTGGTGCAGCACCCGGCCGAACTGGACGACGTCGAACTCATCAACGCGCTCGTCACCTGCTACGCCGCGGGCATCGAGCCGCAACAGAATCTGATCGCCAACACCTTGCGGCTGATGCTGACAGACGAACGGTGGCACGCGCACAACCTCGCCACCGCCCCGCTGCCGCGCCCCGCGTTGGAGGAGATCCTGGCGACCGATCCTCCGCTGGCCAACTACTGCATCACTTACCCACCCCACCCGATCGTGATCGACAACGCCACACTGCCCGCCAACGAGCCGGTCGTCATCAGCATGGCGGCGTGCAGCAACGACCCCGCCATGAACAACGGCCGCTATTCCGGACACGGCGCGGCGTGGAGTCTCGGCTGGGGCGCGGGTCCGCACCAGTGCCCGCAGCAGGCGCAGGCGTCCGCGTTCCAGATCTCCCAGGACGCCATCGAGCAGCTGATGGACGTACTGCCGGAAATGCGCCTGGCGATCCCGGCGCAGGACCTGGAGTGGCGCCCCGGGCCGTTCCACCGTGCGCTGGCCGCGCTGCCCGTCGTCTTCCCGAAAACCCCTCCACTGAATATCGGGTGACGCGCATGAACCGAGTCTGATCACGTGACATCCCGGTCGAGGGTGAGCCCCTCGACCGGGCAAGGAGTTTCCGCAGGAATTCCGCCCGCACATCCGCGACCGATCTCCTGGGCGACCCGCGGGCGGTCGGCAATATCAGGGTGAGTGCAATGACAAGAGCAGATATTCCCGTCGACCTATTCTCCGAATCCGAACGACCACAACACGATTCGAACTCAATCGTGCACGCGCTACGGAAGGTGATCTTCGGTGCCCACACCGACCTACACATCCGCGTGCGTGACATCGTCACCGAACTCGGCGACGTTCCCCGGTCCGGCCTGACCTACACCGAGGAAACCCAGGCTGCACCGCACTTGCTGCGCAGGGCCATCGCGGCGCTGGGCCGCCCAGGCAGGGAGATCGCCACCGACACCCATTTACGCGGGGCGTTGTGCGACTGGGCGCAGGTCAGCGCGCCCCGTCTGCTGCTCGTGCTGACCGGCCACTTCGACCTCGCCATCGGCGCGATCCTCGCGCACGGCAACGGCTCCGGCTACCAGCAGGAATGCTTGGCCGAACTGGACAGCGGCGCGGCGCTCGGAGTGCTGGCGTTGACCGAACTGGGCGGCACGAACGGCGCCGACCAACAGACCCTCGCCGAATGGGATCCGGTTTCCGGCGGATTCTGGCTGACCACACCGTCACCGGAAGCCGTCAAGTTCATGCCGAATGTCGCGAGCGAGGGCGTCCCGAAGATCGTCGTGGTGACCGCGCGGCTGATGGTCGCAGGCCAGGATGAGGGAGTCCTGCCGTTCCTGCTGCGGCTGCGCACGTCGACCGGGCTCGCCAGGGGCGTGGAGGTGGCGCCGATGCACAAGGTGTCCGCGCCGATGGACCACGCGATGATCAAGTTCGATCGGGTGTGGCTGCCACGTGAGGCGCTGCTCGGCGGTAACTGGGCACGCTTCGGCGAGGACGGCCGGTTCATGTGCGCGCTGCCGCGGCGCCAGCGTTTCCATCATGCGATCGCGGTTCTCGACAACGGCAGGCTGGATCTGGCGACCGCAGCCATCGCCAGCGCACGCGCGGCCTTGGCGGGGCTGGTGAACTACAGCCGCCAGCGACGCCCAGGATCCAACGACCTCGCGGCGGGCCAGTCCCGCAAGGCCATGGCCGACCGCGACCAAGTGCGGTTGGATTTCGTGTCGGCGCTGGCCGCGGTATACGCGACGAGCGCACTGGGCCAACAGATTCGAGACATGCGCGCGGCCGCCGCGACCACCGATGCCGAGCAGCGGCTCTGGTCGGCGCTGGCCAAGCCGCTGCTGTCCGGCACCGCCGCCGACGTGCTCGCCATGTGCCGTCAGCGCGCCGCGGCACAGGGGGCGCTGCGCCTCAACCACCTGGTGGACTGGATCGGCAATCTGGAGGCGATCATCACCGCCGAAGGCGAGAACCAGATCATGCTGGTCTTCGCCGGGCTCGCCGGTGGGCTCACCGACCTGCGACTACCTGGCACGCCGGCGCGGCGACCGTGGTTCCTGGACATGCTCGCCGCCCGCGAACACACCCTCGCCGTCGCACTGCGCAACGGCGACTACCAGTCCACCGGCGTCGTTCTCGGCCGAGATTCGGCCGCGATCGAGCTGGCCACGGCCACCGAGGAGCGGCTCGCGACGACAGCGCTGGTCATCGCCGCCTCCCGAACCGATGACCCCGACGCTCGACGACTGATCGAAACGACCGCCGCCGCCTACGCCCTCGGCCGCATCAACGCCCACGGCGCCTGGTACACCGCCCACCAGACGTTGTCGCCGCTCCGCGCCAACGAGATCGCCGCACAGCTGCGCCACCATTACGCCGTCCTGGCCGACGAGCTGCCGATCATGGTGCAAGCCTTCGATATTCCCGCTCTCCCCGGTCCCATATTCGCATCGGACAACAGTGCTGACACCACCACAGACATCGGCAGACCGGCCGCCTACATCTCCCGATGGATGGAATACGCGGGCTGGCGAGGCCCTTGGTCACAGCCCGTCGACAACCGGCCAGGACCGGCCTGGTCTCTGACCTGATGTGCTCGGTGGGTGGGCACCACCGCGATCAGTGCGGAGAGTAGCTCAGCTCGATCGCGGCCGCCGGATCGGTCAGCGCCGCGAGCACCCACCGAAGATTTCCGAGGAGCCGATGACCGTACCTATGGTGCGCGCCGGTCGGCAACCGTAGGAACCCGAGCCGGACGCCGCAGCGGGTTCGTCGCGGACGAACTGTCCGTCGAGCACGGCTCGAGCTGTGTCGCAATCCATTACGCCTGTCCAGATCCTGCCGCGCACAGGTCCTCGGTCCCCGCTCGCGATGACCTTCGGCCCTGGGTTCGCGGGCGGCTCGCTGGTGGCATGGGGGCGGCGCATTGCCGGAGCGAGGAGGCAGGGTTCGGTGGGTTCGGACATAGCGATCGGCGGGATCGGTGACGCGGTGCAGACGGTGCGGCCGGTTGTTCGCCGCGAACACCGTGTGCTGCCGGTGATCTCGGTCGCCCAAGCCGCGGCCGAAATGGCGGCCCGCGGCGGGGAGGCGTTGCTGTTCACCGACATCGAGTCCGGTATGGACGCGGTGCTGTATCGGGGCGGACCCTACGGCGTGCGGTTGGCGCGCCAGCACCGCCGAGGCTTGCCCAGCGACACGCAGGCGCCCGCGCTGACCGTCGACGCGCGCCCGACACCGTATCTCGAGGAATCCGAGGCGGTGGAGCGGCTGTGCCGGTTCGGCTTGCCGTTCGTGTTCTTCAACGACCCGCGCGACGGGCGGGGCAGATTGCTCTCTCGCGGCAACGACGGCGAACTGACCGTCGTTGCGCCGCGACCCACCGAAACGGAAAGGTGAACCACGACTATGGCACGCGATCTGACCCAGCGCGAGCTTCTCACCGAACTGGAACCCGTCGCCGAGACATGCGTGAACCGCCACCTGTCACTGGCCAAGGACTGGCAGCCGCACGACTACGTGCCGTGGGATCGGGGCCGCAACTTCGCCGCCCTGGGCGGAACCGATTGGGAGCCGGAGCAATCCGCGCTCAGCGACGTCGCCAAGGCGGCGATGGTGACCAACCTGCTGACCGAGGACAATCTGCCCTCCTACCATCGCGAGATCGCCGAGAACTTCTCCCGCGACGGCGCGTGGGGCACCTGGGTTGGCCGTTGGACCGCCGAGGAGATGCGCCACAGCACGGTGATCCGCGACTACCTGGTGGTGACGAGGGGCGTGGACCCGGTCGCGCTGGAACAGGCCAGGATGGCACACATGACCAACGGTTTCGACCCCGGCATCGGGCGCACCGAGGTCGACAGCGGCGCCGGATTCCTGCATTCGGTCGCCTACGTCAGTTTCCAGGAGCTCGCGACCCGCATCACCCACCGCAACACCGGCAAGGTCTGCCACGATCCGGTCGCCGACCGCATGCTGCAACGCATCGCCGCCGACGAGAACCTGCACATGATCTTCTATCGCACCGTCTGCGCGGCCGCGCTGGACCTGGTTCCCGACCAGGCCATCGAAGCCATCGACGCCATCGTGGAGAACTTCCAGATGCCCGGTGCGGGCATGCCCGACTTCCGGCGCAACGGCGTGCTGATGGCCAAACATGGTGTCTACGATCTGCGCCAGCATCTGCAGGAAGTGCTCGAACCGGTGCTGCGGCAGTGGAACATCTTCGAGCGCAACGACTTCGGGCCGCGCGGCGAAGCCGTCCGGGAACGTCTCGCTGCCTTCCTCGACGACATGCAGCGCGTGCGTATCCCTCGCTTCGAGGAACAGCGTGAACGCGCCCTCGCGCGGGAGCGGGCCAGGGCCTGAACCGCACTATCGTCACGTCCATGCCGCTGGGCTCGTCTCCCGATGAGCCCAGCGGCATTCTCTCGTGGGATAACCGCGCGCAGAGGATGTTTCAACCGCACCTCGGGAGGGCGAAGGACCGATCACAGATCGTCGACGAGCCTGATCCCGGAGACGATCGTCGCCTCGATCTCGATCACGCCGTCCATCGGCGCATCGATCCAGGGCTGAAGCAGCTGCTGGTAGCGGGCGAGCCGGGTGGTATCGGTGACCGGGCGCGCGATCCCGGTGACCACGACCGACCATCCGGTGCGGCGGTCGAGGTCGATGTCGTCGGCTTCGTAGGCCACCACGATGCCCGCTCGTCGCTGCACGGCGGTGGAGAACTGCGAGGCGAGCCGGGTGCGCACGATGACCCGCCCGTCGTCGAGCAGATGGTTGACCGGGCGAATCGCGGGCAGCGCGTCGCGGGTGTACACGACCCGCCCGAACGGGACTTCCGCGAGCAGCGCCAGCGCCTGCTCGCGATCCAGTTCGACGACGCTGTGTCCGGTTCGCACGGTGGTGGCCGGTTCGGAAGGTCCCACGTGATGCCCCATCCGTTCGCGCGTGTGATCACCTCGATGCTGGTCGTTTCATGCCACCAGCTGGTCCGAAAGCCTTCTAGGGTCGAAGGTCGTTTGCGCGGAGGACCAAACGACTGTCTCGCAGGGAATGTGACGATCGGCCCCGCAGGAGCGGCACAATGGCCGTCTCGATCCCCGCGCGCCGCGCCGACACTGGAATCATGACCGACAGCACCGCACCTCCCGCATCCTCCGTGCCGGATACGCCCACCCTGCTGGCGGCGCTGCAGCTGGCCGCCCGCGCCCCCTCGGTGCACAACTCCCAGCCCTGGCGCTGGGAGTTCGACGGCACCCGGCTCGACCTGTTCCGCGACGACGACCGGCTGCTGACCGCCGCCGATCCGCAAGGCCGCCAGCTGGTGATCAGCTGCGGCGCGATGCTGCACCATATGCGCACCGCTCTCGCCGCCCGCGGCTGGCACACCGACACCCAGCGTGTCCCCGTCGCGACCCGGCCGGACCTGCTGGCCACCATCACCTTCCGCGCCTGGCCCGACCCGCCCGCGGGCGTCATGACCCGCGCGCAGGCCATCGAGCGCCGTCACACCGATCGGCTGCCGATGATTCCGCCGCCGAGACTGGGCGAGCTGGTGCACACCGCGCGGATGCTGGCCAGCCCGCACGACGTCGAACTCGACGTCCTCGACGACAGCGCGCGCCCGTTGCTGGCGGCCGCCTCCGAGCACGCCGACGCCAACCGCCGCTACGACATGGATTACCAGACCGAATTACATTGGTGGGCAGGACATTCCGGCACGAACGAAGGAGTGCCCGGCACGGCGCTGGCCTCCGACGCCGAAGCCGCACACGTGCCGATCGCCCGCAAGTTCCCTTCCGCGGCGCATGCCCGACGCCGCGGCGACATCCACGATCAAGCCGCGCTGCTGGTGCTCAGCTCGCCCGGCCACACCGTCTCCGACTGGCTTCACGTCGGCGAAGCCCTTTCCGCGGTGCTGCTCGAATGCACCTCGATGGGGTTGGCGACCTGCGCGCTGACCCATATCACCGAGCTGCCCGCCGCCCGTGAGTCGATCCGCGGGGCGCTCACCCGCGCGGGCATTCCGCAGGTCGTCCTCCGTGTCGGCGCCGCACCCGCCGAAACCACCGAGCAACCGCCGACCCCGCGACGCCCGGTCAACGAGATTCTCACCGTCCGCGACCACCCGGCATCGCCTGCGGGCGGATCTCACACGCGGTCGCCGGACGGCGACAGGACGAACGTCACCATGTCGCGGCCGGGGCCGTTGTAGCCGCGCACCGGTTCGCCGACCTCGAATCCCATCGCTTCGTGGAAGGCGATGGAGCCGGTGTTGCGCCCAGCTCGCCATCGCACTCGGCGACGAGGCTGGTGGCGGCGAAATGATCGACCCAGCCGCCGGTTCCCGCCCATCGACCAGCGGTGCGGTCAGCGTCCGTGGGATCGCTCGCCGCGCAAGGTGGTGACGATGCTCGAGGCCGTTGCTACGGGTTTGCCGTCGGCGCGGGTGACTTCGCACGCGTAGTGGGTGAGGGTGCGGCCGGTGTGCACGGCGCGGGCGGTGGCGCGCAGGGTGTCGCGCCAGACCGGGCGCAGGAACACCGTGCGCAGTTCGATGGTGGTGAACGATTCACCGGTCTGCACGAGGGTGGAGTGGGCGGTGCCGATCGCGGCGTCGGCGAGTTCGGTGATCAGTCCGCCGTGCACGGTGCCTTGCTGGTTGCCGTGAACGTCGGCGTCTACTTTCAGTTCGACCGTGGCGCAACCGGATTCGATTTCGACCAGTTCGATGCCGAGTGTTCGCGAGATGGCGGTGGGGTAGCGGAATCCGCATTCCGCGCCATCGGTGGGGAGTCCGGCGATGTGGCGGCGCAGGAACTCGAGAACCGGCAGCGGTGTCGTTGTCATGGCTGACGACCGTAGGAACACGACCTAGGACAATCAAGAAATTGTCCTAGGTACAGTCGGTGGGTGCAGTCGTACGCCGACATCGCCGCGCAGGTGGCCGCCCAGATCCGTGCCGGACGCTTGGCCCCGGGCGACCGTCTGCCCACGCACCGCGCGCTGGCTGCCGAATGGGGCGTGGCGATCGCCACCGCGACCCGGGTCTTCGCCGAGTTGAAACGCCTCGGTCTTGTGGTGGGCGAGCCGGGCCGCGGCAGTTTCGTGCGCGATCGTTCGATCCGGCTGGTGCCGCCGGAGTACGGCCCCGGACCCGACACCGTCTACGCCGATCTCTCGGTCACACAGCCGCTCTCGCCGCGCCGGGCCGAACTGTTGCGGACCGCGTTGCGTGATCTGGCGTGCGCCGGTGACCTGGACGCGCTGTTGCGTCAACAGCCTCCCGGCGGACGGCCCGCCGACCGTGCCGTGGCGGCCGAATTCCTGGGCTCGCGCGGCATCGATGCCGAGGCCGATCGAGTGTTTCTCACCGCAGGTGTTCAGCACGGGTTGGATCTGGTTGCGCGAGCGGCACTCTCACCCGGCGACGTGGTCGCTGTCGACGCGTTGACCTATCCGGGGTTCAAGATGCTGGCCCACGCGCACCGGCTGCACCTCGCGCCGATCCCCGTCGGCCCGGACGGGCCGGATCTGGACGCGATGGAGGAGCTGTGCCTGCGACGGCGGGTGCGGGCGGTGTACACGATGCCGACGCTGCACAATCCGCTGGGCTGGGTGCTCGGCGAGCAGGCGCGTGACCGGCTGGTGCGTATCGCCCGTGCCAACGACCTGATTCTCATCGAGGACGCGGCGTACGCGTTTCTCGCCGAACCCGCTCCCGCGCCGCTGGTTTCGCGGGCGCCGGAACGCACGTATCGGCTGTCGAGCCTGTCCAAGAGCGTGGCGGCGGGTCTGCGTTTCGGGTTGCTGGTCACCCCGCCGTCGGGCCGGGCCACGATGAAGCACACGCTCCGTGTGCACATGGCCAGCCCGCCCGGCCTCGTCGCGGCGGTCGCTGCCGGGTGGTTGGCGGACGGCACGGTGGACGCATTGGAAGACGCCGCTCGCCGCAGCGCCGAGGAGCGTCAGCGTGTGCTGCGCGCCGAACTCCACGACATGGATCTCATCGCCCACCCGCGGTCCTACTTCGCCTGGCTGCCGATCGATCCGCAACAGCGCATGGACCGGGTGGCCGCGGAACTGTCGCGGCGCGGTGTGCGGATCTGCACGGCCGAGATGTTCGCGACCACACCGCATGTCCGGCACGGGGTGCGGATCGCGGTGGGATCACCGCTGGCCGAACTGCCCGCGGCGCTCGCCGCCGTGCGCGACGCTCTCGACGCCGTGCCACTGGGCTGACCAGCGATCCTCGCCGCCAGAAGAGATCCGGGCCACGCACGGCCGAGGCGCCGCGCCCAGCTTCGGCCCGGTTATCCCGCTCACATAATTGGTATCTCGCATGCGAATTATCGTAGGTTCAAGGCATGCAGCTCACCCGCTTCACCGACCTCGGACTCCGAGTCGTCATGCGATTGGCGGTGGCAGAGGAGGGTGTTCGCCCGGGAAGCCGCGAGATCGCCGAGGAATTGTCGGTGTCCTACACCCACGCGGCGAAAGTGATCACCCGGCTCGGCGAGCTCGGCGTCGTCGACGCGCGCCGCGGCCGCAGCGGTGGGCTGGCAATCACCGAGCTCGGCCGCACCGCCACCGTCGGCTGGCTGGCGCGCCGCCTCGAGGGCGAAGCCGAAGTGGTCGAATGCGACGGAGCCATCCCATGCCCGCTGCGCTCGGGCTGCCGGTTGCGCTCGGCACTGCGCCGCGCCCAGCAAGCGTTCTTCGAATCCCTCGACGCACTCACCATCGAAGACCTCACCCGAAACCCCACCGGCACAGTACTTCTCGCCCTTCCCCGGATCGGCGGCGCCGACACACAGATTTCAGCAACGAACGGAGAATGACATGCTCTCGGCCACCTCGAAGGAGACGATCCGCGCCACCCTGCCCGCGGTAGGTGCGGCCATCGACGACATCACGACGCTGTTCTACCGCAAGATGTTCACCGCCCACCCCGAACTCGAACGCGACCTGTTCAATCGCGGCAACCAGAAGCAGGGCGGCCAGCAGAAAGCGCTCGCAGGCTCCATCGCCGCCTTCGCGGCGCTGCAACTCGAACCCGACCAGGCACGCGTCGACCTCATCCTCTCGCGCATCGCGAACAAGCACGCCTCCCTCGGCGTCAAGCCCGACCAATACCAGATCGTGCACAAATACCTGTTCGAAGCCATCGTCGAAGTACTCGGCGCCGCCGTCACCGCCGAAGTCGCCACGGCATGGGACGAGCTGTACTGGCTGATGGCCGAGACGCTGATCGCGATGGAAGCGGGCCTCTACCGGTCCGCCGGTGTCGCGGCGGGCGACGTCTGGCGCAAGGTGCTGGTGCGCGAGCGGCGCCACGAATCCGCCGACACGGTCTCCTTCGTGCTCACCTCGATCGACGGCACACCGCTGCCGTCCTTCTCGCCGGGACAGTACCTCTCGGTCGGCGTGCACCTCGAAGACGGCGCCCGCCAGATCCGCCAGTACAGCCTGTCCTCGGCGCCGTCGAACGCCGACTGGCGCATCACCGTCAAACGCGTCGACGCCAAGACCCTGCCCGACGGCTCACAGGCACCCGCCGGTGAAGTGTCGAACTTCCTGTACCGCAACGTCTTCGAGGGCGACGTGCTCGAGGTGACCACCCCGTTCGGCGATCTGGTGCTCCAGGACGACGACGCGCCGCTGCTGCTGATCTCCGCTGGCATCGGATGCACACCGATGATGGGAATGCTCAGCCACCTCGCCGACACCGCCGACCCCCGCGCGATCTCGGTGCTGCACGCCGACCGCTCGCCCAGCAGCCACGCCCACCGCGCGGAACTGGCCGAACTCGTCGACCGTCTGCCGTTCGCGGTCATGCACCGCTGGTACGAGGACCTCGGCGCCCGCAGCCCCGAGGACCGGCTCCGCGAAGGTCGCGCCGATCTCGGTGAGATCACCATCGCCGCAGACACCCGCGCCTACCTGTGCGGTCCGCTGCCCTTCATGCTCGGCATGCGCGAGGCACTGCTGAAGAAGGGCGTCGCGGCGCAGAACATCCACTACGAGGTCTTCGGGCCGGACAGCTGGGCTGCTGCTCCCGCGTAATCCGCTGTGGCAGGGGCGGATTCGGCCGCTGGAACTCGCTGTCGTGTGGTTCCGGGCCGGATTCGCCCCACTCGGTCGCGCCGGATCGCCGGGAACCCGCGACCTCGGGCTGGTGACAGTGGTCCCAGCGATTGCAGGCATTCGTCCCTGGCCGAACCCGCTCCGCACAGCCAAGCTGTGAGTAAGGGTGTTGCCCACCGGGCAACACTTTTCGTACTGGGAAAGGATCCGACATGACCGAAGACACCTTCCCCGCCGACCGGCCGGTCCTCGTCGCGGTCGACGGCTCGGCGAGTTCGTACCAGGCCGCCGCGTGGGCCGCGGTCGACGCGGTCACACACGGGACCAGGCTCCACGTGCTCACCTCGGTGGCGCTGATCGGCGGAATCGGACCGGCGATGAGCCTGCCAGAGGCGGAGATGACGTGGTTGCGCACCGACGGCGAGCGGATCGCGACCGAAGCCGCGCGCATCGCACGAGAGGCGGTGCAGGGCGTGGAACTGGAGCTCACCACCGAGGTCACCTTCGACCTGCCGATCCCCACCCTCATCGAACGATCCAAAACCGTGCGCACCCTGGTCGTCGGCAGCCGCGGACTCGGCGCATTCCAGCGCGGCGTGCTCGGCTCGGTCAGCACCGCGGTAGCCAGGCACGCGCACTGCCCGGTGGCGGTCGTCCACGACCGTTCCGCGACCGACGCGGTGTCACTGACCAAGCCGGTCCTCGTCGGCGTCGACGGCAGCGAGAACAGCGTGCCCGCCGTGCGGTACGCCTTCGACCAAGCCGCCCGCCGCAAAGTCGAACTGGTGGCCCTGCACGCGTGGCGCGACACCAGCAGCATCGATCTGCCCGCGCCGGAATGGGATTCGATCCGGGAGACCGAGCGCGCTGCGCTGGCCGAGCGGCTGGCCGGCTTCGGCGAGGAATACCCCGATGTGACCGTGCGCCGAATCGTGGTGCCGGACCGACCGGTTCGCGCGCTGCTCGAAGCGTCGGCCGACGCCCAGCTGGTAGTGATCGGCAGCCACGGCCGCGGCGGCTTCTCCGGCATGCTGCTCGGATCCACCAGCAACGCACTGCTGCACGTCGTCGAATGCCCGATCGTGGTACTGCGGCAACGGTGAACCCGACGATCAGGGCAGCGGAACCGACCAGCGCAGCACAGTACCGCCCGCGGGGCGTGGGCCGATCTGGAAGGTTCCGCCCGCTTGCTCGGCGCGCACCGCGAGATTGGCCAGCCCGCTGCGGCGAGTGACGTCGTCGGCAATGCCGATTCCGTCGTCGGCGACCTCGATGGTCACGTGGTCACCGACGCGCAATTCCACCGCGACCATCGTGGCCCCGGCATGGCGAACGACATTGCTGACCGCTTCGCGCAGCACCGCCTCGACGTCATCGGACAGCGGCGGAGCCAGCACGGTCACCGGTCCAGCGAGACGAACGGTGGTGCGCAACCCGCTGTCGGCGGTCATCTCGACGATGATGCCGTGCAAATGCTTGCGGTACTTCGAGGAGTCCGCGATGTTGTTGCTCTGCAGGTCGAAGATCGAATGCCGGATATCCTGCACGATGGCCTGCACGTCGTCGACGGTCTCCATCAGCCGGGACTTGACCTCGGGGGAGCGTGCCCGCTGCAAGGTGGCCTGCAACGACAGGCCGACCGCGAACAGCCGCTGGATGACGTGATCGTGCAGCCCGCGCGCGATCCGATCGCGATCGGACACGATATCGAGCTCCCGTATCCGCCGCTGAGTGTCCGACAGCTGCAAGGCCAACGCCGCCTGGTCGGCGATCGCCGCCATCATCGCCTGCGCCTCGGCGTCGAGCGGGTGGGCCTCGGCCGGGCGCAGCGTGGTGAGCACACCGATGACCGTGTTGCGGGCACGCAGCGGCAGCGTCAGCGCCGGACCGAACTGCGTCCTGGCCTCAGAGAACACGCTGTCGGGAAGCTTCTCGACGGCGACGGTCTGCCCCGTGCGATACGCCGACCCGAACTGGGAGCCCTCGACCGCCAGGCGCCGACCGGTGATCACGTCGGCGTCGATGCCCGCCGCCGCGACCACGACCAGCTCAGTGACCTCCTCCGAAGGCACGTCAGGGTCCTCGGGCAGCGCGACGAAAGTGCACGCCGACCCGGTCAGCGCGAGAGCGCGCCCGGTGACCAGTTCCAGCACCTCGTTCGGTTCGCCGCCGGCGAGCAGTTCGGTCGCGACATCCCTGGTGGCCTCCAGCCACTGCTGACGGGTACGGGACTGCTCGTAGAGGCGGGCGTTGGCGATCGCGATGCCGGCCGCGGCGGCCAACGCCTGCACGACGATCTCGTCGTCCTCGGTGAATTCCTGGCCGTCGGCCTTCTCGGTGAGATAGAGGTTACCGAAAACTTCGTCACGCACCTGAACAGGAACGCCGAGGAAGGTACGCATCGGCGGATGGTGCGCGGGAAAACCGACCGACGACGAGTGTTCGGACAGATTCGTCAAACGGATCGGTTTGGGCTGTTGAAAGAGCAACCCGAGCACACCGTGACCGCGCGGCAGGTCGCCGATGAGCACCCGGGTGCGGTCATCGATCCCCTCGTAGACGAACTCCGCTAGCTCGTTGCCGGGCTTACCGGTCTCGCGGACGCCCAGCGCCCCGTATTGCGCGTCGACCAATTCGATGGCGGCGTGCACGATCGAACGCAGCGTCTCGTCCAAGTCCAGACCGGCCGTGACGACCAGCATCGCCTCGATCAGCCGATCCATCCGGTCACGGACATCGACGATCTGCGCGATCCGCTCCTGCACTTGCGTGAGCAGTTCGTTCAAACGCAGCTGGGACAGCGTCTCCGCCACCGGTGTGCGCCTGTTGACCAACGTGTCGTCGTTGTGCGCATCCACGTGGTCATTCTTTCATGATCGTGGACCAGCGCATCGCCGGTGATCGGACGGCCGGCGCCTATCGGTCGAAATCTTCGAGTTTGGACGCGATGACCGCCGCCTGTGTGCGCCGTTCGACCCCCAGTTTGGCCAGCAAGCGGGAAACGTAGTTCTTGACCGTCTTCTCCGCGAGAAACATCCGGCCCGCGATCTGCCTGTTCGTCAGCCCCTCGCCGAGCAGCGCGAGCAACGTGCGTTCCTGCGCGGTCAGCGTCGCCAGCGGACCGCTCTTCGCTTCCGCCTCGGAACGGAGCTTGGCCATCAACGCCGCGGCCGCCCGATTGTCCAGCAACGACTTGCCCGCCCCGACATCGCGAATCGCATCGATCAGCTCGAGGCTCTTGATGTCCTTGACGACATAGCCGCTCGCACCGGCCAGGATCGCGTCGAGCATCGCCTGCTCATCGGTGAACGAGGTCAGGATCAGGCAACGCAGATCCAGGTCCGCCGACAGCAGTTCACGGCACAGCTCGATCCCGTTGCCGTCGGGCAGCAACACGTCCAGCACGGCTACGTCGGGTCGCAAAGAGGGAATCCGGGCCAGGGCCTGCGCGCAGGTACCCGCCTCACCGACGACCTCGAGATCCGGCTCGAGGTCGATGAGATCGCCGACTCCACGGCGCACGATCTCGTGATCGTCGACCAGGAACACCTTGACCATGACTTCGTAGCCCTCTCCGTCGCGGCGTTGCCCTCAGCCTACGGGCTCGCCTACCCGGCCCGACGACGCAGTGGGCCTCTGCTTCGAGGACGAAAGTCCCTCATCGATCTTGTCGAGTTCGCCGCCTCCATCCCTGAATGCGAGCGCCTGCTAGGCGCGGTTCAGATCGCGAGACGATGACATCGAGCGTGCGGCCACGTGACGCAGCGCCGCCGACAAGCCCGCGCGTGCCTGGGCGGCGATCGACTCCAGGACCGGCTGCTTCCTTTGCGCCGCAACCAGATCCGGATCCACCGCCTCCACGACGGTCGACTCGGCGTCGGTCCGTACGACGACGTTGCAGATCAGCAGACCGGTACCGCCGTCGACCCGAAGCGCTCGGCCTGCGAGGTCGGGATTGCAGGCGGCGAGAACGACGTGGCGCTCCGACGTCGCATCGAGCTCAGCCTGTAAGTCGATTTCGGCGAGCACACCGAAGCCCTGCTCGGTCAAGGCGTTTCGGACCTCGGCGACCGTCTCGGCGAATGGCAGCTCGAGGCGCACGAACAGCGCGGCGGGAGCAACCGGAATACGGATCTCGGTGACCAGATCCCTCGGACTCACCGCCTCGTCCGGCGCGACCAAATACACCTCCGTGGGCGGGCCCACCGGCTGAAACTCCGATTCACGCAGCCAGTTCTCCAGCGCTCGATACGCCTGGCCGATATGCCGATAATCGCCGCGATGAGTGGTACGGGCGAAAAGGCCGTGCTCCTTGCGACGTACGAAGATCTCACCGGTGACGGCGTCCGCCGAGGTAACCGGCATCGCGAAATCGACCGCCGTCGACGCGCCGGCGGCGACCTCCCCTAGATAAGTCGTCGAAGGCGCACCGGCAGGCGTCAGACCGGTCGCGGCGACCAGCTCGTACAGCGCCTGCATGCCGTTGTCGATATCCTCGCCCGCTCGATCGGCGCGGACCGTTCGGCGCAGCTCGAACACGACATGAGGCGCCGAGTGATCGACGGTGACCTGATATGACATGGTCGGATCCCTTTCCGCGAGCCGCCGAACCGATATCGGTCCGCCACATTTGCGGGGACGAATCCGACGGTAATCGCGGCTGGACGCGGTACCCAGTGCCGAACCGACTCTGTAACAGGGACCTTCGGCATCGAGTCACGGCTCACGGGGGAGCGTGAAGTCTATGGGTATGCGTTGCCACAGAAAGGGGGAGTGCATCGAAGCCGAATCTCGACCAGCGCGTAGGCGATATCCCCGGCGGAAGCGCCGGGGATTGCCACACAGCGTCGTAGTACGGCCCACCTTCGCGGTGGGTTCTCAGCCTATGGGCTCAGATGCAAAAGACCACACTGCCGAGCGGGAGGCACAGTGCGACCGATCCCCAACCCCCATGCCCGGAGCCCGATCCCCAGAAGCCGGAGCCAGATCCCCAGAAGGCCGGTGTCACCTCGACCGGCGCCGACACCGCCGGGGCCTCCTGCACCGGGCTGGCCGAAGCCGCTGGAGCTGCGATAGCGCCCACAGGCAAGGCAATAGCGGTTGCGGCTGCGATCTTGATAATTGCGTTGGACATGTTCTCACCCTCGATCGACGTAACTTGGTTGCTCCGCGTCCAGTGCCGTCCAGGCATCTGCGCTGTCGCCATCGATCTGCGGATGGGTGGGTCAGCGAGCGATGTGCTGTCCGGCTGGTTACGTCCTGCTGCCAAGCGATTCCGACCCAGGACGCCCGTGACGCGCCTCGATTCAACCCCGACCCGATTCTGTATTGCGATGCGTAGCGAAGCGAACTAACGCCACGCGGCGAGACTGCCGGACCATCCGATCAGGAGTTCGTCCGGCGCCAGGGCCGGTCACGAATGCGCCGACCTGACAGCTCCGGCCACGAAACTCGACCGAAGCGGACCCTTTTCACAGCGCCGGGAAAAGGTTGCCCCTAGTTTACTGGCGGTCACCGCAGCCTGCCAGAGAGAAAGTCGCCGCTTCGTGCGCTCGGCTGCGCTCCGCCGGACGACGGGGCGCAGACCGACTTCCCGGGTCATCCCGACACTCCCACGCCTTTCCGGACGGACTCATCGTGCTGACATGGGACGATGACGCCGAGCGCGGTGCGGCCGGTTCTCGTCGTCGGCAGCGCCGACGCCGTCCACATCGCCACTGAAGGAGCGCCATATGGCATCGGTGCCGACCGAAAGATCCAGCTCCACCCTCGTACTCGTGGTGCTGGCGTCGGGCCAGTTCTTGATGACTCTCGACAGCTCCGTGATGAACGTGTCGATGGCCACCGTCGCCGAGGACGTCGGCACTACGATCACCGGAATCCAAACCGCCATCACCCTGTACACGCTGGTGATGGCATCACTGATGATCACCGGCGGCCGGGTGGGCAGCATCCTCGGTCGGCGCCGGGCTTTCGGGTTCGGCCTCGTGATCTACGGCGCGGGCTCGTTCACCACCGGGCTGGCGCCGAACCTGCCGATCCTCCTGCTGGGTTGGTCACTGCTGGAAGGCATCGGCGCCGCCCTGATCATGCCCGCGATCGTCGCCCTGGTCGCCGGGAATTTCCCTCCCGAACGCCGGTCAGCGGCCTACGGATTGGTGGCGGCGGCGGGAGCGATGGCCGTCGCGGTAGGGCCGCTTCTCGGCGGTGCCGTGACCACGTTCGCATCGTGGCGGTACGTCTTTTTCGGCGAGGTGGTCGTCGTCGTGCTGATTCTGCTGGTTCTGCGCCGGGTCCAGGACGCTCCCGCCGAACGTGTCCGGCTGGATCTCGTCGGCTCCGTCCTATCCGTGATGGGGCTCGGCATGGTCGTATACGGGGTGCTGCGGTCGAGCGAATGGGGCTGGGTGCGTACGAAGGAAGGCGGCCCCGACCTCCTCGGTTTGTCGCCTGTCTTCTGGTTGTTGATCGGTGGCCTACTGCTGTTGTACCTGTTCTTGCGGCGGCAGACCTATCTCGTTGAGCGCGGCCGCGACGCGCTGGTCGATCCGGGCCTGCTGGCGAACCGGCAGCTCGCCGGGGGCTTGAGCATGTTCTTCGCGCAGTTCGCGGTGCAGGCCGGAGTGTTCTTCTCCGTGCCGCTGTTTCTGTCGGTGGTGCTCGAACTCAGCGCGCTCGAGACCGGGGTGCGGATCCTGCCCCTGTCGATCGCGCTGGTCCTTGCCGCGGCGGGCATCCCGCGGTTCTGGCCGCGCGCCAATCCTCGCCGCGTCGTACGCCTCGGTCTGTCCACGATGATCGTCGGCGTTCTGATCCTCACCGCCGGAATGGACCCGGGCGCCAATGCGGGCGTCGTGTCGATTCCGATGCTGTTGATGGGACTCGGCCTGGGCGCCTTGGCTTCTCAACTGGGAGCCGTCACGGTATCGGCCGTGCCCGATTCGGAGAGCGCCGAGGTCGGGGGACTGCAGAACACCGCGAGCACTCTCGGTGCCTCCCTCGGCACCGCACTGATCGGGTCGGTCCTGATCGCCACGCTCACGTCGTCCGTGATCGAGGGCATCGAGAACAATCCGGCTATTCCGGCCTCCGTGCAGGAGCAGGCCACCACGGATCTGGCTGACGGAGTGCCGTTCCTGTCCAACACTCAGTTGGCGGGCGCTCTCGACACCGCCGGCGTCGGCGACACGACGGGTGACGCCATCCTCGCGGTCAACTCCGCCGCCCGTCTCGAGTCCCTGCAGGTGGCATTCGCCGTGACCGCTCTGCTCGCGATCGCCGCCCTGTTCGGCACCGGCCTGCTGCCTCGCCGACCGGTCGGCCAACCGGACACGAAGGTCCCCGGCACGCCCGGCCGGGATGGGTAGCGCACTCCGACTCCTGGCCGCAATCCGCTCGTCGATCCGATGGAGCATCTTGCGTCACTGTGACGTTTTGAGGGCAGCACGTCTCGCAATGCGGGGAAGTGGACCGAACTCGAATCTGGGTCAACCACTGGACCCGGGGCAGTGCGTCACCCGGCAGTGCGCGGATCCGGCATCGTGGTGAAATCCTACGATGGTTGCGGGAGCCGCATCGCCGTCGCGACCGATCGGCGTCGGACGCGAGGATGCGGATACTCGCTGGATGGGAGCCATGAACAGGCCGACAACACATACCTCCGCCACGGACCAGGAGTCCGCCTTCGAGACATCGCCAGCGCTGGACCGCACGCCGTCTCGCCGAAACCACCCGGCCGCGGAAGGGGCGCATCCCCGGAATACGCACGAAATCTATCGCCCCAGGACGATATCGGCGTCCGCGGGGCTGTCCTAGAGGAGTTTGTCAATGTCACGGAAATTCAACGGCCCGAACAGTTTTCGCGCGCTGGGGCAGGCCTCGCTCGGCGCGCTGCTGGCCACTGCCGGCACCGGTCATCTGACGTTCCAGCGCCAAGAATTCCGGGCGCAGGTCCCGGACTGGCTGCGGTTGGACCCCGATGTCGTCGTCCTCGCGTCCGGGGTCGTCGAGATCGGTCTCGGCAGCGCGCTGCTCGCCACCTGGAAACAACCCCGCCGGGCCTTCGTCGGCGGCACGGTCGCGGCGTTCTTCGTCGCGATCTTCCCCGGCAACATTTCGCAGCTGGTCAACCACGCCGACGCCTTCGGACTCGACACCGACACCAAACGTGCTGTGCGACTGGTCTTTCAACCGATGCTCGTCGCATGGGCGCTGGCCGCCACCGACAGCTTCCGCGTCCTGCGAGAGCGACGCGCCCTGCGGAATCGCCGATCGGCGTAGCCGGGCTCGGGTGCAGCGTTCATCGCCTGCGCTGGGCCGATGGGGCAGTACCGCGGTCTGGTGACAACGCGACCGGTAAGCCACTTACGTCACAGTGACGACTTATGCATATTTATGCATAAGTTGAGCCGAGTCAACCATCCAACTCGCAAGCTTTCGGTGTTTCCCTAGTTCAACTGGAGGCTCCCAGAACCCTTCCCGTATTACTCCCGCCTTCACCGGAACAGGCATCAACGACATTCGACGTACCTGATCCGATTAGACCCGGCAGCGGACTCGATGCGCCGACCAGGCCACTGCCAGGTTTCTTCGGACGCCGCGGTGGCCAGCATGTGCTGTCGACCGAGGTGGGGGTCCCGGTAGTAATGGCGCAGAAAACAACGAAGTTCGTGTAGCTGCTGGTCAGCAGCGGCGGTCGGCTCCGGGGCCGAGGAGGCTGGTGAGGTCGCGCATGGCGTGTGGCGATGGTTTGAAGTAGCGGCGCAGGTTCTCGGGTTTGCGGTGGCGGGACTTGGCCATGAGTTCGAGCAGGCAGGCCCCGGATTCACCGAGATGCGTGAGTCCGGAATGCCTGAGTTCGTGCAGGTCCCAACCGGTTCCGGGCCCGGTGGTCGCGGTGGCGGCGTCGAGCAGGTCGCGCGCCTGGTCGTAGGACAGCCGCGCGTCCGGGGTCGGGGCAGATGTCGCGGTCGGCGAGGTACTTGCTGGGCCCGGGGCGGCGGTGGGTGACGAACAGCGGCCCGACGCTGCGGTCCTTGATCAATCTCGGCAGCAGCAAGGCGGTGCCGGCGTCCCAGTGCACGGTCTCCAGGACGTATTCGTGGTGGGCGGCGCCGCGGCGGCGGGTGGGCGCCTTTGGATTTCACTGGGCAGCAGCGCCCGACCGGGTCCAGGTCTTCGATGTTGACCTGGAGCAGTTCGTCCGCGCGAGCACAGGTTTCGTACAGCATCCGCCACAGCGTCTTCTCCCGGATGTGGAGGTCGCGGCGGGCGATGAGCCGGTCGATCGCCGTGCGTGAGCGGACCGGGGTGTCGGAGTCCGGCGGGGTCGACCGGCGCGCCGTGGCGGGAAGGGCCGCTGCGTCCCAGCCCTGTTCGCGGCACCAGCTCAGCCATTTGCCCACGGCGGCGCGTCGCGCGTTCCAGGTGTTGACCGCCGCTGAGCCCCACAGGGATTCGAGGGCCATCGGGTCATCGGGTCGTTGCAGCGGTCGTTGCGCCGGGAGACCGAGGCGGGCTTCGCCCGCGATATGCACTACCCGAGTCGCTGGGATCCCTATTTCCGCGACCGTATGAGCCTCGCGGATCTCTACCGGTATCCCGGGCGGCACTATCACCACCACCGGAAACAGCTGACGGTCACCGGCACTCGGGAGCCGTGAGGGACCCAAAACGGCGGGGCCCACGTCGGGCCGTGGCTTTCAGCTGCAGCAGTTGGGGTCCAATACAAGGCACAGTGCCGATAATGCGTCCCGGCGTGCCTGGTGATAGGTGTTCATCCCGCGGCGTTCGGACTCGATCAGGCCTGCCTTCTTCAACTGCCCGAGGTGGTGGCTGACCGTGGACTCGGCCAGCCCGACTACCGCAGCAAGGTCCCCGGTGTTCTCCTGCCCGGCGGCGCTGGTCAGCAACAGCGACATCAACCGCACCCGAGCCGGGTCGGCCAGCGCCTTGAGCCGCAACGCCACCTCCAGCGCTGCGGCATTATCGACCGGTCCGGCCGCCACCGGCGCGCAGCAGACTGGGGCGGACATGTCGATCACGGGCAACGCCTTGGGCATGAAATCCACCCTACCCACTTTGTTGACATATGTCGAAAAGGTGGCACACTCGGCATCGTCAGCTTTTCGATATATGTCTCACGCATGGAGGTTGTGTCATGTCCCGTGTCCAGCTCGCCCTCAACGTCGACGACCTCGACCAGGCCGTCACCTTCTATTCGACCCTGTTCAACACCGAGCCGGCCAAGCACAAGCCGGGGTATGCGAACTTCGCCATCGCCGAGCCCCCGCTGAAGCTGGTGCTGATCGAGAACCCCGGTCACGGCGGCAGCGTCAACCACCTCGGCGTCGAGGTCGAGTCGTCGCAGCAGGTGCACGCCGAGATCGCGCGGCTGTCGGAGGCGGGGTTGTTCACCGAGGAGCAGATCGCGACCACGTGTTGTTTCGCCACTCAGGACAAGGTGTGGGTGAGCGCGCCCGATGCCGAGCGGTGGGAGGTGTACACGGTGCTGGCCGACAGCGAAACCTTCGGCACCGCACCCGAACTCGCCTCCGGCGAGGCGGAGTCGGTGGCCGTGTGCTGCGGGACCGCCGAGGAGGCCGCAGCCGAGGAGGCGTGCTGCGGAACGGCCGCGAAGGAGCAGGCACTCGCCTCCGGCGCCAGCTGCTGCGGCTGAGGTAACCGGGCCGGACGCGACCGCGGCGGGCGGTCGCGTCCTTCGGGGTTCTCCGCGTGGTGTGGCCCTGTGGCGGGTCAGGCGGGCGAGGCGTCCGGGGATTGGGGCCCGGTGGCGGTGTGGGTGAGTGCGGTCAGGGCGGGAATGCCGACGGGTTCCTCGGCGAGTGCGGGGATGACCGCGTAGCGGCCGGTGTGGGTGGTGACGCGGTGGATCTGGTCGAGTTCGGCGGCGGCGCGGCGGCGCAGTAGCGGGTCGGTGGGTGCGGCGGCGGCGAGGCTGTTGTCGATGATCCAGGCCCACGGGTGGATGCCGGCGCGTTCGAGGTCGGTTTGCAGGTCGGCGGCCTCGAGGACGGGGGTGGTTTCGGGCAGGGTGACCAGCAAGACCTTGGTGGCCTTGGGGTCCTGTAGCCGCATCAGTGGGGTAGTGAACCGGGTGCCGGGCGCCATCTGGCGCACGATGTCGCGGTGGTAGGAGCCGGTGGCGTCGAGCAGCAGCAGGGTGTGGCCGGTGGGTGCGGTGTCGACGACGACGAATCGGCGCCGGGATTCGGCGATGACGTGTGAGAACGCCTGGAAGACCGCGACCTCGTCGGTGCACGGGGAGCGCAGGTCTTCGGCGAGCGCGGCACGACCGGCGTCATCGAGGCCGGCGCCTTTGCCGGCCATGACCCGGGCACGGTAGTCGGCCACCGCCCGGGCGGGGTCGATGCGGGAGACCTGAAGGTGTTCCAGGCTGCCGGCGATGGTTTGGGTGAGGTCACCGGCGGGGTCGGTGGTCGACAGGTGCACGTCGTGGCCACGCTCGGCCAGCGCGACGGCGACCGCGGCGGCCACGGTGGTCTTGCCGACCCCGCCCTTGCCCATGCACATGATCAGGCACGGCCCATCGGCTTCGATCTGGGCGATGAGCCAGGCCAATGGCACATCGGCCACCGCCGCCATCATCGGCTGGACTGTGACCGCGGCGGTGCCGGGCGGGGTGGGATCGAACAGGGTCTCCAAGGCGTCGACACCGACGATGTTGGTGGCCTTGAGCTCGACCAGATCCCGCGGCAACTGCCCGACGCTGGCGGGCATGGCCTCGACGGCGGCGCGCTCGCGCCGGCGGGTCGCGGCCACGAGCGGGTCGCTGGAATCGACGGTGTCGGGCAGCACGCCGTTGATCACCACATACTGGTCGTCCAGCCCGACGGTGGCCAGTTCGGTGCGTGTGCGGGCGATCTCGGCCAGCGTCGAGCGTGACGGGCGCGCGACCAGCACCAGACGGGTGCGGTGCGGGTCGGCCAGCGCGGTGACCGCGGCAGCGTAGACGGTCTTCTGCTTGTCCAGCCCCGAGAGCGGGCCCAGGCAACTGGCGTCGCCGCCGCTGGTGAGGAATTCGCTCCAGCTGCCCGGCAACTGCAACAGCCGGATGGTGTGTCCGGTGGGCGCGGTGTCGAACAGCACGTGGTCGTAGCGGCTGTTCTCGTCGGTGAGCAGGGCGGTGAACTCGTTGAACGAGGCCACCTCGGTCGTGCACGACCCCGACAACTGCTCGGTCATCGACGCGATGTCCGCCTCCGGCACCACATCGCGCATCGGGGCGAGGATCCGCTCCCGGTAGGCGGTCACGGCCTGCTCCGGATCGATCTCGAGCGCCCACAACCCTGCCACATCGGGGATCGCGGTCACCGTGTTGCCGACCGTGACACCGAATACCTGCCCCACATTCGACGCCGGATCGGTCGACACCAGCAGCACCCGCCGCCCTTCTCGCACCAACGCCACCGCCGCGGCGCACGCGATCGACGTCTTGCCCACTCCACCCTTGCCGGTGAAGAACACGAACCGCGGCACACCGGCCAGAAACTTGATCTCACCCACCGTGTCCGACACCTCCACACAGCCGACCCCGGCCGTCCACTCGAACCTGTTTGCTTCATTCGACCGCAGTCCCGCCAGGCGCGGCAGGGCCGAACGTCCCGTAGGTCCAGGCCGACCATTGCCCATCTAAGAAGAAGATGATGTCCTCCGGCTCGATCCTGAACCCCACACCTCTGGCCCAGGAGTGGATCGGGGGTGCGATCTCTCTGCGCTCACCATGGCGAGGTCCCTTCCCTGCGGTAGCTCGTCGGATGCCGCGATCGTATGGGCGCGCGAGCCCGAGTGGGGCGACACGGCCGAAAGCAACCCGTGCCCGGTGACGTCGGGCCCTGGCCGCAGCGGCCGCCACGCGACAGGCTTGCGTGCATGGGAACCGCCGAGACCAGCACCATCGCGTCGGCCGCGCCGACCACCTACACCGTCACCGCCTGCTCGGGCGCCGGGGCCGGCCCGGCCGTGGCGCATGCCGGCAGCGAGACGATCGCCCTGGACGCCAGCTGGGGGACCGCGCCGTCGGGGCTGCCGGGTCCGGCGCACCTGCTGGCGGCGGCGCTGGCGGCGTGCCTGTTGAAGAACCTGGCCCGCGCCCAGGACCTGCTGTCGTTCGGTTACGAACACGCCGAGGTGCAGGTGAGCGCCCGACGCCAGGACGCCCCGCCGAAGTTCACCGAGTTCGCCTGGGAAATGCGGCTGGTCACCGACGAACCCCAGCGGCGCCTGGACCTGCTGCACCGCAACCTGACCACCCACGGCACCGTCTACAACACCCTCGCGGCCGCCTGCGAGGTCCACGGCACCATCACCGCCGTGCCGAGCGCCTCCTGACCTGCCGGACTCGGCATCAGCGGTGACCAGCACGATCAACCCCGCCGCCGTCGAAGCGATGGCCGAGGCCGGCATCGACATCATCGCCCAGACCCCGAAAATCCTCACCCCCGACACCGTCGCGACCTCCGATGTGGTGATCACCATGGGCTGCGGAGACAACTGCCCCAACTTCCCCGGCGTGGAATACCGGGACTGGAAACTCGACGACCCCGCCGGCAAAGGCGTCGACGCGGTGCGCCCGATCCGCGACCAGATCCGCACACTCGTCGAAGAGCTCATCGCCGAACTACTGCCCGCCCACCGCTGACCCCACCCGTGGGGCCCCAGTCAGAACAGGGTGTCGCGCACGCGCAAGGGCCGATATCCAGTCGGCCCGAGCGCGGCGAGTTCGCCCTCGATATCGACCTCGATCGCGCCGAAGAAGTTGATGTTCTCACTGTGCGCCGGGCTGATATGGGCGAGCACATCGTCATCGAGCAGATGCGCCCGGCCCGGCGCATCTGCTCGATCGCGAGCCCGTAATACTCTGTGGTCCACGCGATCACGGCGTTCGTGGCGAGGGTCAGACACCATGCCTGTCCTGTTTGCGCTTCCAGCTGCCGCGCCCGGATCATGCCCTTGTGGGCGTCGAACAGGTCCCGGCGCAACGCGCGCAGGGATTCGCCCTTGTTCAGCTGGCGGGCGATCTTGCGGCGATACGCCGGATCCGACAGATACCGAGCGGCGTAGATGGTGCGCCGCATCGCCCCGTACTCCTTGAGCGCCGCGGCCAGCGCGTTCTGCCGCCCGGATGCGGACAACTTGCCGACCAGCAGCGACGCGGTCGCGTGCCCGAACTTCAGCGATCCGGCCAGCCGCAGCAGATCGTCGTAATGCTCAGCGATCAGGTCCAGGTTCAACTTGCGGGTCATCAACGGGCCCGCGTGCGGGAACCGGGCCTCAGCCTCGGCGCGCGGGACCGGCCGGTACAGGGTGATCCGGCCCAGGTCCCGGATGCGCGGTGAGAGCTGCATCCCGAGCAGGTCGAACAACCCGAAGTTGACCAGGGTGACCCCGTGCGTATCGGTCGCATGCTCGGTGATCGGCAGATCCGTTGCGTTGCCGAGGATTTCATCGAGCACGTAGTGGGCTTCGCGTTTGGTCGCGACGATGACCTTCGTGCCATAGGTGGCGTGCTGATCGCTGACGTGGGTGTAAGTCGACAGCCCTTCCTCGGCGAAATACCGACTCAGGGCGCGGGCGGTGATCGACTTGCCGCGGGTCGGGAACCGCTGCCCGTCCGAGGACGACAAGGTACCGCCACCGAACGCCGAGGTCAGCGGCAGCCGCTGGTGGTAGTCGATGATCGCCAGGTTCGCCGCCCGCAGGGTTTCCTCCCGGACGTACCACTCCTCGGTCCAGGACAGGATGTCGTAGGAGATCCCACACGCCTCGGCCATCCGGGTCAGCCCGAGATTAGTGGAAGCGGCCAGCAGCACCGCAATCAGATTCCGCTTCAACTCCGGTGTCCGAGACTGCTTACCGCCGGCGTGGGTGAAACAGTCCAGGTAGCCGGTGCGTTTGTCCAGCTCGATCAGCAGCGACACGATCGGCGCGAACGGCAGCATCTCGGTCAGCTCCGCCTTCAACGCGATCGCCTCGGCGGGCACATCCTCCGCGGTCAACGGCGAGATCACCAGATCCCCACCCTCATCGAGCCGGACCGGGCCCTCACCCCGTGCCAGCACCGAATCCAGTTCCCCGACCGCCTCGTACAGCTCCGCGACCGCAACCGCCAGAGCCTGACCAGGGTCGGCGGGTTTGCAAACGGCGTATTTCCGTCCAGTCCTCCACGTTGAGCACCTCGTGATTCGTCACAGGGTGGGTCAGCGTTCACCCGGAACTACCAGGTCAGGATCGCACCGGAACCGACACCGTCAATTCACGACGTTGCTGACCTATCGCTTCGGTGATCGTTCACGCCGGTATGTGGTTGGGGGAGTTGGGGACCGGGATTTCGAACTGCCAGGGGCCCGGGAGGCCGGGGCGGGCGGCGGCCTGGGTGTAGGTGCAGGTAGTCCGCACGGGAGAGGTCGATGGCGCCGAGGGAGGTGAGGTGGCTGGAGGTGACCTGGCAGTCGATGAGGGCGAACTCCCAGGCGGTCAGTTGGGCGCAGAGCCAATACAGCGCGACCTTGGAGGTGTCACGGGCGCGGGAGAACATGGACTCGCCGGCGAAGGAGCGGCCGCATGCGACGCCGTAGAGGCCGCCGACAAGGTCGCCGTCGCGCCATACCTCGACTGAGTGCGCATGACCGAGGTGGTGCAGCCGCAAGTAGGCCGCCAGCATGTCGGAGCCGATCCAGGTTCCGGCCTCCTTGTCACGCGGTCCGGCGCAATTCGACATCACATCGGCGAAGGCGCGATCCATGGTCACCCCGTAGTCGGCATTGGCGACAGATCGACGATAGGACTTGGTCACCCGCAGGTCGGTCGGCACCAGAATGCTCCGCGGATCCGGGCAGTACCAGTGGATCGTTTCGCCGGGGTTGTACCAGGGAAAGATGCCCGCGGAATAGGCGCCCAACAGCCGCTCTGGCGACAGATCCCCGCCCAAAGCGACCAGTCCGGTCGGATCCGCGAGTTCGACAGGTGGGAAAGGCTGGTCTGGATCGACCAGATACATCCGCATCAGGTCGGTAGCGTCGGTCACCGTACAGACATTACCGACCTGAGCGAACAGCCTCAGGCTGCGACGACAGGACGAACCGTCGGACGGGGATCGGTCCGCGGACTTGGCAACCGTCGAGCGGGAACTTGCCTGCGACTCAGTCGATCGATCGGTAATCGAGGTCGCATTCCGAACCGACGCTTCGCGGCATTACAGGGCGTCGGTGAGGTTCTTCCCAGTCGGCCTATTCCGCCAGCAACTCGCGTGCTCGTTCGATCAATTCCTCAGGGTGCGGGGAGATGCCCTTGTGACACTGTCCCACTTGTGTGCCATAGGCGTACACGACGATCGTGCCCGTGACCATGACCCCCTCGCGTGCGGCTGCGTGACGCACTTGTGCATAGCGGACCGTCCCGAACACTATGTCGGAGAACAGGTCCCAGTGAGCGAGCCCATGCCGGCCACAAAGCGGGCTGTCGCTTTCATCGCTGCGATACTCGATGACGACAACCGCTCCGCTGGAAGTGAAGTCGTCGATCACCTTCCACTGTTCGTAGGGGTCGGTGTAGGGATCGAAGTTGATCCATGTGGCTGGCATCCCGACCACCGCCGGATACACGAAACGCTCTCTGCCGGAGAATACTTCACCGAACGCGTCTGGGCTTGCCCCCCACACGCGTTCATTTTCGTCACAGTGACAATAAGATGCCTGCATAAATATCCACCAACTGACCTGCAAGATCACAGCTACTGACAACCCTGCCCGGATCCGAGCCGCCAATCCAGAGCGCTGCCAACCCTTCCGGATCACTGCCACCTTTACCCAGATCAGGCACGACGGATCACCAACCCCTTTCCGGCGATGCCGTTCTCGCGCCGATAATCGACATTATGTCAAGTAAGGCCGGTGGAGTGCATTCCCCCAAACCGCCCACGGCGAAGACTTGACTGGGTCATACTTCAGAACGTGTCCACCACTTCGGACTTCCAGCGGATGCTTCGCGGCGCCGACCTGCGGGTGACCGCGCCGCGACTCGCGGTGCTGGCCGCGGTGCACGACCATCCTCACTCCGATACCGACTCGATCCTCGCCCGCGTGCGTCGCACGCTCGGCGCGGTCTCCCATCAAGCCGTCTACGACGTACTGCGCGCACTGACCGCCGCCGGACTGATCCGGCGCATCCAGCCGATGGGATCCGTGGCCCGCTACGAGACCCGGGTCGGCGACAACCACCACCACCTCGTCTGCCGATCCTGCGGCGCCATCGTCGACGTCGACTGCTCCGTCGGTGCGGCGCCGTGCCTGACCGCGGCGGACGACAACGGTTTCGTCCTCGACGAAGCCGAGGTCATCTACTGGGGCCTGTGCCCCGAGTGCGCACAACGGACACTCCCCTGATCACAGCCCGATTCACCGTCACCCCGAAAGGAAATCGCTGTGCCCGAAGAACATCCGCCCATCGCAGAGGCGAACACCGAACCCGCGGGAAGTGGTTGCCCCGTCGCGTCCAGTCGGCTGAAGTACCCGACCGAGGGCGGAGGCAACCGCGACTGGTGGCCCAACCAGCTCAACCTCAAAATCCTTCAGAAGAACCCCGCCGTGGCCAACCCCATGGACGAGGACTTCGACTACGCCGCGGAATTCGCGACCCTCGATCTGGCCGCGGTCAAGCGCGACATCGTCGAGGTCATGACGACCTCGCAGGACTGGTGGCCCGCCGACTACGGCCACTACGGGCCGTTCTTCGTCCGGATGGCCTGGCACGCCGCGGGCACCTACCGCATCAGCGACGGCCGCGGCGGCGCGGGCGCCGGCATGCAGCGGTTCGCGCCGCTCAACAGCTGGCCCGACAACGCCAGCCTCGACAAGGCTCGCCGCCTGCTGTGGCCGGTCAAGAAGAAGTACGGCAAGAAACTCTCCTGGGCCGACCTGCTCGTCTACGCGGGCAATGTCGCACTCGAGGACATGGGGTTCGAGACTTTCGGTTTCGGCGGCGGCCGCGTCGACCAGTGGGAGCCCGAGGAAGACGTCTACTGGGGCCCTGAGCAGACCTGGCTCGGCGACGAACGCTACTCCGGCTCCCGCGACCTGGAGACGCCGCTGGCCGCGGTGCAGATGGGTCTCATCTACGTGAACCCGGAAGGGCCCAACGGCAACCCCGATCCCCTCGCCGCGGCGACCGATATCCGCGAGACCTTCCACCGCATGGCCATGAACGACGAGGAGACGGCCGCGCTGATCGTCGGCGGCCACACCTTCGGCAAGACCCACGGCGCCGGCCCGGCCGACCACGTCGGCCCCGAGCCCGAGGCCGCACCGCTCGAAGAACAGGGCCTCGGCTGGCGAAGCTCCTTCGGCACCGGCGTCGGCAAGGACGCGATCACCAGCGGTCTCGAGGGCGCCTGGACCCCCACTCCGACCAAGTGGGACAACAGCTTCCTCGAAACCCTCTACGGCTACGAGTGGGAGAAGACCAAGAGCCCCGCGGGCGCGTGGCAGTATGTGCCCAAGGACGGCGCGGGCCAAGGCACCGTGCCCGACGCGCACGACCCGTCGAAGTCGCACACCCCGGTGATGCTCACGACCGACCTCTCGATGCGCATCGACCCGATCTACGGGCAGATCACCCGCCGCTGGCTCGACCACCCCGAAGAGCTCGCCGAAGCGTTCGCCAAGGCGTGGTACAAGCTGACCCACCGCGACATGGGCCCCCTCGTCCGCTACCTAGGACCGCTCGTCCCGCAGGAGGCGCTGCTCTGGCAGGACCCCATCCCCCCGGTCACGCACGACCTCATCGGATCGGCGGATATCGCCGAACTCGAGGGCCGGATTCTGGGGTCGGGTCTCACTGTCGCCCAACTGGTTTCCACCGCGTGGGCCGCGGCCGCCTCCTTCCGCGGCAGCGACAAGCGCGGCGGCGCCAACGGCGGACGCATCCGTCTCGAACCGCAGAGCGGATGGGAAGTCAACGAACCCGACGAGCTCGCCCAGGTGGTGCGCGTCCTGGAGGGTATCCAGGAATCGTTCAACGCCGCCCAGACCGGGAACACCCGCGTCTCGTTCGCCGATCTCGTCGTGCTCGGCGGCTGCGCGGCCGTCGAACAGGCCGCGAAGAACGCCGGATTCGATATCGAGGTGCCGTTCACGCCGGGACGCGCCGACGCCACGCAGGAATGGACCGATGTGGAGTCCTTCTCCGCACTCGAGCCGAACGCCGACGGCTTCCGCAACTACCTCGGCAAGGCCAGCAAGCTGCCCGCCGAGTACCTGCTGATCGACAAGGCGAACCTGCTCACCCTCAGCGCACCGGAGCTGACGGTCCTCGTCGGCGGCTTGCGCGTGCTCGGCGCGAACTACAAGCAGTCGCCGCTGGGCGTATTCACCGAGACCCCTGGGTCGTTGACCAACGACTTCTTCGTGAACCTGCTCGACATGGGGACGACGTGGGAGCCGTCGCAGGCCGATGACGGCACCTATGTGGGCAAGGACCGCGCCACCGGCGCGACCAAGTGGACCGGCAGCCGCGCCGACCTCGTGTTCGGCTCGAACTCTCAGCTGCGCGCCCTCGCCGAGGTCTACGCGACCGACGACGCGAAGCAGAAGTTCGTCAAGGACTTCGTCGCCGCGTGGGACAAGGTCATGAACCTCGACCGGTTCGACCTGGCCTGATCACGACGGCGCTCCGCGCACCGCCCGCGGTTCGCGGAGCGCCGTCACCGGACCACCGATTAGGTGGTGTGGTCGCCCATTCAACTAACCTCCAAGCGGTGCTTGGACATTCACATGCGACCAGCGGCGCGCTCGCCTGGTCGGTGGCGGCGGCGACGCTGCCTCTCGCGGCGTCTACCTATCCGGTATTGCAGAACAGCGAGGCCCGCCTCGGCCCGGTCGACATCCTCCTCGGCGTCTTCCTGACCGCGGGCGCGGCGCTGCTGCCCGATGCCGACCACCCCAAGGGAACGATCGCGCATGTGCTGGGCCCACTCTCCTACTTCCTCTGCAAAGTCATATCGACCGTCGCCGGCGGACACCGGCAGGCCACCCACTCCTTCGCGTTCGTGATCGTCGCCGCCTATGGCACCTGGGCCGGAATGCATTGGATCGGACGCGGATTCACTCTCGCACTCGTCTTCTTCCTGCTGGCCTTGGCGGTGCGGGCACTGCACCTGTACCCGCCGGGCGACGGCATCCGCTCATGGGGCACGGTCGTGGTCCTCGCGACCGCGGGCACCTTCGCGATGGACAACTGGATCAACGACCGACCCGCCTGGCTGCCGTTCTGCGTCGGCCTCGGCGCCTTCGCCCACCTCATCGGCGACTGCCTCACCGAACGCGGCTGCCGGCTCTTCTGGCCGCTCGAGCTGCGCACCCGGCTGCCGATCATCGAACGAACCGGGAACAAGGTCGAAACCTGGCTTCTCACACCGCTGTTCGCGGTCGCCACGCTCGGCGTGCTGTGGCACGTTTTCACCACCAGTCCGTAGCGGAACGGGTGGGCCACCGCAGCGGCCCACTCTCCCCTCGTCTGTGCGGTCTTTAGTCAGGAGGTTGTCGAGCGAAGCTGTCCGACATGAGTTTCGCAATATACATCGATATGCATATCTGAATAGCGGTATCTTTCATCCGACCTTCACGGCCGAGGCCAAGGTCTCCGTTCGATCCGTTCGATATCCGTGTTGAACCGCTCGAGGAACCCCGCGAAGGCTGCCACATCCGTGGCCGACCACTCCCTCAGGACGGTCTCCAGCGCCGACATGTTGTACGCCCCCCACGCGGCGCTCCCCCTCGTCGGCGATGCGGAATTTACTTGCCATCCCGCCCTCCGGATCGGGAATGCGTTCGATGAGACCGGCTTTCATCATCCCGGTGGTCTGCCGGTGCAGCGTCGAGGTGTCCAACCCGAAAGCATCGCTCAGCTCCCCCGTTGGTGCCCGACGCGCGCCCCGCCGAACGGCTGCTCGAGACCACGGTGAACCTGCTCGACCATGCCATCCACGCGCTGTTGACCCATCCCGCGCGGCGTCCGGCTTGAACGGCCGGTCCCCTTGTTGCAACCAGGTAGAGCCGGGCGTGCGCGACCGGTCGTTGCGGGGTCCGGCTCGCGGTGCACACATTCGGCGCGCTTGTAGCCGATCAAACCGGTGCTGGCCACCAGCATCGGTTCGTGGACACCTACTGGCACGCTGTCACGCCGCCGCCGGTCGCCTGACGGGCGTACCCGCGGCGAATCCGCTTCGTTCACGCTCGATGCGGTGGATTCGGCCCTGGGGCGGCGGGTCGAATCCACCACGTGAGGCGTTACGCACCGCCCCCTCCCCGTCCTTGCTCGTCCGGCGTGCCGGACGTCAAAGGGTCGATCCGAGAGGTATACATCGCTAGATGCGCATATCTACATAGCGAGATGTGGTTTTCCTTACTCCGATTCTCCACGACTCCGGCTCCGCCGCGGATACGCTGGCCGCCATGTTCGCAGGATCGACGATGCAACCGCACCGATGGACACCGCCGAGCGCCTCCGAGCGAGCGCGCGGGAAGCGCAGCACTCCCCCACTGCCGCCGGTCACCAGGATCGAACTCCCCGCCGCAGCACCAGAAGACGTCGTGCGCACGCCGGATGGAAAGGTGATCGCCGGCCTCGAAAACGGCGCGATCGTGAGCATCGACCCCACCGACGGATCGGTGCGCGAAGTGGCGAACACCGGCGGCCGTCCGCTCGGACTGCACGCCGACGCCGACGGCTCTCTGCTGATCTGCGATTTCGCGCGCGGTCTGCTGCGCATGGATCCCGACGGCGCGCTCGAGGTACTGGTCGACGAGATCGACGGCGAGCGACTCGCATTCGCCAGCAATGTGGTTCGCGATGCCGACGGCGCTATCTATTTCTCCGCGTCCTCGCGCCGCTATCCCCTCGACCAGTGGATGGGCGACCTGCTGGAGCATTCCGGCACCGGCCGCCTGTTCCGGCGCGATCCTTCGGGCAAGGTCGAAACCCTCATCGAAGGACTGCAATTCGCCAACGGCGTCGTTCTCGCCCCCGATCGCTCCTGCGTACTGGTGGCCGAGACCGGCGCGTATCGCGTGACCCGCTACTGGCTCACCGGGCCGCGGGCCGGTACACACGACCGGCTGATCGAGAACCTGCCGGGTTTCCCGGACAACATGGCGCTCGGCAGCGACGGGCTGGTCTGGATCACGTTGCCCGCTCCGCGCGATCCCCTGCTGGATCGCCTGCTTCCCTTGCCCGGCGTGCTGCGCCGCGTGGTGTGGTCACTGCCCGCTTGGGCGCATCCGAAACCGCCGCGAACGGTCTGGGTACAAGCGGTCGATTTCGACGGGACGGTCGTACACGATCTACAGACCGAGGGCGCGGATTTCTCGATGGTCACCGGGGTGGCGGAACACGACGGCACGTTGTATCTGGGCAGTTTGACGGAGGCGGCGATCGCCGTCAGCCACGTGCCGAGCTGAACAATTTCCACTGAATCCCTCAGTGCACATATGTACACTGAGGGCATGTCGGAGACAATCCCGCAGCGCCGGGCCGAGGTTCGCGCCTTGGCCCGCTTGGCGGGCGACGAACTCGGTGGCGCGGTGGACGGCATCGCGGCGATCCACCGGGCGGTGTCGGATCGCGTGTTCGCCGCGGTGCGCTTGGGTGTCGGCCCCGCCGCGGAGCCGGTGAAGGTGGTGCACGACGCGATCACCGACGGGGTGTACCGGATCGTCGGCGGCGCCGCGGTGACCGCGGGGGCGGTGGGCGAACGGGCAGCGGATCTGCCGGGCGCTCCCCCGTCTCGCACGGTGTGGGGTTCGGGTTTCCTCGCGGCGTTGCAGGGCCTGATCGGCGACAGTCTCGAGGCGAGCACGCCGGTCCTCGCCGGTCCGATGACGATTCGGGTGGACGGCGATCCCGTTGCGCCGGAGTCGATCTCCGAGCATGTGCCGCCGCGCGATCACCTGGTGGTGTTCCTGCACGGCCTGGTCGAGACGGAGCACGCGTGGCGGTGGGGCGGGCGGGCGACCTATGCCGAGCGTCTGACGACGGATCTGGGCTGCGCGTGCGTCCAGGTGCGCTACAACAGCGGCCTGCACATTTCCGAGAACGCCCGGGAGCTGGCCGATCTGATCGGGCGGCTCGTCGAGCACTGGCCGGTGCCGGTGCGGCGGATCTCGCTGGTCGGGCATTCGATGGGTGGGTTGATCGCGCGGGCGGCGTGTTTCGACGCGGCGGAACAGAACCGGGCGTGGGTGCGGCTGGTTCGCCACATCGTGTGTCTCGGTTCGCCTCACCTGGGTGCGCCGCTGGAACAGGTGGTGCATCGGTTGTCGGCGGCGCTGGTGTGGTTACCGGAGACTCGCCCGGTGGGCCGGATGCTGCGGCGGCGCAGCGCGGGGATCCGGGATCTGCGTTACGGCTCGCTGGTGGACGAGGATTGGCGCGGGATGGACGCCGACGCGCTGGAACGGCGTGCGGTACAGGAGATTCCGCTGTTGGCGGGTGCGGACCACTACTTCGTGACAGCGTCGTTCACGCGGAGTCCGCGTCATCCGCTGGGGCGGTTCATCGGTGACGGTCTGGTGTTGACGCCGAGCGGCGCGGGCCGGAGCCGGGCCAGGCGGCTGGGTTTCGCCGAGGACAACGGTCTGCACGTGCCGGGCGCGCATCATTTCGCGCTGTTGAATCACGAGGCCGTGTATGCCGCGTTGCGTGGCTGGCTCGGCGGTGCGCCCGCCGCGGCCCTGGGTCCGGGCCGGGCGGGGTGAGGCCGGTTCAGAAGAGCCGTTCGGAGTGGTTGTCGGCGGCGCGGCGGACGTCGGCGGCGAACCGGTCTTCGATGTCGGTGTCGTCGTCGTGGTGGACGGCGTAGAGCAGCAGGCAGCCGCGGATGCCGTCGAGCAGATCTTCCAGCAGGTCGAGTGCGGGGCGCGCGGGATCGAGCCTGCTGACGCGGAATTCGGCGAGCATGGCGGCGCGGGTGGCGTTGTCGATTTCGTAGCGGCGGGCGTGCTCTTCGAGTTCGGCGACGCGGGCGACGACGGCCCATGGGGCGGGCAGGTGGCCTTCGGAGACGGCGACGGCTTCGGCGATGAGGTCGACGACGATGTCGGTGGCCGTTTCGCCGTTGTCGAGGCGTTCCAGGACGAGGGTGGGGGTCGCGACGGGGATCGCTTCGATCTCGTCGGCTTCGGCGATGACGTCGGTGATGGGGAGGTCGGCGAGTTCGCCCGCGATCTCGGCGGCGGCGTGCAGCCAGTGGGCGGCGGCGACGGAGGCGGAGGCGGGGTCGAGTTCGGTGAACAGTTCCGGCGCGCCGAGTGGGTCGGCGCGCAGCAGTGTGTCGGCCGCGTGGACCTGGGCGGGTGAGACGTCGGGCCGGGAGAGTTCGACGGCTTGGCGGGCGCGGCCGGAGAGGTCGCCGAGTTCGGCGGCTTCGATCGCGGCCTGTTCGCGGTGGATCTCGGTGACGATGGTTTCGGTGAGTTCGGCGGTGTCGATGCTGTGCAGGCAGCGGCCGACGCGGTGGGCGGATTCGACGACGCCGCTGTAGGAGACGAGCAGGCCGGCTTCGGTGGGCAGGTTCGGGTTGCGCAGGCCGTTTTCGACCACGGTGAAGTTGCGGCGTTCTTCGGCGCGGCGCCAGGCCTCGCTGTCGGGCACCTCGGGGTCGCCCGCCGCGGCCGCGGGGTGGGTGTAGGTGCGCCAGTGGAAGCGCGACAGCGTGGTCAGATTCGACGCCAGGTCCGTTGCGAGCTCGGGTGTTGTCGGCGGCAGCAGGGCCACCGTCTCGGCCTGGTCGCCGCGGCCGGTCGCCCAGATGGCGACGAGTGCGTTGCGTGCGGCGTCGAATGCGTATCGGGTCACGTGGCACATCCTCACTCATTGGGTGGCGGCGCGCGGGTGTTGGGTTGCTTTGGTTGTGCCGCCGACGGCGTTTCGGCGTGGCACGCTGGTGGCCATGACTCTCGATCATGGTGATCCCGGTGATGCGTCGTCGATGCCGGGACCGCTCGGTCCGGTGGTGAATCCGGTGCGGCCGTCGGCGGCGGAGGAAGCGAGAACGGTTGCGGCGGCGACGAATATGGCGACGCTGGCGAGTTCGAGTGAGGACGGGACGCCGTGGGCGTCGTTCGTGACGTACGGGCTGTTGGATGGCGCGCCGGTGCTGTGTGTGTCGCGGATGGCCGAGCATGGGCGGAATCTGGCGGCGGAGCCGCGGGCCAGTCTGTCGATCGTGGCGCCGGGGCTGCCCGCGGATCCGTTGGCGGGTTCCCGGATCACGGTGGCGGGAGTGGTGGAGCGGCCGGTGGACGCGGAGTTGGCGGCGGCGCGGGAGGCGCATGTGGCTGCGGTGCCCGCGGCGCGGATGTATGTCGATTACAGCGATTTCTCACTGTGGGTCTTGCGGGTGCGGCGGGTTCGGTGGGTCGGCGGGTACGGACGGATGGATTCGGCGACGGGCGAGGAGTATCTGGCGGCGGAGCCGGATCCGGTGGCGCCGGTGGCGGCGCGGGCGGTCGCGCATCTGAACGACGATCACGCGGACGCGTTGCTGTCCATGGCGCGGGTGCTCGGTGGTTATCCGGACGCGACGGCGGCGCGGTGTGAGCGGGCGGATCGGTACGGGCTCGATTTGCGGGTGGAGTCGCCGCGCGGGGTGGCGCGGACCCGGGTGGGTTATCCGGAGCGGCTCGATGGAGTCGATGGATTGCGTGCGGCGACAGTGGAATTGACGCGGCGTGCGCGGGAGGGTTGAGTTCGCCGCGCGGTTGGGGGCTGAGTAGTCCTACGCTTCCGTGCGCGTGCGGCGTGGGTGATGCTGGCGGTCATGAAGCGGTATCGGGGGTTGTGGGCGGTCGGTCTGCCCGCCGTGAGGTCTTCCTTCTCAGGTGGTCGGCGGGGTGATGCGTGATGCGGCCGCGGATTCTCGGGCGAGTCTGGCGAGATCACTGCGCAACGGCGACGGCGGGCGAACCGGTCGATCGGCGAGACGTGCCGCGGCCCAGGCGGCGCGGCTCGATGATCGCGCGGGTGGCGGCGTGTTCCGCGCGCGGGTCGAGCTGAGCGGATCTCAGGCGGAGTCGCGTGGGGGCACGGTGAGCATCGCGACGAGCATGTCGGCGATTTCGGCGGTGTCGTCGTCGAGGTGGGGGGTGCGGGTGCCGTCTTGGAGTGCGCGTTCGTAGTCGGCGACGAGTGCGAAGAGCACGGTGGTCATGGTTTCCATGCGCCTGCGGCGGTGACGGGGCTTCAGGTGCGGGAGGGCGGCGTCGAGGCGGGTGGCGATGATGCGGACCGCGGCGCGGTCGGCGCCCGCGAGGCGGCGGGCGTCGGCGATGACGGGGTGGGTGCGGACGACTTCGAGGAAGCGCCCGTAGTGGCTGGCGCGGTCTTGTCCGACGAGTTCGAGCATGGGTCCGACCAGCATGCCGACGAGGGCGTGCGGGTCGGCGCCGGTGCCGTTGGCTTCGTGGGTGGCGAGCATGTCCATGCGGCGCTGTTCGAGCCGGTTCATGCGGCGCTCGACAATGGCTTCGATGAGTCCGTTGCGTGAGTCGAAGTAGTAGTGGACGGCGGAGTTGTTGCGCTGGCCCGCGGCGGCGGCGATGTCGCGCAGCGGGACGTCGACGCCCCGTTCGGCGATGAGCCGCTCCCCCGCGGCGAGGAGGGCGGCGCGCGAGTCCTCGGCTTGCATGGACACCCACTGTACTGAACCCGAGTCTTGACCTTGTTAAGCACCAGTGATTAATTGGCTGGGAGATGTTCGCGGGGCGTACCGCGCTCACCGACGACACCGTTGCCCGGCGACGACCGAGCAGGAAGGCTGGTCCCATGCGGTTCACGTACGCGGAGACGATGACCGACCCGTCCTACTACGTGCCTTTGGCGCAAGCGGCCGAGGCGGCCGGGTACACGTCGATGGCAGTGGCCGACAGCGTCGCCTATCCGCGCGACTCCGACGCCACCTATCCCTACACCCCCGACGGCAGCAGAGAGTTCCTCGAGGACAAGCCGTTCATCGAGGCGTTCGTGCTGTCCGCGGCCATGGCGGCCGCGACGACGAAGCTGCGGTTCACCCCGTTCGTGCTGAAGCTGCCGATCCGTCCGCCGGTGCTTGTGGCCAAGCAGGCGGCGTCGGTGGCGGCGCTGAGCGGGAACCGGTTCGGTCTCGGCGTCGGGATCAGCCCGTGGCCGGACGACTTCCAGATCATGGACGTGCCGTTCGAGAAGCGCGGCGCGCGGATGGACGAGTGCGTCGACATCGTGCGCGGGCTCACCGCGGGCGGCTATTTCGAGTACCACGGCGAGTTCTACGACCTGCCGCCGATCAAGATCAATCCGGTGCCCACCGAGCCGATCCCGATCCTGATCGGCGGGCACAGCGGCCCGGCCCTGCGGCGCGCGGCCCAGCGCGGCGACGGCTGGATGCATGCGGGCGGCGATCCCGCCGAGCTCGATCGGCTGCTGGCCAAGCTGGACACGCTGCGGGCCGAGTACGGGACGCGCAAGGATTTCGAGGTGCACGTCATCTCGCTGGACGGTTTCACCGTCGACGGCGTGAAGCGTCTGGAGGACAAGGGCGTCACCGATGTCATCGTGGGCTTCCGCAACCCGTACACCCGCGAGCACGACACCGAGAGCCTGGAGACGAAGATCGCGAATCTGTCCCGGTTCGCCGAACACGTCATCGCGCGCACCGCGTCCTGAGCGGCATACCGTGGTGCGGTGAGCATCGCTGACCGGCTGGGTGAGTCGCTGGGTGTCGCCGTTCGCGCGGTGACCGATCTGGGGTCGGGTCACGGGTGGACGCTGCACCGAGCGGAACTGGCCGACGGGCGCGCCGTATTCGTCAAGGCCGCCGCGGACCGGGCCGGGGTGTTCGCGGCGGAGGCGGCGGGTCTGCGCTGGCTCGGCGCGGGTAACTCCGGGCTGGTGCCGCCGGTGCTGGCCGCCGGTGACGGCATGCTGGTGCTGCCGTGGTTGCCGGATGCCGCGCCCTCCCCCGCCGCGGCGGACCGTTTCGGCCGCGATCTCGCACTGCTGCACGCGGATTCGCCGGAGGCTTTCGGCGCGCCGTGGCCCGGGTGGATCGCCGAGTTGCCGTTGGACAACACACCGAGCGAGGGGCCGTGGGCGCGCTGGTACGCCGAGCGCAGGCTACGCCCGTTCGTGGTGCGAGCCGCCGATGTGCTCGGCGCGGACGGGGTGCGGCTGCTGGAGCGGGTGATCGACGGGGTCGACGAGTTGGCGGGCCCGCCGGAGCCGCCAGCCCGCATTCACGGCGATCTGTGGTCGGGCAACCTGCGCTGGACCGACACGGGCGTGGTGCTGATCGATCCGGCGGCGCACGGTGGACACCGAGAGACGGATCTGGCGATGCTGGCGCTCTTCGGCGCACCGCATCTGGACCGCATCCTGGCCGCCTACGAACGGACCCGCCCGTTGGCGGCGGGCTGGCGGTCCCGTTTTCCACTGCACCAGTTGCATCCGCTGCTGGTGCACGTCGCGTTGTTCGGCGCGGGGTATCGCGCGCGGACTCTGGCCGCCGCCCGCGCCGCGCTGACGGGCTGACGGGCACCGATCGGCTCAGGAAGCCAACGCGCCCAGGCGTTTCCGCGTCTCGGCGTCGGCGGGGAAGAACGATTCGATGGCCAGTTCGGCCACGGTGACGTTCATCGGCGTGCCGAACACGGTGGTGACCGACAGGAACGACAGTTCCTCGCCGTCGTGGCGCAGTCGCAGCGGAACGATGGCCTGATCCGGTTCCGGGAGTGCGACCTCGGTCTCGCCGCCCGGGTAGCCGCGCAGTTCCTCGCGCAACGCGATCAATTCTGGTGCGCCGGTCACCTCGATCTGCCGGGACAAACGCGCGAACAGGTGCCTGCGCCATTCGGCGAGATTGACGATGCGCGGTGCGAGGCCGCCGGGATGCAGGCTCAGCCGCAGCGCGTTCACCGGCGCGATCAACAGCCGCGGGTCGATGCCGGTGAGCAGCAGGGCCACACCGGCATTGGCGTCGACCATGTTCCAGTCCCGGTCGATGGCCAGCGCCGGGTGGGGCTCGTGTCCGGCGAGGATCTGCCGCATCGCTTGCCGCACCGCGTCCATCTCGGGGGTGTCCATGGCCGGTTCGGCATAGGCCGGGGCGTATCCAGCCGCGAGCAGCAGGCGGTTGCGTTCCCGCAGTGGAATGTCGAGGTGGTCGCACAGGTGTGCGAGCATCGCGCGACTCGGTGTGGCGCGGCCGGTCTCGATGAAACTGAGGTGGCGCGCGGACGTTTCGGCACGACCGGCCAGCTCGAGCTGACTCAGTCGACGCTCGAGGCGCCAGTGCCGCAACAGATCGCCCGCCGTCCGAGTACTCACCCCGCCGATCCTACGAACCGTGCGGGCGTCCAACGAACTACCCTGTGGGTAGTAGCCGCACCATGCCTAGGCATGGTTGGCCAGAAGGTTGTCGACGAGCCATGTCCAGCCGGTCAGCCACATGGCGGAGCCCGTGAGTCGACGGCTGAGCCGGTCGCGTCCTCGGTCAGTGCGGCGCAGTTGGACCGAGTGGCACGGTCGGCGATCAGTGTCGGAGGACCGCGTTGTTGACTGGGCAGTTGCCTTCGCTTCGGCCGCATGCGGCGAAGTCGCAGAGGCGACATAGCCAAGGTTGTGGACGGTCGTTGGTGCCGGCCGCGCGGCCCTCGGCTCTGGCGAGGGTGACTGTGGTCAGCATCGTGTCCAGAGTTGCTGCGAGGTTGTCGATCTCGTCCGAGGACAACGCCGATAACGCGCTCGTCAGTGACGTCTCACGTGCTTGAAGTATCCGCACCGCCATGCGATGGCCAGTTCGGGTCAAGACGACGGATACCGCCCGCCCGTCCTGTGCTGCGACCCGCTCGACGAGGCCCTCGGCTTCGAGGCGATCGACAAGGCGGACTGTGCCCGAGTGAGTCAGGGCCAGCACGGAACTCAACTGGGTGACCGACCCGCCGTCGAGAAACTCGTGCAAGGCGGCCAGTGCGGCGGGGGCCGACGGGCCGAGCGCCGCGATCGCTTCGATGGCCGCGTTCATCCGGTCGGCGACTACGAGGCTCAACGCGCCCAGGGCGTTGGCTGCGTGCTGGAGGCTTGACTGTTTTGGCGACACCGCTCTAGTTTATATGCATGAGTCACACATATTCTACTTCCGAGCGTGGTGAGTCGACGGCGGCGCTGTCGATGCTGAACATCGACAGCGCGGACCCAGCGAGGCTGGCACGGTTCTATGCGGCCGCGCTCGGTTGGGAAGTCACCTACAGCGACGACAGTTACGGGATGGTCGAAGGCAACGGCATCAAGATCGGCTTCGGCAAGGTCGAGGGGTTCCGGCCCGCGCAGTGGCCTGATGAGGCTTGCGCCAAACGCTTCCACCTCGACCTGCAAGTGGACGACCTCGACGAGGCGGCCGAGAGCCTGTGCGCGATCGGAGCCAGTCAACCGGACTTTCAACCCGGAGCCGGGCGCTGGCGGGTGCTGCTCGATCCCGACGGCCAACCGTTTTGCCTGAGTCCCCGTCCTGCGGCTGTGCCGTAGCGCCCGTCCCGACAGAGCTCGCGGAGCTGCTCGTCCGGGACGCCGAGGCGTAGCACGCCCGGTTGGGACAGCCACCATGCCGACCACCCTGGGGTCTGGCTGGTGCTGCGCAGGAAGGGCTGTCGGACGACGACGGCCCTGACCCGTGCGCAAGCGCTTGACGAGGCGCTGTCGCGGACGATCTCGGCCAAGGTGCGTTAGATGAACGGCCCGGATGGGCGCACGTAACCGACGAAGGGCAGGACTCATGGAAGCACGCATGAACATCGTGGCGAATCCCGACTTGATCACAGGGATCCAGCATCTCCAAAAGGCGATTCACGCCGGTGGCGTCGACCCGCTCATGCTCGAGCTGGTCCATCTGCGGGCCAGCCAGATCAACGGCTGCAGCCCGTGTGTGTTCGCCGGCGTCCAGTCGGCGAAGAAGCATGGAGAGACCGAGGAGCGGCTACACAACGTGGTCACCTGGCGCGAGACCCCGTTCTTCACCGAGGAGGAGCGGGCAGCGCTCGCGCTCACCGAGGCCGCCACCCGGATCCAGGACGGCTCGCCGGGAGTGACCGACGAGATCTGGGAGGCTGCTGCCACCCACTTCGACGAGAAACAGATGTCCGCGATCATCCTGAACATCGCAATCACCAATTTCTTCAACCGGATTAACCACACGATCCGGGAGCAGGCCGGCAAGACCTGGTGAAGGTGCGCGGCGTCATCCATCCAGAGACCCCGATCGACGGCTACTCCCGCCTCGCCTACACCGAAGCGCTCCCAGATGAGAAGGCAGTCAAGGAGGAGTTCTCCAGCGTCAGCAATGTCCTGACGTCCCACACCTAGCGGGCGGTGCCGCGCGTGACGCGATCGGCTGTCAGATACGCCCGCGACACGGTCGAGGTCATGATGTCGAGCAGATCGACGACGAGCAAACAGTCGAGCAGCGGGCCCGCTTCGTCGCGCAGCTGGGCGAGCCCGGATTTCACGCCCTCGTGGACCGCGTGCTGGATGTCGTCGATCGGCACGCCGTCCAGCGCCCACAGCGTGGTGTGGCGCTCCAGGGTGCGCAGCATGCCGTCCAGCGACGGGTCGGCATCCTCCACCAACGCCAGGGCGAGATCCAGGCCCATGCGGATCGCCGTGCCGAAGTCACGCACCGGAGCCGGTTTGCCGTCGTCCTCGGCGTCGTTGGAGCCCATGTGGATTCTGCTTCCTCCCGATGTGGTCCCCACGGTATCGACCGGCAACCCCCGAGGCGATTCGGTGGCGCGAATTCGGCAAACGCCCCCGGTTGAGTATCCAGTCGTTGTGACCAACCCCAAATCGCAGCGGCTCTAGTTGCTATTACTCCGTCACTTGACTAGAGAGACCAATCCGTAATCTGTTGGCTTCTCACATAAGTCGATAACAATCTGGCCTCACAGCCTCCAGATCGGGGATTCACTTAATGTACTGCTGCGCCTGGCGAGCGGCCGTCTCGCACATCGCTGTCCTCGAACGCTCGGCGTGCTCGTCGCGAGCCGACCGGCCCGACCACGTCAGATCGGCTGGAAACCCGCGCCGACCTCTCCGCGCGCATCCAGATCGGCCACTACCGCATGAATGTCGGTACCCACTTCCGGCCCGAAGCAACCCACCCCGAGATAAGCGTTCACCATGCCGACGAGAGTGGAGCCGACCAGCACCGGTGCGCCGGAATCGCCTTCCAGCACGCACAGCTGCGTCCAAGTGTCGGACGTAGCGCCGATGTCGCCCCACGCGACGCCGCAGGTGGTTCCCGTGGTGCGGCCCTTCTTGCACACCACCGTCGGGAACTGTGCGGGCGCGCCGAGACCGGTGATCGCGATGTCGCCGAGCTGTCGCGCCGGGGTGACGCGGTCGGCGTCGAATTCGATGACCGCGTAGTCCAAGACGGGATCGGAGTGGGCGAACCTGCCGACGACGCCGTAATTGGGGTTGTATTCCGCCAGCACCGTCGCGCCCGGTTCGCCGCAGTGCCCGGCGGTGAGACCGACCAGCCGCCCGGCGCGGTCGTGGCCGATCGTGGTGAGCGTGCACTCGGCCTGGTTGGCCACGACGATGCCCGAGCCGCCGCCGAGCACCGGCGGGTCGGCCGCAGTCGCCGTGCCCGCGACCGGTGCGAGACACACCGTCGCCGCGATCGCCACTGCGGATACGCCGCGCGCCGCGGCGGTACGCCGCCCGGTGTCGCCGCGGCCTTTCGGTAGCCGGCTCATCGAAGCTCCTCTCCGCGGGTCGGCAGCCGGATGCGTCCGCCGACGGTCCTTGGTTCGAGATGAGGACTACCGCGAAACCCGCGGGGACAAACAACCCCTGGATTCGGCGGGGTTCCACCACAAGATCGGTTGCTCTACGCTCTAGGGTGGGTTTGTGTCGAAGACGACCCCCGGGAGTGGCCGTGCGGAGAGATCGGCGGAAGATTCCGGGTCTCGCGGCGCTGCTGGCCGCGGGACTGCTCGTCGGCGGCTGTGTCAACGCCCCGGCACCCGAACCGCTCCCCACCACCTCGCCCGAGATGCCGAATCAGGTCGCCGGGGTGACGATTCCCGACGGACAGATCGATCAGGCGGTGCAGCGCCTCGACGGGCTAGCCGACAGCCTGATGCGGTCCTCGCACATCCCAGGACTCGCGGTCGCCGTGGTACACGACGGAAAAGTCGTGTACCGCAAGGGATTCGGCGTGCGAACCGTGGGCTCGGACGCCAAGGTCGGCCCGGAGACGGTGTTCCAGCTGGCATCGGTGTCCAAATCGCTCGCCGCGACCGTCGTCGCCAAACAGGTCGCGACGGGCGCGGTCCAATGGGATACACCGGTGCGCGAGCTCATGCCCACGTTCGCGCTGAACGACCCGTACGTCACCGAGAAGGTGACCGTCGGCGACCTTTTCGCGCACCGCTCCGGCCTCCCCGATCACGCCGGTGACCTGCTCGAAGACCTCGGCTACGACCGCGCTCGAGTGCTGGAGCGCCTGCGGCAACTGCCGCTGGATCCGTTCCGAGACTCCTACGCGTACACCAACTTCGGCCTGACCGCCGCCGCCGTCGCGGTGGCCGATGCGGCGGGCACCGACTGGGAGTCGTTGTCGGACAAGGAGATCTACCAGCCACTCGGCATGCGCTCGACCAGCTCGCGGTACAGCGACTTCCGGGCCCGCGCCGATCGCGCCGACGGCCATGTGCTCGTCGACGGCACGTATCGGGTCGCCGACCCGCCCCGTCAGCCCGACGCCCAATCCCCCGCGGGCGGGGTGAGTTCGTCGGTGGACGATCTCACCGAATGGATGACCATGGTGCTCGCCGACGGAGCAGTGGACGGGCGGCCGTTCCTGGCGCCCGACGCGCTGCAACCGGCTGTGTCGCCGCAAGCGGTGTCGGCGCCGCCGAAGACCTTCGATTCGCGCGCCGGTTTCTACGGATACGGCTTCAATGTCGGGGTCTCCCCGGCGGGACGGGTGGTGCTCGGACATTCGGGTGCCTTCGATCTCGGCGCCGCCACCGCGTTCACCCTCATTCCCTCGGCGAAGGTCGGCATCGTGACGCTCACCAACGCCGCGCCGATCGGGGTGCCGGAAACACTCAACGCCGAATTCGCCGACCTCGTCCAGTTCGGCACCGTCCGCGAGGACTGGCGCGCGTTGTATCGCGAGGCGTTCGCCCCGCTCAGTGCGCCCAGCGGCAGTCTGGCGGGCAAGACACCACCCGCCGACCCCGCGCCCGCCCAGCCGCTGTCGTCTTACGCGGGCGGCTACGCCAACCCCTACTACGGTCCGGCCACGGTCACCGCCGAGGGCGGTTCGCTCACCCTCAGCCTCGGGCCGAAGGGCATGCGTTTCCCGCTGCGCCACTGGGACGGCGACACCTTCGTGTTCACCCCGAGCGGCGAGAACGCCACCAGCGGCTCGGTCTCGCGGGCCACTTTCGCCGGAAACACCCTCACCCTGGAGTACTTCGACGCCGATGGACTCGGCAGATTCACGCGGCCATGACGCGATCTCACCGCGTCCGGTCGAACACCCCGCGCAGAAACGCCGCCTGGCCGGCGTGCTGCAGGTCGTCGGAGATCACGCTGACCAGGCGCACGCCGAGCGTGACCGGCGGGTCCCAGCGAACGTCGACCACCTTCGCCAGATCCTTGTCGGACAGCTCGCGCACGAACGCCAGGGTCTGATCGTGGACGGCGTCGTAGTAGCCGGTCAGCAGTTCCGCGGGAGCGCGGATCACGGCGACGTCGCCGGGGCCGTCGCCGTAACCGGTCGCCGATTCGTCCAGCGGCAGGCCGAAACGGCCGTACCAGTCCTTGGCGGTCCACACCTGCTCGGTGCCCGCCACGTCGGCGAGGTGATCGTCCTGGACGCGGGTCAGATGCCAGATCAACCAGGCGATCGTGTTGGCGCCCGGATCGATCCGGAAGGTCAGCGCGTCCTCGCCGAGCCCGTCGACGGCCTCGTGCACCACCTCCTTGACCCGCTCGTACCCGTCGGTGAGCAGTTGTGCGCTCGTCATCGCCCCGCCTCCCTGCATCGTCGATGTGCGTCCGTCTTCGGAACCTACCCACTGGCCCGCACTCCACGCCGGATGTCACAGCGGCAGAAGCGGAGGCGATATGCACTGCATTCCGCGCGAACTAGATCATTTCCGACCGAGCCCCTCGTTGCATCGACGCGCTCAGTGAGGACACCGTGACGCCACCCGAATTCCAGCACCTCGGACCTCGCCTCGACGACATCGACCAGTTGCGAAATCAGGCACGGCTCTCGGTCCGCCGCCGCGAGGCCCGGAGCGCGGTGCGCGATCTGCACCGGGCTCAGACCATCGCCGAGGAACTGGCCGGTGACGCCGAACGACGGCGACCCGCTCACGCCGCGCTGCTGACCGTGCTGGTGCGAGTCATCGAGCTGGAAGCCGAGATCGCCCGCGGCATCGCTGACGGCACCCTGGGTGACGTCAGCGCGCTGAGCGAGGCATTGATCAGGTTCTCGGTGCGGTCCTGCGCGCACGGCGATCCTGGCATCGGCGGCGAGTGCGGGCCGGAATGTGAGTGAACCCCGCGGCGTTGTGTCCGAGCCGACCCTGCATTTCGGCCCGGACGAAGCGCCTCAGGCGCCGTAACGCCTGCGCTGCGCGTCCTCGGCGATGAGGCGCAGGCAGGTGTCGTGCTCGGTCTCCGCGGGATAGCGTTCGTTGCGCAGCCGCAGCATCGCCTGCGCCACATCGATGCCCAGTACGCTCGACAGCCGCACGGCATCGACCTTCGACATGTGATTCCTCCGATTGAACTCTGTTGAAAAGCGAATGATCCGACCATGACGTACCCGAACGACAGGCGGCCGAACCCTCGGAGATCCTGCCGCGTACCGATTTCCGTCTCGCGGCCGCCCCCGGCACATTCGCCGTGCGCGTGCTGACGGTGCCACCATGGATGCCATGGGCGACATCCGGATCGGCACCTCGGGGTGGGTGTATCGACCGTGGCGCGGTGTGTTCTATCCGCAAGGCCTGACCCAGCGGCTCGAACTCCCCTACCTCGCCGAGCGACTGAACAGCGTCGAGATCAACGGATCGTTCTACTCGCTACAGCGACCCTCGAGCTACCTGCGCTGGGCCGCTCAAACGCCCGACGATTTCGTGTTCGCCGTGAAGGGCGGTCGCTTCATCACCCACATGAAGCGGCTGCGCGACGGTGACACGCTGCTGGCGAACTTCCTCGCCTCCGGCGTGCTCGCGCTCGGCCCCAAGCTCGGCCCGATTCTGTGGCAGCTGCCGCCGACCATGCGGTTCGACCCGGAGCTGCTCGCGGAGTTCTTCGCCCACCTGCCGCGCAGCACCGCGCACGCCGCCGAGATCGCGAGCCGTCACGATCACCGCGTCGACCCTGCCCACACCACCGCAGACGCGGACCGCCCGCTGCGCCACGCGCTCGAGATCCGGCACCCCACGTTCGTCACGCCGGAGTTCCCGGAATTGTTGCGCGAATACGGAATCGGACTCGTCGTCGCGGACGCGGCGGGCAAGTATCCACTGCTGGAGGACGTCACCGCCGATTTCGTGTACGTCCGGCTGCACGGGCACGACGAGCTCTACGTCAGCGGATACACCGACGCCGGACTGGACATGTGGGCCGAGAAGATCCGCGCGTGGTCGCGCGCCGGGGACGTCTATGCCTACTTCGACAACGACGCGAAGGTGATGGCGCCGCGCGACGCGCTCGCCTTGCGCGCCCGGCTGGCCGACGCGTCCTCGCGATAGGCGCGGCGCGTGCATCGAACGCAATATCGCGCAGCCTGCCCAGCCGACCCGGCACACTGTCGGTATGGCAGCGCTGACCATTCGCCGCACCCACGCCAAGCAGGTCGCCGTCTGCGGGCCCACCGCATGCACCCGCGCCGACGCCGCGAACGCCACCGAAGTCGGCAGACTGCTCGCCGCCGCGGGGGCGACCGTGCTGTGCGGCGGCGGCGAGGGAGTGATGGCCGCGGTCGCCGACGGCGCGTCGAGGGCGGGCGGACTGGTCATCGGAGTGCGCCCCGACCTCGACCGCGGCGCGGCCTGCCCCGGTCTGTCCGCCGTGCTGTTCACCAACATGGGCGAGGCGCGCAACGCGATCCTGGTGCGCTCGGCCGACGCGGTGATCGTCATCGGCGGCTCGTGGGGCACCCTGTCCGAACTGGCGCTGGCCCGCCACCGCGGCGACATCCCGGTCGTGTCGCTCGGGGGCTGGCAGATCCTGGATGCGGCGGGCGAACCCTTGCGGGCCACGCTCACCGCGGCCGATCCCGCCGACGCGGTACGACTCGCGATCGGCACGCACCGGCGCTGAATTCAGCGCGCGGCGGCGCGGGACAGATTCCAGCTCTGCCAGGTGTCCTCGGGCAGGTCGTCCCGGATCGGTCCGAGTACCTGGCGGCGCATCGGTTCGGGAAGCCGGTCCAGCGCGGGTACGACATCGGGCGAGAGTCTGCTCAGGTACTCCGTGTCGAGCCGCTTTCCGTCCACCCAGCGGTCGATATTGCGTTCGGCGACCAAGCGTTCCGGGTTCAGGATCGCCAGCGCCAGCAGCGTCGCGAAGGCCGTGCCGATCGCGGCGCGCGGCAGCCACGCGCACCGCAACCGCGCCACGGCCGCAAGCACCAGCACGTAGATCAGCCCGAGCCACAGCTCGCAGATCTCCACCAGCAGGCGCAGCACCGTGAACCCGTACGCCTGCTGATATGTCCACATGCGGCCGAGAGCGGACGCGACGAGCACCAGCGACAGCGTGCTCACCGCGCCGAGCAGCGCGCGCAACCACGTCCGGTCCCGCGCCGAATCCTGGGCCGCCCATCGCAGCACCGCGAGGATCACCGCCAGCGCAAGCATGGTGACGATGGACAGCTGCCAGAATCCGCTGCGCGCGTACTCGGCGTAGGTGAGGCCCGCGGTCTCCTGCACGTAATCGTCACCGCCGAACAGCGCCGCGAACTGGGCGGCGACGAATGCCGCGAACAGCACCGTCAGCGCGCCCACCGGCAGCACCCACTCCCACCGGCTCCACGTGCGGTGTGAAACCGCGTCGCGCGCATCTGGATTCGCTGACATCGGCGGCCCGGCAAGCAGGAACATCGCGGCCATACAGCCCAGCGCCACCGTGCCGGACACCAGCGTCCACCGCACCAGCGACTCCACTTCCACCGTGGGGACCAAGCGGTTCAGCATCGAGCCGAACGTCGCGTCGGCGCTGCCGAGCAGGGGCGTGAACACCGCGAGCAGCGCGATGGTCGCGCCCACCGACAGCCCGGCCCGCCAGGTCCGCGCCGTCCGGGCGTCGGGCAGGCGACGCGCGCCGTCGTATACCCACAGCGCCGCGTTCACCGTCTCCAGCGGCACCGCGATCGCGTCGTACCAGAGGCCGTGCGCCGACCGGCGCGGCACCACCGCCAGCGAACCGGCGATGGCGGCCGCGAGCACACACAGCACGAACAACCATCCCGCGGCGCGCACAGCTCCCACCGCCAGCAGCGCCAAGGCGAGCGCGGTCCACCACAGCCGGGCCGGATTGCGACGCAGCAGAGCGAGTATCGATCGGTCAGGCGTCTTCTGCTCGGCATCCCGGCGCGCACGGCGATCGACCTCGAACACCGCGCCCGCTGCGATCACACCGGTGAGGACCCAGCCGATACCGGGGCGATCCCACGGAATCGTCACCGCCGCGGCGACGCCCGCGACGGCCGCGGCGGGTAGTACGGCGCGCGGATAGTTGACCTTGCGCCATCGGGGTATCGGGGGTGGGCCGAAGCGCACTGTGACAGGCGTCATCGGCCGGGGAGTGCTGTCGTGCGAAGTCGATGAGGTAGCAGGGTCTTTCGTAGCGGGGTCTACTGTTTTGCGGAGTTCGGCGATCGATGCGACCTCCCCCTCGGACTGCGTGCCTCGAGGAGCCGCTGTCTCGGCGTCGGCGGAAATGCTGTCGGGCGTCGCGGTCTCGGACGTCGCGGCCGGTTCGGGCGCCTTTCCCTCGAGTGCTCCGGCCTGTACGGATGTCCCGCTCTTCGGTGCCACGGCCGCTGCGGAGGCCGCCGCCTCACTCACCGTGGTCTGGGATTTCGGCGCGCCGGTTTCCGTGCCTGCGGATTCGGCAGGACCGGGTGCAGCCGAACGCGTCGTAGCGCCTTCCTTCGATGACGAATCAGTCGAATCGTTCCGTCCGGTCGGTTCTTTACTCATGCCCCTCCGTATTTCGTGTGTACTTGATCGACCCGGGACCTCGTGGCGGTCCAGGGGTTGCGGTGGATGGATTTGCCGGTCGGTCCAGCCCCGTCAGGGGGCGGGCAGGACCACGCGGATGCGGGAGCCGGGGTCGGCCACGGCGATGGTGCCGCCGTGCAGGTCCACCAGCCAGCGGGAGATGGCGAGACCGAGCCCGGTGCCGCCGCCGTTGCTTCGCCCGCCGCGGGTGAAGCGGTCGAAGACCGCGGCGCGTTCGGCGACCGGGATGCCAGGGCCCTCGTCTTGGACGTCGATGACGAGTTCGCCGTGCTGCGCGTGAGCGGTGATCCGTACCTCGCCGCCCGCAGGGCCGTGCCGCGCGGCGTTGTCGAGCAGGTTGATCAGCACTTGGTGCAGACGTGCACGATCCGCGATGACGCGCGCGCCGCCGGGCCGCACATCCGCGCTGAATCGCACGCCGCGGCCCAGCGCCGCCGCCATCACCTCGGCCTCGGCGACCACTTCGGCCAGCAGCGGCGCGACCGGCAGATCCTCGCGGTCCAGCGACCGCGCACCCGCCTCGATGCTGGACAGGTCCAGCAGTTCGGAGACCAGCAGCCCGAGCCGTTCGGTCTGGACGAGCGCGGTGCGCAGGGTGCCGGGATCGGGTTCGGACACACCGTCGACCAGGTTCTCCAGCACCGCGCGCAAGGCCGTGATCGGGGTGCGCAGCTCATGCGAGACGTTGGCGATGAGGTCGCGGCGCTGCTGGTCGACGGCGGCCAGGTCGGCGGCCATCCGATTGAACGCCTCGGCCAGCTGACCCACTTCGTCACGGGAACTCGCGCGCACCCGGCGGGTGTAATCGCCCTGTGCCATGCGCTGCGCGGCCGCGGTCATCTCGCGCAGCGGCCTCGTGATGCCGTGCGCGAGAATCTGCGAAGTCACCAGCGCGATGAGGACCGCGGTCAGGGTGGTCCGCGGCGGCAGCCAGCCGATCTGGAACCGGAAGAACGCGAACGCGAGACCGCCGGACACCACCATCAGGATGGCCAGCTTCAGCTTGATCGACCGTATCGGATCCAGCGGCCGCGGCAACACCTCCGCCACGACATCGGCGAACGCTCGGCAGCGGCGCGCGAGAACTTCCGACCGCGAGGTCTCGTCGGTGCGCCGAGCCGACTCCAGCACGACGGGCGATGCCGGGCGATCCGCAGCGGCGTCGTCGCGCATCGCGTCCGCGGCGTCGCCCAGCCCCTCGCCCGGCGTGGGCGGCCATGAGGCGCCGGAATTCATCGCGCCTCCAAGGCGTATCCGACGCCGTGCACCGTACGAATCAGATCCGCGCCGAGCTTGCGCCGCAACGCCTTCACGTGGCTGTCGACCGCGCGAGTGCCCGCGGCGTCGGCCCAGTCCCACACTTCCTCGAGCAGACGTTCCCTGGCCAGCACCGCGCGCGGCCGCCGCGCCAGCCGGACGAGCAGCTCGAATTCGAGCGGGGTCAGCTTGGCTTCGGCCTCGCCGCGCCAGACGCGATGCTGCTCCAGGTCGATGCGTAGATCGCCGACGACGATCGCGGCGCCGTCCCGGTCGGCGGCGCGCTCGACGCGACGCAGCAGCGCGTGCACCCGCGCCGTGAGGACGCGCAGCGAGAACGGTTTCGTCAGGTAGTCGTCCGCGCCGACGCCGAGTCCGACCAGCTGGTCTGTCTCGTCGGTGCGTGCGGTGAGCATGAGCACCGGCACCCCGCGCCCGGCTTGGATGCGCCTGCACACCTCGAGTCCGTCGAAGCCGGGCAGCATCACGTCCAGCACCACCAGGTCGGGCTCGTTCGCCTCGACCGCGGCCACCGCGCCCGGCCCGTCGTGCGCGAGCTCGACGATGTACCCCTCCGCCCGCAGCCGCGCGGCCACGGATTCGGCGATGGTCACCTCGTCGTCCACCACCAGGATCCGCCGCGCCGCGTGCCCGTTGGCCGCGCCGCCACGCTCGACATTCCGAAGCTCCATGCCCGGAACCCTAACCACCCGCTGTGGAGAGCAGCGTCGGCAATTGTGGAGATTCCGTGTGTGCGGCCAGGACCCGGTCATCGGGTACGGCCGGATGACCGTCGAGCGCAGACTCTCCGTCTACGACGCGCGCGGGCGGTCCGACGCCAACTCTCGTTACCGCGCCGAGACCGAACCGGGGCCGCGCCACAACGAAACCGTTAGGTCGGATCTCGGCTTCGATACACCCGTTGCCGACAGACACCGGACGCGCGAGCGATGTTGCACGGAACGCCAAACCTGTTGCGACCCGGCCATCTAACCGGCTCGTCAGGCAGCCGTGCCACCGGCCCGATCCCGCGTAACGCCCGTGCGAACCGACGCGCCCGACGCCCCGAAAACCCTCTCCATCGACGGATTGCATCTCGGCATCGCTCTCGGCAACCCGGCCAACCCCCGCGGCCGCGCGCGTAGCGTGACTGACCCGAACGACAGTTTGCCGACACGATGCCGACGGCGGTGACACGGAGGCGATATGACGACGCACTCTCCCTATCCAGCCGTGTCGGACCTGCGGCAGCAGTTCGCTGGTTCGGTGCTGACGCCCGACGATGCCGGTTACGACGCGGCGCGGACGATCTTCAACGCGATGGTCGACCGCAGACCCGCGGTGATCGCCCAGTGCACCGGCACCGAGGACGTCCGCGCCGCACTCGCCTTCGCCGACCGCACGGGTCTCGAAGTGGCCGTGCGTGGCGGCGGCCACAGCGTCGCGGGTGCGAGCCTCACCGAGGGCGGACTGGTCGTCGACCTGCGCCGCATGCGCTCGGTCACCGTCGACCCGCACGCGCGCACCGCCGTCGTCGAGGGTGGCGCCACCTGGTCGGACTTCGATCGCGCCTGCCAGCCACACGGCCTCGGCACCACTGGCGGGCGGGTGTCGAGCACCGGCGTGGCCGGGCTGACCCTTGGCGGCGGCTCGGGGTGGCTCGAGCGCAAGTTCGGGTTGGCCTCCGACAGTCTGCTCGCCGTCGACCTCGTCACCGCCGACGGCATCGAGATCCACGCCTCCGAGGACGAGCATCCCGACCTGTTCTGGGCGCTGCACGGCGGCGGCGGGAACTTCGGGGTGGCCACCCGCCTGACCTTCCGGCTGCACCCACTGCCGGTGACCTCGCTGGCCCTGTTGTTCTGGGAGGCCGAGCAAGGACCGGACGTCCTCGCCGCTTACCGAGACCTCGTCGTGCGCGGCGTCTCCGAAGATCTCGGCGGCGCTGTCGCCTACCTGACCGGACCACCCGAGGAGTTCGTTCCCGCCGCACTGCAGGGCAAGCGGGTGGTGGTGTGTATCGGCATCTACGCGGGCACCGCGGCCGAACTGCGTGACGTGCTCGCGCCGATGCTGGCGCTGAAACCGGACGGCGAGTTGCTCACCGAAATGCCCTACTGCGATATCCAGTGCGCGCTCGACGATCCACCCGGCCTGCGCAATTACTGGTCCGCCGCACATCTTTCGGCCCTGCCGGACGAGGCGCTGCGGCGGTTCGGCGAACAGGGGATGACCATGCTCGTCCCCACCGCCTCGCAGAGTCTGCTCGTGCCGTGGGGCGGCGCCGTCGCGGCCGGCGCGCAGAACTGGCCGCAACCGCACCGGAGCGCCGCGTGGGTGGTCCATCCGTTCGGTTTGTGGGAGGACGCCGCCGACGACGCGGCGGGCATCTCGTGGGCACGCGACGCCATCGCCGCGATGCAGCCCTTCGCCACCGGAGCGGTGTACCTGAACTTCATCGGCGACGAAGGCATGGATCGGGTGATCGCGGGCTACGGCAGGCAGAACTACACCCGGCTCGCGGCCGTCAAGCTGGAATACGACCCGCGCAACGTCTTCCATCTGCATCACAACATCCATCCCGCCGCCGCGGCCCGACGCTCATGAATCCGGCCACAGCGCAACAGATCCGGCCCGCGACGCGACGGCCGCGAGCCGGTGCGGCTCGCGCCGCGCTGACCGCCGTGGCCGCGATGGTGATCGCCCTCGTATCGCCAGGGCATGCGTCCGCGGTCGACCCCGCCGTCCTCGGCGGCGGATCGGGCATCGTGCTGGGCGCGCGGGCAGCCTGCACGCTCACCACCATCGGATACGACAACGCGGGGCGCCTCGTCGGGTTGACAGCCGGACACTGCACCATGCCTGGCGCGCCGGTGCAGGCCGAGCAAGCGCCGTGGGCGGGGCCGGTCGGCACCGTGGTGCTGGTCGACCGGGTCGACGACTACGCCGTCATCGAGTTCGATCGCGAACTCGTCGTCCCACTGCGCAGCGTGGGCGGGACCGTGATCGACGACGTCGGCGGACCGCCCGCGCCGGGCACGATCGTCTGCAAGAACGGACGCACCTCCGGGCACGGCTGCGGCGTGGTGTGGGATCAGAACGAGTGGTGGTTCCGCAACCAGGTGTGTTCGCAGCCGGGCGATTCCGGCGGGCCGGTGACGGTCGGTGATCGCCTGGTCGGTATGAACGTCGGCCACGTGGGCGTCACGGTGTTCGACATGACGGTGTTCGACCAGGCTTGCCAGAATCCCGATGTGGCGTTGCACGATCCGGCGGTCGCCACCCAGATCGGCAAGGTTCTCGACGATATCGATCGCGCGGGCGGACCCGGAGCCGGATTCGAGCCGTTCTGACCGAACCGCCGATGCCCCGATTCAGGCAGACCGTGGCAGGCGAGTACCGACGAAGAACTGGATACGTCCGGGATAGTTTCCCGAATCCAGGCGAAAGACTTGGACGGCAACACGATCGGCCCGACCGGTGGCGGGATCGGCGATCAGCATTTCCGGTCGATCGCGCCCGTAGGCGACATTCCCTTCGTGCCAGAGCCTGCGAAAATCCGGGTACTCCGCCAACTGCGCGAGCACATCTCCCGGCCAGGTGGCCTCCGGTTCCTGTCCGGACAGCCCGCGCAACCAGTGCACGAAAACCCTGGCCTCGGCCTCCCATTCGACCAGCACGCCGCGGGCGATATCGCTGCCGAACAACCAGCGCAGCAGACTGACCTCGGCGGCGACACCGGGAAAGGCGGCGGCGAAAGAATCGTTGCACGCCAGCACATTCCAGCGTGTGTCGAGATAGGCGGCCAGCGTCGGTTCGTGCAGTGCGAGACGGTGCCGCATATCCCCCGAGATCTCGGAGCGCAACGCGTCGACCCCTGGATAGTCGGTAGTGCTGAGTCCGGCGAGATCGAACAGGTAGCGGAGTTCCGCGCCGCTGATCGCGTGGATGTTCCTCAGGTAGCGCACCAGCGCTTCCACCACCGAGCGGGTGGGATTCGCGCGCACGCCGTTCTCCAGATGACTGATATAGCTGGTGCTCACTCCGGTTTCGAAGGCGAGCTTTTCCCGGGAGACCCGGCGCTCGTCGCGTAAACGACGCAGTACGCTCCCGAAAGTCGGGAAGGGTAGTTGTCTGATTTCGGCTCCACCGGCAGGTTGAATCGGCAAGGCGATGCTCCTAGGACAATGGTTCGACGAACCCCGACATACGAACCACAGCGAGGTTCGGCTCCCACTCGCCGACCGCCTCCGGCGGTTTTACGCCGTCGTCGAGCTGAATCCCCCAAGCCTGCTGGGCACGGATAGTTAAAAGCAAAACGTGCGGTATTCGCAAGGCGGGCGGGCTTGTGTTGCGTAACTCACAGTTTAGCCACGAGTACTTCTAAGTGGATGTGCCGCACCGTGTTTCGGCCGTCCACGACAATCGATGATTACCGCCGCCGTGCGGCGATTCCGCCGCGAAAGGCATTCATCCGACCCGGTCATTCCCATACCGACCGGAGCAGGTACTCGACAGTGCAATTGCGATACCGGCCAGTGTATGGACTCCCCCGCCGTTCTCGATTTGGATCAGTTTGTCGGACGCATCGAACGGGGACCGGTATGACGATCCAGAATGACGCGCCAGCCAGAGAAATCACCCTCGCCGTCGCCGGAGACATCGTGGCGGGCACCTTCGCGGTGACCGACCGTTACGGGCGACCGCTCTGGTATGGGCCGCTCGGACGCGACACCGACGGCGAACGCGTGGTCCCCGCGATGACCGCGGCCATGCACGGCATCCGGCTCGCGGCGCAGGCCAGAACCGCGGCCGGGATAGCGCACGCGAGGCTGCGCCTGCTCGTCCCCTCCCGCCTGGTGGACGCGCGCAGGCTCACCGAGGCCGCAACGGCCGGGGCGCTCGATCTCGACCTCGTTGTCGAACCCGACAATCCGGCCCACGCCTGGTGCACCACGTACGGCAGGCTCGAATGGGATCCGAGTACCGTCGCCGAGCTCGTCGAATACGTCGTGCGCCCGGCCGAGCTGGACGACGTCGACGACACCCTGCCCTTACGCGACGCCCTCGAGCGCTTGGTGGTCGACCGTTCCGCCCTGCCCACCGAAGACAGGCACGCGATCGCCGCCCTCGTGCACCTCGCGGTCGACGCGCCGCCGACGCCGCCGCGGGACGCGGACGAATTCCTGCGGCGGCTCGACGCGGGCTGGCTCGGCGCCGCCTGGGAAGGGCACGACCTGGAACTGTCGCTGCTCGACGCGCTCGCGCGCGGCGCGAACCCGCCGCTGTCCTGGTGCGAACTCATGTTCATCACCGCCCTGGCGCCCTGGTCCGGCGCCGAACCCGCGGTGCACGGCCGCGGCCTGTTCACCCGCACCGCACAGCCCCGCGCTGGAATGGCCCGAACCCTCCCGCGCTCGTAGGATGTTGCTGCGCCGGAGGTGACCGGTGCGCGCGTCGCCGCCTACCCGCAGGAGCCGAACGTGGACACCGGAGCCGTCCCCTCCTATCTCCGCTACGTCGCGATCGGCGACAGCCAGACCGAGGGCATCGGAGACCCCGACGGCGCCGGCGGGCACCGTGGCTGGGCCGACCGATTCGCCGCCTTGCTCGGCGCCGGCACGCCCACCCTGCGCTACGCCAACCTCGCCATCCGCGGCCGCCGCGCCGCCCAGATCCGCGCCGAACAACTCGGCCCCGCCGTGGCGCTGCGACCCGATCTCGTCACCGTGATGGCCGGTATGAACGACATCATCCGGCCGCGCCTCGACCGAGCCGCCCTGCTCGCCGACCTGCACGCCATGTTCGGCGAGCTCACCTCCATCGGCGCGCGCGTGATCACCTTCACCTATCCCGACATCGGCGGCATCGCGCCCTTCGTGCGGCCACTGTCCCCGCGGGTGCGCGAGCTCAACGCCGAAATGCGCCGCCTCGCAAGCCGATACCGGCTCACCCTGGTCGATTTCGAGCCCATCGCCGCCACCACTCACCCGCTGGTCTGGTCCGCCGACCGCCTGCACCTGAGCCCACTCGGCCACGACCTCGTCGCCCGCGCGGTCGCCGACATTCTCGCGCTTCCCGGCGCCGATACGACCTGGCGTGACCCGTTGCCGCCGGTGCGCCGCACGGTGGCCGAGTCCGTCGCGACCGAATTGACCTGGACCACACAGCACATGCTCCCGTGGATCGCCCGCCGGGTGCGTGGACGGTCGTCCGGCACCGGCATTCAGCCGAAACGGCCGGACTTGCAACCGGTGCTGGTCTCGGACCGGCTCACGACCTGATCTGCCGGTCCCCCGCACCGGTGTCGCGGCGACCGCTACGAGGGTCGGCGGGCCCGCTCACGAGACCGAGGGGCGTCTGCTCGATGTCTACGACCGGCGGTAGTATGGTCGGGTGCGTAAACCGGTGAAGGGAGCGACGCGCCTGCGCGGCGCCTTCGTCGGATCCGCCTCGGGGGCAGTCAGCATCGCCGCGCACGCACTCGGCGGTGGTGTGATCTCGCCCGAACAGACGTCGGTCGCCCTGCTGATCGGCGCCTGCGCGGCGGTGGGCGTGCTCGTCGGCTCCCTCCGGACGCGGGCCGGGCTCCTCGAAATCATGGGGCTGCTGGCGATCGGACAGGGTGTCGGTCACACCGCGCTCACACTGTCCCCCGGCCATCACCACGGAGCGCACGCGACCGCGCTGATGCTCCTCACCCACCTCGCGGCGATTCCGGTGGGGGCGTCGCTGATTCGCGGTGCCGAAGCCGCGGTGGGCAGAGCGGCGTCGAGTGCGCGGCGTGCAGTGCGGGTTCTCGGCGCGCTGCCCGTGCCTGCGCTGCCGACGGTCGTTCTTATCACCGCGCACGAGGCCGCGACTCCGCGAAAACTGCTTCTCGGTTCGGGTATCGGGACCCGAGGGCCACCGGTCTATCTGTAGGCCCTATACCGCCATCCGAGTACCAGGCATCGGAATTCGCCGACACGCCTGCCAGACAGGGGATTTGCCGCCATGTCCGCCGGACGTGGTGATCCTGCGCGGGCACGCGCTCGCTTCACCGCGTCGAGGCATCGATCGTCACGGACGCATCCAGCCCAGCTCGCGAGGCCGGTACGCGAATCGAGCCGTCCGGCGGCTCGTTTCCGAACTCGGCGCACCGAGCGACACAGGATGCCTTTCGTCCGAACCGGACTGCTACGTGGCAGGTCGGTGAATCCATTGCGCCACAAGACAAGCGCAGGTGACGGCCGATATTCGCCGCGCACCGAAGCGACGCCGAACCCAGACCGATGGCGGTCCCTCTCACCTCCCGATTCCGAACGGAGCTTCTTCATGTTCCCCATCAATCGAACCCACCCCTCCCGCCTCCTGCGCGGCACCGCGGCACTCGCCGCCGCTCCCCTCCTGCTGGTCGCTTGTTCCTCCACCGACAGCACCCCGGCCCCGGCCCGCGCCGCCGACGCGATCACCATCGAGGACCAGTGGATCAAGGCCGCGGACAGCGATATGTCGGCGGCGTTCGGCGAATTGACCAACAAGGGCGACAAGGCGCTGACCGTGGTGTCCGCGACCAGTCCCGCCTCCGCCAGGGTGGAATTGCACGAGGTGGTCGCCGACGCGAGCGGCACCAAGACGATGCGTCCCAAGAAGGGAGGTTTCGTCATTCCTGCGCACGGGTCGCTTGCACTGGCGCCGGGCGCCGATCACATCATGTTCATGGGGTTGAACGGTCCACTGCGCACCGGTTCCGAGACGCCGGTCACGCTCTCCTTCGACGACGGTTCGACCATGACGTTCACCGCGCAGGTGCGTGACTTCCCGGGCAACCAGGAGAACTACGTACCCGACGGCGACCATCACGCGGGCGCGCCCGCCCCGGCCCACACGCCCGGTGCCTGAGCAGATCGGTCCCCGGGGCTTCACCCGCAGGCGCCTCCTCGGTGGGGGCGCCGCCGCGGCGGGCGCCGTCGGCCTCGGGGCGGGTGCGATCGCACTCACCGGTCGCGACACCGGCGCGACCGAACCGGCGACCGAACCGTTCTACGGACCGCACCAGGCGGGCGTCGCGACCGCACCGCAGACGCACGCGGCGTTCGTCGGATTCGATCTGCGCCAGGGGCTGGATCGCGACGACATCGCGGGCGTCCTGAAGATCTGGACCGGCGACGCTGCCCGCCTCACCCAGGGCGCCGCGGCGCTGGCCGACACCGAACCAGAGCTTGCGGCGCGCCCGGCGCGACTCACGGTGACGGTCGGCTTGGGCCCCGCGGTGTTCACCGCCGCGGGTCTGGAGCACCGCAGGCCCGCCTGGTTGCGGCCGCTGCCGCCGTTCGCCATCGACCGGCTGGAGCCGGGCTGGAGCGACGGCGACCTGCTGTTGCAGATCTGCGCCGAAGAGGCCACCACGGTCGCGCACGCCGTGCGGGTGCTGTGCCGGAGCGTGACCTCGCTGCTCACGGTGCGCTGGGTGCAGCGCGGGTTCCGCGACGCGGCGCCCGGCCGGACCCCGCGCAACCTGATGGGCCAGGTCGACGGCACGGTCAATATCGCGGCGCCCGACTTCGACCGGCTGATCTGGGACGACGGCGCCGCGCAGCCCTGGCTCGCGGGCGGCACCTCGCTGGTGCTGCGACGCATCGCGATGGCGCTGGACACCTGGGACGAAATCGATCCGGAGGGAAGGGAACTCACCGTCGGACGCAAACTCGGTAGCGGCGCGCCGCTCACCGGCAGCCGGGAATTCGACGAACCGGACTTCGCGGCCGTCGACGCGCACGGCATTCCGGTGATCCCGCCCTCCGCGCACATCGCCCGCGCCCGCCACACCCACGACGGCGAGCGATTCCTGCGTCGCGGCTACAACTACGACGACGCACCCGCGCCGGGCCAGACCTCGAACTCGGGTCTGCTGTTCGCCGCGTACCAGCGCGACGTGAACGCCCAGTATCTGCCGGTGCAGCAGCGGCTGGCCGATTTCGACGCGCTGAACGTCTGGACGACGCCGATCGGGTCGTCGGTGTTCGTGATCCCGCCCGGCGTGCCGGAACCCGGCGGCTACCTCGGACAGACCCTGTTCGAGTCGTGACGCGACCCGGGGCCCGCCGATCAGCGGGCCCCGGGCGCTCCCGGCTCGATCAGCTCCAGAGCACGGCGACGAACACGTTCGCGATCCCGAGACCGCCGGACGCGTGCGTCATCCACGGCACGTCCTTGCCCCGCTTGGCATCGGCGCGGCCCATTTCGGCGAACGCCGCGACCAGCACCGAAACCACCAGCTTGACGCCGATCTTCGTCATATTCAGGTCTTTGCCCAGCGAATCGATCGACTCGGCCATCCCGACCAGAACGATGCCGGTGATGATCTGCGCCCGCGCACCCCACACCATCACCTCGTTGACCTTGGGCTGCCCCGCCGCATACCCGCCGATCACCGCGGCCATACCGAGCAAATGCGTTACAACCACGATGTTGTAGACCAATTCCAGCACGCTCACGTTGCGAACTCCCACCAGTTTGGACGTTAGAAGACCGTTCTACTCCGTCGATCGCGGAAGCCACCAATCGTGACGAATAAACGTCTGGAGGCCAGTTTGTCTGAGACAGAGACGGTCACGCTGGTTCCGCAGCACCAGCCAACGAAGCGGACTATCCGCGATCCGGTGCTTTTCGCCGCCGAGTCATCGCTCCACCGAGGCCGCCACTGATCGAAAGGCGTCCGCCCCTTGGTACCTACGGAATGGCCGCAACGTCCACGCGACATTCGCGGGCCTGTGCGCCGGAGCGAAACTCGCCGCGGCCAGTGGTGTTCTGCGTGATCGCACCGCGCCGTAGCAGACGTTTGTGTCAGGCGCCCTACCGCCGCGCAGTTGCGGGATCGGTTACCAGGAGTACGCTACAAAATGAGTCCACTCAGTTTTGGTCCGGTCGGAGGTGTTCGGATGTCCGCGTCGAGTGAGTTCGCGCCGGTCGGACGGCGCCTGCGGAAGGTTCACGACAAGCAGTCCCGCATCTTCGAGGCGGCGGCCGCGCTGTTCGCCGAGCACGGCTTCCACGGTGTCACGACACAGCAGATCTCCGATCGCGCCGAGATCGCCGCCGGGACGTTGTTCCGCTACGCGGCTACCAAAGGTGAACTCCTGCTGATGGTCTACAACGAGGACTTCCGGGCCGCCCTCACCGATGGCGCGGAATCCGCACGAACTGAGGCCGATACCGCGACGGCGGTTATCGCGATGCTCCGGCCGCTGCTGGAGGCCGGTGAACGCCATCCTGGAAACACCGTCGTCTATCAGCGCGAGTTGCTGTTCGGATCGCCAGCCGACAGGTACCGCTGCGAGGGGCTGGCCTTGGTCGACCGGCTGGAGACCATGATCGCCGAGCGATTGGCGGCCGACGCCCGCGCTGGGGGACTCGAGTCCGAAAAGGTAGGCGAACAGGCGTTATTGGCCGGGCGCAGCGTGTTCGCCGCCGTGCATCTGCTGCTGGCCCGGCCCGCGACCGGGGCGCATCCCGGTCACGATGCCCGCGCTGATCTGCGGGCACAGGTCGCCCAGATCGTCGCGGGCTTCTTCGCAACAGTCGAGAGGAAAAACGAATGACCATCGACATTCGCAAGGTGGCCGTCCTCGGTACCGGGGTGCTCGGGTCCCAGATCGCCTTCCAGACCGCCTTTCGCGGTTTCGAGGTGACGGCCTACGACATCGATGACAAGGCGCTGGCCGTGGCCGAGGAGCGATTCCACAAGCTCGCGGCGGTCTACCGCGAGCAGGTACCCGGTGGCGGGAACGGCAAGGCTGAGCAGACGGTGGCCGGCATCACGCCGACTTCTGATCTCGCGCAGGCGGTGCGCGACGCGGACCTGGTCATCGAGGCGATTCCCGAGGTGCTGAGCATCAAGCAGCAGACCTACGAGCAGCTCGGCCGGGTCGCACCGGAGCGCACCATCTTCGCCACCAATTCCTCCACCCTGCTGCCCAGCGCCATGAAGGACTTCACCGGCCGCCCGGACCGGTTCCTCGCGCTGCACTTCGCGAATCAGGTGTGGCACTTCAACACGGCCGAGATCATGGGCACGACCGACACCGACCCGAAGGTGTACCAGGCCGTGGTCGACTTCGCCTCCGCGATCGGCATGGTGCCGATCGAGATCCACAAGGAGAAGGCCGGATACGTCCTGAACTCGCTGCTGGTGCCGCTGCTGAACGCGGGCATGAGCCTGGCGGCGGGCGGCTATGCCGATCCCGAGGCGGTGGACAAGACCTGGCAGATCGGCACCGGCGCACCGGCCGGGCCGTTCCGCATCCTCGACATCATCGGTCTGACCACGCCTTACAACATCCTCGTCAACAACGAGGACGAGGACTCCCAGCGGCTGGCCCAGTGGTTGAAGGAGAACTACATCGATAAGGGCAAGCTCGGCATCGCCACCGGCGAGGGCTTCTACAAGTACTGACCGGCGCGGCCGGCAAGCACCACAGACGAATTCGGGACAGGAGCTCTCATGTATTACAGCAGTGGCAATTACGAAGCCTTCGCCCGGCCGCGCAAGCCCGCGGGAGTCGACGACAAGACGGCCTGGTTCGTCGGAGCGGGCTTGGCGTCGCTGTCCGGCGCGGCCTTCTTGATTCGTGACGGTCGGATGCCCGGTGACAAGATCACCATTCTGGAGCAGCTGAAGCTGCCCGGCGGCGCCCTCGACGGCATCCGGGAACCGAAGAAGGGGTTCGTGATTCGCGGCGGACGCGAGATGGAGAACCACTTCGAGTGCCTGTGGGACCTTTTCCGCAGCATCCCGTCCATCGAGATCGACGAGGCCAGTGTGCTCGACGAGTTCTACTGGCTCAACAAGGACGACCCGAACTTCTCGCTGGAGCGCGCCACCGTCGACCGTGGGCAGAGTGCGCAGACCGATGATCTGTTCACGCTGAACGCGAAGGCACGCAGAGATTTCACGAAGATCTTCCTCGCCACCCGGGAGGAGATGGAGGACAAGCGCATCGACGAGGTGTTCTCGAAGGATTTCTTCGAGAGCAACTTCTGGATGTACTGGCGCACGATGTTCGCCTTCGAGGAGTGGCACAGCGCGTTGGAGATGAAGCTCTATCTACACCGCTTCGTCCACCATATCGGCGGCCTACCGGATTTCTCGGCGCTGAAGTTCACCAAGTACAACCAATACGAATCGCTGGTGCTGCCGCTGTATCGGTGGCTGCTGGATCAGGGCGTGACCTTCCAGTGGGAGACCACCGTCACCGACGTGGACTTCGATATCAACGGCGACCGCAAGCAGGCCACGCGGATCCAGTGGGTGTTCGAAGGCGAGGAGGGCGGTGTCGACCTGGGACCGGACGATCTGCTGTTCATGACCATCGGCTCGCTGGTGGAGAATTCCGACGAGGGCGACCATCACACTCCGGCCCAGCTGAACGAGGGCCCGGCTCCCGCCTGGGATCTGTGGCGGCGCATCGCCGAGAAGGACCCATCCTTCGGGCATCCGGACGTCTTCGGCGGCCACATTCCCGAAACCAAATGGGAGTCGGCCACCGTGACCACGCTGGATCGGCGTATTCCCGAATACATTCAAAAGATCTGTAAGCGAGATCCGTTCAGCGGCAAGGTCGTCACCGGCGGCATCGTCACCGTCAAGGACTCCAGCTGGCTGATGAGCTGGACGGTCAACCGGCAGCCCCATTTCAAGCAGCAACCCGCCGACCAGATCGTGGTGTGGATCTACTCGCTGTTCGTCGACAAGCCGGGCGACTTCGTGAACAAGACCATGCAGGAGTGCACCGGCGAGGAGATCACCAAGGAGTGGCTGTATCACCTAGGCGTTCCGGAGTCCGAGATTCCGGAGCTGGCCGCGCACGCCGCCAAATGCGTTCCGGTCATGATGCCCTACGTCACCTCGTTCTTCATGCCGCGCAAGGCCGGTGACCGCCCCGACGTGGTACCGCAGGGCTCGATCAACTTCGCCTTCATCGGCCAGTTCGCCGAAACCTCCCGCGATTGCATCTTCACTACCGAATACTCGGTGCGCACCGGTATGGAGGCGGCCTATCGCCTGCTCGATATCGAGCGCGGCGTCCCGGAGGTCTTCAACTCCACCTATGACGTTCGCAGCCTGCTTGCCGCGATGAGCCGTCTGCGCGATGGCGACCCGGTCGACCTTCCCGGCCCCGAATCGCTGTGGCGCAACTTGTCCAAGCGCTTCGGGAACAACGAAATCGTGAAATTGCTCGAAGAATTCGGGCCCATCGAGGCACCGAAGTAGAACCGCGCGACCAAGCAGTGCCGGCGGCGGCAGGCTCGATGACACCCGAACGTGGAGGGTGCGTCGAGCGCTGCCGCGGACCAAATCGACGGTGAGGCAGCGGCACTGGCCTGCCGCAGCTTCCCCGCTCGCACCGCGGTCAGGCCGGGGCCGACTCGTCAGGTGCGGCTGACATGGCTGGAGCCTGCCCAGGGCGAAATGGCCTGCGGAGGCAGAACCCGGTCCGCACCGGAACGAGGCCTGCGACAGCGCCGGTCAGGAGCCTCCGTCTGCCTTCAGGGCGTCGGCAAGGGCGAGCACGCCCGCGGTGATCTGCGCGCCGGTGGGGGCCCGCTCGCGGTCGACCATCCACTGCACCAGCAAGCCGTTGAGCAAAGTGACGATGACGGTCCCTGCGTTTGCGTCGTTGTCCGGGCTGAGCAGTTCGGCCAAATCGCTTCGCGCCCGCTGCTGGCCCTCCGCCATCGGGGCGCGCACCTCGGGCGAGTGCAGCGCCTGCGCGAGCGCCTCGATGTTGGCCGACCACAGCGCGCGGTCGGTGTCGAACGAGCCGACCAGCCTGGCCCAGAACTCTTCCAAACGGACCCGCACGCCGCCCGCCTCGCCGTCGGCTTGGGCGGCGAGCAACTCCTGCATCGCATCGCTCACCGACTCGACCATGGCCAGGTTCAACAGGTCGTCCTTGGACCGGAAGTGGTAGTTGATCGCCGCAAGGTTGGTGCCGGAGGCGGCGACGATGTCGCGCACCGTGGTGCGGGCGTAGCCGCGCTCGGCCAGGCATTGCTTGGCCGCTGCCAGAAGGTCGTCTCGTGTCCCCACACCCAGACCGTACCAGGACCCCCGACATACGTTTAAAACATCTGTATGTGACAGTTGTTTTAAACGTATGTATGTTGGCGTCGTCGGGACGCACGACACCTCCGACAACGCCCGAACCCCTCCTGGAGCCGCGCATGACACACACCATCCAGACCACCGCACCACCGATCGCCACCGATGGAAGCGACTTCGCCCGCCTCGCCCGCCGGATAGCCGATGCCGGGCTGATGCGCCGCCGTCCCGCCTACTACCTCGCGCGGTTCACGCTCGTCGCGGCCCTGTCGGTCTCCCCATGGGCCGCCCTCGCCCTGCTCGGCGCCAACCGGTGGACGACCCTGCCAGTCGCCGCCCTGATGGCCCTGGCCAACGGCCAGGTCGCGCTGCTGATGCACGATGTGGCACACCGTCAGGTCTTTCGCACCCGGCGGCCGACAGAGGTCGTCGGCCGCCTGGTCGCCGGAGTCGGCATCGGCTTCGGCTACGGCTGGTGGCAGGACAAGCACAACCGCCACCACGCCAACCCCAACCACGAGGAGCTGGACCCGGACGTCAGCCCCGACGTCTTGGTGTGGTCGCGGCGCCAGGCGCGCGAGAGCCGCGGACTGCCGCGACTCATCGGCCGCGTGCAGAGCTTCGCATTCTTCCCACTGCTGACCTTGGAAGGGCTGAACCTGCGGGTGGCCGGAGTCCGGGCGGTCCGCAACCGCGCGGTCCGCAACCGCTGGACCGAAGGCGCGCTGATCCTGGCCCACGGCGCCGGCTACCTCGCCGCGCTCCTGCTACTGCTGCCGCCGGGACAGGCCCTCGCCTTCGCCGCTGTCCACCAGGCCCTGTTCGGCATCTACCTCGGCTGCATTTTCGCCCCCAACCACAAGGGCATGCCCACCCACACCGGTCGCCCATACCCGGACTTCCTGCGCCGCCAGGTACTCACCTCACGCAATATCCGCGGCGGCCTGCTCACCGACATCGCGCTCGGCGGCCTCAACTACCAGATCGAGCACCACCTCTTCCCCAGCATGCCGACCCCGCATCTGCGCCACGCGAGAGTTCTCGTTCGCGACTACTGCGCCGGACTCGGCATCCCGTACCACGAGACCGGACTGATCGCCTCATACCGCGAGGTCGTCGCCCACCTCCACCGCGTCGGCGCGCCGATCCGCGCCGCCCACCGCTGACACCACCACACCGAGGAGCACCCGAGATGCCGACGACGAATCCCTACCTGAACGGAAACTTCGCGCCGGTGGCTGCCGAGACCACCGCGTTCGACTTGCCCGTCACCGGGCGCATACCAGCCCACCTGACCGGCCGCTACCTGCGCAACGGCCCCAACCCGCTGGGCCTGGACGACCTCTCCGCCCCGCACATCTGGACGCTCGGGGAAGGCATGGTGCACGGGGTGCGGATCAGGGACGGGAGAGCCGAGTGGTACCGCAACCGATGGGTCCGGTCCTCCTCCGTGGCCGACCGGCTCGGCGAACCGCGACGCGGCACACCCGCGGACCCCCGCACGGACATGGCGCCCAACGTCAACGTCGTCGGACTCGGCGGGCGAACCGTGGCCCTGCTCGAGGGCGGCATCAGACCCTACGAGCTGACCGAGGAACTCGACACCGTCGGCCCCAGCAGCCTGGGCGCCACCGGGCAGGGCTACTCGGCCAACGCGCACGCCAAGTACGACCATGCCACCGGGGAACTGCACTGCCTGGCGTTTCTCTACGGGGTCCCGGCCATCCAGCACATCGTCATGGACCAGTACGGGACGGTACTGCGCGCCGTGACCATCCCGATGCCCGGCAACCCGTATATGCACGACTTCGCCCTGACCGGCCGTCATGTGCTGCTGTTCGACTCGCCACTGGTCTTCAGCCCCGTGCACCTGAGCACCGGCGTGCCGTTCACCTGGGACCACGACCGGCCCGCCCGGCTGGGGGTGATGCCACGTGAGGGCGGCGCGGTGCGGTGGTACGAACTCGCGCCGGGCAGCGTCGGGCACACCGTCAACGCCTTCGACACCGGCCGCGGCATTGTCGTGGACGTCGTGGTGCACCCGCGTGAGATGGACCTGCGCAACATCGGGGCGTCGCGACCGGTGCTCGAACGCTGGACGGTCGACGAAAAGGCCGGAATCGTGCGGCAATTGCGGCTGCACGACCGACCGCAGGACTTCCCTCGTGTCAACGGGCGCTTCGCCCAGCGCCCCTACCGCTACGGCTACTCGGTGGCGACAGAGCTCTACACCATGCCGACCGGCCCGCAGGACACACGCCCCGCCCACGGGTTCAGCAGCGCGCTACTCAAGCACGACCTGGAGCTCGGCACCACCGAGGTACACGATTTCGGACGGCACGGGGCGGTCGGAGAGGCGGCGTTCGTTCCCGCGCAATCACCCACCGCCGAGGACGACGGGTACCTGATGGCCTTCGCCCACAATCCCGAGCGTGGCGCCGCCGACCTGGTCATCCTGAACGCACAGGACATCGCCGCCCCTCCCATCGCGCGCATCCACCTGCCGGTCCGTGTTCCGTTGGGGCTGCATGGCAACTGGATTCCCGACGACGGGACGGGAGCCTGACAGCCGACCAGGTCCAGCCCGAGCTCGGCGGGGCCGCGACGGATCGGCTCGACGGGCTCACCATATAGCTGGACGATGGCGTATGGCTTTGTGGCGCACCGTATTCAGGTGCGCCACGAGTTCGTCGCGGCAGCGCAAAGGTTCGGGCGGATCGGCCGAATCCCACACCCGCAGCGCGGCACCAGTTCCCGGATCGTTACGGCGTCCGGCCGTTGAGCAGCAGCGGAAACGACCGAGCCACCATCCGCGCCATTTCGGCACCGACCAACCCATATCCGCCCGCCAAGAGAACCGGGCCTTGCACATCGGAATGCAACGCACAGCTCACTCCCCCGAACAGGACAGATGACCTTCGGAACCGGCATCGAGCGGGTTCGCGGCCATCCTCGTCGCGAGGCCGGACTGCACCGCGCGCGCGGCGGAGCTGCCGGTCTTCCGGTCAGCCTGCGCCTGGAAGCAGGCAAGGAACTCGGCGGCGAGCCCGAGCCGGGGATACTGCTGGAGTACTCCGGCACGGAAGGCGGGGCTGAAGTCGTCGATGTTCTTCCCCACGATGTCCAACGCCGCCGCCCGCCACAGCAAGTGACCTTCAGGATCATCGGCCACGTCCACGTCAGGCCACATATGCCTGACGATGACCTCGCCGAGGCGTTCGCGACGCTCGCTCGACCAACCGGCGCCGGCGGCGAACACCCGGGCGACATGGCCGCCCGCCTCTTCGAAAGAGACGGTGTGGCTGTCGAACTCCGGCACCAGGCTGATGTCGTGGAACATCGCAGCCGCGAACACCAGCTCAGCGTCGAATCGAATGCCCTGCTGCCTGCCGTAGGCAGCCGCCCAAACGTAGACGCGGCGCGAGTGGTTCAGCAAGGCGGCGGAATGGTAAGCGGAGGCCACTTCCAAGGCAGCCGATGAGGCGGCCGTGTCGGGAATCACGAGGTCGTCCAAACCGACCATACTTCAACAGTACGGCGTGGAAGGCCCGTGCCGCTGACCCTTTCCAGGGCTACGCATATGGGCCGTTCACTCCTCAGGCAGCCCCCCCGCCTTCACCTCCAGCTGGCCCACCGACGGCGGACCCCGAGTGCGTACCAAACCAGTGCAACGACTACCGGAAGGATCTCATGCGAGCCATCACAGTCCGGGACCGCGAAGCTGGCATCCGCGGATTGACCCTGACCGATCTGCCCCACCCCCACGCCGCTGAGAACGACGTCATCGTGCAAGTCCACGCCGCCGGCTTCACCCGCGGCGAGCTGGACTGGCCAGGGACCTGGACCGACCGCGCCGGCCGCGACCGCACCCCGAGCGTCCCCGGCCACGAACTCTCAGGTGTGGTCGTCGAGCTCGGCTACGGCACCACCAACCTCACGGTGGGGCAGCACGTCTTCGGACTGACAGACTGGGCCCGCAACGGTTCGCTCGCGGAGTACACCGCCGTGGAAGCCCGCAACCTGGCCCCGCTCCCCGCCGACGTCGACCACGTCGCCGCAGCCGCTCTACCGATCTCCGGTCTGACGGCTTGGCAGGCCCTGTTCGACCACGCTCACCTCGAAACCGGCCAAACCGTCCTCATCCACGGAGTCGGTGGTGCCGTCGGCTCCGTCGCCGCACAACTGGCCCACGAGGCAGGAGCCCACATCATCGGCACCGGCCGAGCCGCCGACAAGGACGTGGCCCGCGATCTCCGCGTCGGCACGTTCGTCGACCTGGACGCCGAACTCCTCGAGGACGTCGGCGAGGTCGACGTAGTACTCGACGTGATCGGCGGCGACATACGCGACCGCTCCACCGCACTACTACGCCCCGGCGGCACCCTCGTCACCATCGCCAGTCCACCTACCATCCACCCACACGACGGCCGAGCCATCTTTTTCGTCGTTGAACCCAACCGCGACCAACTGACCCAACTGGCCACCCGCCTCCGCGATGGCCGGCTCATCCCCCTGGTCAGAACCGTCCGCCCCCTGGCCGACGCCCCCGCGGCCTTCAGCCCGGACCGACGCGCCCCCGGCAGAACGATCATCAAGGTAACCGCGGACTGACGCTCACCGGTCCCGCAGCGGACCCGGGACTTCTCCATGGTGAGCCGCTTCACTACGGAGAGGCCGCTACTGAAAGAAGTCACGGCAGCCGTTGACGCCCTCGACGACTCCGACGACCCAGCCGAGAGCCGACCAGGGTGCAGCGCCGAGAACGACCGTGCCGCTGACTCTCGATCAGGGATTCAGGTTGTAATCGCCTGAGATACAACGAAGTTCGCGTAGCACCTGATCAGCGCCGCGCCAATGCTGCCGGAGGCGAGCCGGCTCGGGACTCCTACGATGAACGCATGGACAACCCCATCCACAGCGCAGATCTGTTGCTCGACGAACTCCACCCGGTCTCCGGGGCGTCCCTGATCGGCCAACTGCTCGACAACCCGTCGATCGCCCCTGCTCCGGCACTCACCTGGTTACTGGAAATTCCAGGTTGGCCTGACGGAAACTCCTCGGTGAACGTCACGATCGACCGGATCCCGCTGGATGTACCCTCTTGGCGCGAACTCGAAGGCGCACAGGTCGAATGCACTGAAGCCGACGAGCCGATCGCGGCATACGCGTACGACGGTTGCTGGTTCCAGTTCGAGTATGTGCGCATCCAGGTTCTACGTCAGGTCGGCACGGTGGCACGGTTCGACATCGAACTGGACTACTGCGACGAGATGTTCAGTATCGAACTCGCCGATGGCGAGACACTCGAAACCGACCGGCTCTGCGCGACGCTGGACGTCGAGTTCGAAGGCATTCGAGTGGAACTGGACACGGACCGGCAATTGGCCGAGTTCACCGACCTCGCCGATTTGGTGTTCGACGCCACCTCCGGCTTGTACAGGCCGGTGGCGAAGCGAGGCTTGCCTTGATCGGAAGGCATTCGAGGCGGCCGACTTCCGCTACTGACATCGAAATTCGAATCATCCACTGATATTCGTCGCCGCTGCCCGGCACACGGCAAGCGAGCGGGCTGCTCACTGCTGGCGCAGCGCTGGTTACCGCCGACGGACGGTGCACGAACAACGCCATCTACCGATGCGGGTTACCCTCAACCGAGCCGCCACACCAGCCTGCCCACCCCGACGGGTTCAACTTCTCCGAATGGACATTGCCGCAGCAGTTTCCGGATTGCGGCGAGGGGTGGCACGTCGTGAGCCCACCAGTAATAGGCCAGCGGCGATCAGAAGTACCAGCAAGGGCGATGGGCCGCCGACTGCGACCGTGACCAAAGTCCAACCGGCCACAATCCATGCGAGAAACGCCGGTGGCGTGATGCCGCGGCGGTCCAGCCACAGCACCATCAGGCCGATCAAGAGGAATGGCACGCCGAAGCTGAACACGGTGTACCACAGCGTGGCCTCGGCGTAGTTCATCGCTGTGGCATCCGCCCTCCACCCTTCTCCACTGAACCAGTCATCGGCGTAATCCGGGGCCGTCTCCACGAGAGCGCCCACCGTGTGCCCGATTCCCGGGAACAACACGATGAGCCAGCCTGCCCACTTGATCATTCGAACTCCCTTTTCGTCCGCGGAGACGTGTGGCTCCGTCAGGGTCGCACTGAGGCTAGCCCTTATATACGGTGCCGTATAGATGGCGCGGCATGAGAGGAGTCACACCGCGGGGCCGCAAGTTTCAAGGAACGATCGACGATCTCGTCGGTGTGGGAGCTCGCCGGCGTCGCCGGGTTCCCACCCTTCCGGTCCTCCCTGGAACGCCCCGGTCGGGTCAACGGTCGACCCCTCCGGGACCGGATCGAACTCAGGCGTAGTGTCCCCCTGCTCTGGTGGGCGTCTCGGCCGGATCGGAAAATGTGCCATCGGACTCCGGAGGGACGCCGAGGGCCCGCGGAGGCGCACTGAAGGCGTGCACGGCACCGAGCGCCGCGCCGACGCCGGCGCCGATGACCGCGAGGGGGACGGCCATGAGGGCCGCGCCGTAAGCGGCACCCATCGGCCCCGCGGCGAGGCCGATCGGCGCGAACGGCAAGCCGACAACTCCGCCGATCACACCGCCCATGGCGGCCCCGAGCAGTGCGAACGGGCTCGCCACCGCCGCGCCCGCGGCCACACCGATCGCGGCGGCGCCCACGGTCTGGCCCGCGATGCGGTCGGACCTCGTGCGCTCCATACCGACCGAGTCGAGGAATGTGGCGATGTCGGCCTCTGCTTGCGCGGCACCGTCATTGAGCTGGATCGCCTGCTCCCGATAGAGCCATTCCGGTGCGTCGACTTGCACGTCGCCGAAGCGCAGCTTGTGCGGCGGCGGCGCGATGGGCGGCACAGGGGCGACCGGAACGGGCAGGTGCAGCACGTCTACTGGCGCCAGGTATTCCTTCTTCGGCGTCGGCCGCGCCCACTGCAGCGAACTCAGCGTGTCCTCCGGAATGTACAGACCCCGGTACGGACGCACGTTCTGCGCCTCGGCCGCGGGCCACTGCTGCGAGGGACCGGCTTCCGCTTCGCCGGTCTCGTCCTTCCAGGCGATCTGGTCCGCCTCGCCGGTCCAGCCGAACCGCTCAGCGCGGTCGGCCTCGGTCGCCGAGACGGACCGATCGCGCCCCGCGTTCGCGGTTCCGGTCCCCGCCAACGCGACGACCAAGGGGATCGTGCCCGCTACGACAATCGAGCCCATCTTCTGTCGACGCGCGTCGACTGCCCGATGCTTGCCTGTACCCATAGATCACCTTCCATCCGCAAGAAGACTCCGCCGCTACACATTCGGATTCGCTGGCGACCCGGATTGGTCTAGCTCGCCATAGACATCACGAACTGAAATAACTGAATGTTTGCCAATGGATTCCGCATTGACGTCGACACCGGCTTGCCACCGCGGCCCTGCCGAACGGAGGCGCCGAGCGGCTACCAGTTGCTCGGCTCCTCGCGCGAGGATAGCCGCGTCGGCCAGACCGAATCCCTGCCACGGAATTCTGGAAATCCGTACATTGCCATCGGCGACAAGCGCGGTTTCGTTCTTGTCACAGCCGAACGGTAGCGTCCCGAACCAAACGATCTGGACGGTGTGCCCGCCATCCGCCACCGGCTGACGAGCCGCCTCGGACCGGATCGTCTTCCGTACCGGCACAGCACATTTCGAGACCAGAGAGAACCCATGGATCTGCACCAGCCGGCCAGCCGCTACTTCGGCGTGCCCGTTCCCGCTCGCGTGGCCGACGCCATCGACAATCGGCTGCTCGAGTATTGGGTGGGCGATCGCGGCCCGCTCGTGGACGCCCACTTGGCGATCAACTACCCGTACTTCGGAGCGATCGATAAATCGCTGAGCGGCTTCGTCGTCATCGACGACGAAGGGGACGACTACACGCTGCTGGATCTGCGCGGCAGTGGCCGGGTGTGGTGGCAGAGTCACGAAACCCGGGAACTGGAACTGTGGTTCGACTCGCTCGACGACTGGCTGGCCTACCGGGACGAGCTCGAGCGCGCCGAGGCGAACGACGAGGACGAGCGGTCGAGATTCGATATTCGCGACTCCTTCCGTCCGCCGTCGCCCGCCGCGGATTCCGAGCCCGCCCCGGCCAGCGCCGAACTGGCGGAGCGCTATCAGTGGCTGATGTGGCTGCTGGCACAGCCGTTGCTGCGCGACGGAAAGGCCATGCAGTGCGCTGACGACCTGGCCTCCAACGCCGCCGGGCACTTCACGCACCTGTGGAGCGATACCGGCGCCAGGAAGGTGTTCGAGGTGGAATTGCCTCTGTTGCACCGTGATCCGCATCTGGCCATCTATTGGCTGCTGCACACCGCCGTGCTCGCGCAGGAGGACGATCGCACCCGCGTACTCGCCGAGATCGGCCGTGCCGAGGAGCGTCCCGATCTGCTGAACGCCTTCGCCGAGGTCTTCGGCCCGCTGTCGATCGACGGCGATGTGGCGTCCGTGCCCGAGTTCCGCGTCCGCCGTTCGCTGATACAGCAGTACCTCGCCGTCGACGAAGAAGCGCGTGTGTCAGCCGCGCTCACGGCCATGGAGATGGCACCGGAGCACCTGCCGCTCGGCCGGGCGACCTGGATCGTTCACGGCCTCGACACCGGAACGCTCTCCGCCGAGCAGGTCAGCGCCGCCCTGGATCGCATGCCTGTCACCACGGGAACGGCACTGCTGCGCGCCGAAGCGGACCGGCGGGCGGGACGCGATCACAGCCCGGCCGCGGACACCCTCGTGCGTTTGCTACCCGCATCCACCTGCACATGGTCGATCCGCGGGTGGGCCCTGTCCGTTGCGACGCCGCTGGTGCGCGACGGCGCGGCGCTCGCCGCGGCGGCCGCGGACCTGCTCGGCAAAGACCCGTACAGCAGGCCGTGCCTGACCGCCCTGCGGCGTGCCCACGAACTGTGTGCGACCGAACCGGTGCTGACTCGCGCGGAGCTCGACCTTCGCTGGGCCGACGCTCAGACATCGTCCGCCTACCTGGAGCGCTTGCGCGCTGCCGGGGACGACCACGCCGCCGTCCTCGCCGAGATCGAAAACGCCGAGCTGAGCGAGCTTGTCGCGCAACGCGTTCTGCTGCGCGCGGACATCGATGAATCGCCCGCCGAGGTGATCGAATGGGCGCTGGGCGCCATGCTCGGCAGTGCGCATCCCGATCGGGCAGCGCTCGCCGCCACCGGTATCCAGCACCTGCCCGCCGAGGTGCGCACCCGCGTGGTCAAGGGGTTGCGGGTGGACTCCCCGGACAGCGCCTTCGTTCGAGTGCTCCTGCGGCTGCTCGAGCACACACCGGAGCCGGACGCCTCCGACATCCTCGCCGAGATGCACAACGACGAACTGAAGAAGGCCGTCTGCCTCGTACTGCGCCCGGTGGCGCATCATCCGCCGGTGTTCGATGAACTGCTGCGGCTGGCGGCCCTTCCCGCACCGGCCAGTACGGTCGAAGCGCTGTGGCAGCAGCTCTTCGATTCGAGCGAGAAGCAAAGTGTGCTACGGCGGGCGTCACCCGAGCAGGCCGTACGGGCCGCGGCCGCCATGATCGACACCATTGTGACCCATCCCGGAATAAGCGCCCGCAATGCCGCGGGCCATCAGCTGTATCGCTTCCGGCACCCCGGCGCGCAGGACTTCCTCATCGCCGCACTCGACGACTACGGACGGCGCTATGCCGACTCCGACCCGGTGCAGAGCACGGTACTGAGCCACGGGCAGACGGTGGACGATCAGCTCGAAGACGTAGTCGCCAACCTGTATTCAGCGGTACGGAACCTGGACTCCGAAGTCGCGCGCACGGCGTTGATCGAGCGGCTGTTCACCGAACGACGCAGCATCTGGCGGATGGGAAACGCACTCGGCGAAATCTTCTCGGCGACGGTACACCGAGATGTCATGCGGCGGTTGCGCGATCGGCGTGACTATCGTGCTGCCGCGCACTACGCCAACGCCCTCGCCGATCACGTCGGGCAGCGATGGCCCAGAGTCGAACTGCTGCGCGAGATCAGCGCCTGGGCCACCCCGCCGGACGAGACCGAACATCGGGTATTCAAGTACGCGCTGGGCGTCGGCATCGTGGCCGCGTTGGAAGCCGACGAGTACGACCTGGTCCGAACCGCCTACGCCGGTTGGGAATCCATCGCGGCCGACGCCGTCGAGCCCGACAGTCTGGCCCGAGGACGGAGGTGGACCGATCCACTCACCTCGGACGACATGCAAGCCCGCCTTGCCGACGTGCTGTCGGGGCAGGCCGATTCGGCGCGGCGCGCCCTACTCGACAAGGGTGAGCGAGCACGTGCCGCGGGGCGGCCGCTCGCTCGGATCAGCGACGACGAACTCGGGACCTTGGCCGGCACCACCGTGCGGCGACGCCTGCTCACCGACCGGGCCACGGGTGAGGTGTGGTTCCTCGACTCGGAGGGTGATATTCACGCCTTCGACGGTTTCGGCATGTCCGACAACCCCTTCCAGCCGAGTCGGATCGACCATGGCGGGATGCAGGGATTCCTCGGTGATGCGCGCGAGCAATCCGAGCGCGCGCTGCTGTGGACGGCTTCGGGCAAAGAATTCGTCGAATTGGTGCGCTATCGCAATCGACTCGTCTATCGGTGGGGCGTCAACAACGGCCGCTTCGACACGGTAGGCCTCACCTTCACCGACGAGGATTCCGCCGAAAACGCCTTCGCCCGAATGAAAGCCACTTGCGCGGCGGCGAAATACGCTGAATCCGACCCCTGGTATCTACCCGGTCGGGCGGCGATCATGCGCACTTTTCACCGCCCCGATGGCGACAGCGAGCGCCTGATGGCCTTCCACCCGCACCTGTTCGCGGTGGACGCGGCGCTCGCGGCCACTCATGAACGCCGGGAGCTGGAGCTGTACCGCGACGGTGCGCGGCTGTCCTGCCTGGAGTGGGTGAGCTGGGACGGCTATCGAGTACGCGACGAACTGACCGTCGCGGAATGGGTCCGCGCACGCATCCGCGACGACAGTCGAGACCCGGCCTGGCACGTCGCCGCGCTCGGTGACATCGCCGAATACTTGGCGGCGCAGGGATTCTCCGCGCATTCGCCAGGTCTGCACGGGTTCGGGGTGGAAATAGGCGCGCCCGCCACGCAGGAGGACATCGATGCCCTCGAAACCGAGCTCGCGGCACCACTGCCCGCGAACCTGCGCACCCTGTGGGAACACATCGGCTACGCCGAGTGGCGTATCGGAGAGAGCGGTCTGAGGCTTCTCGGGCCCGACGAGGTACGGCGGGAACGCACGCGAATGCGCAAACTCGGGAAGGATTACGTGGCCACGCTGCGCGGTGAACAGCAACTCCAATGGGACCCCGTGCTGTCGGCCATGAGCGCGCTGGTGGTGAGCCTCGACGGCACGATCGACACCGTATTCTCCGATGTCTCACCGAGTTCCGACGACCGCGTCTTCGCGCACCTGGGTCGGCATCCGGCCAAGTCGTGGTGGGAGCGGTCGCTGTCCTGGATTCTCGCGACCTCGTTCCTCAGCCGATTCGCCGACCACCTCGAACAGGCCGCGCCCGAAACCACGATGCTCTTCGGCGGCCAGCGGCGCAGCCTCGATCTCATCCGCCGGTCCTTCGAGGCCGCAGGGCCGCACGGCACCAAGTTCTGGGAGATCGTCACCGATCCCGCTCTCGATACCGTCGCCACCCGGCACGGTAAAGAAGGCACCGTGGGCACCGTCAGCACCAAACGCTGCGGCGACCCGGCCAAGGCCGCCGCCCAAGCCGCGAGGACGATCGCCGCCAAACAGAAGAGCGGATATCGGGAGACCGTCGGCTGACGCGGGCAGCCGAGCAGCTCGCGCGGCGTCCGCTGAGTTCGGCGCACGGTGGAAGATGCCCACAAGGCCGAACTAGATCCTCGTATCCACACGCTTTCGGCCACAAGACGTTTCGACTTCGGGCTCGATCGGTGCGGGGTGTTCGTTTCGGCCAAAAAAGCATCGGGGTGGCCGACAACAGCACCCCACCACCAGCGAAGACCATTGGCGAATCGCTCTGTTGGCGACGTGGCGATATAGCGTCGCTGAGCCGGATTAGCGGGGACATGCCGTAGCGACTATATGTGGACGCGTCTACTCCGTCGTCCAATCCCCGCGCAGGCATCAAATGTGACGAAGTCCGACGACGAAATGTGATGCACATCATTGCCCGGAAACCCAGGTTTGGGCATCGTCATCAATTCGTTATCGGAAAGAACCCGGTTGGAGACGCCCACATGGCTGACCACAATTTTGCTTACGACCTCACGCTGGACGAGGTACGACGGCGCAGCGCCGTCGTCACGGCGCTCGGCGACGACTGGGATCCGGTGGCGGTGCTCGCCGAGGAAGAGCTGGCATACGACATGCTGTACTCGAATCTCGATGACGAACAGCAGCGGATCTACGACGAACTCGTCCAGGCCGGGGTCCTGCCGGATCGGACGATCCGCAATTTTGCCGACTGATCTCACCGCCGAGCACAGCCTCTGAACCACCGCCTGTCCCGGCACAAGCCAGTCGGCTGCAACACAATCCGCTCACACCTCCTTGCCCTGGCGGTCTTCGACCCAGAACATGCCTCGGCCCGATTCCGCAGGCGCGCGGATCTCGCGTGGTTCGACCCTGTCGAGCCGGTATCCGAGTCGGCGAGGGACCGCGGCGCTGCGAACGTTGGCTTCGTCGCAGTGAATTTCGACGTGGTCGATGCCGGGTAGGGCTAACGCGATTCGGGTCAGCGCGGCGACCGAACGCGTGATCACGCCTCGGCCGGTATGCGCGACATGGCACCAGTAGCCGATTTCCAATGCACGCGGGCCGACGCCGTCGTGGATTCCGATCGCACCGAGTACGGTCCCCTCGGCATCGAAGATTCCGTAGTTGCAACTTCCGTCCGGGCTCGGCCAGCTCGCCGCCATCGCGTCGCCGAAGGCGCGTTGCTGCTCGAGTGTCGCGGGTTCGGCCAGCCAGTCCATCCATGGACGGAGGTGGTCGAAGGAGGCGGTTATCGCGTCGAATCGTGGCACCAGGTCCTCGGGCTGCCAACGACGCAGCAGAAGATCGCCCAGGTCGATCCGCTGAGGCGGCGCGATACCGGGCGCGAGCGCGGCTGATTTCTCGGTGTTCATCCTGGGAGGTTGGCAGCTTGGTCCGATATGCGGCATCGCAATAACGTCTGCGCGAGCAGAGCGGAATCCGGTCAGCCCACGAGGTATGAGCAGAACGAACGGCGCTCGACGTTGCCCCTCCACCCAGGTGTCGGTGGGTGTCGGTAGCGTCGGGTGCTGTGGAAACTGGGGAACGTATCCAAGAGCTCGCTGACCGCATCGTGGCGCTGCGCGACGCCTACTACCAGGGCTCGCCGCTGGTCGCGGACGCCGAGTACGACACGCTCGAGGACGAGCTGCGTGGCCTGATCGAGGCGCACCCCGATCTCACGCCCGACCCGAATCCGCTGGAGCAGGTCGGCGCGCCCGCGGTGCTGCACGCCCCGATCCGGCACTCGCGTCCGATGCTGTCGCTCGAGAAGGCGACCAAGCCCGAGCAGGTCGCGGCGTTCTTCGACCGCTTTCCTGGCCAGCCGGTGGTGGTGATGCCGAAGCTCGACGGCTTGTCTCTGGCCTTGGTCTTCGAGGACGGGCGGCTGGCGCGTGCCGTGACCCGGGGTGATGGCACCACAGGTGACGACGTGACCGTGCTGGTCCGGGCGTTGGTCGATGGTGTACCCGAGCGTATCGACCTCCCGGGGCGGGTGGAGGTGCGCGGCGAGGCGGTGATGCTGCGTTCGACCTTCCTCGCCTACAACACGGCGCATCCGGACAAGCCGCTGATCAATCCGCGTAACGCCGCGGCGGGCACGCTGCGGGCGAAAGACCCGGCCACGGTCTCCGAGCGCCGCCTGCAATTCTTCGGCTTCGACCTGGACACCACCGCCGGCGACGCTGCGGTCGACCTCGAAGAGGGGCTGCGGGCCCTGGGGGTCGCGGGTGCCCAGATGCGGCTCTGCGCCGACGCCGAGCGGGCGCAGGCGGCGATCGCCGCGATCGAGCAAGGTCGCAACGAGCTGGACTACGACCTCGACGGCGCGGTACTGCGGCTGGCCGACCGCGATGCCTACGCGGCGGCCGGGACTCGGTCGAACTCCCCACGCGGCGCGCTGGCGTTCAAGTTCGCCGCCGAGGAGAAGACCACGTTGCTGGCCGACGTGGTCTGGGATGTCGGCAAGACAGGCAAGATCGTCCCGGTCGCGTGGCTGGAGCCGGTGTTCGTGGGCGGCACGACGGTCACGAAGGCCACACTGGCCAACCAAGAGGTGATCCGCGCCCGCGACATCAAGATCGGTGACACGGTCCTGGTGCGCCGCGCGGGCGACGTGATCCCGTTCGTCGCGGGCGTGCTCGACGCCTCCAAACGCACGGGCGAAGAGCGCGAGATCGTGCCGCCCACCGCCTGCCCTTCGTGCGCGGAGCCGGTGACCGAGCAAGGCAACAGCCGAGAACTGTTCTGCACCAACGTCTCCTGCCCCGCGCAGACGGTGCGCAGACTGATCCACTGGGCGTCGCGGGCGGCGGCGGACATCGACGCCATCGGGCAGGTGTGGATCGAACGCCTGGCCGAAGCGGGCATCCTGGAGCGCCCGTCGGACTTCTACACGCTGACGAAGGAACGCCTGCTCGAGTTCGACCGCATCGGCGAGGTCTCGGCCGCGCGCATGATCGACTCGATCGATGCCAGCCGCCAGGTCGGCTTGCGCCGCGCCCTGATCGGCCTGGCGATCCCGATGGCGTCCGACGGCACCGCCGCGCGCCTGGCGCGGGCGGGCTTCCGCTCCCTGGAGGAGGTCGCCGACGCGGGCGAAGAACGGCTCGTAGCGGTGGAGGATATCGGACCGAAGGTCGCCGCCTCCCTGGTCGCGCACCTCACCCGCCTGCGTCCGGAACTGGAGCGGCTGCGCGAGGCGGGCGTCTCCCTGGACGTCCGCGAGGAGGACCTTCCTCCGGTCGTCGCGGCCGGCGCGCCCCTCGAAGGCAAGACGGTGGTCATCACCGGCGCTATCAGCGACCCACGCTCCGGCGAGAAGGTCGCCCGCCCGACGTTCCAACGCCTGTGCGAGAAAGCGGGCGCAACGTCGGCCTCCTCGGTATCGGCGAACACCGACATGCTCATCACCGGCGCGGGAGTCGGCGAGAGCAAGCTGACCAAGGCGGAGAAACTCGGCGTCGAGGTCGTCGACCAGGGCGAGATCTGGAATCTGCTGATCGCCGCCAAAGTCGTCTAGGCGGCCGATGCCCGGACCAGGCGGTGCCGCTCGAAGGGTCGCCCCGACCAACGAGGCGGCACCGCTGAAATTCAGCGGTCGGCGAAGATACCTTGGAGCATGCCGGTGGCTTGGCCGATTTCGATGAGGTATCCGTCCGGATCACGCAGGTAGCAGCGAATTTCGGCTTTGCGGTCGAGGGGCTCGGTGAGGAACTCCGCACCCTTGCGGCGCGCGGCGGAATAGAAGGCGGCGATGTCGGCTACGCGCACGTTGAGGAACGCCGAAACGGTATCGGAGGGCTCGGGCGGACGCAGGACGATATCGGGTTTGTCGGGGGTGGGTCCACCGCCGGGGTTCATGATGATCCAGCTGTTCGCGACTTTGACGATGCACGGGTTCTCTTCGAGCACCACCCGCCCGTCGAAGATGTCGGCGTAGAACCTCCGGGAGCGGCCCACATCGGACACGGTCAAAAAGTGCGTTACCAGTAGACCCTGGTCAGGGGCCGGCAGATCGGGATTGGTCATGAACGCTGCCTGCTTTCACGGTCGATCGGTGGGATGCGGTGTGCTACGAATTGCGCCCTCGGACCCGCCAGAAGCCACATCGTGCCACGCCACCACCAGCGGTTATGGGCGCCACACCGCCACGGGTTCGCTGCCGCCGCGTTTCCTTACCGGGCGGCCCGCACCACCGGGCAGAGTCGCAATCCCGGTGGCCGCGGGCCACTCCACCAAGTCGCCCCGGCCAACAAGATCGGTTGCCGCGCGAGCACGCGGAGACGGAAAGGCGTATCGGCGAAACCGACGTCACATCCCGGGCGAGTAGCCGCCCTGGAGCCGGCTGCGCCGCAACCGCAGCGCGACAACGGCGACCAAGACCACAGCTGCGACGATCGCCAGCGCGATGTCAGCCGAGGCCAGCTCAGGTCCGAGTAGCCTGACCAGCCGGCCCCAGTAGCCGACGTCCTCGGGGATCGAGGCGCACTCGTTGTGCCGCAGCGTCGCCAACGCCAGGGGTGCGAGCGCGATCAGGGCCACCAGCAGCACGGCTGTCACGCCCAGCGCTCGCAGGACACGGTAGAGCGTCCATCGACCGTAATGGGCGAGCCCCGCTCGCCCGGTGGTAGTCGCACTTCTCTCTGCGGACGACCGCACAGTGCTCGACCCAGCCGAGCGGTGCCCCTCGGTGGAGCGGTTCGTTACGTCCGTTCGGCCGTTCCCCCACCGTTGTCGCGGGCTTCGATAGCTTTCACAGTCTTTTCGAAGGCCTGTTTCAAAACGCGGCTGCCAACGGTCCCGACCACGGCTCCGAGAATCTTTCCCCTGAGGTTCTTACCCTCGCGTACCACCACGACATCCACGTCGGTCGTCCCATCAGGCCTGCGCATGAAGGTGTATGTGTGACCCGAGTGGCCGCCCCACAAGTTCGAGTCGGTGGTCGTCATGACGACACGGTTGGGGTCTGACCAGTCGTAGTGCAGGCGTTCCCAGATGCCGCGCGAGCCCTCCGTGACGTCGGCCTCCCGTTGGCCCCGGTCGTGTACCTCGAGATACTTGTCGGTGCTGTTGCCGAACAGCTGCGAGCGACCAGGCCCGAAATCGGTGAGCGCCGCCACGAACTGCTCCGGTGTCGAACTCGTCGTCTCCTTGAAGTGGATGGTGGACATTGTTTGCTCCTTCGTTCGAGAGATGACCGCCGCAGGGTTGGCGGGTTCAGGCCCGCGCTCGGGCGTCGAATCCGCGGCAGTTGTGCGTCTGGGCGGGTGGGTTGCTCCCGTCGGCATCGACGGCACTGGTTCAAAGCCAGGAGGTGAGGACGATCCGAACGAGGTGCTCTTCGAGGTGTTCGGGCAGGCCGTGAAGTGCGCTCGCACCGGCCCCTGGCACCGCCGGCCCGAAAAGCTCCGGACCGCGGACCGCCTCGATGTGCGCGCTATTTTCCTATCGATGAATCATGATCTCCGGCGCATGCCGACGCAAGGCTCGGCGCGATCGGGACCGTGTCCTCCGGCGATCGAGCCGAGATCTCGGCTCGACTTGTACGGCCGTCCCGCTACCCAGCCGGGTCCGGCGTGCTCCGGCACTCAGAGCCGGAAGATGCGCGCACCCATCCCCCAACCGGCGCTCGACCAGTTGGGGCCGAAGCAAGCCACCGTACCCGCCTTTCCGAGAGGCAGGTCTTCGCGCGTCGTGTACTGGCCGAGGATCGGCGGAAAGGCAGTGAAATCGTATCCCACGCAGTCGATCTCGAGTCGGTAGCTGCCCCCGCCGCCTTGACAGTTCCCGTTGTAAGCCCACGGACCGTTCATCGATCCTGAGCAACCGGGCTCCGCGACGGCCGTTCCGGTGCCAATCCCCGTGACGGCGACCGCCACAACGGGAGCTGCCAAGCACACGATTATTGCTCGAACCGAGATTCGCATACCGAGCTCCGAACGTAGTCGTGGTTGATTACGGGGGATGTATCCGAAGCTGTGTCGCAACACGTTACAGAGTTGAGGCTGTGGCGAGGCAGCCCTGATCAAGGGCGCTCGTAGCGCACATACAACGGGGAGGCCAAGACCACCGGGAACGGCAGTTGCGGCGGACGGACGACGGCGGTGACCCTGGCGTGGCCACCGAGGTAGGGCGCGAAGTCACGGAATTCCGCCGTGCAGGCCACTTCCTGAAAGAACGTCGACAGTTTGCGCTCGAAATCGTGGCTCTGGTTGTCCGAGCGCCCGAAGAACTGCCAGAAGTCTCGACTTCGCTGTTCGGTCCCCGATCCTGTGAGTTTGTCGATGAGGTCTACGGCTCCGGTGGGCAGTGAGTATCCACCCTGCGTCTCGGTCTCGCCGTCATGTGGCGTCGATCGGCCCGCTGCCATGAGGTGGCGGCCCGAGCCGTGCAGCAAGATGCGCGGCGTCGTGACCTCCGCCTGCTCCGCCTCGCAGAAAAGCACACCGCCACGGCCGGGTGGAGACTCGACGTGGGCAAGCCCGATGCGCCCTTCGAACATGACCCATTCGCCAGGGCCTACGCCCCAGTCGGTGTAGCAACGGCCCGACTCTTCGAGGTACTCGATGAGCTTCCGCAGTTTCCGCTCGTCACCGCCGATCTCGGACGGCTCGACTTCGAGTGATGCCTCGACAGGACTGACTTTCAGCGCCGCACCGGCCTTCTTCGCTCGCAATCGTTGCCACCACCAAGCTTTCGCTGGTACGAACTGCTGAACCTTGTCTCCGGACAGGTATACGAACTCGTGGTACACAGTCGCTCCGTTTCCTCACGCTATGGGGGTGGTAGACCATCGACCGAAGCCCTCGGTCGCGACGAAGACTTGCCCGTCCGCGATTGCGGCGAGTTGCAGCCGCCACGCAGCGCCGACCTTCACCGCGACCCGCTGACAGTGTTGGTGTGACAGTTGCTGCCAGTCGTGCCGGCTACCGTTGGGCTGGGCGGCGACCCACAATCCGTCGGCGCACGCCGCTACCAGGGTGATGCCGTCTCGCTGTCCGACACAGGCGACCTCTTCGACATTTCCCGGCGCGGTGATCGTGCCGGTCGGCAGCCAATGCCCGTACCGCTGTTCGTAGGCCGCCAGTTCACGGGAACCCGCCATCGCGGCGAAGCAGACCGGTTCGCCGAAAGGGTTCGAACAGACCGCGGCCGAATGAACTTCACCCGATCCGAGGTGGACGCAATCTTCTCCGGCGACGATCATCAACTCGCCATCGGTGGACACCGTGGCCACCAATGGAGTCCCGGTGTGGTCGATCGTCGCCGCGAGCACGCGCCTTGCATACGGCCCTGCGGTGGCGCGGCGAATCGTGCCGTCGTCGGCGACATCCATCGTGGACAGGCGATCGTGGGCGGGGTCTACTACGAAGGCCATCACCGAACCTGTGGCGGACCGCACGACAGCCAGTCCCGCACCTGCCGCCGCACGGCCCGCGTCCCGCCAAGAGCCGTTGCGGCCGAACATGATTCGCCCACCCTTGTCGATGACGAAATCCACGGTGTCGCCGCGGCCGTCCGTCGTCGAACGAACCACGACGGGGCTGAGTGGGCCCTCCGCATCAGGTACCAGAGCCGGTAGGGCACCGGGTCCGAGCCGGGCCCGCGAAAGCCCCGAATTTCCCAGCGCGGTGATCGTCGTCGTCCGGTAACCGTCCACTGTCAGGTCGAGATCCGTATATCGCAGGCCCGTCGGAGTACGCGCCCCCAACTCGGCGAGCTCGGATGCCCAGCGCCGCAGAGAAGTCGGCCGGTCGGCCGGGCTCGCCGACAACAGCGCGGCGACATGGGCAGCGACCTCGACAGGGAAGCTAGCCCTGACGAGCTGGGCGTAGCTTTCGCTCTGAGCAGCGGCCGGTTCCGGTCGCCGGCCGGTGAGCAGGAAGAACACGACTCCCCCGAAGGAATACCGGTCGGCGGCGGCGCTGCCGTGGCCGTTGCGTGCCTCGGGAGCCGTGTATCCCTTGTTCTCGATAGCGGTGACCGGCCCGCTGCGAGTGGGGACCGCGAAGGTGAAGTCGATCAGGGACACTTTTCCCGACTCGGGATCGATCATCACGTTCGCGGGCGAGATATCCCGGTGGACGAGTTCGGCTCGGCTGTCGGCGATCCCGTCGACGATGGCGGCCAGCTTTGCGGCCACGTCGCACACTTGGGCGAATGTGGGATTGCGCTTGAGCCATTTGGTCAGATCGACACCGTCGATCCACGGTGAAACGACATACAGCGTGCGGACATCCCCGGGTTCCCCGGGTGGATGCGGGCGAGCACCGCGGAAGACGTCGATCGCCCCTTCCACGCCGGGTACCTCCCGCCGAACTTGGCCGGTCTCGTGTAACGAACCGCGGGCGCGTAGATACCAACGCTCGAGTGCGTCCGCCGCGGACTCGTTGTGCCCTGCTTCCAGGTGCTCGGCGTTCAGTATCTTGACGGCCCACCGGAACTTTTCTCCATTGCGCCGGTAGGTCGTCGCCAACCACACCGCACCCTCACCGCCACCGCCGACCGAAGCTTCCAGTCGGTACTCGTCTGGATTGTCGGAATCGCCGACACAATATCCGGGCTGGATATCAACTGCTCGGAACGGCTCCTGCTCAGTCACGATAGGTGAACCTGGACTTGGCGGGCGGGCGGGCGGACGGTTCGGGCTCGTTCTCGGCGGCCGTGGGCTGCATTGCCGCCAGGACGGAATGCATTTCGCCTATCAGCTCGTGCACGCGCTGCATGACGAGAACCTGCGCACCGGATGGCGAGTCCACCACGGCTCCGAGCAAGCCTGTGAGCGCTCCGTATTCGGCCCCGGACTGCTCGAGCCGATCGAGAAAACTCCGCAACGACCTGAACGGCGGCTCGGTCTGCTTGCCCCGCAGCACACGGGCGACGCTGACGACGAACCTTCCGAGATCGTCGATCGGCTCTCCGAATTCACGGCTCATCAGGCGTTGCAGATCCAGGTCCAGCCACGCGGGCCGACCGTAGATCCGTTTGCCTTCGCCGTTGCATTTCATGACCAGATCGAAGAGCAGGTCGCGCAGTTCGTCGCGGCGTGAATCCCATTCGACCGCGCCGGCGGTGCGCAGACGGGCGAGTGCCGCGAGCGTCCGTTCCGGCAGCGGTCCCGGACGGGACGGCTCGGTGAGCCGTTCGCCGACCCGGTGTGTCATGCCCCCGCCGAGTCCGGCGAAATAGTCCGCGAGGACGTCCAAGCCACCCACGGTGGTCGGGTCACCACCACCGACTTTGACCAATTCCTCCAGCAGGGCGTGGTTGGGCACGATCGTCTCATTGGGCTCGTACGCCGCCCGACGGTAGAACATCTCCGCGGTACTTATTCCGATGGCGTGCAACCGGATACCGACATCGCGATGAAGATGGGCGACCAGGCTCACCGGTTCCTCCACCGTCTGCACCATCTCGCCGGTCGCCTGCTCGCCCTTAGGGGTCCAATTCGCCCCGTCACTCACCAACACGATGAGCTTTTCGTTGCCTGCGCGTCCGTGCTGGTACAGCAGATTCGCCGCTTCGTGCACGGCGTTGCCGATCGCGGTGGCACCCGACGGCCGCAGCAAGGCCACCGCATGCCGGAACTCGGTCACCACTTCTTCCGGCGAACTACCGTCCAGCTGCGCCATTCCACCGCCACGCGGAAACTTGTGCTGCACCCGCTCGTTGAATTCGAGCAGAGCGAGACGGGATACCCTTCCTGAAACCTGAAGTCGGATTTCCAGCAGTTCGTGCAGCGCGCGTTTGAGGGCATCTATCCGGGTGATCCAACTCTGGCGGGAGCCGAAACGTCTCGCGCTCTCGATCTCGGCTGGAATGTCGTCCACAGTCATCGAGTTGCTGACGTCGGCGAGCACTACGATGTCCACCCCGGCCCGCACCGAGGACGCGTACAACTCGACGGCCGTGTTCGTGGTCAGGCAGGCGAGCCCGGTGCGCTGGCCGCCGAGGTCGATCTCTCGCACGCGATGCGGCACACCGTCGACCGGGACGAACAGTTCCGCCCTGTCGTCGGACACCCACAGCAGCGAACCCGCCAGTCGCGCGTTCACTATCCCGCGAGCCGCGTCGGCGGGATCGAGTTCGGTCGGCAGCTCGAGCACGATTCTGCGTACTGCCTGCGGGTTCACCGAGTCGAAACGCCACGCGGTATGGCCCGCGTAGACCTCGATATCCCACGCAGAGGCGAGGTCGTCGGCTATCGCGGCGTATCCCGGCGGCACCTGCTCGAGTTCGACGGCGCGAACCGCGACCTGGACCAGCTCTTCACCAGCCCGTACCTGCAACAGGCCGGGGCCTGCGGCGGCGCCCTTGGGCAGCCCGATGCGACTTCCTGCGATCGGACCTCCTGCGGGCACCACCACCAGCTGATGGGAGGACGAATCGATGACACCGGTCACCGGCGGCCCCCTTCGATCTGCACCTTGACCCCCAGTACCTCCGAGTAGTGCCGGATCGCCTGGCCGCCTGTTCCGATGAACAGACCGCGCAGGTGCTGCGGCACCTTGACGAACAGCATCCCGGGCCGCGTAATCCCACCCCGACTGCTCGGGGCCTTGTACTCGGCCAGTTCTATGGCCGCCGCGACCTCGTGACCGGAGCGTGCGTTCTTCTCGATCACCAATCCTTTGAGCCGCTCCACCAGACGCGTTCCTTCCCGGGAGACATCGTGAAGAGCGGTCAGCTGCCGGTCCCAATCCGGGCGCGCGCGTTCGAGGGCGGTAGCCGCTTGTTTGTTGTTTCGCAGCGCGTTGGCCTCGGTACTGAGCATTCGGTGAATGCGGGGGTAATCGATGGCCAGATCCACGTGGCGGCACCGGCGCAACGTGTGGGCGAACCCCTGCAAACTGGGCAACCGTTCCTTTCGGCGGCCTCCGGCGGCGCCCGCGATGATCCGGAAGATGACCTCATCCGCGGTCAGCCCGACGACCTGCGAATGCCTCGCGCACAGACCGAGCCCCATCCGCTCACCCCCGAACACCTGCCAGCGCGCCGCGTGCCTGGTGCACATGCGCTTGTCACACCGGCGGAACTCGCGCGAAACGTGTTCGCAGCGCACCGTCCCGATATCGGTGCAGCGCGGATGCTCGCAACGAGGAAACGTCACGTCGAAACAGGAAGGGCAATAGCTGATGTCGGGATCGCGAGGATGTTGCCGACGATGGCGCGCGCACCAAGCCTTGTCATGCCTGCACCCTTTTCCGGCGCAGCGAAAGACCGCCGGTTCGGCACATTCCTGGCAGTGCGGACGGTGGTCATGACATGTCGGTGTCAGTGCGCCGTCCAGGATCACCACGTGCTGATCGCAGACCCGGTTGTCCTTGGTGTCGGACGGGCAGGCAGAGCAGACGAACGGCGCGTAGCGCGACTCACCGGTCGCTCGGCAGTGCTTACACCGATAGTTCAAGCGTGCGCGCTCGCGCACCGCGACCACTGCGAATACGGTGTCTCGGTTGATCATTCCCACCGTGGCGGGCACCCGCACGACTTCGAGCCGGACTTCGCCATCCGGACCGTCGAAACTATGTATCCGACGCCCTCGGAGATCCCGGCCGTACAACGCGGGCTCGAGTTCGTCCCACAGATTCGCGAACTCGTCCGGTGTGCTCGGCGCACTGCCGAGGCCACTGAGATCGAGCACCAACTCGACGGCTTCGCTCACGTTTCGTCCTTCCCCCCGTTGCCGCGCCGCCGATTGCCGTGCTGCCCGTGCGAGTTACCTCGCCCGTTGTTCACCGGACCGCCGGACCGACGTTCCGATCGGGCGCCGCCGCGCTGTTCCTGGTGTTGAGCTCGGGGCCTTCTGTTCGGCCCGCGCTGGCCACCGCCCGCTTGCTCCGGCTGCGCCTGCGCGATGCGAGTTCGCCACGAGCCCAACACTATCGAGGTCTGACCCGGCACGTCGTCGTTGGACCACGCCAACAATGGGCCGCCGACCGTGGGATCGGTCAACGCCTCGAGACAGCGACCGAGTAGCTCGTTGTCGCCACCGGCCGCCCAGCGGGTCAACAAGTCGATCTCTGTCACCCTGCGTTTGACTCCGAGATCTGGGAGATCCAGCGGAAGCAGGACAGGGGCCAGTTCCGCGGCATCAGCGTCCAGATTTCGCAGTTCGACGGCCGCGGCGCGGATCGCGGCGCGCGCGGCGTCCCGCACCGGCCGCATCGTCGGCTCGGCACGACCACCACTTTGCCGATCCGTCTGTGCCGTTGCGCCGGCTCGGCTGCGGGGCGCGGACTTCTTGTCGTCCACCGCGAGTCGAGCGCGGAGACCGTCGGCCACCGCCCGCGCCCGGTTGTCCTCCAACATCCGCTGTGGTGCGTTTCCGACCCGTCGGCCATCGCGAACCATACGCCGTGCCTGCATTGCGAAGGCCGCCAAAAGCAACGCCTGCGCGCGAACGCCCGCCAGCGTGGCAGCACTGTCCAGACACCGTACGACCACCGTCATCGTGCCGTCCGGATCACGGGTGGGATAGACATCCATGCGGTCGAGCAAAGCCACGCCGTCGCGGCGGCGGAGCTCCGCTTTGACCCTGTCGAGGTGCTCGGGTGCGGTCGAGGCGAGGAACCGGGTCGCGAGATGTGAACGCGACCCGGCCAGCCAGCGTGAACCGATTCGGTCCCGTGGTGCGCCCGCCACGGTGATCCCACGACCGAACAGCGCGATCAGCGCGGGCACCTGGGTGCGAAGGAGGTTACACAGTACTTCCTGCTCCACCGAGGAAAGCACCTCGAGGACGTGTGTATCGCCTGCCAGTACGGCCGGATTCCTCGCTGTGCCGACGCCGGGCGCAACGAGCACGCCCCCTCTCGTCCTGGCGAGTTCGGCCAGTTGCCGAAGATTGCGAGCCAGCAGGTCGTACGTGTCGTCGCGCGCAGGGCGGGTGCCGAGCCACGTCATTGGAATCCCGGCCGTGAACAACGACGACTCCCCCGAGACTGCCGTAACCCGAACGTCCCGTACGGTTTGGAATGCCTTCGTCATAGCATCCGGCTCTACGCCATACACCGCGAAAGCCTTCTCGAACCGCTGCCGTGTTGCCCCAATCCTGGTCAAGGTCGCAAGCACATACCCATGATCGCCCAGAAAGGTGTGTGCTGTTACACATTTCGCTTCGCGCACCACCCCGGATGAGAAATGCCGGCTGAGTGCCATCCGAGATCTCCAGGCCCGGTTCGTCCGGGCATGCCACAGTGGAACTCGATGGGAGACAACGACAAAGATGCGGACGCGCTCCGTCGCATGGCCAGTCTGGCGACACCGATGGCGCTGCGGGTTGCGGTGACCCTCGGTCTGCCGGACCGGCTCGTCGGCAACGGCGCCGAGGCCGCTCAACTCGCGGTCGAACTCAATGTTTCACCGGTCGCGCTCGATCTACTGCTTGGTCATCTCACGACCCTCGGAATCGTAGAGCCGACCTCCGCCGGCTACCGAACCACCGAGTTCGGAGCGAACCTGTGCGCCGATGCAGGCAACGGCTTCACCAATATCCTCCTGCACCTGGATTCCGCGGCCGGTCGCGCCGAGCTGGCGTTCGTCGAACTGGCCCACAGCATCACCACCGGCCAAGCAGCCTATCCACGCCGCTACGGGCAGGACTTCTGGGCAGACCTCGCCGGAAACCCGCATCTGCGTACGTCTTTCGACCAGCAGATGATCCTGCGGTTGCAAGAGCAGATCCCGCGGATCGTCACCGGTTTCGATTGGTCCCGATTCACCACCATCGTCGACGTCGGCGGCGGCAGAGGAGCCCTGCTCGCCGCGATCCTGACAGCCCACCCCCGGATGCACGGCCACCTCGTGGATCTCGCACCGACCGACGACGAGGCCCGCCACACATTCAGCGCCCGCGGTCTCGACGCCCGAACCGAAGTGACCGCGGGCAGCTTCTTCGACGCACTCCCGGCGGGAGCGGACGCCTACTTGCTGTCCGACATCCTCCACGACTGGGATGACGAGCACACCCACCGCATCCTCGCTCGATGCGTCGAAGCCGCTCGGCCAACCGGCCGTGTCCTCGTCATCGAACCGGTAGGACGACGCCGCGCCATCACCGAGATGGACCTGTCCATGCTCGTGATCTACGGCGGCCGCGAGCGCAGGATCGACGAATTCCGCACGCTCGCCGCCGAACACGGATTGATCCTCGACACTGTCATCGACCTGACCGACCAACGCTGCCTTCTCGAATTCCAGCTCGCCGCAAACCGGTGAGGGGATAACGGCGCCGCCGCACTGGGTGGAGTCTTCGCTGGGGTTCACCGAGGCGGGTCGGCGCGTATGTGGGATCGCACGCCTTGCAGGCCGAACAGGATGAGAAGCATGAGCCCATCTTGCCGGAACAGCAAGATTGCGTGCCAGATCGTGGTGCGACTGGCGAGACTGAACGCGTTCCGACAGAAGGAGTCTGGATGCCCACCACCACGCGCCGCCGCGAGCGCCGCGACGCCCCGCCGCCGCCCTGTCCTCCGCGAACCGATCGACGGCACGACCGGCCGCTGACCGCTTGTCCGGCAAAGGAACACATGATCACCGCATTCCGGCCGTTTTCGCGCCGCTTCCTCCGATTCGGGCGTACGGCGGCGACCGTCGCGCTCACGCTCCTGCTCACGATGGGGGCCGCAGCCTGCTCCACTACCACTCCCCACGTCGATCCTTACGCCGCCGCTACCAAGGGCGATCCCGCGTTCGAGAACACTTTCCGGCACGAGTTCGCCGACGTCGACGGCGTCCGTATGCACTACGTGACCGGTGGCAGCGGTACGCCCGTCGTCCTGATCCACGGCTGGCCGCAGACCTGGTACGGCTGGTGGCCGATCATGCCCGCACTCGCCGAACACCACACCGTCTATGCCGTCGACCTTCCCGGACTAGGCGACAGCACCGGCTCACCCACCGGCTACGACAAGGCCACCCTCGCGCGATACGTGCACACCGTCATCGCCGACCGGCTCGGAGTGCGCGACGCCCGCGTCATCGGCCACGACTTCGGGGCCGCCGTCGCATTCCATTACGCCGCTCAGTTTCCCGCCGACACCGCACGCCTCGGCTACCTCGACCTGCCACTGCCGGGGCCCGCGATCGATGCGCCCACCTACCGCTCACTGAGCTGGCACATCGCTTTCCACACTCAGCGGCGGGTTCCCGAAACCGTCGTCGGCGACGACGTCCGCGAGTACCTGGCCCTGTTCTACCCCCAAGTCGCTTATCAGGGAACGGCTTTCGGCGGCACATCGGACCGATCCCCGTTCACCGACGCCGAGATCGACGAATTCGCACGCACTTACAGCAGACCCGAGATCTTGGCGGGCGGCTTCGAGCTCTATCGCGCCCTCGACGAAGACGTCCGCGACACCATCGAGGCCGCACCGATAGATGTTCCGGCCCTTCTCATGACCGCCCAAGGACAACTCGACGCCGTCCGAGCCACCGTGTCCCCGCGCATGACCAATATCGTTCAAGCCGCGGATGTGCCGCGCGCGGGACACTGGCTCGTCGAGGAGAACCCCGAGTTCGTCACCGCGGAACTAGAGCGCTTCCTCGACCGATGAGGCATCCCTGCTCGACTTGGGGCGCCGTACTGCCCCGAGCCGGTGCTGATCGGAGGGCGCGAACGTCCGCTCATGCCGTCGGCGTCAGCAAGACGTCAGCAGATGAGCGGCAGGGATGTCGGTGATCGACCACGGCATCGCTGTGCGGTTGTGTGCTGGAATGCTCACGCGCAGAAGGCATATCATCCGAACGGCCACCGCGTCAGGCGGTCCGCCGCGCGCGCCTCGTATGGCCGGGCCCCGAGCACGCGCGCCCGGTGCCGCGCGGCGATCACCTCGTCGCGCGCGCCAGGAAGCCCGAGAATTCCGCGCGCGGTGCCGCGATAGAGTCCGGACGGCCCGAGACACACCAGTCCCGGCCATTGCACGAGCAACGTCTCGCCCCACCCCTGGGTGAACGGTTCGAGTTCGGCGGTGAACTCGGCCACCCGGTCACGCTGCCGCGGCGCGCGCTGACCGACCGCGAGCAACGCCTCGATCAGCAGTGGCACACGCACGGCCAGACGCGGACCGTGCAACCTCCCCGGCAGGGCGATGACCGACTCGATCGACGAGAGCGCGCGCTCGTGATCGCCGATCTCCGCCGCGGCCATCGCGACCACCAGCGCGAAATCCTCGTCGAAGTCCTGAGCCATACGGTCCACCTCGGCGAGTACCTCGCCGAGACGTCCGCGATGCCACAGCTCGATCGAATGGCTCGTCAGCGCGGAGGCCTCGGCGAGCAGCCGGGCGTGATCGTCGACCGCGGCCAGATCGTCGGCGAAACGTGTCATCAGCGCCTGCGACTGCTCATAGTCGCCGCGCAGCACGGCCAGCATCACCTGCCACCACAGCTGGGTGGCCGCGAGATCGATGTCGCCGGTGGAGGCGAGCCGGGCGAACTCGGCCGACAGCCGGCGGACCAGCCGCATATCGCCCGCCTCGAGGGCGCAGACGCGGCGCAGATGGACCGCCGTCGCCCGCGCCGTACGGTCGTGGCCCGCGAGTTCCTCCAGTTCCTCGGCGATCTTGCGCCGGTCGGCGACGGTTGTCGGACTCCAGGTGCACAGGAACTCGGCCAGCAGCACCTGGGGCCACGATCGGCTGCCGGGTGCGCAGCGCGCCCGCGCCTCGGCCAGCGCATCGAAATCGCCCGCGAGACCGTGGATTGCTCGGTCCGCGGCCTCGATCGCTTCCGCCTCGGCGACCAGTTCGGAGTCCAGATCGAGGCGGTGCGCCAGTGCCTGAGCCCGCAGCACCGACGAACCCGCTTGCACCACACCGTATCCGGAGAAGTAGCCGGCCACGCCACGCGGTGCGGCCAGCAGCGCGGTCCGCGCCAGACCCGACCAGTCTCGGCGTTCGGCGCAGCGCCGACCGGCCCGGTCGAAACACTCGGCGGCCGCGTCGAAGTGGCCGAGACGGTGATGCGCTTGTCCCGCAAGCCAATCCAACTCGATCAGCGACTCCGCGTCACCTGGATCCGCGTGCCGCACTCCGCGCGCGGCGAGTTCGGCGCATTCGGTGGGCGCGTCCCGCCGCAACGCGTCTCGCGCCGCGACCGAACAGGCATGCGCGGCAGCGGAATCCAGCGAATCGAGGGCGGCGGCGCTGCGATGTCGCGCCTGGGCCGCGAGCGCACCCGGTCGCACGTCGGCCAGCGTGTCCGCGATCCGCTTGTGCAGCAACGCCGTCCGCACTTCGCCGATCGTGGCGAGTACGGCATCGCGCACGAGGTCGTGTTCGAAGGCGACCGCGCCGTCCTCGAGCGAGACGACCCGTGCGGCGACGAGTTCAGCGATCCGATCGTCGAATCCTGGCGCGCCGTCGGCGGCGGCGGCCAGTCCGATCGACGCGCGCGCACCGATCACGGCCAGCACCTCAGCGAGCGCGCGCGCCGAAGGCGAAACCGCGGCCAGCTTCGCCGTCGTGATCTCGGGAGCCGAGCCCCTGACGTCCAAGGGGCGGCCCGTCCGGACGAGATCGCACAGCTGTGCCGCGACGAACGGACTGCCCGCGCTCAATTCGATGATCTGGGCGCGCACCTCGGGACCGACCGAACCGAGATCGGCGCGCACCAGCTCGTCCACCGCCGCATCCGACAGCGGCGACAGGTCCACCGCGACATGCGTACCGGCGGACTGGAGCAACCGCACCGCGGCGTCCACCTCGGCCGGGAGCGGCTCCGGGCGAATCGTGAGAAACAGCAGGACGGAATGGGCACGCAGCACCCGCAGGGCCCCCGCGATCATCCGAACCGAATCGGGATCGGCCCACTGCACGTCATCGATGACCGCGACCATTCGCCCGGTCTCCCGCGCCACGTCGGCGAACAGTGCGGCGAGCGCACGCGGTGTAGGGATGTCGGGCACGGCGCGTCCGGCCAGCGCGGCCTGATCCAGCCACGGCATCAGCGTCGCCAACGCCGAGGATCCCGCCCCGTTGATCCCCGCGGTGAAGAAGGCCGCGTCGCCGTGGCGTCGTAGGGCGTCCTCGACGACGGCCGTCTTGCCGATGCCGGACGCGCCGCGCACCGTCACGACGGCGAGGCCCTGCGACGACCGGTTCCGGGCACGGTCCAGGACAGCGGCGATGTCGTCACGTCCGACGAGGGCCGGTCGGCCCGCCGCCGGGGCCTCCGCAGATTGGGCCGGATTGCGGATCTCGCTCTCGACCCGGACGGTGTCGGGCGCGGGATCGAGCCCGAGGTCCTCCCGCAGCGAGCGCCGCAAGCGAACGAGGACGTCGAGAGCCTCCGAGATTCGTCCGCAATCGCGCAGCGCCAGCGCCAGCAGCCGTGCCGTGCCTTCGCGCTGCGGATGCCGCTCGCATTCGTCGGTGAGCAGTGTGACCGCGCGCCGGGCGCGGCCGAGCACGATCAAGCCTTCGGCGCACATCTCGACGAGTTCCGACCGCAGCTCGGCCAGACGCGCCCGTTCCGGAGCGAGTTCGGCGACGTCGTCGACATCGGAGAGCGCATCGCCGCGCCACAGCCTCAAGGCGCGTTCGAGCAGATCGACTGCTCGCCCCACGTCACCGTCGGCGTGCGCGGCGCGGGCGTCCCTGGACAGCACGTCGAGCAGGTCGAGATCGGTGCCGGAACCGCCGCATCGAAGCACATAGCCGTTCGGGCTGGTCTCGATCCGGAATTCGGGGAGCGGCCGCAGCGTCCTGCGCAACCGTGACACGTAGCCCTGGAGCGTGACGAGGGCGCTCTCCGGCGGCCTGCCTCGCCAGAGCAATTCGCACAGATAGGGTGCGCTGCGGGCGGTGCGCTCCGCCGCGAGGATGACCAAGAGCTCGGCGTGTTTGCGCGCCGCGATGGTGAGGCGGGCGCCGTCCGGGCCGCGCACTTCCAGCTGACCGAGCACCGAGATTGCCGGTCGGTCGTCGTCGGACCTGCCGCGCACCAGCGTCACACCAGCGCCCTCGTCGACCCTTGGCTCATGACACACACGCAAGCACTCCTACCAACCCCGGCCACCGGCGAAATCCGGACCATCGGCCCCTCTCGCGAGACTGTACTGCGAATGTGCGGCGCCGCACTGAGCATCGCAGGCCCCCTGTGCATCGCGGGCGGCACACTGCATCCGATCGTCGCGGGTAAGAGCCATTCGGCCGAGGCGCTCACCAGCCCCGGCGCGCCGACCGCGCAAATCCTGCTCGGTATAGGAACCATCCTGTTGATCCTCGGCCTGCCGGGGATGTACGCGTGGATGCGGCCGAGACTCGGCACGGCCGGATTCATCGGCTTGGTCTGCTACCTGCTCGCCAACATCGTCACCGCAGCCGGTCACCTCACCGTCGAGCTGTTCGTCGCCTACCCGTTCGCGTCCGACGCCGACACCGCGCACCTGATCGCCGGCAACGACAACATGATCGGCACGACGGCGTTCGCGTTGTTCAACATCGTCGGCGCCATCGTCCTGCTCATCGGCCTGGGGCTCATGGGTGCGAGCATGCTGCGCAACAACACGGTACCCCGCTGGATCGCGGTGCTCACCCTCGTCGCCGGACTCGGCTTCTTCGTCCCGATTCCCGCCACCCAGGGCCTGACCGGATTCCTCTACGAGGCGCCACGCGGCATCGTCGTCGCCGCCATCGGCGTCCTCATGCTGCGTCAGCCGGGCGGATTGCGACGGTGGATCGAGGACACGGGCCGGTAGCGCAGAACAGGTGATCATCCCGGCGAGCGGTATCGGCGGAGTAGTGCGGTTCCAAGACCGGAAAGCACAGAGCCGACGCCCTGGCCGAGCCGGGCGTCGGCCCGCCCCGAGTCGCGCGCACGACACCGACACCTGAAAAGCGAATTAACACAAACGCTTTAGCGATGTCTTGTTACCTGCACAGGGCGATCGCACAGGCCTACTCCCGGGTAACCGAACCGTGATCTGATGGGCGCGTCCCGAACTGGGACGCTATTTGATTCACAAACAGAGGACGAAGTATGACCTCGAGAATTGTCCGCCCATTTGCCGTCGCCGCCCTGGCGCTTTCCGCCGGCGCCCTGAGCGCCGGTACCGCAACCGCGGCCCCCGCCGCAACCCCCGTGTCAGGTTCGGTGGAAGTGTGCACCGGCATCCCGATCGGCCAGATCGAAATCAGTTTCTGCCTGTAACCGCCTGGGGCCGGTTCAGCTCGCGGCAGTCGCGAGATCGCTCGTGGTGACGAGACACCCTTGACCACCCGTCCGAAATCGCCACCGCAGCAAAGCTTTTGAAGCATCTCCACCCAGGGCGAACATCCCTGGGTGGAGATTGCGGTCTATCAGCCGCTTGAAAGGACGACCCCTCGCCGGACACCTTGGTCGTGCTCGCGCGAATCCGGCCAACGAAGGGCTGAGTCCGGGTCCGGCGGGTCGGATCATCTGGATCGGCAGGAGTGTTTCAAGGTGCCGTCGGGCGGATGGAGCGTGCTCGTCCAGGTACCTCGGTCAGTCCGTGGTCGTGGATGATCGGTATTCCGTAGCGGTGTTCGAACTTGGTCCGCAGTTCGGCGCCGGCTCGCGCGGCACCGCAGATGCCGAACCGGACGGACGTGGTGTTGGGCTGTATCTCGGCGGGGAGATCGGACAACTGCGTGTACATGGCCGGGTCGGCGGTGAAGTAGGTGGCGCGGCTACATTCGATCCGGTCGAAGAATGTGGTGGGACTGAATGGGCCGGCGACAGTGGTGCGGCCACCAGCGAGTAGTGGCGACACGGTGCCCACCGCGATGCCGTTGACATGGAACAGCGGCAGGATCGACAGGCTGTGGTCGGTGTCGGCGAGTGCGAATATCTCGATCGCCAATCGGCATAGGGCGTTGAGCTTCAGGTGGTCGAGCGACACGATTTCACGATCGCCGCCGGAGTTGTTGGTGTGGATGAGTAGTGCCGGTGCGTCGTCGCGGGCCCCTGCGGGCTTGCCCGTGTCGGGCCGTGCTGTGGTGAGCGTGTCCGCGGGTATGACGGTTCGCACCGGCAAGGCGTAGGCGGGTTCGTGCACGGCGATGAGGACTTCGGCGCCCGTGTCCGCCATTCGACGGCAGGCGTCTTCAGCGGGCAAGGCTGGGTCTATGGGAGTGGCAGTGGCACCTAGGCGCCAAGTGGCGAACAGTGATACGACGAGGGCGGCTGTGTTGGGCAGCATGATCGCGACTACGTCGCCCGTCGAGACTCCCGCGGCGCGCAGGGAAGTAGTGGCCCGCCGTACGGCGGTCAGAAATACGGTGTTGTTCAGGTCTGTGTTGTCATCGGCGACGGCAGCGGCGTGTGGCGCGGTGTATGCACGGCGGTCAGGGAGTGTCGCAAGGTCCATGGTCGGTCCTGGGGAGGGGGTGTGGGAATGGCACCAACGGTAGGAATACCTGGGGTCGCTCCACACCGTCGCGTGTGGATGAACTTCGCTGCGCGTGTTGTTGCTCGAGGACAATGCCGACGCCTTGATCCGCTAGGCGGTAGTCGCGATTCAACAGCCGCTTCGTCACGGCGCAATATCGATGTGGACGGCATTCACCAGGCAGTGGCGCAGCCTGCCATGGGGATGGGCAGCCGCTGGGTCGCTCGATGCGATGCGGGAGGGAGTTCTCGCGATTTTGTCGCGGGAGAACATGCGGATCGAACACTGCCACGAGGGTCGGCAGGAGATTAGGGTTGAGGACGTGGCGATCGCGCGTCACGACGATGTCGATGCAGACCGCTTCATCGCGGCGATAGCCGCCCGGATGAATGACCGGGTGACCGACGTCAGCGCGGCCATCCGCGACTACCTCGAAGACGGCATCCCCGAGCTTCGCGGCGATCTGCGCAGCACTGATCTGCTCACGGCCAGCATCGAATCCAACGTCGCCACCGTTCTACGCGCCTTGCGCTACGACCTTCCCGCCGCGGACGTTCGAGCTCCGCTTGCCGCGGTGGGATTCGCCAGACGCCTGGCCCGGCAAGGGGTGCCTGCCAATGCCCTTATCCGCGCCTACCGGCTCGGGCAGCAGCGCATGACCGAGCTGGTCTTCGCCGAATTGCAGACACTGGCCATTCCCCCGGCCGAGCGGATCAGCGTGATCGAACGCATCACCGCGACTCTGTTCGACTTCAGCGACCGCATCACCGAACAGCTCGTGACGATCTACGACGAAGAGCGGGAGCGCTGGCTGGAAGGCCAGAACAGCGTCCGCGCGGTACGGGTTCGCGAGGTACTCGATGGCCGCAAGAGCATCGATGTCGACGCGGTGACCGAGGCGATCCGGTATCCGCTGCGCTGGCGACACCTGGCGCTCGTGCTGTGGTATCCCGACGCCGAGACCGACCGACAGCGATGCGATTCCGCGCCTGCAACGGGTCGTCCGCGAACTCGGGGACGCGGTTGCCGCCGCGTCCAGCCCGCTGGTCGTCGTCGCGGATCAGGTCAGCGTCTGGGCCTGGCTGCCGTACCGGACCGCGCCGCGAGCCCTGGTCAGCGAAGTACGCACATTCGTGACCGCCCACCGCGACCACCCGAACGTTGCGATCGGCACCGTCGCCGCGGGAATCGATGGCTTCCGCGCCTCCCATCACAGCGCTCAACGCGCCTGCTCCGTCGCTGTGGCGCGCGGGCTGTCCTCGTCCACCGTCGTCGCCGCCGACGACCCCGGTCTGATGATTGCCGCACTGCTGGGCGGCACCCTCGCCGAGACCCGCGACTGGGTGAGCGAGGTGCTCGGCAACCTGGCCGGTGACGACGAGCACGACGAACGCTTGCGTGACACCCTGCGGATATTCCTGGGCAGCGGATCCAGCTACAAAGCCGCCGCCACCGAGCTGAATCTGCATTCGAACTCCGTCAAATACCGAATCGGACGCGCCGTCGCTCGACGCGGGCGCCCGATCGGCGCCGACCGGCTCGACGTCGAACTCGCACTGCTGGTGTGCCACTGGTACGGCCCAGGTGTTCTGCGGCCGGACCCGAACCAGTAAGTACGGCTACCGATCCGCTCTCGGCCCGCACCCCGAACGAATGCGATCAGACCCGAATTCGTCTCCTGTACACCAACCCTGCCTCACCGGAGCAAAATCCGTTGCAGCGCGTCATTCTTCCGTCGAGCACCGCCCGAGCCCGTCCACGGCGTGGGCGTGATACTTCGCTGCACCCGGTAGACGCCCCGGAAGTGGCTGGATGGACAAATTCGCGACCGAATCGGACACTCTCCGGCATACTCGCGGCATTCGGTAGCAGCAACTCCGGGAAGCGCACGCCTGGAACTCACCGTGGCTGGGTGCGCTGACGTATTGCCCGCCCCTCGCGTGGCCCGGCCCCGACGCCGCTGGCCGGTGTTCCCCTCCGCCGGCAGGGGTCTATCGGTCTCAATAGTTCTTCGGTCGCAGCGCGTCGGGCTTGTGCACCGCGTCCTTGCCGCTCTTGGCACTGCGAACTCGGTACTGCGGTGAGTCCTTCGAGGCCCGCACCGTCCGGCCCGCTTCCGTCGTGTCGGAAGTGATCCGCTCTTCGACGGTGCCCGAAGTGGTGCTGCCGTGGCTGCGCCACTGCACTTTCTCGCCCTTACGAAGCTGTCGCTTTCCCATCGAAACACCCTCTCCCATTACCGAATTTCTCGAGCTCCGGGCGATGTCGACGAACGTCCAAATCCATTCGGGCTCTGCACCTGTCGCCCGCTGCGCGCCCACCACGCGCGCAGCAGGCCTTCGGCGCCCACGCGAACACGTCGCCGGGCGCCAACGGTGGCGCGATGGCCGAACACCTCGAAATCGATGTCTTCGATGCGGTCGAGAATTTCGGAGTACAGCAGTAGCGCGGTCGCCACGCAGGGGCGAGATCGCGGTGTCAGCCGTTCGATGCCGCCACGCGCGAAGTCGTATATCCGCCGGGCGATCTCGTGCTGCGCGGCGAGTGCGCGGCGCACCCTGACATCCGCGTGGCCGAATCGACTGCACCAGATCAGGCGTTCCCGGTCCACGCCGTGTACGGCCAGTTCGTCGGCGGGCAGATAGACGCGGTTGCGGGCCAGATCATCGTCGATATCGCGCAAGAAGTTGGTGAGCTGAAACGCCTTCCCGAGCGCGGCCGCATACGGCGCCGCGTCTTGCTCCGATGTCGTCGTGCCGAGAATCGGAAGCAACTGAAGACCGATCACTTCGGCCGATCCGTAGACGTAGCGATTCAGCGTCTCGCGATCGGGATAATCGGTGACCGACAAATCCATCCGCATCGACGCGAGGAAAGCATCGAAGAGATCATCCGGTATGCGGTAGCGGTCGGCGGTGTGCAACACCGCGGCCAGCACCGGATCGCCGATCGTGTCACCCGCTTTGAATTTCTCTGCCAGACCGGCCAATTGGGACGCTCGCTCGGCGGTACCGAGTCGTGGATCGAGATCGTCGATGATGTCGTCCGCCCGGCGGGCGAAGCCGTAGAGCGCGTGCACCCCTGGTCGCTGGTCGGGCGCGAGCAACCGCGTGGCCAGGAAGAACGTCTTGCCGTGCTGGGCGTTGAGCGCCCGGCAGTGTTCATACGACCGTCGTAGCGATCGATCGGTGATTCCTGCCGCATCGAGTTCGGTACGCGTCATCTCGAGTGTCCGATCAGTGGTAGGAGCGGGCCGCCGGTGAGCATCGGGCCGTGCCACCATCCCTCCGCCGGGCTTGCTGAGCGGTCTCCCCATAGTACGCGATAAACGATGCGTCTTCGATGCAATCTACGATTCTTCGGTACCGGTTCGATGCGAGGCCTCGCAGTACGACCCCGATCGGGGTAGCGTCGAATTGATGCACAGTCGATGCGATCCGAGGTGCAAATATGCGATGCGTGGTGTTCGGCGCTACCGGATACATCGGTGGCCGGCTGGTTCCTGAGCTGCTCCGAGCCGGTCACTCGGTACGCGTGGTCGCGCGCAGCCCGGGGAAGCTCGCCGACGCACCATGGCGCGATCGGGTCGAGATCGTGGGCGGCGATGTCCTCAGCGACGAGGATGTCCGCGACTCCGTCGCAGGGCAGGAAGTGCTCTACTACCTCGTCCATTCGCTCGACCGCGCGGATTTCGGGGAGATCGACCGTGCGGCGGCCGCTCGCGTCGCCGCTGCCGCCGCGAAAGCACGGGTGCGTCGCATCATCTACCTCGGCGGCATCACTCCCGCGAATCAACCGCTGTCGCGCCACCTGGCCTCGCGCGCCGAAGTCGGACAGATCTTCCTGGCCTCTCCCGTCCCGGCACTGGTTCTGCGGGCCGGGGTGGTCATCGGGTCGGGCTCCGCGAGCTTCGAGATGCTGCGCTACCTCACCGAGCGGCTACCCGTCATGGTCACTCCGCGGTGGGTCAGGAACAGAGTGCAACCGATCGCCGTCCGCGACGTCCTCTATTACCTGGTACAGGGCGCGGAGCTGGGGCCGGATCAGGTCGGGGCCTTCGATATCGGAGGCCCGGACATCGTCACCTACGAGGACATGATGCAGACGTATGCCGAAGCAGCTCAGCTGCCTCGCCGTGTCGTCATCCCCGTACCGCTCCTGACACCGTGGCTGTCGGCCCAGTGGGTCAACTTGGTGACACCGGTGCCACGCGCGATCGCGGTTCCGTTGATGGAGTCGTTGATCAACGACGTCGCGTGTTCCGACCACACCATTTCGCGGCTCATCCCAGACCCGCCGGCCGGGCCGATACCCTTCCGCGAGGCGGTGACGCTGGCGCTCACCAGAATTCGAGACCTCGACGTGCCCACCCGATGGTCGGATGCCAGTCCACCGCAGACACCCTCGGATCCACTACCGTCGGATCCCGATTGGGCGGGCGGCTCGCTGTATCGGGATCTCCGCGAACGACCGGTTCACGCGGATCCCGAGGTTCTGTGGTCGGTGATCGAATCGGTCGGCGGGGAACACGGCTGGTACTCGTTCCCGCTCGCGTGGGCAGTTCGCGGATGGCTGGATCGAATCTTCGGCGGTGTCGGTCTGCGCCGAGGACGACGGCATCCCCATACCCTCCGCCAGGGTGAGGCGCTCGATTGGTGGCGCGTCGAAACACTCGAACGCCCGCGGTTGCTGCGGCTGCGGGCGGAGATGCGCGTTCCAGGACGGGCATGGCTGGAACTGTCCGTCACACCGACACCCACAGGCGGCGCGCTGTACCGCCAGTGCGCGGTGTTCGAACCACGGGGACTGGCTGGGCAGGCGTACTGGCACTCCGTCGCCCCCTTCCACGCCCTCGTGTTCGGCGGCATGGCGCGCAACATCACGGCGAAGGCGGAAGCGACGAAACGCCCTCTGTCATCGATCGCGTTGACTCCGAAGCTGATTCGAGGCCGGTGACCTTTCAGAAGACGAAGCCGCGCAGTGCCAGGAAGCGCAGACCGCCGACCGTCGCCATGACGGCGATGACGGCGCCCGCCTGTGCGATCTCGCCGAGGCCGGGCGCGACGAACCCCAGACCGGCCAGCGCCGCCGTGCTGATCAGCAGGCCGATCAGCGCCAGCCCGCCACCTTCCCACTGTGCGGTGAACCAGCCGACCCTTCCGGCCGCACGAAAGGTGAGCTGCCGGTGCATTTCGTTCGCGATCACCGTGCTGACGATCGAGCCCGCGACATTGGCGACCAGCGGGCTGACCCCGTTCGTGGCCATGAACAGCAGGACATAGGCGATGTTGCTGGAGCCGCCGACCAGAGCGAACCGGATCAACTGAGCAAAAGCGTGATCGCCGCGCAGATACCGCGTCACGCGGGAGGTTCGGTCGAGCCATTCCCTGCGCAGCATCGGGTAAGGACCGGCGCCGATCGTCTGAGCGATGCCATCGAGAATCGTTGCGTCCTCGTATGCCTTCAGCCCGGAACCTGCGATTGCTGCGCTGTTCACACGAATACTGTCGCCAGCTCGGCTGACAACGACCTGACACCGGGCTGACATGTTCATGGACACGATGTTCGGCCTCAGGCGAGCTGTTCCGGCCCAGCACAAATCAGTGCTGGTCTCAGGGGGTTCCCCGATGCCTGGGGCCGGTGTCTCGATCTACCGTTTTCGGCGACAGCGGGTAGCGCGAATGGAGGACTGAATGAAGGCGATCACGCAGGACCGGTACGGATCACCGGAAGGTCTCGAGTTCGGCGAGGTCGCCGTACCGGTGCCTGGCGACGACGAGGTGCTGGTCCGGGTGCACGCTGCCGCGGTCAACGCCCTCGACTGGCATGTGATGCGGGGAGATCCGTACCTGGCCCGGCCGATGATGGGACTGCGCGGGCCGCGGGCGAAGATCCGCGGCCGCGATTTCGCGGGCCGGGTCGAGTCCGTCGGGCGAAACGTGCAGCGGTTCAAGGCCGGTGACGAGGTGTTCGGCGAGGCCGATGGCGCCTTCGCCGAGTACGTGGCCGCACCGGAAAGCGTGATCGGACACAAACCGGCTCGCCTGACATTCGAGCAGGCGGCCGCGATTCCGCTGGCGGGCAACACCGCACTGATGGGCTTGCGGGACCTCGGGCAGATCCAGCCGGGCCATCGAGTGCTGATCAACGGCGCGTCCGGCGGCGTCGGCACGTTCGCCGTGCAGATCGCCAAGGCCTACGGCGCGGAGGTGACCGCCGTGTGCAGTACCAAGAACATCGAGCAGACGCGAGCGCTCGGCGCCGACCACGTCGTCGACTACACCAAGGACAACTTCACCAGCGGCACAGCGCGTTACGACCTGATCTTCGACTTGGTCGGCAACCACTCGCTGACCACCTTGCGGCGAGCGCTGACACCGGCCGGAAAGCTCGTTCTCTCCGGCGGCGGCGTGTACCGGGGCGGCTCGGTCGTCGGGCCGATGGCGCTCATGGTGACGGGAATGGTGGTGGCGCGCTTCGCTCGCTGGGTGGATGTCCTCCAGGTTGAGCAGCGCGCCGCCAACCTGAGCACGCTCGGCGAGCTCGCCGAAGCCGGGAAGCTCACACCGGTCATCGACCGGACTTACCCGCTCAGCGAGGCCGGCGCGGCCATTCACTACCTGGAAACCGAGCACGCGCGCGCGAAAGTCGTCATAACGGTCTGACGAGTCGTCACGTCTCGCCGACCCGCGCACTCACCACACTGCCGACCACCACGGCGCACGAGAGCCCTTGCCGCTCAGCGTACCTGGCGATGCTGAGCTGGTTCCGCTTCAGCTGTCCGCGGCAGGTCGACCGGACACACCGGCCGACGCACGGAAGTTGCGGCGGTAGGTCATGGGCGAGACTCCGATCGCCTCGTGCAAGTGCTGGCGCAAGGAAGCGCCGGTGGCGAAGCCGACCTCGGAAGCGATGCGGTCGACGGACAGGTCGGTGGACTCGAGCAGTTCGCGTGCGCGGAAGACGCGCTGCTGGATCAGCCACCGGCCGGGACTGACACCCACCTCGTCGCGGAAGCGGCGGGCGAACGTGCGATGGCTCATGCTGGCTTGTTGTGCCAGATCGGCCAGCACCAGGGGGAGATGGAGACGGCTCAGTGCCCACTGCCGGGCCGCCGCGGTTCCCGCCGACGTCGTAGGCGGCACTGGCTGTTCGATGAACTGAGCCTGGCCGCCATCTCGCCACGGCGGCACCACGCAGCGGCGCGCCACCATGTTCGCGATCTCGCTGCCGTGATCGGTACGCACCAGGTGCAGACACAGATCGATACCGGCGGTGGCGCCCGCGGAGGTGAGGATGTCGCCGTCGTCGACGTAGAGGACGTTCGGATCGAGCCGGACATACGGGAAAGCGCGACGGAAGCGGTCGGCCGAGTTCCAGTGTGTGGTGGCGGGCCGATCGGCCAGCCTGCCGGTGGCCGCCAGCACGGCCGCCGCCGTACACAGCGAGACGATCCTGGCGCCCGGTCGAATTCGAGCCATCGCGCCGACAACCGATCGCGGTGGTTCACCGGCGAGATACGGTGCGATGTCGCACGGTGGAATCACCACCGTCTCAGCCGTTTCCAAGACCGATGCGTCGTACTGGACGGCGATGGCGAAGTCGGCCTGGCTGCGCACCGGAGAGCCGTCGACCGAGCAGGTGAGTATCTCGTAGCGACCATCGGCCACCCCGAACACGCGGTTCGGAATGCCGAGCTCGAACGGATACACGCCGTCGAGCGCCAACACGACCACCCGATGTGGTCTTCCACTCACCATGGCACGATCCTATCGAACAATGGCAATCACGCCATTTCGCCGCACGTCGGCGCACGGCAGGCTCGAGCCATGAACAACTTCGATATCCCTGCCACGATGCGCGCGATCAGCCAGGACATCCTCGGCGGCCCCGAGGTGCTGCGCGAGGTCGAGCTGCCGGTGCCACAGCCGGGGCCGAGCGAGATCCTCGTTCGGGTGCGCGCCACCGCCCTCAACCCGACCGACTGGAAGCATCGGGCCGTCTCCGGCCTGTTCCTGCCCGCGCCGCCGTTCATACTGGGCTGGGACGTCGCCGGTGAGGTGGTCGCCACCGGCTACGGCGTCACCGTGTTCGCACCGGGTGACGAGGTCTTCGGCATGCTGCCGTATCCGTATGGGCACGGCGCTGCGGCCGAGTACGTCACCGGTCCGGCTCGCGCATTCGCCCGAAAGCCCATCAATCTGAACCACGTCGAAGCCGCCGCCATCCCCCTCGCCGCCTTGACCGCTTACCAGGCACTCGTCGATACCGCGAAAGTTCGAGCCGGGCAACGGGTTCTGGTCCACGCCGCGGCCGGAGGAGTCGGGCATTACGCGGTGCAGATCGCCAAGTCGCGCGGCGCCTACGTCATCGGCACCGCGAGCGCGCCGAATCACCCCTTCCTGCGCGAGCTCGGTGTCGACGAGGTGATCGACTACCGCACAACCGATTTCACCACAGCGATCCGTGATGTCGATGTCGTCGTCGACCCGCTCGGCATGGAGAGCGTCCTGAACTCCGTGCGCACGGTGCGCCCCGGCGGCATCGTGGTATCCCTGCTACCGTGCGACGCCGCCCTGCTGTCGGCCGAGGCCGAAAAGTGTTCGGTTCGAGCGGTTGTCATGCTGGTCGAGGCCGATCACGCCGGAATGCAGGCTCTCGCCGACATGGCCGCGGAAGGCGCCCTGCGCCCCGCCATCGCCGGTACCTTCCCGCTCGCGGAGGCCGCCAAGGCGCACGCTCTCGGTGACACCGGCCGCACCGTCGGCAAACTCGTCCTCACCGTGCCCTGACCGCCGATACGGGTGCCGTCAAGGATCGGGCCATGCGCGGCAAATGAAGCCGATCGACCAGTCCAGAGGTCGTGCGAGGATCGTGTCGTCGGATGCGTGAACGACCGCGCCGCATCAGCGGTGGTCGGTTCCTGGCCCGAGGAGGCTGGTGATTCCGCTTTGGCGCCCGTCGAATGTTTGTGGGGCGGTAGCGTTGTCGGTCGTGGGTGACGCTCTTGTAGCCAAGCTGTTCGCTGAGGTGACCGACGTGGATCCGGAGGTTCGCCGAAAAGGCTTGGAAAGGTTGGCCGACTGGGGTGGCTACATCTACAACGTGTTGGTGGAAGTGCTGCGATACGAGAAGTACTCGTACGCCTGGCCGGATTGCGCCGACATGCTGAGCGAGGACCTCTGTGACAGCAAGATCTCCTTCGGCGTCTTCATCGATGACCTCATCGAAGCGCCGAACGAGGTCGTGTTCGATCGGTTTGCCGGTCTGCTCGGGCTACCGGCCGGAACTCACCCACCCCGCTTCGCCATTGACGGTCACAGTGGCGACCCCGAGCTACCCGCGCCCGCGGTGTCTGCTGGCCTCCATCAACGGGTAGCCGTGCTGGTGGCACTGCTGGGCAGCCCACTGGAGCGGGTGCGGCAGAATGCCGTGTGGTCCCTGGCCGAACTCGGCCCCGGCGTCGCCCCGGTATTGCGCGCCGTACGAGACACACGAATGTTGGGCCGGCGCGCCGCGATCAGCGCCCTGGCGGAGCTCGACTGGGCCGAGTTGGGCACGGCCGACCAAGCGTTGGTCCAACGCCTGATTCGGGTCAAGCAGCTCACCGAGGTGCCGCGGCCGGTGATCCCGCAAGGCGAGTGGTACGCGTTGCCGACGACCGACCAGGCAGCAGTACTGGCCGCGTTCGATCTTCGAGACCCGGTGCCCGTGACCATGCGTATGGGATTCGCGCCCTGGCAGCTGGACGGCCCATGGCGGCCGTTGCCCGAGTACATCGGCTACGGCATCACCGGTGCGTACGGGCAGGTGTTCGTCACACCAGCCTTGGACGGGTGGACGTTGGTATTCGCCGACGGCGGCGTGCTGGCCGCGGACGGGAATGTGGCTGACGGTGAAGTCGCGTTCGCCTCCGCGCAGCACCGCTGCGCGGAATTGAGCCGCCGCTTCGGGAAAGCGCACTGGTACCTCGAAACCGAGAGTGGTGGATGTTGGGATCAGAGCGGATGGTGCGTCGCCGACAAGGGTGAGGTCGTGCGGTACTGCTACTACGACTTCGATATCGAGGGCGGTGTGCAGATCGGCCCTGCGGCCGAGTCCGGACGCCAACCGACCATCGAGGAACTTCGGGCCTGGGTGAACGAGCATGACCCCGGCACGGGAGTCCCACCGGTGCGACCGGAGATCCCACCCAACGAGTCGACAGACGAGAAATTCACAGCGTGGGTGCTGGAAAACTTCGCACCGCCTACCCAGGGCGAGACGAGCCACGAGGACATCGACGACAATGCCGACGACCTCGATGAACCTCTCGACACTCATCGTGACGAAGAGGAGTCAGGGGGCTGGGAATTCAGATCCCTCGAGGTGGCCTGGCGGCTGTCGGTGAGCCCCGAAGCACTTGGACCGCATACCCGTGTCCAAGGCACCGGTGTGCTGGCCGTGCCCGCAGGCAAACCGCACAGCAGACGCTATGGGGCCCTGCCCATCTGACGCTTCGGCGACCGGCAGTCGCCCCGGCGGGCGAGTTCGGCGTGAAGGTCGACTTCGACGGTGCCGAAGAAGTCGATGTTCTCGCTGTGCGCGGGTCGAGATACGGGCCAGCACCTCGTCATCGACATAACGGCCGACCCGTCGCATCTACTCCCGGGCGGACTCGTTTCCACGCGACACCTCGAATGCGCTGAAGTCGGCATTGTGGGATGTTCGAGGAAGACGGCAGCGCACCGCGCGGTGCGGCTGCTGCACGACACGCCCGGCGGGAAGGATCGCCGCCGTCACGCGCTTGGTGTAAGTCGGCTGGCCATGTTCGGTTTCCTCGCAATTCGCCGGAATCCCGTGCTTCCACCACAGCTTTCATTCCCCGGAGGGAATCGCTAGGTGTTCGTGCGCCGAGCAGAATCGAGCGCCATGAGCAATCGCTTCGACGACAACGCACGCGCCGACTCGACCGAGCAGTACGTGCCCGACGCCCGGGTCTCCCGCGCCTACCACCTGGAACCGATGCGCGGCTTGGACGGACTGACCACACGGACACGAGAGATCCCGCGACCAGGCCCACACCAGGTCGTGGTGCGGGTGCGCGCCGCCTCGATCGACCGCCGCGACATCATGCTCATGGAAGGCGCGTATCCGGTGCCCGCCGAACCGGGCGTGGTGCCGTTGGCCTCCGGTACCGGCGAGGTGATCGCGCTGGGAGACAAGGTGACTCGGGCCGCCGTGGGAGACAGGGTCACCGGCACCTACTTCCTCGGCTGGATCGACGGCCCACAGACACAGGCGCTGTCGTGGCAGCAGTACGGTGCCAACCACGATGGCTGGCTGGCCGAACACATAGTGCTGGAGGAGGATTCGGTAGTGCACGTGCCGGCGCACCTGACCGACGCCGAGGCCGCGACACTCACCTGTGCCGGGTTGGTGGCCTGGGCGGGGCTCACCAAGCCGGTGCCGGTGGGCGCCGGGCAGACGGTCTTGACCGTGGGTTCCGGAGTTGTCGGACTGTTCGCCGTGCAGCACGCCAAAATACTGGGGGCGCGCGTCGTTTCTATCACATCCTCGGCCGAGAAGGCGGAGCGGCTGCGCAAGCTCGGCGCCGACGAGGTCGTCGACCGGACTCGCACGCCGGACTGGGAACAAGCAGTGCTCGACCTCACCGACGGTATGGGCGCAGACCACGTGATCGACGCGGTCGGCCCGCTCACCCTGCCGAAATCCCTCGCGGCCGCGGCCTACAACGCACAAGTGACGCTGATCGGCGCATTCCCCGCCCCGGCCGGGCAACACCCCGCCGATCCGCTGGGCGGCAAATACCTGGCGATCCGGCGGTTGGCGGTCGGCAGCCGCACCGACTTCGAGGCCATGAATCGGGCTGTCGCCGAGCACCGCGCACGGCCGGTGATCGATCAGGTCTTCCCGTTCGACCGAGCCGCCGACGCCTTCCGCCACTTCACCGAGGGTGACCCCTTCGGCAAAGTCGTCATCACCATGCCGTAAGAACCCGCCAGCGGTTCCGGACGTTTCGTCCGGGTTTCACAATCCACTGGACGGCAGCGGCGTCGCGGTCTCCGGGCCGCGATGGTGTAGCCGGAAACACGGCCGGTGTCGGGCCGGAAGAAGACCGGCCGACACGGAAAAGGCGCGCCGAAGCGCGGTTTCGTCCCGCTGCCGCATGTGTTCCAACGGCGGCCGCCCGGGGCGCGGTTTCACCGGTGGTAGGGTGGCCGGGTGCTCATCGAGGTCGACAGACTGTAGCCGCCAGTTCGAAGGCGGCGATTCCGGGTTGGGCGTTCATCGCATCCGATGAACCGCCGAGTTCGCGCGCGGATCGCGCGCGAAATTCTCGTGTCCACTGTGCGCACGTCCTCGCCAGGTCGTGGAGTCGGCTTCGCCGCGCACAGCGCACCGCTACCCCAGCGCCCTAGTCTTCGGCTTTCTCTCACGCGGTATCACCTGCGGCGCTGTGTCTTCCGGTAGACATTCACCGGTGATCGTCGGCCGCCCGCTGCCGCGCGCGTCCCGCACCGGCGGGCCGCACTGCCAGCTTCCTCCCCGGGCACAAGGAGAAACACCGCATGCCGACGTCCACCCACGCGCCGATCACCCTGCACGACCTCACCTTCGAATGGCCCGACGGCACCGTCGCGCTGTCCCACCTCGACGGCGTATTCACCACCGGAAGAACAGGATTGTTCGGACGCAACGGCGCGGGAAAGTCCACGCTGCTACGGCTGATCGCGGGCACCCTGACTCCGACCTCGGGCCGTATCGAGGTCGCCGGCGAGATCGGATACCTGCCCCAGACCTTGACCCTCGGCCACGACACCACCCTCGCCCAACTGCTCGGCATAGCGGACGCACTCACCGCACTCCGCGCGATCGAGGCCGGAGACATCGACGAGCGGCACTTCGAATCGGTCGGCGACGACTGGGACATCGAAGCCCGAGCGGACGAGGCGCTGCACGACATCGGTTTCTCCGCGGCCGATCTCGATCGTCGCGTCGCCGAGATCTCCGGCGGCCAGGCGGTGCTGGCCGCCATCACCGGGCTGCGGATTCGCCGCACCCCGATCACCCTGCTCGACGAGCCGACGAACAACCTCGACCGGTCCACGCGCGCACAGCTGAGCGCGTTCGTCGACAACTGGCCCGGCACCCTCGTCGTCGTCAGCCACGACCTGGAACTGCTCGAACGCATGGACAGCACCGCCGAATTGCACGCCGCGGAACTGGACGTGTTCGGCGGCCCCTACAGCGCGTGGAAGCAGCACTTCGACGAGCGGCAGACCGCGGCCGCGCAGGCGGCTCGCACCGCCGAACAGGCACTGAAGGCCGAGAAACGCCAGCGGATCGAGGCCGAGACCAAACTCGCGCGCCGGGAACGCACCGCACGCGCGACGCAGCAGCACGGCGGCATCCCCCGCATCCTGGCGGGCAACCGCGCCAGCAGGGCGCAGGTCTCGGCGGGTGCGATGCGCACCGGACTCGACGCGAAAGTCCGCACCGCCCAACGGGTTCTCGACGAGGCCGAATCCCGCGTCCGCCGCGACGAGCACATCCACCTCGACCTGCCCGACCCGGACGTGCCCCGCGGGCGGCGGATCGCCGAGTTGCGCGACGGCGACCACACCCTCGTCATCCAGGGCCCCGAACGCGTCGCCCTCACCGGACCCAATGGCGCCGGAAAATCGACGCTGATCGAGAACCTGCTCGGCACAAGGAGTTTTACGCCGGGCCAGGTGACGGGAACCCTGTTCACCGACCGCGTCGGCTATCTGCCGCAGCGCCTGGACGGGCTCGACGAGAACGCGGGTGCGGTCGACAACGTGCACGCCGTCACCGCCACCACGCCACCCGCCGCCATCCGCAATCAGCTGGCCCGGCTGCTGCTGCGCGGCGACAGCGTGGACCGGCCGGTCTCGACGTTGTCGGGCGGGGAACGATTCCGCGTCTCCCTGGCTCGGCTGCTGCTCGCCGACCCGCCCGCCCAACTGCTGATCCTCGACGAGCCGACCAACAACCTCGATATCGCCAGCGTCGACCAGCTCGTCGAGGCGCTCGCGAACTACCGCGGCGCGGTCCTCGTCGTCAGCCACGACCATCCGTTCCTCGCGCGCATCGGCATCGACACCATCGTCGAGCTCGCCGCCGACGGCCGCCTGCACCGGCGCGGCGCCCTCGAAGAACTCGACCGCTGACCGAACTACGTCGTGCGCAGCGTCAGCTGACGGATGTGGCGGGGGCAACGCACGACCGAGAGTGGAGATCCCACAATCTCTGCTCGAAGGACGAACCACATGATCGAAACACGACGAGGCCGCACTGGGCGGCGAATCACCAGAGCTGCCACCACGATCGCGGCCGGAGTCGCCGCCGGCAGCCTCGCCGTCGCGTGCACCGCGAGCACCACCACCCACGCGGGCCCGACCGAGGACGCGCCGAAACCGACGGTCGTCCTCGTGCACGGCGCCTTCGCCGACGGGTCCAGCTGGAACGATGTGATCGAAAAGCTGCGCGCCGACCACTATCCGGTCGTGGCCGCGGCCAATCCGTTGCGCGGCCCCGCCTCGGACGCCACCGCGCTGCGGGCGCTCATCGGCAATATCGGCGGGCCCGTGATCCTGGTCGGACACTCCTACGGCGGCTCCGTCATCAGCGCGGCCGCAGCCGGAAGCGACCAGGTCAAGGGGCTCGTCTATGTGGCGGCCTTCCTGCCCGCGCCGGGCGAGACCGCGCTCGGGCTGACCAACCAGTACCCGGGTTCCACGCTGCCCGGCACGCTGAACCCGGTGCCGTTCACCGCTACCGACGGCAGCACCGGCACCGACCTCTACATCCGGCAGGACAAGTTCCACGACCAGTTCGCCGCCGACGTCTCGGCCGACCGCGCCGCGCTGATGGCCGCCGCCCAGCGGCCGATCGCCCAGTCGGCGCTGGAGGAGAAGGCCACCATCGCGGCCTGGAGCGACAAACCGAGCTGGGACGTCGTCACCACCGAAGACCGGAACATCCCCGTCGCGGCCCAGCGATTCATGGCCGACCGCGCCCACGCTCAGGTCACCGAGGTCGCCGCCTCGCACTCCGTCGCCGTCTCACACCCCGATGTGGTCGCCGACGTCATCGAACAGGCCGCCCACGCCACCCACTGACCACCCGCGAAAGACCGTACAGGAGAACACGATCGTGGACATGAAACTGGAAGTCGTCGTCCTGCCCGTCGCCGACGTCGACCGCGCCAAAGCGTTCTACACCGAGCGGCTCGGATTCCGCCTCGACGCCGACTTCCCGGTGGACGACGGCTACCGCGTCGTCCAGGTCACCCCACCCGGCTCGGAATGCTCGATCATCTTCGGCGCGGGCGTCGCCGCCGCCGCACCGGGGACGCTGCACGGCCTGCACTTGATCGTCACCGACATCGAGAAGGCCGTCGCCGAACTGACCGAACGCGGTATCACGGTCGACGGTCCGTTCCGCGACGTCACCGGCGTCTTCCACCATGCCGGAACCGTCGGCCGCGTCCCCGGCCCGCACCCGGAGCGCGCCAGCTACGGCTCGTTCGCCGCCTTCACCGACCCCGACGGCAACGGCTGGTTCCTACAGGAAGTCACTCAGCGGGCACCAGGCCGCTGAGCTCACGACGAAAGCGAACGCCATGTCCGACAAGGCAAATCATATTTACGATGTCGTCGTCATCGGGGCCGGACCGGTCGGTGAGAACGTCGCCGACCGCACCAGCGCCGCCGGGCTCAGCACAGTCATCGTCGAATCCGAACTGGTCGGCGGCGAATGTTCGTACTGGGCCTGCGAACCCAGTAAAGCCCTGCTGCGCCCGGCCTTACTGCATGCCGAAGCCGCGCGATTCCCCGGCGTCGACACCGCGGTCACCGGGCCGCTGGATGCCCGCGCCGTCCTGAAACACCGCGACCGCATGGCCGCCGAATGGAACGACCAGGGACAGGTCGACTGGCTCGACTCCGCCGGTATCGCACTCGTGCGGGGCCACGGCCGACTCGCCGGGCCACGACGGGTGACGGTGCGGACCCCCGACGGCGACACCCTGCTGCTCACCGCCCGCTACGCTGTCGCGGTGTGCACCGGCAGTTCCGCTGCCCTGCCGCCGCTACCCGGTCTGGACACCGTGCGTCCGTGGACGAGCCGGGAAGCCACCAGCGCCCGGGAAGTGCCGGGCCGCCTGGCCATCCTCGGCGCCGGGGTGGTCGCCACCGAGATGGCGACCGCATGGCAGGCGCTCGGCGCGCAGGTCACGCTCATCGCCCGCGAGCCCCGATTGCTCACGCGCGTCGAGGAATTCGCCGCCGATCTGGTCGCCCAGCGGCTCCGGGAAGCAGGCGTCGACCTGCGGTTCGGCACCACAATCAGCGTCGCCGAGCGCGCGGGCGGACCGGACGACGGAATTCACCTCACCCTCGACGACGGCGCCCGGCTCGTCGCCGACGAACTCCTGCTCGCCACCGGACGCGCGCCCCGCACCGGCGACATCGGATTGGAGACCGTCGGACTGACGCCTGGACAGTGGCTCGCCACGGACGACACCTTCACCGTGACCGGGGTCGATGGCGACTGGCTGTATGCCGTCGGCGACGTCAATCACCGTGCGCTGCTCACCCATCAGGGCAAGTACCAGGCTCGCGTTGCCGGTGCGGTCATCGCGGACCGGGTGCGCGGGCTTGCCCTCGACGCCGATCCGTGGGGGCGGCACGCGGGCACCGCCGATCTGCTCGCCGTGCCGCAGGTCGTGTTCACCGACCCGGAGATCGCGGCGGTCGGCCTCACCAGCGAGGACGCCGCCCGCACCGGACGGGTGGTGGATGTCGTCGACTACGACATCGGCCGGGTCGCCGGTGCGATCCAGCACGATCCGTCCTATCGCGGACGGGCACGCGTCCTCATCGATGCCGAGCGCCGCGTGATCGTCGGGGCCACTTTCGCCGGGGCTGGCGTCGCCGAACTCCTGCATTCGGCCACGATCGCCATCACCGGTGAGATCCCCCTCGACCGGCTCTGGCACGCGGTGCCCGCGTTTCCCACCATCAGCGAGGTCTGGTTGCGGCTGCTCGAAACCTATCGAGACCAGCAGTTGGCGGCGGCGACACCCCGCATCGTCGCGACATAGCGGAATTCGGGATGACCCTACGGAATCGCGCCCGCGGCAGTGCATTGCCGCGGGCGCTTTCGGCACTTCGAGACGCGCCTCAGCGGAGCAATCAACGCCCGTCGGCCGCGAGCATCAGACGGTGAACTCCCAGACCGCCGGTCCGCGGCCGTGGAGGACCGCGGCCTCCGCCCATAGCCACAGTGCTACCGGGCCCGCGAAGAGGGCAGCCCCGCGCACCCGCCGATCCGTCTGCGGATCGGCGGGTCGCGCCGCGTTCATTCTCGCCGTCCACGCGTCGAGACGAACTCCCGAACCGCCGCGGCGAAAAGCTGCGGCTCCTCCAAATGACCGAGGTGCCCGCTGTTCTCGAGGACACGCAGGCGTGAATCCGGGATGAGCCGATGCAGTTCCTCCGCCCAGCGCGGTCCGCAGATGACGTCGTGGCGGCCCACGATCACCAGGACCGGCACGGACATGCCGGGGAGGTCGGCGCGATCGTCGATCAGGTCGGGGGACCGATCGGCGTCCAGGCCCGAAATGTAGTTCGCCTGTATGGAATTCCGCACGGCAGCCCAGCGCTGCTCGTCGCCCCAGTAGTCGGCGAAGTACGACGGCAACACACCCCGGGCGACGGCCAGCGTCTGCTCGTCGCTCGAAATGTCTTGCATCACACCGAATGCCGCGAATATCTCGCCCAGTTCGGGCCGGTCCGCGTGCGCCGCGGCGAACTGTTCCAGCCTCCGCGCGGCCTCGAGGGCGTGTTCGGGGCCGGTCACCGGCGCGCCCTCGTACAGGATGATCCCCGCGAGCCCCGTGGGCCGGTGCAGCGCGTGGTAGGCGGTGACGAACGCGCCGTACGAGTGGCCGAGCAGATACACCTCCGGTACGCCGAGATGTTCGACGATCCGTTGCAGGGCGCGACTGTAGCGTTCCCGCGTGTAGCCGTGCGGATGCGACGGCAGCCGGCCGGATGAACCGGTGCCGATGGCCTCGACGTACACCATCGTCAGGTGCTCCTCGAGGGCCGGCATTCGCAGGTACTCCCAGAGGATTCCGGGACCGCCCGGGTGGGCGATGCACACCGGGCCGCGGCCGTACACGTGGTACCGCTGCAAGACGCCGTCGGAGTCGAACGAGTGGACGCCCGGTGACAGCCGCATGTCGTGCGCGGTCGAATGCGGTGCGGTCATCACGCGGCCTTCAGCGGGCCCGCGAAGGACTTGCGCAGGGAAGACGGGCCGATCAGGGGCAGCAGCGCCGCGAGGATCTTGCCTTTGAGCGTCCGCGGGGCGCGGGTCAGTTCGACGTCGACCCGGGTGCCGCCCTCGTCCGGTGTGGCACGAAAGACCCAGCCGCCGCCCGCCCCGAAGAGTTTGGAGTCCAGGGTGGTGATGGTGACGGTGTCGCCCGCCGGATCCCATTGGTAGCGGGCGCGTTCCCACGCGGCCGACGTTCCCTCGGTGACCTCGGCCCAGGTGTCGCCGCGGTCGTGGACGACAAGATGTTCGGCGTCGATGGTCGGCCACACCTGAGCTCGGGCGGGCCCGAAATCGGTGAGTACCTGTACGACCTCGGCGGGAGACAGGGTGGACAGCAGGTGGAAACGGACCGTTGCCATGGGAAATGCTCCTCGAAACCTCAGCTATGGATGTGGTTCCGGTTCCGCTTACACGGTTCCGGACGCTCATCGAGCATCGCTTTCGGGAGCATTTCCACGAATCCGTCAGATGACGCTGCGTTGACGTAATCGCTTCCGGCAGGGCGGAAAATACGCCGTGCGCAGGCCGTTCGCACTCCTCGCAGACGCAATGGCCGCTGCGAGGAGTGCGGACACGCTGCTCAGGGAATCACAGGTGGTCGGCGTCGATGACGGCTTGGGCGAACGGGTGTGGCGCTTCCTGCGGGACGTTGTGCCCAATGCTGTCCAAGACGCGGTGCTCGTATTTGCCGGTGAACTTGCCGCGGAAGGCTTTTCCGTCCTTGGCCGCGCCGTCGAAGTCGCTGGTGACGGTGATGGCGGGCACGGCGATCGTCGCGCCGTCGAGTTGCCGTTCGTAGTCGTCGTACTGCGGTTCGCCCGGCGCGAGGCCGAGTCGCCACCGGTAATTGTGGATGACGATGTCGACGCGATCAGGATTGTCGAAGGCGGCGGCGCTGCGGTCGTAGGTCGCGTCGTCGAAGTTCCATTGCGGTGAGGCCCGCCGCCAGATCAGCTTGTTGAATTCGTGGCGGTTGCGGCTGTAGCCGAGTCGTCCGCGCTCCGTGGCGAAGTAGTACTGGTACCACCAGCCCAGTTCGGCCTCCGGCGCGAGCGGCTGCTGGTTGGCGGCGATCCGGGTGACGAGATATCCGCTCACGGACACGATGGCTTTGCAGCGCTGCGGCCAGAGTGCGGCGATGACGTCGACCGTTCTCGCGCCCCAGTCGTATCCGGCGAGGACTGCCTTGTCGATGCGCAGGGCGTCCATGAGGTCGACGATGTCGCGGGCGATGGCCGTCTGCTGGCCGTTGCGGACGGTTCGGTCGGACAGGAAGGTGGTGGGTCCGTAGCCGCGCAGGTACGGGACGATCACCCGATAGCCCGCAGCGGCGAGCAGCGGTCCGACATCGGCGTAACTGTGCGGGTCGTACGGCCAGCCGTGCAGCAGCAATACCGGTTGCCCTGTGGGGGAACCGAATTCGGCGTATCCGACGTTCAGGACACCGGCCTCGATCCTTTTGATGGGCCCGAGGGTGGTGTTGGCTCCCGATCCCGCGCGCATGTCCGCGCCCGGTGCGGCGGTCGCGGGTGCGGCGGTGCGATCGGCGCCGCAGGCGGCGAGCGAGGTCGCGGCCAGGCTCGCGGCGCTCACCGCGAGCGCCCCGCCGAACAGTCCTCGTCTGCTGATGGTCATCGCAACTCCTACCGGTGTCGTCCATGGGCGGCGGCCGGTGGATCGCCCCCGGCCGCCCCGATGACGCTAGGTAGCTCGCGACGGCCGTCGCGAGCGTCGGCCGACGTAGTCGATGTCGGTCATCCGACGGAATGGCTGATCACGCATACGCGCCCACCGCGCCGAATCCGGCTGTCCCCGCCGGTCGCGGTCCACCGTGGAGTCGGGTCGCAGCCTGGGCCTGAATTACGCAGTCGCGTTCTCGTCGGTAGGGAGCAGGCCCGCGAGATCGGTGCGCGAGCTGACGCCGAGTTTGGGAAAGATGCGATGCAGGTGGGTGCTTACGGTCCGATGCGACAGGTACAGCCGCTGCCCGATCTCCCGGTTGGTCAGCCCCTGGGCCGCCAATCGGGCGATGCTCAGCTCATGTGGTGTGAGCCGATCGCGGGCGTCCGGATCGCGGTTCGGGCTGGACTCACCGGCGCTGCGCAGTTCCAGCCGCGCTCGTTCGCTCCAAGCGGTGAACCCGAGCGCGTCGAAAATCTCTCGGGCCGTGCGCAAATGGGCGCGGGATTCGACGACCCGGCGCTGTCGCCGCAGCCATTCGCCGTAGGACAGGTGCAGCCGCCCGCGCTCGGCGGGCCAGGCGGTCAGATCCGCCGCGAGCGCATCGGTGAAGTGTGCTTCGGCGTCGTCTGTCGCCAAAAGAGCGTGGGCGTATCGCCATCCGATGTGCAAGGCGGGCGACGGCGTGGACGCCACGGCCTGTTCCAGACCGCGCAGCAGTTCCCGCAGTGCGTCGGCTTGGCCCGCGCGGATCGCCGCGTCGGTGAGTTCGGCCAGGAAATAGGCGCGCAGCGCCGGCGAGTGCGACGGATCCCGCGGATCGTGCACGCGGCGCAGATCGGCGAACGCGTCGTCGTACCGGCCCTCGCCGAGTGCCGCGATCCCGCGCGCGAGTTGAACGGTGGCCAGGACGGGGCGTGCGCTCGAGGCGAGCCCGATCCGTTCGGCATCGCCCGCGAGTGCCGCGGCGTGCGGGTAATCCCCTCGCAGCGCGGCGATTTCGGCTTGGACGGCGGTGGCGAGCCCGTGCATGAAGGGCTGACCGGTTTCGCGGGCGAAGTCGGCGGCTTCGGCGGCGGCCTGCGCGGCGGCGGCGAGATCGCCGAGCCGGGTCAGCGTCCACGCCCGCACGGCGAGCGCGCGCGGCAGCAGTCCGAGCTGCCCGCCGGCGCGAAATCCCGGCGCGGCCGCGGCGGAGAAGTGGGCGGCGAGATCGAACGCGCCCACCTGAAGTGCCGCGCTGCCGAGGAACCGGTCCACCTCGTGGTTGCGGCCGGTGTCCGAGGCCAGCGCCCGCAGCCGGTCGATGACGCGTTCGCCGCGTTCGAACGGTGCGACATACGCGGACACGGCGACAATACGCGGGTCGTCGTCGGCGACGGGAAGTTCGTCGGCGACGGCGAGCAACGCGCGGCGGGTGCCGGCCCCTGGATCGGACCAGAAACAGCGCATGGCCGCACCCCACAGGATCCGCATGGCCGCGTCGGGGTACCCGTCGGCGGCGACAGCCGCCGCCAGCGCCGCCAACTCGGCGATGCGCGACGGGCTTTCGCGTACACCGTCATCGAATCCGCTGAGCAGCCAGGCCGCGGTGGCGTCGTGCCTCGGCGTGGTCGGGAGCGCGCGGGCGGCCTGGACGAGTCGTTCGGCGGTGTCGCGGCGGCCGGAGTCGACGGCGAGTTCGGCCGCGCGTAGCAGCCGGTCCGCGCGCGAGCCCGGGCTGTCGCTGAGGTCGGCGGCGCGCTCCAATGCCGCAACGGCGCCGCCGCGGTGGCGTGCCCGTTCGGCGACGTCCTCCAGTTCGCGCGCCGCGTGTTCGTCGGGGCCAGCGGCTGCCGCGGCCCGCTGCCAGGCGCGCCGATCCGGGTGCTCGGCGAGAACGTCGGCGAGCGCGCGATGGGTGCGGGCGCGTTCGCCGGGCGTCGCCGTGGCGATGAGAGCCGACCGCATCAGGGGATGCCGGAAGGCGACGGTGCCGTCTCCGAGCACGAGCAGCCGGTTCTCGACAGCGGGCGTGAGGATCTCGAGTTCGGCTGGCGATCCGAGGAGAATGCCTGCGGCGGAAAGTGTTTCAGTGACCGAGTCGCCGTCGTTCAGCGCGGCGGCGAGTAGCGCGGCCCTGGTGGAGGCGGGCAGCGTAGCGCCGCGCGCGGAGAAGGCGCGTTCGAGCCGGTCGGTCAGCGGCAGCGCCGCCGGAAACTCATCGAGATCGACCATCGCCGTGGACAATTCGGTGAGTGCCAGCGGATTGCCGTTGGCCTCGGCCAGCAGCCGGTCACGGATCTGCGCGGGCAACGCGGGGGCCACCAGGTTCAACAGTGCGGACGCATCGTCATCGGACAGCGGTTCGAGCCGCACGAGGCTCAGCCCCGCGTCGGCGAGAGGCGTGTCGATGTCATCGCGCGAGGTGGCGATCACCGCGATCGGTTCGGGATCGATGCGGCGGGCCACGAACGCCATGACCTCCGCGCTGGCTGGATCGAGCCAGTGCACATCCTCCGCGACGATCAGCAGCGGCCGCTCGTCCGCCGTGTCGGCCAGCAGCGTCAGCGCGGCGAGCCCGACCAGATAAGCGGTGGGTTCATCGCCGCTGTCCGACAGTCCCAAAGCGGTTGCCAGCGCGTCGTATTGCCGGGCCGGAAGTCCGGTCAGCTCCTTGCGCAAGGGATACAGCAATCGATGCAGCCCGGCGTAGGCGTAGTTCTGTTCGGCCTGCACCCCGGCGGTCCGCAGCACCCGGACCCCCGCGATGGCCGCCGCCGCGACGGCCTCGTCCACCAGCGCCGACTTCCCGATCCCGGCCTCGCCCCGAATAAGAATCCCGCTGCGATCGGCGGGCCCCTCGACAAGCGCACCCAGATCCTTCAGCTCGGCATCTCGCCCGAACAGCGGCATCGTGCGCACTCTCTTTCCTGCCCCGTTCCGGTCGCGGGCACCCTGCGACCCTACTCGAGTTCGAACTCGTCGACCTGTCGCCTAGGTCATGGACAGTGGGCTTCAGCAGCGGTGACGCACCGGAAGCTGTCACTCCGTCAGGAGAGAGCTCACCTCGTCGGCGAACAGGAGGGCGGGGTCGAATTCCATTCCGGTGAAGTGTCCGGCGAGTTCGAGGGAGAGGACGCCGTGGATTCGGGTCCAGAACGACAGGGCGCGGTGAAGTGTCGTGGCCGGCACATTGTCGGGGGCCCATCGGCGATGGCGTTCGAGGTGGGTGTCGAACGGTGTCGCCCGCTCGTCGAGCGGCAGCGCGGAGAATGCCTCGATCAACATCGTCATGGTCTCGTTCGAGATCGCGGTGGTGTCGTCGGGTGCGTGATAGCCGGGGACCGGCGTGCCGTAGACGAGCAAGTACCGCTGGGGGTCGGCCAAGGCCCATTCCCGTAGGGCATAGGCCATTCCGCTCACGTCGGCGCCGGAGTCTCGTGCTGCGCGGAGAGTATCGGCCAGGCTTCGGTAGGCGTCGCGAATGAGTTCGGTGATCAACTCGTCGCGGCCGGCGAAGTACCGGTACAGGGCGGGGCCGCTCATGCCGACCTGTTTGGCGATCGCGTTGAGCGACAGCGCGGACGAACCCGCCGTGGCGATCTGTTCCCAGGCGCACCGCTTGATCTCCGCGCGCATCTGCTCGCGATAGCGCTCGCGCGGACTCCGCGCCACGGCATCCGTCATGGGCTGCCCCTTCCGACTGTGCACCGTCACCGTTGGTTAGAGGCTATCACTTTTTCTCTTGCATCTCACTCAGGGCTGTTATAACTTCTAACCAACGCGACAGTGAGTAACCCTAAGCGTTTCACGATTCGAACAAGGAGCAGAACCATGACCGACACCCGCCGCCGTAGCCAGGCCACCCTGCTCGGGATCGCCTTGACCGCCGCGATCGTCGGCGCTACCCCCACGCCGGCTCTCGCGGACGGCTCCGCGGCGGACTCGAGCCCGCTGACCTGCCAGGGACAAGGCATCGACCCCGCCGCCCCGATCCACTACCGCACCGAAACCTTCATCAAGGCACCGCTGGACACCATCTGGAACCTCCAGACCGACGTGGAACGCTGGCCGAGCTGGCAGCAGCCCGTCACCAGCAACGAACGCCTGGATTCCGGCCCACTGCAGCCCGGTTCGCAGTTCCGATGGACCACCCCCGTCCCCGTCCCCGCCACCGCCACGACTCCCGCGACGATGCTCACCATCACCTCCACCGTCCAGCAAATTCAGCCGCAGCAGTGCATCCGCTGGAGCGGTCCGGCGATCGGCGACGGGATCGGCATCGACAACGGCATCCACGTCTGGACCTTCACCCCGGTGGAGGGCGGCGTCCTCGTGCGCACCGAAGAGAACTGGAACGGGGCGCAGGTCGAGGCCGACGTAGCGACCTCGACCCGCTTCCTCGGCGCCGGTCTCGAAGCCTGGCTGGCCGACCTGCGCACCGCCGCCGAAGGTCGGTGAACACTCTGCCGGTCAATATATTTCGGCGTGGACGCGGCGGCGGCAGGCGGTGGTGAGACGGTGGAATCGAGCGGTTCCCACGCGGTATGGCCGGGTTCAGACGGCCGTGAAGGTACCGAGCCCCGCGGAGATATTGATGGCGAAGCCGCCTGCCTGCGCAAGTGCGACGATATCGCCCGCTCCGGTGAACACCGGCACCGGAGCCGGGGCGCAGTCGCAGGGCCGCGGCGCCGTTTCCCGATCCGCCACGTCGGCCACACCGGACGCTCCGGTCGTCGAGTTCGACCAATAGATTCGAGCGTGAGAGTCGAAAATACTCCCACCGCCGAAGGGGCTGGGATTGGCGACACCGAAGGTGGTGACGCCGGGTCGTTCACCGACGGTCGCCGTCAGATAGACGTTGAATTGTGATGGAACACCGAATGTTTGGGTCAGCTTCATCAGCGGAAGCTGGAACGTGGTCGTCTGCGCGGCGTGAGCGACGGTGTGCTGCCCCAGCACCAGCGCACCGGCTACCGTACTCGCGACACCCAGTTTGACGCCGACGCCGGCAGCCCGGCGCACCACCTCGTTCGTCACTAGCCCTCCTCACAGTCGATTCCGGCCCACATCCATGCCGGCGACCCCGTGCGATCGGTGAGTCAACCGCCGCATCGACGTCGCCGACAGCCGCATTCACGGCGCGGCCTGCGCATTCGGCAAGGCGCCGTGAACGAGCGCCTGCCAAGTAAACAACCCGAGATGCGATATTCGCGGCATCGACCCGCCCGGACTTGCGGCGTGCCGGTCGAGCAGGGATACAGCTCAGGAAAGGAAGGGCCGCGCCCACTCGGTGAACCGCTCCCCCAGCTCCGCCTGCGCCGCCGCGAGGACGGCCGCGGGGTCCTGCGCCACCGGCAGGCCGAAGTTCTCGTCGAGCCACACCACGAACTCGTCGTGCCCGTCGCTGTACTCCTCGTCCTCCTCGCGATAGAAGTACACCTCTTCCCAATCGACTCGGATCTCCGAGTCGAAGCCGAGAAGCTGGAACAGCTCTCGCACGTGACGCGCGACGACGTGCTGTCCGCCCTCGTCTCCGAAGACGACCACGGGCAGCGTCGCCAGGTCGGCCCGGTCGTCGAGACGCCACAGCGCGTAGAACGAACCCGAGCCGTTGGCCTGCGCGAAGGGGATCAGCCGATCGGTGAACTCCGGATCTTTCGACCAGCCCGCCACCAGGCCCGAGATGTCCCCGAAGTCCGTCAGGCCGAACCCGTCGGCGTAACTCTCGTAGCCGAGCCGCTCCTGCAACTCCATCAGCAGGTTCAGCTCCTCGACGGGCGAGTACGGGCTGTTCACAATGCGTCTCCAAGCAGGCACGTGGGCAGTCTCGTTGCGGCCGCCCGGATTTCGAGATCTTAAACGTCATCGCCCGGCCGGTTCCCGTCCACATCCCGCGCCGCGCGGATATGGGTGTGCCCATCGAGCGAGGGTTGAAATCGCTCGATGGGCACGTGCCGCGAGTCTCGATCGCGACGCGGGGCAGCGCTCCGATGATCTCGACTTCGCGGCAAGGTGCGCCGGAAGGCAGGGGTGAAGTTTGCGAGACCTCCGCCTCCGGCGCACGTCTGGACGGGTTACAGCGAGCCTCCGCCGCCGACCAACCACGGGTTGAAGGTGCACTCGAGGTTCGGGTGGCCGACCGGGTCGAGCGCCCGCAGCGCGATGGACAGCGCGCGCGGCGAATACATCATGGTGAGGTGGTCGGAGAGGTCCTGCTCGCAGCCGTCCTGGAGGGTGATGTTCTGCACCGTCGCACCGGGGCCCGCACGCAGGAAGGTCAGCTCGTAGGGGTTGGTGACCTCGTCGTAGCGGGTGCCGACGATCGTGTATTCGACTCCGGATACGGTGTCGCCGTTGGCATTCAGCTTGTTCACGAAGTCCGAGCCGATCGTCTGCTGGATACCAGCGTGCCCGACGAAGATCTCGACGAAACCCAGAACGTCGATACCGAGGTTGTTGATCGCCCGACCCAGCGCACCGATACCGTCCAGACTCGTCCCGTGATGGGTGGCACCGTAGGTGATCAGGTTCCCCACCTTGGCCGCCCCGCCCTCGAACTTGGTGTACCAGTTGGCCATCGAACCACCCTGCGAGTGCGCGACGATGTCGACCTCGTCGGCGCCGGTAGCGGCGAGCACCCGGTCCACGAACATTGCCAACTGCTTGGCCGAGTCCTGGATGTAGCCGGTGCCCATCACCCCTGGCAGCACCGACCCGAGCCCGCCGCCCTCGACCGGATTGGCCCGGCCGTAGTTGAAGGTGAAGGTGCAGAACCCGGCGTCCTTGATGGGCTGACCCATGTAGGCGAACCCGTTGTAAGCGTTCATCCACGTCCCGTGCAGCATCACCACCGGGCGGGGATGCTCGGCGGTCGGCCTGCATTTCCAATCGTTGGCACCGGGCGGGGCGGCATCGGGGTTGGTCAGGCCGTAGCCGAACGCCTCGACCCACGAGGTCTTCGGCGGACCGTAACCGACTGTGTCGCTGGCGAATCCACCCGAGGATCCCGAGCTGCTCCCCGATCCGCCGTAACAGTTGCCGGAACCGTTGCCCGATCCCGCGCCACTACCCGAAGTGCATGCCGAGCCCGAGCCCGCGCTGCCCGAATTCGCCACCGGCTTCCGGCCGGCCGCGATGTAGTCCGCCAGTTGCTGTTCGGTCGGCTGCGCTTCCGGCGCGGCGTGCCCCGTCAGCACACTCGACCCCATCGCCATCGCCGCGGTGACGGTGAATATCGCGGCGCGCAGTATTCTCCGATTGATGCTGGATCTCATCGAATGCCTTTCCGTATTACGGCATGGTTGTCGTTGCGTCGGGCGCGCCCCGCGGTATCGAACGGCAGCAACGATAAGACGACGCGTTTCCGAAAATCACTGGCCGGCAATGGATCCTGGACGGATCACTGAACAATTCAGATCCCGTGTATGAGCCGCCACAGAACGAACAGAATGCGAGCGATACACATCTGGTTTCGAGGTTGCCGGCGGCGCACACGTCGGTCACCGCACTTCTCCGGACTCGATATTTCGACTTCGCCACGGAGGCGCGCTCAGAGGTCCGGTGAAATTTCGCCTCGGTCATAGGATTTCGACCGGATCACAAACTTTTATCCTCAGATGCTGTGAACCTGCGCAAGCTGATCGGTCGATCTCGAACGCGCACTGGAGTCATATAGCTCGGGCCTGTCACACACCAAACCAATTGGCCCGAAGTGATTCTCGTCGGCAGGTCGGCGACGCGCGCCGTAGTCTTTCCAGCCGCGCGAGCGCCGACCACTGCCGGCCCTATCGCGGGCTACCGGCCGCTCGCCACTCGGCGATGGCCCGCCCGATCTCGGTGGCCGGAGGCTCGTCGTAGAGCCACTCACGCGCTAGCCGATGCCAGTTGTTGGTGACACCGAACTGGCCGAGCGCGGCGAAGGTGAACAGATCCGCGCGTCGGGAGAACACGTGCTCCGCCGGAAGCAGTTGGTGGCGCATGCCTTTGAACTCGGCGGCGCGCGGGTCGACCGCGAGGATCACCGCGCCGGTGGCGAGCTCGGGAGTGATCGTGATCCGCTCGTCCAGCAGATGCCATCCCGCTGCGGCCCAGACGTATTCCAGGCATTCCTCCGCGGCGACTCCCGCATCCGGGTCGATGATGCCGCGTCCGACCCACGCCTTGTACAGGTCCCCCGCGCGGTGTTCACCGGCCGCCCGCAGACATGCCCGCTCGAAGTCCACGTGCACGGGATCCATGTGGTCGTAGAGCCCGAAATCGACGAACGCGAGCCTGCCGTCGGCCGCGAGCAAGATGTTGCCGGGATGCGGATCGCCGCAGAACTCGTTGTCGCGGAACAACGAACTGATGTAGAAGCGGTAGATCAGCTCGCCGAGCCGATCGCGGTCGGCATCGGGCAGCGTCCTGATCTGGTCGAAGGTCGCGCCTTCGACGAACTCCGTCACGAGAACATTGCGCGTGCAGTGCTCTTCGATGCTGTCGGGCACCGTGATGAAGGGATGACCGCGGTATCGCATCGCCACCCGATGCTGGATCCGGGCTTCTCGCGGATAGTCGAGTTCGTTGCCGATGTTGCGGGCGATCTCGTCGAGCACGGCGGTGTCGGCGGCACTGGGCAGCACGGACTTCCACAGCTTGCTGATCATTTCCAGATTGCGCATGTCCGCGTCGATGGCCCGGTCGACGCCGGGATACTGCACCTTGACCGCGACGGTGCGCCCGTCGTGCAGCCGGGCCCGATACACCTGGCCGATCGACGCCGCGGCGATGGGCGTCTCGTCGAAGTCGGCGAAGACTCGCGCCAGCGGCCCGAGATCGTCCTCGATGACCTTCAGCATCGCCGCGAACGGCGCCGCCGGAGCCCGATCGCGGAGTTCGGCCAGCTTGGCGCGAAACATTTCACGATGCGTTTCGGGAACGAGGTCGACGTCGAGAACCGACAGCATTTGGCCCAGCTTCATCGCCGCGCCTTTCATACCGCCGAGCACCGTGACGATCTGCTGCGCCGTGGCAAGAGTCGACCGTTCGGCGAGTATCCGCCGAGCCTCCTCGGTTCTGCCGATCATCGACAACCGGGCCCCGACACCGCGCACGGCCTGCCCCGCGGCCAATCGGCCGAGCCGACCACTCCGCGCCAGACGTCCTCCCGGCACCCGATCGGCCACCGCACGCACCTCCGCCAGATCAGCGCGGCGCACGTCGCCGCGTCCGGACATTCTTCACATCTCGGCTGCCACTTCGACAGAGCCACCGCCGCGCGATTCCTTCAGCAACTCGAGCAACTCCTCGAACAGCCGCTGCGGATCGTGGCTTGGCCCTGCGCCGGGTGTGGGCTAGCGCGAGCCTGCCATGCGCCGGGTATCGGCCGGTGGCCAGTGGTCGTCGGTCCAGGCGATCAGCGCCGAACGCAGGTACCACAGTCCCCTGGCATCGGCGGGGTCGAGGCCGGTGAGCTGTGCGATTCGTCGTAGCCGGTAATCGACGGTATTCGGATGGACGTGCAGTTGCCGCGCCGTGTTCTGACGGTTGAGGTCGTTGCCGATGTGAATCCTTAACGTCTCCAACAGATCCGGATGTTCGATGAGGGGAGCGAGCCGAGCGCCGAGGACGTCTCGGCCGAGGCCGGGGCGGGTCAGCTGGTATTGCAGCGCCAGCTCGGTGAACCGGTACAACCCGGGGCCGCGGCGCAATCGCTCCACGGTGTCGAGCAGCTCGTGGGCTTGGGCGGCGGCGACGGAAACCTGGTGCGCACCGGCGGTGACCACGGTGGCGGCGATCGGCACTCGCGCTGCCTGGGAAAGCTTTTCGACCACGTCATCGAGGTCGGGATTGCCTGTCTCGGCGACCGGGATGAGGATCGTGCCGCCATCGACCGATAGCAACGACAGCGCCCGGCCGTCGAACAGGTCGGCCAGGCCGGACTGGAGGCGGCGGAGCTTGCGCCGCGCGACGACCAGGCCGTCGAGGTGCGGGTGGCGTTCGTCGGGATGCGCAGGCACAGCCACCGCGAGCACGAAATACTCTGCGGCGATGGGTATTCCGCATTCGCGGGCCAGCGCCGAGGTCACGCGGCCGCCCAGCAGCGCAGAGGTCAGGTTGTGCACCGCGGTGCGGTCGTCGGCGGCGATGGCTTTGTACTCCCGCACGTACGCTTTGCCGACCGCCGCCGTGATCAGGCTCAGGAGCTCGAGTGTGGTGGCGGCGCCCGCGACGATGCCGGCGCGGTCCGCTGAGCCTCGTTGGGCGAACAGCGTGTCCAGCCCGAACTCGAAACCCACATGGATCACGTGGAGAACGGCATCGATCGGGACACCCTCCCTGGCCAATCCGGCCGCGATGGTCCGCAGGCTGTCGGTGCGGTCGACCGATGCATCGCCGTTCAAACGCTGGATCGCCCACTCCAGGCACGTCCTGACCATCGCGGCGGCCTTCGCGCCCGCTGCTCCGCCGGGCAGCGCGGCGGAATCGGCGAGGTGTGCGACGACGGTGGCAGCCAGTTCTTGGATATCGCGTGCGGACAACGCGACCGGCCGCGCGGTGCTCCTTTCCGCGTGGGCGATGCTCTCGATCGTCACTGGTGACCTCCTGTTCGCCGTCGAGCCGCGGTCGCGTCGAGTTCGCGCCTCGATCGGAAGGAGCCGCAGCGCCCCGGCGCGTCCTGCTGTTCGCTCCACCGAAAACGGTAAATCGCACGACAACTCAGTTGCTACTCCGCTTCGGACAACTGGAGCCGACCGCGAAAACCGGGCTCTCACCAGCACATACGGTGAAGGAATGTCCGGTTTGGGAGCTCCTCCGCACCACATACCTGGTGAAGTGCTCACTTTTGTCATGCGAGAGGGTGCAGACGTGTACGACTATTGCCGATACCGTCGATGGACAGCCGGGCGGCGAGCCAGGAGCAGCGGCAGTTATCGGACGCGCGCCGGGCGGCCCGCGTGCGGATCACGCGACGCGACCTCGGCTTCGGCCCAAGCTCCGATCATGCGCGCCGTCATGTCGATCGCTTCCTTGCGCGCGGTGCTGTCGACCTCGAGGGCGGACGCGCGCAGGACCGCGGCGAAACCGGTATTGATCACGACGAATGTCATCACGTCGTACTCGTGATCGTCGCCGGGGCCGAGGACCTGAATCAGCAACACCTTGACCAGCAGGCGCAGCCGCGGCTCGAATTCGGGGATGCCACTGCTGTAGAACTGCACACCGGCGACCAGCGCGCGCACCAACTTCGCGTTGACCACCAGCTCTTCGGTGATCACGCCGAGGATGTCGGCGGCAACCTCGTGCAGCGGTTTTCCCGACAGGTCGAACACTCGCTGAGTGAAGCGACGCTCCACGGTCTCGAGCAATCGCTCGAGCAGTTCTTCGACAAGGACGGCGCGATCGGCGAAGTAACGGTAGACCGTGCCGATGCTGACGCCTGCCTCCGCGGCGATGCGGTTCGTCGAGGTATTGGCGATACCGCGCTCGCCGAACAGCGCCGCCGCCGTGTCCAGGATGTGCTCCCTGGTCGCCCTGGCACGCGCCTGAGTCGGACGACGACGTTGGCCGACAGCCTTCGGGGGCATCGCACCTCCCGCTCGAACCGAAAATGAGCAATGCTCATCTTAACCGCGCGACGCGCGGGCTCGAAGACGTCCGATGGAACCGATAGCCACAGCGGCAGAAGGCGAACCCGGTCACATTGCCGTACTGCCCGGTACGCAATCACCGATACCTCTGCGACAGAAGACGATTCACGGAGAGGTGGAGACACATGGCCGGTCGGCATCGTGCAATGAGCAAGCGCAGCAAGGTGTTGCGCGGAATACCGGTCGCGATGGCGCTGCCCGCCGCCGTCTCCCTCGGCGATGCGGGCGCGGCTACGGCGCAGGCCGCCCCCGCGCAGGCCGTCGAGTCCGCGCCCGAGATCGCCGGACTCGTCCACGCGACGCAGGCATCGGCGGCGCTCCCCGACCGATTCGTTCCGAGCTCGGCCGTGTCGAATCCGGTGACCGAACCTGTCGAACACGTTGCGGCACAACCGCTTCCTCAGGGCGCGCCCGTCGCGCAGGGCACACCGGTCATCCACGCGACCGCGATCGCCAGCCCGAACGAGAACGGCACCTTCATCGGCCAGACCGCGGGCCAGGTGATCGGAGGCGTCACCGGGGCGGTGGTCGGCGGCACCGTCGGGGCCGCGCTCGCCACGCCTCTCGCCGCGCCGACAGGCGGAGCGGCCGTGCCGATCGGAGCCGTCACCGGCGGTGTGATCGGCGGCTTGGTGGGCACCTACGCCGGCTACTACGCGGGCTCGTTCATCGGATCGGCGGTCGCGGAGGCGGCCCCGCAGGCCATTCCGAACGTCCTCCCCTGAGTCCGTCCGCCGGCGTCCGAGGAATTCCCGCGTCACAAAGGGCGCAGGTGCTCGATCGTGACTTGGTGCCGCTCGGTCAGCCGCTGTGCGATCAACGAGCGATGGCAGGCCTCGGGGTCGCGCTCTACGCAGAGGAGCGCTGCGGTCCCGCGGCTCGGCAACGCCGACACGATCACGGCGAGGTCGGCGCGGTCGAGGATCTCGCTGGTGTAGCGGCGGGCGTACTCGGCGGCGAGTTCACGGCGCGAGCGCTTGCCGACTCCTTGGCGAGCATCCTCGGCGTACTGGAGTCGGCGTAGCTCGGTAGTCGGGGCGAGTTCTGGATGGTGCTCGTAGGCGATCCGGGCTTGGGCGAGGGCCGCTTGTAGCCGCTGTGAGTTCGCCCAGGCGTACTCGGGTCCGCGGACGCCGCGGCGCTGGCGTACGTCGAACAGCAGGCGGACGTCCGCGTCCCGTAGCCGTTGCAGGAAGGACGCGAAGTCGAAGCCATAGACGCCGATCGTCACCATTCTGCGCATCGGGAATCACCTACCTTCCTGCTTACTCGCCGCCTCCGGCAGCCGTACCGGAGGCGGCGAGCCGGCATCATGCGACGGCGGTTCCCTCGAGCTCGACCATCTGGCCGGGGATGGCCAGCCGCGTGACCCCGAGCATCGTGGTAGCCGGCGCCACTTCGGAAGCGCCCAACCGCGACGCCAGCACGCCGTAGTTCTGGAAGAGCAGATCGACGTCGGTGGTGTAGACGTTGAGCCGGACGAGGTTCGCCAGGGACATGCCCGCCGCGCCGAGCACGGCCTCCAAGTTGTCGAGGCTCAACGCCAACTGCGCGGCCATGTCACCATCGTGCTGCGGCTTGCCGTCATCGCTCATGGCGGTCTGCCCGGAGCAGTACAGAGTCCGGATGTTCCCGGAGACGAGCTCCCCCTGATTGAATCCCAGCTCCACCGACCACGTCACCGGGTTGACCGCCGTTCGTTCCACTGCCACATCAGCTCCATTCGATTCGTCGAAGTACGCACGTCGTCGGCCCCGTAGCTGTGCCTGTGACGCCGTGGCGGTAAGCCTCCCAACGAATCACGACATCCTGTGTCGTGTATTCGGTAGGGTTTTCGGGTGCGCGCCGACCGGTTGGTGTCGCTGGTGCTGCTGCTGCGCCAGCGCGGTCGGCTGACTGCGGCCGAGCTGGCCGACGAACTCGAGGTGTCCACGCGGACCGTCTTGCGCGACATCGAGGCGCTGTCCGCGGCCGGTGTCCCGGTCTACGCCGAACGCGGCCGGCACGGCGGTTTCGCGCTGCTCCCCGGGTTCCGGACCGAGCTCACCGGGCTGAACCACGACGAGGCGCTTGCCTTGCTGGTCGCCGGATCGCGGCGCGGCGCACAGGCATTCGGCCTCGGCTCGGCGCTCGCTTCGGCGATGCTCAAGGTGGTCGACGCGCTACCGGAAAGCTATCGGGACACCGCGGCCGACGTGGCCGAGCGATTGCTCATCGACCCGGAGACCGATCTGTTGTCGCGTCGGCTGGTCGCCGAGGAGGTGCCCGGCACCGTATTGGCCGAGGTCCGGCGCGCAGTGTTCGCCGGAAACAAACTGCGCATCCACTACGCGGCCGTCGACCAGAGCCCGAAGTGGCGCACGGTGGACCCGATCGGCCTGGTCATCGTCCGCGACCAGGGTTACCTGCTGGCCACGAGATCCGGCGTGGACCGCACTTACCGGCTGTCGCGGCTGTTGGCCGCCGAGGAACTCCCCGAACCGGCACAGCGGCCGGACCGGGTCGATCTGGACCGGGCCTGGCAGGAACGCAGCACCCGGTTTCGGACCAGCGGCGACCAGATCGCCGTGCTGGTACGGGTGCACCCGGCGCGGCGGGAGGACCTGGTGAGCACCGCGCTGGCCGTCCGCAGCGAGGAACCCGACGCGAACGGCTGGCTCCGGCTCGAGGTGACCTTCCAAGACTCACGACACGCGGAATGGGCGCTGTGGCAGCTCGCCACTGACGCGGAGGCCCTGGCTCCGCGGTCGCTGCGCACTTCCCTCCGCGAACGCGCCACCGCGATTGCCGCCCGCTACGGAGAGTCGTCCGACACATAGACCGCGGTCTCCTTGACCATCATAGACATCTGTCTATAAATTCTAGACAGATGTCTATGAATGGAAGGGAAAGCCTTATGTCGATCGCCGCGAATGTGCTGATCGGTCTCGTGGCCGTCCTGCACGGGTACTTCCTGGTGCTGGAGATGTTCCTGTGGGAGAAGAAGCCGGGCCGGGAGCTGTCCGGGTTCGACGCCGAAATGGCGCACGCTACCGCGCCGCTGGCCGCGAATCAGGGCCTGTACAACGGGTTCCTGGCGGCCGGGTTGATTTGGGGTCTGGTCGCGGACGACCCGACCGGGTTCCGTGTCCAGGTCTTCTTTCTGGCGTGTGTGGTCGTCGCCGGGGTATATGGCGGTCTCACCGCGAACCGGCGCATTTTCCTCGCCCAGGCGTTGCCCGGGGCGTTGGCGCTGGGCGCGGTCCTGCTGGCGCGATGAGTGCCGATCCGTCGGATCCGCGAGCGGCGCGGACCCGTGCGACCCTGCGTCGGGCCTTGCTCGACGAATGCGCCGATCGTCCGCTGGCCCAGGTGAGTGTCGCCGCCTTGACACGCCGCGCGCGGGTCGGCCGGGCGACGTTCTATCTGCACTACCCCGATCTCGAGGCGCTGGCCGTCGACGCGTGCGCCGACATCGTCCGCGAGGCCGTGGACGCCCTGCACGCCTGGCGCGGCACGCCCGACCCGGCCAGCCCGCCCCCGGCTCTGCTCACCTTCTTCGCCGACCTCACACCGCACACTCCCCTCTACCGAGAACTACTGGGCCCCGGCGGAACCGGCCCGCTCGGCCGAATCCTGCACCGGGATCTGCGCGCCCGCAGCCGCACCGAACGCACCCTGGCCGGTGCACCTCAGCCCGATCTGATCGCTTCCGCCGTCGCCGCCACGTTCACCGGCGTCCTCGCCGACTGGTTACACGGCGGCATCGACGCCGACACCACCGACATCACCCACCGCGTCTGGCGTTTGCTCGTCACGTTGCATCGCACGCCCTGGCCCGGCTAGGCCGTGCTTCGAAAGTGGGTGCGTCGGTGCGCACTGGATCCGCGGCATTGCCGGTCACAGGGAAGCTCGTGACGTGAAGCGAAGCCGAGTAGTGGACTACCCGCGACATCCGCGGTCGCATCGGTCAGGCTCGGATATCGCAGTCCCTATGCCTCGGCTTCGGAGATATCCATGTGCGCACAGGCCGCGGCTGCGTTGGAGCAGCCGGCTCGCGGACGAGGGGCGTCGTTCGACTACGACGCCTTCATCTCCTATAACCACCGTGACCGGCCGGTCGCCGCCGGAATCCAGAAAGGGTTGCACCGCATCGGCCGTCGGATGGGCCACCTGCACGCGCTGCGGGTGTTCCGCGACGCCACCGACCTCACCGCCAGCCCCGATCTGTGGGGCAAGGTCACCGAAGCGATGGACCGAGCCCGGTTCCTGGTCGTCGTGCTCTCGCCGCACGCGGCGGCCTCGACCTGGGTCGACAAGGAGGTCGCGCACTGGCTGGCCCGCCGCGGACCGGACCACCTGCTGTTCGTCGTCACCGGCGGACGCCTGACCTGGGACGAGCAGACCGGACGGTTCGACCCGGTCCGATCCGACGTGGCTCTGCCGGTACTGACGCGGCCGGGTGTCCTCACGACCGAGCCGTTCTACGTCGACGTCACCGAGGACGCGCCGTGGGATCCGCGCGCGCCGATGTTCCGGGAGAAGGTCACCGACCTGGCCGCACCGATTCACGGCAAACCCAAATCGGAACTGGCCGGTGAGGACCTGCGCGAGCAACGTCGCTTCCGGCGGCTGCGGCGCGCCGCCGTCCTCGGCTTGGTCCTGCTGACCGTCATCGCCCTCGCCGCCGCGACCATCGCGGTCGTTCAGGGGCGGGAAGCGAGACTCCAGCAGCAGGAGGCCGAACGCCAACGCAACGAGGCGGTCGCTCTCGCCTTGGCCGCGGCGTCCCGCGATGCCGCGCCCGGCAACGCCGCTCTCGCCCTCGCACTCGCCGCCGAGAGCAGCCGGGCGACGCCTGCTCCGCTGTGGCAGGCCACCAGCGCACTTGTCAACGCCCGCAGCGCCTTCGGCAAGGCCCCCGGGCAGCAGGCCCCGACCCCGCTCACGGGCCACACCGACTGGGTGAACGATGTGACGTTCAGCCCGGACGGAGCCCGGCTGGCCTCCGCGAGCATGGATGGCACTGTGCGACTGTGGGATCCGGCGACCGGCAGGCAGGTCGGCGAACCGATCACCGCCGACCCCGACGCGGTGTACTCGGTGGCGTTCAGCCCCGATGGCGCCCGGCTTGCCACCGCAGGCTTCGATCACTCGGTGCGGCTGTGGGACGCCGCCACCGGCAGGCAGGTCGGTGAACCGCTCGCGGGCCATGCAGACAGAGTGAACGCGGTGACGTTCAGCCCGGACGGAACTTTGCTCGCCTCCGCCAGCTGGGACGGCACCGTGCGATTGTGGAATCCGGCGACCGGCAGGCAGGTCGGCGAACCGGTCATCGGCGACCCGGACGGTGTGGCGGACTTGGCGTTCAACTCGGACGGCACCCTGTTGGCCACTGCGGGCGTCGATCGAACTGTGCGGCTGTGGAATCCGGCGACCGGCGGACAGGTCGGCGAACCGATGATCGGCCACACCGATTCGGTGGCCGACGTGGCGTTCAGCCCGGATGGCGCCGTGTTGGTCTCCGGTGGCGTCGACGCCACCGTGCGGTTGTGGGACCCCGCCACGGGTAGGCCGATCGGGGCCCCGCTAATCGGCCACACCGGAACAGTGCCATCCGTGGCGTTCACCCCGGACGGCACCCGGCTGGCGACCGCCGGGGACGACACCACCGTGCGATGGTGGGACCCCGCCACCGGCCGGTCGCTCGGCGAACCGCTCACCGGTCACAACGGCCGCGTGAACGCGGTGGCGTTCACCCGGGACGGCGCCCGCCTCGCCACCGCCGGGAACGACGACACCGTACGGCTGTGGGACCTCACTACTGCCGCGCCGCTCGGCGAACCACTCACGGGCAATACCGATCTCGTGAACGACGTGGCGTTCCGTCCGGATGGCACACTGTTGGCCACCGGCAGTCGAGACGGCACCGTGCGGCTGTGGAACCCCGCCACCCGCCGACAGGTAGGTGAACCGATCACCGGCCACACCGGCGCGGTGGGTGCGGTGGCGTTCAGCCCGGACGGCGCCCGGCTCGCGACCGCAGGCGGCGACGGCACCGTGCGGCTCTGGAATCCCGCCACCGGGCAGCCCACCGTCGCTCCGCTTACCGGCCACACCGACGGTGTGTTCGATGTCGAGTTCAGCCCTGACGGCGCCCGGCTCGCCACCGCAGGCATGGATAAGACGGTCCGGCTGTGGGACCCGATCAGTGGGCAGCCTATCGGCGAACCGCTCACCGGCCATACCGGCTCGGTGTACTCGGTGGCGTTCAGCCCGGACGGCACAAGGCTGGCCACCGCAGGCGTTTCCGATGACAACCCCGTGCGACTGTGGGACCTTACGGGCGATCGGCCGGTGGGAGAACCACTCATCGGCCACACTCGCGGGGCGTCTGCCGTGACGTTCAGCCCTGACGGCACGAGGCTGGCTACCGACAGCGCCAAGCACACCGTGCGACTGTGGGACCCCGCCACCCGGCAATCCACCGGTACTCCCCTCGTCGGCCACACCGAATGGGTGGCCGACGTCGCGTTCAGCCCCGACGGTGCCCTGTTGGCCTCTGCCGCCGGCGACGGCACCGTGCGGTTGTGGGACCCGACCACCGGCAGGCCGCTCGGCGAACCGCTCACCGGCCATAGCGGCCCGATTTTCACGGTGGCTTTCAGCTCGGACGGCAGCCTGTTGGCCACCGCCGGAGCCGATCGCACAGTGCGGCTGTGGGACCGCCTGTGGGACGCGAACAAGGCGTGCGAACTCGCTGCTCCTTACGTGACCCGAGAGCGAGTACAGACCTACGCACCATCCGACTGGAAGATGACGTGCCGTTATGTCGACTGAATCCAAAGCCTTTGTGAAACAAGCAGATCGGCGCCGACGTGGCCTCTACGCGTACCAGCCGCGCCTCCGGAAGGAACGGATCGAGCCGGGAGACCGGAACGACACGAGGAGGCCGGCGGTGCACCCCGACGATCAGCGATCCGAGCTTCGCACCCGGCTCTGGAACGACGCATCGGGAAGTTCCGAAATCCGCGCCACCGCCTTCGAGAGCGCGGTGCTCGAACAGTACCGGCTCTGCGTGGAGATGGCCGACCGGGTGAGCGCCAGGCGCGGGCTGGCGAACTCCTTCTTCTTGACGCTCAACACCGGCATCTTCACCGTCGTGGCCGCCTTCGGGAAGACCCCGCCGCAAGACAAGGTGTGGTGGCTGGCGATCCCTCTGGCCGCGATCCTCGGCCAGTGTTTCGCCTGGTTCTATCTGGTCCGCAGCTACCGGCTGCTCAACTGCGCCAAGTACCAGGTCGTAGGCGCCTTGGAGGAACGACTCCCCGCCTCACCCTTCTGGCGTGCCGAGTGGTGGGCCCTCGGTGAAGGGAAGGACCGGTCACGGTACTGGCCACTCTCGCACATCGAGGAGTGGATCCCTCTGCTCTTCGCGATCGCCTACACCTCAGGATTTCTCGCCGTCGTTCTCTCCTGAATCGCCTCCGTCCAAGCAGTTTTCGCGAAACCGCCATCCGCGAGAGCCGATCTCGACGCCCTCAGACCAGCGCGGCCCGGCTCCGCGCGTACGCGATGACGTTCGCTTCGTAGTCCGCCGCATCCTGCTCCTGCAAACACAGTCGGAGTCGATGTATCGCGTCATCGAGTTCCGGCCCCGGCCCGCGGTCGGCCAGCAGGACGACGATCGCCTCCCACTCCCCGAGCCCCTTGTCCGGCCGAGCCAGTAGCTCATCCAGGTACCGATCCGGCTCCGCCAGCTGCAAAGCACGGCGCGCGTAAGCATGCACGCGGCGGGGCAACTCGGCGCGAATGGTATCGATATCGGCTTGCAGCACGTGCTGACCCGGTTGCTCGGGGTCCAGCCGCACCGACCACAACGCGGTCACCTCGTCCGGCAGACGGTGACTGGTGATCAGGTCCGGCCCGCCGGCCTTCTCCAACGGCGTGGGCGGCAGACCCAGCCGAGAGTCGCGCCAATTGCAGAACTCCCACCAAGCCGCAGGCGTAGCGTTCAGTTCCAACCCGAATCCGATGACTTGCTGACCGTCCGTCCACGTGCGGGTCACCCGGGTACGGCCGACGGACGCGACCCCGCCGGGCTCGACCCGCACCCACACCGGGTCCGACCCATGAAAACCATACGGCTGTAGCAACTTTCCTGTCTCACGCAGCACACGACGCAGCGCCGAATCGGGACTGACCATCCCCGCAGACTATCGATGCGCCCCGACAAGCAGGCCGAGGCCGGGCGGTGCGGCGAATTCCCCGGCGACGACGACGCCACGAAGCGTCTCCATGGTCGACAGCGTGACGATATCGGTACACCGGTCTCGAAAGGATGGCACCGCCATGACATCTCCCCATCGGCACGGCGCCGAAGCGGCCGCTCGCGCGACGCGGGCAGCGCAGGAGTCCGGCAGGCTCGCAGGAAGTTCCGGCGGCGGCTGCCTCATGAGCACGGTGCTCACACTGGTGGTCGCCATCGCCTTCGTGACCGTTGCCGTGCTGCTCGGCGCCGCAGTCGGACACGCGCTGTAGGGGCGTCCTCCGCCGGTGATTCCTCTCGCGGGCCGACGCTTCCATCTGGGCTAGATTGCTAGCAAGCTAGTGTGCTAGCATTCCTGCCGTGGGCGACGAGGATGTGAAGCAGTTCAACGTCTATCTGCCGATCGGACTGATCAAGCAGGTCAAGTTGCAGGCGATCGAGTCGGGAATGTCGTTGTCGGCGCTCGTTGCCGCCGCGCTGCGCGCATATCTCGACGACGCCCATTCGCAGTCACCGTCAGGAGAGGATCAGCAATGAGGACCGAGGGCATCGATGCCGTGTTCCTGGAGACCCACAATTGGGGCAAGCAGGCCAGATTTCTGCAGGAGCTAGGGTTCGAGGTCGAGTTCGAGACCGGCCACAATTCGGGTCGGTTTCGCAACGGTGACGGTCCCTCCGTCTTCGTCGCCGAGGTGCCGCCGACCCAGGATCCGCGGACACTTCTGGTTCTGAAGGTCGCCGACACGCAGAACCGCCCCGGCCGCGATGTCGAGATCGTCACCGAATTCGATCAGACCCATTACGGGACCCAGGAGATGACGGTCCGCGACCCCGACGGGCGGCAGTGGAATCTACAGGCGCCGGGCAAGGAGTGAGCGCGATGCCGAACGAGCTGACGATCGCCCCGGACAACACGGCGATCCGGGTCGCGCTGTGGCGGGCGCTGCACACGCAAATCGATGCGGCCCCACCTGTTTTCGACGACACGATCGGCCTGCGCATCGCGCAGCCCGAAGAGGGCTGGCAGCACCGCCCTGATATGGATCCGCAGACCACGAGCCCGATGCGCGCGGGCATGGTGTCCCGCGCTCGCTTCGTCGAGGATCTCCTCGCCGAACAGATCGCACGCGGGGTGGATCAGTACGTGCTGCTCGGCGCAGGGCTGGACACCTTCGCCCAGCGCAGGCCGGAGCTGCTCGCGCGGCTGACGGTGTTCGAGGTCGATCAGCCCGGCCCACAGGCGTGGAAGCGGCAGCGGCTCACCGAGCTCGGGCTCGACCTCCCGGATCGGTTGCGGCTGGTGCCAGTGGATTTCGAGGTGGACTCCTGGTGGGAGCGACTGATCGCCGCCGGTTTCGATCCGAGCAGGCCCGCGGTCGTGGCGTCCACCGGCGTCTCCATGTATCTCACCAGGGAGGCGAATACCGCCACCCTGCGCCAGCTTTCGACGCTCGCGCCCGGCTCCACGCTGGCCATGACGTTCATGCTGCCGCTCGAACTCGTCGGCTCCGGCGAACAGCAGATGCGCCGGTTCGCCGAACAGGGCGCTCGCGCTTCTGGCACTCCGTTCATCAGCTTCTTCGGCCCGGACGAGATCGTGTCGCTGGCCGAGGAAGCGGGTTTCGCCGATGCCGAGCATATTTCGTCCGAAGAGCTGACGCGCCGCTACTTCGCCGACCGCACCGACGGTCTGCGGCCCGCGGAATCGGAGCAGATCTTGGTCGCCACCTGCTGACGTTCCAGAGCTCCGCGTGTAGTGGGCGATCCTGTAGAGAACGTGCCCGAGGACAAATCTCCTCGCCGCTGGGCGCTGTCGTATCGAGGGCAACGGCCCTGACCACGGCAGCGCCCAGCGGCGGTCAGAGCACGCTCTCGGCGATCGAAGCAGGCCGCAGCGACGATCCACGATCGCCTGACGGGGATGGGCGTCGCTGCCCTCCGCCGTGAGGCCCGCGCATCGAGCCGAGTCGGAGCCCGGCGGACGTTCGCGGCACGGCACCACGACCGCGGCTCGAGGTCGCCGCTGCGGTGCCCGGAGAAGACTCCACCTCACGATGGCGCACCTCGCGACATGCGGATATACGCGGAAAGCGACGTGGGGGAAATGCTTGACTCGTTCAAGAAACCGGACGAGACTTCCCTGCGTGCCCACGGCCACGGAATTCCAGCAAATGCTGCGGGAAGTTTCGCTGCGCGTGACCGCTCCGCGTGTCGCGGTGCTGAGCGCGGTACACGATCGTCCGCACGCCGACACGGATTCGATCATCCGTGCCGTGCGGTCCCGCCTGTCGGCCGTGTCCCACCAGGCGGTGTATGACTCGTTGCGCGTGCTCACCGCGGCAGGCCTGATCCGTTGTATTCAGCCGTCCGGCTCGGTGGCGCGTTACGAGTCGCGAGTCGGCGACAATCACCACCATCTCGTATGCCGGGCCTGCGGGTTGATCGCCGACGTCGATTGCGCCGTCGGCGAGTCCCCGTGTCTGACCGCGTCCGACGACCGCGGCTTCTCGATCGACGAAGCCGAGGTCATCTACTGGGGCCTGTGCCCCGACTGTGCGGCATCACCACGTCGCTGATCGCAGCCCGCACCACACATCAGGAAGGAATGTCGTGACATCCGATAGCCGTCCACCCACTCCTGACGCCGGAACTCGCAGCGCGAGCGAGAGCGAGAACCCGGCGATCGCATCCCCCACTCCCAAGACCGGCCATCGCCCCCGCTCCAACAAAGACTGGTGGCCGGAGCAGATCGATGTCTCGGTGCTGCACGCCCACTCGTCCAAAGCCAACCCGCTCGGCGAGGATTTCGACTACGCCAAAGAGTTCGAGAAACTCGACGTCGAAGCCCTGAAAGCCGACGTCGCGGCGGTCATGACCGATTCGCAGGACTGGTGGCCCGCCGATTACGGCAACTACGGTGGCCTGTTCATCAGGATGAGCTGGCACGCGGCGGGCACCTACCGGATCGCCGACGGACGCGGCGGCGGCGGTCAAGGCGCGCAGCGCTTCGCGCCGCTCAACAGCTGGCCGGACAACGCCAACCTGGACAAGGCGCGCAGGCTGCTGTGGCCGGTCAAACAGAAATACGGCAACAAGATCTCGTGGGCCGATCTGCTGGTGTTCGCGGGCAACGTCGCCCTCGAGACGATGGGATTCGAGACCTTCGGCTTCGGCTTCGGCCGGCCCGATATCTGGGAGCCGGAAGAGATCTACTGGGGCCCGGAGGACACCTGGCTCGGCGACGAGCGCTACAGCGGTGAGCGAGACCTGGAGAATCCGTTCGGTGCCGTCCAGATGGGCCTCATTTACGTCAATCCGGAAGGGCCGAACGGAAAGCCGGACCCGGTGGCAGCCGCGCGGGACATCCGGGAGACGTTCCGTCGCATGGCGATGAACGACGAGGAGACCGCCGCGTTGATCGTCGGCGGCCACACTTTCGGCAAGACCCACGGCGCGGGCGACGCCGATCTCGTCGGCGCCGAACCCGAAGCCGCCCCGATCGAGCAGCAGGGCTTGGGCTGGAAGAGCGCCTACGGCACGGGCAAAGGCAAAGACGCCATCACCAGCGGCCTGGAGGTCGTCTGGACCGCCGCACCGACTCAGTGGGACAACGGCTTCCTGAAGATCCTCTACGGCTACGAATGGGAACTCACCAAGAGTCCCGCCGGGGCGTGGCAGTACAAGGCGAAGGACGCCGAGGACGTCATCCCGGATCCGTTCGGCGGCCCCGCGCGGACGCCCACCATGCTGACCACGGACCTGTCGCTGCGGGAAGACCCGGTCTACCGGGAGATCACCCGCCGCTGGCTGGATCACCCCGAGGAACTCGCCGAGGCGTTCGCCAAGGCGTGGTACAAGCTGCTGCACCGCGACATGGGACCGATCAGCCGCTATCTCGGGCCGTGGGTTCCCGAACCGCAGTTGTGGCAGGACCCGGTGCCCGCCGTCGACCACGAGCTGATCGACGAACAGGACATCGCGGCGCTGAAGGGCAAGGTGCTCGAGTCCGGCCTGTCGGTCTCCCAGCTGGTCAAGACCGCTTGGGCGTCGGCGGCGAGCTTCCGCAGCACCGATAAGCGCGGCGGAGCCAACGGGGCCAGGATCCGGCTGGAGCCGCAGAAGAACTGGGAGGTCAACGAGCCGGCCGAGCTGGCGAAGGTGCTTCCGGTGCTCGAGCAGATCCAGCGTGACTTCAACAGCTCGGCCTCCGGCGGCAAGAAGGTCTCGCTGGCCGACCTGATCATCCTCGCCGGATCCGCGGCGATCGAGAAGGCGGCCAAGGACGCGGGTCACGACGTCACGGTGCCGTTCGCGCCCGGGCGAACCGACGCCTCGCAGGAGAACACCGATGTGGAGTCGTTCGCGGTGCTCGAACCGCGGGCCGACGGCTTCCGCAACTACGTGCGAAAGGGCGAGAAGGCCCCGCTCGAGCGCCTGCTGCTCGAACGGGCGTACATGCTCGACGTGACGGCTCCCGAGCTGACGGTGCTGATCGGCGGGCTGCGCGCCCTCGGCGCCAATTTCGACGGCGCCTCGCACGGTGTCTTCACCGACCGGCCGGGCGCCCTGACGAACGACTTCTTCGTCAACCTGCTCGACCAGCGCACCGAGTGGGAGGCGTCCGAGTCGACGGAGAACGTCTACGAAGGTTTCGACCGGCGCACCGGCCAGGCCAAGTGGACGGCGACCGCCAACGACCTCGTCTTCGGATCGCACTCGGTGTTGCGTGCGGTGGCCGAGGTGTACGCGCAGCAGGACAACCAGGCGAAGTTCGTGAACGACTTCGTGGCCGCGTGGGTCAAGGTCGTCGAGAACGATCGCTTCGACCTCGCCTGACCGATATCCGAAGGAACCCCGGGCCGACCGTTCGAGGTCGGCCCGGGGTTTCGGCTGAACGGACGCTTCCATATCGCGATTACTTGACGGCCGGGGAACGGTGTCTCTACCGTGCGAATGCTCGTCCGATCCGCCTCCGCCGCCGAGCGGAGGGCCGGTGCAGATGATGGAGGTGGGGACATGCCTGGCGTCAGCGTGCTGTGGCCGGGGCCGACGGAGCCGACCGAACACCTGGTGGTCGATGCCACCGCGGTGACCGATCTCGGTATCGACCGGATTCTCACCGACATCGTGGGCCAGGACGAGTACCGGCTACGGTCCTGGTTCGCCCGGCCGGTGCGCGACCCGGATACGGTGCGGTACCGGCAGGAAGTCTTCGCCGACCTGACCGACGACTCGGTGCGCGCGGTGTTCGACGAATTCGCGGCGGGCATGCGGACCGTGCGTAAACGGCTGGCCTGGCGAGACCGCCTGCATCACCCGCACCAACGGCAACGGTGGCAGCTCGGCGCCGCCGCGGATTACCGCGACACCGTCGCCCGATTGACCGAGTCCCTCGCCTCACTGCCGCTGCGATCCCGTGCGCTGACACGATGGCGCGAGTTCGTCACCGCCTACGTCGAGGGGACGGACTTCGAACGTCTCGCCACCGCCGGCCGCCGGGTGGAGCAAGCGCTGGGCGAGCTGCGCTACAGCCTCCGCATTGTCGACCGCACCCTCGAGGTGGCTCCCGCCGACGCCGCACCGGATTACAGCGCGGCGGTCGCGAAGTTGTTCTCGCGCTTCGGGTCCGGCGCGCCGCGTCCGCCCCGGCAGCGCTCGGAGTGGGACGATATGAACCAGATGGAGGAGCAAATCCTCGACCGCGTCGCCGCCCTGCACCCGGCCGCGTTTCGGCAACTCACCGAATTCGCCAGCGAATACGAGCAATTCGCCGACCTCGACGTGATGGTCTTCGAGCGGGAGATTCAGTTCTATCTGACATATCTCGCCTTCGCCCGGCGCGTCCGCGGTGCCGAGCGAGCGATGTGCCTGCCGCAATTGGCATCTCGGGCGACGCCGATACACGCCGAGGACGCCTTCGATCTCGGCCTGTTCACCTGTCACGGTCGCGGGGATGCCACGTTGGTGTGCAACGACTTCCGGTTGTCGGGTCCGGAACGGGTACTGGTGGTGACCGGTCCGAATCAGGGCGGAAAGACGACCTTCGCGCGCGCGATCGGTCAGCTGGTCTACCTGGCCGCGCTCGGCTGTCCGGTGCCGGCCCGCACCGCGTGCCTGCCGCTGCCGGACCGGTTGTGCACGCACTTCGAACGCGCGGAGCAGGCGACAGATCCCGACGGGCGGCTCGCCGACGAACTCGTGCGCATCCGGGAGGCACTGGAGACAGCCAGCGCCGACAGCGTGATCGTCCTGAATGAGAGTTTCAGCGCGACCAGCACCGCCGATGCCGTGCGCATCGGTCGCGACGTGCTGGACCGGATCGTCGAGCGCGGCTCGATGGCGGTGTGGGTCACCTTCTTCGACGAACTCGCCCGCACCGGCCCGGCCACGGTCAGCATGGTGGCCGCCACCGACCCGGACGATCCGTCCCTGCGCACCTTCCGGATCGAGCGCAGGCCCGCCGACGGCGATGCCGACGCCGTGGTGCTCGCCGAGCGCTTCGGGCTGACCTACGACCTCGTCGTCGACAGGATCGCGCCGTGCGGGTGAACCTCCTCCAACCCGCTGATCGCGAGGTCCGCACAGCGGCCAACGGCGACAACACTTTTGGCGATCTGGGTATCGAATCGCTCGGCGCTGCCATGGCCAACGGCGACACCGCCATCCTCGACGCGGTCCGCGCGGTACTGGCGGCGCCGGTGACCGATCCCGAGGTGATCCGTTACCGGCAGGCCGTGCTGGCGGACTGCCGCGCTCATCCGGCGGTGGTGCGCGAGCTCTACCGGATCGCGACCGAGGCGACCGAGGTCAAGCGCTGGAAGACCGGTCCGGCACAGCACGCCAACGGAAGACTGGTGCTCGCGCTGCAACCGCTCACCGAACTGGTGACGTCCCTGCGACGACTGCGCGCCACCTGCGACCGTGACGGCCGTGCGTTCCGAGCGGCCGGATTGACCGACCTGATGGCCACCATCGCCGCCGAGCTCGACGACGAGTATCTCGACACCGTCGAAGCGCAGCTCGCCGCAATGGATTTCGAGTACGGCGTGCACATCGGCGCCGGGCTCGGCGCTGGAAACGAGTTAGCGGGCATCGTGCTGCACGAGCCGGTCCGCCGCCGCAGATTCGGGTTCGATCGCCGTGCCGGTCACGCATTCCGCGTCATCGAAGAACCCGAGCCGGAATTCGACCCGGTGATGCGGTTGCGCGACCGGGCACTGTCCGTCATCGCCGATGTCGTCGACGACGCGACCGACCACGTGCAGGACTTCTTCCGGCGCTTGCACACCGAGCTCGCCTTCTATCTCGGTTGTCTCACACTGCACGACCGCCTGAGCCGCGCCGGTGCGCCACTGTGCCTGCCGACGCCGCACCCGGCGGGCACGCCGCGACTGCGCTGCACCGGCTTGCGCGACATCGCGCTGTGCCTGTCCTCCGGTCAACCGGTGGTGGGCAATGACATCGACGCCACCGGCCGCTCGCTGATCGTGGTCACCGGGGCCAACAGCGGCGGCAAATCCACCTTGCTGCGCAGTGTCGGCGCCGCCCAGCTGATGATGCAAGCCGGCATGTTCGTCGTCGCCGACGGCTTCGAGGCCGACGTGCGCGACGGTGTGTTCACCCATTTCGTCACCGACGAAGATCGCACGATGTCGCACGGCAAGCTGGTCGACGAACTGGCCCGCATGAGTCACGTCGTCGACCGCGCAGGCCCGAATTCCCTTCTGCTGTGCAACGAGTCGTTTTCCTCGACCAGCGAACGCGACGCCACCCGCATCGCCGGGCCCCTCATCGACGGGCTCGTGGCCACCGGCGTCCGAGTCGTCTTCGTCACCCATCTTTACGAATTCGCCGATCAGCGTTACCGATCCGCCTACCCGACCGATCTGTTCCTGCGCGCGGGCCATCACGCCGACGGCACCCGGACCTTCCGCTTCGCTCCCGCACCTCCTGAACCGACCAGCCACGCCGCGGACGTCTTCCGTCGAGTATTCGACCGCGCACCAGGCGAATCACCGAACCCGACGCGAGTGGGCTGAGCTCGGGGCCTGGGGGCCACTTCACCGCGTGTTCGCCTTCAAGCCTCCAGCGCTTCCTTCGGGTCGGCTCGGGTCGCGAATCGGGAGATTGCCACGAGACCGGGCTGGTAGCCGGCCGTGGTGTCCACGGTCAGCATAGGCACTGCGTCGATGCCCGGGTCGAACTCTCGTTCGGGCGCGGTATCGGGGTCGACCGATTCCAGCAGTTCGTCGCTGCGGGCGCGGCGATTCGGATTGGTTTCGATGCGCTGTTGGATGCGCGCACGGACGATCGATGTCGGCGCGGTGCACAGCAGAATGCGGAACTGGGCGAGCTCGGTGAGCGCTTCGAGGCGGGGGTGCCACAGCTTGCCCGGCAGCGCCGCTTCGGCCACTGCGGTGACGCCGGCCCGCGCCAATACCGCGATGACGTCGAAGAAGACGGTCAGTGCGGGGCGCTCGAAAGCCAGGTCGAGGCCCGTGGTCCTGGTGGGCGAATTGGCCAGGACCATGCCCTGCGTGACTTCGTCGTGGACGATCGCCGGGCAGCCGATCTCGCGCGCGAGGCTGCGCGCAAGGGTCGTCTTCCCGGTACCCGGTCGACCGGTCACGACAGTCAAGACTGGCGAAGCCATACCTCATTGTCCCACCAGCCCGGGCTGGCACACCCCTAGCAATCAGCGATGAGTAGCGCTACTCCCGGGAAGCACCTTCGGTCGGGAAATCGAGTACCGGCTACTCGTGTGCGACTCCGGGCTCCGGCGCATAGTGCACGTGACACGACGACCGTGCCGGTCCTCCGCCCGGCCCGGTCGACATCCCGACACGTGTCGACGCCGTCGCGAGACCATGCGGCGAGCGTTCGCGAGCGTGATTGCGAGGCGAGACATGGGCATGATGTCGGCCCGCTTCTCCGGCGATCCGGTGTTGGAGAAGTGCTTGGCCGGTTCCCACCGGATGATGGAGCCCGAGGAAATCCTGTCCGTGCTGCGGGTGCAGGAAGCACTGCGCAGGGCGAGCTGGCCGGATCGGTCGCCGAGCACCGCGTGGAACCCTTCGTCGGGCCCGAGCTCGCACCCCTGCTCTCGGCGCCGTCCCCCAGCCGACGTCACGACCGCGGCTTCTCGATGCTCGACCGCCTCGATTCCGGCGACTGTCGCGCAGTGGCTCCGCCAGGGCCGCCGGACTGACTTCACCAGCAAACCGGAGCAGCAGAAAATCAGTGCTCAGGTGTTCCGCGACGCCGCCGACCCGAATGCGGCCCCCTTCCCCCGGAAAAGGTCTGTTCCCCGGACCTGACGATTTTCATTGAACCTGAGCTTGGAAGGAAATTGTGATGCTCGAAGCAGTGCAAATCTTTTGGTCACCTCGCGGTGTCAGCATGCCGTCGCTCGAGACGAAGGCATTGGTCGACATCCACGACGGCGATACACCGAGCATCCGAATGCCCGTGCGGATGCTGTCGATCGATACACCGGAAGTCACCGCGGGGTCCCCAGAAGGGGCGACGAAGGTGGATGAGAAGTTCGCCCAACTCGCGGAGTGGATTCAGCAACGGCCGCAAGATGTTCCGGTGTCACGCCGGTTCGCCGACTACCTGCTGCCGAAGCTCTCCACCGACAAGGCGGGAACCCTGCAGCTCTCCCAGGGCACGCAGGCGGCCGACTTCGCCAAAGCCAATGCCGCCCACCGGTTGACGCGCCCCGACGGCAGCAAGCGGACGCTGTTCGTGCGCACCGCGGACGCACCGTTCGACACCAATGGACGACTCCTCGCCTACCTCGCTCCGAACTACTCGAAGTCGGAACTTGCGACACTGAGCCGCGAGCAGCGCTCGACTTTCAACCTCGACATGGTGCGCGCCGGCTGGGCCGCGACGTTCATCATCTACCCGTCGATCCCCGGCGAACTCGACCTGCCGCTCTTCCTCGGCGCCGCCGACGACGCGGTCACCGCCGGACGCGGCATCTGGGACGAGCCCGCGACCATGCCCGCCTACGAATACCGTTGCGTGGAACGGCTGTACGGAATCGCCAAATCGATCATCGTCGACAAGAAACCGATCGCCGACCCATTCGCCTGGCGCGAACGGTACTGCGCCGACATGCGAACCAGAGTGCTGGTAGGCCCCGAAGACTACTTCGACATCGACCCTACCTATCGCCTCTTCTTCTGGCCCGCCGACGTGCGCACGGCCGTCAGCGGCCTCAACCTCACCCCCTCCCCCAGACTGGTCGGCGTCGGATGACGGAGCGAAAACCAGTAGTCGAATACTGACAACAAACGCGGCCGGCACACCGCGGCCGCCGTCCTCGATGCGGTGGTAGCCGAATTCTCGTCGGCGGCTAACGGTCACACTGTCGGGAAGCCGGGCCTGGCGTAATTCCGTTGAACCGACCGAACTCGGTCGGGTACGAAGATCGGGTGAGCAGAGCAGCCGTCGCCGGAGCAGTCGTCGAACTGCGCAGGATCACCGCGGAAACCGTCTACGAAGTGTGCAAACTCAGCGAGACGCTGTCGGCGGATCAGCGAAAGATGGTGGCCGACAATGGTATATCCATCGCGGAGGCGCACTTCTCGGACGAGGTGTGGTTCCGCGCGGTCTATGCCGGTGACGAGCCGGTCGGCTTCGTCATGCTCGATATCGGCATGGATCCGGAGGAACCCGGGATATCCCTGTGGCGCTTCATGATCGCCGGACCGCATCAGCGTAAGGGCTACGGTCGCAGAACGATCGACATCCTGCTCAGGCACCTGAAAGCTCGCGGAACGAATGCCCTGTACACCAGCTACCGCCGCGGCCGAGGCAGCCCGGAAGGCTTCTACCGGTCACTCGGCTTCGAACCCACCGGCGACCTCATCGACGACGAAATCGAGGCCGTACTGCGCTGGTGAACCCGCGCGGCGGCGATGACCAGCCTCGGTCCCGGCGGTCTGGCTGCCTGCGCCCCGCGACGACAAGGTTGCGACTCGACGCCGCCGTCGAGTGAGATGTTCTGAGCTACAGCAGGTCTCGCGCGTCGGGTTAAGGAGCCGACGCGCTCCGGGGAACTGCCGTGGACACGATCATCCTCGAGCGCGACCGTCTTCGGCTCGGCCATCGTCGCCGGGTTGGAGGGCGCGGATCATTTGGGTGACGAGGTGGTCGACGAGCTCGGGGTCGGGGCGGTCGCCGGTGAGCAGGTTGCGGAAGTGACGAACGCGAGCGCCCGGAACAGACCATGGCCGATCGGAATGTCGAGAAGGTCGATGAGCGCGGCGCCGAAAGCGGTGGGGTCGCCGCGCAGCGTCCCGGTGTCGGGCAGCGGCAGGGTGAGTTCGCTCGCGGCGAGCAGTGCGTCGAGCATCAGATTCTCCCGACTCTTCCAGCGCGGTACCCTGCCCGGGGGCAGCGGAATGGAACTGGGCCGCTGGCTGGCGCCCGGCGACGAACTGCGCCTCGAAATCGACGGCATCGGCGTCATCGAACACCGCATCGAGCAGTGAGGACTCATCCGTGAAGATCGACCAGGTTTCCGACTCCGTCTACGTGGTGGCGGGAACGAACGTCAACTGGGCACTGGTCAGCGACGGCTCCGGCGTCACCGTCGTCGACGCCGGATATCCCTCGGACGCCGGCGACGTTCTCGACTCGGTTCGCCAGATCGGCCACGAGCTCACCGACATCGCCGCAGTCCTGCTGACGCACGCCCATCTCGATCACATCGGCGCAATCCCCTCCCTCGTCGAACGCGTCGGTATGCCCGTCTACACCGGCGCCGAGGAAGTCCGGCACGCCAAACGCGAATACCTGCAACAGATCTCCGCCGCCCACATGCTCGGGCTCCTGGGTACCCAGAGGGGCCGTCGATGGGTGGCCCAGACCCTCTGGGCGATCAAGGGCCATCTCGGCGACAGCGTCCCGTCCGCCACCGCCGCGGACGACGCCATCCTCTCGTCGCTGCCCGGTGGGTTCGTCGCGGTACCGACCCCCGGCCACACCGACGGCCACACCGCCTACCTCATGCCGTCCGAAGCGGTCCTGTTCACCGGCGACGCCCTGGTCACCGGCCACCCCCTCGTCCGCCACACCGGACCGCAACTGCTGCCGAAAGTGTTCAATCACGACGAAGCCCGCACCCTCGACAGCGCTCACCTGCTCGCCACCCAACCCGCCCGAATCATCGTTCCGGGACACGGTCTGCCCACCAAGCGCGACCCGGCGACACCGATGGATATCTTCCAGCAGTCGTGAACGCCTTCGAGCCGGTCGAATCCCGCCGCGCACCAGTCCGCGGATATCGGCCGTGCGTCGCAACCCGCCCGAAGCGTGGAACTTCCTCCGAGGCCGGATTCCGCCGCGAACCGCCCCGGTCCACTGCTGAGCCGGTGCCCGGCCACAGCTCAGATCGCGCCCTGCTCGCGGGCGCGCGCCACCGCCGAGGTGCGGGAGCGGACGCCGAGCTTGGCGTAGATGTGCACCAGATGGGATTTCACGGTGGTCTCGCTCAGGAACAGTTCCTTGGCGATCTCCCGGTTGGACCGTCCGTCGGCGACGAGCCGGAGCACCTCGATCTCGCGCGGGCTCAAGGTGGTGTCGGCGCGCCGGACCCGCGTCATGAGTTTGGACGCGACAGCCGGGGAGAGCACGCTCTCCCCGGCCGCCGCGGAACGCACCGCGGCGAGGAGCTCGGGCGGCGGGGTGTCCTTGAGGATGTACCCGCAGGCGCCCGCCTCGATCGCGCCGAGGATGTGGGCGTCGGTGTCGTAGTTGGTCACCACAAGGACGTTCGCCGGACGCGGCAACGCGCGGATCTCCGCGGTCGCGTCGACGCCGGAACGTCCGCCGCCGAAACTCAGGTCCATCAGGACGAGATCGACGGGCGTCGTCGCGCAGAAAGCCACGACCGCTTCGGCGGTCGCCGCCTCTCCCACGACATCGATGTCGTCGGCGGCGGCGAGCAGCGCGCGCAAACCCGCGCGCACGATGGCGTGATCGTCGGCCAGCAGCAGGCGGATCATTCGTCGGCCGCCGAATCCGACTCGGCGACAACGGTTCCCGGCACGAGCGGGAATGATACCGAGACGGCGGTGTGCCCCGGCTCCGACTCCACCGCCATGCTGCCACCCTGCTGCTCGACCCTGGCCCGCATCGCGGGCAATCCGAAGCCGCCGGACGCGGTGCGCGCCGACGCCTCCCGGTCCATGCCGACTCCGTCGTCGACCACGTCCAGGTGCACGTCGGTGTCGGCGTAGGTCAGGGTCAGGCGCATCCGACCGGCGTTCGCGTGCTGAACCACGTTGGCGACCGCGCCCTGCGCGATGCGCACCAGGGCCGCCTCGATCGGCATGGCCAACCGCTCCGGCTCGCCTTCCACCACCAGCTGGGTACGCAGACTCGGCGTCTCGGCACGGCGGCAGATCCGTTCCAGCGCCTCGGCCAGCGACGAGCCCTCCAACGGGACCGGCGCGAGTTCGGCGATGAGGCCGCGGGTTTCGGCCAGATTCTCGGCCGCCGTCTCCCTGGCGAGTCGAATCTGCGGCAGCGCGGGGTGCTGCGGATCGGCCCGTTCTGCCGCATGCAACAGCAGCTGGATGCTGCTCAGCCCTTGGGCGACGGTGTCGTGAATCTCCTGGGCCAGGCGCTCGCGCTCGGCGAGCCTGCCCGCAGCGCGCTCGCGGTCCGCGAGAGTGGCCCTGGTGCTGAGCAATTCGTCGATGAGCCGCTGTCGTTCCGCGAATTCCCGGAACAGCGCCTCGTACCCGAGCCCGATGCCGACCGCCACGGCGGCCCCGATGACCGGGCCGACCACTCCGGCGACCGACCACCCGTTGTGCACGCCGAAACCGACGACCGCCACCGAGGTCGCCGCCACCACCGCCGGCAGGCTCCACGGGCGGGGCAGCAGGTGCAGGTAGAGGAAGAACAGTCCGAAGGCCAGATACCCGGCGTCGGGTGCGAGGACGACCAGGCCGAGCCACAGCAAGGTCAGTGTTCCGAGCCATACCGGCAGTGCGCCTCGGCGCCTGTCACCGAAGAACGCGCCCGCGAAATAGACGAGCAGAAACGCCGCCGCCAGTACGACCACCGGCACCGGGTGCGGCGCGCCGGGCAACAGCGCGCGCACCACGACCACGGCGGCGAGCACCGTCATCAACAGGTGCAAACCCAGCCGCAGGGCGGTGACGACAGGGGTGAGCGGCGACGGATGCACGCTGCCAGCTTATGTGCGGTTACCCGCGCGGCATCCATCGAAAGGTGGAAAACCGCCTCCACCCTTCGTCCGCCGCCGGTTCCTTCCCGTGTGCGATGCTGCACCGGCCGCGCGCCGCGAGAGTGGAGGCATGTTCCTCGCACTCCGGGATCTCCGCGTCGCCCGCGGCCGTTTCCTGCTCATCACCCTGGTCGTCACGCTGGTGGCGCTGCTGGTGAGTTTCCTCAGCGGTCTCACCGCCGGGCTCGCGCACCAGAACATCTCCGCGATCCAGGCCATCTCCGCCGAGAAACTGGTGTTCGCCGACGGCGGCGGTGATCCGTCCTTCGACACCTCCGCGCTGACCGAGCGGCAGGTCGACACCTGGCGGGCCGCCGCGCGCACGGTCGACCCGGTCGGCATCGGACGCGCCGAGGCGGTCGGGTCCGGCGGGCCCGCCCGCGTTGCCCTGTTCGGGGCGCGGGAATCCACCGTCGGCAACCGTGCCGCAACCGAGCAGGGATCGGTCGTGCTCAGCGAAGGCGCGGCGCGCGAACTGAAAGCGGCAGCCGGCGACACCCTGCACCTAGGCGAGCGCGACTTCACCGTGGCGGCGGTGCGCGGCGACGATTGGTACAGCCACACGCCGGTGGTCTGGATGACCGTCGAGGACTGGCGCTCGGTCAGCCCGCGCGGTGGCGCGGCCACGGTGCTCGCGGTCTCCGGCGTGTCCGACGCCGCGGGCGCGAACGCCGCCGCCGGCACCAGCACGACCAGCGTCTCGGGATCGCTGGACGCGCTCGGCTCCTATCGCGCCGAGAACGGTTCGCTGACCCTGATGACCGTACTGCTCTTCGCCATCTCGGCCCTGGTGATCGGCGCCTTCTTCACCGTGTGGACCATTCAGCGCACGCCCGACATCGCGACGCTCAAGGCGCTCGGCGCGACCTCGGGATCGCTGGTCCGCGACGCGCTCGGCCAGGCCGCCGTCGTGCTGCTCACCGGTGTGGCCGCCGGACTCGGAATCACGTTGGCCGCAGCGTCTTTCGTCGGCGATGCGGTCCCGTTCGTAGTGACGCCCGCGACCACGGTGCTGCCCGCGGCCGCGCTCGTGCTGCTCGGCTTGCTCGGCGCCGCGTTCGCCCTGCGCTTCCTGTTCACCACCGACCCGCTCGCCGCGCTCGGCGCGGCCCGCTGACACCGGAGCACCTCATGACCCTCACTGTCGACGACGTCACCCTCACCTACCCCGATGGCGCGGACCGGCTCACCGCGCTCGACCACGTCAGCCTGCGCGTGGACGCGGGCGCCGTCGCCGCGATCACCGGCCCGTCCGGGTCGGGCAAATCCAGCCTGCTCGCCGTGGTCGCGACCTTGACCAGGCCCGACTCCGGCCGTGTCCTGCTCGAAACCGACTCCAAGGCAATCGATCTAGCCACACTCGGTCGGCGGGAGGCGGCCGCGGTGCGCCGCTCGTCCATCGGCATCGTGTTTCAGCAGGCCAACCTCGTTCCCGCGCTCACCGCACTGGAACAGCTCGAGATGATGCACCACCTCGGCGGACGGGGTTTCGCGACACCAGCGCGCCGCCGCGAAACCCGCGCCAAGGCAAGGGAACTCCTGGACGCCGTTGGGCTGGCGGAGCAGGCGGCGAAGCGCCCCGCGCAGTTGTCCGGCGGCCAGCGTCAGCGCGTGAACATCGCCCGCGCGCTGATGAACGATCCGGCGTTGCTCGTCGTCGACGAGCCAACCAGCGCATTGGATTCCGAACGCGGCGCGGCGATCATCGACCTCATCCTCGCCGTCACCGACGACCACCGCGCCGCCACCCTGCTGGTCACCCACGACCGCACCCACCTGCCTCGGATGGACGCGGTCTATCGCATGACCGACGGCGCGCTCACCCTCGACCGCACCGCCGAAGTCGCCGCCTGAGCGGACGGCCGACAGCGCGGGAGCAGGTAAGGACACCGCTGCGGTGCATGCGGATCATAATGGGATTCAATGGGATTCGACCGTTCGACGCGGTCCCCGGCGTCCGATCAGGACGCCGCCGGAGACGCGACAGTCGTCGAACATCTGGTCACGGCGTGGGCCGCGCGGCCGCGTCTGGGATATGGTGTGTCGGCCGAGGCCGCGCGGAAAGATGCCTCGGGCCGGTGATTTCGCAGCATTCGCTCGTAGGTGCGCGCTGAGGCAGGCCACGGATTGGTGACGCGCCCGGCCCGATCCTTGTACCAGCTCGGCCCGGCGACGGGCCACACCGTCTTGGCGATCGCCTGGTCGAGCCACCGCCGGTGTGCGCGCATCGCCTCCCCGTCGACTTCGATCGCCGCGACGCCGAGCCGGTCGCGCAAGCGCAGGCACTCGAGGATGTAGTCGATCTGACGTTCCTTCATGCCAGGGTTGCTGCCCGCGGGGTTGAACGAATTGGGCCCGGCGATCAGGAAGGCGTTGGGATAGCCGGGGACGGCCAAACCGAAGAACGCACTCGGGCCGGTGCGCCAGTGGTCGTGCAACACCGTCCCGCCGCGCCCCCGCACCTGGACCGGGACGAGGAACTCCGGCGCCCGGAAGCCCGTCGCGTAGACGATCACGTCGACTCGATGGCGGGTCCCGTCGGCGGTGACCACACCATCGCGGACGATGCCCGTGACCGGCTCGGTGACCAGATCGACATTGGGGCGGTTGAGAGTCGGGTAGTAGTGGCTATCGAAGATGATGCGCTTGCCACCGATGGGATAGTCGGGTGTGAGTTTCGCGCGCAGCGCCGGGTCGGAGACTTGACGGTGCAGGTATCGGCGGGCCAGCCACGTGGCAGGTCGCGCCGACCATCCGCGCCGCATGATCGGCGCCAGTACGGCGTCGGCGCCGTTTTCGAGCGCCTGCCGGTAAAAGTGGTGCGCGCCGGGCAGACTCAGACCCGCTCGGGCCAACGGCCCGAACTCGGTGGGCGGCTTCGGCAGCACCCAGTGCGGCGTGCGCTGGAACAGACGCACCCGCGCGGCGGTGGCCGCGAGAGTGGGCAGTATCTGAGCGGCGCTGGATCCCGAGCCGATCACCGCGATGTCGCGGCCTTGCAAGTCGTGACGGTGATCCCATTCGGCGGTGTGGAACGCGACCCCGGCGAAATCGTTTCGCCCCTCGATGTCGGGAAGATACGGACGGTGCAGCTGGCCGACAGCGAAGACGACCACGTCGGCCACCGACCGGCCAATGGCCGTGGTCAGCTCCCAGCAGCCGCGATGCTCGAGGTAGGTGGCCTCGGTGACGGCCGCGCCGAGCCGCAAGTGCGACATGACGTCGCAATCGACAGCGACCTTGTGCAGATACTCGAGGATCTGTCGCTGGCCTGGATAGCGAATGCGCCTGTCGCGGTATGGCGCGAAGGAGAACGAATACAGGTGGGAGGGGACATCGCAGTTACAACCCGGATAGGTGTTGTCCCGCCAGACCCCGCCGAGGTCGGCGCTCTTCTCGAAGATCACGAAATCCTCGAAGCCCGCCCGTTTCAGAGCCACTCCCATCCCGATACCCCCGAATCCGGCTCCGATCACCGCCACGCGGCAATTCGACATTCCGTTACCACCTCCCTTTCTCAGTCAGTCAACGTTCAGCTACCTGACTATTCGTGCGGCGGAATCGGGCGGATGGGATGAAGCTCACCCCCGCCCAAACAGACCGGACGGTACCGAAAAACAGCGGATACCAACGAGGTTGGCGAGCGCAGGAGGCGATACCAAGCGGACGATTGATCTCGACGGAGTTGGCGGGCTCTTGTCACCACATCCCACTGTGGCACATCTTCGGCTAACCTCGAGTGGTGCGACTCCCGATGGTCAGCGTCGAGCCGCGCACCGCCGACAACGAGACGCCCGGCGGATTCCGTCGAGTGGGCGGGACTCCCTTCACCGCACGCCGCGACGCGCCACCACCTTGCGGTAGCAGATGCGCCACCCCTGCGGTTCCCGTCGAAGCACGTCTTCGTACACCGCGGACGCGGTTGTCCCGTCCGCCGCGACCGCCAGCGCCTTCGAACGCGCCAGCACGTTCTCGCGATCCCGCCCGACGATGACGACATTGGTGACGTGATGCCCCAACGGCTGGTTCGTGTCGTCCTGAGCGCCGCGCGCCAAGTCCCGCATAGCCCGAAGTCCGTGCAGCGTGCCGTATCCGTAGTCCGTCACATCGAAGACCACGTCGTCGGCGAACACTTCATCGAGCCGATCCCACGCACGATCGTCGGCCAAATGCCCATGCAGCGCGATCGTTTCGTGGATCGCGACCCGGTCTTCGGCGGTGATCTCCGACATCTCGTCCCCTTTCAAAATCGGTGGGCCGACCCGGTGAACGCATCGCGCGACACGAAACGGAGGTGCCGCCCCATTTATCCGCCGGGTACGATACGGGGCGCCCACCCCACTTAGCAAGAAGAAGGCGGTCGAACGGATGGGAGAGAACCCCGGCTCACCGGGCCGCATGCGGGCCGACGCGCGACGCAACCGCGACAGACTGGTGACCGCGGCGAGTGCCGTGATCGCGGAAGCAGGCGCCGACGCGTCCCTGGAGGAGATCGCCCGCCGCGCCTGCGTCGGATCGGCCACCTTGCACCGGCATTTCCCGAGCCGCGAGATGCTGCTGGAAGCGGTGCTGCGCGAACGCGTCGAGGTCTTGTGCGCCCGGGCCGAGGATCTACTCAGCGCACCGAATGCCGGTGCGGCCCTGCTGATGTGGCTGCGCGATGTCGTGGCGCACGCGGCCACCGCGCGGGGGCTCGGACCGGCGCTGACGGGATACAAGTCCGACCCGGAGTTCTCGCCGCACGCCATGATCAGGGAAGCGGCACGGCGACTTGTCGAGCGGGCCAGCGAAGAGGGCTCGATCGCCTCCGGCGTCACGGTCGACGATGTTCTGCAACTGGCCAACGGCATTTCCCTTGCGACCGAATCCCTTCCCGATCCAGCACAACGCGCCGAGGCACTGATCGGCCTCGCCGCCAACGGACTCCTGCGCCGTGCCGACGACAAGTGACAGGTTCACCATGACCGACGACAACGATTTCTCCCCCATCGGCAGGCGGCGGCACATCGTGCGGCTCGCGCTGTCCGTCGCGTTCCTGCTCGCGATGTTCTATCTCGTCGCGATCGCGCGAGTGATCGACGTCGAAGGCGCGCGCGACATGATCGCGGCGACGGGGCCTGCGGCGCCGTTGGCCTACGCCGTGGTGTCGGCCGCGCTGGGCGCCGTCTTCGTGCCAGGGACGATTCTGGCGGCCGGGAGCGGGTTGCTCTTCGGGCCGCTGATCGGAACGTTCGTGACGCTGGGCTCTGCGGTCGGAACGGCGATCGTCACCAGCCTGCTCGGGCGGCGGGCGGGCCGCGAGAGTACGCGCGGGTTGCTCGGCGCCGAGCGCGCCGCTCGGATCGACGCGCAGATCGAACGGCGCGGCTTGTGGGCTGTCGTCGGGCAGCGCTTCGTTCCTGGCATCTCGGACGCGCTGGCATCGTACGTGTTCGGCGCCTTCGGAGTTCCGTTGTGGCAGATGGTCGTCGGATCGCTCATCGGATCGGCGCCGAGGGCGTTCGTCTACACCGCGCTCGGCGCATCGATCGGCGATCTGTCAACGCCGGTGGCCTATTCCGCCATCGCGGTCTGGTGCGTCACCGCGATCATCGGAGCCTTCGCCGCGCATCGTGGATATCGGAGCTGGCGGGGCCGTGGTGCGGGGACGGAGCGCGAAGCGACTGACGTCACGGAGTCGGTGGGCTGAAAACGGTGGCGAAGACGCCGCTCCGCTCGGCAGTTGGCCTTGTACCTTGGGATTCGACGTGAGACTTTCCAGAACCCTGCGACCGGTAGACCTGGCCCGCGAGCACCGCCTGTCCGCCCAGGCCGTCCGCAACTACGAAGACCTCGGCGCACTCCCGCCCGCCGAGCGCACCGACCACGGCTACCGCCGGTACACCGACCTGCACGCGAGGGCCTTGCGGACGTTCGTCGCGCTGCGCGCCGGGTACGGTCACCAAGCCGCCCTCGACCTCATGCGCAGCGCCAACCGCGACGACCGAGCGGCCCTCTACACCCGATTGGACGAACTACACGCGGGCTTCCTGCACGAACGCCGGACACACGCCGAGGTCGCCGCGGCGCTCGACGCACTGACAACCGCTGCGCCACAGAGGAATTACCCCGAACAGCTCACGGTCGGACAACTAGCGCACCGCCTCGGCGTCCATAGCGCGACGCTGCGGCAATGGGAGAAGGCCGGCATCCTGCACCCGCCACGCGACCGTGCCACCGGCTACCGGACGTACGGCGGCGCCGACATTCGTGACGCCCACCTGACCCGCTACCTGCGCAAGGGTGGAGTGCCCCTGCGCCAGGTGGCGTCCTTCGTCCGCGAACTACGCCAGGCCGGTGACACCGAACGCATGCGCACCGTTCTCACCGATTGGGGCGCACGCCTGTCCGCCCGCGGCCGCAGCGCCGTGCACGGGGTCGCCCAGCTCGACGACTACCTCACCGCGCTCGACCACGCCCGGTCCGAATCGCGCTGACTACTTCATGAGTCTCAGCAGGCCGAGATTCGGCTCGAGCGCGCCGTCCTGACCGAGCGCGAGAAAGTCCGCCTCCACCTCCGTGCGCGCGAGCTTCCCCGCACGCACCGCGCGGTAGCGCACGAACGACCAGAGGAAGACGTCGAGATTGTCGAAACGGGTGCCGCCCTCGAGCACCTCCTCTTCGTGAAACCACACGGCCACTTGACCATTGGTCAGCACGCAATACAGATTGCCGCCGCCGTCCGCGCCGACCGAGTAGACATCGTCGTCGGTGAGCTCGGTCGTGTAATCCGAATCCAGCAGACCACAATCGTTTTCCGCGAAGCCGAAACCGTAGGACCAGTCGAAGATGTCCAAGAATTGCGGCAGTCGCCCGGAGCGGACGCGGCGGTCCAGCGCGGCCAGCGCCGCCGCGTCCGCGGGAGCGAGGCGCTCGAGAAACTTTGCGACGGGCCGGGTTTCCTCCGGGACGTCGACGAGGTCCGCATCGGTGAACCACCGCGCCAGATCGGCGTCGAGGTCACGGTCGGTGTAGCCGACCAGGTCGGCGAGGGTGATCGTCACGCGGGGATTCTAGAAACACCGACCGACAATCGGGGACGCGGCGGGTGCGACGACTACACCGGCGCCGTCGCTTCGCGCGGGTGCGCCGAACCAGCACGAGAGGGCTTCGCGCAGGGTGCGCGCGGCGGTGTCGGTGGGTTCGTCGATCGTTGCGGCCCAGGCGATGTCGGCGTCCGGCCGGATGAGCAGGGCGTCGGCCGGGCGGTCATCCGTTTCGGCGGCCTGGAGGTCGATGCGATGCGCCAGTCTCGGGCGATCTCGTCGAGTTCGGGGCGGCGCAGCAGTTGCAGAATCTGTCCGCCGAGACCGTTCGCCTTCGGGATGTCTCGATGCTCCGGCCGCCGCTCGAGCACCAGTGGCCGCACTCCGGCCAGCCGCAATCCGGCGGCCAGCATCGAACCGGTCGGGCCCGCACCCACAATGGTGCCAGGCGGCCAGAACGATCAGGAATCGAGAAGCGCAGGTCACCGGGCCGTGGCTAACGTTCTCGGCATCGACATCCACCCGGCAGATCGCCGGGTCGCATGCCTTCGGAGGAGGACCCCATGAACTGGAACAAGCGGATTCGGCAGACCCACCGGTGGTTGGCCATCGTCTTCACCACGACCGTCGTCCTCACCATCGTCGCCTTGGCGCTCGGGGGTCCGGTCTGGGTGTCGTATCTACCGCTGCCCCCGCTCGCGCTGCTCCTGTTCTCCGGCCTCTACCTTTTCGTATTGCCATATGCCGCCGGACGCAACCGGCAAGCCGCGGACATCCGCCCCCGGCAGACCACCGATAACCGAGGTCGCTCGACGGCACAGTGGGTCAGGCAACTGCACCGCTGGTCGGCCATCGTTTTCCTCTCGACCGTCCTCGCCACCTTCGTGGCCTTGGCGCAGGAAGAGCCGATCGTCTGGGTGTCCTACCTGCCGCTGATCCCGCTCGCCGCACTCCTGCTCACCGGCCTCTATATGTTCGCACTGCCGTATGCGGCCAAGAGGCGCGGCGCCCGCCGTACACTTTCCGCTCCGGCCGACGCGTAGTCGGCGTACGCGGTCACTCCCCCCAGGGAATCAGCCCCGCCGCCAGCCGTTCCAATTGCGTAGCGCCGCTTTCGCGCCGCTCGAGGGCGAACTGCTGTCCCATCGAATAGATCGGCGCGGCGGTTTCCGAGCGAGCCGCATGGTCGACGATCGCGTCGGTCAGTGTCCGCACCATCCGCAACCGCGGATAGGCGGCGTGAATCGCCGCTTGATAGCTCGCGGTCACCGGTGCGTTGAAGCCGATGTCCATCTTGCTGCCCTCGGCCGTGAGATAGGCCAGAAGACCACGGCGTTCGGCGATTCCGGGCGAAGTGTGCAATGCGATCGCTTCCCACACGCGATCGATATCCGCTTGCGGCACACCGTGTTCGGCGAGAACTTCGGCGGCGAGATCCGCGCCTTCGACTTCGAATCGTTCACGGCCGGGGGCCAGAGCACCGGTTCCGAGATCGTGCATGACGGTGGCGGCGAACAACAGCTCCCGGTCATAGCCTGAATCACGGTGCAGGCCCTCGCGGATGGCGAGCAACTCGGCGAAGAAGAAGCTGCGGGCGCTGTGGTTGGCGATGGCTTCGGCCTCTGATCGTCGGACGATCGCGAGCGCCGCGCCTGCCATCGGTGTGGTGGGGAATTCCATCGTGAAAGACACGGCAGTGACGGTATTTCCGGTCGCGGCCTGCACGGAAGTAGCTGTCGTGCCGCGCAACGCCACGATCGGGCCACTCCGGCCGGGAGTGGCACTCAGCCGTTCCCTCGCGACGGATGGCGACGAACCGGTGGCGGCGCCGGTCTGGACGATCGGCCGTCCGCGACCACCGCCGACCGACGTCCGTGCCCGCCGGGCCACGGCCGAATCCGGCGAAAGCATCGTCGCCGCCGCGAAGGCCGTCGCCGCGCTGTTCTCAGCGCGGCGATCGAACGCAGCGCTGACCGGTCCGTCCCGACCTTCCCGAACCTGCGTGAGGCCGGGAACGCGCCGCGTGCCTGCTATAGAATTGCTGGACGAATTCGACGCTCGAGCCTGATCGAAGGCGACGTGCACCCGGTGTTCGAGGGTGCGGCAAAGTAGTGCGCCCGGCCGCGCGGCGGCCTCGGCGCCGAACTTCAACACGAGGCGGCGCTCCATGACAGACGTCGACTATTGCGTAATCGGTGGGGGATTTGCCGGATTGACAGCCGCGCTGCGACTGAAACAGGCGGGCCGAGAGGTGGCGCTGCTGGAAGCTCGCGACCGGCTCGGCGGGCGCACGTTCACCGAAGTGCGCGAGGACGGATCCTGGATCGATCGCGGCGGCGCCTGGATCGGGCCGGGGCAGGACCGGATCCGGGCGTTGATGACCGAGTTCGGGATATCGAGTTACCAGCAGTTCACCGAGGGCGAGGCCCTCCTGGTGGTCGATGGCAAACGGCATCGCTACGAGGGCACGATTCCGTGGACGATGAGCCCATGGGCGGCGCTGAACCTCGGCACGGTATTGCTCGAGCTGGGTCACATGTGCAAGGCGATTCCCCTCGAAAGGCCGTGGGCGGCGAAGCATGCCGACAAATGGGATCGGATGAGCCTGGCCCATTGGCTGGACAGCAATGTGCTCTCCAAGCCCGCGCGTGAACTGCTCGAGACCGCGATCGCCGGGCTGTACACCTCCGACGGTTCGGAGGTGTCGTTGCTGTTCGTGCTGTACCAGATGGCGTCGGGCGGCGGCCCCGGGTTCGTCTTGGGCGTCAAGGACGGCGCCCAGGATGCGCGACCGGTCGGTGGCATGGGCGCCATCTCCGGCGCCATGGCGGCACGGATGAGCGACGCGATCCACCTGTCCCAGCCGGTCCGGCGCATCGACCAGGACGACGACGGCGTGACGGTCCGCTCGGACGAGATGACGGTGCGCGCACGCCGGGCGATCGTGGCGGTTCCGCTCGCGATCGCGAGCCAGATCCGCTACGAACCGATGTTGCCGGTCGATCGCTCGTTCCTGCATCAGCGGATGCCGAGCGGGTCGATCCTCAAGATCGCCGCCGTGTACGACGAGCCGTTCTGGCGCGGCGACGGGCTGACGGGACAGTCGGCCGCGCCGGGCTCACCGGCGACCATCACCATCGACGCGTGCACGGACTCCGCGCGACCCGGAATCCTGTGCGTCATCACCGAGGGCCCCATCGCGCGGCGAATCGGACGGCTCGATCCGGCCGACCGGAGAAGGGCGATCCTCGGCTCACTTGCCGAACGATTCGGCGACAAGGCGAGTTTCCCCGTCGACTATGTCGAGCAGGACTGGAGTATCGAGCGCTACTCCGGTGGCGGAATGCTCAGCCACGCGCCGACCGGTGTGCTGACGCAGTTCGGTCCCGCCTTGCGCGCACCGTGCGGCCGCGTTCACTGGGCGGGCACCGAGAGCTCCGCCGTCATGTGTGGTTGGGTCGACGGAGCCGTTCGCTCGGGTGAGCGGGCGGCGAGCGAAGTACTGCAACAGGAGACGGTGACCGCGGCCGACGGACGAGCAACCGATCGCTGAAGCCTTTGCGCGACGGAACTGATTGCGAGACAAGGGGTTCCATTCGCGGTGCGCGCGGACCGCACGATTCGGCGTGGCGTCGTTACGGCACGACTTCGATGATGTCGCCCGGCTCCAGGTAGTAGAAGAACTCACGCGCACCGTCGGGCGTCATGCGGATACACCCGTGCGACTCCTCTTCGATCGGACCGATATGGGTGGCGATGTCGCCGTCGAAGAACACCGCGTACTTCATCCAGACGTGGTGCATGGTGCTCCAGTGGTCCTCACGCTTGAAGTCGACGTCGAAGACACCGGCGCGAGTCCGAAATCCTTCCCTGCCGTGCGAAATCGGGGTCGGACCGTAGGTGACCTTGCCGTTGTCCATCAGCCACGCCTCATTGGTCGACAGGCGCATACACCCCCGAGCCTTGGGTGCGGTGCACGGTGCCACCACCGGTGCGGGCGGTGGGGGCGCGATCAGCGGTGGCACGCCCGGAATGTCCGGTCCACCGGGCCACAGCGGTTCACCCTGCGCCGGCGCCGCGACGGCGAATCCGATCGCCGCCGTCCCGATCAGCAACGCGAGCCTGGCCACCGGACGCCGTAGTCTCTCGCACTTCATGATCAGACCTGCCTTTCCCTCACCCCATCGGGGGGACGTGCCGACCGCGGGGCGAGGGATCGCATGGGCGACACGAGAGTCCGAGCTGACCTAGAAGTGTTTTCGATCATTGTGAAGCGGCTCTCGACCCCCGCGGGACGATTCGGCCGCGACCGGTAGGCAACCGAGTCGATCTCGATAGCGTGGCGTGATTGCCATTTTCGGATTGTTGTGATCCGCCCTCACCTCGAATACTGCGCATGCCGCAGCTCGCCAACTCGTATCCCACCGGGTGAAAAGAACTGGAACCGGCGAAACGCACGCACCACGATGGTCGGATGGACGGCAACGACAACAGCGCGAACCGGATTCTCTGGAGCGAGCTTCCCGGCGTCGTGCGCGCCGAGGTCGAGGACCGTCTGGGCGCGCGAGTGCGCGCGGCTACCACGCAACCAGGTGGATTCAGCCACGGCTTGGCCGCGCGACTCGAAATAGGCGACCGTCGAGGGGTTTTCGCGAAGGCGATCCCCACCGACGACGGCCTCGCCGCGATGTATCGGACCGAGCTGGAAACCGCCGCCCGGCTGCCGCCGACAGTGCCAACACCCGCGCTGCGATTCGGCCTCGATACCCACGGCTGGCTGGTCGCGGTCTTCGACTACGTTCCCGGTCGGCACCCCCGGATCGATCGACCGGACGAGCTGTCGGCGATCCTGGCCACCGTCGAGCAGCTTGCGATCACGCTGACCCCCGGTCCGCTGCCCGATCTGCCGACAATCGCCCAGGACTACGGGCGGCCGACGACTCGGTTGGTGATACAGCCCCAGGCTCCACCTAGAACCTCCTGCACCATAGGGGAATTCGGGGATTCTCTCGGTATCGACCTTCGGCTCGCGGGCCGCGATTCGCGCGGACGCGGCCGCGATCCGGCCGCGAGCCATGCGGAGTACCGCGCCACCACTGGCGGCGCGGAAACCTGCGCGAGCGACCGACCACTATCTGACCGCGACGGTCGATCCACCGGCCCCCGCTGCCGCGCGCCATTGTGTGGGGCTGCATCCGTAGCGTTTCCGGAACCAGCGGGAGAAGTTGCCGGGTGAGGAGAAGGCGAGTAGTTCGGCGATCTCGGTCTGGGTGTGCCTGCGACTGGCGACCATGTGCTGGGCGAGTTCGGCGCGGGTGGCGTCCAGCAGGGAGCTGAAGGTCTCGCCTTCGGCGGCGAGATGGCGATGGATGGTGCGGCGGTCGACGCCGAGACTGCGGGCGATCTGCTCGGCCGAGCAGCGGCCCGTCGGCAGTAGCAGTTCGATGAGTTCACGAACCCGATCCACCATCGTCGTGGTCTGCGCACTCGGGGCCGAGTCGAACCGCTGCTGGGCGTAGACCCGGAGCTGAGGGTCCGACATCGCGTTCGGCGCGTCGAGATCGGTTGTGTAGGCGAGGATTCCGTGGAAATCCTGGTCGAAGGTGACATGCGGGCCGAACAGCCGGCGGTGGGTGCCGGTGTCGCGCGGCGCGGCGTGGGCGAAGCGGACTTCCAACGGTTGCCAATCGGTTCCGAGGAACCCGCGCAGAAGTCCGTGCAGCACGCCGATCGCCAGTTCGGTCGATTGCCGGGCTTCACCCGGCCCACCGAGATCCAGAACCAAGCGAATGGTGGCGATGCCGTCGCGCTCGGTGACGCGCGTGTGGACGGCCTCGTTGTACATGTGCTCGTGCCGGGACATGATCCGCAGGGCGCTGCGCGCGTCGGGTTCGTCCCGGATGACCAGGCTCAGCGGCCCGAGGTTGGCGAAGCGGCGACGCTCGGCCAAGCGCAGCCCGAAGTCCTCGCACCCCGACGCGCGGGCGGAGCGTTCCAGCAGATCGGCGATGGCGGCGGCCGGAACCCAGCGGTCCTGCATGCTGACGCCGGCCGGATCGAGACCGGCCTCCCTGATCAGTTCGACCGGGTCGATGCCGAGCGACCGGCCGAGCTCGACGTAGCTGTGCAGCGCGGCGTAGCGAGCCAGCGGTTTCACCACGACCTCCTGTTTGTCCCGAAATGAATATGAACCCGCCCCCTCAGGATAAGCAATTCGCCCCCGATCGCCCTACTGTGAATTGCGTACCCCGACGGTGACCAGCGGGAAGAGAGAACCCGCCGCGCTGTTCGCGGAGCGGCATCGAGGAGGAGATCCACTGTGGCACAAGCTGTTCGCTTCTACGAGACCGGCGGTCCCGAGGTGTTGCGCTGGGAAGACGTCGAGGTGGGCGAGCCAGGGCCCGGCGAAGTGCGCATCCGGCACGAAGCGGTCGGGCTGAATTTCGCCGACACCTACTTCCGCACCGGGCTGTACCCGTCGCCGCTGCCCGCGGGCATGGGCGTCGAGGCCGCCGGAGTGATCGAAGCCGTCGGCCCCGGCGTGCGCGATTTCCGGCCCGGCGACCGCGCCACCTACACCGGCAGCCCGCTGGGCGCATACAGCACCGAGCGGGTGATGCCCGCCGAGCATCTGATCGGTTTGCCGGACGGCATCGGCTTCGATGTCGCCGCGTCGATGACGATGCGTGGCCTGACGACGGCCTATCTGCTGCGCCGCATCCACCCCCTGCGCGCCGGGGACACCGTGTTGCTGCACGCCGCAGCGGGCGGGGTGGGTCTGATCTTCACGCAGTGGGCGAAACTGTTGGGGCTCACCGTGATCGGGACGGTGTCCAGCGAGCGGAAAGCCGAGATCGCCCGCGCGTACGGCTGCGATCACGTGCTGATCCACACCCGCGAGGACGTCCCGGCCAGAGTCCGCGAGATCACCGACGGCGCGGGTGTACCGGTCGTCTACGACAGCATCGGCAAGGACACCTTCGCGTCGTCGCTGGATTCGCTGGCGCGACGCGGGCTGCTGGTGTGCTTCGGCACCGCCTCCGGTCCGGTGCCGCCCATCGATGCCATGCAGCTGGCGGTCAAGGGCTCGCTGTTCGTCACCCGCCCCGCCCTCGCGGATTACATCGCCGACCCCGCCGAACGCGCCGAACTGGCCGACGAGCTGTTCTCCCACGTCGCGGCGGGCCGGATCCGCATCGAAGTCAATCAACGCTACGAGCTTCCCGACGCCGCACACGCACACCGTGACCTGGAATCCGGCCGCAGCATCGGCTCCTCGGTCTTCACCCTCTGACCCCACGACTCGACCACAAGGCGGACCTTCTCATGACAAGCATTGCCCCCCATCGAGATTCGACGCTCGCCCGGTCGATCCGGGTGCAGCCCATGACCTGCACGATCGGCGCCGAACTCTTCGACGTCGACCTCGGACAGGTCGCTCGCGACGACGTCCTGTTCGCCGAGCTGCGCGCACTGCTGCTCGAGTACAAGGTGTTGTTCGTCCGCGATCAAGACATCAGCCGCGCCGAGCACGTCGCTCTCGCAGAACGTTTCGGCCCCCTGGAGGACCACCCCGTGGCGGGCAGCGATCCCGACCATCCCGGCTTGGTGCGTATCTACAAGGATCTCGACAGCCCGCCCGAGCACTTCGAGAACGCCTACCACTGCGATGCGACCTGGCGGCAGAACCCGCCCATGGGCTGCGTCCTGCGCTGCGTGGAGACACCTCCGGTCGGCGGGGACACCATCTGGGTGAACATGGCCGAGGCCTACCGGCGGCTGCCCGACGGGATCAAAGAGCGTATCGGCGGCCTGCGGGCGCGGCACAGCATCGAAGCCAGTTTCGGCGCGGCCATGCCGATAGACGAGCGTCACGACCTCGCCCGGAGGTTCCCCGACGCCGAACACCCCGTCGTCCGCACGCACCCCGAGACCGGCGAGCAGATCCTGTTCGTGAACTCCTTCACCACGCACCTGGTCAACTACCACACCCCCGAGAACGTGCGCTTCGGCGCCGACTACGCCCCGGGAGCCGCGGAGTTGCTGCACTACCTGATGCGGCAGGCGAGCATTCCGGAATACCAGGTGCGCTGGCGGTGGACGAAGAACAGCTTCGCGATCTGGGACAACCGGTCCACCCAGCACTACGCGGTCCAGGACTACTGGCCCGCGGTCCGGAAGATGGAGCGCGCCGGGATCATCGGCGACGCGACCTTCTGAGAACCCCTTCGTCTCATCGGCCGCCGCCACCCGGCTCCGGACGCGAGTCGCGACGCCCTGTGACGCACCGCACTCCGGCCCGCGCGACTTCCTCCTACCGTCAGGGGGGTCAGGCGAAGGAAAGTACGCTACCGGGGAGTAGTCGATGACCCCGTTAGCGATGACGGATTCGAGTTTGGAGAGATGACAGTGGAGCTGGTCGGAGTGATCGGTGGCGGCACCATGGGCGCCGGTATCGCGGAAGTATGCGCCAAGGCCGGGAGCTCGGTGCTCGTGCTCGAGACCAAGCAGGAGTTCGCCGATGCCGCGCAGCAGCGCATCGCCGCGTCCATCTCTCGCGGCGTCGCCAGGGGCAAGATCACCCAGGAGGAGGCGGACGCGGCGATCGCCCGCGTGCGCGTCACCCTCGACATCGACGAGTTCGCGGACCGCGACCTGGTCATCGAGGCCGCCCCGGAGATCGAGTCGCTGAAGTACGAGATCTTCGGCAAGCTCGACAAGATCGTCAAGCCCTCCGGCATCCTGGCCACCAACACGTCCTCGATCCCGGTGATCAAGGTCGCGGGCGCCACCCAGCGTCCCGAGCGGGTCGTCGGCGTGCACTTCTTCAACCCGGTTCCCGTGATGCCACTGGTCGAGATCATCTCGACCCTGGTGACCGCGCCCGAGACCGCCGCCGCCGTCACCGACTACGCGAAGAACACCCTCGGCAAGACCACCGTGCAGGCGGGCGACCGGTCCGGCTTCATCGTCAACGCGCTGCTCATCCCCTACCTGTGCCAGGCGGTGCGGATGCTGGAGTCGGGCTACGCCACCGCAGAGGACATCGACGCGGCCATGAAGGGCGGCTGCGGCTACCCCATGGGCCCGCTGACCCTGCTCGACACCGTCGGCCTCGACATCGCCCTCGCCGCCGCGGAGTCGCTGTACGCGGAGTTCGCCGAGCCGCACTACGCTCCGCCCGCGCTGCTGCGCCGGATGGTCGACGCGGGCCGCCTGGGCCGCAAGACCGGCCGCGGTTTCTACGACTACAACTGACAGGTAGCCGCGCCCGGTGTCCTCGCGCCGAAACGAGGACACCGGGCGGCATCACACGCGATCGGGCAGGACTGACACGCCGTGTCGGCCCTGCCCGTTTCGTTTTCAGGGGTGGCCACGCCCGGATTCCCGCGAGCGATCTTTCCAATAAACATGAATCTGACGTCAACTTTGCCTAAGCTGAACGCTGCGCGTCGCTGAGCCGCCACGCGGCCTCGCGCGCACATCCACGGCGCACCGGCACGCCATCGCACCGGTCGACGCCCGCCCGCGCGACTCCCAGGAGGGCCATCGTGAACGCCCCGCACATCGCAGCCATCGGTCCGCAGTCCGAAGACGCGGCCTTGCCGACGCCACCGACGTTCGATTCGATCGAGGCCGAACGTCAGTACCGCAAAGAACAACTCGCCGCGGGATTCCGCCTCTTCGGCCGGTTCGGTTTCGCCGAAGGGGTCGCGGGGCACATCACCGTACGCGATCCCGAGAACCCGGACCACTTCTGGGTCAATCCCTTCGGCATGAGCTTCAGCCACATCAAGGCCTCGGACCTGGTACTGGTCGATCACCGAGGCGCAGTGCTCCGCGGCGACCGGCCGGTCAACAGGGCGGCCTTCGTGATCCATTCGCACATCCATGCCGCCCGTCCCGATGTGATCGCGGCGGCACACTCCCATTCCGTACACGGCAAGGCGTTCTCCAGCCTCGGCATCCCGCTCGATCCGATCACCCAGGACGCGTGCGCGTTCTTCGAGGACCACGGCGTTTACAGCGACTACCGCGGCGTGGTCAACGAAGCAGAGGAGGGACGCAGGATCGCCGCCGCGCTCGGTTCCTACAAGGCCGTCATCCTGCAGAACCACGGCCTGCTCACGGTCGGGCACTCCGTCGCCGAGGCCGTCTGGTGGTTCATCACGATGGAACGCTCCTGCCAGGCCCAGCTCCTGGCGATGGCCGCCGGACGCCCCAAGCTGATCAATCGAGAGACCGCGCTGATCACCCGGGAACAGGTCGGCACCCACCGCGCGGGCTGGTTCCAAGCCCAGCCACTGTGGGATCAGATCACCGCTTCCGAACCCGACCTGTTCGTCTGAGGCGTGGCGGGCATCGGCGCACGCCTACCGGCCATTCGAGGGCCGATGCCCCCTGATCGGCGACGCAGATAGTTGAATCCGACGTCAGAATTGAATACCGTCGGTGATCGAAACGGCATCCGAACACGAGGTGGACCACGGGATGGAAACAAACGATCTGCTCGACCGATGGCTGCGGCTCGGCAGCCGCCGAGTCATGACGAATGGGATCGAGCTGCGCGTCGTCGACCACGGCGAAGGCCCCGCGGTGATCTTCTGCCATGGTTTCCCCGAGCTCGGATTCTCTTGGCGCCATCAGGTCTTCGCCTTCGCCGAGGCGGGTTTCCGCACGCTGACCCCCGATATGCGCGGGTACGGCGGCAGCTCTCGCCCGGACCGGATCGAGGACTACGACATCGCCGCCCTGTGCGCCGATCTGGCCGGTCTCCTCGACGAGTCGGGTCTCGATGACGCGATCTTCGTCGGCCACGACTGGGGCGCGTCGGTGGTATGGCAATTCGCCCTTCGGCACCCGAGCCGGGTGCGGGCGGTGGCGGGCCTGAGTGTTCCGGTCACGCCGCGCTCCTCGGCGCCGCCGATGGCGATCCTGCGGTCCCGGCTCGGCGACGACTTCTACATGTGCTGGTTCCAGGAGCCTGGCGTAGCCGACGCCGCCCTGGCGGCGGACGTGCGACGCACACTGCTCCAGGACGACGTCATCAGCGCTCGCGATCTCGTCGGCGCCGAGCCCGCGGTCCCGGACTGGACGAGCGAAGCCGAATTGGGCTATTACATCGAGACTTTCACCGCCACCGGCTTCACCGGCGGGCTCAACTACTACCGCAACCTGGACCGGAACTGGGAGCTCGCGGCAGACTTGGCCGACGCGAAGATCGACAAGCCCGCCCTGTTCATCGCCGGATCGGAGGATCCGGTCATCCGATTCACCCCGACCGCCAAAATGACCTCCGTGCTGTCCGACCTGCGCGGGTCGATCATCCTGGACGGTGCGGGGCACTGGATTCAGCAGGAACGCGCGGCCGAAGTGAACGCCGCCCTGATCGACTTCGCCCGCAGTCTCGGCTGAATCGAATCGATCGGAACGACAACAGCTTTCGGCGGGCCGGCCCGCTCGGGCGGCGGCGTCGCGAAATCGCTACGCCGCCGCCGGAAAGCCGCTCAGTTCCGCACGCGGGCCGTCGTCGGACGCAATTCCAGCACGCCGTACTCGGGTCCGAATCCAAGCGACCGAGCTCGCGCGATCGATTCGTCCAACGCCGCGGCGACGCCGGCCTCGAACTCGGCCGGGCGCCGAGACAGCCGATCGACGTTCATGGTCAGAAACTCGAACGAGCTCGCGACCTCGCCGACGGTGCGATTGACCAGGTACGAGATGCCGCGCATCACCTTGTCGGTGCGTCCCAGATCGCAGACGTGCACCGAAACCTCGTGGCCCACCAGGACTTCCCGGTAGTAGGCGACGTGCTGCTCCATCGCGAACATCCCGAACCTGCCCGACCCGCCGTAGCCGAGCGCACGGTGCTGCTGCCACATCGCCTCGCCGTGCAGCCGGAAGTAGTGCGCCACATTCATGTGCCCGTTGCTGTCTTCGAAATCCGGCGGGATCTCCTTGGTGAACGCGGCGGGAACCGCGAGTACCTGGGTGATCTCCGGTCGCACCGCCGCCATGTTCACCCGCCTCACCGAGATCCGGCCTGGATGGCCTGCCGGTAGCGCTCCGACAGCACCGGCGGAAATCCCAGGCCACCTTCGATGACCTGGATCGCCAGCGACGAGACCAGCGCGCGCAGGCGTGCGCACCCGTCTTCGCCGATCGCCTCGTACGGATGGACCGCCAGTTCGTCGGTCCGATCCTCGATCGACTTGCGCCGCGCGGCGCCGTGCTCGGTCAGCGCCAGATCCTCGTCCGTCACCCAGCCCCTGCCACGGAGCCGGTCCACGCCGGAAGCCCAGTCCTGCTCGCTCCAGGATCGGCTCGCCCGCAGCACCTCCGCCGCGATCTCGCCGGTCGCGCTGTGCGTGATCAACGCCTCGATGCCGTCGAGCCCCTCCGTCGCGAGCAGGGCCACATGGGCATCGCCTCGGTACTCCCGCAGCAATGTCTGGGCATGCCAGAGCACCAGGTGCGGCTCGTCGGGCCAAGGCAGCGCGGCGTGGGCCGCGAACAGCGGACGGCCCTGAGGCCGCTCGCGGGCGCGTTCGGCCGCGCGCCGGGCCAGATCGGCGGCCTCGCGCACGTCGGCGCCGGCGACGTCATCGCCCCATGCCTGCCGGAGCGACAGATCGACGGCAGCGAACCTGGCGCGCAGAATCGCCTCGGGAGAGGCGATTTCCCACGCGGCGGGGAGGACGGCATGCACCGCGGCCGGATTGAAGTTGAAGAACGAGGCGACGGTGACATCGGCCGCCACCGGGCCGAAGGCAGCGGACCTGGAGGCGAAGTACATCATCCGCGGATCCGTGATGCCCAGGTCGCGATACGCGCCGGGGCCATGCGGGGTGAAGTAGATCATGCCGTGGATCGGCTCGAGGGCGCGGAAGGTCAGGCGAGCACTGTGCGGGGAGACCGTTGTCAAGAGACTGCTCCGATATCTGATCGTGCTGGAAACTCGCCTTCGATAGTTACCCGAATCCGATGTCAAGTTCAAGAGTGCGGAGCGGAGGAAACAGCGCCACGCCGAAAGGTCAGCCGTCCTGCTTCCGCGCGCCGACGATGCGCAGGCCGAGGTCGACGTAGTAGTCGCCGATCTCCTCTGGCGACCATCGGCCGTCGTCCCGATACCACCGCGCCAGGTCGATGCCGAGCGACAGCAGCGCGATCGCCGCCATGCGCGGATTCGGGTTGTCGAAGACGCCCGCCGCGACGCCGCGCTCGATCAGGCCGCGCACCTCGCTGTCGATGACGCGCCGGACCGCTTTGATCTCCCGCTGGTGTTCCGGGCTGAGCGCGGTGAGTTCGTAATTGATGACCCTGGCCATGGTGTGTGCGCGGGCATGGTGGATCGAGAAATCACGCATCACCGCGATGAACTGGTCTACCGGGTCGTCCGCCGAGGCGATCGCGGCCTGGATCGTGGCCAGGGTGTCCCGATGGCCCGCCAGCGAGACCTGATAGAGCAACTCCTCCTTGGAACGGTGGTGCACGTAGATCGCCGCGGTGCTGAGGCCGGCGATCGAGGTGATGTCGCGGGTCGTCGAGCCGTGGAAGCCACGCTCGGCAAACGCGGCGACAGCGGCCTCCAACAGCCGTGCTCGCGTCTCGTCGGCGCGCGAGCGGTCTTCTGATCCGGTCACCGGCCCAGTCTCGCATCCGTCCGCTCGAAACCTGCGGACCGGTATGGTCCGCCGGGTCGTACCGCCGAGCAAAACGCCCGCTCACGGGCGGCGATGGGTATTGAATCTGAACTCGAATTCAATTACGCTCGGCTGCGAGCAGCAGTAATCGACCTGCCGGATACGTGCATCCAGCGCTCGGCCGTGCCGCCGACAGCTGCACGTGACGCCTCGTCCGGCCGCGCCCGGCGACACGGAGCGAAAGGGAATCCCATGGCCAGTCCCACAACCGCACCCACCGAGCAGCACGTCCGGGCGACCGCCGTGCTGTTCGACTTCGGGGGTGTGCTGACGTCCAGCGTCTTCGACGCGTTCCAGTCGTTCGGCGAGTCGCTCGGCTGCGATCCCCGCTTGCCGCTGCGCCTGTTCAGCCACGACCCGGAGGCGAAGGCGCTGCTGGTCGAGCACGAAGAGGGACGCATGCGCGAGCGCGAGTTCGAACAGGGCTTCGCCGCGCGGCTGCGCGCACACGGCATCGAGGTGGACGGCACCGGGCTCGTGCGCCGCATTCAGTCCGGCCTGCGCGCCGACGACGCCATGATCGAGCTGGTGGCCGAAGTCAGGGACGCCGGATTCCGCGTGGGGCTGCTGTCGAACTCGCTCGGCGACGACTGCTACGCCGGTTTCGATCTCGCCGCGATGTTCGACGCCGTCACCATCTCCGGCGAGGTCGGCGTGCGCAAACCGTCCCGGCGCGCGTACGACATCGCCTGCGCCCGTTTGGACGTCGAGCCAGGAGCGGCCGTCATGGTGGACGACCTGCCGCAGAACGTGGTCGCGGCCGAGCGCGCTGGGCTCACCGCCGTGCTGCACCGCGACGCGGCGGACACCGCTCGGCGGCTCTGGGCCGCTCTAGGCCGGTCGTGAGCCCGGCTCTGCCCGAAAGACTTGCCAGCGAGAACCACGAAGGGGCACGGGCATGGGCTCGACCACCCAGCAATCGACCGAGACCGTTCTGGCCGAGAAACGCGGTCCGGTACTGATATTGACGCTCAACCGGCCGGACCGGCTCAACGCATGGAACGACGCGCTCGAACGCCGCTACTTCGCATTGCTGGACGACGCGGAGAACGACCCGGAAGTCAGGGCCATCGTCGTCACCGGCGCGGGACGGGGCTTCTGCGCGGGAGCGGACATGGACGATCTGGCCGCGGCGAGCTCGGCGACGGATCTCAGCGCTCCGGAACGGCAGCGTCCCCGCGAGTTCCCGCTCTCGGTGCGCAAACCCTTGATCGCGGCGATCAACGGCGCTGTCGCCGGCCTCGGGCTGGTCGAGGCGCTCTACTGCGACCTGCGGTTCAGCACGCCCGAGGCGAAGTTCACGACGGCGTTCGTCCGCCGCGGCCTGATCGCGGAGTACGGAATCGCCTGGCTGCTCCCCCGCGTGATCGGCCGCAGCCGGGCGCTGGACCTGCTGCTGTCCGGCCGGGTGATTCTCGGCGCCGAGGCTCACGCGATGGGACTGGTCGACCGCCTCTGCCCGCAGGAGACCCTGCTGCAATCCGCGATCGAATACGCGACCGACCTGGCGAACTTCTGCTCGCCCACCTCGATGAGCATTGTCAAGAGCCAGGTCCATCGGGCAATGGATTCCGACTTCGCGACCGCGGTGGCAGTCGCCGACGATCTGATGCTCGCGGCGTTCGCACATCCCGACGCGACCGAAGGCGTCACGAGCTACCTCGACCGCAGGCCGCCCGCCTTCGCGCCCCTCGGGCCCGTGTCGACCGACTGAACTCTCCAGACTCCCACGCTGTCGTCGAGCGACGCGGGAGCCGGATGGTCTTCGGGGCCATGACAGTTCACTGCGGCGCAGCGAGCATCCGCGAACAGGCGGGACGATCAGGCCCGGCCGCCTGGCGCCGATTCTCGGGCAGTCCGACTCACCTTCCGGAATTTCCCGCGACCATCGACGCCATGGCGGAAGGGGGCCTGACCTACCACGACGGCACGGGCACACCGGCATCCCGTCGCGGCACGCGACCGTGGCACTGCCCGATCTCGGCGCGTTGTCCGGCCACGATCTGAGCTGGACGATCCGCTGGACAGGTGAAAGCTCTGGTGACCGTGCGGACGAGGCCCCGCGCGGTGTCGCGCGGGGCCTCGGATGCGCCGAATTCAGCGTGCTAGCACGAGCTTTCCGACATTCGCCCCGGTGAAGAGCATGTTGAGTGTCTCGCCGAACTGTCCGACGCCACCCTCGACGACGTGCTCACGGCTCTTCAACGTTCCGTCGGCCAGCCATTGGGACATCTGCGCGACGGCCTCGCCGTAGCGGTCGGCGTAGTCCATGACGACGAATCCGGTCATGGACGCGCGGAAGACCAGCAGCGACATGTAGCGCGACGGCCCCGGCGGCAGCTTGTCGTCGTTGTACGCCGAGATCGCCCCGCACAGCACCACGCGGGCGCCGAAGCGGAGATTGGCGAGCGCGGCGTCGAGAATGTCGCCGCCCACGTTGTCGAAGTAGATGTCGATCCCCTTGGGGGCCACTTCGCGCAACCGCCGCAGCACGTCCTCGTTCCGATAGTCGACGGCCGCGTCGAAACCGAGCTCCTCGGTGAGCCAGCGGCACTTCTCCGCTCCACCGGCGATGCCGATCACGGTGGCGCCCTTGGCTTTCGCGATCTGCCCCACCACGCTGCCGACGGCTCCGGCCGCGGCGGACACGACGACGGTCTCCCCCGCGCGCAGCTTCCCGACCTCGAGCAGGCCGAAATAGGCTGTCATGCCGGGCATTCCGAGCGTGCCGAGCCACGTGGGCCCCGGCGCGACGCCCACGTCGATCTTCTGGACGTCCTTGCCGTCGCTGATCGCGTACTCGGTCACCCCGAAGGTTCCGCTGACCGTGTCGCCGACGGCGAAGTCCGGATGCGTCGACGCGACGACCTTCGCGATGTCCAGCGATCGCATCACCTCGCCGACACCGACCGGCGGCAGGTACGAGCGCACGTCGTTGAGCCATCCGCGCATCGCGGGATCGAGGGAGATGAACTCGACCTCGACCAGAATCTGCCCCTCGATGAGCTCGGGAAGCTCCTCGGTCGTGATGTTCCAGGTGTCGGCGTCGGGCAGTCCGGAAGGGCGCCGCGCGAGGCGCACTTGCTGGGTTTTCGTCATGAGATCTCTTCTCGTTCGTGCCGTCGTGCCGCGAGCCACCTCGCGGCACGACGTCCAACGCCGTCGAGCCGACCCGCCCGACCGGCGAGTTCTGATATCAGAGCGCTCCCAGTTCGGGATCGCCCGCAGGCAACGCGTCGAAGACCAGCACCTCGGCCGGACCGGTGAGCGCGTCGCCCAATGCCGCACCGACCTCACGCAGTGCGGCGCTCTGGCCGTGCGTGCGCAGCGCTTCCTTCGATGCCCACTTCTCGATCATCACGAATCGACCTGGTTCGCCGATCCGTCGATGCAGTGCGTACAGCAGACAGCCAGGCTCGGCGTGCACGGCGGGAGCCGCCGCCCGCAACGTCTTCTCCACCAGCTCTTCCTGGCCGGGCTTGGCGAACATGGTCGCCACTACCACGCAGGGTTCGGCCATCGTTTCCTCCTCTTGGAGTGGGTTGTTTCGGTACTTGCGTCCGGTTACTTCCGCTTGCCCCACGAGGGGTCGCGGCGGCGCAGCTCCATCTGGGCGATGGTGCGCTTGTGCACCTCGTCCGGCCCGTCCGCCAGACGCAGCGTCCGCAGGTGCGCGTACATGCTCGCGAGGGGGAAGTCTTCGGAGACGCCGCCACCGCCGTGGACCTGGATCGCCCGGTCGACCACCTTCAGCGCGACCTCGGGCGCGGCCACCTTGATCGCCGCGATCTCGACGCGCGCGTTGCGGTTGCCGACGGTGTCCATCAGATAGGCGGCCTTGAGCGTCAGCAGTCGCGCCATCTCGATCTCGATGCGGGACTCGGCGATCCAGTCCTGGATGTTGGCGCGGTCGGCCACCGGCGCACCGAACGTCGTGCGCGATTGCGCCCGATCGATCATCAGGTCCAGCGCCCGTTCGGCCATGCCGATCGCGCGCATGCAGTGGTGGATGCGTCCTGGCCCGAGCCGGGCCTGGCTGATCATGAACCCGTCGCCCTCACCGGCCAGCAGCGCGGTGCGCGGCACCCGGACGTTCTCGAACACCACCTCCGCGTGGCCTTCGCGGTCCTGATATCCGAACACGGGTAGGTTGCGCAGGACGGTCACGCCGGGGGTGTCGATCGGGACGACCATCATGCTCTGCTGGCGGTGCACTGGCCCGTCCGGATCCGTCTTGCCCATGACGATGAGGACCTTGCAGTTCTTGTGCAAGGCGTTGGAGGTCCACCACTTCCGGCCGTTGAGTACGTACTCGTCGCCGTCGGGCTGCATGCGTAGCTCGATGTTGGTGGCATCGGAGCTTGCGACGGCGGGCTCGGTCATCGCGAACGCCGAGGCGATCTCGCCGTCCAGCAGCGGCCGCAGCCACGTCTCCTTGTGCTCGGGGGTGCCGAACAGCGTCAGCACTTCCATGTTCCCGGTGTCCGGCGCGTTGCAGTTGGTCGCCTCCGGCGCCAGATGCGCGCTGCGGCCCATGATCTCGGCGAGCGGCGCGTATTCCAGGTTGGTCAGACCGGGCCCCCACTCCGGGTGCGGGTGGAACAGATTCCACAGACCGCGCTTGCGCGCTTCGGTCTTGAGTTCCTCGAGAATCGGCGGATGGAAGTGCGGATCACCCGACTCCGTCATCTGCGCGTGGTAGATCGACTCCGCGGGATAGACGTGCTCGTCCATGAAGGCGAGCAAGTCCTCCTGGTATTGGCGCGCTCGCTCCGAGAACTCGAACATGGCAACTCCTCGTCCTGACTGTTGGCTTCCTTCGCACCGTACTTGAATTCGACATCGGATTCAACTTTGGGTCCCGCGGATTCGGGTACAGACACGAACGGTGCCGTGACAGGTCATGTCACGGCACCGTTCGATGGACAATTCGCCGGCTCAGGCTCAATCGCCGACCCGGATGAGCGCCTTGCCGAAATTGCGGCCCGCCAGCATGGCGCGAAACGCCTCGGGAGCGTTCTCCAGCCCGGCCACGACGTCTTCCCGGTAGCGGACCGAGCCGCTGCGGATCCACCCCGACATGTCGCGGAGGAAGTCCGCCTGCCGAGTGGGGATGAACTCGTCCTGGATGAAGCCACGCACCGTCAGGCTCAGGGTCAGGATCTGCCGCATGAACCCGGGCAATCGGTCGGGGCCCTCGGGCGATTCGGTGGCGTTGTATTGCGCGACCAGGCCGCACACCGGTATCCGGGCGAAGCGATTGAGCAGCGGCGTGACGGCCTCGGCCACCTTTCCGCCGACATTCTCGAAATAGACGTCGATGCCATCCGGCACCGCCTCGGCCAGCCGCTCCGCGAAGTCGGGCGCACGGTGATCGACCGCCGCGTCGAATCCGAATTCGTCGAGCAGGGCGCGGCACTTGTCGGGTCCGCCCGCGATGCCGACGGCGCGCGCGCCCTTGATCCGGGCGATCTGACCGACCGCCGAACCGACCGGCCCGGTGGCCGCCGCGACGACGACGGTCTCGCCGGGCTGCGGGCGGCCGATTTCGAGCAGGCCGCCGTACGCGGTGAACCCGGGCATGCCGAGGACGCCGAGCGCGGTGGAGATCGGGGCGGACTCCGGATCGAGCTTTCGTACGTGGCGAGCAGAGGCGACGGCATGGGACTGCCACCCCGAGTACGACAGCACCACGTCCCCCGGCGCGAGCGAATCGGCTCGGGACTCGATCACTTCGCAGACGGTGGCGCCGACCATCACGTCGCCCAATTCCACGGGAGCGGCGTAGGACTTGGCCGAGCTCATCCTGCCCCGCATGTACGGATCCAGCGACAGGTACAGCACACGCAGCAGCACCTGACCGTTGTCGAGTTCCGGCAGATCGACGGTGGCGAAGTCGAAGTCGCTGTCTTTGGGCTCTCCTTCGGGCCGGGCGGCGAGCCGGACCTGGGTCGATTTCATGGATTCAATCCTCTCCCAGTCGTAGATCGATGAGTTCGGCGAGCACCGACCGGTGACGGCCGGGGCTGCCCAGCCCGATCTGATCGGCTTTCGCCCGCTTGAGGTAGAGGTGCGCCGGATACTCCCACGTCATGCCGATACCGCCGTGCAGCTGGACGGCTTCCTCGGCGGCCAGGACCGCGATATCCGCGCAGTAGGCGGCCGCGACGGCGGTAGCGACAGCAGCGTCGGGGTCACCGGCCGCGAGGGCGCCCGCGGCGTAACGTGCCGCGGCGCTCGCGGTCTCGATGTCGACGTACAGGTCGGCGAGCCGGTGCTTCAGCGCCTGGAATCCGCCGACCACGCGGCCGAACTGCCGACGCACCTTGAGGTAGGCCACCGTCGTTTCCAGACACCAGGACGCGACACCGACCTGTTCCGACGCCAGCAGCGCCGCGCCCGCGTCCAGACCGGCCCGCAGCGCGGCGATTCCGGACTCGGCGTCGACGACGACCCGCCCTGGCACGGACTCGAGGGTGACGTCGGCGAGCTGGCGCGTCATGTCGAGCGAGACGACCGGCGCGACCGCCGCCGCCGTCACCGGAAGCGCGTGAATCTCCGTGCCCGCGGCGGTCTGCACCGCGGCCAACAGCACATCGGCGTCGAGCACGCCCGCGACGCTCGTGACCCGTCCGGTCAACCGTCCGTCCGGGTCCTTGGCGAAGGTCGGCACATCCGTCGCCGAGGCGGCGGTGAAGGGCGCGAGCAGCGCCACCGTGCGCTCGCCCTCCGCCAGCTGCCCGATCAGATCGGAATCACCGGCGAGCAGGATGGTCGCGGCGATCACGCTGTTGGTGAGGAATGGGACGGGCGCGACGAACCGGCCGAGCTCTTCGAGCACGACGGCCGCGTCACGGGCGGAACCGCCCACGCCGCCGCGGTCCTCGGGGACGAGCAGCCCGGCGAGTCCGAGATCGCGAGAAAGCGACTTCCACAGGCCGGGCGTCAACGCGCGGTCGCCTTCGTAGGCCCTGGCCACCGCGGCCGGATCGCAATGGGTGGCGAGCAAGTCACGCACCGCGTCCCGCAGCGAAGCCTCGGTGTCGGTGTCGAGCAGCAGGATGTCGTCGCTCATCGGCTGAGGTCCTTCCAGGCGATGTCCTTGTCCGCGCGCGGTTCGACCGGCAGACCCAAGACCCGCTCGGCGACGATGTTGCGCAGGATCTCCGAGGTTCCGCCTTCGATCGAATTGCCTTTGGCCCGAAGGAACCGGTAACCGGCGCTGCGCCCGGTGAAATCGACCCGGTCCGGCCGCACCATGGTCCAGTCGTCGTAGCGGAGGCCGTCCTCGCCGAGCAGTTCCAGTTCGAAACCGGACAGCTGCTGATTGGACCGGGCGAAGGAGAGCTTGAGGGCGGAGCTTTCCGGGCCCGGCTGTCCTCCGGCGACTCGCTGGCGCAGCTTCGTCGCGGCCAAGCGCCCTGCTTCGGCCTCGACCCAGAGTCGCAGCAGCCGGTCGTGCAGTTCCGGGGTGCGCTTGCCGGGGTTGTCCCGCCAGCTGCGCGCGACGACGCCGAGCACACCGCTTTCCCGTGGCATGGCGCGCCCGCCGATGGAGACCCGTTCGTTGTTGAGGGTCGTGGTGGCGACGCGCCAGCCCTCGCCCTCCTTGCCGAGCCGCTGAGAGTCGGGGATCCGCACGTCGGTGAGGAAGACCTCGTTGAACTCCGCTTCACCGGTGATCTGACGAAGCGGTCGCACCTCGACCCCGGGATCGGTCATGTCGCAGATGAAGTAGGTCAAGCCCGAATGCTTGGGGCGGCTCGGATCGGTGCGAGCGACCAGGATCGCCAGCTGCGCCTTGTGCGCGACCGACGTCCACACCTTCTGCCCGTTGACGATCCAGTCCGCACCGTCCCGGACCGCCCTTGTGCCGACCGCCGCCAGATCGGAACCGGCGCCGGGCTCGCTGAACAGCTGACACCAGATCTCTTCGCCCGCCCACAGCGGACGCAGGAAACGCCGCTGCTGCTCCGGTGTGCCGTAGGCGAGGATCGTCGGAGCCGCCATGCCGAGCCCGATGCCGTTGAGTTCGGCGTTGTTGCCCGGGGCTCCCGCTTGCTCGAACAGAGCGTCCACGAAGGGCTGCATTTCCCGGTCGAGGCCGAGCCCGCCCAACCCGACCGGGAAGTACACCCAGGCCAGTCCGGCGTCGAACCGGGCGCGATGGAAGGTCACCGCGTCGGTGGTCGACGGATCGTTGTCGGCGAGGACCGCGTGCACGCGCTGACGCAGGTCGTCGAGAACGGTGTCGGTCATCGGTTGTTCCCCTCGAGGGCTTCGATTCCGGTGCGCAGCAGCGTTTCGACCCCGGATCCGACGATCTCGAAGCCGGATCCGACGGTTTGCCCGTGCAGATGACGGTAGTGGATCCCTTCGAGGATCGCCGCCAGTTTGAAGGCGGCCAGCCCCAGATAGAAGCCGAAGTGCGCGAGGTCGCGGCCGCTGCGTTCGGCGTACCGGTCGAGCAGTTCGGTCTCGGTGAGGAAGCCGGGCGCGAACGCCACGTCGCTGACGCCGGGTACGCCGAGCTCGCCGAGGCGCTGGTACAGCAGCAGGAGCGCCACATCGGTGAGCGGATCACCCAAAGTGGCCATCTCCCAATCGATTACGGCGACGACTCGGTCCTCGGAGTCCACCAGGACGTTGTCGAGCCGGTAGTCGCCGTGGACGATGCCGTCCGGAGACTGCGGGGGCTGGTGGGCCGCGAGCTTGCCGTACAGCTCGTCCGCGTCGGGCAGATCCCGGGAGTAGGAGGCGTCCAACTGCTTCTTCCAGCGGTGCACCTGCCGCGCGAGGAAGCCGCTTGGGCGTCCGAAATCCGCGAGCCCGACTTTGGCCGGATCGACGGTGTGCAGATCGGCCAGCGCGTCGACCATTCCGGCCGAGATGGTCCGCGTCCGGTCCGCGCCGATCGCCGTGAGCTCGGCCGCCAAGCGGTAGGGCGTGCCGATCACCCGCTCCATCAAATAGAACGGCGCGCCGAGGACATCGGGATCCTCGCAGAGCGCGTACGTGGCGGGAACGGGAACGTCGGTGTCGGCCAGCGCGGTCATGACCCGGTATTCCCTGGACATGTCGTGCGCGGTCGCCAGCACGTGACCGAGCGGCGGCCGCCGCACGATCCACGCCGATTTGCCGTCACTGATCTCGTAGGTCAGATTGGATCTGCCACCGGCGATCAGGCGACCCGTGAGCGGCCCGGTGAGCAGACCCGGCTCCACCTCGGCCAGCCAGGCCGTCAGGCGATCCACATCGAGGCCGGGCAGATCCGTGCCGTTGTGGTCGGTCATCAGGGCACCAGCACCGCTACGGTCTCGGCGACGCACGCGGGCTTGGCGGCCCCATCGATCTCGACGGTGACGCGGGTGACGGCCTGGTATCCCAGCGTGCCCGGCGCGAGCGAGATCAGCTCGGCGCCCGCGCGCAGCCGCGACCCCACGGGAACGGGCGCGGGGAACCTGACCTTGTTGGCGCCGTAGTTGACGCCCATCGACAGTCCCTCGACGGTGTAGATCTGCTGAGTCAGCATCGGAATCAGCGACAGCGTGAGGAACCCGTGGGCGACGGTCGTGCCGAACGGTCCCGCCGCCGCTTTCACCGGATCCACGTGGATCCACTGGTGATCGCCCGTCGCGTCGGCGAAGCGGTCGATCTGCTCCTGGGTCACCGTGTGCCAGTCGCTGTATCCGAGGTGAGTTCCGATGGCCTTCTCCATGTCGGCCAAGCCCTGGAATACCTTCATCGGTCGCTGTCCTTCCGTCCTAGTCCCGAGGTCCGCCGGCCACGTACAAGACCTGGCCGGACACGAATCCCGCGCCCTCGCTGGCCAGGAACGACACGGTGTGCGCGATGTCGTCGGGCGTTCCAGCGCGAGCGACCGGGATCTGTGCGATGACCACCTTCTTGAAATCCTCGAAGGGGACGCCCATGCGTTCGGCCGTGGCCGCGGTCATGTCCGTCTCGATGAATCCTGGCGCAACAGCGTTGGCGGTGACACCGAACTTGCCGAGTTCGAGTGCGAGAGTCTTGGTGAAGCCCTGGAGACCGGCCTTGGCAGCGGCGTAGTTGGCCTGGCCGCGGTTGCCGAGCGCCGACGTGCTGGAGAGGCTGACGATCCGCCCCCAGCCCTGCTCGATCATGTGACGCTGCACCGCGCGGCTGCACAGGAACGCGCCGCGCAGGTGCACGCCCATGACGGCGTCCCAGTCGTCGACGGTCATCTTGAACAGCAGGTTGTCGCGGAGGATGCCCGCGTTGTTGACGAGCACCGTCGGGGCGCCGAGTTCGGCGACGACGCGATCGATGGCCGCCGTCACCGCGGCTTCGTCGGCCACGTCCGCGCCGATGGCGAGCGCGCGGCCACCCGCGGCCACGATCTCGTCGGCCACGGGCTTGGCCGCGGCCTCGTCCAGATCGAGGACCGCGACGGCCATGCCGTCGGCGGCGAGCCGGCGCGCGACGGCCGCGCCGATGCCGCGCGCCGCGCCGGTGACGACGGCGGTCCGCGGGGTCTGGTTGCTCATGATGTTCTCCTCTGTGGTGCGTGTTCGATCAGGGCGCGTAGACGACGCGGCCCACGGTCTTGCCGTCGGCGAGGCGCTGTACGCCTTCGGCGATGCCGTCCAGCGTCAGCCGTTCGCTGACCAGCGGCCTGATCCCGCCCTCCGCGGCGAGCCGGGTCAGCGTCCGATGGCATTCGGCGACCGCCGCCGGTTCGTAGGCGTTGTACAGACCCCAGTGCAGGCCGACGATGGAATAGTTCTTGACCAGCGCGTGATTCAGTGCGGCCGTTTGGATTTCCCCACCGGCGAAGCCGACGACCAGGATCCGGCCTTCGAAGGCGATGCACTTCGTCGACCGCGCGTAGACGTCGCCGCCGACCGGGTCGTAGACGACGTCGGCGCCCCGGTTGTCAGTCACCTCTTTGACGACCTCGACGAAATCCTGCGTCCGGCGATCGATCACCACGTCGGCGCCGAGCTTGGCGGCGTACGCCGCCTTCTCCGGACCGCCGACGACGCCGATCACCCTGGCGCCCGCGGCCTTTCCGAGCTGGATGGCGGCGCTGCCGACGCCACCGGCAGCCGCGTGCACGAGCAGGGTCTCCCCCGCTTTCAGGGCGGCGCGGCGATGCAGTCCGAACCATCCGGTCTGGTATCCGATGTACAGCGCGGCCGCTTCGGCGTCGTCCAGCGCGGGCGGCGCGGGGAACGTCTGCGCGGCGTCCATCAGAGCGAATTCCGCGAAGCCGCCGTGCGGCAGCGCGGTTCCGCCGATCACACGATCGCCGACCGCGATCCCCGAGACGTCGGATCCCACGGCGACCACTTCACCGCACACCTCGACACCCGGCGTGAACGGCAGCGGCGGACGCACCTGGTAGAGGCCGCGACACATCAGCACGTCGGGGAAGTTCGCGGCGGCGCCGGTGACCCGGACGAGCACCTGGCTCGGACCTGGATCGGGTCGCTCCACCGTGTCGAGCCGCAGCACCGCGCCCGGCTCGCCGAGTTCGTGGACGCGCCACGCCTGCATCGTCGTCACGTCAGACACCGCCGGTGAGGGTGATGCCGCCGTCGACGACGAGCAGCTGACCGGTGAGCCAGGCGGCGTCTTCGGAGAGCAGGAAGGCGACCACGCTGCCGATGTCCTCGGGCACGCCGAGCCGCTTGAGCGGGTAGGCCGCGGCGACCTCGTCCTCGCGGCCCTCGTACAGGGCGGTCGCGAACTTGGTCTTCACGACGGCCGGTGCGACCGCGTTGACGCGCAGGTTCGGGCCGAGTTCGACGGCGAGTTCCTGGGTGATGTGGGTCAGCATCGCCTTGCTGGAGCCATAGAAGCCGATGCCGGGCGCCGGCTTCAATCCGGCGACCGAGGAGACGTTCACGATCGCGCCGCCGTGCTCCTTCATCCACGCCTGGTACGCCTGCTGCACCCACGACAGAGCGGCCAGGCAGTTGACCTCGACGATCTTGCGGGCGGCCTCGAGCGGCAGCTCAACCATGGGACCGAAGACCGGGTTGATTCCGGTGTTGTTGACGAGGAGATCCGCGCTGCCGAAGGCCTCGATCGCCCGCTCGACGGTCTCGGCCTGGTGGGCGACGTCGTCGGAGCGACCGGCGACGGCCAGCGCCCGCTCCGGACCGCCCAGCGTCTCGACGGCCTCGTCGAGCGCCTTCTCGTTGCGAGCGGTGATGACGACCTTCGCGCCCTCGTCGACCAGACGCTGCGCGATGCCGAGGCCGATGCCACGGCTGGCGCCGGTGACGATGGCGGTCTTTCCTTCGAACCTGTTCAAGGGTCGGTCCTTTCCAGTGTTGTCCACGGTCACGACAGTCGTTCGAGCACCATGGCCATGCCCTGGCCACCGCCGACGCACATCGTTTCCAGGCCGATCTGCTTGTCGTGGAATTGCAGCGAGTTGACCAGGGTGCTGGTGATTCGCGCGCCGGTCATCCCGAAGGGATGGCCGACCGCGATCGCGCCGCCGTTGATGTTGAGCTTGTCGAGGTCGACGCCGAGCCTCCTGGCGGACGGAATGACCTGTGCCGCAAAGGCTTCGTTGATCTCGACCAGGTCGACGTCGCCGATCGTCATCCCGGCGCGGGCCAGCGCCTGTTCGGACGCCGCGACCGGGCCGAGTCCCATGATCTCCGGCGACAGCGCGCTGACGCCGGTCGAGACGATCCGCGCCAGCGGCGTCAGCCCCAGTTCGGCGGCCTTCGTGTCCGACATGATGACGACGGCGGCGGCGCCGTCGTTGAGCGGGCAGCAATTGGCAGCGGTGACCGTCCCGTCGGGCCGGAACACCGGTTGCAGCGCGGCGACCTTGTCGAGCGTGACTCCGGCGCGCGGGCCGTCGTCGGCGGAAACGACGGTGCCGTCCGGCAGGGTGATCGGCGTGATGTCGCGCTGCCAGAAGCCCTTGGCGAGGGCGATCTCGGCCAGGTTCTGGCTGCGCACGCCGAAGGCGTCCTGCTCCTCGCGGGTGACACCCTCGGACTGCGCCACGTTCTCGGCGGTCTGGCCCATCGCGATGTAGACGTCGGGCAGCAGGCCGTCGAGCCGGGGATCGGCCCATTCCTGGCCCCCCGCGGCGAGTTTCGCGGTTCGCTCGACCGCGTTGTCGAACAGCGGGTTCTGGGTGCCGGGCAAGCCGTCCGCACTCCCCTTGCCGTACCGGCTGACGGTTTCGACACCGGCCGAGATGAACACGTCGCCCTCGCCCGCGCGAATCGCGTGCAGCGCCATGCGGGTCGTCTGCAGGCTCGACGAGCAGTAGCGGTTGACCGTGGTGCCGGGCACCCCGTCGAGGCCGGCGAGCACCGCGACGATCCTTCCCAGGTTGAAGCCGGACTCGCCCGCGGGCTGGCCGCACCCGAGCATCAGGTCGTCGATCGCGGCCGGATCCAGCTCGGGGACCTTCGCCAGCGCCGCTCGCACGATCTGCGCGGCCAGGTCGTCGGGCCTGATGTCCTTCAGCGAGCCCTTGGCGGCCCGCCCGATCGGCGACCGGGCGATGGAAACGATGACGGCTTCGGGCATGGCCCAACCTTCCTGCGGAACTTACTAAGCGCTTACTTTCTACCGCCACCTTGCGGGACGGGTGCCGCCGCGTCAATACCGACCACCCCGGAAAACGCCTGTGACTTGCCTCACGAAAGGCGTGAAAGACCAGGTCATGGCGCGGAAGCGGACACGATGTTGAACTCGAATTCAGATTTCGCTAGCGTCACCGCGACACGGCCGACCACGCGGACGGTGGGCCTCACCCGGCCGAGCCGCGCCGCGGCGGCCACGAAAGACCCCCGAGAGGAGTCAGCGGTGAGCGTCGTACTGACCGAATTCGCCGACGGCATTGCCACCATCACGATCAACCGCCCCGAGGCGCGCAACGCGGTGAACCGCGCGGTCGCCCGGGCGCTGGCGGACGCGATCGACGAATTCGAAGCCCGGCCCGACGTCGCGGTCGGCATCCTCACCGGCGCAGGCGGCACGTTCAGCGCCGGGATGGACCTTAAAGCCTTCGCCGACGGCGGCGAGCATCCGGTCTTGCCGGGACGCGGATTCGGCGGCCTCACCGAGCGACCGCCGGCGAAACCGCTCATCGCCGCCGTGGAGGGCTGGGCACTGGCGGGCGGCTTCGAGCTCGCGCTCGCGTGCGACCTCATCGTCGCGGCCACCGACGCCAAGTTCGGTCTTCCCGAGGTGAAACGAGGTCTGATCGCGGCGGGCGGCGGCGTCCTGCGGCTGCCGAAGACGCTCCCCTACCAGCTGGCGATGGAGATCGCCCTGACCGGTGACACCCTCGGCGCGGTCCGCGCGCACCAGTTCGGCCTCGTCAACGCGATCACCGAACCCGGACAGGCCATCCGGACGGCCGAGGCGCTGGCCGCCCGCATCGCCGAGAACGGACCGCTCGCCATTCGCGGGACGAAACAAGTTCTCTCCCAAGCCATTCGATACACCGACGCGGACGCGTTCCGAGCCCAGCTGGAGATCGTCCGCATTGTCAACACCTCGGCGGACGCGCTCGAAGGAGCGCGCGCGTTCGCCGAGAAGCGCCCGCCCGTCTGGCGCGGCGCCTGATCCGCGCTCAGCCGGCCGCGGCTCCGATGCGCGCCGCGTTCACCCACAAACGGGTGGCGGTGCGTACCAGCTCGTCGATGCTCGCCTCCTCCCCCAGGACGAACGCGTAGTACGCCATCCGGCCCACCATGCCCGACAGCGCTCGCGCCGCCTGGTGGGGATCGAGCTCGGGATCGGCCAGCCCGCGCTCCTGCAGCTGCGCGATCGAGCGGGCGTTGCGCTCCCAGAAGGCGCGGCTGCGACGCCGGCGAGCCGCACGGAACTTCGGATCGATGGCGGCCACCTGATCGAGGATGGCCATCAGCTTCGCGTTGCGTTTGTACGTCTCGAAGTAGGCCCGGTTGCTCGCCTCGATGACCGCGGCGGGTGAGGCCTCGTCCGGCTCCAGCCGGGGCAAGCCGGGGTGCAGCATCTCGTTCTGGGCGAGGTCGAGCACCGCTTGCAGGATCTCCTCCTTGCCCGCGAAATAGGTGTAGAAGGACCCGGTCGAGCATTTCGCTTCCGCGGCGATGTCGGACAGCCGGGCCTCGAGATAGCCGTCGCGTTCGAACACCGTGCGAGCTGCGGCGACCAGCGCCGCGCGCGTTCGCGCACCGCGCGCCGTGCTCGGCAGGTCGCGCAGGACCGAGGTGTCGGCGAGCGAGGGGATGCCCTCCGCCGCGACGTCATCCGGGGTCGTTCTGGTCATCACTTCCCTCGCTCTCGTCTCTCGATTTCCTGACGCATCCAGGTGAAACGCTAATCGAACCTGACTTCATCATCAAGTTTCGCGCGCACCAGCCGCCCCGGAGTCCGGCCCACACCGTTCGATCACCTCGGGGCGGCACGCACCGCCCCGGGGTGGTCGATTCACTCCGCCGTCTGCAAGAGGGCGGCCTGGTAGCGGCGCATGCCGCCCAGCCACCTGTCGTAATCCGCCCCTTTGCCGCGGTACATCTCGAGCACCTCGGGGTGCGGCAGGATCAGGAAGCGTTCGGCGTCGACGGCCTCCAGCACCACCGTCGCGACCTCGTCCGGGCTCAGCACCGCACCCGCGGTGGTGACCGCCCTGGTCGCCGCCGCGCCGAGCGCGTCTCCCGACTCGGCGCCCGCGCGCAGCAGCTTCGTCTCGACACCCATCGGGCACAGGCAGCTCACCCGAATTCCGTTGTCGCCGTAGGTGACCGACAGCCACTCGGCGAACCCGACGGCCGCGTGCTTGGTCACCGCGTACGCGGCCGAGCCGATCTGGGTCAGCAGGCCCGCCGCGGAGGCGGTGCTCACGAAGTACCCTTCACCGCGTTCGAGCCAGCCGGGGACCAGCAGCTGGGCGGCCCGCACGTGCGCGTTGACGTTCACATCGATCGCGGTGTTCCAGCCCGCGTCGTCGCCCAGTCCGACCGGTCCGACGACGCCCGCGTTCGCGAAGTACAGGTCGACCGGCCCGAACTCGTCCTCCGCGCGGGCGATCAACCCGCCGATCTGCGCCGGGTCGGACACATCCGCCCCGACCGCCACCGCGGAGCCGGGGGCATCTTGCGTGATGGACCGAACGAGGGACTCGGCCGCACCGGCGTCCAGATCGGCGACCACGACCCGCGCGCCCTCGCGCACCAACAGCCGCGCGATCGCGCCGCCGATCCCGCCGCCGCCTCCGGTGACAATTGCCGTTCTTCCAGCGACCTTCACGAACATCTCCTTCCGGGATTCCCCTGGCGCGAGCGATCACCCGTCGGCCACGCCGGGCCGAGCATCCAACAAACTTGAATCCTACGTCAAATTCAAGTTTGGGCAAGGGTGGCCGACGACGGAAAAGGAGCTGGCACGCGGCCCGGGCATCACCCGGGAAAGCAGAGTCCGGCGAGCGCGAATCAGTCCGAGTCGAGCCGCAGCGCGTTGACCCACAGCTGCGTCAGAGTGGTGACGAGCTTCTCGAACGGGATGCGATGATTCTGGACGAAGACCGTGTAGGCCATCCGGCTGACCATCACCGACAAGGCGTGCGCGGTGATCATCGGGTCGAGGTCCGCGCTGGCCCGGCCGGATTCCTGCAGCTCGCTGATCATCTTCGCGTTGCGCTGCGCGAAGGCCTTGCCTCGTTCGATGCGCAGCCTGCGGAAGTCCTCGTTGATCAGGGCGACTTCCTCGAACACCGCCATCAGGCGCGCATTGCGCTTGTACGAGCGGAGATACTCCCGGTTGGCCGCCTCGATGAGGTCGCGCGGGTCGGTGACGCCCGTGCGCTCCCGGACGTGCGGGTGCAGCATCTCCTCCTGCACCTGTTCGACCACCGCGGCGAAGATCTCTTCCTTGCTGTCGAAGTAGGTGTAGAACGACCCCGATGCCGTCCCGGCGGCCTTGGAGATGTCGGAGATCTTGGCGTCGAGATACCCGTCGCGCTCGAATACCTCGCGCGCCGCGGCGATCAACGCGGTGCGCGTGCGCTCGCCGCGCTTGGTGCGCGGGACGCCTTTCCGAGGCTCGGCCTCGCTCACAACGGGCTCGGACACCAACGCTGGCCACTCACTGTCGGTCGAAGGGACGGTTGACGTGTTCACGTTATCACCGCCCCGGCAGTGTGGGACGCACCTGCGGAATGCGCGCGAAGTAGGCCCGTACCAGTGCTATTCGGCTTCCCTCCTGGACTGTTCGGCCGCCGGGGCCGAGCCGAGGCCGGACAAGCGATCTCGAACTTCGTCGCCGATCCGATAAGTGGCCATGACCACGATCGCGATCAGCACACCCGGTGCGAGTACCTGATTCGGGGCGCCGAGTATGTGCTGGTAGGCGTTGTTCAAATCGCCACCCCAGCTCGGCGTCGGCGGCTGGATGCCGAGGCCGATGAACGACAGCGCGGCTTCGATGACGAACGCGAGTCCGGAGAAAAGCGTGGCCTGCACTATCACCGGTCCCACCGCGTTGGGCAGGACGTGCCGTAGCAGCGTGACATGCGTCGGGCAGCCGGCCAGCTGCGCACCGAGCACGTACTCCGAACGCCTGACCTGCGCCACTCCTCCTGCGGTCAGCCGCGCGATGACGGGAGCGAACACGATGCCGACCGCGCACATGGCCGTCACCAGATCCGGTCCGAGCACGCCGGTGATGGCCACGGCCAGTACCAGCGCCGGGAACGCCAGGAACGCATCCGCCGCGCGCAGCAACAACATTCGCAACCACGCCGGACCGTATCCGGCGCCGAGCCCCCACGGCAGCCCGACCGTGAGCCCGACGCCGACCGCGATGGTGACCGCGACGAAGGAGGACCGTCCGCCCCAGATCAGCCTGCTCAGCACGTCCCGGCCGTAGCTGTCCGTCCCGAGCAGATGCGCACCGCTCGGCCCGGCGAACCTGTTCGTCAGATCCTGGTCGGTCGGGCTGTACGGCGTCACCAGCGGCGCCAGCGCCGCGAGCACGATCAGGGTGCCGAGAATCGCGAGGGCGAGCCAGAACCCGGCGCGCGACCGCCGCCGGGTGTCACCGGTCGAGCGAGTTCCGGCGGCCAGTGTCACGGTGCTCATGCGTTCACCTCCGCTCGGAGCCGGGGATCCAGGAATCCAGTTGCCGCGTCCACCACCAGGTTGATGCCGAGCACGATTACGACGTAGGTCAGCACGATGCCTTGCAGCATCGGATAATCGCGAGTCTCGATGGCGGTGACCAGTGCGCCGCTCATGCCGGGCAGCACGAAGATCTGCTCGAGCACAACGGTGGCGCCGAGCAAACCGATCGCGAGCAGCCCGTACACCGTCACGACGGTCGTCGACACGTTGCGTAGCGCGTAACGCCACACGATCGTGCGCTCGCGCAAGCCCATGGCCCGCGCGGCGCGCACGTATTCGCTCGACAGCGCGTCGATCATCGCGGCACGTACCTGACGCACCACGATCGCGCTCGCGCCCGCCGCCAGTGCCGCCGCGGGCAGGGCGAGGTGGCGCAGATTCGCCACCGGGTCCTTGCCGAAAGGCACATAACCCAAAGCCGGAAACAACCCGAGGCCGACGGCGAACACGTCGATCAAGACGATGGCCAAGAAGAATTCCGGGACCGCGAGGCCGATTCCGGACGCCGCGCGAACGACCCCGTCGGACCGGCGGCCCGCCCGATACGCGGTCCACACACCGAGCGGCACCGCGATAACGGCCGACAGCGCCAACGCGAGCCCGACGAGTTCCGCGCTGACCGGCAAGCGGTGCAGCACCTGATCGGCGACGGGCGCGTTGTTCACCAGGGAGGTCCCGAGGTCGCCGTGGACCACGCCGCTCAACCACCGGAGGTACTGTTCGTACAGCGGTTTGTCGAGACCGAGCCGCTGCTCGATGACCGCGGGATCGACATCGGTGCTGCTCACACCGATCAGCGCCTCGGCGGGCCCGCCCGGCACGAGATGGATCAGGCCGAAGGTCATCACCGTCGTCAGAAACGCGGTGATCAGGATCGACACCGATCGCCCCAGTACCGGGCCAACCGACCGTCTACGACGGATCCACTTCATGACACGGCCAGGTACGCGAGTTCGGGCGATCCGCTCAGCGAGGGAACCACTCCCTGCACGCGCTGCGTGTAGGCGACCACCGCGGGACCGTGGTAGAGCGGGATGAATTCGGCTTGTTCGACGATGATCCGGTTGATCTTCTTGACGACCTCGAGCTGTTCGCCGTCGGTGTAGGTGTTGTTGAGCTGCGCGATGAGCTGGTCGAGTTGCGGATTCGGCGCGGCATTCTGCCGGTAGTAGGAGGTCGGACCGAGCAGGGCGCTGTAGTTGAGCGGCGCCGACGCCTGCGAAGGCCATCCGACACTGAAGACGTCCGCGCCGTTGTGCGCTACGAACTGCGAAATAGCCTGCGGACCGGGAACATTGGTGAATTCGACGTCGATGCCGACCGCTTTCCACTGCTCCGCGACCAGCAGTGCGTTGGTGGAGAACGGCGGCGCGGCGGCGGCGATGCCTCGCACATGCACGCCGTCCGGGTAGCCGGCCTCGGCGAGCAACCGCCGCGCCTTGTCCGGATCGTAGGGCCAGGCGTTGTCGGTGGCGGAATCGTGGAAGGTCGCCCCCGGCGGGTAGACCGACCAGGCGGGGGTGCCCGCGTCGCTGTTCAGCGCGGCCGTGGCGATGGCCTTGCGGTCCAACGCGTATTCCATCGCCAACCGCACCTTCGGGTCGTCGACCGGGTGGTTCTTGGTGTTGATCACCACCGCGGTGAAGCCGAGTTGCCGATGCCGGTCCACGGTGATGCCGGGCAGGCGCTCGAGCGCGGGCGCAGCGGATTCGCCGATCCCGAAGGCGAAATCCGCTGTCCCGGAGGTCAAGGCGTTCGTCAGTGCCGTGTCACTGGTGATGATCGCGATATCGATGCCCGCCGCTCGCGGTGCGGGGTCGCTCACCGGCTGATAACCGGCGAACCTCGTGAAGGAGTATTCGCTGTTGGGCACCGCGCGCGCGAACTGGTAGGGCCCGGCGCCGACGGGATGGTTACCGAATTCGTCACCGTACTGGCGCAGCGCGGCCGGCGAGACGACGAAACCCAGACGGGTGCTGAGGTAGCCGGGCAGCCCGGAAGTCGGGCTGCTCAACTTGATCGATACTGTGTCCGTGCCTTGAACGTCGATGCTCTTGATCGACGGAACGGACACCAGACCGGTGCCGAGACAATGCTGCATGCTGGCCTTCACCGCCTCCGCGTCCACGGGTGTGCCGTCGTGGAACGTCAGGCCCGATCGGAGTTTCATCGTGAAGGTGAGTTTGTCGGCTCCGGCGAACTCCCACGAGGTGGCGATCCCCGGTTGGGGTGCGAGAGTTTGCGGGTCGGTGTCGATGAGCGGGGCGTAGAGCAGCTTGAGATAGGTCAGGTCGTAACCCGAGTTGCCCCGGCAGGGGTCGAGCGAGCTGGGCGTCTGCCGCGTGGCGACCTTGATGCTCGCGTTCGGGTCGGGCGCGGACGCGGAGGGGTCGCCGCCGCAGGCGCCCAGTACGAGGGCGAGTGCGGCAGCCGCTCCGGCGGCGATCAGTTTTCGGTTCATCGCGATTCTTCTTTCCGGTCCGCGGCGGGACCAAGCGCGGATTGCCAGGCGTCGATGGCTTCCTGGCGAAAATGGCATGCTGCCGAATGGCTTTCGGTGTCGTCGGTCAGTACGGGGGCGGTCGTCGCGCAGCGATCGGTGGCCAGATGGCACCGCGTGCGGAATCGGCAGCCCGACGGGGGGTTACGTCGATCGGGAATCTCGCCCCGCAGCAGCAGCCCGCGCCTTTCCCGGCGCACCCGAGTCGGCCGGGGCACGGCCGCGAGCAGTGCCTGGGTGTAGGGATGCCGTGGCGATTCGAGCACCGACGCGGTCGGTCCCAGCTCCACCAGCCTGCCCATGTACATGACGCCGACTCGATCGGCGATGCGCGCCACCGAACCCAGGTCGTGTGAGATGAATACGTAGGTCAGCCCGTGCTCGTCGCGCAGTTCGGCCAGCAGCGCGAGCACTTCGGACTGCAGGGAAACGTCCAGTGAGGCGACCGGTTCGTCGCACAGGATCAACTCCGCGCGCGAGGCCACCGCCCGGGCGATGGTCACGCGCTGCCGTTGACCGCCGGACAGCTGCGCGGGCTTGCGGTCGGCCAGCTCGTCGCCGAGTCCGACCCGGCGCAGCAGTTCGACCGCGGCCGGGCGCGTCGATCGCGGTATCCGCAACCGGCGCGGCGCCATCGGCTCGGCGACGCACTGCCAGACCGCGAGCCGAGGGTCGAGCGCCGACCGCGGATCTTGAAAGATCACGTGGGATGCCCCCGCGGTGCGACCGTGCGCGCCCGGGACGCGGTCGATCGATCCCGCGGCCGGCTCGACGATTCCGGCGAGAGCGTGGGCCAGGGAGGTCTTTCCCGATCCGGATTCGCCGATCACGGCGAACGTTTCGCCGCGGTACAGAGAAAAGCTCACAGTGTCGACCGCGCGCAACCGGTCGGCGCCGCCGCCGTAGTCGACGACCAGATCGCGGACGTTCATCAGGATCTCGGTCATCAGGCCACCAACCCGGTCAGTTCGAGGTCGCCGGCGCGCAGGCAGCGCGTCGCCGAGCCGGCGTCGCCGATCAGATCCGGATGTGTCGTCCGGCAGGCATCTATGGCGTACCGGCACCGGGTTCGGTAAACGCACCCGTTCCCGTCTGGCGGGGACTCGTGCGCCGACCGCACGACCGCCGGCGTGGTGTCGCGACTCGATGCCTGGAGCAACGCCTGTGCGTAAGGGTGCGCCGGACGGCGCAGCAACTCGTCGCGAGCGGCGATATCGACGACTTCTCCCGAGTACATGGTGACGACGCGATCGCAGAGCTCGGTGATCACGCCGATGTCGTGGCTGATCAGCAGCACGGCCAGATCCTCGTCAGCGGTGAGCCCCCTGAGCAGCTCGAGAATCTGCGCCTGGATGGTGACATCGAGCGCGGTCGTCGGTTCATCGGCGATCAGCAGTTTGGGCCTGCACGCCAATGCCATCGCGATCATGACCCGCTGGCACATGCCACCCGACAGCTCGTGGGGATAGGAGCGAATCAGGCGCCCCGAATCGGCCAGACCGACCTTTTCGAGCAACTCCGCGGTCCGTGCGCCGATCTGGGAGGATGTCATCTTCTCGTGCGCCCGAAGCACATTCGCGATCTGACGCCCGACAGTCATGACCGGATTGAGCGACGACCGCGGCTCCTGGAAGATCATGCCGACTTCGCGGCCGCGCAGGGCGCGCAACCTGTCCGGCGTCGCCGTCAGGAGATCCTCGCCGCAGAAGTCGATACGGCCCGTCACCCGGGCACCCGGAGGGTGGAGCCCGAGGACGCCGAGCCCCGTCAGCGTCTTCCCGCTGCCGCTCTCCCCCACTAGCCCGACGACTTCGCCGGGGGCCACTTCGAACCCGACGTCGCGGAGCAGGCCGCCCACCGTGGGCAACGACAGCGACAGTTTTTCCACCCTCAGCAAGGCGGCCATATTCTTCTCTCGATCTTCCTGTCGGCCAACATGTTCCGGCGGCGATCGACCTGCCGATCGCCACCGGGCCCGCGGCGCGGGATCAGCCGAGACTGAAGGGCTGTCCCCAGAAGACGACGATCTCCCTGGCGCGCGGGGTGTCGACCTCCACCCGGACGAACGAGCGAGCTTGCGCGTAGCCCGCGCATCCGCTCAGTGCGATGGTCGAGTTCTTCCAGGTCACGCTGCCGCTCGGGCCGCGGAACTGGATGTAGGGCAGATGCACCTCGTCGCCGAACAGTGGAGGTGAACCTCATAAGAATTGACCCTCATCTCGGTCGAATGCGGTGGCGGGCATCGAGATACCCCTCGCGCGGCGCGACGTACGCCGCACACCACGTCACCGATGTCATCGCGAATCTCTCATCGCGTCGCCCGCGTCGTACACCGCGAGCGATGGTCGCCTGCCTGCGCCGCCGAAGGATGCAATGTGTGACGACCAACACATCGGCTGGCCGGACTCTAATTGAATTTGGCGTCAAGTTCAATAGAGCTCCCGCCGAGTGTTTCCGGCGGTCTCGCCCGCGCTCCCGTCACTCCTGGCGATTGAAGTTGACACCAAATTCAGATAGAGTGCCTTCGGACGTGACCCCCGTCACACGCCTTTCCATAGCCGGTCTCTACCTGTCTGGATGTGCCATGACCAATGTCGCCGACCGTTTCTGGCAGCACGCCTCCGAGCGCCCCGACGCCATCGCGCTGCGCACCGGGGACCAGCGCATCACCTATCTCGACCTCGCACATCGCAGCGCCGCCTTCGGTGGCCTTATCACCGATTCCGGCGTGGCAGCCGGCGACCGCGTGCTGCTCGTTGCGCCGACCGTCCCCGAGTTCGTCGTCGCCTACCTCGGAGCCCACCTCGTCGGGGCCGTCGCCATTCCGGTGAACACCATGGCCACCGCGCCCGAAATCGGCTATGTGCTCGACGATTCCGGCGCCCGGCTCGCCATCGCCTGGCACGGAGCGCAGGCCGCGGCACGGCAGGCGGCGGCCGAGCGCGAGATTCCGCTGCTGGTGCTCGAACCCGGCGCGTTCACCGAGCCGACGCGGGTGGTCGGCGAACCGGTCCGGCGCGCCCCAGACGACACCGCGATCCTGTTGTACACCTCGGGCACCACAGGCAAGCCGAAGGGCGTCGAGCTCACCGTCTCGAACCTGATCGAGACCGCGCGAATCTTCATCGACCAACTGCGGCTCACGCCGGACGAACGGTTCGGCACCGGGTTGCCGCTGTTCCACGTGTACGGCCAAGCGGTGTGCCTCATTACCGCACTGCACGCGGGATGCTCGTTCTCGATGGTGTCGCCCTTCCATCCGCAGGCGATGATCGAGATGATCAGAGACCACCGCCTCACCGTGGTTTCCGGCGTGCCGACGATGTGGAACGCCATGCTGCACACCGCCGGTGACTACGGGCCGGACGACTTCGCCAGCCTGCGCCTGGCCGCCTCCGGCGGGGCGTCGCTACCCGCCGAGGTCATCCGCGCGTTCTCGGATCGGTTCGGCTGCACCATTCTGGAGGGCTACGGACTCACCGAATCCAGTGGCGCCGCGACCTACAACGCGCTGGATCGTGAGCAGCGGATCGGATCGGTGGGAACCGCGCTGCCGGGAACCTCGATCGAAGTGCGCGATCCGGAAGGCAACGCGCTACCCGCGGACACCGTCGGTGAGCTCTTCCTGCGCGGGCCCAGTGTCATGAAGGGGTATTGGAACCGCCCCGACGCCACCGCCGCCGAACTGTCCAATGGATGGTTGAAGACCGGCGACCTGGGACGCGTCGACGCCGACGGTTACGTCTATATCGTCGACCGCGCCAAGGACCTGATCATTCGCGGCGGATACAACGTCTATCCGCGTGAGGTCGAGGAGGTGCTCTACGAGCACCCCGAGATCGTGGAAGTCGCGGTCATCGGCATCCCGGACGACCACTACGGCGAGGAGGTCGGGGCTGTCGTCGCCGCGGCGGCGGGAACGCGACTCGATCCGGAGGAGCTGCGAACCTGGGCGAAGGAACGCCTGTCCGCCTACAAGGTCCCGCACCGCTTCGCCTTCGTCGACCAGCTGCCCAAGGGCGCCACCGGCAAGATTCTCAAGCGCGCGCTCGATGTCAGCGTGTTCGCCGCCGCGCCGGAGAAGGCCTCCCGATGACACTGGTACCCACCGTGACCGGAGCCATCGACTCGAGCGAGCTCGGTCGCGTGCTCGTGCACGAGCACGTCTTCGTGCTCGGCACGGAGTTCCAGCAGAACTACGGCGACTGGGACGAGGACGCGCGCATCGACGACGCCGTCGCCCAATTGGTGGAACTCCATTCGCTCGGCATCGACACCATCCTCGATCCGACGGTGCTCGGACTCGGCCGCTACATTCCGCGCATTCAGCGGATCGCGGCCAGAACGCGATTGCAGATCGTCGTCGCGACCGGGGTGTACACGTACAACGATGTGCCGTTCCAATTCCATTACAGCGGACGGGATTTGATATTCGACCAGCCGGAGCCGATGGTCGACCTGTTCGTCCGTGACCTGACCGAAGGCATCGCGGGCACCGGTGTCCGCGCCGGATTCCTCAAGTGCGCCATCGAGGAACCCGGCCTGACTCCCGGCGTGGAACGAGTGATGCGCGCGGTAGGACAGGCCGCGGTGCGCACCGGGGCTCCGGTGACCGTGCATACCAACCCGCACACCCGATCCGGTCTCGTCGCGCAGCGGGTGCTCGCCGAGGAGGGAGTGGATCTGACCCGCGTGGTGATCGGGCACTCCGGTGACTCCACCGATCTCGAGTACCTGACCGAACTGGCCGACGCGGGTTCGTTGCTCGGTATGGACCGCTTCGGCGTCGATATTCTGCTGCCCTTCGAGGACCGGGTGAACACGATCGTCGAGCTGGTTCGTCGCGGGTATCGCGACAAGGTCGTCATCGCGCACGACGCCGCCTGCTTCATCGACTGGTTCCCGCACGACGCCAAAACCCAGATGGCGCCCAAGTGGAACTATCGCCACATCAGCGAGGACGTCATCCCCGCGCTGCTGGCGAAGGGGCTCACCGACGACGACATCGACGCGATCCTGGTCCGCAATCCGCGTCGCTACTTCGAGAAATGAGCGGCGCGGCCTGCTCCGGGTGGTCGGCGCGCCACGGCGCAGCCGGATACGTCGGCCTTCGTACCGCCGCGGCCGCGCGAACCACCGCACCCGGTGCGGCGGAACCACCACCCTGTCCACGCCGCACCGGCCACACGGAGGACGATCGACCCGACACCGACCGACCCGAACCTTGACGCGCGCAGCGGCTCTGTTCCACTAGCCGCGAGACCGGCCGCCATGGACAGAGGGAGCAGGGAGCGACCACCACGCCCCGCCCGGCACTGCTATTCCGACCACGGCGTCAGGGTCGCAATAGCAGAAGTTGGCAGGTAGACCTCTATTTGAGGCAAGATCGATAGGTGAGTGCACTTCAGAAGAAGGTGATGCTCTACGCGATCGCACTGGCCTATGTGGTGACGTTCGCGGTGGGCGTCTTCCTCGCACTGCTCGACGAGAGTCTCACCGGTCGCGAGATCGCCTCCGCGATCGGCTTGAACCTTGTCGCCTCGGCGATCTTCGCGACCTTCTTCGCGCTCATCGCGACCCGCTCCCAGGACCAGAACTTGCAGGCGACCCTGCGGGAATCGTTCGCGACGATGTCCGATCAGGTCATCGATCGCGCGTTTCAGGCCAACTCGACCTACCTACCGCAGCGCACCTATCCGGCCACAACGGGATTCGATCCGGTCTTCAACCGTGATATGCAGCAAGCCATGGCGGGTTCCACCTTGTACGCGTGCAGTGGCCCGAACCCGTGGTACGTCCCGGCCAGGCTGCGGCAAAGCGACAATCCGCCCGATCAGGTTGTGGTGCGGATGATCTCACCGGCCTTCGACAAGGCGGTTCGGCGACGAGTCGCCGACCGACGGCTCCTCCCCCGCCTGCGCGGCGTACCGATGGACGAGATGATCCGCGACTATCGCGATTCCCTGCTGACCGCTCTGGTCGCCCTGTTCGACTGCCGCGACATCTGTCCGATCGACGTCGTGTTCGCCGAAGACAGCGCGGTGACCCGCCACGAGATCTGCGACAACGGCGTCTTCATCGCCTGGTACCGAGGGCCGGACTCACAGACGAAAACCTTCCCGCACGCCCTCCGCTTCTCATCGGACGCCCTGCTCTACAAGACACTACGGCTGGACATCCTCCGCGCTCGCGAAATCGCCGACCACGTCCTGACATTCCGCGCCGCCACCACCGAGGCCGACCTGATCGCGGCGCTGGCCGCCTGCACCGGCAGCCTCCTGGACCCCGACGACATCGCCCGCCGCCGCTCGAAATACGCCACCGAGTCCGCGGCATTCGTCCGCCACCTGCGCAGCCTCCGCTAGCCGGTCCGCTGTCCGCGGGCCGGCCGAAGAATCCGACGCGGCCCGCGGTCTGGTCACCGATGGCGGCGAGTTGGCGGGTGCCGTCGGCGCGGGCGAGCAAGGTCCACCGAGGTCACATCTCGCGGAAGACGAGTGCCGCGCCGCACGCCTGCTCGGCGCCGACGAAGAATCCGCCCGGGAGATCACGCGTGCTGAACCCGTTGCCTTTCACCAGCGCCCGAGCCGCATCCACATCCCGGACGGCGACCGTCTGCGCGGCCATGTACGGCAGCGCGGGTACCGGTTCGCCCGGCAGCACGTCACCGAAGGCGGAGACGGCGACGATCTCGACCCGCCCCGCCAGGAGCGGAATGACATACAGCGGCCCTTCCGCTGTCGGTTCGCCGTTCAGAATCGAGGCGTAGCGCGCGACGGTGGCTTCGATGTCTGCGTCGTCCACGACCAAGAGCACGCTGTGTAGATCGGTGGCGCCGTTGGCGTGCTCGAGGTAGCGGGGCTGATGGATCAGCTCGGGCGTCAGGTGCCGCGCGACGTGGATCAGCCCCTCGGGAGTGAGCGCGCGATCGAGGTGCACCGCCTGGAAGTGGGCCGTCGCGGTCCCGGTGGGCGTCTGGACATCTCGTTGCAGCGAAAGCACGCCCGAATCGGTCAGCCCGGCCGCGCGGAGCCGCTTCTCGGTGAGCTCGGCGTCGGCGCAGCCGAACGAATAGCCGTGCAGGCCTTCGTATTCGGCTATCAAAGGACGGATGTTCCACGGGTCGACCGATCCGTCGCCGAACAAGCCGAGCAGCTCGAGATAGGTCCGGCCGAACAGGGCACACCGATTGCCCGCGCCCATCGGCTTGCGTTCACCGCCGGGGCGGTCGGAGCCCAGGTGCATCGACAGCGGACTGAGAGTGAACCCGAGCCGCTGGTACGTCGCCGCCGTGGCATCCATGTCCGTGGTGTACAGGACGGAGTGGTCGATTCGGTCGATATCGCGATCGATCATGGTCTCTTTTCCTTTGCTGCGTTCAACCCGGAACCGCTGCGGTATTTCGCTTTTCTCATGATTCGGCCACCACTATCGACCAGCCGACGGCGCCGGTTATAGGACGAATGTTCCTCGACCAGCCGCTTGCGTCGCGCTCACGACCTGGCGGCTGCTGCCGAACGTCACCTCGGACCCGCGCCTGTGATCACCGTCCGCCGGCCACGGCACTGTCGATGAAGACGGGCGTCGGCGAGATCGGGACGCGCAGCATGCCCGCGGCGATGTCGACCGGCACCCGAGCGCCGTAGACATCCACGGCGTGCGCACGGAGATACCGCCATTCCCAGGCCAATTCGTTCGCCGAACCCTCATCGCCGCCCCGCTCCCAGACCACCAGCGCCGGAGTGCCGTGGCTCCGCTCGGCTTCGAACAGATACAGGTCGGGGCGGTCGGTGACCGGGATCCGCCGAACCCGTGTGACATCCCTGAGCAGGCGTGCCATCGATTCGAAAGCGTCCGCGGCCGGATGCCGGTGACCGATGATGCCACCTCGGCTGTCCAAGAGCTGAAGTTTGCCGAACATCAGCGCACCCGCGGCGCGACTGTCGCGATGGAAATCCCACTCGGGCGCGATCGGATAGTAGAGATTGCGCCGTATGCCCTCGGCGAGCACCACGAGCGCCGCGGGATCCGCCTGTTCGACCGCGTCGTGGAAGACCCGCAACTGGGTGAGATAGTCGCCGGCCGTGCCAGCCCAGAACAACGGCAGGCAGGGCTCGATCTCGCACTGCCAGAACCGGATCCGGCCCGGCCGGTGTGCGGCGAGCGCTCGGACGAAGTGGCGGTAGCGGTCGATATCGAGGGCCGGTGAGGCGGGCAACCACCGGGTGGTGCGCCGCGTGGCCCACTCGGAACTCGCGCACACCGTCACCCAGGCCTCGTCGCCATCGTCGAGTTGCTCCAACAACGCATCCAGCGCGGTCCAGACGAACCGGCCGGGTTCCGGCTCGACCTGCGACCAATAGATGTTCACCCGTACGATGCCCGCACCCAGCGCCCGCGCCTGGGGCACGAACTCCTCCGGCGGGCCGAACAGTCCATAGGTGGTGCCACGCACCACTCCGAGACGAATTCCGGGCAGCAGTTCATCCGCCGAGGCAGCAGAGGTCATAGTCGAGCTCCTTTCACCAATAGAGGACGTTTAGTCCTCTATTTCGATCCGATGCTACCTGGAGGACCCTCGATTTGGGAACGTATAGTCCTCTAAGTGAACGGAATGCAGGTGCCCGAGAGGCCGAGTCGCACGGACGATCACCGCAAGGCGCCGCGGCGGCGTGGCGAGGTGCTGGAGCAAGCGATACTCCAGGCGGCGGCGGAGGAACTCGCCGAGGTCGGCTACGCGGGCTTCGGCATCGACCGAGTCGCCAGCCGCGCCGGGACCAACAAGACCACGATCTATCGCCGCTGGCCCAGCCGCGCGGCGCTGGCGGTCGCGGCGTTCCGCGATGCCGCGCTGGCCGGCGAACTGCCCGACACCGGTGACCTCAGGACGGACGCGGCCGCGATGCTGCGCGGCGCCGCCGACCGAATGGCGTCACGGCAGGGAGAGTTACTGCAGGTGCTTGCCACCGAAATGCACAGTCAACCGGACCTGCTCCGCGAAGTTCGAGACCAACTCCTCGACGCCGGCGTCACCCGTTGGCTGACCGTTCTCGGTCGCGCCGTCGCCCGCGGCCAAGCCCGACCCGAAGCACTGTCGCCGCGGATCGCCACGGTAGCCGTCGACCTGCTGCGCAACGAATACCTCGTCCGCGGCGTCACCGACATCCCCGACAGCACGATCACCGAGATCATCGACACCATCTATCTGCCGCTCGTACAGGCCCGCATCGACCGGGGCGGCGCCTGAGAGCGGCTTTGGTACGACGCTCCCTCATGTGTCGGTGAGCCACGGCCAACTCAGTGCAGGACGGTTGGCGGCGCGGACGACACCGCGAAGCCGTTCACGGTCGCGGTGTGCAACGCGAGGAAGCCCCGGTCGTCGCCGCGGAACATCTGCCACAGCCATATCCAGACGATGTGCCGCTCGCCCGGCTCGGCGTAGAAGGTGATGGGAGCGACCGGAAATCGGAACGACAACGGCGGCCGTACCGTGTCGGAGGCGTCGCCGACCGGCCCTTCGCCGGTCTCTCCGGCGAGCACGGCCGGCGGGATCGTCGGCAGCACTGCGATGTTCCCCGAGTTGGGCAGGTCACCGCCGCTGACGTTCCACAGCGTGGCTCGACGGGTGAACACCGGCGACGGATCGCCGGAACGGTAGGCGACAGTGGCCAATCCGCCTCGGCTGCTCAGTCCGTGTACATCGGCCCAGATCCAGCTGTAGCGGTGGTGCCCGATCGGGGTGACCGAGACGTGCAGGGTGCGGCTGGTGGGATTGTCGACGACTATCCCCGCGCCGCTGGTGGATTCGGGCTCGCCACTAGCGGTGAACAGCTCGCCCATCCGGCCCAGTGGTCCGCCGTTGCCCAGATGCCACGACAGATCGTAGGGCGGTCCGGTGAGCACGCCGCCCTCCGCGAGGTCGATGCGGAGCAGGCGTTGTCCCGTTCCGATCTCCCGCAGTGCCCTGTCGCGCACGAACTCGTTTGCCCGCTCGAAGACCGGTTCCCGTGCCACCGGATCGAATTCGAGGTCGCCGAGGTCGTTCATCGACTCACTGTGGTGACGTTCCAACACTGCCGTCACCACCGGCTCCTCATCCGCGGTCAGCGTCCCACGAATCGCGGACCGAAGTTCAGGCCGCTCGATCAATCGCTCCGGCATGATGCCCTCCTGATGCTGGTCTCCGCGTCCAGCCTGGGGCAGTCTTTCGCGGCGGGCACGAGTAGCGGCGTACTCGTTGCCTGCGGCTCTCGCGTCGAAAGCTACTCGATTACCCGCACGCGCGATGGTCCGAGGACTGCGGGCCCGTGCTCGCTCGCCCCCTCATCCGCGAAGTCCGCGGAGTCGCTACGGCAATCCTCAGCGGCTCGCGCGCACCACGTGCGGTCCGAAGAAGTTCGCATTCGAACTCGGCGCGTCGATGTATCCGGCAATCAGGTCTCGCACGGATCGATCGTCGATCCGCGTGAAGCCGAAACCGCGCAATGTCTCGGTCATTTCGTCGGGCGTGAAGTAGCTGAGCCAGGGTTCGCCGATCGCGGCGACCCGCTCGGCACGGGCCTGGAGTTCGGCACGGTCCTCGGGAGTCGCCGCGGGTTGCCCGTAGTCGAGGACCACTTCGACGGGTGCCGCTTGGCCCGCAATCAATTCGATCGTCGATTGGATGGCCGCGGAGGTCAGGTAAATGGTGACGCCGAGCCATACGAAGATCGCAGCTGCCGATCGGTCGAACCCCGCGTCCGCCAAACGCGCTGCCAGCGTGTCGGTTTCGAAGTCGACGGGAGTGAAGGTGAGTGTATCGGGCAGGTCGATGCCCGCAATGGCGAGGCGTTCCCGCTTCCAAGCCTGGGTATCCGGATGATCGACCTCGTAGACCCGCAGGTCCGGATAGGGATTGCGGTACGCGAAGGTGTCCAGCCCCGCGCCGAGGATCACCGTCTGTCGCACCCCGGCGGCGACGGCGTCGTGCACGGCATCCTCGGCGAAGCGTGAGCGGGCCGCGATGAACAGGCGGCGCGGGCGGTTGCTCGCAGCGCCGAGGCCGGGGTGATCCGTTCCGGCCGTATCCAACTCGGTCAGCTCACCGTCGGTGACGCCGAGGATGCGACCGGCGATCGGGTCGGTGAAGACGCGTGGTTCGTTGGCGACCTGGTGGCAGGCGCGTGCGTATGCCGTGACAAGTGCCGTCCGGCTGGATCCGCCGAGTTCCATGGTCATCAACCTACTCGGCGAGACAGCGCGGGTCGCTAAACGAGAGGCTCTGTGATGAGTTCCTCTATGTCGGTGCGAATTCGGTCGCGGATCGAGCGGACGGCGTCGATGTCTTTTCCCGCGGGGTCGTCGAGCTTCCAGTCGCGGTAGTCCACGGAAGGCCTGTGCCATTTGGGAGCGGCCTGCGTTGTGGACGCAGACGAACAGGACGCTGGGCTTGGAAGCCACTGGCGGGTGCGCCTTTCGGTCGAGGCGGTGGTCAGCGGGATGAGGCGCGGACCTCGGTAGCGGTTCGGTTATCGAGGGCTTCGTGAATCGGCGAGCGGGGCGTCGCGGTCGTGGTGCGGGACCACGACGTCATCGGCGACCTCGGCCGAGCCAGGGTAGAGAACTCCGACCAGTGCGAGTCCAATTGCGCCGCCGATGATTTGGGCGGCGGTGAAGGCGGGCGCGGACGTGGGAGCTATTCCGGCGAAGGTGTCGGAGAAGATCCGCCGGATCGTGACCGCGGGATTGGCGAAGGAGGTGGATGAGGTGAACCAGTAGGCCGCGCCGATCGCGCCGATGACCGCGCCGCCGGTCTGCGCGAGGGTGTAGACGCCCAGCTCGGCGACGGTCAACCCGATGTGGCGCCGATGACCGGCCAGCCAGTCCGCCGCCGAGACGACCGGGTTGAAATGCGCGCCGGAGACCGGCCCGAAGACCAGGATCAACGCCGCGAGCCCGAACACCGTCGCCGTGGAGTTCTCCAGCAGCTGCAACCCGACGTTGCCGGGAGGCCGGCAGCTCAGGCGCAGCAGGACGCGCCGGACGCCTTCGCCTCGGCTTTGGCGGCGCTGCCACAGCAGGCGTCCTCGGCGGCAGCCTCTTCGGCGGTGCCGCAGCAAACCTGCACGGCCTCGTCGGCGGTTGCGGGTTGGGGTGCGGCGCCGAAGGTCTCGCTGTCGGCCAGGACGGTGTAGACCTCCCAGCGTTCGGCGTCGGGGCCGCTGACCCACACCTTGTCCTGGGTGGCGAAACAACAGGTGGTCGCGATCTGCTCCTCGGTGAACAACCCAGCCTGCGAGAGCCGGGCGATCTCGGCGTGAACCCGCTCGGAGGTCTCCACCTCGACACCGAGGTGGTTGACACTGCCGCCGTGCCCGGGGTTCTCGATCAGTACGAGCTTGAGCGCCGGTTCGGCGATCGCGAAGTTGGCGTAGCCCGGCTTGCGCTTGGCCGGGGCGGTGTCGAACAGGGTCGAGTAGAACGCGACGGCCTGCTCGAGATCGTCGACATTGAGGGCGAGCTGGACGCGAGACATGACATTACCTCCGGTTGTGTGACATATATCGAAGAGCTGACACCACGAAGTCTGCCACCTTTTCGACATATGTCAACACACTCGGTAGAGTGAATTCCATGCCGAAGACCTTGCCCGTGATCGATATGTCCGCTCCGGTGTGCTGCGCCCCGGTGGCCGCCACCCCGGTCGATGAAGACGCCGCGCTCGCGGTGGCACTGCGACTCAAAGCCATCGCCGACCCGGTGCGAGTACGTCTGCTGTCGCTGCTGCTCACCAGCCCGGCAGGGGAAGAAAACGGCGGTGACCTCGCCACCGCGGTCGGACTGGGCGAATCGACGGTGAGCCACCACCTGACCCAGCTGCGCAACGCCGGACTCGTCGCCTCCGAACGGCGCGGGATGAACACCTTCCACTCCGCCCGCCGTGACGCACTCGCGGCACTGTGCGTGGTCCTCGACCCGAATTGCTGCCGCTGAAGGCGTCCTCCGGACCAGCACGACTACGGGTTCATCGCGCTGCTTCGCATCACCTGAGCGCGGCGGGTGAGCCAGGCATCCAGCGACCAGCGGCCGGGCCCGGCCCACACCAGGAAGATCAGCCCGAGCAACATCGCGAAATCCGTACGGGCGTCGTGCGCCATCCCCCAAAAACCCTGCACGCCCTGGAACCCACCTGGTCGCAGCTCTCGCAGCTTGGTCAGCACGATCGCCAAGCTGATATCGACGAGCAGCGGCAGCGCCGCCAGCCGAGTCAGCAGACCGATGACGATCAAAGCGCCGCAGACGATTTCGACGACACCGTCGAAGTAGGCGAAGAACGTGGGCGCCGGTATCCCGATCTTGTCGAACCGGCCCGGCCCCAGCTTGTCCGGATAAAGAAACTTTTGGATTCCCTCACTGAGGAATACCAGCCCCACCGCAACCCGGATGCAGATCACCGCCGCCGGGCCGTCCGCGCCCAGAACACGTGGCCACGACCACCGATCAGCTCCAGCCATGGCATTCGCCTCCCGACATCGTCACCCGAGCCTACCGACGAGCACTACGCGCAGAGGGCCTTCACCGCTCGGACCGGCCGGACGCGCGACAGCTTGAAGGTTCATCATTTTCTGAATACTTTCCAACCACCCGGCCTGCCTGCGCGGTTGCGGACTGGTCGTCGCGGTCCCCGAGGCCGGCGCAGCCGCTACGAACTGGCCGATGCCCGGATCGCGGTCGCGTTGGAGGATTTGCTGGGGCCGGCGCTGGCGGTGGATCCGACCTGCTGCCCGGCCGCTGATAGCGAAGGCTGCTGCTGATGGCTTCCCTGGGCATGCCCAGCCTGCCGTCGGCGGTGACCCACGGGCCCGATCCGGTGCGCAAGGCGGCGCTGACCCGGCGGATCCGCCGGCTCGTCGCGGCGACCATCACCTAACGTGATCGAAGCCGCGGTCGCGCTGACCGAGGCGCGCGGGTGAACAAGGGCCGGTCACCGAGTCCGTGCCGCATCTCCTACCGCCGTCGAATGGTCCTCACGGGAACCACTCGTCGGCGTCACATCACTTACGACGGTGACCCGTTCTGACCATGCGCAGGCCCCAAATTTCCAGAGCGGTCGCCATGGTCATGTACTGCACATAGGCGACGATGACCAGCCAGCCACCGTAGTCGTGCACCCATGCCCGCAGCGGCAGCAGCGCCGCGACACCGAGACAGATCAGCAGCGTGCCCAGCACGAGTGCCGGGATCCGCAGCGGCGCCAGCTGCTCATAGCGACTTCGGGCAGACCAGGCCGTATCCGAAGTAGTCACCCTCGGGCTCGGCCTCGACGCGGAGGTCATACCGGTACGGGCGGTCTCGAAGGGGTTGGGTAGGGACGCGGAGGTAGTCATAAGCGTTCTCCGGGCCGACACTTCGATCGACCGAGTAGCGATTCGACACGGAACATGGCACACACGGGATGGGCGTCGGCATCGGCGACCGATTCCGATGTGAAACGGCATTGCTACACGAGGTTCAACCAGGCTAACTGTTAGTTATCGAAAAGGAAGGGGAGATGCGGCATCGAATGCGGACCGGCCGCCGGACGGACCGCAACCACGATCACGAGACCAAATTGTGATCTGGCTCACGAATTGCTCTGTGACCTCGCGAATCCTTCGGCTCGAACCGCGGGTTCCAGGCCAGGTTGGCGGGTGAAGCGGTTCGCTGGCGTTACCGAACCGATATCCAGCTGGCTGACCGGCACCGAGTCGGCGTGCCCACAACCGAATCGTGCCCTATCCAGCTACCACTGCTGATCCGTTGCCACCGGTCATCGCCCGCACAACGGTTCCCCAGCAACGCCGATGGCTTCCGGGGCCACGAGTCCACAGAAACACCTGCCCGTGGCGCCGGAGCGCGGTACCTACGATGATCCGGTGACGACTTCTCGTCGCGATGGAGAAGTCGAGCTCGGCCACCACCTTGTTCGCCTCGATCACCTGGCAGGTGGTCGCCGTTTACCGGGGTGAGCGGGAACAGTGGCTGGAGAACCAGAACAGCCTGCGCGCCCTCGAGGTCCGCGAAGTGCTGTCCGGGACGAGCGTCGTCGACGTCGACGCGGCGACCGAGTCGATCCGCTATCCGCTGCGCTGGCATCATCTCGCACTCGTGCTGTGGTATCCGGAGCTGAGCACCGACGGTGACGAGCTCCCCCGGATGCAGCGGTTCGTGCGGGAGCTGGCCGACGCGGCGGATACGGCGGCACGCCGACTGTTCGCGGCCGCCGACCGGGTCAACGCATGCGCCTGGCTGCCCTACCGATCGCTTCCCGTCGACCTGGTCGGCACCGTCCGCGGGTTCGCGCGCGACCGCGCCGACGCTCCCTGCATCGCGATCGGCACGCCCGGCGACGGGACTCGCGGGCTTCCGCCGATCACATCGGCACGCTCAGGCCGCGCGGGCGGTCGCGCTCGCTCGCGGCACAGACCATCCGATGGTGTTCTCCGCGACCGATCCGGGACGTCGGCCGCAGCCCTGCCGTGTGGCGACGTCGAGCTACAAGGCCGCGGCCGCGGAGATGAACCTGCACGCCGATTCCGTAAAGTAGCGGGTAGCGCGGGCGGTGGCGCGACGGGGTCGGCCTATCGACGAGGACCGGCCCGAGGTCGAGATGGCATTGCCGGCATGCCAGTGGTACGGGGCGGCGGCATTGCGCCAGGACCCGGCATAGGGCGTCCGCCGGTGACAAACGTCTGCGCATACTTCGTGCTCTCGAGACGATGGCGCGACCCTCGCGGCGGTCTATGTTTTCGACATCAATCGTGAGCGGATGTCGGCAAAGTAGCCCACGCCATCCATCGACCCGATGTTCATCGACAACCTGGCCACCGCGTCGAAGTCGGCAGCGCGTCACCACCGCACCCGCACGACAGCGGCACTTCGACCGATCACGAACGCTGCCGGGTCCCGGTTGTCGAAAGATTCAGAAAGAGTTGATCTTGTCGATACCGACCGAATCATCTTCCCCGCAATCGAATACGCCTGTCGCCACCGATGTCCGGTCGGTAACGAATGGTGCCGGAATCCTCCCTGCCCCCACAACGCGCGGCGAAAACGCCGATATCGCCCCGCTCGGTGCACCCGTGCTCGTTCTGGGCGTCATGCTGATCGGCGCCGGGCTCGCCGCATTGCTGAAGGTACGGAGCTGGTCGAGCGACTACGGCTGGTTGGTCTACGTCGCCTACCTCCTGTACATGAGTCTCGCCGGTTTGTCGAGCGTGTGGGGCTTCCGCTTGACCCGCAACTCGAAGGTGCCGAACCCACCCGCAATTCGCAACCGGACCTCCTCGGCGAATACCGGTGGGCGATCGCGCTCTCGAACGGCGCCGAGAAAGCGGCGAGATCCCCGGGCGACGCTAGGGGCCGCGGGCTGACTCCGGCATGACCGCCCGTGCTGAATTTGCGGCGGCGGAGAAATTTTCGTTCGCGGGACTGCGCGGTCCGGCACACCGAGCGGGAATGTGCGGGCGGGGAGATGCCGGGCACCACCGTCGGTGTCGTTCGGTGATCTCGACGGGTGATCACGATGCCTTGTCGACGGTCCACAGCTGATGGCCGCCGTTGGGTTCGCACTTCGCGATCCGCGCTTGTTCGTTGGGCACATTCGGGTCGGTCACCCGGGACAGGCACAAGTTCTCGGTGTCGGATCGGATCCGACCACCCCCGCCGGAGGGCTCGAATACCCATTTCGGGCTGCTGGGTTTGCATTTCATGAGGGCCGCGAGTTCGGCATCGTTGGCCGACACCGCCAAGCACGCCGTCTTGCTCGTGATGGGTGCGATAGTGGAGAACCCGGTCCCATCCTTGGCGATCCATCGTTGCTCCAGCTTCTGGTTGCACGGAAGGAAGCGCAGAATGTTCGATCTCGATCCGGGAAGAGTCAGACACCTGCCATCCGAGCTCTTGATCACGATTTCCTCGTTCGCTGCCGGCCAGTCGGCATGCGCTGTGCCGCAGGACATTCCGGCTGCGCAGACAATCGCCGCGCCGACCCCCGCTATCGCCACGTGAAACGCCGCACCACGCACATCGTCTCCCTAGGTCGCTCCGAACAGTACGAGGCTCGGACCGCCGACGCAGCAGGACTCCTGTCGAAGCCCCTACCCGCCCGGATCCCGTCGCCTTCATTCGCCGCCGATAATTCCTGATGCGATGGGTGTTGTCGTGCGCATGCGGCGGCGTGTCCTCGCCCGGCGGTCGTAGTAGGCGTGGTCGACCCGGGCCATGGCTCATCGGCAGTCCATCGCGACCTCCCGGGGTCGGCGTCGCTGCCGCCTGGTCTAATGGTCGGAACTTGGAGGGGAGGCAACGGTGCCGGAGGAAACGCGCGCGGACGCGACGCCGTCGCGCGCCGTCACCGCGTGGACGCAAGGTCTGCTCTGTGTGGCGATCGTGGCGAGCGGCGTCATCGTCGGCGGCCTGCTGCACGAACCGGATCCCGGCCTGACGACCACGCCTACGTCCGCGACCCGCGCAACCACCGAGGCCGAGCCGCCGCAGCCGTCCTTCGTAACCCCGCCGGTAACCTATCCGACGCAGATTCCCGGCTGCGCCACCGTTGAGCCGCCCGGCGAAGGCGGGTTGATTGGCTTCGCGTTCAGCGGCGAATTCGGTTACGACAACCCGGCGTATCCGTGGTTCTCCGGGCCCAAAGCCGTCGCGATGTCGACCGCGCTGCGCGAGGCGCTGCCCGATGAAGTGGTCATCGGCTTCGCCCCTGTCGGTGAGTCGCTGTTGTTCCAGCCGATCCTCGGGAACCCCGGTGACTCGGCCGAATTCGCGAAGTTCGGCGGTTCCACCGAAGCACGCGCCACACTGCGGCGCGGCGATCTGGCGGGGTCGCTGTCGATTTCGGTGCGGAAATCCACCGCGCCGATCCCGCCCTGTATCGCCGGGGAGCTCGACGAGCGTCGCCCGCTCGCCGACGGTACGACGGTCGACACACACGACACCTGGTCGCAGGTCGACGGGGTGCGCACCCTGTCCCGCACTGCCCGCGCCTACGCACCCGACGGCAGCGTTGTGGTGGCCTCTGCCACCGACGAGCCGCCCGGGCTCGGTCCCACCGGGATCGTGCCGTTGTCCGTCGACGAACTCGTCGGCCTGGTGAATGCCCCGGGGGCGCGGATCACCGCACCCGTGCCGCCCGGAACGCCGGACCCGCCCGAAGACTGCCGCCTCGCGACCGCGAATGCCGCCGCGATCGACGAGGCCGAATCGCGCAGGCTGGACGCGGTGCTGGCGCGGATCCCCCTCGATGGCCTCACCATGGACCGCCCGCTGGGATCGCTGCGTCCCGGTGCGGACGGCTCCGGCGGAGTGTGCCAGGCGGTTCGGGTCACCGCCGCGGGCCGACGATCCCGGCTGAGCATCGCGATCGACGCCGGTCGGACCACGCCGGCGACGGAATCCGCTGTGCCGTCGAGCGGACAGCCGGTGACCGCACGGCAGCTCCCGGACGGAACCATCGTCGAAAGCCGGGAGCTGCGAACGACTCTCGCGGCGAGCTCGGAGCTGACGCGCACGGTCGTCGTGACCCGCTCATCGGGGTCCGCGGTACAGGTGGTTTCCGCCGCGGAAAGTCCGGCCGAGCCGCTGAGCGTCGCGCAGTTGGAGGCGATCGCGCTGACTCCCGGACTGGAGGTGTCGTGATGGCGTGGCCGCCCGGCATCCGCAATCTGGTGCTGGCCGCGGTGGCCGCCGTCGTGACGAGCGCGGGCGCGGTCGCGGTGCTGCTGCATCCCGAGGACGGCACCCGCAAGATCACCGGAACTGTCGATGCCGCACCGGGGTTGGGGTGGTCGATCGACGCCGTCGCCATCGACGGGCGAGCGGCGGCGGAGTTCCGCGATCCGTTGGCCGGCACCGAATTCGATATGGACACGCTGGGTTTCGTCGACGCGGGAGACACCCTGGTGACCGTGATCGGGGTCGCGGACGGATCCATGCTGCGCGACCCGATGATGTACGGCATCGATGCCGGGACAGGCGCGACGCGCTGGCGGGCCCCCGCGGGCGAGCTCGGCGGCTGCGCGGGAACTCCGGTCGACGGCGATATCATCTGCTTCACGTCCCCGATAGCCGAGGTACCGGCCCTGATCGGCTACGACGTCGCCAGCGGAGCGATCACCCGCACACCCATCGATTGGCTCGTCTTCTCGCTCGCGGCGGCCGACGACCGCGTCTACGTCGCGGAGGGAGATGTCGAGTCCGACGATGTGCGGGTCCACTCGGGGACGCTCGCGGACCCGGATTCCTACTGGACCCGCGGGTTCGAGATGGGCACCTCATGGGAGGACATGCCTTCCGACGCGTTGGACGTCTCGCACGGACAGGGTGTGCTGACCCTCGGCGCCGACGTCGCCGGTTTCGACCTGCGCGACGGCGATCCGACATGGACCGCGGAACTGCACGGATGCTCCCGCATCACACAGACTTTCGACGCCCTCGTCCTGCACGACCACACCGGGTGCAGCGGAAATTCGCCCACCGGCGCCGAGATCTTGGACCGCGCCGGACATACGCTCGTCGCGACCGGCGGCGAGGGCGTGCACGATCTGACGTTCGACCGGCCCGCCGACGCGACGATCCCCGTCCTACTGGCCGATGGCGCCTACGATCGCCGGGACGGCGCCATCCGGTGGACCGATCCAGACCTGGTGCAGACCGGCCCCGACCGGAACGGCGGTGGCGCGAACCGAGGCACCGCGACGGCCGTGCTCGGTGACGTCGCCGTCCTGCACGATTCCGCGACCCGCACCGCGACCGGGGTGGAACTTCGTACCGGACAGCATCTCTGGCGTAGGCATACCGAACGCTTCGGCACGGTGCAGGGCTGGGACGGTCACGTCGCCGTCCTCACCGACGCCACCGGCCTGTGGGCCATCGATACGCGAACCGGTGAAATCGTCTGGGACATACCGTTCCTGGCGGTCGACGCCGATCCCGACGCCATCACCGGCGGCGGTGAGCTCAGCGCGAAGGGCGACGGTCACTACCTCTACGCCGCGCGACGCACGATCATCGGCCTTCGTCCGCTGGGCGGCTAGGTTCGAGCGCTCGGCCGTCGGCGGTATCTCGCTGGGGCTCCCAGTAGTGATCACGAATGGATCGACGGCACGGTGCCGGTCGGCAGCGGGCCCCGCTACGACAGGCGCACGACATCGCCGGACTGTTCCATCGCGACCGCCCACCGTGCAGCCGCACGCGCGAAATCTCGCGGGGATCGTCGGCGACAACCGGCCCTGCCCTCCACCCGCGGCCGGGCCGGAAACCACAGAGTTCTCTCACGAGTCTCGGGAGCGAGAGGTCGAACCTGCGCAGTAGCATCCGCGGAGAACGAGAGGAGCTCGACCATGGCTGGTGGGCGCAACGGATTCCTGCTGCTCGCTGGTGCAGCGTCGATCGGGGCGGGTGCGCTGCACCTGTTCGCCGCGGGACTGCACACCGAGCACGCCACCCTCGCCCGGCTGATGGTCGTGCTGGCGGCAGCGCAGTGCGTGGCCGGTCTGCTGGCGTCGGTGAGCGCTCGCAAGGCCATGCCGTTCACGGTGATCGGCGTGAACCTCGTCGCGGTGGCGATTTGGGGGTTCACCCGGTTCGCGGGGCTGCCGTGGCCCGACGGTCTCGGCACTGCCGAGGCGCCGCAGTTCCTCGACAGCACGTGCGCGGCGCTGGGGCTGCTCGCGATCGCCGGTGCAACCGTCGCCTTGGTGCGTCCCGGGGCGACACTGCCCACGGCGTCGGCCGCGACCGCCGCCGGTCTGGCGGGCGCACTCGCCGTCGCGGCGATGCTCGGCGGCGCCGGACACGTGCACAGCCACGGCGACGGCGACCACGCCCATGCCGCCGACGACCACCACACCGACCACAACCACGGAACCGGCACCGCGTGGCCGCGGCCGTGGGATCCGGCGACCCCGATCGACCTGTCCGGCGTGCCCGGCGTGACCGCCGCGCAGGAGCAACGCGCGACCGCCCTGATTAGCAGCACCCTCGACCAGCTGCCCGCGTTCGCCGACGTCGGTTCCATCGGCGCACTGGGCTTCCGCTCCATCGGCGACTCGGCCACCGGTTACGAGCACTACATCAACACCGGCTACATCCGCGACGACCGATTCCTCGACGCCGCCCACCCGGAGTCACTGGTCTACCGGGTCGACGGCGCCGACCGGACCCTGGTCTCGGCGATGTACATCGCCAAGGGCAAGACGATCGACGACCCCGAACTGGTGGACTACGGCGGGCCTCTGATGCAGTGGCACGTCCACGACAATCTCTGCTGGAAAGCCGGCGACAACGGCCCCAAGGTCGCCGGTGTCACCGACGCCCAGGGCAACTGCCCGCCCGGCTCGATCAACCCCGGCGCCGGCAATCCGATGGTCCATGTCTGGATCACCGCCCACCAGTGCGGACCTTTCGCGGCCCTGGAAGGCCACGGCGCCGGGCAGGCGGCCACCACCCCGGACGGCCGTCGCACCGACACCTGCTCCCACGATCACTCCGGCGGCCACCGCTGAACCACCCCGCAGGCTGAGCATCCTGTCACGGTCGACCTTCGGCAGGACCCCACCGCCTCACCGATCGACCTCGACGCGGTGCACGAGTGTGTCGCGGTGCAGGTGGAGGAGCTCGCCGACTGTCGAGAAGGCTACGCGCCGAGTGCCTCCAGAACCCGCCGCGCCTGGTAGTCCGCCCGCCCCTAGACGAGTAAGTCCGAAGTCCGGTCAGTGATCGTAGGAGATGCGTGACCGGATGCGGGGTTGGCCGGTGGTGCGGTTGTGGCAGATGGCGCTATCTCCGCTGCTGAATTGCTACGACGTGATCAGTCGCGGCCGGGTATCTGGGCGTCCGTAGACCAGGATGCGCGGCAGCACTTCCCGCAAGCGTGCCACGTCCGCTGCTGGCGCATGCAGCAACGCCTCGACAACGGGATCGGTCAGGCCGAGATTATCCAGCGACTCGGGATCCAAGGTCACCCGAAGCACGTCGCCGGTCAGCTCCACGTCGCGTACGCAGCCATAGGCAGTGCCCTGATCGGGCGTGACAAGGCAATGTGTGTCCATGCCCAGCGACACATCCTGTTCGTCGGGCTCGTCGAAGTCGCACATGAACAACAAGGAGAACCCCTCTTCGTCATTCGACTCCGCCACGCCCGCCATCATGCAGTCGTCTACATCTGGATCATCGAGTCCGCACGCAACCAGCGCCGTGAACCTGTACGCCATGCACGTGTTCTAGCATGCTCATCTGATCCGAGTGTTGGTCAGTGGTCGTAGGCAATCAGTGACCGGGTGACCGGTGCGCCGATCGTATGGTTGTGCCAGATCGCGGCGGCCATCGCGAGTATGCGCTGGGCGACGCGGATCGCGACGCCCTCGACGCTGCGGCCGCCGTGGTCTTCAAGGTCGAGTTGCATCAATCTTCACGTACAGTGCGGTCAGGAGGGCGTCCAGATCGTTCGTCACACAATGATCTTCGACGCCCTCCGCCCACGTCCGGGCATCACCGGGCCTTCGGACTTACTCGTCTAGTTGGTTGGGAAGGAACGGCGCGGCGGGGCCACCCGGGGTGCTGGAGAACAGCACCAGCCCTTCCACCCAGCGCACGCCCGGGGGCGGCAGGAGTCGTGACCGGTGGTGCCGACGACTTCGAAGTAGTCCAGCGTCAGGATGCGGGCGTGCGGGGCGTGTGCACGGATCCCCGCGATGGTCGCGGTCACCCGGGTGGCGGCGACGTCGATGGCGTCGGTCGTGCCGTCGGTGTCACCGGTGATCATGGCGTTCCGGCCCGGTGTGGCGGCGGGATCGGTTGTGAGACAGGTGAATACGGACTCGGCCAGAGCACCAGGAAAGCCCCCGCCGGGTCCCCGTACGAACGGATTCGCCGTCGGCTCAAAGCCATTCGATGCGGCGGAAGATGACATAGAGGGTGCCGCAGAGGGTCGCCATGAGTGCGAGAACGGCCGGATAGCCCCAGGCTTGTCGCAGTTCGGCCATGTGCTCGAAGTTCATGCCGTAGATCCCGGCGATCATGGTCGGAACGGCGAGGATCGCGACCCAGGCCGAGATCTTGCGCACGTCGGTGTTCTGCTGGACGGCGGTTTTCGCCAACGCGGCGCCGATGAGGGCGCTCAGGGCGTCGTCGAAGTCGTTGATGCGTTCGGCGACAGTGGTGTGGTGATCGGCGACGTCCCGCAGATAACGGCGAACTTCCTTGGGCAGCGGTGTTTCTGGTTCGCTGAGCTGGTGGAGCGGGTCGGCGAGCGGCTTGACCGCGCGCCGGAGTTCGACGATTTCGCGTTTGAGCTGGTAGATGGGTTCGATGGCGATCCGGCGGCGCGGGGTGAAGATCTCCTCTTCCATAGCGTCGACATCGAGTTCGACCGCTCGGGTGAGCTCCAGGTACGAGTCGACGACGAAATCGGCGATCGCGTGCAGCACAGCGCCGGGGCCCAGCTGGAGTCGCTGCGGGTGGGCTTCGAGGTCGCGCCGTACGCCGGCGAGGCCGGAGTGCTCGCCGTGGCGGACCGCGACGACGAAGTCGGGTGCGGTGAAAATGAGGATTTCGCCGGTCTGCACGATTTCGCTGACGCTGTGCAGTTCGTGCTCGACGTAGGCGACGGTGCGCATCACCGTCACGAGGATGTCGTCGTAGCGTTCCAGTTTCGGCCGTTGATGCGCTTTCACCGCGTCTTCGACCGCCAGTGAATGCAGCCCGAAGGTCTGCGCGATGTCGCCCATCTGCGTCTCATCGGGTTCGTGCAGACCGACCCATACGAACCCGGTACCGCGCGCGCGGACCTCGGCCAGCGCCGCGGCGTGGGTGAATTTGCCCGGGAGCCGCTGCCCGTCGACGTACACCGCGCAATCGACGATCGCCCGCGCGGTGGGGACCGGGACCTTCGGCACCACCGGAACCTGCCGCTCGGACCGCCGGAACGACGGGAGATGCGGAATATGCGACACCTAACGATGCTAGTCGGTTGCGCATTCTCCGGACGCTCTCAGTCGCGCCATAGACCAGCAAGTCGAACGTCATTGCAACAACTTGCCGACGGTGATGATTCGGACGTGAGACAGGGCAGCGGCTTCGACTCACACCACGTCGCGGACCATCCTCGTAGAGCCCGTCCCAGGGTCCTGATGCGACAACGCCGCGACGGTTGCGGTCGCCCGGGGTTCAGGACCTGCCGTCGCAGGTAACCAGGTCGAGGAGAACACCGGCATCGGCGCGCAGATTGCCGACGGCGTCGTCGCGGCCGGCGAGTTTGTGTTGCAGCGCCTGCTGAAAGAGGCCGTCGTACAGGGCGTATGCCGTTTTCGACGATACGAGCAATGGCCTGCCGGACAGATCCGCGTAGCGCTGCACCACGTTGTGGATCATCCGCTCCCTGCGTCCGTCGATCTCGATGACGTCGTTGCGGAAGGATTCCTCGAAGAGACTCTGGTTGCGCAGGTCGTACCAGAGCCGGTGCAGCGGCGCGTCGGTGTCGAGGGTGGCGGCCATGGCGGCGCCGAAATCTTGCCGGAGCTCGTCGGCCGTGGTCGCGGTGGCGACGATGTCGTCGTAGCGGGTGACGCATACCGCCTCGTACTGGCGCACCGCTTGGGCGATCAGCTCGACCTTGTCGTTGAAGTAGTAGTGCAGGACGCCGTGGGTGAACTCGGACTTCTGCGCGATCTCCCGCAGGCTGGTCCGGGCGTAACCGAGTTCGGCCAAGGTGTGCAGCGCGGCGTCCGCCAGCTGTGCACGCCGTTCCGCGAACTTGTCGACCTGTCTGCGCGCGATGCGATCCCGCCTGGTCTCTACGACGTCGGTCACCGTCACTTCTCCCGTCAGCGTCTGCGCGCCCTGCGAACCAGCTCAGTCTACGCGGCCGTGGGGAGCGGAAACGCATTCCTTTGACAGTCGTCAAAGAAAGTCTTGACGACTGTCAAAATTTCGGTCTACTGTGAGCCACGTCGCAATCGGACGTGGTCCCGCATCGAGCGCGCCACGCCGCATGAGCGATCCCGAGAGGAGATGCCGGATGAGTGGATACGACCTGACCGGGCGCCGAGCACTGGTAACCGGTGGAGCGCGCGGTCTCGGCGCGGGTATGGCCGAAGCGCTGGCTCGCGCCGGAGCCGCCGTCGCGATCGGCGACGTGCGGGAGGATCTCGGCAAGGATACCGTCGAAGCGCTGCGCGCCTCGGGCGCAGTCGCCGAATTCGTCCCGCTCGACGTCACCGACGACGCGCAGTGGGAGCGGGCCGTCGCCGATACCGTGGCCTCGCTCGGCGGCCTCGACATCGTGGTGAACAACGCCGGTATCGAAATCACCAGCCCCCTGGCGGATCTGGATCCCGACGACGCGCGTCGCCTCTTGGAGGTCAATGTGCTCGGCACCGCGCTGGGCATCAAGCACGCCTTCCGGGCGATGCGCCCTGGCGGCGCGGCGGGACAGGGCGGGGCGATCGTGAACATCGCCTCGGTCGCGGCTACCATCGCTTTCCCCGCCATCGGGATGTACTCGGCGACCAAGTCGGCGGTCGATCGCCTCACCCGCGTCGCCGCGATGGAATCGGGCAAGCTCGGCTATGGAGTCCGGGTGAACTGCGTCTATCCCGGACTGGTCCCGAACGAGATGGGTACGAGACTGGCCAACGACCTCGTCGAGATCGGCCTGTTCCCCAGCGCCGAGGCCGCCGTCGGCGCCGTGGTCGACCTGACACCGCAAGGGCGCCTCGGGGATTCCTCCGACATGGCCGACGCGGTGGTGTTCCTCGCCTCCGACGCCGCCCGCTTCATCACCGGCGCCGGCCTGCCGGTCGACGGCGGCATGGGCATGTGAGAACCGAACGACATCGAAAGGTCCTGAATCCGATGAGCACCGACAAATCCGTCGTCGTCTACGGCGCCTCCGGCTACACCGGGCGACTGATCTGTGAATACCTGCGCGAGTTCGGTATTCCGTTCGTCGCCGCGGGCCGCGACAAGTCCCGCCTTCAGGAGGCGATCGACAAGATCCCCGGTATCGACACTGTCGACCACGAGATCGTAGAGGTCGCCCACGAGGTCGGCCCGCTGACCGACCTGTTCCGCGGCGCCTCGGTGGTCTGCAATACCGTCGGCCCGTTCTCGCAATACGGCCACGAGGTGGTCCGGGCATGCCTCGCCGCGGGAACCCACTATCTCGACACCACGGGCGAACAGGATTGGCTCATCACCTGCGACGAGGAATACGGCAGCGAGATGGCCGAGCGCGAACTGCTGCTGGCGCCCGGCGTCGCGCAGATGTACACCACCGGTGAGATCGCGGCCAACCTCTGCCTGGAGACGCCCGGCATGGACACCCTGGACATCCAGGTCTTCTGGAAAGGATCACCGACCGTCGCGTCGACGAAGACGATCCTGGTCAACTCCGCGCTGTCCAAGGCCTACTACCTCGAACAGAACCAGTACGTCGAGTGGCCCGCCGACGCCGGACTCTACGACGTCGTGGTTCCCGGCCAGCACGAGATCGGGCTCGCCCTGCCATGGGGCGGCACCTCGCATCCGGTGTGGTTCAAGCGGGATCCGCGCGTCGCGAACGTGAAGGTGCTCGGCGGCGTCGTCAACCGGCCGCTGATGCTCGGCGTCCCACAGATCGTGCAGGCGGTCGCCGAGCAGGTGAAAGACCTCCCCGTGGAAGAGAAGTACCGCGTGCTGGCCGAGCATGCGTCGGCGGTGCGCAGCGAGATGCCGCCGCGGGAGAATCCGCGCGTCAACACCTCGCTGGACTCGGTGCACGCGTCCGGACCTCTGGCGCGCGCGCACTGCGTGATCTACGGCAACTGCAACTACAAGCAGACCGGCCTGCTGCAGGCCTTCGCCGTGAACTCGCTCCTGCAGACGCCGCCGAAGCGGGTCGGGTTCGCCTCGGCCTGCCAGGCGTTCGGCCACCGGGAACTGCTCGGAGTGCTGCGGGCGTTCGGACTGGTCGCCGAGCCGGTTCTCACCGTGCACGGTTGAGCACGCCTCGGCCCTGTCGGAATGCGGCTCCGCCCGCCGACAGGGCCGAGCCCCGGCCTTCCCATCCTCTTCGGCCCGAAAGAACGACTGTGCGTCTGACCGACTACCTCGACAAGGGCGCCTCGCTCGGCGCGACCGCTCCTTGTCTCACCATGAACGGAAACACGCTGACCTATCAGCATGTTCGGCAATTGTCCTGGCAGATCGCCCGCGCGCTCGACTCCTCCGGCGTGCGCCCCGGGGACAAGGTCGCGATCCTGTCCGCGAACGACACCCTGGCCTTCGCCTGTGTGTTCGGCATCGCCCGCGCGGGGGCGGTGTGGTGCCCGATGAATCCGCGCAACGAAGCCGCCGAGAATCGTGAACTACTCGAACTTTTCGATTGCGCGTGCTTGATCTTCCACTCCGCTTTCGCACCGCTGGTGGACGTCATCGCACCGCAACTGCCTTCGTTGACCACTCTGGTCTGCCTGGATGAAAACGTCGACGGCGCAGTCCGTTTCGATGATTGGACGCGCGACTGCCCGGCGACCGAGTGGCAGGCCGAACCCGTGGACGACGTCATCATGCTGGTCGGCACCGGCGGAACGACCGGACGGCCGAAAGGCGTACGGCTCACCGGTCACAACATCGAAGTGATGACGGCGCTGACGCTGATGAGCTATCCCTTCGAAGGGCGTCCACGCTACCTGGCGCTCGCGCCGCTCACCCACGCCGCGGGCGTACTGTGCTTCCCGATCATGGCCCTCGGTGGCGAGATCGTGGTCATGCCCGCTCCCGATCTCGCCGAGTTCCTCACCCTGCTGGAACGTCATCGCGTGACGCACGCCTTCCTGCCACCCACCCTGATCTACATGCTGCTGGATCACCCAGCCCTGTCGAGCGCCGATCTCGTTTCGCTGCAATGCCTTTGGTACGGCGCGGCGCCCATGTCGACCGCCCGGCTAGAGCAGGCACTACAGCGGATCGGTCCGGTCATGGGTCAGCTCTTCGGACAGTCCGAAGCGCCCATGATGGTCTCCACCCTCGCTCCGAAGGATCACTTCCGGCCGGACGGCTCCATCGCGACCGAACGACTGTCGTCCGCCGGTCGTCCCACTCCGCTCACTCAGGTGGCGATCATGGACCGCGACGGCCGGCTGCTGCCCACCGGCGAACGCGGCGAAATCGTCGTGCGCGGCCCCTTGGTGATGGCGGGCTACCACAAGAATCCCGAGGCGACCGCCGAGGCGTCACGTCACGGGTGGCATCACACCGGCGACATCGGCTACCTCGACGCCGACAACTACCTCTTCATCGTCGACCGCGCCAAGGACATGATCATCACCGGCGGTTTCAACGTCTATTCCGCCGAAGTCGAACAAACTCTGCTCACCCATCCCGCCGTCCAGGACTGCGCCGTGATCGGCCTTCCCGACGACAAATGGGGCGAACGTGTCACAGCCGTCGTCCAAATCCACCCCGGCCGCACCGCCACGGCCGCCGAACTCCGCGAATTCACCAAGGAACGACTCGGCGCCGTCAAAACCCCGAAGCAAGTCGAGATCTGGCCCGACCTTCCCCGCTCGAAAATCGGCAAGGTGCTCAAGGCCGAAATCCGGGCGGAACTGCGCGCCGAGAGCAGCGGCTAGCTGTTCTGGCGCCGTGATCCGTGCGCTCGACCGCGACTATGACAGTGTCACGGCTAACCGTTGGATGGCTCTACGGTCTCACCGGAAACGGCCGAGCGGTCCCGAACAACCCGCCCAAGGACCCCAGCCCTCAGCGGCGAGTACCTGCTCGGCGACGGCGATCTGCTGCTCACGGGTGGCTTGGTCGGCGGTCCGCCCAAACGCGGCGCCGCCATATGCGGCCCATGTGCCCGGCGCGAACTGCAGGCCGCCGTGAAAACCGTTTCCGGTGTTGCTGCTCCAATTACCACCCGACTCACACGCGGCGAGGCTGTCCCATTCCTGATCGGTGGCGGCGGAAGCTGGGCCGGCGTATGCCATGCCTGCGCCACCGACGATCGCGCCGATGGCGACGATCTTCTTCAGTGGGGTGCCCAGAGCACTCATGTCGCAATTCCTTTCGAGTCAGAAAACCAATACAGGTGTCCAAGCATGAAAGGTGATCACAAGATCTTTTGCGCCCGTTCGAGTGTGTGCCGGGCGCGGTGAGCCCAAGTGACAGTCATCGATATCGTGTCCACATCGAAATGCAGACCCATCGCGTGAACCACGCTCACGCACGGCGGGCTTGCGGGCCTCGACTGGCCCCGAGAGTTTCCAGAGCTGGGCACAGCTCGCCGTCGGCGGATATTCGCTGGCGGTAATCCCCCTGGATACGGGATCATTGCTCACCTGCATTGCTCGTCGATTCCAGACGCGAGGGGGAGCATGAGTTCACGTGCAACGGCGGTCGAGCTGGTGCTGCGTTTTTACGGCCGCGAAATGGCCTCTCGCAAGGCCATGGCCATTCCGGCGCTGCTGGCGCCTGCACTCGGCAATATCTGCAACCTGTACATCGCACCGCTGATCGTCGCCATGGTGGTCGGCCGGGTCGCGGTGACCGGGGATACGAGTTTCGGGGCCCTTGCTTGGTACATCCTCGCCTTCGGTGGCGCCCTGCTGCTCGCGGAATTGCTGTGGCGCATCGGGATTCACTGTCTGAACCGAGTCGACGCCTACGGTATCGAGCACCTGTACGTGCTCGCCATGGATCAGCTGCTCGCCAAGGACGCGGCGTTCTTTCACAACAACTTCGCCGGTTCGCTGACGAAGCGCTCGCTCAGCTTCGCGTCTCGGTTCGAACAGTTCGTGGACACCCTCGCCTTCGAGGTCCTGGCGACACTGGTGCCGCTGGTGTTCGCCTCGGCTGTGTTGTGGCGCTACAACCCCGTGCTCGTCGTCGTGCTGATGGGGATGATCGTGGTGACCGCGCTGGTCATCATGCCCTTGATCCAGCGCCGCCAGAAGCTTGTCGACGACCGGGAGGCCGCCATTGCGCAGGTTTCCGGGCACGTGGCCGACAGCCTGGCCAATATGCAGGTGGTGCGCGCTTTCGCCGCCGAACCGCAGGAGGCGGCCGAGCATCGACGGCGGGTCGCCTCGTCACGGCGAAAGTCGTTGCGCTCCTGGGATTACGCGAACTTGCGGATAGATACGCTGGTAGCGCCGCTGTTGGTGCTCACCAACGTGATGGGCCTGCTGATCGCGCTCGGCCTGAGCGGCGGGAACGCGGGAGTGGAGGCCATTGTGGTGGCATTCACCTACTACTTCAACGCCACCGGGATCATGTTCCGGTTCAACCAGATCTACCGACGGTTGGAGACAGTGCTCACCGAAGCGGCCCAGTTCACCGAACTGCTGCTCGACGAACCGAAGGTGCTCGATATCGAGCATCCGGAACCACTGCGGCCCAAGGGCTTCGACGTGCGGTTCGAGAGAGTGAACTTCACGCACGCTGGTGCGCGGCAGCTGTTCGATGGATTGGATCTGCACGTGCCGAGCGGCGCCAAGGTAGGGCTGGTCGGACGATCCGGTGGCGGCAAGACCACCATCACCCAACTGCTGCTGCGGTTGATGGATATCCAATCCGGAACGATACGCATCGGTGGGCAGGACATCGCCCGGCTGCGGCAGGCGGATCTGCGCAGTCTGATCGCCTGCGTGCCGCAGGATCCGGCCATGTTTCACCGGACACTGAGCGAGAACATCCGGTTCGCGCGCCCGGACGCCACGGACGAGGAGATCCTGCGGGCCGCCGAGGCCGCGCACGTCACCGAGTTCGCGGACGCGCTGCCGCGGGGTATGGAAACGCTCATCGGCGAGCGCGGCGTGAAATTGTCCGGCGGCCAGCGCCAGCGGGTCGCGCTGGCCAGGGCCATCCTGCGGGACGCGCCCATCCTGCTCCTCGACGAGGCCACCAGCGCCCTCGACTCGGAAAGCGAATTGCTTGTGCAGCAAGCGCTCTGGGAGCTGATGGAAGGACGTACGGCGCTGGTCGTCGCGCACCGGCTCAGCACTGTGGCCGGGATGGACCGGCTGGTGGTGCTCGACCAGGGGCGAGTCGTCGAAGAGGGGACGCACGAGGAGTTGCTGTGCGCGCAAGGAACATACGCGCAGCTGTGGCGGCACCAGTCGGGCGGATTCCTCGGCGAGGACGTGGTCGCCCGCTGACGCCGGCCTACGAAAACAGACGGCGGATGCGCTCGCGGATGCCGACGGCGTCCCGAGGTACTGGCGCGGCGGTTTCGGCGGCCGCTTCGGACGCGGCCGCCTGAGCGAATCGCATGTGCAGTTGTTCGCGGACCTGGTCCGGCGTGTAGGCACGGCGACGGCGCTCAGCGCGCACGATCACCACACCGGTCGCGACCACACCGGCCGCACCCGCCAATCCCACTGCTTTCCACCACCTCATACCGCATAGGCTACGTCCATGACGGGTACGAGCATCAGTCTCGATCGAGCGCTCGAGATCACCAGAACCGGCGACATCTGGCTGTTCCGTGGCCATTCGGCAGCCGACCGTGCGATTCGGATGACTACGAACAGTCCCGTGAACCATGTCGGTATGTCGGTGGTGCTCGACGATCTGCCCGCGCTGATCTGGCACGCGGAGCTCGGCCGATCACTGCCCGACATGTGGACGGGAGTCGCGCACCGCGGCGTCCAGTTGCACAACCTCGGCGACGCGGTACTTGTATGGGCACACCGCTACGGTCAGCAGGCGTGGTTGCGCCAATTGAACCGCCCGGCAACCAAAGAGATGGAAGACAGCTTGCTGCGCACCATCGCCCGACTCGACGGAACCCCCTTCCCTTCTACTGCCGGTCTCGCCGGACGGTGGCTACGCGGCCGAGTACGGCTCCCGCTACGCCGATCGAGCCGAGCGGCCGCCCAGGAGCTGGAAAGCGCGTACTGCGCGGAGATCGTGGCCGCGACCTACCAATCGATGGGACTGCTGACGCAACAGCGAAGCCCCAACTGGTATGACCCCGGTCGGTTCTGGAGCGGTGACGGACTGCAACTGAGTGGCGGCTACGAACTGGGTGGCGAGATAGCCGTGCAGACACCCGCCGAGCCGAACTCCTGAAGACCGCAGCCGATGGACAGCGGCGCGGCGTGGAAAACCCGTTGGCGGACCACGACAACCACTGCTAGCCTTCCGAAAGCCGTGCCAGAGAAGAAGGAGGTGGTACCCGTGAACGCAGTATCGACATGGGTGCTCCCCTCCGGGGTCACGGTCGGGCGATAGGTCGTCCGGGAGCGCCGCTCGAGAGCACTCCCGAAAGGCACGACCATGCAATTCACTTCCGAACAGCGCCTCGACGACGGCGTCCTGGAACGCGAATTCACCCTCGGCGAGATCCCTGGCATCCTGTGGACACCCGGATCCGCATCCACACCAACACCGCTGATCCTGATGGGCCACCCCGGCGGACTACACATGATGTACCCGCGATTGGTGGCTCGGGCCCGGCACGCCGCGGCGGAGGGCTTCGCCGCGGCCACCATCGAGGGCCCCGGCAGCGGTGAGCGGCCCCGGTCCGCCACCGCCGAGCAGGCCCGCGCCGACTTGCGCCGGGCGGTGGAGGCCGGCGAGCCGGTCACCGACGAGATCGTCGACCGGCTCGTCCTCCCGCTGGTCGACAAGGCGGTCCCGGAATGGCGGGCCGCCCTGGACGCCCTTCTCGCGCTGCCGGAGATCGGCGGCCCGGTCGGGTATTCGGGAGGGGTGATCTCCGTCGGCACCCGGCTGGCGGTGGTCGAGCCGCGCATCTCGGCCGCCGTTCTGTTCGCCGGGAGTTTCGTGCCCCGCACCATGTTCGACGAGGCCCGTCAGGTCACCATTCCGCTGCATGTCCTGCTGCAGTGGGACGACGAAGGAAACGGCCGGCAAATGGCGCTGGACCTGTTCGACGCCTTCGGCTCCAAGGAGAAAACGCTGCACGCCAATATGGGCGGGCACACCGGCGTCCCGCAGTACGCAGGCGAGGAGGCGAACCGGTTCTTCGCCCGGCACCTGAAGTGAGGCGGGACCGTCAGGCCGACAGCAGACGATAGAAGCTGTCGGCCGGGACGCCGCTGACCGAGGACAGGTCCCGGCCTCCTCGATGGCGGTGGCCAGCAGATGCCCCCCGACCGGCCGGTACCGGCCATCGGCGTACCGGCCGGTCTGGGCCAACACACCGGCCTCGGTCGAGAAGCCGTGAAAAACCTCGTGGTAGCGGATGACGGTGACCGGGACACCTTCCGCCTCCAGCCGCGGCGTACGCCTCGGCATCGTCGCGGATCGGGTCCTCGGCCGTGACGACCAGTGCGGGCGGCACCGCAACGATTCCGCCCGCATCGAAGCAGCGAGGGCATCCGCGAGCTCGCGCCGATCGGTGTGGTGCGACGAAGGTCCTTCCCGGGATGGCGGTTCGGCACTGTCGAGGCGGGCGGTAGCGGTCGTAGCGTCGTGGCTTGGAGAGCTGACGGCAAGACCGGATTCCCGACAGGTGGCAAGGTCATGCGATGGATCGTTCCTGTGTTGGCCACGGGCGCAGCGGCGTTGACGTTGCGGCGTCGGATGTTGCGATGGGGCGCCAACGCGGCGGAGGCGGCCGCCGAGTATCCCGGTGACATGCTGGTGCCCGATGCCACGGGTCGATCCACCATGGCGACGACGCTCGAGGGGCCCCCGGAGGCGGTCTGGCCCTGGCTGGTTCAGATGGGCGTCGACCGTGCAGGCTGGTACAGCTGGGATCGTCTCGACAACGGTGGCAGGCCGAGTTCGACGCGGATCGTGCCGGAATGGCAGGAACTGCGCGTAGGTGACCGAATCAACGCGACGGTTGGCGGACGTGCCTATTTCACGGTGGCGATCGCCGATCGCCCGACGACGCTGGTGCTGCGCAGCGATCTCGCGTTGCCCACCGGCCACCCTTTCGAGCCGCGCGGACCACTCCCCCGGATGTTCAGCCAAGGCGTGTGGGGCTTTCACCTCACCGAGCTGCCCGGTGGGCGCACTCGCTTGGTCGTGCGCACGGTCGGTCGAAACGCACCGCGTCCGCTGATGGCGGTCGTCGACTTTCTCGTCGGTCAGCCCGCTCACCTGATCATGCAGGCACGGCAGTTCGCCAACCTACGCCGCCGCATCGACGCGGCGAAGAACACCCCGGCTGATACCGGTGTCCTCGCCGATTCCGGGCCGTGAGTCCTGTCCGCCACAGCCACCAGGTCGCCGCGCACCATCGATCCTGATCATCGCGGCATCCGCCGCCGGCGCGCCGCCGACAACCACCCGGACTTCCGCAGCGTCATCGGAATCAGATCGAAGTGCATCGCCATCCCGCCGGTGCCGACGTCGTGGCCGAACACGATCCTGCCGGTGCCGAGCCCCCACCGAGTCAGGTCGATGCGGAAGACGAAGGGATCATCCGGATCGTCGGGATGCAACCGCAGTCCGCGTAGCAGAGCGGGAATCGGGGTCAGCACCCGCAGGACCGGCAGGCCACCGCTGATCCGCACCTCGACTCCGGCTCCCACCATCGACCGCGCGCGAACATCGGTGAGCGATCCGGACATCGGATAGTAGCCGCAGATCTCGGACCAGATCTCGGGGTGGTGGGCGACATCGTCGCGAATCGCAGGCTCGGCGACGCCGAGCAGTCCGTGCATCAGCGTCGCGGTCTCGGCGGGTAGCCAGAGCATGGCCTGGCGGCCACCGGTGACGAGGGCCATGAGGCCCAGCCGGTCGTCCGGCGCCAGCCATATCTGGGAATTGAACCCGGGCAGGATGCCTTGATGCTCGATCACGCGATGACCTCCCGCGGACCCGCGGAAGAACCCGAAACCCATGCCCGGCACGCGGGGATCGGGCTGGTACTGCGGCGCGAACATCAGTGTCAGCGTGTCGGGGTGCAGGACCGCCCCGTACTCGTTGCGGCCACCGTCGAGCAGTGCGGACAGATACCGGCCCATGTCACGCGGCGTGGAGTAGATCGAGGCCGCGCCCGCGGTGATCATCTCGCGGTGCGTGACCGCTTCGGGGCCGTGTGCTCGGAGCGTGTATCCGGTGGCGCGGCACAGTGCCTGGTCAGGGGGCGTGAGGCTCGTCGCGGTCATGCCCAACGGCAGGAAGACGTGCTCGCGCAAATGGTCGGCCAGTGCGGTGCCGGTGACGTCGGCGACGATCTGACCGAGGGTGGCGAAGCCGTGGTTGGTGTAGGTCCATCGTGTGCCTGGTTCGGCGCCGACTCGCAGCCCGCGCCGGTAGTACACGCTCAGCGGCGGAACCGGGGCGCCCGGTGCGACGCTTTCGCCGAAATCGGGTCCGAGGACGCGCGAGGGATGGGCCGTCTCCCCGACGCCGGATGTATGGGTCAGCAAATGGCGAATCGTCACCGGACCGAACGCCGGGTCGTCGGGAATCAGGCGATAGGCACGCAGGTGGTCGTTCGCCGGATCGTCGAGATCGATGAGACCTCGTTCCCACAACTGCATCACCGCGATGGCGGTGAACGTCTTCGAGATCGAGGCGATCCGGAAGATCGTGTCCTCGGTGATCGGTCGATGCGTGGCGATGTCCGCCGAACCGTGGCCCGCGAACTCCATCCGCCCGCCACGCACGACACCGACGGCGGCGCCGACAACCGCATGACGGTTGAACATTGTGGCGATCCGAGTCGCCAACGGGGCTTCTTCGACTGTGTCCACGGCTCCTCCATTCGCTTCTCGCTCATCCAGCGAGCGCAGCTTCCATCGTGCGGTTCGGTGGACAACGGCCGGAGGAGCACATCGGCTCGAAGTCCGTGGCCTAACGTCACTCATGCCCGGCGGCCTCGCTCATTTCGCCGCCTCGGCAGTGCCGGGGCGCGAGAGCCGCGAGGAGGTGATCGGTGCGGCTTCACCAAGTAACTGTCCGGCCGCGTCGCGACATCCGCGGCGGACGACCATGTCTCACAGTCGTGTGTAGTTTGTCTGGTCTTGCTCGAACGCTGTCAGAATCTCCGGTGTCAGTGTCAGGCGGGTGTTGGCGACGGCGGTGAGGTAGTCCTCGAGGTCGGCTGGTCCGCTCGTTTCCTCGCGCATCGCGCGTTCGAACGCCGACTGGGCCCCGGTGCGGGCGGCGTACTCGATGTCAGCGGGGGTGAAGTGGGCTGTGGCCTGCACCAAGTGGTCAAGGTCGATCGTCTCGGCCGCGGGGCCAAGATAGCGCCGCCAGATCTCTGTGCGTGCGGGCTCGTCGGGCGGACCGACCGGGATCACGTAGTCGAAGCGGCCCGGCCGCAGGAACGCCGAATCCAGGGAACGAACGGAGTTGGTCGCGCAAATCAGCAACCGGCTGTAATCCTCTCGGAATACCGGAATCAGTTTGAGCAGCTCGTTCGTCACGCCATGCGCCGGACTGGTCGCCGTCCCTACGCGCGCACCGGCGATCTCCTCGACCTCGTCGATGAACAACAGCAGTTCATCGAGCTCGGCCAAGTCAGCGAACACCTCACGCAGAGACGCCGCGAGCCCGCCGCTCGCCGCGGCAGCCAACCGAGACGGAAACAACTCCACGAACGGCCAGCCCAGCCGTGAGGCGACCGCTTTCGCGAAACTGGTCTTCCCGGTACCCGGCGGCCCGAACAAGATCACGCTCTTGGGTGGCCGAACCCGATAACGCTCGGCGACGTCCGGGTTCGCCAACGGCAACACGATCCGCCGTTCGATGATCTCTTTCTCCCGGTCCATCCCCGCCATCGACTGCCACAACCCAGCGGGCAACAGCCGACCGCCCAGCTCGGCCAGCAAACTGGACTGCGCCGGCGCCAGCGGTTCGACCAGCTCGTAGTAGACGAGACCGGTCCTGCGTAGGTAGCCGGAGTTCTCGAACGCGACCGACCCGGTGGCGCCCTCGGGAACGAGCGCGCAGATTCGCCGCACCCCGTTCGAGCGCAGCCGCCTCTCCAGCTCGGTCAGCAACGCACTGCCGATACCGCGCCGACGCCACTGCGCAGCCAGCGCCACCAGCAGAACCCACGCACGCTCGCCCTGGATCCGCGCGACCGCCATTCCGACCATCTCTTCGCCGACCTCGGCCACCACCGCGGGCTGCCCCGCGCGGGCGGACGCGAGCACCTCGGCCAACGCGAACACCGGCTCACCCGCGGTGGCCATACGGCTCTGCTCCCAGACCTGAATCGCCTGGTCCAGATCGTCATCGCGAAATTCGCGAAGTCGCCATACCGGCATACACACCTCGCATCGCCATCGAAGAATGGACGAACCGCTCCCCGCCAGTAAACACCTCGCAGCGCCCTTGAGCAGGCCGTTTCCCAGCTCCAGTGCAGAGGCGGATCGGCGGCCCGTTGTGCGAGTCGGCTTGTCGTCAGGTGGACCGGGTCGCCGGGCGTTCTAGGCGTTCGGCAGTCCGACGAGGTCGGCCATGAGGTTCATCTGGTGATCGAAGTAGTCGGCCCTGGCTTCGATGGTGCCTTCGAGGCGTCCGAAGATCTCGAAGCTGACGAGGCCGAAAAGCTGTGTCCAACCGGTGAGTACGCGGGCGAGCGTGTCTTCGGGGAGGTCGGCGGTGAGGTGTTCGGCCTCTGTTCGTTGGTCGATCAGCACACGGAGATCCGCGCGGACGGGTGCGGGAAGAAGAGTTGGCAGGGGCGGAGGGTCGATGCGTCCCGCGGCCGTCGCGGCCGTGGCGATGTCGGAGAGCAGGAGAACGACGGTCGAGGCGGGGCGGATGGTGTCTCGCGGGGCACTGTAGCCGGGCACCGGGCTGCCATAGAGCAGGCCGTATTCGGTCGGGTGAGCCAGCGCCCAGTCACGAACAGCGGTGCAGACGGCGAGCCATCGGCCGCGGTAGTCGCCCTCCGATACCGCCGCCGCAGCGGAAGTGGCTGCGGCGCCGAGGGATTCATAGCCTTCCAGGATAAGGGCGGTGAGCAAGTCGTCGCGGCTTGGGAAGTACCGGTAGAGCGCCGAAGCGGCGATACCCATATCGCGCGCGACCCCGCGCAGCGAGAGATTGGCCCCGTCCACGGCAAGCCGTCGGCGCGCGACGACCTTGATCTCCTGGATCATTTCCGCGCGGACACGGGCTCGCAGCGTAGGGGCGGACATACCCGCCACTGTAGCGAACGCGGAACCAAAACGAGAACAGTCGGCCATTTAGAGAACTCTGTTCTTGACAGCTTCTACCTCGACATCTAGCGTGAAAAGCGTCGCGAGAACGCTGTTCTCGAAACGGAACGCCTGACAGGATCGAGGATCGCCATGCCCCTGCACGTCGTCGTCGGAGCCGGACCCGTCGGATCGGCCACCGCAACCCTGCTGGCCGAGCGGGGCGACGACGTTCGCCTGCTCACTCGCAGCGGATCGGGACCCGAGCATCCGCGTATCGCACGCATCCGAGTCGACGCCACCGACACCGAGGCCCTCACCGCCCAGTGTGCGGGGGCGAGAGCGCTCCATCACTGCGCCGGGCTCGCATACACCCAGTGGGCCACCGGATTCCCGCCGCTCATCCACGCCGCGATCAACGCTGCCGCAGCCTCCGGCGCGCTTCTGCTCACCGTCGGAAACCTTTATGGCTACGGCGAATTCGATGGCCCGGTCGGCGAATCCCATCCACTGCGCCCCAACTCCACCAAGGGGCAGGTGCGCGCCGATCTCTGGAACGAGGCCTTGGCCGCGCATCGAGACGGCCGCATTCGCACCGCGGAAGTGCGTGGCTCCGACTACCTGGGAGCCGGAGCCAACTCGGCCTTCACCGCAGTGGTCCTGCCCGCCGTCACCGCGGGCAAGACCGCGCTGTTCCCGGGCGACCCCGACGCTCCGCACAGCTGGACAGCCATCGACGACATGGCACGCACCCTCGCCGCCGTCGCCGATGACGAAACAGCCTGGGGCAGAGCATGGCACGCGCCCACCGCCGCTCCGATATCGGTCCGCGCACTCGCCGACCTGACCGCCAACCTCACCGGCACATCCCCGGCACGAGTCCGCCGCATGCCCTCGGCAATGCTGTGGGCCGCCGGCCTGTTCAATGCCGACGCCCGTGAAATACGGGAGTTGCGCTACCAATTCGACCGCCCGTTCGTGGTCGACTCCACCGCCGCGACCGAGAAATTCGGTATCGAACCCACACCGACCAGAGCCGCCCTGCAGGCCACCGTCGGCATCAGGACCACCGCTGGGAACTGAGGACCCTGCCACCACAAGAAATGACCGTCCTCTCGGCGCCGCCTACTACATACGCGGCCGACCGGTCGGAATACGGCAGGTCAACCGACCGTGGACACGGGCCATGGAATTGCGGCGGGTCAGCCGATGGTTCGTCAATCCGGCATCCCGATCCTGGGCGGGCAGACGACTCGGTCGGGGTTGGCTCGCAAGTATTTGAGGCCCTGCTTCATATAGACGCGGGGGTTGGTGTCGAGGTGCTTGGCCCACAGCGGCCTGGGATCGCCGCGCATCACGCTCCAGCAGGCGAGCGCGTACCCGAACATCGGCTGCGAGAGATAGCCGAGCCGCTCGGATCGCCAGCCGTGGCGGCTCTGGGAGAACTGGAACGCCGCATTGGCATTGAAGACGCCGAGCCCCAGGTACACGGTGACCAGATCGGTGAGCTGCTCGCCATCGTGCCGATCGGGCGCGATGCGGTCCTCGCCGAGCAGCCGTTCGTGCGCCAGCTCATGGGCGACGGTCGCCACCAACGCGACCGGCGAGCGCATCTGCGACATCGACAGCGACACCACCGCACGGCCGCGCTCCAAGCGGTAGTGTCCCGCCTCCCCCAGCGAAGAACCCTCCAGAAACGTGGCATCGTCCGGCAGCACATCGCCGTCCGTGTCGACCTCCACGACGACGCGATCCCGACGGACACCCATGTACCCGCTCACGCGCTCGACCAAGGACCGGACCTCCGGCTCGGTGCCGGAGTACGCGTCGGGAAAGAAATCCGAAGTCGGCAGAATCACCGGTGTTCGCAGCGTCCTTGGTCCGAATTGTGTTGCGCACCAGCTCAACATCTCCTCGACCCACAGCCGCTCGATCTCCCCCACCGGGCATGTCGGCTTGAAAAATCCCATGCGGCATTATCTCTGGCGACGCACGGTTCGCTCGGTTGCCGTTCAGGCGGTGAGCAGGGACGCCGCCGGCCGCCCACATCGATTTTCGACCACACCCACCCGCGGGGCCGCGCGTATCGCGCACCACCTGGCACATAGCCACAGATTTGCCAAATATGCCGATGACGCGGCGGTTCTCCCGGGCTCTGCCGCACAGGCCGCTTAAGCTGTCTGCGCCGCAACGTGCGACACATTCGAGGTCCGGAAGCGCTCAGAGGTAGACGTCCAGGAGGCGGGAATGCCGGAAACCGGTCGTAGGCGGTCACGTCCGATATTGATTGCGAGCATGTTGCCGCTTGCGGTCCTGCTCGGCACAGGAGTAGCCAACGCATCCCCGCACAACGCGGCACAGGCGCCTGCCACGCCACCGACGACAGCGGAACGGCTATCGCGCCACGAACAGGGGCAAGATTCCTCCCCGTCGCCGATCCTCCTCGTTCTGGTCGCGCAGTCGCCGGTCGACACCACATCGGCGGCGGACACGGGCCGCGTCGATGGCGCCCTGGCGAAGGCGGTCGCCGACGGTCGCACCGGACTCGTGACGGTAGCCGGACCGGACTCGCCGCCGCTCGTGGATCAGCGGCAGATCGAGGAGTTCTGCGCGCAAATCCCCATAGATCCCCGCCGATGCACCGTCGTCGCCGTCGAAGCGGGCGTCGGTGCGGCCAGCGGTGCGGCCATCGGTGCGGGCATCGCCGCGGGAGTGTCCGCGCCGGTCGCGGTAGCCGCCGCATTGGCGGGCGCGGCCGCCGGGTTCCTCGTCGGCATCCCGTTCCTGCCTACCGGCCTTGTTGTCGGCCCGCTCCTCGGCGCGGCCGTCGGCGCCACCGTCGTCGCCATACCCGCCGCCCTGCTCGGCGGGGCGCTCGGGGCGTCGATCGGGGCGCTGGTCGGCTTCACCACGCCCCTGCCGCAAGAGGGCGCCCGAACCGAGGGATCCGAGGCACCTGCCTCCTCGCCGAATTGAACGCGGCCATCACTCCAGTCGCGCGTCGATAATCCGGGCGATCTGCGCCATCGCACCGGGTTCGGTCATCGCGAGGTGGGTCGCATCGATGTCGAAAGCCGAGATCTGCCCGCGCACCACCGGTGCCCATCCCTCGTGACCCGCGGCGTCGGATCGCCTTTCCCGCGTCGCGGTGAAATAGAGCATGTCGGTGTCCAAGACCGCGGGCCGCCACACACTGACCGCACGGATCGCCTGGTTGTAGGCATCGGTCAGGCGCTCGATCCGTGCGGCGTCGATACCGAGGCTGCTGCCCAGATGCCGTTCGATCAGCTCGGCGGCTTCCTCGGCGGTCGCATCGGCGCTCACGAAATCGACGCCGAGGACCGGGCCGAGATTGCTGATCAGTTCTCCGGCGGTGACGGCGGGGAATGCAGGCTCCTCCACACCGTCCGCCTCGGCGTCCAACAGCGCCAGTAGCGCGACCTGTTCACCGGCTGCGCGCATCTCGACTGCAACGGCATGGGCGATCACACCACCCAGCGACCAGCCGAGGAGGTGATAGGGGCCGTGCGGCTGAACCGTGCGAATCTCCTCGAAGTAGCGTCGAGCCATTTCTTCGATCGAGGTCGGACCAGGGACCTCACCGCCGATTTGGGGCGCCTGAAGTCCGTAGATCGGCCGGCCGTCGGAGAGGTACCGGTCGAGCGTGCGGTAACACCACGACAGGCCCGCCGCCGGATGGATGCAGAACAGTGGCGGCCGCTCGCCGCCCGTCCGAATCGGAAGCAGCACGTCGAAGCCGTGATCGGTCCGGTCGACGGCGTCATCCGAGCACATTCCGGACTTGATCCGGTTCGCCAGGTCGGCCGGGCAGGGGTCCGACAACATCCAGGCGATCGGAACCTCGTAGCCGAGTTCTTTCCGCAACTCGTTCACCACCTGTACCGACTTCAGCGAGTTGCCACCCAAGGCGTAGAAGTCGTCGTCGGCGCCCACCCGATCCACGCCGAGCACCGCTCCGAAGATTCGTGCGACCGCCTCTTCCAGCCACGACGAAGGCTCCCTGAACTCTCCTACCGCCAGCACCGGCTCAGGTAGCCGCGTGAGGTCCAGCTTGCCCGACGGGGTGAGTGGCATCGTGTCGAGCACCACGACCGTGGTGGGCATCATGTATTCGGGCAGTTCGGTCGCCGCGTGCGCCAAGACCGCCGCGGCCTCGACCGTGGCGCCCGCGGCGGGTACCAGGTAGCCGACCAGGTGCTCCACCGCACCGGTGGAGCGCACCACAGCGATCGCCCTGGCAATGCCGGGATACTCGGCCAGTACTGCCTCGATTTCACCCAGTTCGATACGCAGGCCGCGCAGCTTCACCTGGAAATCGGTGCGGCCCAGGTATTCCAACCCGCCGGTGTGCCGCCAGCGCACCAAGTCGCCGGTGCGGTACAGGCGACTGCCATCGCCGTACGGGTCGGGCACGAACCGTTCCGCGGTGAGGCCCGGACGTGACCTATAGCCGCGCGCGAGCTGGGCGCCCGCCAAGTACAGCTCCCCGGCGACACCGGGCGGCACCGGGCGCAACCGGTGGTCGAGGACGTATGCCCGCGCGTTCCACACCGGTGTGCCCATCGGGATGTTCCCGCTGTCGGCTTCCGTCACCCGGTGCGCGGTCGCGCACACGGCGAACTCGGTCGGCCCGTACAGATTGTGCAACTCGACGCCGGGCATTGTTCGCCGCACCGCGGCCACCACCTCGGGGCCGAACGCCTCACCACCCACCAGCAGCGTCCGCACCGAGTCCAGCGACCGCGCGGGCGCCGCGTCCACGAATACCGCCAGCATCGACGGCACGAACGCGGTGACCGTGACGCGCTGGGCGGCAATGGTTTCGGCGAGGTAGGCCGGGTCGGCATGCCCGTCGGCTCGCGCGATCACCATCCGCGCTCCCACCGCCAGTGTCGCGAACAGCTCCCACACCGACATGTCGAACGTGGCCGGGGACTTATGGAGCACTACGTCGTTCGGAGTCAGTGCGCAGAGCCCGCTGATCCACCGCACCTGGTTCAGCATCGAAGAATGGGATACCGCGACGCCTTTCGGTCGCCCGGTCGATCCAGAAGTGAAGAGCAGGTAGGCGACGTTGTGCGGTCGCAGCGGTGCGAGCCGATCCGCGTCGGTGACCGGGGCGTCATCGAACCCGGACAGCTCGAGACCATCGAGGGACGACAGCTCCAACACCGGTGCGGCGACCGACAGCATGTACGCGATGCGGTCGGCCGGAAGATCCGGGTCGACCGGCACGTACCCGCCACCGGCGGCGTGCACCGCGTACATGGCGGTGACCTGGTCCAGTGAACGCCGCATCCGCAGCGCCACCAACGACTCAGGGCGCACTCCGCGGGAGATCAGCCACCGCGCCAATCTGTATACGCGGGAGGAGAATTCCGCATAGGTCAGCGACTGTTCGCCGGACACCACCGCGGGCCGATCCGCATACGCCCGCACGGAGCCGGCGAAGACCGAGGGCGGCGTCTCGTCGAGAGGTAGCCTGTGATCGGTCGAATTCCACTGTGTCAGAACGGCTTCACGTTCCTCAGTGGAGAGCAGATCCACCTCGCGCACCGGCTGCGCCGGATCGGTCACCAGTGCGCCGAGCAACCGCAGCAGGCGATCGACGATCATGGTCACCGTCGTCTCGTCGAAGAGGTCACTGGCGTAGGTCACCGCACCGCCGACGCCGGCCGGGGTGCCGGCGGAATCGTAGGAATCCGATACCGAGATCTGTAGATCGAACAGTGCGGTGTCGGTGTCTGCCGTCACGGCCGACGCCGAGAGCCCCGGCAGTTCGAACTCGGCCATGCCGATGTTCTGGAACGCCAACATCACCTGGAACAGTGGATGGTGGGCGTGCGACCGCGCCGGGTTCAGCTCCTGCACCAACCGCTCGAACGGAACATCGGCATGCCCGAACGCGGCCAGATCGGTCCCGCGCACATGCTCGAGCAGCTGGCTGAACGTCATCCCCTGGGTCAATCGGGTCCGCAGGACCAGGGTGTTGACGAACATGCCGACCAGATCGTCTAGTTCCGGCTCGCCGCGTCCCGCATACGGAGTGCCGATCGCGATATCGTCCGTGCCGGCCAGCCGGGCCAACGTTGCCGCCAGCCCGGCATGGAAGACCATGAACAGCGTCGTGTTGTGTGCCCGCGCGACGCGCTGCAATCCCGCGTGCAGATCGGGATCGACGGTTATCGGTACGCTCGCGCCGGCGTGGGTCTGCACGGGCGGACGCGGTCGATCGGTCGGCAGCTCGAGCAGAGCCGGGAGTTCCGCCAATTCCGCTGTCCAGTAGTCGATCTGGGCGCGTAGCAGCGAGTCGGGATCGTCTTCGGTCCCCAGCACGGTCCGCTGCCAGATCGCGTAGTCGGCGTACTGCACCGGCAGCGGCGGCAGGTTCGGTGTCTCCCCGGCCAGGCGTGCCGCGTACGCGATCATCATGTCCCGCGCCAGCGGGCCGAGCGACGATCCGTCGCAGGAAATGTGGTGCACTACGACGGCCAGCACCCACTCGGTCGGCCCGAGCCCGAACAACCGGACCCGCACCGGCGCCTCGACCGTCAGATCGAACACCGTCGAGACGAACGCCGACAATGCCTCGGGCAGTTCCTGTTCCGCTATCGAGATCACGGTCTCCGGCGCGATCGCCCCGGCGGCGGGAAGGACGACCTGAGACGGCTCGCCCGCGCCGTACGGGTATACGGTCCGCAGTACCTCGTGCCTGTTCAGCACATCCTCGACGGCCGCGCGCAGGGCGTCGAAATTCAGCTCTCCGGACAGCCGAAGCACGATCGGAATGCTGTAGGCGGCCGAGCCGGGCTCGAGCTGGTTCAGGAACCACATTCGCTGCTGTGCGTACGACAGCGGAATTCGCTGCGGCCGTTGCTGCGCGGTCAGCGCCACCCGACCGGTGTCGGCTCGCGATTCGGCGTAGGCGGCCAACCGCGCGACAGTCGGCGCCTCGAAGATCATCGACGCCAGGATGGTCGCGTCGAGCGCCGCGCCGATCCGCGCGGCCAGGCGGATGGCCACCAGGCTGTTGCCACCGAGTTCGAAGAAGTCGTCGTCGGCGCCCACCGGACCGTCGATGCCGAGGACGTCGGCGAATACGCCGGCCACTATCTCCTGCACGGGAGACTCCGGGGCCCGGAATCGCTTGGCCTGTACGACGGGTGCGGGCAGAGCCGCGCGGTCGAGCTTTCCATTCGGCGACAGCGGAATCGCGTCCAGGATCATCACCGCGGCGGGCACCAGGTACGACGGCAGCACTTCGGCCAGCGACGCCCGCAACTGTTCACCCGACAGGCCGGCCCCGGTTTCGGGCACCGCATACGACACCAACATCACCTGACCGGTGTCGTCCCGCCGCGCCACGGTGACCGCGTATGCCACATCCGCCCGCGCGCTCAACACCGCGTCGATCTCGCCGAGCTCCACACGGTAACCGCGGATCTTCACCTGGGAATCGTTGCGCCCCAGGAACTCCAGGGACCCGTCGGCATTCCAGCGAACCACGTCACCTGTGCGATACATGCGTCGTCCCGTTTCCCCGAACGGGTGCGCCACGAACCGCTCCGCATTCGTCGCCGCCCTGTTCAGGTAACCACGCGCCAGCGCAGGGCCCGCCAGATACAGCTCCCCGGCCACCCCTACCGGCACCGGCTGCAACCGGGTGTCCAGGACCAGCGCCTGAGTACCCGGCAGCGGGGCACCGATCGTCGGCCGGTCATCCGGTCGCAGCGCACCTGCCGCCGTGGCGGCGATCGTGGCCTCCGTCGGCCCGTACAGCACCTGGAAGGTCCTCGCGCCCGCGATATCGGTGCCGGTCCATCGGCTCACCAGATCTGCCGGTACCTCCTCACCGCCGGACATCACCAGCCGCAAGTCGTCCAGGCCTGCCGGATCCACCGACGCGAGCGCGGCCGGGGTCAGGAAGGCGTGGGTGACCCGCTGCACGCGCAGGAGCTCGGCCAGCTCGCCGCCGCCGTAGATCCCCGTCGGCGCCACGACCAGCACAGCGGCCCGGCTGACCGCGATCAGGATCTCCATCAATGCGGCGTCGAACGACGGCGACGCGAAATGCAGCACCCTGGACGTGTTCCGAAGCTCGCTGTGGGCGCGCCACCCCGAGACGAATTCGGCGATGCCGGAATGCGTGACGGCGACGCCCTTCGGCGCCCCGGTCGATCCCGAGGTGAAGATCACGTAGGCGACATTCGAGGCCCGCAGCGGCCGCGTCCGCTCTTCGTCGCCGATCGTGCCGCTCGCCGACGCCTCGATCCGCGCGGTGACGGCCGGGTCGTCGAGCACGATCCAGTTCACCGAATCGGGCACCTCGGCGCGTGCCGACGACACCGTGATGCCCAGCGTCGCACCGGAATCCGAGACCATCTGCGCGATCCGGCCCGCGGGATAGCCCGGGTCGACCGGTACGTACGCCGCACCCGTCTTGACCACCGCCCACCACGCGACGACGGAATCCATCGACCGCGCCGCCGCCACCAGCACCGGATGCTCCGGTCCGGCGCCGAGGCCGATCAGTACCCTCGCCAGCCGGCTGGACCGCTCGTCCAGCTGCGCGTACGACAACGTGGCATCCCCCGCGACGACGGCGATACCGTCGCCATTGTCTCGCACGGCCGAGGCGAACACGTCCGGTAACAATCCGGAGGGCTCCAGCGCGGCCACGGTATGTGCCCCGACCCGCGACGTGAGCGCCGAGCGCTCGTCGGCCTCCAGCCAGTCGATATCCCCGATCACCACCGCCGGATCGTCGGCGACGGCTTCCAGCACCCGCACCAACCGCCGGACGATCGCCGCCGCGGTCGCCTCGTCGAACAGATCCGTCGCATAGGCCATCGTTCCCGAGATACCTTGCGCCACACCGACATTGCTGATCGAATCGGACAGCGCCAGTTGCAGGTCGAACTGCGTCGCCCCGGTATCGACATCCACTCGGGCAACCCGGACGCCGGGCAGCGCCATATCGCCCGTCGACACGTTCTGGAACGCCAGGGCCACCTGGAACAACGGATGCCGCGCCGCCGATCGCTCCGGGCTCAACGCCTCGACGATCCGCTCGAACGGCACGTCCGCGTGCTCGAACGCGAGCAGGTCCGTCTCGCGGGTGCGAATCAGCAACTCGGCGAACGACTCGCCCGTATCCACCCGGGTCCGCAATGCGAGCGTGTTCACGAACATCCCCACCAGATCTTCCAGAGCGGGCTCACCGCGACCAGCGACCGGGGTGCCGATCACTATGTCATCGCTGTCACCGAGCCTGGCCAATACCGTTGCCAGCGCCGCGTGCATCACCATGAACAGCGACGAACCCCGCGACCGTGCGAGCGCGAGCAACCGCTCGTGCAGCCTCGCGTCGATCTCCACCGGCACCCGGCTTCCCGACAGCGACGCGACCGCCGGGCGTGGTCGGTCCGCGGGCAGTTCCAGCCGGTCCGGTGCGCCCGCGAGCGTCGAGCGCCAGAACTCCAGCTGCGCGGACATCAACGACGCCGGATCGTCCTCGGCCCCCAGCATCTGCCGTTGCCACCACGCGAAATCCGCGTATTGCACGGCGAGCGGCTCCCATTCGGGCGCGCGCCCGGCCAGTCGCGCGGCATAAGCCGCCATCACGTCACGGGCCAGCGGCCCCATCGACTGACCGTCGCCCGCGATGTGGTGGACCACCAGCACCAGCAGGAATTCTCCTGTGCCACCGTCGAGCTCGAACAATCCCACTCGCATCGGGACTCCGGCCGTCACATCGAATCCGCGCCGCACGAACTCTCCGACCACATCCGGGACCGCATCCGCTGGCACCCGCACCGGCTCCACCGGCACCGCGGGCTCGTCGAGAACGACCTGCCGCGGCTCGCCGGAGACTTCCGGATATATCGTCCGCAGCACCTCGTGACGTGCCATCACATCGGCGAGTGCGGCCGCCAGCGCCGCGGTGTCCAGCCGTCCCGTCAGCCGCAGCATCACCGGAATGTTGTATGCCGCAGAGTCCGGATCGAGTCGGTTCAGGAACCACATCCGCTGCTGCGCCAGAGACAGCGGCACGGGGTCGGGGTGCGCTCCGGGCAGCAAGGGCAACCGTCTCCCACCGCTGAGCGTTCCCGCGAGCGCGGCCAATTCGGCGACCGTCGGCGCCTCGAACACCGACCGCACCGGCACGCGCACGTCCATGGCCGCACCTATGCGCGCCACCACCAGGGAGGCGCTGAGCGAATCGCCGCCAAGCGCGAAGAAGTCGTCGTCGGCTCCCACCTGGTCCACGTCGAGAACCTGCTCGAATGTCCGCGCGACCAACTCTTCCAACCCCGGCGACGGCGCCCGGAATTCGCGGGCGACGGCAACCGGTACGGGCAACCGCTCGCGATCCAGCTTCCCGTTGGGGGTCAGCGGCACCTCGTCCAGCACCACCACCGCGGATGGCACCATGTACCGGGGCAACGCCTCGGCCAGCGCCGCACGCAACTCCTCGCCCGATACCTCCGCCCCGGGTGCGAGCACCACATAGGACACCAGCAGCACCGGTCGCCCTTCGTCGCTCCTCGGCACGGTGACGGCGTATGCCACATCCGCGCGCGCGCCGAGCACCGCGTCGATCTCGCCCAGCTCGATCCTGGTGCCACGAACCTTCACCTGAAAATCGTTGCGCCCCAAGAACTCCATCTCACCATTGGCGGTGCTGCGCACCATGTCACCGGTCGCGTACATGCGCTGGCCCGGCTCCCCGAACGGACATGCGACGAACCGCGCCGCAGTCAATCCCGTCCTGGCGACGTACCCATCGGCCACGCCCGGGCCGAACAGGTACAGCTCGCCCGCGACGCCGGGCGGCACCGGCCGCAACCAGGTATTCAGGACCACCGCCGCGACCGTGCCGATCGGCCTGCCGATCGTGATCGCGGCGCCCGGCGCCATCGGGTCGCCGGAGGTCGCCCAGATAGTGCATTCCGTCGGCCCGTAGACATTGACCATGGCGCGATTCGGCGCCCACCGTTCGACCAGTTCCGGCCCGACCGGCTCACCGGCCGGCGCCAGCACGCGCAACCCGTCGAGACCATCGCACGGGACCGTCGCCAGCGCCGAAGGGGTCACGATGGCATGCGAAACGCCTTCTCGCCGGATGAGATTCGCCAGCTCGGGACCGGCGTAGATATCGGCGGGCGAGACGACGAGCCGACCGCGCGAGCCGTGCGCCATCAACACCTCGAACACCGAGGCGTCGAAGCTGGGCGAGGCGACCTGCAACACCACCGACGTCTTGTCGACGCCGAGTAGTCGCCGTTGCGCCGCGACGATCTCGGCCAGGCCGCGATGGCTGACGAGAACGCCCTTGGGCGTTCCGGTCGATCCGGAGGTGTAGCTCAGGTACGCGGTCTGATCCCGCCGGATCGGCCCGCCGCGTTCGGCATCGGTGATCGGCGCGGCAGGTCCCGAGTCCAGGGCGCCGAGCATCTGTTCCGTGTCGAGGACCAGCCAGTCGACACCTTCGGGAAGATGCTTCCTGGTCGGCGTATCGGTCAAGCCGAGAGCTGTTTTCGAGTTCGACAGCAGAAATCCGATGCGCTCCGAAGGCAGGATCGAATCGATCGGCAGAAGGGCGGCGCCGGTCTTGGCCACGGCCCACAGGGCGACCGTCGCCGCAAGGGATCGCGGAAGCACGGAGGCGACGACCTGTCCCCGCCGGGCGCCGTGCCGCAGCAGGATCCGCGCCAGACGCGCGGATCGCTCGTCGAGCTGCCGATAGGTCATCGCGGCCCCGCCGCACCGCACGGCGATCGCATCGGGTTCGGCCGCGGCGGAAGCGGCCAGTATTCGGTCCAACGTGTCCGGAATCGCGGCTTGCGCACTCCGAACCGGCCACGACGGTCCCGGTTCCTCGTCGAGCGGCAGCTCGCCCAGCCGCACGTCCGCGTTCGCGGCGATCCGGCACAGCAACTCGACGAAGCGGTCGAGGATGCGGCACGCCGAGTCCCTGTCGAACGCATGCTCGTGGAATCGGAGGACGATCCGCAGCCCCTGCGCCTCGCCGTCCTCGGACTGCTTCGGTTCCACGGCCAGGCTCAGCGGGTACGGCGTCGCGTCCACACCGCTGAGTCCGTCCACCCGCAGGCCCGCCGAATCGACGAGCTCCTGTAGCGCTGTCCGGTCCACGGGGAACGACTGGAAGGTGACGACGGTGTCGAAGAGTTCGGGAAGACCTACGCTGCGGTGGATCTCGGGTAGGCCGATATGGTGATGCTCCAGCATGCGGGCGTGCCGCGCCTGAATGCCGGTGAGCAATTCGCGCACCGTCATGGTGGGTTCGAGCGGGACTCGCACCGGAATCGTGGTCAGGAACATGCCGAGCGTGCGATCGACCAGCGGCAACTCCGGAGGCCGTCCCGACACCGCGGCGCCGAAGATCACGTCGGTCTCCCCGGTCGATACGCGCAGATTCAAGGCCCAGGCCGCGGCCACCACTGTATTGATGGTGACGGCCGTCTCCGCCGCCACTCGACGGAGTTCCGCGAAACGATCCGCCGCGAGTTCGACCGCGATCTCGGCGGCGGATACGCCGCTCGCCGCAGCGGATTCGCCGGACACCCGTGTCGGTGCGTCGACATCCGAAAAAGCCTGCGCCCACGCGGCTTTGGAGGCTTCACTGTCCTGCCGAGCCAGCCAGGACAGATAGTCGCGGTAGGAGGGGGCGGGCCCGGCCGAGTCGATATGCGCGGGCGATCCGTAGTAGTCGAGCAGTTCTCGCATCAGCAACGGCATCGACCAGCCATCGAGGATCACATGGTGATTCGTGACCAGGAGCCGGAAAGAGCCTGCATCGAGACGGATCAGCGTCAAGCGCAGGAGCGGAGGAGCCGACAGATCGAATCCCGCCGCCGCGTCCGCCGCCGCAATGGATTCCGGGTCTGCGGGGGATTCCGCATCACCACCACTGGCGAGATCGATTTCCCGGAACGGGATTTCGGCATGCTCTAGCACGATCTGGCACGGCCCTGCCGCCGTCTCCACAAAGGCGGCGCGCAGGATGTCGTGCCGGTCGACCACGGCCTGGGCGGCACGTCGCAGGCGCTCGGCGTCGACCGCGCCGGAGAATCCGATCATCGTCTGGACGGTGTAGTTGTCCCCGGCATCAGGGTCGAACGTCGAGTCGAAGTACATCCCGGATTGCATGGGCGACAACGGCCATATGCCGGACAGGCCGTGGTGCTGCCGTTCGAGCCGATCGATGTCCTCCGCCGTCAGCGTGACGAGCGGATCATCCGAGGTGCGATCCGCCGTCGGGCGTCGCGGGGGTTCCTCGATGATCACCGGAGCCGCATCGCGGCCCGCCAGTGCGGCGAGGGCGGCAACCGTCTTGGCTTCGAACACATCTCGCGGTGTGAACGTGAGCCCGGCGGATCTCGCCAGCGCCACCAGTCGCATCGAGACGATGCTGTCCCCGCCGAGCGCGAAGAAGTTGCTGTCGGCGGACACCGTGTCGAGATGAAGCACCTCGGCGAACAGTTGCGCCACGAGTTGCTCCGTAGGCGTGGACGGCGCTCTGCCGCCCGTGGCGTCGGCAGCGAAGGCGCGCTGGCGCAACGCTTTCCGATCGATCTTGCCCGTGGGCGTGCGCGGCATCTCCTCGAGCCGCACGATCGCCGTGGGATTCATATAGCGGGGTAACCCGGCCGCGAGATCGTCACCGATTGCCGCCACATCCACCTCGGAGCCCGGCGCCGAGCTGACATAGGACACCAGAACCGGTTCGCCCGCGGGCCCTTGCACCGCGACAGTGGCGACGCTCGCCACGTCCGGGTGCCTGGCTATGTGGGCATCGATTTCCCCCGGCTCGATCCGCAGGCCGTGAATCTTGACCTGCTGATCGCAGCGGCCCAGGTATTCCAGTGCCAACCCGGCGGGTCCGCGCACCCAGCGCACGGAGTCACCGGTGCGGTAGATCCGCTCGCCGCGGGTGGATCGCGGATCCGCGACGAAGCGCGACGCGGTCACGCCCGGTCGATCGATGTACCCGCGGGCAAGTCCGGGACCACCGACATAGAGTTCGCCCGCGACACCGACCGGCACCGGCCGCAGCCACGTGTCGAAAACCACCGCGGACGCACCGCGGATCGGGCCACCGATCGTCACCGGCTCGCCGGGCACGAGGGCATCCGACCCCGTCGCCCAGATCGTGCACTCGGTCGGTCCGTAATGATTCATCAACCGTCGCCCATGGCCCCATCGGTACACGGTGTCCGGCCCGGTCGCTTCGCCGACGACCGCGAGCGTTGTCAACGAGGGTGTGCGAGATGGATCCATCGTGTTCAGCACGGACGGGGTGATGATCGCGTGCGAAACCCGCTGGGACCGAAGCAGTTCCTCGAGGTCGGCCCCGCCGTACACCTCCGGCGGCGCCACGACCAGACATGCGCCGCTGCCGTGCGCCAACAGCAACTCCGACAGGAAGGCGTCGAAGCCCGGCGACGCGACCTGCAACACGCGCGAATCCGCATCCACACCGAAGGCGTCGGCGTGCGCCGCGACCAGTCCGGCCAGACCGCGATGGCTGAGGTAGACCGCTTTCGGTTTGCCGGTCGAACCGGACGTATAGATCGCGTATGCCGCGTGGTCGGCGGACAGCCGGTCGGTGTAGGCCGGACCGGATAGATCATCGTGAGCGTCCGAAGCCGGAGCATCCAGCAGCATCCAATCGACAGTATCCGGAAGCTGTTGCGCCACAGCGCTGGTCGTCACGCCCAGACCGGTCCCCGAGTCGGACAACAATTCACCGATCCGCGCGGCGGGATTGCCAGGATCCAACGGAAGGAAGGCGGCGCCGGTCTTCGCCACCGCCCAGATCGCGACGACCAGTTCGGCCGAACGGGGCACGGCCACCGCGACGATCGACTCGGCGCGAGCACCACGGCCGGCCAACACGCGAGCGAACGCGTCGGCGCGACGCTCCAGCTCACGATAGGTCCACGTGGTGCCACCGCACCGGACAGCCACGGCATCCGGATACCTCCCCGCCGTGCCCCACAGAATGTCGCGCAGCACGAGCTGCGCGGCAGGCTCCTCGCCGCCTACCGAAAGCAGCTCCGCACGTTCGGAATCCCGGCAGGAGGAGATCGCGGCGACCTTCCGGGCGGGATCGCCGACGATCTGCTTCAGCAGCAGCTCGAATCGTTCGAGCAGTGTGCGCGCATCGTCGGCATCGAATCGGTCGGTGGCGAATTTCAGTGTCACCGTGTAGGTGCCGGGCTCGTCGGCGTCCGGTTGCCCGTCTCGGCCGGCCTGCGGCGGGGTCACCTGCAAACTCAGCGGATAAGGCGTGGCATCGTGTGCGTCGATCTCGACGAGCCGCAGTCCGGCGTCGGAGAGGTTACGCGCCAACATTTCCCGGCCCAGTGGATAGGACTCGAGTACCGTAGCGGTGTCGAACAGATCGGTGATACCGATGGCCCGTTGCAGCTCCGCCAGACCGATGTACTGGTGATCCAGCATCGCGGCCTGCTCGGATTGCACACGGACGAGCAGGTCACCGACGGTTTCGCCGGGTTCGAGCCGGACCCGGACGGGCAGCGTGTTGACCAGAAGCCCCACCATGCGCTCGATATCCGGAAGCTGCGGCGGGCGCTGGGACAGCGTATTGCCGAACACCACGTCCGACCTTCCGGTCATCGCGGCGACCAGCAATGCCCACGCCACCTGCAAGGCCGTGTTGGCGGTGACGCCGTGCGAGCGACCCAGATCGAGAATCGCGGCGGTGGTCGCCGCGTCCAGGTTCAGGCCGACCTCACCGGCGTCCGCGGTGGCTGTCCGGTCCGCCGCGCCCGCGACCCGCGTCGGACTGTCGATTCCGGCGAGCATCTTCCGCCACGCAGCGATCGCGGCGTCGCGATCCCGAGTTTGCAACCACCGCAGATACTCTCGGTACGAACGAGGGGGCGCGAGTTCGGCGGTATCGCCATCGGAGGCGTACAACGCGAGCAACTCGTGGATCAGCAGAGGCATCGACCAGCCGTCGAGCACGAGATGGTGGTTGGTGACCAGCAGCCGGAAGTTATCGACGCCGGTGTGCACGAGATGGAATCGCACCAGCGGCGGGTGGGCCGGGTCGAACGGAGCCGCGGCCTCCTTCGCGAGTCGCCGGAGTGCTTCGTCCCGCCGGCCGGGATCGCCGATATCGGCGACACTCGACTCGCTCCACTGAAACCTCGTGTCGCGCAAGACAATCTGACGCGGCCCATCGGAACTCTCGACGAACGCGGTCCGCAGGCTGTCGTGGCGGTCGATGAGCACCTGCGCGGCCCGCCGCATCCGCTCCGCATCCACTGGCCCGGCGAACGTCAGCGCCGCCTGCACGATGTAACCGTCGTCGCCGTCCCGGTCGTAGATCGTGTGGAACAGCAACCCGGCCTGCAGGGCGGTGAGCGGCCAGACGTCGGTCATCGACGGGTACTCCCGCAACCAGATGTCGATATCGTCCTGCGATACCGCGGTGAGCGGAAAGTCGGAGGGGGTGAAGCCCGGTGTGGTGTCGGATCGGACGTGATCCGCCAGCGCCGCCAGGGCTCGAGCCCACAGTCCGGCGAGTTCGTCGACGTCGTCGGCATCCAATACCTGCGAGGCGAACTCCCAGGTCGCGTCTAGTTCGAGTCCGTCGCTGCCTTCCTCGGCGATCGCATTGATGTCGAGCACGGCGGCCAGCGCCATCGCCGGATCGCTCGTCGCGGTCAGTGCGGTGAATTCGGTGGTGGGGGCCCACGGCCCCGAGCGGTCACCGGCGCCGACCCGCCCGAGGTAGTTGAAGCTGATCTGAGGTTCGGGCAGGCCTGCGAGCTCGGCACTCCCCTGAAGATCGAGCCAACGCAGCATTTGGTAGCCGATGCCGTTGTCGGGCACCGCACGCAACTGTTCCTTCACCTGTTTTATCGCCAGTCCCGCACTCGGGCCGCCGGCCAGCGCATCATCGAGATCGATGTCGTCCCATACGATCCGGACCGGGAAGCGGGTGGTGAACCAGCCCACGGTGGCGCTGAGATCCGCGCCGGGCACCGGCCGCTCTTCGCGGCCGTGCCCCTCCAGCGAGATCACCTCTCCGTCCGCCGCCGTACCGCGCCTGCGTCGCCACGCACCCAGTGCCAGTACCAGAGCCGCCAGCAGCGGATCGTTGGCACCGCAGTGGAAGCGGTCCGGAATGGTGGTGACAACGGCCTCGGCGATCGCTGCCGGGATGCGCTGATGGACCCGGCCCGCCGTGGCCCCGACGTCACGATCCGGCAGCAGGCGGCGCGCTCCGAGCAGCTCATCGCCGCGCTCGAGCACGTCTTTCCACAGTTCGAGCTCCGTCGACCGCCGGTCCGGCGCCTGCGCGACCAGGCCGTGCGCCCATCTCCGGAACGACGTGGTGAGCGGGGCGAAATGCGGTTCGCCACCGTCGGACACCTGCGACCAGGCCTGCGCGAGGTCGGCCAGGACGATGCGCCACGACACCGCGTCGACGGCGAGGTGGTGGATCACCAGCCACATCAGGTCGGGTCGTGAGCCGTCGCGATCCCGAAGCCAGACGGCCTGCACGAGCACACCGTTGCCCGGATCCAATCGATCCGCGGCCTCCTGCAAGTGGCGGTCGACTTCGGTGGCGTCACGTCGATCGAGCCGCACGTCGACCAGCACGGCGTCCGGGGAAACGGCTTCCCGATCGAGTACCTCGACGTACTTATCGTCCGAATCGCCGCCGCGCAGCACGGCGCGCAACATATCGTGGCGGTCCAGCAGGGCTCCCACCGCGCGCACGAGTCCCGCTCGATCGACCCCCTCGGGCAGCTGCACGAGCGCGGCCTGCGCGAATCGGTCGTAGTGACCCCGATCGAGCATTGCCCGCATGATCGGCGACAACGGCATCGAGCCGACGCCGGCGCCGGGCAACTCGGCCAACTCGACGGTGTCGACGGCTTCCGTCGCCGTGGCCGCCAAGCCCGCGACGGTCTTGTGCACGAACACGTCCTGGGTGGAGAAACTCAGCCCCTCGGCCTTGGCCCACGCCACCAGCCGGATCGACAGAATGCTGTCGCCACCGAGTGCGAAGAAGCTGTCGTCCGCCCCGACCTGGGGCACGCCGAGCACCTCGGCGAACAACCTCGCGACTGTCTTCTCCCGAGCCGTAGCCGGCGCCCGACCGGCCGGCGCGGTCCCGAATTCGGGCTTCGGCAAAGCGCGGCGATCGACCTTGCCGAACGCGTTCACCGGAAGACTGTCCAACCCGACGATCACCGCCGGAACCATATGCGGCGGTAGCGAATCGCGAGCGAAGCGCTGGAGTTCGAGCGGATCGATGCGACGGCCATCGACCGGGACGACATAGGACGCCAACACGGTTGTACCTACATTGTTCCGTACCGGCACCGTGACGGCGAGATCCACGTCCTCGTGGGTGGTGAGCGCGGCGTCGATCTCACCCGGTTCGATCCGGTACCCGCGGATCTTGACCTGGAAATCGCTGCGCCCCATCAGTTCCAGCGTCATCTCCGCGTCGTCACCGGTCCAGCGCGCGATATCGCCGGTGCGGTACATCCGCTCGCCGGCGTCGCCGTACGGATCGGCGACGAACCGGGCCGCGGTGTCGACGGGCAGCCGGCTGTATCCACGGGCCAATCCCGCACCGGCGAGATACAACTCGCCCGCGGTGCCCTTGGGCACCGGCTGGAGCGTTCGGTCCAGCACCATCGCCGAGACGCCACGGATGGGGCCGCCGACCGCGTGGGCGCGGCCGGGTCCCAGCATGGCGCCGGCGGCGGTCACGGTGGTTTCGGTGGGACCGTATTCGTTGTACATGGACAGTGAATCCGTCCACCGCTCGATGACGTGCGGTGGGCATACGTCGCCACCGACCACGACCACACGCAAGTCGGTCGCTGGACCCGGATCCACGGTCGCCAGCATCGTGGGCGTCAGCGTCAAGTGGGTCACGTGCTCGTCGGCGAGCAGTCGCGTGAGCGGCTCACCGCCGGTCACCTCGGGCGGCACGACAACCAGCGTGGATCCGTTCGCGAAGCAGGTCAGAAACTGTTCCAGGGACGCGTCGAAACTGGGCGAGAGTGCGTAGGACACGCGCGATGTCGCGCCGAGGCCATACGTGGCGGCGCGGTCGGCAACGAGATTCGCGAGGCCGGTGTGGGTGACCTGGACGCCCTTTGGGTTCCCGGTGGATCCGGAGGTGTAGGTGATGTAGGCGATGTTGGACGGCCGTAGGGGGCGGATACGGTCATCGTCGGAAATCGGCCCGCTCGCGGCCTCGCATTCGCCCAGGGTTGCGGGGTCGTCGAGAACCACATGGTGCATCGCTTGCGGGAGCCGCCCGCGCAGGGCATCGATCGTGATCGCCACTGTCGCACCGCTGTCTGCGATGATGTGGTCTATCCGCTTGGCGGGATACTCGGGGTCCAATTGGACGAACGCCGCGCCGCATTTCGCGACCGCCCATGTCGCGACGACCGATTCGACCGAGCGGGACAGCATGATCGCCACCGCCGCCTCCGGTCCACAACCCAGAGCTATCAGATGCCGGGCCAGCTGGGAGGATCTGGTGTCCAGCTCGCCGTAGGTCATCGTCTGCCCGGCCGAGGTGATCGCGCACGCATCACGATTCCGATGCGCGCTCTCGCTCAAAATGTCGGGGAGCAGCCGTGTTTCGACCCCGCTCGGCCCCCGCACCGGCAGCAGCGCTGACCGTTCCTGTATCTCGAGCAGCGGCAGCCTGTCTACCGGGAATTCCGCTCCCCCGGCCAGGAACTCGTGCAGGAACATGAGGAACCGGCGGTGGTGACCGGCGAGTTCCGCAGGGCTGTAGGCATTCGGATTTCCCTGGAAGTCGATGTGCGTACTGTCCTTGCCCGCGCCCGGATAGATATTGACGAAGAGGTCGGCGGTTGGGCCCGAGGTGAGAACGTGCAGGCGTCCTGTCGTGTGGCCGAGCACGACCTCGTTGTCGACCATCATCAGGTTCACGGCCGGCCCGAAGGATGCCGCCTCGTCGCGCGCGATCCCCATATCGCGGAATATGTCCTCTTGGCGGTAGCGCTGCCGTCGAAGCGCACTCGTCAACTCGCTCAGCACAGCGGCGATCAGCTCGCCGACACTGCGGCCCGCGACCCGCACTCGCAGCGGGACCACATTTGCCACCATTCCACCGGAACGGCGCAGCACGGCGGAATGCCGCCCCGAAACCGGCAGGCTCAGCAACACTTCATCGCTTCCGGTCATCCGCGCGAGGTAGGCGGCGAACGCCGCGACGATGGTCGGTGTCACGCTCGGCCCGTACCCGAGGACGACGCTTTCCAGCAAATGTGCTGTGTCCTGGGGTAATTCGGAGCTGATCAGCGTCGGATGGATGGTGGCCTTGCCCGTGCGACCGGAAAGGCTGACGACGGGGGGCGCGCCCGCCAGATGCTCCGACCAGTAGCCGCGGTCGTTGTCGAAACGCTCCGAGACCCGGTACGCCAGGTCCTGCTCGACGACGACCTCCAAGTCCTGTGCCGCGCACGGCGGCGCTTCCTCGGACTTCACCCACGCGTTGTACAGCTCGGTTATCCGGTGCAGCATGGTTACCGCGGCGAATCCGTCGAGCGCGATATGGTGCGCCCTCTGATACCACAAGAAATGGCTCGCGCCGACCTGGAAGATCCTGCTCACCATCAGGTCGTCATGCAGCAGGTCGAGTGGAGCCGAATAATCCCGAACCATGATTTCGTGGGCAGCCGCAATCGGATCGGCGTGTCGGCGCAGGTCGATCAGCGACACCTCGGATCCACGTTCCTGACCGATGAACTGACGTGGCTCTCCATCGACCTCGATCAGGCGCACATACCCTGATCCGAACTCCCGACCGGCGGTTTTGCATGCCTCGGCCAGCAGTTCCACGTCCAATTCGCCTACGATTTCGACGTATTGGGCCACAGATATCGGCGACGATTCCGCGAGATGCTGGGCGAACCAGATGCCCCGCTGGGCCGCGGTCAGTGGCAGAATGCCGGAGGATGGAAGTCGCGCGTATCCATTGCCGTCGGAGCGCGGCCCGGAAACGTTACCCGAATCCGAGTCTTCGGAAGAACGGAATGGGCTGATCTCGGACCGTTTCGACCGGTCCCGACTGCCATCGATGCCACGCTTTCGGCCCATTTCGACCTCCGACGATATCGTTGATTTCAGGAGCTCAGTTTTATTGCCGTAAGGTTGCCTACATCGAATTGTTAGGAGTTTGCAACATAGTTACGACAACCGGAATACGTGCTCAGGAAAATCACGGCGATCGGCAACCGATCGCCAACGGCGTTCTCGCCGGTCGGACGTCTCCGTCATCCGCCCGTTGTCAGGTCACCTGCGGCGCAACGCCCAGGGACCGAGGTCACAGTTATGGATACGACGCACCATCTCGCAGCAAATATAGCGCACACACTTGCAACTTAGTCAAGGTGCCCGTAACCTGGCACGGGTTGTCGATCAAGCAGTGCTCGTGGCCGTATCAATAGCTCAGCAATACGTTAGCTAACACTTGCCCTGGAGCCGTTGACAGGCTTCCCACAGTTCCCCCGCTCCGCGGTCGGCCCGGAACCACCCGGCCAACCGCGCGAGCTTTTTCGAATACTCCAGCTATTCCCGGGACCGGCCCGGAGGTCTCGTTTTGGCCGACGTTTCAGTGGCCGCCGAATTCTCGCTGCGAAATACCCGCTTGCCCGGGCAAGCGAAATGTAAGTCAGCGGAGCACAGGCAGGCCCTGAACGAGTGCCGCGCGTATCCGGAACATGTCGAGTTGGCCGCTCTCGCCGAAATATTCGGGGCGTACGGTATCGGACCGGCTTTCGATCGGGTGGTCGGCGCCGAGGTAAGAATTGCCGGAAGCGCCGATCCGCCTGGGCACACGGACATCATCGAAGTAGATCGCGCCTCGGTCACAGTCCTCCAGCCACGCCTGAGCGAAGACCGACTTCTTCACGACCAAGTGACCAGCATCCGTCAACGCTGTCGCGAGCAGCTGGTCTACGTGCAGCGCGCCGCCGATGAAAAGGCAACTGTCCCATAGGCAGATCAGATCGCGCGCCTTCATCGAACCGGTGACATAGAGCGAGGTGTAGATGTCCATGTTGAGGAAGCTGACCGGGCCGTCGACAGTCAGGTTGCCGTCGACGACGTAGACGGTGTCCTCGTCTTCGCCGGGGCCGTTGCCCAGCACGAGCGGGCCATCGACCACGATGTCGCCGGTGTGTACGTAGAAGCGCTGGGGTTCGTCGCCGAACAGGTCCTCCAGGTACACACTGTCATCGCTCGCCTCGCCGATGTCGTAGCGTTGTATCGCCTGCGCCAACGGCATCGGCTTCCAGTCGCCGGGCATCCCATCGAAAAACATTCTCAGCCAATCCAAATCGGTCGGTCAGTGAAAACCTCTGGCGCGCAATGTACTCCAGAAGCAAGGTCGGCCCTCGGGCGCACTCGCTGGACCGTGTCCAGGCACTTCGCCGTCTCCAAGAGAGTCGCGCCATCATCTCCACGTGTACGAGCCACAGCCGAGAGGAGGCGCCGGACGTTGTGTGCGACGAGCTTGTGCCCGTCGGCAATCACGACCGGTTCACAGCGGCGAGGGCTGCTCCCGGCGAAAGCAGATCGTTCGGAGTCACCGTTGGTGAGGTCGGCGGTACCCTCGGCATCATTTCGGCCCGACGGCCGTCAGCCGCGTCACCCGGTTAGATTTTGTCGCCGGGGATGCTGAGCGGAGCGCATCCAAAGAAGGGTGTTCTCCGCTGCCGAAACCAGGGCGCGATTTGGGGCAAACGCCTCATGCGACCACGGAGGCGGCGGACCGATGATCAGGGCATGACGAAACGAGTTCAGGCATCACGCAGATCACCGGTCATGACCGAATGGACATTCGAATCACCGCCTGTCGAGCGGTTCGATACGTGCACTTCAGATCACGCAGCTGGAGCGCCGGGCGGCGGGCGAGTCGATGCGGTCGACGTAAGCCGGCGTGTCGGGGCGCGGCAGATCCTCCAGGAGCTGTCGTTGTCGATCGAACCGGGCGAGTTGGTCGCCATTGCCGGCGGCAGTGGAGCAGGAAAGAGCACACTGCTGGAGATCCTCGCGGGACTGCGGCCACCGTCTGCCGGGGAGGTTCGGCATGACGGCGTCGTTCGAGGGGCCCGAGCCGGCGCCGATTCCCGTATCGGCTACGTGCCCCAGGAGGACATCATCCACCTCGAGATGCCGCTGCGCCGCACGCTGCGCTACGCGGCGCGGCTGCGGCTGCCCGCGGGCACATCGGCGGCCGAGGCGGACCGGGTGGTCGAAGAGACCATGCGTGATCTCGACCTGGCCGATCGGGCCGAGGTGCCGGTCCGTGCGCTCTCCGGCGGCCAGCGCAAGCGGGCCAGTATCGCCGTGGAGCTACTGACCCGGCCACACCTCTTCTTCCTCGATGAACCCACCTCCGGGCTCGATCCGTCGACCGCGGCCGACGTGATGCGCCTGCTGCGCCGACTCAGCCAACGCGGGGTCACAGTCGTCCTGACGACGCATGAGCCGGCCGGCATCGACCGGTGTGACCGGGTGGCATTCCTGGCACGCGACGGCCACCTGGCCTTCACCGGCAGCCCGGCCGAAGCTCGGCGCTACTTCGGCGTGCAGGATCTCGCCGAGGTGTACGAGCGGCTGGCTCGTGAGCACACCCCTCAGATCTGGGCGAAGCGATTCGCGGACAGCGGTGGGAAGCCGAAAGTGCCTGGCTCGGCTCTACTGCCCGACCCTGCCACCCGTTCGGACGTGAAGCGCACGGGCACGGTCCGGCAATGGTGGCTGCTCACACGACGCAATATCGACGTTCTCCTTCGCAACCGGCTGACCCTGGCGGTCCTGCTCGGGTCGCCGGTGCTGGTCACCGCGATGATGGCGACGCTGTTCAAGCGCGGCGCGTTCGATCCGCGTAGCGAAGCAGCCGACCTCGGCCCGGCCCAGATCGTGTTCTGGATCGCATTCGCGGGCTTCTTCTTCGGCCTTACCTACGGCCTGCTCCAGATCGTCGGGGAGATGGCCGTCTTCCGGCGGGAGCGCCTGGCCGGACTCAGCGTGGGCGCCTACGTGACGTCCAAGATGACAGCGCTGCTTCCGGTGCTGGCTGGAGTGAGCGCGGTGCTCCTCGGTGTGCTGCGAGCGCTCGGTCGGCTCCCCGCCGTTGGATGGGACGTGTCCGCCGTCCTGTTCGTGACGATTGTGATCGAGGCGACCTCGGCACTGGCCCTCGGATTGCTCGCCTCGGCCGCGGTCTCCAACGCCGCGCAGGCCGCCCTCGCCCTGCCGATGCTCTGCTTCCCTCAGGTCCTGTTCGGTGGCGCCATAGTCCCCGTCGACGAGATGGCCTTCCCGGGACGCCTGATGAGTCTCGGCCTAGCCAACCGCCACGCGTTCGAAGCGCTGGGTCGCGACCTGGATCTCGACCGGTACACCGCCACGCTGCCTGCCATGTCCGCCTACGGCGACACCTTCCACGGAGGCACCGGCGCCAGCCTCTTCGCGCTCGCCTCGTTTGCCGTTGGCCTCGTGCTGGCCACGATATGGGTCTTGGACCGGCGGTCCCGGCCCAGCGCATCCGGGCGATGAAGGCACACGCAGTCGGTCCCGCCGGATGTCTGACCAGATGTCGGCGGGACCTGGCGCGCAGCGGATGCTTCAATTTCCCACGGCCGCATTCCCCTGGAATCCCGCCAGACCCCGGTCGATCGCGGCGAGAGTGGCCTGTGTGCGGTTGTTGACGCCGAGCTTGGCGTAGACGCGTTCGACGTGGTTGCGTGCCGTTTTCTCGGCGATGAACAGTTCGGCGGCGATTTCCCGGTTCGATCGGCCCTGCGCGACCAGTCGCAGGATCTCGACCTCGCGGTCGGTCAGCCCGGCCGGCCATGGCGTCCGCCGCGAGACCCGCGGACCGGCCACCGCAAGCACGGCCGCGGCCGACTCGGCGTCGAAGCGTCCGGCTCGCGCCTCCTTTCGCAACCGATCGGCAGCGCCGCGAGGATCGAGCGGCGGCCGGTCGGGACGCGGCTCGAGCAGTCGCTGATAAGCCTCCGCCGCGGCAAGCAGCCGGTCCCGCGCGGTCAACTCCGCGCCGGAGATCCCCCGGGGAAAGCCGGACCCGTCGATCCGTTCCCGGTGCTTCATCGCGATGGGTACCACCGACTCCAAGCCGTTGACTCGGCTCAGTATCCGGCCGGTGAGATCCGGATACATCCGTACCCGTTCCCATTCGGCCGTGGTGAGCGGCCCCTTCTTCTCCCAGATCCGGTTGGACACTCCCATTTTGCCGAGGCCGTGCACTAGCCCGGCACGGTAGAGAAGCGTGATGTCCGACGGCGACATGCCCAGGTGCCGAGCTGCTCCGGCCGCCAGATTCGCGACGCCACGCGAATGCCCCAGAGTGAATGGACATTTGAGATCGGCGAAATCAGCCATGGCCTCGAGCAATTCGTCGCTCTCCTCGACCGTGAGGGTTCGATCACGATCCGGCGCTTGGGCCAACGCTGTGGTCCAGACGTCGATTTCGAGCAACCCGTCCACGATCGCCGCCGCGTCACGATCGAACACCGCCGCAACGGCTGGGCTGAACTGGCTGCCGCGCCGAGAACGGAGAACATGCTTCGCATGCTCGAGCCCACCCGTCCGCAGGTGCACCTCGATGACGTCTGCGACGTGCGCGATGTGGATCTCGACCGGGATATCTTCTCCGCGAGAACCTTTGGGCAACCCCCGGCCGTCCCAGCGTTCGAAGACGTAGGCCAGCGCCTTGCCGACCTGCTCGTCCAAGCCCATCCGATCGGAGAGAACCCCGGCGGAACTGCAATGCGACTGGATCAGTGTCGCGACCTGGCCGCGAGCCGTGACCAGAAAGGCGGTGGCACGGATGCCGCGCTCCCAGCCCGGCAATCCGCGTCCGACATGACTCATCATCAGCCGCAGAAACGGCAGGCCGGTCGTGTCCACCGTGTAGGTGTCTGCCCGGAAGGCGATGTCGTCGCCGAAGAGCGCCGAGAGTTCGTGGGAGTCGGCGTGACAACCGATCCACCCGACCAGATTGGCGTAGTACACGGTCGCCCGCTGTTGCGGGTCGAGCCCCATCCGCTCGGCGATCCGCGTCGCGATCAAGGACGACCGAAGCATGTGTTCCATCGGCTGACCCAGACCGAGGTCGATCGCAAGCGATATCGCGGCCAGCAGTTCGGCCCTGCTCAGACCCTTTCCCGAGCCGGGCAGCGTCCCGTGCGCGTGCATCTTTCCATTGTCCACCCGAACAAACGGCCATCTCGGCGAAAGACGAGACAGCGGCCTGATCTTCGGATTTCAGGCGAGGGCCGATGACGATCCGATTCGGTTACTGCGGCGGGATGGGTATCCCCGTGTGTAGAGCAGCGCGGCGACAGCGGCCAGACCGATGAACCAGACCAGCGCGATCAGCAGTGCTTCGATCTCGTCGAAGTGGTCGGTGAGGGCGGTGTCGAACAGGACGCGGCTGGCGCCGTAACCGGGCATGGCGCGCGCCCACGGCTGGGGTTCGGGACGCAGCATCGGGCTCTGTATCAGGCCGAGGTCGAGGAACGGGATGAGAAAGGCGACGAACACCCCGGCGACCCGCCCGAACAAGGGGCCGATGATGACGCCGATGAGCGCATAGGTCGCGGCCAGCAGCAGATTCGCCGCGGCGTATCCGGCCCAGTTGCGGGCGTCGAAGACGGTCGCCGTGATCGCGAGTGCCGCGGCGGTGACCACGAGTACCGCCACCGCGATCACTCCCAGCCGCGCCGTGAGCAGGACACCGGCGCGGTACCCCGCGAGCCGCAGTCGGCGATCGCCGTCGGCGGTGTCGAGAACGAGGAACAGCCCCGCCAGCGTGGCCAAGGAGCCGATCGCGATCGGCGTCATCGTTCCGGCGTGTACCTCGGGGAACCAGAAGGACATGGTGACGGCTGCGCTGTTCTCTCGCAGGGTCAACACCATCGAACGGGCCGGGGTGGTGATCTTGGCCAGCAGCACGAACACCACTGGCACCACGATCAACAGCACCGCGAAAACCGGGTTCCGGCTCAACTCGACCACACCTAGACGCAAGCCGGTGCGCAGCTGTCCGGCGGCCCGTCGGGTGGGGCGGGCGATGCGCGAACTGGCTACCAGTGCGGCGGCCGCGATCAGTACAGCCGCGGTCACCCAGACCAGTGATGCGCCGAGGTCGCCGAGGCGTCCGGCGTGGCCGGTGGGCAGGCCGACCATCCATCGGGCGACGAAATGGGTGGGGAACCAGCGGCTGATCGGCTCGGTGGTGTCGCCGACCTGGCCGATGAACACGTCGATGATCCACACGAACAAGATCACGACCGCCCCGTTGACCGGGTTGCCGGCGAGGATGCCGACTACTGCGCCGATCGCCAGGTAGATCACCGCGAACATCAATGTCGCGGGGATCACCCGGACCGGGTCATCGATCCCGGCGCGGGCGGCGAGTGCGAGCAGCGACACCGTCGACACGAGCACCGCCAGCGCCAGCCCCGTCGTCGCCCGGGCGCCGACCAGCCCCACCGGGGACAGTCCGGCCAGTACCAGCCGTCGATCGGTCGCCCGCGCGGATCGGACCTGGAAGTACATGGCGACGCCAGCCAGGAACGCCGCCGCCCACCCCGCGGTCGCGGTCTCCACGGCCGGCCGGGATCCGAGACTGCGGCCGAGCAATTCCATTGCCTGGGCGATGCTTCCGGCCGCGACGAGCACGAACACCGCGGGCACGAGTACCAGCACGATCAGGTTGACCGGGTTGCGGAAGTAGTCGCTGACGAAGCACCGGACGAACGGCGCTACCGCCGTCGGCGGTGGCGCCGCGACCGGCGCGGGGGCAGTCATCGCTCGACCGCCCGACCGTCGCGCAGTTCGACGATGCGGTCGAAGCGGTGTTCGTCGGCGACGAAGTGACTGATGATCAGCACAGAGCGGCCGGCGGCGCGGCGGTGTGCGACGAGTTCCCAGAATTTGAGGTAGGTGTCCCAGTCGAATCCGGCATACGGTTCATCCAGCAGCAGCACATCGGGGTCGGCGAGCAACGCCAACGTGAGGTTGAGTTTCGCCAAGGTCCCGCCGGAGAGTCGGTCGGCGCGCGTGCTTGCGTAGCGTTCGAATCCCAGCGCCGCGTAGAGCTCACGCCGCGCACGGTTTTCAGCTTCCCGGGTCATCCGATAGGCCCGGGCGAACAACTCGATGTGCTCATCGCAGGTCAGCCGCTCGTACAGGACCGGTTCCTGCGGGCAGTACCCCAGCCGCCCCGGCCGGGTGACCGAGCCCGCGTCCGGAGACAGGTCGCCGACCAGGATCTTCATCACCGTCGATTTGCCCGACCCGTTCTCCCCGACCAAGCCGACCACTTCACCGGGCAGCAGCCGCACATGGAACCCACGCAATACGGGAACGCGCGGAGAAAAGAACCGGCCGCCGCGGCGATACGCCTTCTCGAGACCCTCGGCCACCAGAAGCGGCGCCGCGTCTCCCGCGGCTGCGGTGACCGGCTTTGCCGCCGTGGCCTCGACCGCGGCGGGCTCAGTGGCCACGGTGTTCTCCGAGGTGACTCACACGCCGCGAAACGCTGGAACGACGAGGATGTGCTGGGCCGGACATGGTGCGTTCCTCACCTTCGCGGGGCGTTCAGGACCGGCCGGAAGCGGGGCCGTGGTCGTGGCGTTTGCTCACCTCGTATGGCTTGTCGCCATTGCCGCCGTGTCCGGAGCCGCCCATCATGAACATCATCATCAGCGGGCACGCCAGCGCCACGAGCAGTACCAGCAGCGTCGACACCGACACGCCCGAAAGGGCGAGACCGGCGACCAACACGGCCAACGCGAGCACATACCACGGAAGATAGCGGGTGTTCATCGCATTCCCTTCTCTCGCAGTCACCTCGAGTCTGCGCTCGTACATCGGTGCCGGGCATGGGAGAAGGTCGCCTCGAGCGGCGCCGAAGGACCCATATCCGACCACCGGAGGTCCCTACCCGCATGGGGTATTGGGACGGCACGTCGATGACACGGCACGATCGCCGCTGCGGGCCGGTCAGCGCGTCAGGATCGTGGCGAGGTCGCCGGTGCGGATGCCGACCCCCGAACCAGCGCCTGCCCGCGACGGCACCGATGAAATCGCTCCCGAGAACAAGCGCTGACAATGCCACGCCGAGGTAGCGACGCCGACCCTATGATGACGGTGTGACGCAGCACCACCAGTCATCGCGGGCACCCCGGTCGGTCCGGATGCTCGCCCTGCTGGTGCTGATCTTCGGGATCACCGCCATGCATACCGGCGGGTTCCACATCCGTTCCGACGCTCACCACGCCGGCTCCTCTCCTGCGTCCGTCACAGCCGGACCGAACCTCCACCACGAGGTCGCCATCGCGGGCGGCTATCACGATCTCGGCCATGAAGCGATGCACGACTGTGTGTTCATCCTGTCCACCCTGACGCTGGCGATCGGCCTGGTTCTGCTGTACCGAGCGGGCTACCTCTCCCCCGGCATCGGGCCGGCACCGAGAGCGGCGTCCTGGCGCGTGCACCGCGAACGACCACCCCCCTGGGCCGTCCCTTCCCTGGCCGAACTATCGATTCTGAGGATCTGATACGCCTACCGCTTCCGCGATGCCCCGGAAGCGGCAGGCCCCTGCTGACGGAACGCGGCGCCGTGTTCACCGCCGCCTATCCGGGCAGGGACAGCCGGAACGGTTCGATGCACTCCATGGCATCCGCCCGATCTGGCTGCACCAGATCACGGGCCTCCGCCCTGACACCACGGCGGAACCCCAATCGTCACCCCAGGAAGAAAACCCATGTCATCCAGTCAGTTCCCCCACCCGCCGTCGATGAGTCGCCGCGGCTTCCTCGCTCTCGGCACCGGCGTCACCGCAGCCGCCGTTCTCGCCGCCTGCTCTCGGGACTCCACCGCATCACGCGCACTCGTCGAACCAGACTCCGAAGCAGTCCGCGCAGCCGAGAACACGCGCCGGGCGACGGGTGCCGCCGTCAGGGAGGTGAGGTTGCGTGCCGAGCAGGCCACCGTCGACCTCGGCGGCGTGCAGGTCCAAACCTGGGCCTATGACGGCAAACTGCCCGGCCAGGAAATCCGCATCACCAAGGGAGACGTACTGCGGGCCGAACTCACCAATGCATTGCCCGTACCGTCGACGGTCCATTGGCACGGGATCGCGCTGCGCAACGACATGGACGGCGCACCCGAGGTGACACAACCGCAGATCCCGCCGGGCGGCACTTTCGGCTACGAATTCACCGCACCGGAACCCGGCACGTACTTCTTCCACCCGCACGTCGGAGTTCAACTCGATCACGGCCTGTACGCGCCCCTGATCGTCGAGGATCCCGCCGATGGCAAAGACTACGACCTGGAAGCCGTCGTGGTGCTCGACGACTGGCTCGACGGCGTCAACGGCCGCGACCCGGACAAGGAACTGGATCGACTGCGCGCCAAAGGCATGTCGGGCATGAGCATGGGCGGCATGAACCACGGCGGCATGGACATGGGCGGTTCTTCCACGATGGCGATGCCGACCGACCCCAACGCGCCGCTCGGCTCCGACACCGGAGACGTGACCGACTATCCGTACTATCTGATCAACGGCCGCATCGGCACCGATCCGGCCACGATCACCGCTCGTCCCGGCCAGCGAATCCGGCTGCGAATCATCAACGCCGCCTCCGACACCGCGTTTCGCGTCGCCGTCGGCGGCCACCAACTGCGCGTCACGCACAGCGACGGCTTCCCCGTGCAGCCGGTCACCGCCTCCAGCCTGCTCATCAGCATGGGCGAACGGTACGACGCCGTCGTCGAACTGGCCGACGGAGTGTTCCCTCTGGTCGCTTCCGCCGAAGGCAAGGCAGGCCAAGGCTTCGCCCTCCTGCGCACCGGCGCAGGCGCACCACCGCCCCCGGAAATCCGCCCGGCCGAACTGTCGGCGCCACCACTCACCGCCGACCGGCTGGTGTCCACCGAATCCGTACGGCTGCCCCACCGCAAGCCAGACAAGACACTCGACCTCACCCTCGATAACGATGCGGCCAAATACCTCTGGATGATCAACGGCAAAGCTTTTCCCGAGCACGCCATGCTCGATGTAACCGAAGGACAACGGGTTCGGCTGCGGTTCATCAACCGGACAATGATGTTCCACCCCATGCACCTGCACGGTCACACCTTCCAGGTCGTCACCGCCGCGGGCACCGGCCCCCGCAAGGACACCTCCATCGTGCCGTCGATGCAGACCGTCGAAGTCGACTTCGACGCCGATAACCCTGGACAGTGGATGGTCCATTGTCACAACGCCTACCACGGTGAAGCCGGAATGATGAGCATCATTTCCTACATGCGGTGACGACTCCGAGGCGTTGTGCGTGATCGGTCGGGCACCGAACTCGAATGCGGTCACCGGTATCCGGTTGCGAACCTCGTTCGGGGCGAGGACGAAGGCTGGTCCGTAGCAGAACTCGTACCCCGCGATGACGTCGCAGTGGTCGCCGGTCGCCCTGGCGAGCCAGGGATAAGCGTCCCTCCATTCGGCAGTGCCCTTCTCAGCTTCAGCGCGGCCTTCGGCGACGGCGCTGAGCGTGAGGTAGTCGTATCCGTACAAGTCCGCCACCCGGCGGAGCCCACCCAGGAGTGGCGCGGAGTCGTTCTCGGCGAAGAACACGGTGTGAATCAGTTCGGGTTTCTCGCGCATCTCTTCGAGCAGCGAAGGCTCGATCTTCGCCAGTTCCAACCACATGGACACGGTCGGTTACTTCCTATCCAGATGTTCGATCGGCCCCTGACGGTCAGTCCGCCGCGCCCGCCATGAGTAGCTGGTGTAGCGCGCCGTCCACATCCTCGCGCTCGCCGAAGAGCCGCACCAGCAGTGCGCGCTCCGCCGCACCGTGCTCCGCGGCCAGCACCAGTTCCGTTGCGGCATCCCGCATTTCGACGCCGGATTCGTCGGCGAGCGACGCCACGATGTCGGCTGCGCTCTCCGTGGTCCATACCCCGGGAATCGCGGCCGCGACCTCGCTCGCGGGCGGGGCGGCGCCGCGATACCAGTGGGCGCCCTCCCACCAGTAGCAGAAGGAGAGCAACCCGGACCCGGCGCGCGGGTTGAGCAGCGGGTTCGCCACCCACCCCGGCGCGCCCGCGTAGAGATCCGGCATGGGAGCGCCTGCGTTGTAGACCGCGTCCAGCACCGGGTCGTTCCATACTCCGCCGGAGAGCACCGCACGGTCGCCAGGGACCAGCCATAGCGAGGAACCGCTGCGTTCGGCTCCCTCGAACATGCCGAGCGCGGGCAGCACCCTCGGCCCCCACGGAGATCCGGCCGCCACGAACGCCGCGGCGATCGCCGCCCAGCGCATCGCCAGCAACGGCAGCGCCGGCAATGTCGTCTCGATTTCCGGGGTGCGCGTGGTGGTCCTGGCCAGTGCCCCCGCCTGCTCGGTGGGCCGAGACTGCCGGTTCTCGTGACCGACATAGGCTGCCAGCCAGACCGGGAGCCGCGCCCGCGGAAACGCCTCCAGGTCGGCCCGATACACCTCCGGCGGGAAGAGGTGGTCGTCCGGGAAGGGCTCGGCGCCGAAGTCGTGCTCGGCACCGATCTCGCCGGACGCCGACGCCGTCACCAGGTAACGCCACCACGGGCCACCGGGCATGGCGGCCGATGCCTCGCGGTGTCGACGGACCAGTGCCAGCACCTCCTCGGAGGGCAGCACCTGGGCCGGGTGGCCTTGCTCGTCGGTGAAGAAAACCGACGCCAGCTCCGATACGGCGGTCAGCGCGAACACCGCCTGCATCTCGTGCCAGCCCGGCGGGGCGAGCGCGATCAATTCCGCGGCGATCCGGCGGCTCGCCGCGTCGGCGAGCGGTGACTCGGAATCGATGGGAAGCGAATCCTCTGCTGCGGTCACGAAAGCGGCACCTCCTCGATCGGGTCCGCAGGCTACCACTCGGGAGCGAACGGCGCCGGAGCGGCGAATTCGTTTGCCCGTCATTGCGAATTCAACTGTCTGCGTTGTAATCCCACGACATCGAACGCCGAGAGGAGAGCTGCGGTGAGCAATCCGGCGGGGCGGTACGGAGCCGCCGCGGTGCAGCGATGACCATTCACATGCCCGAGGGGTTGCAGTGGCTGGCCTGGGTGGCCGGAACCACCTGGCCAGAGGGCGACGAGGACGTCGCATGGGCGGTGTCGGAGGCATGGAAGACGGCGAGCGCGGAGCTGACGGCCCTGCTCGCCGATATCGATGCGGCCAAACAGGCCACCGTCGACGCCTATCCGCAGGGCGAGGGCGGCACCGCGATGGGCGCCCGCTACGACACGCTGCGTACCGGTGACCATTCCATCGAGGCGCTGGCGACCTTCATGAGCACCGTCGGCGACAGCACCTTCGACATGGGCACCGAGGTCCAGGCCACCAAGATCACCGTCATCGTGACGCTGGCCTGGCTGGCGCTGGAGATCCTGTGGGCCTGGCTCTTTCCGCCCACCGCGCCCGCGGTGGAGGCGGCCGCGATCACCACCACGCGCTCCTTCCTCAAGGTGTTCGAGGACTTCGTGCAGAAGGCGATCACCAATCTCGCTGCACGCCTGGGTGCTTCGACCGCCAAGCGCCACTTCTGGACCCAGGCCGCTCGGCTGCGGCCGGTCTTTCCCACCGCGAAGGGCTGGGGCGTCTACGGCGTGCGGGCCATGGAGGCGACCGCTATCACCGCGACCATCAACGGCTCGGTGCAGGTCGGCCAGCTCGCGGCGGGCAAACGACGGCACTTCAACGGCAAGGAGTTCGGGCTGTCCATCCTCGCCGGTGTCGCGGGCGTGGTGCCCGGGCGCGAATTCGGGCGCTATCTCGGGCACGGTATCGACAGGGTTGCGGGCAAGCAGTTGAACAACATTCCGGGCCGGGTCGGTCGTGGCGCGGTGATCGGTGGCGCCTCCGGTGCGGTCGGCACCGCCTTCGGCAACCTGGCCGTGGGCGCGGCGACCGGAGACTTCTCGTCTTTCGCCTCCGCGCCGGGCTGGGTCGGCGGTGTCGCGCGGGGTGCGATGGTGGGCGGTGCGCGTGGCGGTTTCGCCATCGGCAAGCCGATTCCGCCGGGGCACGGCGACATTCGCTCCTATGTCTGGATGCCGAAACCGAATTCCGGCAATCCGGCGCCCCGGCCGCCGGTGAGCGACGGTTCGTCCAGCGGGTCGAGTTCCCGGCCGTCCGGCCGTTCCGATGCGAGCGTGTCGTCCTCGGTTCAGCCGGTGCACTCCACCGTCGCGGGCTCGTCGAGCCGGCCGCCGTCCTCGCACAGCAGCGTCTCCGGTAACAGCGTCTACCACGATGCCGCGAGCTCGTTCTCCAGCGGCGGGAGCAGTTCGAGCAGTAGCTCGGGCAACAGCGTTTACCACGACGCCCGTACCAATCAACCCCCGACCTCGTGGTCGTCCTCGGTCGACGGCGGCTGGACCCCGCCGCCTCCGTCCGCCTCGGGATCCTCGCACGCCGCTCCCCCGGCGCCGATCGGGTCGTCCTCCTCCTCGAGCAGTGGGCATTCCGGCTCCGGCGGTGCGCAGCCACGCCCGCTCCCGCCGTCTGGTGCTCCGGTGACCGGCGCGAATGGCGGGAGCGGCAACGGAAACCCGATCGCCACCCACCACAGCGAACCGTTCCTCGGCGAGGGCAAGGACGTGCGCGGCAAGACGAGGCCGAAGCAGTGGCCGTGGGTGGAACCGCTGCCCGGCCCGTATTCACCACCGTCGTCGAGTGGCTCCTCCTGGCAGCAGTGGTTGCCTGCCCCTGGCGCCGCGCCCGCGGCGGGTGCGCCACTCGAGAACGCCGGCGAGCAGGTCGACGTCCCGTTCACCCCGTAATCCGACGACACAGAAGGGAGTGCCATGGCCGCGGACCGGTTGGAAGTCGATCCCCAGAAGCTGCGCCACGCCTCGGATCTGACCCGGGAGCTGTCGAACGCCGCCAAGGGGGTCGCCGAGAAGCTGCGCAACACCCTCAGCGGTATCGAGTCCGACGGCACCGTCATGCCGTGGGGTGATGACAAGCGCGGCCACAAGTTCTTCGACGGTGACAAGGGCTACAAGGCGGCGCGGGACAACCTGATCGAGGGCGCCATCGGCGCCGCGACCACGTTGGGCGACATGGCGACCGGTCAGCGTGATGCCGCGGATGCCCTGGCCGCTACCGACGCCGGCAACGCAGGCCAGTTCGGGAGGCCCACGCCGTGACCGGGCAGCCCGCCGTCAACGAACGCTTGCGCGCCGACATGGCGACGCTGTTGGAGGGTCTCGGCGAGCAGTTCCGCGGCATCGCCGAACTGCAGCAGCGCCGTTCGCGGCTCACCGAGACGGTGAGCGTGTGCGATCAGCGCATCGAGGTCACGGTGAACGCCGACGGCATCCTGATCGACACCAAGTTCGCCGACGACGTCCTGGATCTGACCCTCGAGGAAATCGCGGAGAACGTCACCGCGGCGGTGCAGGCCGCCGCGGCGAAGGTGGCCGAGCGCAGCCGGGAGCTCATGCGCCCGCTGCTGGAACGCAAGAACGCCCTGCCGAAGCTCTCCGAGATCATCGAGGGCGCACCGGATTTGGGGTCGCTCATGCCGACGGCGCCCCCGCCGCCGCTGAGTCCGCCGGACCCGAACCGCTGGCCCGACGACGATTCCGGCGCCCGTGCGCCCCGGTCCGTGGTGGCCGACAACGACGACTGACGCGGCGCACGCGGTGCGCCCGTACGACAAGAAGGGTGAACGGGGATGGCTCTCGAACCGGGCACGTGGTCGGGCCTGAGGAATCAGGCGCAGGCCGGGTATCTGAAGTTCGACACGTCCGACGCGCTGGCCGCCGCTCGCGCGTGCGCCGATCTGGTCGACGACCTGCTCGGTATGGCCGCGACCGTGACGAATCTGCGTCTCGACGATTTCGCACCGATCGGCACCCTCACTTCCGGCACCCAGCTGGCGATGGCGTTCACCGCCAAGGGAAACCGGCTGCGAACCATCCTCCAAGATCACGCCGACATCGTCACGGACATGGGCGAGACCTACATCGCGGCGGGCAAGGCGTACGCGAACGCCGAGGGTGAGTCCGAGGGCGACTTCGAGGCGCTCGACGACCTGAAGATGCCGACCGTGGCAGGCCCCTACACCCCCGGCGCACGCAAGCCGGGCGGGCCGGACGCGGAATTCGACAGGGCGAACGGCGGATTCGCGTGGATCGGCAAGGACGGCAAGCCGCACGTCCAGAACGCGAACGCAGAGAGTTTTCCCGCCTCGCTGAAGGACTACCAGGGCGAGAAGGATCCGGGCGTCACCGCCAACATCGAGAACAAGGACAGCCTCGCTTTCAGCGAATTATACGAGCTGGGACGCGATCTCGACCCGGCTCCGGTGCTGGCCGCCGCTGGCACCTGGCACAGCATGGCCAACGACCTGCTCGGCAAGCTCAACACCTTCGTGAACGCCATCAACACCGGCACCGAGGCATGGGAGGGACAGGGCGCGACCGCGGCGGCCGCGGCGATCACGAACTACTCCGAGGGCGTGCAACCGCTGGTCACCTCGATGATCGCGATGAGCCAGAACCTGGACTACAGCGCGCAGTGGCTGCACCTGACCAAGCTCAGCATGCCCTCCAGCCCCGATCCCGGTGACTGCTGCCCGGGCCGGGTGACCCGCCGGTACCGCAACGAGTGGCAGAAGCACTACGGCGAGGGCATGAAGAACACCGTCTCGGCGATGCCCGTGGTGAACGGTCCGATCGCCGAGCCGGCGCCGCAGGGTGGTCAGGGCCGGAACCAGCCCGGGAACGACCAGCAGGGCAACGGTCAGTACGGCAACGGCAACGGCCAGAACGGGGACAACCAGGACGGCTACTGGAACCCGCAGCCGGACCCGAGGTACCAGCTGGACTACGGGCAGGCCGACCCGGCGAGCCAGTCCGGTTACGACACAGCGGGTTCCGGCACAACCCCGCGCCCTGACAGCGCCGGATCGCACGGCGCCGGATCGGGCGGGGGCGCCCCGCTGCCCAACAGTGCCAAGGGCGGTGGCGGCGCCGGTTCCGGGTCGCAGGGGCAGCTCCCGCCTGGCTACGAAGCCGCGCGCAGGGAGGCCGAGTCCGCCGCGGCCGGAGCCGGTGGTGCGGCGACCCCGGTCGGCTCGTCCGGCGATGGTTCGCCGGCCGGCGGCGGGACGCAGTCGCGCCCGTCGAGTTCGGGGAATCCGTTCCCGCGCAGTAGCCTTGCCGGCGAGTCGTCATCCGACTCGCCCTCCGGAGGCAGCGGCACCAGCGTCCCGTCGCTCGGGTCGGCTCCGCTGCCCAACGGCGCGAAGGGCAGGTCGTCCGGCAGCGGCGGAACGGGCAGTGGGTCATCGGGAGCGAGTGCGGGTATATCCGGCGCGAGCGGGCTGGAGGACGCGCTCGCCAAGGCCACCGGCGCCGATCCGGCCCAGGTGCGTTCGATGCTCGGCGATCTGCCGAAGCTGCTGAACGAGGACACCCTGTCCAAGAAGACCGGCCTCTCCCCGGAACAGGTGCGCTCGGTGCTGAAGAACATCCCGGAGGCGGCCGATGTCGGCGAACTGGCGAAGCTCACCGGTCTCGACCCGGCGCAGGTGCGGTCGGTGCTGAACAACCTGCCGAACGCGCTGGACGAGAAGGCGCTGGCGACCGCGACCGGCACGAGTGACCACTCGCCCTCGCGTGCCGGCTTGCCGGGCCAGTCGTCCTCCCTGGCCGGGCTGCCCGGTCAGACGACGGGCGCCGACGACGGCCAAGCGTCGTTCGCCCAGGCGGGCAAGGACTTCCTCGGCCAGATCGGTAAGGCGCTCACCCAGGGGCTGGATTCGCTCGGTCAGCTCGGTGCCACCCTGCCCGGCGCGGACCAGTTGCACGGGATGCTGCGCCGGTTCGACCCGGCCGCGCTCACCGCCGCCGTGGGCGATCTGCCGGTCGATCCGGCGTCCGGCGCGGGCGCCAATGGCGCCGGTGGTGTGGACAGTCCAGCTGGTCTGTCCGAGCACCCGTACCAGCAGGCCCGTGCCGGGCAAGCGTTTCCGCGCGCGTCGCTGCCCGGCGCCGAACACCCGCTGTACCCGGCCGCAGCGGCGGCGGCCCAAGGCGCGCCCGGGACGGGCGGTGCCCCGATGATGGGTCCGGCCGGTGCCGGGGCGGGCGGCGGTGCGCAGGGCAATACCGCGCAAAAGCCGGCCAAGTACCTGAAGTCCAAATCGCATCTGGACGACGCCATCGGCGCCGTGCCGAACCGAGTGAAGCCGGTGATCGACTCGTGAACCGAACCTGGGAGTTCACCGACCTGGAGTTCAACCTGCTGTGCGAAGAGGTGCGGCAGGGCGAACTGCCCGCCCCGTTCGTCTTCACCAGCCGCACCCGGCTGGCGGACGACTACGAGCGGGAGAAGTTCGAGGTCCAGCAGCAGTTGCGCGAGCGGTTCGACCACGAACTGGACGCCATGGCGGGCGCCATCGCCCGACCTGACATCTTCATCGTGGCGCACGCCTGGGACGACCAGGATTTCGACAACCCGCAAGCGCGCACTCGGGTGCATGCCGTCCGGCAACGCACCCGCGGGTACATCATCACCCAGCGCCCCGGCGAAACCCTCATGCACGCAGGTGGTTTCGACGCTGTCGAATGCGATCCGCGCGCCCTGGCCGATACCGTGCTCGGGCTGCTGCCCAAATGCAACGCAGGCACTCTGGACGACATCCAGCTCGCCCTGCCGACCTCGGAACCCCCGGTCGTCAACCAAGGCCCGTCCTCCGGCGTCATGGACAACGACGACACAGACGACGACACGATCCGCAGCGACGTCTTCTTCGCGACCCCCGCGGTGAGCACCGGCATCGTCAAGGTGCTGCAGGGCCGTTCCAAGTACGGCCCGCGCGGCCGGATCGAAACCGGCATGCTCTGGCGCGACCTCCCCGACGACGGCCGCTACGTCATGCCGCTGGACCACCCGGCCCCGGTCGCCACCGCGATGAGCAGTGACGGCCTCACCGAGTGGGTGAACGAACAGATCGACCACATTCTGGCGCGCATGGAATCGCATATGGAGACGGAGGACTGACGCCGCTCGATCGTGCCCCGCGCCGGGGCTGTGCGGGATCTCGTGGAACTCGGCCATCTGGCCGTCGGTTCTGTTCCGGGCCCCGGCAGTCGTACGTCTTAGCCGAAGCCCTAGGCGCCGAAGGCGTATCGGCGTATCGGAACGCACCGCAATGCCGATTGTCGCGAGTCGCCGGAGGTGTTGGTGGCGGCCGAGGAAGTCCTGTTACGAATAGGGAAGCGCGGCCTTGTGTTTCGACGTCGGTACGAGCGATAGCTTGGGTTGTGCTCACGGTCAGGATGAACGACCGAGCGGCGAGACTGCTCGGTGTGCGGGACGGCTTCGGTGGTCTGGATCCAGAGGAGGGTTTGTCCTCCGGTTTGCGTACCTGGGTAGACGGCGGGATCGAAAGTCGCGGCGAGGTGGTGTCCTGGGCCCCGATTCCCGCGGACGCTGACGACGCACCAGGGCGCTTTGTCGACCTCTACGAGTGGGAGCACTGGCACAACGACTTCCACCTGGAAGATTTCGTGTCCGTTGACTCCACGTACGCCGACGGGCCGATCGTCGGCGTCGACGCGCAGCGGACCCTGCTCAGGCAAGGGATCGCGCTGGCTCGGGAGGTCGGGCGGCTGGCCGGTGAGCTGAGCACGCCGATTCCGCTGCGGTGCATCATTGCGGCCAACGAAACCAACGGCAAGTTCGCGTTCTATCGGATTCGGCCCGAGGACAATTGGGTGCTCGACGACCTCGACGGGGACGACCGTGGCTATGTAGTGATCATCGACTTTGTTCCTAGGTCTCGCGATAGGTTTCGAAGCGCGCGCATCGGTGCGGCGCAACGGGCGGCGCTCATCGACCTCGTCGAACTGCTCGCACCCGATGTCGAGAAGGCTCGTGGCAGATTGGCGTACGTCCTCGAGAATGCGTTGTGGTCGGCGTTCGATCCCGAAGATGCGCTGATAGAGGCCTTGTTCGACGGCATCGACAGCGCGTTGACCTACTTCCTTCGCGTTGTCGCCGACCCCGCCACGATTCGCCGCCGTCTGGAGCTGATGCCCACCTGCCCGGAAGGACTGACCTGGGACTGGGACGGGTACGACGCCGATATCGGATCCTGGAGTAGCGAGACCGATCTTCAGCCCTACTTGCGGTTGTTGGCCGATCGTTGTCGTGCGGTCGATACCGCGTTGATCGGCGTCTTCACCGGCGCGGATGGACTGGTGCTCGGTTTCCTGCCTTCGGACGAGCTCGAGCGATTCATCGTTCTCGCCGCGACGGCCAAGGCGGAGATCATCATCTACGGCTCGGGCGAGCCAGCTACCAGCGACGCTGCGCCGGCCTAACACGGGTCAGGCGGCGTCGAGGGCCGCGGTGATCTTGCGGGCCATCGCGGCCACGGCGGGGCTGGGCTCACCTTCGCGGGCCTGGACGGCGGCTTCGAGAATCCGGATTCGCCGGGCTGAGCAGCGGCGTCGCGTTCATCATGAAAATCTCACGGAGGGCTTGGTTTTCTGTCTCCAGCGCGGAGACGCCGCGCGGGAAAGGAATCCATCCCATGAAGATCAAGTCCGCGATCGCCGCTGCCACACTCACCCTGGGCGCCGTGGCCGCCGGCGCCGGTGTCGCCGCTGCCGCGCCCGCACCGCTGCACACCCCGTTCATCGGTAACTACGCCACCTACGAGGCCTGCGCCGCGGACGGCAATTCGCCGAAGACCGGTGGCACCCAATGGGAGTGCGTCGAGGTCGCCAACGGCTGGGACCTGTACACCTACTGAGCCGACCGGTTCGGTGAGCGGGTGGCCCGGAGGGGTCGGGCCACCCCAACTCCGGCGGCGAACGATTTGTGAAGTGCCCTATTGTCTGATCTCGTGCGGGTTTTGGTCGTGGAGGACGATGAGGGGCTCGGCGTCGAAGTGGCAGCGGGCCTGCGCTACGCGGGCTTCGCGGTCGACCTCGCCGGTCACCTCGCCGACGCCGATTTCAAGATCTCCGTCAACACCTATGACTGCCTGGTGATCGACCGCGGCCTGCCCGACGGCGACGGCCTACACCTGGTCGCCACGCACCGCGCCGCGGGCCACCGGGTTCCGGTGCTGATGCTCACCGCGCGCGACGGTCTGGCCGACCGCATCGCCGGCTTCGAGAACGGCGCGGACGACTACCTGGTCAAGCCGTTCGCGTTGCCCGAACTGACAGCCAGGGTGCGTGCCCTGTGCCGCCGCCGCGAGCACCCCGCTCCGGCGCGCGTGCGACTCGGCGATATCGATATCGATCTTCCCCGCCGCCGCGTACAGCGGGCCGGCATTCTGCGGTCGCTGACCCCCAAGGAGTTCGCGGTCCTCGAACTGCTCGCCACCCGCGCGGGCAGCGTGGTTACCCGCTCGGAGCTGATCGAATGCTGCTGGGACGAGATGGCCGAACCCACCTCGAACGTGGTCGACGCGGTGATCGCGCAATTGCGCCGCAAGCTCGGCGCACCGCCGGTGATCGAGACGGTGCGCGGCGCGGGCTTCGTGATGGGAGGTGAACCATTCGTACCGTGATCGCCACCTCCGACGCGCGCCCCGCCGTCCGGCGGCTGCGCCGCACCCGGTGGCAACTGACCACGCTGATCACCGCCGTCACCGCGACCTGCCTGATCATCCTCGGGTTGGTGGCCACCACCATCGACGCCCGCTCGCGGGACAAGGCCATGGACGACGCGATCGACCGGGTGGCCACCGGCGTCAACCGCAGTATCGGCCTGCTCGAGGACGACACCTTCGACATCAGCCAGGTCGAGAACTACGACCTCGCCAATGGCGAGACCGCTGTGCTGGTGCTGTCCAACGACGGCGCGGGTCAGTGGCAGGAACGCTATTCGCACCTGCGCTCCTGGCTGCCGAAGGAGGAGATCGTCCAAGGCGTGGTCGACGACGCCACCGTGGCCCCCGACACCATCTTCCGCGACGGCATCGACAGTCAGGGCAGGCCGGTGCGACTGGTCGCCCAGCACATGATCTGGGACGACTCCCCGATCGAGGCGGTCGTCATCGCGGGCGCCAATCCGGGTGTCTTCGACCGGGAACGCGCGCTGCTGCTGTGGGGTCTGGTGGTGGGCGGGCTCACCCTTGTCATCCTGTCGGGTATGGCCGCGCACTGGCTCTCCGGGCGTAGCATGCGCCAGGTCACAGTCATGCTCGAGGAACAGGAGCGCTTCCTCGGCGACGCGGCCCACGAACTGCGCACCCCACTGACCACGCTCGGGTTGGTCACCGCGCCGCGCAGGCGCAACCCACACGAGGTGGAGCGCGCGCTGGATGACGCGCGGGCCCTCGGTTCCCGGATGGAGCGGATCGTGGCGGGACTGATCGCGCGGGCACGGATGCAAGCGGGCGTCACCAAGATGGAGCGGGTGCAGTTGCTGCTCGACCAGCTCACCGAGGCGGTGATCGAGGAGTTCCCGAATGCGGGCATCGTCGTGCGGACCCAGCCCTCGGTAGTCGTGGGAGATCCCGGCCTCCTGAGCCTCGCGGTGCGCAATCTGCTCGAGAACGCCGTCACGCACGGCGCGATGAACCACGGCGCACCCGTCGAGGTGTATGTGACCGAGGGCCGGGTCAGCGTGCGCGACCACGGCCCCGGGCTGAATCCGCAGGTGGCGAGCAATCCGTTCCAACGCGGGGTGACCGGCGGTCGCGGCAGCGGCATCGGGCTGGCTCTGGTGGCGTGGATCGCCGAATTGCACGGCGGCACCGCGACAATGGAGCCCGCGGCGGGCGGTGGCACCCTCGCCACGATCGCGCTACCGCCGCCCGTACTCGGACAGTCGTGATTCAGCTGTCCAACGGAACCACCCGAACATGCACGAAGTCCTCATCGCACGGCTTTCACCGATCGCACCGGCCGTCGAACAAGACGGTCAGGACAACCCTTGCCCTACAACGTCGTACGATGCGTCGGAGGCGCCGAGGACGGCATCACCCGACCGGCCGATTGTGCGTGTCTACAACTACGCCAGCACCGACGAACAAGCTGAGCAGTTGAAAGATGCTTGCCGCCAACCGTTCCCGAATCCGGCGGCACCCTGGTGGGCGGCGTTGATCGACAGCGTCCGCGAGGTCAGCGGCGGTCAAGAAGCTGCCACATTCGATCCAATCGACCGAAAACGAACGGCGTGAGCACGTGGGAACGATCGCCACCAACCCGGGCGCGAGTGACGCGCCGCAATGCCGCCTATAGCGCACCCAAGCGGCCAGCGCTGATCGGCGGGCTGGTGCGGCTACGGGACGTAAACGATGCGGTCGTCGGTTCGGGCGTTCCACGTCTCGCCGACCCGAGCGAGAGGCACAGGACGGGCCCGCACGGCGATCGCCTCGGTCTGCACCGCGGCGGCGAGTTCCGGCAATTCCGCGAGGAAGTCGCGTGCCGGTACCGAGCCGATTCCGCTGCCGCAGATCTGCAGCCGGGACGCGCGCAGCAGCGAGGAGTCGACGGGAATCGTCTGACCGGCGACGGATCCGATCTGGATCCAGTCCAGCGGAGCGCTGCGGTCGCGGCGGGCGGTGATCATCGCGGTCATCACCCGGGCGGACGGTTCTCCCCACACGTAGTCGATGACGATGTCGACATCGGCGGCGCGGTCCGCCCGCTCGAAGGTCACTGTTTCGTCCGCGCCGAGGTCGTGCAGCTCGGCGAGCCGGGAAGCGTTGCGTCCGGCGGCGATCACGTTTGCGGCACCGAACCGTTTGGCGATCTGCACCGCCATCCGGCCGGCGCTGCCAGTGGCACCGAGGACGAGGACGCGTTGGCCCTCCCGGAACGCGATACGGCGGCGCAGCGCGACCCAGGACGACATCGCCGGGTTCATCGCGGCGGCGATGCGCACCGGGTCGGCGTCATCCGGCAGCAGCACGCTGCGGCGTGGGTCGATGACCGTCTGCTCGGCGAACGTGCCCAGGTCGCTGTCGTCCAGCACCACGTACCTGAGATTTCCGCGCGGGTCGCGCACGACGGCGTCGACGCCGGGTACGAACGGGAACGTGCCGGTGCTGCTGTAGTGCGTGCCGTTCGCCCGAGCCTTGACCAGGAGGTGCAAACCCGCCGCGAGAACGTCCACGACCATCTCGTTCTCCCGCTGGGCGACCGGGGCGGGGTACTCGCTGTACCGCGGCGGTGCGTCGAAGCTGGTGACAACAGCGGCGTGCATGGCGACTCCTCGAATTTGATTGGTATTACAAACTAAATCCAGTTTGGTTGGTAATACAAACCATGTCAAGTAGGATCCCGGCATGGGATCTGATGACGCGCTCGAGGAGGCTCTCGTCCGGACGTCGTTCCGGATGATGGCCGTGCTCACCCGCATCGGTTCGGAGCACGATCTATCCCTCACCCAACTGCGGCTGCTCGGCCTGCTGCGCGACCGCCGACCGCGCATGACCGATCTGGCGGCGTTCCTGGGGCTGGACAAGTCCACGATGTCCGGCCTCGTCGAACGAGCAGAGCGCCGAGGCCTCGTGGCACGAGGCAAGTCGCCGCAGGATCGCCGGGTGGTCGACGTGTTCATCACTCCGATGGGCAGCGAACTCGCGCAACGGATTCAGGAGGAGATCCACGCGGCCCTCGCGCCCTATACCGACCGCCTAGCTGCGGACGACCGCCTGGTGCTCACACAACTACTCAACCTCCTCTCGGGAACGGCAACGGTGAACGACGGGAAAGAAGGGTCGACGAACCAGTGAGGGCAGGCACAAGGCCGCCCCCACCGACTTCTAGAACACGACCCGGTACGAAAGCCCGCACAGCGACGGCTCCCGACAACACTCCCGCGATCCTTCAGGGCTCCAGGTCGACCACGCCTTTGCCGCTCGCGATGTCGAGCGGCACCGACACCTGGTCGTGCGCGATCAACCAGGTTTCGTCGATCTTCCGCATGCCGTACGTGACCCGGACCCACATACCGCTGGTTGTGGCCCCGTTCTTCAGCGTGCCGCTGAGACGGGCGAAGGCGTGCCCGAATGCCACATCGTCGCCCACGGTGAACGTCAAATCGCGAACCTCATAGGTCACAGTCTCGAAGAACATGAAGACTTTCGACCAGTTCTCGAGTTTCGCCGCTATCCCGACATGCTGGAGCGGCGGCTCGACATCGAAGGACACGACGTCGGTCGTGTACAGCTGCTCGAGGGCTTCGAGATCCTTGGCTCGCAGTCCTTCGACCGCCTTGTCGATCGTTCGGCGAATCTCGGCTTCATCCCCCTCCGTGCCGTCGGCGTGTGACTGGAAATCGTTGGAAATCGTCATGACCGGCTCCTCAGGAATCGACGAGAGTGGTTTCGGCACCGGCCCGCAGCGGCGCGAGCGCGGCGCTCCAGGCGATGAGCTGATCCAGCGTCTTGTTCAGGGCGGCCATATGGTGGTCGCGCGGTGTGAAGGTCGTGTAGTTCTCGAAATCGGTGAGCACCGAGATCGCGACCTGATGGCCCACGTCGGCCATGCCCAGCGTGCCGCAGACCGTGCGCAGCTGCACCACCGCGCGGGCGCCGCCGTTCACGCCGTAAGAGACGAATCCGACCGCCTTGTCGGTCCATTCCGCGCAGAGATGGTCGATAGCGTTTTTCAGCACTCCGGGAACACCGCCGTTGTACTCCGGTGTCACCACCACGAAGCCGTCGAACGGGGCGATCCGCTCGGCCCAGGCGCGGGTATGCGTATTGACCGACGGGCCGAACATCGGCGCCATCGGCTCGTCCAGATGCGGTAGCGGGTGGTCGCGCAGATCGATCAGTTCGAACTCGGCGTCGCCGCGCTGCGATGCCGTGTCCACGACCCACCGGGCGACCTGCGAGCCGTTGCGGTTGGGTCGGGTACTGCCGAGGATGACGGCGATTCTGGTCATATTCCGAACTCCTGCTGTGCTGACAGTCTTACGACCTTCCGACGACGTAGCCGTCCGGAATGTCAGGCCGCCTCACGCCAGCGGCCGCGGTGTCGACCTGAGTGGGCACGGCACCAGCGGATGAGGTCCATCACTCCCCCACATCCTCGGCCGCCGCCGGCGGTCGGTGCGTCCAATTCACGGCTGGTTCGTCTTAGGAAGCGGACTCCCATCCACCCGGATGTGAGCACACCTTCTTGCGAGAGGAACCCCGCGATGACGATCCACCTGTTCGACCACGTTCCTGACCACGTCGGGGGTGTGCGATGACCGCCCCGGCCGTTGTCGTCGAGGATCTGCACGTCGCCTACGGCAAAACGTGGGCCCTGGACGGTATCGATCTGGAGGTCGCCGCTGGGACGACGTTCGGGGTGCTCGGCCACAACGGTGCGGGCAAGACCACCCTGATCCGTGCCCTCACCACCCTGGTGCGGCCGACCATCGGCCGGGTGGAGATCGGTGGCCTCGATGTGGTCGCCGACGCCACCGAGGTTCGCCGCCGGATCGGGGTGACCGGTCAATACGCCGGACTCGATGAATTCCTCACCGCCCGTGAGAATTTGGAGCTGATCGGTCGCCTCGCCGGGCTGCGTCGCACCGCTCGTCCGCGTGCCGACGCGCTGATCGATCGGCTCGGGCTGCACGAGTACGGGACCCGGCGGGTCGGGGAGCTTTCCGGCGGCTCCCGCCGTCGCGTCGATCTGGCCGCAAGCCTGGTCGGTGACCCGTCGGTGCTGTTCCTCGACGAGCCGACCACCGGTCTGGACCCGATCGCCCGCGCCGGGCTGTGGGACGTCGTCGACGAGCTCACCACCGCGGGCACCACCGTCGTGCTGACCACCCAGTACCTGGAGGAAGCCGACCGGCTCGCCGACCACATCGTGGTCCTGAGCCGTGGGCGGGTCGCCGCGCGCGGCACCCCGGCCGAGCTGAAACGGATCGTCGGCGGCAAGGTCCTGCACGCCACCCTCCCCGTCCACCAAATCACGGATCTGCCGTTCACCCCGGACAGCGACCGGGTCGACGGCACTCGGGTGCGGGTGTCGGTCACTGTCGACGATGCACGCACCGCGACCGCACTGGTCGCCGACCTGCACCGCGGTGGCATCGATGTCACCGACCTGGATGTGGCTTCCCCGAGCCTCGATGACGTCTTCACGCACCTCACCCACACCACCGGAGCCCACCGATGACCACCATTACGACCGTGTTCGGGCGTTCCCCGATCGGGAACCAGCTCGCCGCATTGACTGTCCGGAATCTGCGCACCAGCGCCCGCGTTCCGCAGCTGCTGATGTTCTCGCTGACCATGCCGATGGCGATGCTCGTGCTGTTCAGCCAGGTGTTCCGCAGCGTCGCCGCCGGGCCAGGCTTCCCGGCAGGGGTCAGCTACATCGACTTCCTCACCCCGGCCATGCTCGCCGTCTCCACGGTGATGGCCGGCACCAACGCCGGAGTCTCCGCCGCGATCGACCACACCAACGGCCTGCACGACCGCTTCGCGGCGCTGCCCATGCGAGCGACGTTGCCCGGACTGGCCCGCACGATCAACGAGGCCGTCTTCACCCTCGCCCGAGCGGCGCTGCTCGGAATCGCCGCGGTACTACTAGGTTTCGACTTCCACGGCAGCGCTGTGGATGCCGTCGCCGCGGTGATGGTTCTGGTGGTGCTGGCGGGGGCGATGAGCGCCCTGTTCGGGCTGATCGGGGATCGGCTACGCCGCCCGGACGTGGTCCAGTTCGCCGGGATGATGGTGATGATGCCGCTGATGTTCGTCTCGAGTGCGTTCGCACCGATCGAGACAATGCCCGGCTGGATGCAGGCCATGGCCACGGTGAATCCGGTCGCGCACGCCGCCGACGCCCTGCGCGGGCACGTGCTCGGCACCGCCACCGCCGCGGACACCGCCACCGCCCTGATCGCGGCGATCGGATTGTGGGCCGCGGTCATCGCCGTCCCCGTCCTCACCGGCCTGGTTCGGCCGGCACGCGCTCGCTGACCGACGACGCACCCGCCCCGTCCTTCAGAGGAGAAGGACAGGGCGGGTTTTCAGTGCTGTTCACCCGGAACCGGGCACTCCGATGGCCTGTACCCCCTGAGGGGTAGAGGCTCATCTGGGGCGCTTTTCAGCGGATACACCCGGTGTGGGCGGCGGCGGCGCTCATGCGGCGGCGTCGAGCAGATGCAGTTCCTCCGCCACGATCAGATCGACCTCTTCCTCGGTCAGATCCGACAACAGATGTGTCGTAAGCATCGCTCTCACCTCCTCACCGCGCTTCGTGATTCGACACCCATACAGACGTGACACCCACGATTTGGACGCAGGATGCGTCCGATCGCGGTCACCGCTCGTCGGTACGGGTGAGGACGAGCCGAGGCTCGCCACCGCGGCAGCAGGCGAGGATGCTGGAGACGGAGAGGAGCCAGGATCATGAGCGAGACAACGGCCACCACCGCGACCACATCACAGCCGGAATACGGCGATCTCGAGCAGCTTTGGCGTCGCTTTTCCAACGACCTGAGGGCCTTCATCGCCCGCCGGGTGTCGCGCCCGGAGGACGCCGACGACATCCTGTCGATCGTGTTCCTGCGGATGGCCAAGAGCCTGGACAATCTGCGCGACCAGGAACGGCTGCTGGGCTGGATGTATGCCATCACGCGCAACGCGATCACCGACTACTACCGATCCGCACCCCATCGCCGCGAACTCCCCGTCGACGCCGTCCCGGACAACCCATCCCCCGGCGAAGCTGAACTCGACACCGACGAGGTCGCGGAGCGAGAACTCGCCTCGTGCCTGGTGCCGATGCTGTCCGGCCTGCCGGCCGAGCAGGCTGCCGCGGTGAAGATGGTCGACCTCGACGCACGCACGCACGCCGCTGCTGCCAGCGAGGCGGGTATTTCGGTGTCGGGGATGAAATCCCGCGTCCAACGCGGCCGCGCCGCCCTCCATGCCCGATTGCACGCCTGCTGTCAGATCAGCCAGGACCGCACCGGCCATGTGCACGACTACCAACCCCGCAGCGGAGAATGCGCCTGCGGAGCCACACCACCAACGGACCAGTAGACCGGCACCGGCTCCGCAACGGCCACCAGGCGCACGTCACCACGACCGGACAAAGATGCGGTGCGAGCCGCTCGAGGCTCGCACCGCACCGTTCCGGATCAGGGGCTACTGGCAGCCGCATCCACCGCCAGACGTCGCCGCCGGACCGCAGCACGTCGCCCTTTCGCTGTCATCGCAGCACCTGGCCTGCCGTTCGATGCTGCAACACGCGGTCGCCGCAGGCTGCGGTGGTGCGTCCGGTCGATGTGCCGCCGGGGACGAGAACTCATTCGGGTTGGTCATGGTGACTCCTTGATCCGTGGGGACAGGCATCAGGACAGACGGAGAAGAACAGGAAAGGACGCACCCGACCGTGGGAGAACCTGTGCAGGCAGTCGCGGCACAGTCGAGTGTTCGACCGAGTACTGCGAGCGCCGACGCTTACGGAGCCGGCGCGTGGAGGCTCGCGGACTAGCGGCTGGTCCGTTGTGCGATGAGGTGGGGATCGACCTGGTCGCCTTGCACGAGCAGCGTCACCGGTGAGTTCGGGCAGGGCGGCAGCCAGGCCGCCGCGCAAACCGACGATGCCCTGTGTTGGTGATCAGTTGAGTTCACCGGTCACAACTGATGCTATTTCGGCGCTGGTGTCGGAATGGTGGCGGCGGACAGCACGGCCGCTGCTGCGGCGAGCGCGCCCAGCAGCAGGAAGGCGTTCGGGTAGCCGCCGAGCGCGCTGGCCAAAGCGGTGGCGGCGAAAGGTGCCAACGCCATGGTGATGGTCAGCGGTGCGGTCAGCAGGCCGGTGAGCTGGCCGTAGTTCGCTGCGCCCCATCGGTCGGTGATGGCGGTGGCTTGCAGCAGGGTGAACACTCCGCGCGCCATGCCCGCGGCGATCGCGGCCGCGACCAACGCGGCCGCGGCGGTGAACAACCCCAACAGTGCGGTGGTGACAGCGATAGCGCCCACGATCGCGATGGTCCGGGTGCGAACACTGGTGCGGGCGGCGAAGGCCGAGTAGCCGAGGCGGCTGGCGACTTGTCCGACGCCGCCGAGTCCGAGCGCGATCGCAGCCAGGCCGGTGCCCAGACCGCGTTCGGTCAACAGCGGAACCAACGCGACGATCACGGCGAACGAGGCGAATCCGCTGGCACTCAACGCGATCGCCAACGCGATGAACGGGCGACTGCGTGCGATGGGGCCGGGATCGGTCAGGTGCGCGTGTCCGGGTTCGGCGGTCGGGCGCGGCGGCCAGGGCAGTCGCAGCCCCAACCAGTGACCCGGCACAGTCACCGCGGCGAGCACGACCGCGAGCGCCAGATACGTTGCCCGCCAATCCATCCAGTCCGACAACGCAGCGGTCAGCGGAGCGAAAACGGTGGATGCCAGCCCTGCGGCCAAGGTCAGCATCATCAAGGCACGCACCCGGTTGGCGCCGTGCCAGCGGGTGAGCGCGGCGAAGGCCGGTGGATAGAGCACCGCGCCCATCGCGACCCCGGCCAGCAGCCATCCGGTGACGAACCATGCCAGGGAGGAGGCGGTCGCGATCACGACCAGCGCGGGCACAGCCAGCAGCGATCCGGCGGTCATCACCCCGCGCGGGCCGTGGCGGTCGAGCCAGCGCCCGACCGGGATCCCGGTCACCGCGGCGACGAGTTGACCGGCCGAGAACGCGGCGGTCAGCGCGGTCGCCGACCAGCCAGTGCTCGAGGCGATATCCCCGAGCAGGACGGGGAAGGCGTAGAACAGGATTCCCCAGCTGGTGATCTCGGTCAGGCACAGCACCACCAGCACCCGCCGCAACCCGGAGGCGGTCGCGGCGGGTACCGGCGGCGCCGAAACGACGTCTACCACGGCGGATCAGTGGCCAGCGGGGACAGGAAGCGGCAGCTCCTGCAGCGCGACCGGCGCCGACAGTGCCAGCTCCGGCTCTGGCGCCGGTGCGCCGCAGCCCGAGCTTTCCGCAGTTTGCTCGGCGGGGGCATCGAAGACCCCGGAGCCGCCGCAGACACCGGTATCCGGCAGCACCAGATCGACACGCTCGGCGGCTTCGTGATCTCCGGCCAGCGAGGCCGCCAGGGAACGGACCTGCTCGTAGCCGGTCATCGCCAGAAACGTCGGTGCACGGCCGTAGCTCTTCATCCCCGCCAGGAACACACCCGGCTCGGGATGGGAAAGTTCCTTGACCCCATGCGGATACACCGTGCCGCAGGAATGCACGTTCGGGTCGATCATCGGTGCCAGCAGGGTGGGCGCCTGCAAGGTCGCGTCCATGCCGAGGCGGATCTCCGACAGCCACGACAGGTCCGGGCGGAACCCGGTCAGCACGATCACCTCGTCGACGGCCGTGACCGGATCGCCCTCGGCGGGAACCAGACTCAGACGCCCCTGGCTGTCGCGCTCGACGGTCTCGGTGCGGAATCCGGTGACCACCCTGATGCGCCCGGCTTCGACCGCGGCCCGCGCACGTACGCCCAGCGCACCGCGGGCGGGCAGCTGGTCGTCCTTACCGCCGCCGAAGGTCGAGCCGATCTCACCGCGCCGCAGCAGCCACGACACCCGGGTACCGGGATGCTGTTCGGCCAGGCTTGCCAGCGCGACCAGCGCGGTGAGAGTCGAATGCCCGCTCCCGGCGACCGCGATGCGCTTTCCCGCATACCGCTCGGCCACCGCCGGGTCGGTCAGATCCGGCACCCGGTAGGTGATCCGGTCGGCGGCCGCGGATTCCCCTATGGCGGGCAGCCCGTCACCGCCGAGCGGATTCGGCGCGCCCCACGTTCCCGAGGCGTCGATCACCGCGCGCGCCGCGATACGCTCCTCGCCACCGTCGGCGGTGCGGACATGGACGGTCAATGGCTCGCTGTCGCGTCCGGCGTCCACCACCCGGTCGCGGCCGCGCCGCGCGACCCCGACCACCTCCGCGCCGAACCGCACCCGCGGCCCCAGCGCCTCCCCGAGCGGCCGCAGGTAGGCCTGCACCCACTCGGCTCCGGTCGGATACGTACCCAGGTCGGGTTCGACCCAACCATCCTCGGCCAGCAGCGGCCGCGCGGCCGGAGCGATCAGTTCGGCCCATCGGGAAAACAACCGCACATGGTTCCACTGCGCCACCGCGGCACCGCCGTGCTCACCACGTTCGAGAACCACGACCGGCAGGTCGCGGGCAACAAGTTCAGCAGCGGCAGACAGTCCGACCGGACCGGCGCCGACGACGACAACAGGCAGGGAGTTCATCGGAAATCCTCTTTCATCGATGTGGATCGATCAATCAACGAAGATCCTATCGACGCCCATCGATGAATGCAACCATCGATCCAGATCGATATAATCGAAGTATGCCCACCGCCTTGCCTCTTGCTCAGGTCCTGCCACTCGGGGAGGCCGCCACCTACGCCGAATGGTTCGCCTGCCTCGCCGAACCGGTGCGGGTGCAACTGCTCCACGCGGTAGCCACCACCCCGAAAGGGATCACCGTGGGCGCGCTGACCGAGATCGTGGGCACCAGCCAATCCACCACCTCTCACCATCTGCGCAAGCTCGCCGACGTCGGATTCGTGCGCCTGCACCGGGAAGGCCGGACGACGATCGTCACCGTCAACGAAGCCTGCTGCGCCGGACTCCCACACGCCGCCGATGCGGTCATGGGCCTTCTCGGGCCCCAGCCGAGCCACTCCGCCGAGGTTCCCGCCGACATCTCCGTGCGCGCGATGGACGGTCAGGACTGGGACGCGGTCTTGCGGATCCACGCCGAAGGCCTGGCCACCGGCGACGTCGGAGCCGACACCGAGCCACCCGGCCGCGACTACCTCGTCGAACACTGGCTCCCCGAGCACCGCTGGGTCGCCGAACACGACGGCGCCGTCGTCGGCTGGACGGCCGCCGCCCCGGTCTCCAGCAGCGACGCCTACGCCGGAGTGGCCGAAACCGACGTCTACGTCGGTGCCGGGCACCGAGGCCGCGGAGTCGGAAAAGCATTGCTGCGCAAACTGATTCTCGCGGCAGACGAAGCCGGGTTGTGGACGTTGCAGACCTCGATCTTCACCGAGAACCGCGCCGCGCTCGCCCTGCACCACGGCGCCGGATACCGCACCGTCGGCGTGCGCGAACGCATCGTTCGACGTGACGGGATCTGGCGTGACACCGTGCTCCTCGAACGACGTTCACCGTTCAGCTGATCCCCGCGGCCCACCGCCGGTCAGCCTCGCGAGGCGTTCACTCGCGGATCGTGAGCTGGAGTTCGTGAAAATCGAAGTGCCGCAGTGGATATCGGTATACATCTTCGACGGTCATCACCGCGGAGAAGAACGGGTCCCACCGTGCGGGAAAGGCCATGGCCAGCGCGAAGTCGGCCTCCGGTTCATTGGCCAGTTTGTATTGCAGCTTGGCGATGACGCGATCGCATTGCCCGGCCACCCGATGTCTGTTGAACACCAGCGCCGCGGCACAGGAGCCGTAGTAGTTGACTACGTCGAAGATCGGCGTTCCGGCGTCGAGCAGCCAGGCACAGGCGCGGCCGGCTCTGCCGGGCAGCCTGCCGAACAGCCGCACCAGCGGCAGCAGCCGCGCCACGACCATGAACCCGAAGACCATGTGAAACAGCAGCTGCTCATTGGTCCAGCGCGTGCCGCGCGAACGCCGAGCGAAGTCGTCATCGGTGCAGGAGTCGACCAGCGCGTGCAAGCGCCGCCGAGCTCCCTCGAACTCGGCGGCCATCGCCTGTCGATCCACCACCGGCCTCGCCATCGCCACGACCCACTGTCGACTTCGATTGTCGGCCCACTCGCCGGTGAGCGAAAGCGTTCACCGAGAGTTTGCTTGCCGGTCGGATTCGATATCTGTCAATATAGCCGCATGTCTAAGTCAAGGTTGTCGATCACGCCGTTGGAGCAGTGCGCGGCCGCGCCGCTGGTGCGCGAACCGTTGACCGTCGATGCAGCCGCGGAGTTGGCGGCGGTGTTCAAGGCGTTGTCGGACCCGGTACGGCTTCGACTGTTGAGCGTGGTCGCCAGCCGCGAAAACGGCGAGGCGTGCGTGTGCGACGTCTCCGAGGGCATCGAGTTGACCCAGCCGACCATCTCCCACCATCTGAAGGTGCTGCGCGAAGCGGGTCTGCTCACCAGCGAACGCCGCGCGTCCTGGGTGTATTACCGGGTCGTTCCCGAAGCGTTGCAGCGGCTTTCGGATGTGTTGCTGGTCGAAAGCGGCGCGGCCGGGGTGATGGCATGAGCGTCGCGACACAAACGCCGCACGACGGGGTCGTTGCGAAGCTGTCCACGCTGGACCGGTTCCTGCCAGTGTGGATCGGTGTGGCGATGGCCGCCGGGCTGCTGCTCGGGCGAATGATTCCCGGCCTCGGCGACGCGCTCGGCGCGGTCGAGATCGACGGGATCTCGCTTCCGATCGCGATCGGTCTGCTGATCATGATGTACCCGGTGCTGGCGAAGGTGCGCTACGACCGCCTCGACACCGTCACCGGCGATCGCAAGCTGCTGATCGGTTCGCTGGTGTCGAACTGGGTCCTCGGCCCCGCCTTGATGTTCGCCTTGGCGTGGCTGCTGCTGCCTGATCTGCCCGAGTACCGGACCGGGTTGATCATCGTCGGGCTGGCCCGCTGCATCGCGATGGTCATCATCTGGAACGACCTCGCCTGCGGCGACCGCGAAGCCGCCGCGGTGCTGGTGGCGTTGAACTCGATCTTCCAGGTGATCATGTTCGCCGCGCTCGGCTGGTTCTACCTGTCGGTGCTGCCCGGCTGGCTGGGCCTGGAACAGACGACCATCGATACTTCGCCATGGCAGATCGCGAAGTCGGTGCTGATCTTCCTGGGCATCCCCCTGCTCGCGGGCTACCTCACCCGCCGCTTCGGCGAGCGCGCGAGGGGCCGCGATTGGTACGAGTCGACGCTGCTGCCGAGGATCGGACCGTGGGCGCTGTACGGGCTGCTGTTCACGATCGTGATCCTGTTCGCCTTGCAGGGCAAGCAGATCACCTCCCAGCCGGTCGATGTCGTGCGAATCGCGATCCCGCTGCTGGCCTACTTCGCGATCATGTGGGGCGGCGGCTACCTGCTCGGCGCCGCCGTGGGCCTGGGTTATGAACGGACCACCACTCTCGCTTTCACGGCCGCGGGCAACAACTTCGAACTCGCCATCGCCGTCGCGATCGCCACCTACGGCGCCGCCTCCGGGCAGGCGCTCGCAGGCGTCGTCGGTCCGCTGATCGAAGTTCCGGTGCTCGTGGGCCTGGTTTACGTCTCGCTCGCATTGCGCAAGCGATTCACCCCCGCCACGGCCGCCCCTACACCAGCCTCCCGCGACCACGGCGACCAGGCGCCGGACGCGGGTCCCGATCTCGACATCCCGGCTCGCTGACCACCAGCAGCTCACATGAACGAAAGGCTTTCCCGCCCATGGCTTCCAAGCCCAGTGTCCTGTTCGTCTGCGTTCACAACGCGGGGCGTTCCCAGATGGCGGCCGGGTTCTTGACCCACCTGGCCGGTGAGGACGTCGAGGTCCGCTCCGCGGGAAGCGCGCCCGCCGACTCGATCAATCCCGCCGCGGTCGAGGCGATGGCCGAGCTCGGCATCGACATCTCCGACCAGACCCCCAAGATCCTCACCTTCGACGCCGTGGAGACCTCCACCGTGGTCATCACCATGGGCTGCGGCGACACCTGTCCCGCCTTCCCCGGCATCAGCTACCGCGACTGGGTCCTCGAAGACCCCGCCGGCAAGGGCATCGAGTCGGTGCGCCCCATCCGCGACGAAATCCAAAAGCGCGTAGAGGAACTCGTCGCCGAGCTACTGCCCGCCCGCGCCTGATCTACCGAGCCTGTAAACCACGGTTGAGCGCAACGCATCGACGGTCGATCCGACCCTGGGGAGGTCCCAAAGGGGGGCGAGCGGTGAATGTGAAAGGCAAAACGTCACGGCGGTACCGGACGATGCGACACACTCCTCCGCCACGATCGAGATCGGCTGGCCCGGCGGCGAGCCCAGCGCGCGAAGCGCCGACGGTCACCCAACCGACCGGTGCACCACAGACGAAGTGGCGCAAGCGATCTCACCCACGAGATTGGCCGCGACGGTCGGCGGGAACTCCATCGAACTCCACACCGTGTGGATGCGCCACTGGGTCAGCTCACCCCGCCGATCACTGCCTTCCCCTCGGCTGCGGCGGCCGCGAAGAACGGGCACAGGTCCTCGAACTCGTCATCCTCGTTCTCCTCGTCCCAGTCGGCTGCCGCGGTGCCGAGGGACCAGCCTTCCACGACCAGCCCCTCCGCGACCTGGCGAACCTCGTTCGGGGCGAGGACGAAGGCTGGTCCGTAGCAGAACTCGTACCCCGCGATGACGTCGCAGTGGTCGCCGGTCGCCCTGGCGAGCCAGGGGTGAGCGTCCCTCCATTCGGCAGTGCCCTCCTCAGCTTCAGCGCGGCCTTCGGCGATGGCGCTGAGCGTGAGGTAGTCGTATCCGTAGAAGTCCGCCACCCGGCGGAGCCCGCCGGGGAGTGGCGCGGAGTCGTTCTCGGCGAAGAACACGGTGTGAATCAGTTCGGGTTTCTCGCGCATCTCTTCGAGCAGCGAAGGTTCGATCTTCGCCAGTTCCAACCACATGGACACGGTCGGTCACTTCCTATCCAGATGTTCGATCGGTCCGGTTCAGCGCGCGTGCGGCATATCCGGCAGCCTTACCACGGCGGTGCCGGCCTGGGATTCGCCATACTCCCAGCCCACGACCAGGCGAGCGCCGAGGCTGTCCAGGATGTCGGTAGTGAAGGGCCACCGGTCGGCGCCACAGTAGTGCGCGCCGGCCGCACGAGCGTCTTGCTCGTCGAGGCAGAGCATGCGCAGGTGGTCGCGGAGCTCGGGGCGGGTGATCGCTGCGAGTGCCGCCTCCCATCTGCGTTCGGCTGTGTCGGCGTAGCCCTCGTCGTCGAATGGCACCAGATGTTCGGGGCCGCGCTCGGTGAAGGTCGCCGCGCGCATCGCGTCGGTGAGGGTGCCATCGGTGGCGACCCGAAACAGTACGGTCAGCCAGTTGTTGAGCTTCTTGGAGCTCTCATGGGTCAGATCTATGCCGTGCCGGGCGAGTAACGGGCCGAGTTCCGCGCCACGCACAAGTATCTGATCGGCGCCAGCGGTCGCGGCGGCGCGTATGTCGGCGACGAAGTCGTCGCCGAAGGGCCGGGGTCCCTTGTGCCCGGCCACGTCCCACGGTCCTGTCCCGTCCAGCAGGTGATCGTCGAAGCGGAACAGGGACCGGCTCAGGTCGAACCGCCACACCCCCGGGGACAAGGGGTACTCGTCGGCGCCAGGAAACGGCAACTGCCTGGGCTCCGGCTCGGCGAGCGCCGATGGGGTGGCCCAAGCGCTCGGGAACAGGAACTCGTCCAGCGAGTCATCGGCGTAGTACACGCCGTACTCCGCCGTCGGGTCCTCGGCCGGCTTTCCGCCCAGCAGGATGTCGAAGGCGGCGGTCAGATCGGCATCCCATGCATAGGCGCCTGCCGCTGGGCTTTCACTGGACGTCATGAGAACTCCTGTGCATCAACTGGATCGGGCTCGCTGACACGTTAAGGGTCGCCACTGACATCCATGTCGATAAGCGGGTTCTGGTGATCGTCGCACCGCCGTTTCGGGCCACGCCGGGTAGAGCAGAACGGTTCATTTGGCGATGTCGGCGGCGAAACTCTCTGTCCCGCAGTGATCCCGGCTGCACACTGGATCCGGGCGGCCAGGTGCAGGTGCAGGTGACCGCGGCCGTGATTCGACCATCCGCGCCGGGACTGCGGATCACGATCAGGCGCCGCGCTCTTGGACACTCACGCCGGTTTCGGTGCGTCCAATCCGTTCCCGCGCAGAAGCCTTTCCGACGAGTCGTCGTCCAACTCGCCCTCCGGGGACAGCGGCACCAGCGTCCCGTCGCTCGGGTCCGCTCCGGATGTCCAACGGCGCGAGTCTCCGACGCGCCGAGTTCCGCCTCCTCGGTCCTTCCGTCACGGTTGGCTGATACGGAAACCGTCTCGCCGTAGGGGATCTGGTTCGAGTGCTCAGCTGTACGACGGGAAGTAGCGTGCACCCCACGTGGTGATCACAACTGGCCACAGGAGACCAACTCGGCCGGTGCCGCCATCGCGGAGGCGCGAAAGTAGTTGGACTTTCGTATCGCGCGCCGGGGATCGCGTTCGCGACTTCCCTGAGCGCGGCCACGCTCAGTCCACCGGCTCGGGTTCGATCCGGAACACCGGGTAATCCGAGGCAATCCGCTCGTAGTCGGCGAGTGGAGCATTCGGGCCGACCGGGATGTGCGGGCGGGCTCCGGGCGCCACGCGCAGGTACTGCCGCAGAATAGGGGCCCGCCGACCAGGCTCGACCTCCGCCAGATGGACCTTCTCCCTGCCCCCGTGGCGCAGCACGGCGTGGCCGTCGGCGGCTGCCACGTTGCGCACCCAGTTCGCGTCCCTTCCCAGCATGGACACCACATACCGTCCGTCGTCGAATTCCGCGAGCACCACCGGGAACCAGATCACGCGCCCGCTGCGCCGCCCGCGGACACCAAGCGCCGCGACCCGCCGAGGCCAGATACCCGCCGCGAAAAGCCATGCCGAAGACCGATTCTGAATCCGAGCGAACAGATTCGGCCGACCATGGCGATACAGCCAGCGTAGGTAGTTGTCGTATACCCGCATGATGTACTCCTCGGACGTGGTGGGTGGCAATTGTCGGATTCAGTGTTGTTGCTCCAACGGTGCCCAGGGAGCCGTGCGGCGCGACAGGGTCCGTCGTCCCGAATGTAGGCCGAAGGTCACCACACGATCGAGGGCTGCCGCAACGATCCCCGATTGCACTCGGTACGGGCGAAGACGCGCTTCCATCCGCGGGACCAAGGGCCCTGCCCGGCGGGCGGAAGGCCCGTATCCGCCGGTTCCCGCACCGAGAAGACTCGAAATATGACCGCGCACAACCATGCATCTGCCGTTTCGGTACCCGATCACCCGACAATGCTGGCGGCGCTGCGGCTTGCCGCCCGCGCGCCGTCGGTGCACAACACCCAGCCGTGGTGCTGGAGGTTCGACGGCACGCGCCTGCATCTGTACACCGATGCCGATCGGCTGCTGTCCTCGACCGATCCCCTCGGCCGCCAGCTGGTAATCAGCTGCGGCGCCATGCTGCACCACGTGCGGACCGTCTTCGCCGACCGGGGCTGGCACACCGACACCAGGCGCGTGCCCAACCCGCAACGACCCGATCACCTGGCGACGATCGAATTCCGGCCGTGGCCGGACCCGCCCGCCGGTGTACACACCCGCGTGCTCGCCATCGACCAGCGTCGCACCGACCGGCTACCTTTGGCCGAACCGCAGGGCTTCTCCGACATCCTGCCCCGAATGCGCATGCTCACCGCACCGCACGAGGTAGCGCTCGCCGTACTCGACGAGAGCGCCCGACCACGCCTGGCCGCCGCATCGGCACAGGCCGGTGCCCTGCGGCACCATGACCTGCTGTATCAGACCGAATTGGAGTGGTGGGCCGGGCATCCCGACAGGCCCGAGGGCGTGCCGCCATCCGCGCTGGTGTCCGACGCGGAATTCGCCCGGGTCGGTGTCGGACGCGTCTTTCCCTCCGTCCGGCATTCGATGCGCCGTGCGCAGCCCGAGGACCACGCGCGGTTGGTGGTGCTCAGCACCGACGGCGACTCGGTCACGCGCTGGCTGCACACGGGCGAGGCCCTGTCGGCCGTGCTGCTGGAATGCACCGCAGCGGGGTTGGCGACCTGCGCGCTGACCCATATCACCGAACTCCCGACAGGCCGGAAACTGCTCGCCAGCCTGATCCCGAACCCGGCCACGCCCCAAGTGGTGATCCGTATCGGGACCGCGCCCGACGACGGCGACATGATTCCACCCACTCCCCGCCGACCACTGACGGACATCTTCACCCGCGTCGGCTCCCACTGACCCCGACGCCGGGCACGCCCGGCTGTACGGTCACAGCGGTGCCCGGGTCTACCGGCCGACCTCCCCCCGCTTCGGAAACCCTCGTCCCGGGTCTCGATTCGACCCGCGTCGGCGAAGGACGCCCTCGACACTTCGCGGAGGAAGCTTCCATCAGCGGCTCGACGTCTTTGTTGGTAGTCGCGCCATCCTGTTCCTTACGCCGTGCCCACCGTGGCCATCACCTCTCTGACATAAGGCCAAGGGCCACATCCTCGTTGCTCGGCAGCAATCTGAAAAAGATTGCCCGGGTGCCACTCCAAGGGCCTTAATGGTATAGAGCAGGGCACCTATAGGTCGGGCACCGACCAGGAACAGAGGACCAGCAACAAGGAGCCAGCGCCACTGGGGGCGATCGAGGTGAAGGTGGACGCAATTCTAGCCGCGGTCGAGGAGGAATGATGGCGTCGCTGAATCCGTTCGGCTACCGGCCGGGAGAGCGCGAAGATCAGTGTTGCTCTGCTGATGCCGGGCTTCACGAAGGAGTGCCGAGGGGGATGTCCGAGGGGGCTCACGCAGTTCGCCGAAGTGAAGAATCCGCTTTGCGGATAGTCATCGTCTCGCCGATCCGGCTGTATCGCGAAGGGCTGGCGGCGGTACTGTCCGCGCTGGGCGGCATTGGTGAGATCGCCACATGCGAGCATCCCGTCGAAGGACTCCACCTCGCCCGTCAAGTCGTCCCGCACATTCTCCTGCTGGACATGTCCGCGGTGAACAGTTCGGCAAGCGCACGTTTGTACGCCAGAGAATTCCCGGACACCAAGATCGTGGCTCTCGCGCTCCCGGAAACCGAGCAGCGTGTCGTCGACTGTGCAGAAGCAGGGGTGGTCGCATACGTGCCGCGCGAAGGATCTATCGACGATCTCATGGCGACGATACGGCATGCGGCACAAGGGAAAACGCTGTGCTCACCGCTGATCGCGGCTGGTCTGATGCGCCGAGTCGCCGCGCTTGCCAACGAAAATCGCCTGCGACGCTCACGCCCCCTGCTGACCGCCCGCGAGTCGGAGGTCGCCGATTACATCGCGCTCGGCCTGAGCAACCGTGCGATCGCCGCGCGCTTGGGAATCGAAGTATGCACCGTCAAAAATCATGTGCACAACATCCTGGAGAAGCTCGGCGTGACTCAACGCGCAGACGTGGCCGAACATCTCCGGGACAGAACCCGATCCCTCCCGGACAACTGCCTTCCGTCCGAGTGACCGATCTATTCGGATCCGGATAGCTGAAACCCAGCCGGCCAAACTACTTCATCTGACAATGTCGCCGTGGTGGCACACACGCACCGCGGCTCTGCCCGCTGAAACCGCCCTGGACACCCGCGCGAACAACTCCTCCGGCCCAGCCGTCCACTCAGCAAGACCGTTGTAATCCAGCACGAAACTTTCTGCTACCCAACAGCATCGCGAAGTGACGCTGGAGTGCTATCCGACCAGCGCGAACATCGGTCCGGATCGGGGTTCACTCGAAAACGGATCCAAGGACTCATTGTCCGAATGCCGGTGCTGGGGCGTTACTGGATAGAGCCCGGCAATGACAAAAGCCGGCACCCCGGTGCAGATGGAGCCCTATTCACTCCACATCACCTCTTCACCGCATCAGCAAGGAGACAGCGCCATGCCTACTATTACCTCACTCTCGCCGACATCGGGGCCCGCCTCGGGTTTCAACGGTGTGGTCATCACCGGCACCGACTTCACCGGTGTCCTGGCTGTGCGGTTCGGTGCGACCGTGACCACTTTCACGGCCAATTCCAGTACGCAGATCACCGCGATCGCTCCGCCGGGAACGGGTACGGTGCAGGTCACTGTCACCACTTTGGCCGGTACGAGTAACGGCGTTTCGTATACCTACGTATCGGTTCCCGCGGTTCCCACTGTGGCTTCGATCATTCCGAGTACGGGACCGGTGACCGGCGGGACTTTGGTCACCTTGACCGGCACCGGGTTCACCGGTGCTACCGCGGTGAGTTTCGGCGCCACTCCCGCAACGTCCTATTTCGTGTTGTCGGACAATCTGCTAGTTGCGTTGTCTCCTGCCGGGGTCGGTACCGTGCCGGTCACGGTCACCACTTCGGCGGGTACGAGTGCCGGGATCCCGTTCACGTATGTGCCGGTTCCCACGCTGACTTCGATCAGTCCGAATTCGGGGCCGGTGACAGGCGGGACTACGGTCACTTTGACGGGCACTGGGTTCACTGGTGCTACTGCGGTGCGTTTCGGTATTCTTCCTGCGACTTCGTTCACGGTGAATTCGGATACGCAGATCACCGCGGTCACTCCGGTAGGCCTCGGCACGGTGCCGGTCACCGTCACCACAGCAGGCGGTACGAGTAACGGGGTTCCTTACACCTATGTGCCGCTTCCGATCCTGATTTCGTTGATTCCGAATTCGGGGTCGTCCGCTGGGGGGACTACGGTTACTCTGACCGGTGTGGGTCTGACCGGTGCCACAGGCGTGAGTTTCGGTGCTACGCCGGCAACTTCGTTCACGGTCGTATCGGACACGCAAATCACCGCGGTTGCTCCTGCGGGGCTCGGTACGGTGCAGGTGAAGGTCACCACTGCGGCGGGTACGAGTAACGGGCTGCCGTTCACCTACGTGTCCGTTCCCGCGGTTCCCATCGTGGCTTCGATCACTCCGAATTCGGGGCCGGCGTTCGGGGGAACTTTGGTGATCTTGACCGGCACCGGATTCACAGGCGCTTCCGCGGTGAGTTTCGGCGCTACTCCGGCGACAATCTATTTCGTGCTCTCGGATACGTTGATCATTGCGTTGGCACCTGCGGGGACCGGTACCGTGCAGGTCACAGTCACCACTGCGGCTGGAACGAGCAACGGCGTTTCGTACACCTACGTCTGACCGCACCCCGCACGGGCTTCAGCCCAGGGCTAGGGCCTTCCCGAACACCGGAGGGACCGATCCGGATTCACGGACCGGTCCCTTCGGTTGTTGTTGTTCCCGCAACGATGTCCCCCAGCGGTCAACGCGTCGTGTCTACTTTCGCGGTGCTGATGGCGAGTCGAGGCGCGCCGTAGCCGATCCGCACGAGTGGAAACATATCCGCAACCTCCGACAGGTTGGCATTGCCGTGTAGACGGCAACCTTTACAGAGCCGGACCGCGGAAACGGTCGGCGGCACAGGGTGTCTCACCAACGAACGTTATCGACCCACTGCGGTCGCACGCCCTGCGGCAGAATCGGACGTTCGCCGACACGCCGCGCGGCATGGGCTGCGTTTCGCTTCGCCGCAGGCGATCAACGTCGGAAACCGTTGTGAAAGACAGTGATCAACGCCTCTGGCCGCATCGTCTTCGGTCGGTCGCTGACCTGCCCATCGCCGAGTTCCACCAACCGCCATACTCCATCAGCACGTAAAGCGAAGTCAGCTGTTACGAAAGGGAGGCCGAGACGAGCGATGGTATGCCCGACCACGATCGGATCGAGTTCAGCAGGGGGCATGTCCTCCGGGGTGTCGGGGTGCGGTCCGATCAACCGGCACCTGCCGTCGACCCACCAGGTACGAACCTCGGCCGAGAGGAAGTTCTCGAATCGGCGGACAACGAATCCGCCTGTCATGTCTTCTCCGCGGAGCTCTTGGAATCTGGTCGCCACACGCCAGGCGCTGTCTGCGTCGTCCACCTCGGGGATGAACGCAGCCTCGTGCCAGTAATGCTTCATCGACTTGGTGTAGTCGCGGAGCACGGCAGGGCCGGATCTCAGTTCTCGCAGCGCGCGGTCGAATGCGGTGCGATCGGTTCCGCTGGTCCATATCGACCGAGGTGTCATGTCGGAGAGCGCGGAGTACCAGCGCGGTAACTCATGGGCGCGCCGGTACTGCTCGGCGCTGGTTCGCAGTGTGACGTTTCGACGTCGCAACGCTTGATCGAATGCCGCGTACTGGTCGCTGCGCAGCATCCAGCCGCGGTAAACCGCCTCACCGCGCGCTCGAACGCGGCGAACGGCTTCGTCCGCATCGTCTGGACGGGTCAGCGCATCATGATCGACCAAGGCCACATCCATACCCGCAGCACGGGCCGCATCGGCCTCAGCGGCGAAATGCTCATCGACGCGGGATGGGTGAATTACGTCGGCTGGCACGAGGAGAATCACAGAACTCAGCCTCCTGGTCACCCAGCTTACCTTCAACCGGTTTCCGTGTTATGCATACCTTCCTCGATGTCACCAGCACTGTCTTGGCCGAGTCGAACAGTGCCGAGAGCGACTGCCGGATGGACTGCTGATCGCAACACCCTTGGTCCGTATCGCTTGTGGGCTGCCGCCCCGGCTCACTGGGGCGTTGGTCAGTTCGGGTCGGTGCCGAGCTGCGGGACGAAATGAGGTTGGTGGGTTTCGTGCATGCGGACTGCCACGAGCAGAGCTGTGGCGGCGGCCACCCAGACGGCGGCGTGCAGACCCATCGGGTCGGCGACGACGCCGCCCAGCACCGCGCCGACGGCGTAGCCGAGGTCTCGCCAGACGCGGCAGACCCCACCGCGCGGCCGCGCCTAACTGCAAGCGCTGGCGTCAGTCTCGAGTAGCCGATTTCAGGAGTTCGCCTTTCGCCCCCAGGCGTGCCGCTGTTGAGCGGGTGGGCGATCAGAACGTTGGGGCAATAAGCTCAGCGTCGACCGCACAGCTTCGATGGTGTAGCGGCGGTCGATCAGCAGTCGATCTCGTATCGATACCACTGGCGGGGATTGCCGTCCTCGTGCAACCAGAGCGTCGCGTCGCGTCCGATCTTTCCCCGCGCCCAGCCTGCTGGTGACCGGCCGCCGGGCAGAGCCAGAATTTCCGTGCCGGTCTCGGTCACCACGCCATCCTCGCGGCGGGCTTTGCGGATCGTCCAAACCGGCTTGTCGTTGCGGCGGTATTGATCCAGAAAGGCGAGTGCGGAATCCGATACCGCTAGGCCGGAGCATCCCGTAATTGGATTCGGTGTGATCGACCGAACCCCGCTCGCATCGACCTCGACTAGTGGAAATTTGGTGTAGGGGCAGGCGTGAACCAGTGCCTGGCCCACGTTGAGCGCGTAGCAGTCACACCAGTCGACCTCGTTACCGGTGTCGTTGTAGGCGAACCAGGGGTCTCCGTCAGGGTCGTTCCAGCGGGCTAGCCCGACCATGGAGCTGACCGACCACGTGCCATCCGGCATGGCGAATCGGTAGGTGGATTCGTCGAAGTAGCTGATCCAGATCCTGCCGCGGGGATCCGTCGACAACTGCTCGATGCCGTCTCCAGCATAAAAAGCACCTGCTCGCGTGCCGCCGCTATCGAAGGCAATGACGTTGCGGGTCAGTTCGCTTTCATGCGCCGGGGCGGATTGCTCATGTGGCCGTTGGGCGTTCGCCGCATGGATACGTGCCGCGCCCACAACGACGCCATCGCTCAGGGCATCGATTTCGGAGAACCATTGATCGAGGCCGTAGAGCAGGATCTGGTGCTCGTCGTCCCCGTCGCAGATGACGACGGTCGCGTCGAAAAGTGGTATCGGTGGCTTCCAAGGCCCTCGGCGGCGCCACGGCAAGGCCTCCGCCGCGCCCTGGGCGGGATCGACTAGCAAGGCCAGTAGCCGGCCTCGGTGGTCGATAGTGGAGGCGAGGACATCGAATCGTACGTAGCGCTCCGGCAGGGTTGCGTGAAGCGCGAGGTTGCGACTATCGGCCATTGGCCTTTCCGGTTGTCATGTGCTCGATCATGGCACGGCCCACCGGCTTTCCCACATGCGCCAGGGGCAAACGCACTGTAGCGGCTCCCAAGGCACGCGGCATCGTGGATCGGAAACAATCGTTCGCGGGTGCAGCGGCCACCGCGCCGGGGTGCTCGGATACGACTACACGGATCGATGAAATCTCACGCATAGGCCCGGCTTGGCGGGCCCTAGCCGATTCGAAACGCGCACTATGCGGCAAGAGAGGATGTTGTTAGCCGTGGCAACAGACCCGAACAAGCACTGTGTCGTCGGGCAGTGTCTCCAGGTAGTTTTCGATGCCGTCCGGTGGTATCGGGCAGTCGGGTCGGTCCTCACAGAACGTGGTCTCGCCCCAATCCTTATGTCGGCAAATGCCGCTCGACTCGACCCACCAACCGTCCAGGGTGAGCACATCGGGCCACGACAGGTTGTGCACCGCGACATTCAGCAAGGACTTCGGGCCGCCCGCGCACTCGCCTCGCTCGGGGCGCAGCACGATGCCGAATTGGTTGGGGCCGTCGTGAATCAGCCGAGGATCGTCCTCATGACCCGGTCGGACGTAGAACCCGGCTCCTTCCCCGCCACCCCGAATCCGCCACGTGTCCCACATATCTCGCTCCGGGAACCCTTGCCGCGTCTCGAATGGAGCGAGAGCTCGCGTGATCGCGGCTTCCACGTCATCGATCGCATCCGGCGGCAGACAGATCGTCACCCAACGTTGCGCCAACCCACATCCCTCCCGCCGTACCGCGCGGCCCAGGCTACCTCTCGGAATCGACGAACGCAGCGGAAGAGGACGACGAAAGACTCAGGCTGCTACGCCTGGCCGAAGTACTCGACCTGACCGTTCACGACGTCACCGTCGAGGACGACGGGAGCTTGATGGTGAGTTTTCACGACAACGTCTGCTTGCGTGTGTCTGGACGGAAGCAAGATTTGCCTCCATGGCCCAGCGAACTTTGAGGTAGTCGACTACTCGTGTCCGCGCTCGTAGTGGGTCCTAACTTTGGCGGTGCTCGACGAGGTGGGCGCCATCGCCACAGCGTCGGCACTTCGCTCCCCGTGGGTGCAATGCGAGTTCGCTCGCGAACTAGAGGAGGCCGCCATGACCCACAACCTTGGGCGCGTCGTCGCCGATGGCAGGTCGGTGACCGAGGCGTCGGGCATCGACCTGGTCCCGTCTGCTGGGTCGGTCGGACCGGCGAGGTTCGTGATCCTTCACTTCGACAACGTCAACCTGCACGGCGGGGCCGAACTGACCGTCGATTTGGGTTACGGGCAGGACGTGTTCGCCGCTGGCTCTGGTACGTCTTTCTGGACCCGGCCCGCCGATCCCGGGGCCGGACCGGTTCAGAGACCGATCCAGATCCGCATCATCGGCGGCACTGGCAGTGCCCGGCTGGTTGAGTACGGCGTCGGTGAGCCTTCGATCACGCCTGGCAATTCGCCGGGAACCGCCTCGGGCAGTCAGAGCAATCCAGACGTCTTCCTGCACACCAGCCCCTACGAGGAGCCGATTTACGAGACTCGGCTGGAGTGCAATCCGGGCTTCGCGTGGCACAACGCCGCTTGCTCGCTGGCACCTGCTGTACCGGATTCGGTCAAGGACCGGGTCGAAGCCGCCACCGGCATCATCGTGGAGATACACGAGGGCCACGTCTCCAGCTGCACGGGAACGCTGATCGGCGCCGACCTCTTCCTCACCGCTCGGCACTGCCTGACCGATCCCGCGCGGGAGGATCTGCGCAGCGCCTCGGTGACGTTCGACTATCACTACAACTGCGACGGGAGCCGACCGGACGGCCATGTCACCCGCTTCTTCAAGGTGCTCGCCGACGTCGCCTCCGGTAGCCCGCCAACGGGCGTCAATCCGCCGGTCGCGGACGATTGGGTGGTGCTACGGCTGGATGCGGCTCCCGGCGCTCTGCCAACACCCCTGTCGATGCGCAGCGCCGAGCTGATGGTAGGCGAGACCATCTTCACCATGCATCACCCGAATGGGGCGGCGAAGAAGACCCAGGCCGGCATGTACGACGGCGGCGGCGCGATCTCTCACTTCGACTACGCCGGCGGCAGTTCCGGTTCATCGTTGTTCGACGTGAACGGCCAAGTGATCAGGGGGCCGCTGGCCCAGGGCTCGGGGTGCAGTGTCTCCTACGCGCCCGTAGCCAATGTGATTGCGGGTCTCGCGGCCCCGCCTGCTCTACCGACGCCGGTGGATGTCATGTTGGTGTTCGACCGGTCGGGCAGCATGTCGAGCAGCGCCCCGCCGGTTGGGCGGAGCAAGCTCGACGAGGCCAAGGATGCGGCCGCGCTTTTCGTGCAGTTGGTGCGTGAGGGAGGCGGGGACCGTCTTGGGCTGGTGAGCTATTCCTCGACGTCGAATCTCGACACCCCGCCTGCTGCCGTGGCAACGGCCAAGCCCGCCCTCGTCGGGCCGCCGCCGTTCTCGACCGGCACGATCGGCGGCATCAGCGCGGGCGGGTCGACCAGCATCGGCGCGGGACTCGAGTCCGCGGGGGTCGCGCTGACCAGCGGACCGGCTGACAACGCCATCCTGTTGCTTACCGACGGACTCCAGAACACCGCTCCGATGATCGAGGAGATCGAGCCGAGCCTGGGCGCAACCCGGATCAACGCCATCGGGTTCGGCTGCGACGCCGAAATCGACGGAGCGCTGCTCAACCGGCTTGCGCAAGACCACGGTGGCCACTTCACCCGCGCCATCGACGGCCTGTCCTTGCGCAAGTTCTTCGGCCTGGCGTTCGGCAATATCTTCGAGAGCGGTGCGATCACCGATCCCGGCTTCCTGCTGCCCGCCGCGAAGACACAATCCGATCCGCACCGTTTCGGCGTCTGTGGAGAGAAGCGGATCACCGTCATCCTCGGCTGGGACGATCCAGCGACTCCCCTGCAGGCGTGGGTGCGCACACCCTCGGGAAAAGTGGTGGGCGACAAACGGATTCAGCCGGTCCGGGGTCGCAGTTGGCTCTTCTGGCGCATCCCTCTGCCCTATGAGTCGGAGCGCGACGGCACATGGCAGTGTGTCGTCGAACGGGTGCCTACCGACGGCGAGTTCTCGCCCCCACCTACGGATGTTCGTTATGTCTTCCTGGTGGTCTGCTCTGGCGGGCCGAAGCTCACGCCACTGGTGAACCGGCGGCGGGTCTACACAGGGGACGTGGTCGATCCGATGCTTGGACTTCACTATCCGGATCGAACCACGCCGCACGGCGCCGGCGTCTCGCTCACCGTCGATGCCCCGGCGGTGGCGCTGGGCGAGCTGACCGCTCAGGCACACCTCGCCGCGCCTGTGATCACCGGCGATGCCGTGGATTCCTTCCACGCCACGTTGCAGTCGATCGCCAAGTCGGCGGGCGGCGAGCTACCGGTGGCAGCCTCGACCATCACCGTGCCACTGTTCGACGACGGCATGCACGGCGACGGTGCCATGGAACCCGACGGAATCTTCAACAATCCGCTGAAAGACCTCACCAAGGCCGAGGGAACCTACCACTTCCGCGCCGTGGCTACCTACGGCGAAAAGTGCCGGGCGAGCCGTGAGGCGCATTGGTCGATCCACGTCGAGCCCGGCATCGATCCGGGCAGAACCGGAGTCGTGTTCGAACGCGTCGACGACAACGGGGTGCTGGTGATCACCCCGCGCGATATCTACGGCAACCGGATCGGACCGGGGCGCGGCAACATCTTCGACGTCTCGCCGTTACCGGGCGTCAGGATCGGCGGCAAGATCAAAGACCGCGGGGATGGATCGTATGAGGTTCCAGTTATCTGGGACGAATCCGTCGCACCAGCCCCCGGCGTCGTCCTGCAGCAGCCCGAACGCGATCCGGTGATCATCCAGGTGCCGGGCGGCAAGCCGCCAGGCGGCGACTGCGCCGGGCCGGCCGAGGACCTTCTCGAGTGCATCGGCGTGGCAAACCCGGAAGTGAAGCGCGTGCGGGTCAAGAAGGTCGTGCTGGAAGTCGACCTCGCGCATGATGACTGCGGCTGCTGATGAGCCGGGCTCGAGTAGGTTCTACGCAATTGTCGAAGCACATGAAGTGACCGCCCGTCGGCTGGCTCGACGAGCATGGTGGCCAGATACCCGCCGATCGGGCGGCGAGTGCCGGTCATGGGCGGAATACCGCCCGGATACAGCCGTCCCGTTTGTACTTGAAGATGTTGTAACCGTGGACCGCGTCTTCGAGCGGCATGTCGCGGGTGATGAGGTAGGAGGGGTCGAGGTCGCCTGTCGTCTCACGCAGCGTCTCCTGGATGCTGTCGACCGCGGTGTAGTCGATTGCCTCCGCCTCGAACTGCTTGCGCGCCAAGTCCAATCGTTCCGGGAACCGAGATATCGAGCTCTTCGCCACGCGTGTAGTCGATCTCGAAGGGTGCCATCGCGTGCGCAACCGCCGCCTCCACCCGCGCGGCCTCGAGCCGTGATACTCATACTGGCCATGACGATAGTCGATCACTTCACCGGCGTTGGGACACAATGGATTCAGTCCGCAGCTCAGGAAGCGCATCTGATCTCGATGCACGCGCGTGAACGCGCCCGATCACACGAGCGATAGTGCCGCTGGTCCGTCGTCAGGTGGACGCATCCGATGTCGATGGTTGCTGTGCCTGCCCGCGGTAGGGAAAAGCACCATGGCCCGGTTCGAGCAACGGTTCGGCCCTGCAGCCGATTTCACCATCGCGGAATTCGTTGGTGTTCACTGCGGACGGATCGAACTGGTCGACCTGGCAACGCTTGTCCCGTCGTTGACACTTCCGCCAGAGCTGATCTGAGGGTCGGATACACCCGCAATCCGACACTCACGGCCTGCCAACTTTTGAGGCCGACAAGGCGTTCGCGATACACCGGCCAGCCGGATCGCTGCGGCGACGTCCGCAGCGATCCGCGGCGCCGACGAAATGCTCCGCCGCGCGGCGCACATGCCTCCGAAGCGACCGGCTTCTTCGGTCGTAATCCGTCCAGGGATCTCAGGTTGGAAGCCAATACTGGCAGATGCCGTCGCCAGTGATGGTGCCGAGCTCTTCAGCGCACACAGTGATTACTCGGTGAGAGGCGAGGTTTTCGGCACGGAGGAGAACGCAGTGAGCACGCCAGTGACCCAGCGTCACAGGCTGATCGGTGGCGTACATCCTGTGTTGGTCGACGGCCAGGGGTGGTACTTGTTCGGGCGCCGCGCCGACAGGGGCTCGACCGCTCAGCCGATGGGCGCGGTCAAGCGCAGGCTCGGTTGAGTTCGTCGGTGAAGGGAGTGAGGTCCGGGACCGCGTCATCGATCAGGGCGCCGGCGTAGGCCGCGATGGCATCCCGTTCGGCGCCCTGCGCCGTCTCGGCCAGGCCGCTCAGCCTGCCGGACAGCGCGGTCGCGGTCGCCTCGTCCATGGTGCCGCCGGTGGCGTCGATGGCGATGTTGATCAGCTCAATGGCTTTGGCACAGCTCGGGGACTGGGCGTGCGCGGGCGTGGCGGGCAGCGCGATCAGCGCGCCGACAGCGATGGCGAGGGCGGCGGCGGACGAAGACTTGATCATGATTTCCTCTCGGAGGTGTACGAAGCGAGACCGTAGCAGAGATGACGACATCGAAGCTGGAGAGTATTAGCTGGGGTGTCATGTGACCTCACATTTGCGGTGGCCGCGACGACTAGAGCGGCCGCTGATGACGCTACTTTCAAGCGATTAGGTCCTTGCCTCCCAAGTGATTTCAGCAATTCGACGATGAGGGAAGGGTGGGCGCCGAAACCTGTTTTCGGGGTTCGAGTTGGGGCGCGTTGCGATCAGGAGCAGGTCGGGCTTCCGTACTGGGCGGCGCTGAGGATCAGGAGGTAGCCGGAGGCGATGATCAGCATCCCGGTGCTGAGCACTGCCCTGGGGAGCGGGGCCTACTCTTCGGGGGTTGTGCCACAGGTAGGTGAGTGCGAGCGCGCCGAGCAGGAGCATGACAATTGCGCCGGTGGTTTGGATTGTGTGGATCAGGGCGTAGTCGCGGTCGCGTTGTTCACGGAAGCCATGGACTGCCACGTCGCAGAAGTCGCCGTTCGCTCAGGTGATGAGGTAGCCAGCCAGGAAGATGGTGGGGCCGAAGAGGATTGAGCCGAGGATATAGAGAAGCGCCGCGGGGATTGGGCGGATCCGCATTCGAACAGGCCGCGCGCGAGGCCATCATCGCCGCGGCCCGGTCCGGCGGCAATCGAGAGCCGTCCACGGGTCGTGAGTGTGTGGTGGATGGATGCCGCATCGGGAACGACCTATGGACCGTCGTTGCCATCGCGCAGGGAGTGGATCATGCTCCGCAGGATCCGGAACGCGTCCGACTGCTCGGCCTCGGTCATGCCGGCCAGCATTCTGACCTCGACGGACCGGACCGCTACGGACGCCTTCTCGAGGCTCCGCCGGCCGCGAGGCGTGAGCCGCGTGGGAAGAACCTTCCCGACGGGCGCCTCCGCGGGCCTGATCACGTAGCCGTCTCGTTCCAGGGCCTGGAGCAGCACGTTCATCGTCTGCCGTGTCACGAACGCGCCCCGCGCGAGCTCGGAGTTCGACAAGCCCGGTCGTTGAGCCAACAGCTCGAGGCAGGAGTAGTGCGTCACGCTCATCCCGAGCGGCCGCAGCACCTCCTCCATGGCTACGCGCAGCGCGCTCGACGCCTCTTTCAGCAGGTAGCCCAGTGACGTCTCCAGGTCGACGCCGACACCGTCTCGACTCATGTCAGTATTCTGACATAGACTTCCTCATGTCAGAAAGCTGACACACACTGAGGAGTATCACCATGCCCGTCACCGGCCCCGACTTCATCTCGCTCCAAGCGCGCGACCTCGACGCTTCGCAGGCGTTCTACGAGCGGTACCTCGGCCTCGTCCGCTCGCAGACCGGACCTCCGCACGCCGTCGTCTTCGAGACGAAGCCGATCGCGTTCGCACTCCGCGACGTCGTTCCCGGCACCGATCTCGCATCCGCTGCTCACCCCGGCATCGGTGCTGCGATCTGGCTCCACGCCACAGACGTCCAGGCCATTCACGATGCTCTGGTAGCCGACGGTCACACCATCGTCTCCGCACCGATCGACGGCCCCTTCGGTCGGACATTCACCTTCGCCGACCCCGACGGCTACCACGTCACTCTCCACGACCGCACCTGACAGGCCAAACGCACCGACAACTGGCCTCGGAATGCCTGCGTTCGGGTCATTTCCGGGAGAACCTCCACCTGATGAGAATCAGGTTCGTAGGCCGCAACCGCCCGATACGCGGCAATATCGGACGGTCCCCGCGGACGCCGACGGCCCGAGATAGCCTCGGGCCGTCGGTCTTCGGACTGTCGTATCTTGTTGCCGGCAGGTATGCAAAATCCCCTTGGGGACTTCGAATTTGCCGCTACTTGACCGAGTTGGCCAACTGATCGGCATACGGGGCGGTGAGCTTTCCGACAAGGGGAAGCTCAGCGCGGACACCGCCGGTGTTGTTCGCCTGGACCATGGCCAAGACCCAGACGACGACCGCGAAGACCGCGACCGCGAGTCCGGCGAGGCTGAAGATGATTCCCGCGACTCCGAGGAGCGAGCCGACGATGCTCAGAACAATATTGACCACCGAGACCGCCCCGAAGAAGACGATCGATTGCGAGGCATGGAATTTCACGTCGGGGTCGTTCTTGCCAACGAACAGGAAGACGATTCCGGTGAGCCACCCCAGTGCGTAGGACAGGATCGCGCTGGTCTTCTTGTCCAAGCCGGCGGGCTGCGGTTGGTTCGTGTGAGGTTGAGAAGATGTCATGGGGAAAGTAGACGCCGCGCGCGCCACCTACCGATCCCAAGTTTCGCCCGAACCCCCAGGTCGAGGGCCGGCCGGCGACCGGGATCCTGGCGTGGTTCTCGCGACGAGATGACTGCCAACGACCTCGAAACGCCCGTCGGTCTCCGAGCAGGGCCCGACGCCCGTCGATACCCGGTGCCGGTTCGGTTGGGACGACCACTGACCAAACTGGCCCTGCTCCGACCTCGACCACAGATGCCGCAGCGGACTCACCGAGGGGTCCGCAGCCAGATAATCCGACCACGTCAAGGCCAGACGCCAGTTCTGGTGAGACAAAAACGAGGCCAGTGTCTGCGCCGACAGTACTGACCACTGGGTGAATGCACAGTCCCGACGACGACTGCCGCGAGAACGACAACCATCGCGGCATCACGACGGCAACGAAGGAGGTACCTTTTACTCAGGAGAGCCGGGAAGTCTGGTCGGCGTGTCGCATTCACCGACCCGAAAGGGCTTTCATGTCCACAGCAGCCGCGCCGCCCGCGCGGGCCATCGATACCCGCGCCGCCATCTCGCTCGAGCATCTGTCCAAGCACTTCGGCCGTACAGTCGCAGTCGACGACCTCACCCTGACCGTCGCGCCCGGTGAAGTGTTCGGCTTCCTCGGACCCAACGGGGCGGGCAAGTCGACCACCATTCGGCTACTTCTCGGCCTGATCCGCCCCACCGCCGGCACCGTAAGGGTGTTCGGTGAGGACGCCGGCAACGTGCGGCGCGCGCACCGCCACCTCGCCTACGTGCCCGCCGATGTGGCGCTGTGGCCGTCATTGACCGGCGCCGAGACCCTCGAACTACTCGCCGAGGTCGGCGCGGGCATCGACCTGTCCTACCGGTCCGAGTTGATCGAGCGCCTCGACCTCGATGTCGACAAGCCCGGCAAGACCTATTCCACCGGCAACAGGCAGAAGGTCGCCTTGGTCGCCGCCTTCGCCTCCCGGGCGCCGCTGCTCGTGCTCGACGAGCCGACCAGCGGGCTGGATCCGCTGATGGAACGCGAATTCCGCCGGTGCGTCGCCGAGGCCCGCGAGCGCGGGCAGACGGTGTTCCTTAGTTCACACCAGCTCGGCGAGGTCGAGGCGCTGTGCGATCGGGTCGCGATCCTGCGCGCCGGACGACTGGTGGAGATCGCGACCCTGGCGGAGCTGCGCCGACTGCACCGCACCATCGTGGAGGTCGCTTACCAGGGCGAGGCGCCGGTGCTGGACGGGGTGGACGGTGTCGAGGCCGTCGAAGCGCTCGATGAGGGCCGGATGCGGTTCACCCTGTCCGGGCCGCCGGCGGCCGCGCTGCGCGCGCTCGCTGCGGCGCAAGTGACAGCGCTGTCTTCTCGGGAACCCACCCTCGAGGAAATCTTCCTCGACTACTACGGGCAGGCGCAGCGATGACCGTCACGACGATCCGAGCGGAGCGGGTGAACGGTTCCCGACCCGGGCGGGCGGCGGCCCGGCTCGCCCGCCGCCAAGCGCGGCGAGCGGCGGCGATGGTGGCGCTCACCGCCGGCGGCCTCTCGGCTCTCGTCGCGGCTCAGTACCGCACTACTTTCGCCGACAGCATCGACGCGGGCGCGCTGCGCGCGCTGGCCGAAAACCCCGCTGTGCGAATCTTGTTCGGAGCCCCACTCGCCCTCGATGACCCCGGCGGGTTCACCGTCTGGCGCACCGGCACCCCGGTGCTGGTGCTGTGCGGTCTGTGGGCACTGCTGGCCGCCACCCGCCTCACTCGCGGCGAGGAGGACGCCGGGCATTGGGACCTGCTCCTCAGCGGCACGCTGCGCCCGGTGGACCTGGTCGCACGCTGCGCCGCCACATTGTGCCTGGCTGCCGCCGTGATCGCGACGGGCCTCGTGACCGGTCTGGTCGTGACTGGTACAGACCCCACCGGAGCGCTCCTGCACGCCCTGTGTGTGTTCGGCGCGACCGTGGCCTTCGCGAGCGTGGGACTGCTGGCCGCGCAACTGCTGCCGTCCCGGGCGGCAGCCGCCGGTCTCGCCTCGGCCGTGCTCGGCGCGAGCCTGCTGCTGCGGATGCTCGCCGACGGCGTCCCCGCGCTCGCGTGGACCGCCTGGCTCACCCCCTTCGGGCTCGCCGCCCGCGTCGCCCCCTACGCCCACAACCGGATCGAGCCGCTACCCGTCCTGGCGGTACTCGCCATCGCGCCCACTGCGGCGGCGCTCGTCATCGCCCGCAGGCGCGACCTCGGCGGCGCTCCGATCACCTTGTCCGGCACCAGGCCCGCCCGCACACGGCTGCTCGGATCGGTGCACGGCTTTGCCGTGCGGCGCGCCCTCGCACCCACCACCGGTTGGGGCGCGGGCATCGCTGTCTACTTCTTGCTGATCGGCGCGCTGATCTCCTCGATCCTCGAATTCTTCGCCGAGAACCCGCGTTTCGCCGAACTCGCCGCCACCGCTGGCTTCGGCGGACTCAACTCGGCCACCGGGTTCGCCGCCGCGATCTTCGCCCTGCTCGCCATCCCCACTGGCCTCTACGCCGCCACCCGCGTCGCCGCCCTGACTGCCGACGAGAAGGCGCGCCGCTGGACTGCGCTGCACGCGCTCCCGCTGTCCCGATACAGGTCAGCGGGAACCGAAATCGCTGTCACCGCCGCAGGCCTCGCGGTGTTGTTGCTCACCGCAGCGCTAGCGATGTGGGCCGGTGCGGTGCTCACGGGTGCACCGCTGAGTCTGTCCGACGCTATCGCCGGTGCCGCCAATGTTTCCCCGGTCGCCCTGCTTTCCCTCGGCGCGGCGGCACTGGCACTGGGCTGGCTCCCGGAAGCCGTCGGTGCAGTCGGCGCGGTGCCCGTCGTCGGCGGGTTCCTCCTCGACGTCATCACCCAGAGCACCGACGCGCCCACCTGGGTCGGCGAAATCTCCCCCTTCGCGCACCTCGCCGCCGTGCCGGACACCGCACCCGACTGGCGAGCGAGCCTCACCCTCACCGCCATCGCGATCGTCGCCGCGATGATCGGACTGTACGGCTACACCCGCCGCGACCTGAGAGGCTGAATCGCCATGTCACCGTTCACGATTGGTCACGGGCGCGGAAAGGAGCGTGTCCGTTCGAACTGCGGGTGCCCGTGACCTCACCGCGTCCGGATCAGATGTCGGATCGCGACAAGTAAGGTGCGATCGCGGGTACTGCCGCGACCGGATGGCCGACCGCCAAGCCCTGCTCGATACGCCGAAGCTCCATACAGGTTCGCCGCGGTGCAGCACACCCGTCAGAAATCCGGTGACCGCACCGGCTCCGGCCAGATCGTAGCGAGACAGCGCCACGTCGGCGGTGCCGTCGACCAGTCGGCAGAACGCGTTGTCGATCCGGTCGAAGCCTCGCCCGGTGTAGCAGCTCACCAGCAGCGCGCTCGCGGTCACACGGGCCGCCGGGCGGGTCAGGTCGATCGTGACGCCCCAGCGCCGGAGGAGCTTGCGAAACCGCATCCGCCGTCCTGGCGCTTCACCACTCGGCAAGTTCCTCTACGCTCTCGTCATGGAACCAGGCGGCCTGGTGATGGAGCGAAAGATGTTGCGTGGGATGAAGCAACCCGCTGAGCGCGCTGCCATGCCGCCTAGCCGTACACACGACATCGTCCAGCAGCCGCTGACAGACGATCGATCGACGCCTACCGGTCCATCTCAGGACATCCGGTGACCCTGCGCTCGAAGCGCCCGATCGTCGTCGGCGTCGACGGCTCCACGCACGCCTTACTCGCCGTGGAATGGGCCGCCCACAGCGCCGTGCGCCACGGCGCGCCGCTTCACCTTGTCCACGCGATCGGTACTGGCTGGGATTTCGGACCACGAATCGGGGTCCTGGCTCTGCACAACCAGGCGTACCGGGACGAGGGCGCGGCGGCACTGGCCGCTGCCGAGCAGGTTGCACGAGCAGCTGTGAAGTCGCATCTTGTCGACATCACCACCGAGGTCGAGGCACCGCCGCCGATTTCGGTGCTCACCGGACGATCGCGCACTGCGCAACTCTTGGTCGTCGGCACTCGCGGAATGGACAGATTCGAACGAGCATTGCTCGGCTCGGTCAGCACTGCGCTGACCAACCGCGCCAAATGTCCCCTCGCCGTCATTCCCACCCGTAGCGCAGCCGAGCCCTCACATCTCCCCGTCCTGGTGGGCGTCGATGGTTCGGCCTGCAGCCTGCTTGCTGTCGAGATCGCCTTCGACGAGGCGTCCTCGCGGGGTGTCGACGTGGTCGCGGTTCTCACCTGGACCGACCCAGATCCCGGCAACCCCTCCGCCGAGACCGCGGAACAGGCAAGCGCATTACTCTCCCAGAGCCTGGCGGGCTACATCGAGAAACACCCGGACGTGCACGTCAGACGAGTCCTCCTCGAGGGCGACCCTGCGCGGCGCCTACTCCGGGAAGCCGAACGAGCACAGCTGGTGGTGGTCGGCAGCCGTGGTCGCAGCGGACTGACGAGCCTGGCGCTCGGCTCGGTCAGCAGCACCGTATTGCACCGGGCCAAGATCCCGATCATCATCGCCCGCCCACCCGCATAATCGGCAGTCCCTGCAGACCACTAGCCACACTCACTGCGCATCGCTTGCCCCTCCGAAATTGGTGAACAGGTGACGAACGGTCGCTCAAGTCTCGCGTGTGGCCGTTGTATAGCGGGCGGCGATTACCGTGACGGCGGCTGCGAGTTCCGGTGCCTGTTCGGTGTCGAGGTGGAAGTCCAGGTCCATTGCGGCGAGGTATGCCGCAAGCAGTTGGGGGCTGTGAGCGCCGGCTTCCAGCGCGCTGGTGTGTGCATCGATCGGTTCGACGGTCCAGATGCCGGTGGGGATGCGGGCTGCGACGGTGTCGGCGGGCGCGTGAACTGTGACTCGTGCGGTGTAGTTCCACAGGGCTGCCATCCGCCCGCGGGTCACGAAGGTCGCCAGATCCGGGCCGGGTAGTTCCCTGATCGCGAAGCCGGGGCCGGTCGGTGTCTTCGGGTCGATGCGATCGACGCGATAGCTACGCCAGTCGTCGCGATCGAGGTCGTAGCCGACGAGGTACCAGCGTCCGCCGCTGTGCACCATCCGGTGTGGTTCGACTCGACGACAACTGGTCGTCGCGTGCCGATCGGAGTAGTCGAATCGGAGTATCTCGGTGCGCTCGATCGCCGTGGCGACAGCCCGAAAAACGCTGGTGTCCAACAGGTTGCCGGTATCGAGGACTGGTTCGGTCGCCGAATGCACCGTGTGCAGCCGGTGACGCAGCCGCGGCGGGAGCAGTTGCTCTAGTTTGGCGCCCGCGCGGGCCGCGGCGTCACCGATACCGACCACACCTGAGCGCGCCGCGGTGCGAAGCGCCACCGCGACCGCGACGGCCTCGTCGTCATCGAATCGAAGGGGCGGCAGCATGGCACCGGCGCGGAGTCGATACCCGCCGGCCACACCGGGCGCAGCGTCGATCTCATAGTCCAGCCGACGCAGCCGGGCGATATCGACACGGATCGTGCGGGTGTTCACGCCCAGACGCGTAGCCAACTCGGCCCCGGTCCAGCAACGCTGGGTTTGCAGTAGACCGAGCAGCCGCAAAAGCCGGACAGCGGTATCGACCATGCCGATCAGCCTCTCATCTATCGCGGAGCGATTCATGCCGCGATAGATGCAACTGTTACCGGCATGACCACTTCGATGAATTCCGCTGCCACTTCCTCCCGATGGCTGGCCGGTCGCGGCGCCCTGATCACCGGAGGATCGCGCGGTATCGGTCGCGCCATCGCTGCCAGGTTGGCTGCTTCTGGCGCCACTGTGGTGTTCACCTATCACACGCGGTCCGATGCTGCCGAGACGTTGGTCGCCGAGATCGCCGAACGCGACGGATATGCCTCGGCGGTGCGGCTGGATCTCGGCGACCCCGAGCAGGTCACCGCGGCGTTCGCCGCCGCAGACACTGTGTTCGAGCAGGTCGGTGTCGGGCTCGACATTCTGGTCGCGAATGCCGGTGTGTTCGCCAGTGCGCCACTGGCCGAGGCGGGCATCGAGGAGTGGGAGCGTGTGATGGCCGTAAACGCCCGCGGTACGTTCCTAACCCTTCAGCAAGCAGCGCCGCGACTGCGCGACGGCGGACGGGTCGTCACCCTCTCCACGGTCGGCACCCATTGGCCCAGTCCTGGGGAAGCGATCTACGCGGCGAGCAAAGCGGCAGTAGAACAGCTCACCCGCGTCGCCTCACGCGAATTCGGACACCGAGGCATCACGGCCAACACCATCTCTCTCGGTCCGACCGACACCGACCTGCTCCGCTCCAGCGCTCAACCGGGCGCTCTGGACGGAGCCGCAGCGATGACCGCACTCGGACGCATCGGCCGACCCACCGACATCGCAGACCTCGTAGCCCTGCTGGTCCATCCGGACAACCGATGGGTCACCGGCCAGAACATCCGTGCGGACGGCGGACTGACTTGACAGTTCATCCGAAAGTCGCGATCCCCACGATCCGCTGAAGGCGCACCGTAAGCGATCGGCGCGTGCGAGCGGCGGGCGCAGTCGCTGAAAATCTTGGACCCAACCGGCTGTCGACCACTTCGACGGCCTGACACCGGTGGTCGCCGTCTAGCAGTGACGACTCGGCGGCAACGCCTGCTCGATTGCAGGCACTCGCCGCCATATCGATCGATGACGTCGCTGAAAGGACTGAGTCATAATGAACGATTTTCCCGTTGTCGTAGTCGGATCCGGGCCGATCCGCTTGGCCGGCCCGGTACCACGTGAACGCGAATCGACCCCCCTGGTCCTCGAACGCGGCGCCGCCCTGGCCAGGTACCACGGGTGCGCCGAACGCGTCGAACCCGTTCTGCCCGACACCGGCGTGTGTGACGGCGCAGGCGTCTTCGACGACACCACCTCCGAGCAAACCGCCGATGCCGCTGCTGGTGGTGGTGGCTGCTGGGGTGGGGCCGCGACGACAGCGCAGGCGCCGCTGACAGCGCCGACCGCGCCGCAGCAGTTGCCGTTCATCGCGCCCGCTCGCTGAGCGGCGGTCGTGATGGAGGCTGTTCCCGCTCCACCACAGCCGGTCGTCACCTCGGCCGGGCTGCGCCGGGTGTTGGTGGTGCTGTGCGTCACCGAGATCACCAGTTGGGGAATCTTGTTCTACGCCTTTCCCGTGCTGCTCGGGCACATCACCACCGACACCGGCTGGTCGGCCACCGCCCTGACCGCCGCCTTCTCCGCCGGACAACTCGTGTCCGCGTTGGCCGGGATCCCGGTCGGACGCTGGATCGACCGCCACGGTCCCCGTGGCGTGATGAGCGCGGGGTCGATGCTGGCGATCCCGGCGCTGATCGTGGTGGCGACCGCATCGCATCCGGTGTGGTTCTTCGCCGGCTGGCTGTTGACCGGCATCGCCATGGCGGCGATGCTGTATCCCCCCGCCTTCGCCGCGCTGACCCGCTGGCACGGCCCCAACAGGGTTCGTGCTCTCACAGTGCTCACGTTGGCTGCGGGCCTGGCTTCGACGGTATTCGCCCCGTTGACCGCCGCGATCTCCACGCACTTGGATTGGCGTGCAACATATTTGGTGCTCATGATGGTTCTGGCCGTGGTGACCGTGCCGGGGCACTGGTTCGGGCTGCGGCTGCCGTGGCCGCCCCGCACGGTCACCGAACCTGAGCACGCACACCTCACCGATCCCGGGCCGATTGTCCGTAGCCGCCCCTTCCTCACGCTGGCGCTCGCGTTGAGCGCCGCCGGTTTCGCGTCGTTCGCGGTGGTGGTCACCCTGGTGCCGCTGCTGATTGAACGCGGTCTCGACAACGGACTGGCGGCGGTCGCGCTCGGGCTCGGCGGCGCCGGGCAGGTCGCCAGCCGTATCGGCTACTCCGCGTTCGCCGCGCGCACCAGCATCCGCACCCGCACCGTGGCGATCCTGCTGGCCATCGCCGCGACCACCGCCCTGCTGGGGGTCTTCACCACCGCATGGACGTTGATCGCGGCGGCGATCGCCGCCGGCATGTCGCGCGGAGTGTTCACCCTGTTGCAAGCCACCGCGGTCAGCGACCGCTGGGGAACCGGGCACTACGGGCACCTCACCGGCCTGCTCTCGGCACCGCTGATGATCACCATGGCCTCGGCGCCGTTCGCCGCGACCGCTCTGGCCTCCGCCCTCGATGGCTACGCCACCACCTTCCTGCTCCTAGCCGCCCTCGCCGCCGCGGCCGCCGCGCTGTCGACCGCGAGCATCCCGAAACCCGGACCGAAATGACCTGATCATGACCGACCTCATTGCTGCCTGATCCCGCTTGACCGGGTGCTGCTACATCGCGGCCGCGCACCCTCGACGGACGGCACACGGGTAGGACGATGACAGCGAGACCCGCAAGTCGACAACGCGCACCGTCTCGGCCGATGCCACCGCGTACACCGCTCGGAACCAGTCGTCGGATCGATCCGGCCGAAAGCGTGCGCCATGTTGGCTGTGTCCCGTTCTCTACGAGGAGATCCGAAGTCCCGGTTATGCGCTGAAGAGGGAATAATGGCTACCTGGAGTTGCGCCGTTACGGCAGACACCGAGTTGCTTGCGCTGGTGTGATGCGTGCTGCGTCGACATACCGAAGTCGGTTCTCGCTGTCCCATCGTGAACCGAGAAGTTTTCTACTACGGGCTCCGATCCGTCGATCTCCCCTATCGTCCGCCCGCCCCTCGTCGTCTACGAGGAATTCTTCGGCGCACCAGTGCGCACGGACCGCCCCGCCGCCGCACTCCGCGCGCCAAGAAGCCTCATCGACCGTCCTCTGCGTGGCGGCGACGAGCATCTGATGCGCCTGGCCTTGACGGTGCTGGCCGAGCTGGACCCCGGTGGGCGCGCACGCCGAACGAGTGCAGTTGCTACTCCAAAGGCGCCTTGGCACGACCCCACCGGAGATCGCAGTGATCGCGCCGCTGTCGACCATGCACCCCCGCACTTTGCAGCGCCGACTCGCCGCCGAGAACACCTCGTTCGCAACGATTCTGGACGACGTCCGTCGGCGACAGGCGCACCGCTACCTGACCACGACCGAGATGCCGACGAGACAGATCGCTCATCTCGTCGGCTCGCCGACCGATCCATCCTCACTCGCCATGCGCGACGCCGGTGGAACGCCACACCACGCGAAATCCGCCGGGGCGTCGCCGTTGACCAGTTTCGGCCGTTCACACTAGATGAGCCGACAGTTGTTCTGACACAACGGATTCTGCCGATCGACCGCAGTGGCACGGCCCGCGCCCTTGGGTCGACGACGCTGGCGTCAGGCACCGAATCGGTCGCGGGCGAACGCGAGTGCCGCCACCGCAGTGCACGCTTGGTACACCAGCGAGGAGATCGCCAAGAAACGCCGAAGGCGTTCGTCGTGCCGCGGGCCGACACCGACCTCGATGCCCAGCAGGTCATCGACTATGTCGCCGGGCGGGTCGCCCCGTACAAGAAGGTCCGCCACGTCGCATTCGTCGATGCCATCCCGAAATCGGTCACCGGCAAGATCCTGCGCAAGGACTGGCGCGAGCTGGAAGCCGCGCGCTGACCGTGGGCCGTTGCCGCCGGCTCATCGAGCGCGTCGGCGGCAGCGCGCCCGCGGCACTGGCCCGTTACGCGTGCGTGGCGATGCGTCGGTCGATCGCCGCCAGGGCGAACTCCGCCCAGCGAATGTTCTCCTGTTCGAAGGAGATTCCGCGCAGCAGCGTCAGGTAGGGGCCCACGCGTTCGGCCTCGGCGAGGTAGGCCTGTTCGCTGCGGCCGTCCAGCAGACGGGTGCGCAGGCGTTCGTAGCGGGCCAGTTTCGCCTTCGACCACTCCATCCGCTCGGCCACCGCCGCGCGGACCGCCGGGGCGTCCTCGACGTCCATGCCCTGCACCTTCACCATCATCTCGTCGCGGATGGCGGTGGGTTTGGCTTGCGACGCTATGAATTCGCGCAGAGCGGCGCGCCCGGCGGGAGTGATGGTGTGCAGGCGTTTGTTCGGCCGGCGCTCCTGCTGCACGACCCGGGTCTCGATGAGCCCGTCGGCGGCCATCCGCTCGAGTTCCTTGTACAGCTGCTGCGGGGTGGCCATCCAGAAATTGGCGACCGAGGCGTCGAAGCTCTTGGCCAGGTCATAGCCCGAGGCCTCGCCGTCGAGCAGGGCGGCCAACACCGCGTTACGTAGCGCCATCCACCCAATCTAGCACGTGAAGAGATTATTCAAATATTTGCGTCAGCGCCTCTGGACACAAGGGCGAGACCTCGTTACCGTCATAGCCACTTATTCAACAAATTGAGTATGAAAGGTGGAGGCATGCACCCCTTCCGAGCGGCCGTGGAGGCCCGCGATGAGGCGGCCATCGAGGCGCTGTTGGCGGACAACGTGGTGTTCACCAGTCCGGTGGCGTTCAAGCCGTATCCGGGCAAGGCGATCACCGCGGCGATCCTGCGCGCGGTGATCAGGGTCTTCGAGGACTTCCGCTACGTGCGTGAGATCGCCGACGCCGACGGGCGCGACCACGCGTTCGTCTTCGAGGCGACCGTGGACGGCAAGCAGATCACCGGCTGCGACTTCCTGCACTTCGACGAGCAGGGCAGGATCGACGAGTTCATGGTGATGGTGCGTCCGCTGTCAGCGGCCCAAGCGCTCGCGGCGCGGATGGGTGAGCAGTTCGAGCAGATCAAGACCGAGGCCGCCGCGCAGCTCGCCCGTGAGGGGGCCGGGGCGTGACCGACTACGACGCGATTGTCATCGGCGCGGGCAACGCCGGGCTGACCGCGGCCGCCACCTTGCAGCGCGCGGGCGCCCGCACCCTGTTGCTTGAGCGGCACAACGTGCCCGGCGGGTGCGGAACCTCGTTCCGCCGTGGCCGTTTCGAGTTCGAGGTGGCACTGCACCAGCTCTCCGGCGTCGGCGTCGAGGGCCAAGCGCTCTCATTGCGCGAGGGGCTGTTTCAGCAACTCGGTATCGCCGACAAGCTGGAGTTCGTGCAGGAGCACGACCTGTACCGGGCCGTGATCCCCGGCCAGTTGGATCTCACCCTGCCCGCGGACTGGGACGGCGCGATCGAGGCCATCGAGGCGGAGTTCCCCGGTAATCGCGATCGGGCCGCGCGATTCTTCGAGCTGCTCCAGCAGGTGACGTTCTGGCAGATCGCCGCTATGCGCGGCATGCCGGTCGAGCAGATCGACCCGGTGCTGTTCACCTACGGGCTGCGTCCGCTGAAGGATGTGCTCGACGAGTACTTCGACGACGAGCGGCTCAAGACCGCGCTCGGCATCTACTGGACCTACCTCGGCCAGCCGCCGTCGAAGCTGGCGTTCCAGGACCTGGCGCTGACGCTGTTCGCCTACTTCGAGTTCAAGCCCTGGCACGTGCGCGGCGGTTCACAGGCCATGTCCACCGCCATCCTGGACGCCTTCCTCGCCGCAGGCGGCGAGGTGCGATTCAACACCGGCGTCGAAGCCATCCTCACCACGGCCGGGCGCGCGTTCGGAGTCCGACTAGAGGACGGCACCGAAATCACCGCCTCCGATGTGATCTCCAACGCCTCGCTTCCCACCACCTACGGCATGCTCGACGGCATCGACCTGCCCGCCGCTGTCCGAGACGACCTTTCCACCCGCCGGATCGGTGTGTCCGGCTTCGTGCTGCACATGGGCTTGGACGCCACCCCCGCCGAGCTCGGCTTCACCACCAGCACCACCTTCGTCAACCGCGACAGCGACGACGACCGCACCTACGACTCGTGGCGTTCGTTCGAGCCCGCGCGCGGAATCTGCGTCAGCTCTTACGATGTCGCACCGATCGGTTTCGCGCCCTCCGGCGCGACCCACGTCAGCCTGATGACACTGCAATACGCCGACATCTGGAAGAACGTCGCCCCCTCGGAGTACGCGCGCACCAAGTTCGCCTACGCCGAGACCCTGCTCGACCTGTGCGAGACCATCACCCCGGGCATCCGCGACGCCATCGAGGAGGTCGACGTCGCGACGCCGTTGACGATGATGCGCTACCTCGGACACCCCGGCGGCGCGATCTACGGCTACGACCAGGACGCCACCGAAGGCTGGCTGTTCCGCAACAGCGAACGCCGCCCCCACGTTCCCGGACTGCACCTGGCCGGCTCCTGGTCCGGAATCGGCGGCTTCCAACCCACTCTCGAAGCGGGCGCGCGCGTCGCCCGCCGCCTCCTGCGCACCAAAGCCGCCTGAACCCCGAGGATTCCGATGACACACCCTCTCGCACAACGATTCGACGGCGCGACCGAAATCCTCGCCGAGATCGACGCCCGCATCCCCGACACTCGCGACCACCTGGCCGAGACTCGGGCCACCGTCGACGCCTATCATCCCAAGCGGCTGCAACTGGTCGTCACCGAGATCATCGATGAGACCCCCACCACCAAGACCTTGCGGATGCAGGGCCTCGACCAGGCCGCTCTGCCGCCGTTCTCGGCCGGGCAGTACGTCAACGTATTCGTCGACGGCACCAGCCGCCCGTACGCGATCTCCTCGTCCCCGACCCAGCGCGGCCACTACGACCTGACCGTCCGCCGCGTTCCCGGCGGCCGCATCAGCAACCTGCTCATCGACACCGTCGTGATCGGGCAGATACTGACCACCTCCGGCCCGATGGGCACCTTCCACCACAACCCGCTCTTCCACGGCAACGACGTCGTCTTCCTCGCCGGCGGCTCCGGTGTCGCCCCGGCGATGAGCATGCTGCGTGAGATCGCCGACCTCGGCCTGGACCGCTCCCTCCACCTGATCTACGGTTCCCGCCACGCCTCCGATGTGATCTTCCGCGCCGAGCTCGACGCCCTGGCGGCGGCGCATCCCGGGATCACGGTCGACCACGTGATCGCCGAACCCGATGCCGACTGGACCGGTGCCACCGGTTATCTCACCGCCGACACCATCGCCGCACTGGCCGGCGAGCTGAACGAACGCATGGTCTACGTGTGCGGCCCACAGGCGCTCTACCCCTACGCCCTCGACCAGCTCACCGCGCTGGGCCAGCCGCGCAAGCGAATTCGCTTCGAGGCCAACGGCGCACCCAGCGACCCGACGGCGCAGCCGCACTGGCCGATCGGCGTCGACCCCACGGAGGAGGTCACGGTCACCGTGAGCGGCGCCTCCTTCCGCACCCCGCGTAACCGCCCGCTCCTGGACGCGATGGAAGACAACGGCATTCGCCCCGAGGCTGCCTGTCGCTCCGGCGAATGCAGCCTGTGCCGGGTGCGCGTCGTGAAAGGCGAGGTACACACCGCCGAGGAGGCCAAAATGCGGCTGTCGGACGCACGGTTCGGCTACACGCACTCCTGTGTGGCCTATCCGATCAGCGATGTGGAACTCGATCTGTGATTTCGGGCCACTATCGGGCCGCGCGGGTGAGCGATCTGCTGTTCCCGATCGTCCAGGGTGTCGGCCCGGAAGCACTTTTCGAGACCGAGATCGACTTCGGAGGCGATACTCAGCTGTGTCCCGGGTGTCCGACGGACAATATCGTCGACATCCACTGATCCAGGCCCGTTCGCGCGGCGCCTGCTGCCGGGAGGGCAGTCGGAATGTTCGTCGAACCGCTGTCGGGGCATCGCTATTTTCGGACCGACGACCCCGAGGTGGCCCGAGCGGGGATGGCCGGCATCCTGCGCGAGCACCGGCTCGACCCTGGCGCCTCCACCATGGAGGCCAGCTGCAATATCGTCCGGTACGGCGATATCGGCCTGGTCTACAAGCATTACGGGGTTCAGGTTCGGATCCGGACCGACCCCATCGAAACCTTCCGCCTGATTCAAATACCGCTGGCCGGGTGGGTCCGGGTGCTCGACGGGACCGCCGATATTGCCTGCGACCCGGCGGTGGCCTCGGTTCCGGACCCGGACGCGCCCCTGGACATGAACTGGCACGAGAGCAGCAGGCAACTCCTGGTCCGATTCGACCGTGCCGCGTTGGACGACCATTTGCGGCGGATGCTGGGCCGGCCGCCGGATCGTCCGTTGCGGATGGCCATCGCCATGCAGTTGCGATCACCGGCCGCTCGGACCTGGTTCGAATCGCTGCGCATGCTGCGGACCGACGCCGAAGGTCCGGGCCTGTTTCTGGATCCGCGGCTGCGGCCGCAGGTCGAGCAGCTGATGATGTCCCAATTCCTGCTGGCCCAGCCGAACAGCTGTTCGGAACTCCTGCTCGACGACGCCCCCGGAAAGTCGACGCCACGACCCATCCGCCTGGCCGAGCAACTCATCGCCGACCATGCGCACGAAATGCTCACCGTCACCGATATCGCAGAGGCGGTGGGACTCTCGGTGCGGAGTCTCCAGGAGGGCTTCCGGCGATACCTCGACACCACACCGACGGCGCGATTGCGTGAAGCCCGGCTGGTGGGCGTGCACTCCGCGCTGGTCGCCGCGGACCCCACGACGACCACGGTCGCCGCGGTGGCCGCGGACTGGGGATTCTGGCATCTGGGCCGTTTCTCGGCCCTGTACCGGCGGCGATGGGGTGTGCCGCCGTCGGTGACGCTGCGCGCCTGACGAACCGCGCAGCCCGGACAGAACTCGCGCGAGGTGGATAGTCGCGGACGGTCCGGTCCACCCATCATGAGTGCGGCGGATTTCCGCCCACCGATACTCGATCCCACCGGCTTCGAAGGGTCAATCATGTTGCCACTCAGATTGTTCAGCCGTCTCAGCGTCGCGGCGGCGGCCACCATCGCGGTCGCCGGGTACGGCGCAGCCCTCGCGCCGACGCCGGCGTCGGCGGCCTACGACTGCCCGGGCGGACTGTTCTGCGGCTACGACCACCGCGACGGCACCGGCATGTTCGTGCAGGTCGACAACAACTGCCTGCTGCACGACATCGGCAACGGAGGAATGGGAGATCGTCTGAGCTCGTACTGGAACCGCACCGGAAAGACGGTCGGCGTCTACAACTGGACCGGTCAGAAGTGGCAACTCCTCGTCTCGGTCCCCGACAACAGCAAGGGCAATGTGCCCGCCGACGGTGACAACAAGGCCGATGCCCTGTGGGTCTGCGGCTGAGGCTCGCAGTACGCTCATCACCGCGTACGCCCGCGCCTATCACCAGATCGTTGACCGACCACAGATCTTCACCGACCCCCTGGCGGCACGTCTGCTCGGCCTCACCGCAGAGGAACTGGCCGAATCGGGCACGCCCACAACCAATCACCCCGGCGACGGGGCCAGCGATCGACCCCGCCGACTGTTCTTCGCCGCACGCGCGCGCTTCGCCGAAGACGCCGTGGCCGCGGCCATCGCCGCTGGTGTGCGGCAGGTCGTGATCCTCGGCGCAGGCCTGGACACCTTCGCCTATCGCAATCCTCTCCCGGACTTGCGTGTCTTCGAGGTCGACCACCCCGCCACCCAAGCGTGGAAACGCGAACGCCTCACTACCGCCGGAATCGACCGCCCTCAGACGTTGACCTTCGTGCCGGTCGATTTCGAAACCCAGACGCTGAAAGCAGGATTGGAATCCACCGGATTCAAACCGACGGACCCCACCGTATTCCTGTGGCTCGGCGTCGTCTTCTATCTGACTCCGAACGCCGCCCACACCACTCTCGAATACATCGCTGGTCAAGCCCAGCCGGTCGAGGTGGTCTTCGACTACCTGCAGCCCGCCAACAGCGACGAAGAACGTGCGCACCAACAGGCACGCGCCGATCGGCTCGCCGACCTCGGCGAACCCGTGCTCAGCTACCTCACGCCCGACGACATCGCCGCACAGCTGCGCGCCCTCGGCTTCACCGACCTCGAAGACCACTCCGCGCCCGACCTCATCACCCGCTACCTCGACGGATCCACAAAATTCGGAGACGAACCGCCCCGCGCACTGCGCGCGATCCGCATACTGCGCGCGCGCCGCTGAGGACTGCCCGCCACGTCGACTCACACCACAACCTGCCGCGACGGCCAGCACCTCCGGCATCAGCCTCTGAACTGCACAAACTATCAACGCCGTTCGCACCGTACTGGATGCCGGGGCCGTCGACGCGCTCGCCACCCGGGGCAGAGAGGTGCCGGACATGGAGCTGACCAAGCGGCGCCGCCAGATCGGCACCCACACCGTCGCGGTCCTGATCTACAACCGGCGACCGGAGACTGAACCGTGACGGGTCCGGCATTGTTCCTTGGTGATCGGTGCGATCTCGCGTGCAGACCGCATTCTCGCCGCCGGACAAGCGGGGGTTTCGGTTACGGACCACAAGATGGTGGACTATCGCTGTGACCGGTTCGTTCTGGTTGGATCTGCTGATCGGCGTCGTGGCCGCGCTCTTGCTGACCTGGCTCGCGCTGGTAGTCGCGCTGGTGATTGTGCGTCCTCGCGGCGGGCTGCTCCGGGAAGCGCTGCGAATTCTGCCCGACACCCTGCGCCTGATCCGCCGCCTGGCCGCCGACCGGTCTCTGCCCCGCGGCGTTCGGATCCGGCTGTGGCTGGTCCTGGCCTACCTCGCCTCACCGCTGGACCTGATACCAGACTTCATCCCTCTCATCGGCTACGCCGACGACGCCATCATCATCACCGCGGTCCTGCGCAGCGTCGTCCGCACCGCCAGCGGCGCCGCGGTCCGCGAACATTGGCAGGGCACCGACGACGGATTCGCCGCGCTCGCCCGGCTCACCGGGCTGCCGACGTCGTAAATCGTTCGGTTCTCCGACACACCCGGCGGCGGTGCGGTCCGGAGTTTCAGTCTTCTCACACCTCACAGAAGATTCAGCGGAAGTCGTTTGCGTGAGCCACTGCCCATTGATGAAAAGTACGAGGTGGATGGCCTGTCACCTCCCCCACCGTGGGGTAGATCAGGGACTCGTCGAGTGTCCGGTCGCTGTAGAAGCTGAGGAAGGCGTGGACATATTCCTCCGGCATCCGTTCGCTCATGTCGGCACGGGCCTGCTCATCGGTGAGCGGATGGAAGCGCAGATCGCGACCGAGCACCTGTGCGAGAATGGCCAGCCGCTCGGCCGGCAACAGCCGTTGCGGGCCGCTCAGCATGTGGATGCGTTCCTCGTGTCCGGAGTCGAGCAGTGCCCGCACGGCGACGGCCGCGATGTCATAGGGGTCGACGGATGCGATGGGCACATCACCGAAACCATCTTCGACGACGTCACTGGACCGTAGCTGGGGCAGCCAGCGCAGTGCGTTGGACATGAACGCGTTGGGACGCAGAAAAGTCCAGGCCAGACCGGACTCACGGACTGCGCCTTCGGACCGGATCATGAACTCCGAGACAGCATTTCGGGTGTCGGTGGCGACTGTGGCCAGACTGGACAGCAACACAACTCGTTTCACTCCTGCCTGCCGCATCGCGGTGAGCAGGCCCGGCATGTCGCGGTAGCCGGGCAGCAGGAACACCGCACCGACACCGTCGAGGGCGGTGGCGAGCGAGGCCGGCTCGTTCAGATCGCCGACGGCCTGCTCGACCGGCAGGTCGGTCTGCTCGCGTACCAACGCGCGGACCGGCTGCTGCTCCCGGACGAGCGCCTGGACCACTTCGCCACCGACGTTGCCGGTGGCGCCTGTCACGAGGATCATCGAAGGGTCCTTCCGAAGTGTGCGGCGGCGGTGTCTGCGGCCAGCGTGACCTGGGGCTCCTGGTCGTAGAAGTCGAACTGGCTGCCCTGGGTCCACAGGATGTCCTTACGGCTGGCGAGTCCGGCGTGGAAACGGCGGGCACCGTCGGGGATCGCGGCGTCCTCGCTGTGCACGAGCAGGGTGGGCTGGGTGATCTGTGGCGCCAAAGCGATGGAGTCGTAGCTGAGCCAGCCCTCCCAGGCCATGAGAGCGAAACGGTTGGGCCAGGCGGGAATCCCGCCGCGGGCCGGGTTGAGGTAGAAGTCGATGTCGTAGGGCATGGCCGCGTGTGCGTCGGTCGCGCTGACCACCGGGACGTAGTCGATCTCGCCGGTCTCATCGAAGTGCGCCCGAGCCTGCTTGGCGATCTGAATCTTCTCGGCGACCGCGTCCGCCCCACCGTAGGCGAGCTCGCAGATGGCCGCGTCGTGCAGCCATGGCGCGATCAGGGCGAGGGAGCCGATGCGCGGGTCACGGGCGGCGTTACCTGCCATGTACATCGCGGCCGCGCAGATTCCCAGCGCGCCCAGCCGGTTGGCGTCGATCGACGCCTGCGCAGCCAGGAACGTCACGGCGTGGTGGATGTCGTCGACCTTGCGTGCCGGATTCTCCACCTCGCGCGGCTTGCCACTGGATTCGCCGAAGCCGGCGAAGTCGAACGACAGCGCGGCATACCCGCGGTCGGCGAGTTGTTCGGCGTAGCGGTCGGCCATGAGCTCCTTGACACTGGTCCAAGTCCCAGCCACCACAATTCCAGGAACTGGGTCATTGCTCTCAGGGAGAAACAGCGTGCCGGTGAGGGTGGCGTCCCCGCTGGGGAAGCTGACCTTGTGTTGAGTCGTCACGAAATGCCTTTCATGCGAACAATGGCGCAATGCACGGTGGGCCCGCCATCGCCCGTTGATATCGAATTTGCATGCATTTGCCGGTCAGTTCGTGGCTTGGTCACTTCTCATCCTGTTCTTTCTGAGTCACACCGGGCATGTCGGCGCGTCCGCGTGCGCTGGGCGGACGCTCACGCTGCCCCGGTTCGAATGTGTTGCACTGCCTGCGAATGATCTTGGCGACGCCAGCGGCGGGACGGAAACAGCGATCCTCTGTGGCAGGGCACCACGAATCGTTGTGACAGCTAGGGTGATGCCGTGAGCGAGCTCGATCTTCGGCATCTGCGTTCGTTTCTGGCCGTGGCGCAGCAGCGGTCCATCACCCGCGCCGGTGTAGCGCTGCACCTGACACAACAGGCGGTGTCAACGCACGTGCAACAGCTGGAACGTTCGTTGGGGGTGGCGCTGTTGGTGCGCACCTCGCGCGGTGTTCTCCTAACCTCTGCCGGTGAGGAACTCGCGCTCGGCGCGGCGACGGTCATCGACGACCTCACCCGTCTGGTCGAACGAGTGCGCGCGGTCGCCGACGCCCAGACCGGCACTCTCCGATTGGCCTGCTGTCCAGCCGCTACCGCGCTGTTCGCCGTCGCCGTGGCCGATGCACTCGAGACGCAGGTCCCCGGGCTGCGAGTGATGTTGAGCAGTGCCCAACACCCCAAGCACGAACTCGAACTTCTTCACACCGGGCGCGCAGACGCGGCCTTCATGTGGTTGCCGATCGCTGACGCCGGTCTTCACCACGCGACGGTGCGTCGCGATCCCCGTGCCGTGGCGCTGTCGCCGCGCCACCCTCTGGCCCACCGCACGACTGTGACGCTCATTGACATCGCCGAGGATCCTGTCCTGCGTCCCGATGTCCTCACCTCTGAACAGGCACAACGGTTCTGGATCGCCGACCCGAGACCTGACGGCCGCTCAGCTCCGCTCGGTCCGGTAGTGCCCACCGTGGAGGACTGCCTGCTCGAGGTCGGCCGCAACCGCGGTATCTGGATCGCGCCGCAGCCGCTCGGCGCCGCGATGCCCATCGGCGATCTGCGCTGGGTCCAGCTCACCGACGCCGAACCCTTCGACCTGGCTGTCGTATGGACCGACCAGGCGCCCCAGCCCCTGATTACACGGTTGATAGCCGAGGTCCGTGCCGTTGTCGGTCACGATCGGCGACGGGATGCCGCATAAGGGTGACGCTGTCGATCACTGAGGCCAATCGTGCCGTCGCGCCGCTCTCCATCCGAGTGGTCGAGGCCCGGCGAACGCCGGGCGCCCGGTCCGGTCACGCTGCTCGGCGATGCCATTCCACGCCACCTCACCGACCGGCGGCAACGGCGCCGACACCGCCTTGCGCGACGCCGACCTGCTCCGCCGCTGCCTCACCGGAGGCCGCGACCTCCTCGGCGCGATCGGCGACTAGAGCGCCAGATGTTCGAATACGGCGCCGAGGCCGTCCGCTTCAGCCTCGAGGCGCTGCCCGCCATCGCCCCGCAGACAGAACCGGCCTGACACAAACCGAAGGTGCTGACTCTGGCCTCGGAGCCCCCATCCGGACATGGGTAAGGCAATCCGTGGGCTGCGCGGTGACGATGCATCCAGATTCTCCGGCTGACGCTCTTCGACTGAACTGCGCCCTACCGCGCACTCTGCCGCCGCGCCGGCGGTAGCTGGTGCATCTGCGTCGATAGGCCGAGACTGTTATTGGCTGCCCGCGCCATACGGCACGCGACCACACGGGTCGCGCTCGCCTCGGAACCGCCAGATCGGGCGAGGTGCGTGGATCTCCGCCTATCGACATGAAGGAGGCTGGAAATGAATCACTCAGACTTGGACCCGACCTTCTATCGGAGCGCAGCGGAGGCGGCGGCCGCGCCACCGGAGCGGCTCGCATACGTTGTTGCGTTCGACCGCGCGGCACAGAAGCCAGATGCGCTGTCAGTAATCGATGTGGATCCGGGCTCGGCCACCTACGGCCAGGTGGTGGGCTGGACCGAGGTACCCCACCTGGGCAACGAGCTGCACCATTTCGGCTGGAACGCCTGCAGCAGCGCGCTGAAGCACGAGGGCCACCAGATGGAGGGGCTGGCTCGGCGGTACCTGATCGTGCCGGGTCTGCGCTCGTCGCGCCTGTACGTGTTCGACACCCAGCCCGACCCACGCCAGCCCACCCTGTCCAAGATCGTGGACAGCTCCGAGCTCGCGGCCAAGGCCGGCTACTCCCGTCCACACACGCTGCACTGCGGGCCGGACGGTGTGTTCATGACCTGCCTCGGCGGGGCAGACGGATCGGACGGGCCGGGCGGGATCGCGCTGCTCGATCACGGCACGTTCGATGTGCTGCGGCAATGGGAGACCGACCGTGGGCCGCAATACCTCGCGTACGACGCCTGGTGGCATCTCAATCAGAACACGCTGATCAGCAGCGAGTGGGGCACCCCAGCCATGATCGAGGACGGGCTGAACCCGGAGCTGCTGCTGGCCAACAAGTACGGCCACGCGATCCACTTCTGGGACCTCAGCGCCGGTCGGCACCAGCAGCGGATCGATCTCGGCGAGCAATACCAGATGGCACTCGAGCTGCGCCCGTCGCACGATCCGGACGCCGCTTGGGGGTTCGTCGGCGTGGTGATCTCGACCGAGGATCTGTCGGCCTCCGTGTGGCGTTGGCACCGCGACGGCGGCGTGTGGGCGGTCGACAAGGTGATCACCATCCCGGCCGAGCCGGCCGATCCCGACCTGCTGCCGCCGGCACTGAAACCGTTCGGCGCGGTGCCGCCACTGGTCACCGACATCGACCTGTCGGTCGATGACGCATACCTCTACGTCTCGTGCTGGGGTACCGGGGAGCTGAAACAGTTCGACGTGCGCGATCCGGCAGACCCGAAAGAGACCGGGTCGGTCCGGCTCGGCGGGATCGTGGGCCGCACCGCCCACCCGGCCGCGCCGAACCAGCAGCTTGCCGGCGGCCCCCAGATGGTCGAGATCAGCCGTAACGGTCGGCGGGTCTACGTCACCAACTCGCTCTATGGCGCGTGGGACGACCAGTTCTACCCGGATGGGGTTGGCGCCTGGATGGCCGTGATGCGCATCGATCCCGACGGCGGAATGACCATCGACGAGTCGTTCTTCCCGCACGACGAGGACTTTCGAGGTCTGCGGGTGCACCAGGTGCGCCTCCAGGGCGGCGACGCTTCCTCCGACTCCTACTGCTACCGGTAGTCGGGTCGAGCGGGGACCACTGGATCTCTACCGCGTATGCCCGGTCGGCGAAGTGTCCGCACACGTCAAACCTTGGCCACGCTGTTGGCGCTAGGAGATCCTCCCCAGAGGTGCTCGCCGAAAGCCCCAGGCGGCTTGGGGTTTGAACTCAGCAGCCTCGTCGGCGTAGCGGGACGATCGTCGTGTCGGTTGCCATGCTCGGCCGGGCTGCTTCCGGGGTGGTCGGCAACGCGACGTCGACGTGGTTGTTCTGTTCTGCCGCCCGTGGTCTCGAGCCGGATTATTCAGAGCCATCTTCTAATTAGTGTGGTGAGAGCGGGGCAGCATCCAAGGAAGGGCCTGACGATATGACTGCGGCGTTCGCGGGAGTTTCTTCCGTCCACGCAGAAGCGGGACAGCACCGCTCCTCATCCCTCTGAGTTGATTGCGCCTGTCGGTCACCAAGACGCGAAGTCCTGGTCGGCAGTCCCGAGGCCGACCCGCTCAAGCGTCCGGGGCGCGGCTGGGCGGCACTGCCAGTATGCGCTCGAGGTACTGCCGGACATGATCGGCGTCGTGGCGTTCTTCATTGAGTGCCCGAGCTCCGGCTTCCGCCATGCCCATCACGATGTAGGAGACGAATTCCGCGTCGCCATCGAAGCGAAGCCCAGCATCGAGCATCGCCAGCTCGCGAGCGAGCGGTGCGACGATCGTGTCGATCAAACGGAGGTACTCCTCGCTGAAGGTACGGTTTCCGATGGCCAAGCCCCGGACCAGGTCCATCATCGGAGCCCAATCGGCGAAGGATTCGACGAACGCCTGCCAGCGGAAGCGCAGGCGCTCGTCCGCTGTCTGCGCTTGGCTGATGGCAGGCCAGATGTCGGCATAGAGGCGGTGGAACACCCGCTCGGCGCACGCCATGAAGATCTCCTCCTTCGAGGAGAAATGGTGGTAGAGCGTGGCCTTGCTCATTGATGCGCCGCGCGCGATTGCGCCGAGGCTCGTGCCCGCGAAGCCTGCGGTGAGAAAGCACTTGGTTGCTGCCTCGAGCAGGTCGTTGCGTCGTGCCTCGGCGACGGCGGAGTCACTGGATGCGTCGGTGTCAGGGCTCGCGTGTGACCGGATCTCGGTGAGCGGGACCCCGGCCTCGCGCAGCGCCTTGATGGTCTCCAGGGCCTTCAGGTGCTCCTGGTTGTAGATACTGCGGGTACGAGACAGGCGTTGGCCGGCCGGCATGAGTCCTTGGCGTACGTAGTACCGGATGGTCGAGACCGGCAGGCCGGAGCGTTCCGCCAGGTCGGAGACGGTCCACTGTGCATCGACGGTGTGCTCAGGCACGGATGTGTCCCGCCAGGACGATCTTCCAGCCGCGCCGGATGAGGTCCGAGATCTGGCCCGAGCCGGACCTCGCGGCATAGACCAAGGCGTACTCGGCAGCCGCGAGCAGCATCTCCGCTTGCAGTCGTTCGTCACCCGCGAACGCGCCGGCCGTTTCCTGTGCTGCCCGCAGGTCGGCTTCGAGTGGCGCTCGCAGTCGCGCACGCGCTTCCTGAAGGGCTTCGTCATGGTCGGTCGTGCCACCACTCGCTTCGGCCTGTCTGAGTAGAGCGAACAGGCTGATCAGGGCGCGAAGACGGCGATGTTCGAAGAGGTCCGGGTGGCTCATCAGTCGTTCCAGCGATGGTTCGCCACCGCTCGTGGCAACGTCGTACCAGTCGAGTTCACTCGCGATGCATGCGGCCAGAAGGTCACGCTTTCCGGTGAAGTGCCGGTAGAAGGCGCCCTTGCCCACGCCGGCTCGGGCCACCACATCTTCGATACTGGCCGCTTCGAAACCAGCGCGCAGGAAGACGGCAGACCCGGCCTCGATCAGACGCGCCCGCTGACTGGAATGCACTGGCTGATCGTCCTCGGCTCGCGCCGGTGGGGAGGTTTGGCCGGCCAGTTCCCGACGAACCTCCTGCAACGTCGCGCCTGCCTCGAGGCGACGCCTGATGTGCATCAGCCGTTCCCGGTGTTCGGGTCCGTAGTAGGCCATCGTCGGGGCGGTACGCAGCGGCTCGGGAAGCAGGCCCAGGCGCAGGTAGTGCCGGATGGTCGATGCGGGGAGACCCGACGACGAACTCAGCTCGGCCATCTTCAGGTGTCGAACACCGGTCGTCATCTGCCCTCCTATCGCTGCAAGTCTAAGGCTCCTCGCCGGTCAGGTCCTTCCCGCCGCGGTCATTGCGTTCTCGCCGAAGGTCGTCTAGTTTCAACTCCGGAACGTGACGGTACCGTCTTATAGTTATGAGCATCGGCGGTGGCGCTGCGGATGCCGGCAAGGTGAGAGGAACAAGCGTGGGTGACATTGCGATCGTCGGGATCGGCGAGGTGCCGACGGCGTCGATGCCTGAGCGGACTCCGTGGGACATCGTGTTCGACACGTGCATCGAGGCGGTTGAGGACTCTGGGATCGGCAAGGACGAGATCCAGGGCGTGATCTCGGTAGCGCCGATCGCGCAGCCCGTCATCGAGACCGAACTGGCCTACGGGCAGTTGCCCGAGCGGCTGGGCCTGAGGGGTGTGCGCGATTGCGCCATGGTGAACGCGGGCGGCGCCTCGACGTCGAACGCCCTGCGTCTGGCAGAGCAGTGGATCGCCTCAGGTATCGCCGACTCTGTGCTTGTACAGCAGGTCACCGTGCACTCGACGATGCCGCTCGCCCAGCAGATCGACGCGTTCGCTCGAGCAGGCGTCGACATGCAGTGGGAGTACCCGTACGGGACCACCTACAACATCATCATGGGGCTCCTGGCGAACCGGTACATGTACGAGTCCGGTGCCAGCGCGGAAGACATGGCCTCGGTCGTCACCGCACTGCGCAGCTGGGCCGAGCACGATCCCTATTCGCTGTTCTACGGCCGCCCCGCTCCGTCGGTCGAGCAGGTCCTCGGCTCGGAGCTGCTCAACACCCCTCTACACAAGCGTGAGAGCAACGTCCTCGCGGACGGCGGTGCTGCCCTCGTGGTGGTGTCGGCCCAGAAGGCGAAGGAGCTCGGTACGCCGGCGGCGTACAAGCTGGGTGACTCGTCGCGCTACTTCAGCGGAACCTGCGTGGCACGGGACTTCGACACGGTGGCCGACGGCGTGCGGGTCACCGCAGCGGAAGCGATGGCTCGCGCCGGAGTGGCACGCGAGGACATCGATCTGTGGAACGTGTATGTCGCCTACCCACTGGCACATCCGCTCATGGCGGAGAATCTCGGAGTTGCGCCTGCGGGCCAGGGGGCTCGGTACTTCGCCGAGGGGCGGATGTCGTTCGGGGGTGATATCGCCTGGTCGACGATCGGCGATGCCCCGGGTCGAGGCCACACCGGATCCGGGGTGGGAACCGCGTGCTACGTCGAGACCGCACGCCAGCTGATGGGTCGCGCGGGAAGGCGCCAGGTCGCCGATTGCAGGTTCGTCTACCAGAACAGCGCCGGCGGCTCGGGCTTCAACAACATCGCCACTATCTGGGGAAGGGACGCCTGAGGTGGATTTCGACATGTCGAAGCCGGTGCCCGAGGTGCAACCCTGGACAGAGGCGTTCTGGGGAGGAACTCGGGCGGGAAAGCTGCTCGTCCAGGTCTGTCGGCAGTGCGAGGCGAGGATCTTCGCCCCCCGCAAGCGGTGCCCGGAGTGCTGGTCGGCGGACCTCGGATGGATCGAGTCGGCGGGCCGCGGACGGGTGTTCACTTTCTCGACCGCGTACTCGATGGTCGAGCCGAGGTTCATGGACGAGCTTCCCTACACCATCGCCTACATCGACCTCCCGGAAGGCGTGCGCATGATGACTCGCATTGTCGACTGCGATCCGGCCGAGGTGGCCATCGGCGCGGAGGTCGAAGTGGTCTTCCACGAACGGGGCGACTTCCGGCTTCCCTACTTCCGCCCAGCCCAGAACAGGAACATCGATGGCTGACTACTCCACGATCAGCTATGAGGTCGACGGCCCGGTCGCGACCATCACGCTGAATCGCCCTGACAAGTACAACGCGATCAACCGCACCATGGCGGCCGAGCTGCTCGCCGGCTTCCGGCGAGTCCGAGACGAGGACGGTGTGAGCGTGGTCGTCCTCGCCGGCGCCGGGCGCGCGTTCTGCGCTGGCGGTGACCTCGACATCTTCCCCTCCTTGGCCGACCACACCGCGGCACTGAACTGGCTGGCGCACGAGGGCTACGAGATCGGAAAGGCCATCGAGCTGTGCGAGAAGGTCGTGATCGCCAAGGTCCATGGCCACTGCCTGGCCGGAGGTCTCGAGCTGGCGCTGATGTGCGACCTCGTCTACGCCACTGACTCCGCCAGGTTCGGCGCCACCGAGATCAACATGGGCCTGCTGCCCGGCTGGGGAGGGACCGTGCGGATCACTCGAGCCATGCCGCTGCATCGAGCCCGCGAGGTCATCTACAGCGGTCGCAAGGACTACACCGCGCGGGACTTCTACGAGATGGGGCTCCTGACCAGAGTCTTCGACGCCGACCGGTTCGAGGAGCAGTTTGCCGAGACGGTGGCCAACATCGCCGGGAAGAAGGCGATCGCCTTGCGCATGGGCAAGGAAGTGCTGGCCCGGTCGCTGGAAACGCCCAGCCTGGACGCTGCCCTCGCGCTGGAGCGCAACGCCATCCAGTGGCTCAACCACGCACCCGACATCCAGGCCGCCATGGCCATGTTCCGTGAGAACCCGGACGCACTGGTCAAGAGCCAGCGCGCCGCCAATGTCGACTCCGACCAGAAAGCCTGACCCATGGACTTCTCATTCACCGATGAGCAGCGCTCGATCGCCGAGACCTTCGACAGGTTCTGCGACAAGGAACTGAACTACGACTACGTCCGGTGGATGGACGAGAACGTCGACTTCCCGCCCGACGAGCTGTGGGACAAGTTCGCCGACCTCGGCCTCTTCGCCGCAGCCGTTCCGGTCGAGTACGGCGGCCAGGGCCTCGGTTCGGTCGACACCATGATCGCCTACGAGCAGATCTGCAAGCGTTCGATGTCCGTCGCCCTCGCCGTCGGAACGGTGATCGGCTTCGGCGCGCGTTTCCTCACCGAACTCGGGACCGACGAGCAGAAGCAGCGCTACCTACCCCGGTTGGCCCAAGGCCGACTGCGTACTTCGATGGCCCTCACGGAGTCGGGCGGAGGCACCGACATCCTCGGATCACTGTCGACCTTCGCCGAGGACGCAGGCGACTCCTGGGTCATCAACGGCAGCAAGATCTTCATCACCGGCGCACACGCCGCAGACCTGATCTTCACGGTCTGCCGAACCGAACGTGACACCCGACGCCGCGAATCCTGGTCGACGATCATCGTTCCTCGGCGGACCGAGGGGCTGACCATGCGCCCGGTCGAGAAGATCAGCTGTCATCACTGTGACAGCATGGAGATCACCTTCGACAACGTCGTGGTGCCGAAGGACAACCTCATCGGCACCCGTGGCCAGGCCTACCGCGAGATCATGACCGTGCTCAACCCCGAGCGCATCGGGGTCGCCATGCTCGGCGTCGGCGCCATCGCCGCCATCTACGACTACTGCATGCGCTATGTCCAGGAACGGCACGCCTTCGGTGGTCCGATCGGCCGGTTCCAGTCACTCCAGCACTACCTCGCGGACATGCGCATCCACCTCGAGAATGCCCGGAACCTCACCTACAAGGCCGCCTGGCTCTGCGACACGGGACAGCCCTACCACCTCGAGGCGACGATGGCGAAGCTCGTCGCGGCCGAAGGAGCCCGGCACGCCGGCACCTACGGCACCGAGATCTTCGGTGGCTACGGCATCTGCAACGAGTACCCGGTCTCCATGTTCGCGCGTGACTCCTACCAGATCCAGTTCTCGCCGATCTCCAACGAAATGAGCCGCAACATGCTCATGCAGTTCCAGGGCCTGCCCAAATCCTGGGCCTGACCGATCATCGCCTGAGCCTGCCCACCTATCGGAGGAACTGATGTACACACTCGCCGACCTGCCACGGCACGGAGCCGCCAGGCACGGCTTCCGAACCGCCGTCGTCTTCGAAGGCACGAGGCTGACCTACGCCGACCTCAACCGGCGGGTCAATCAAGCGGCGCACGCCATGATCGATCTGGGACTGCAACCCGGCGAGCGGCTCGCGATCCTGTCCGACAACAGCGCGCGATATCTCGAGACGTACCTGGCCGCCGCCAAGCTCGGTGTCAGCGTGACCCCGTTGAACACGAGGCTCAGCGAGCCCGAACTCGAGTACATCGTCAACGACAGCGACGCCGTGGTCATGGTCGTGGGTGACGGATACGAGCAGCTGGCCTCCGCCCTGCTCTCATCGACCTCGGCACTCCGGCGGGGCCTCTCTCTCGACAATCACGTGGACGGTTTCGTCGCGTACGAGGAGGCCCTGGCCCAGGCGCCCGATCATGAGCCCGATCCGGACTTCTATCGGGTGTCCGAGGACGACTTGGCTGTCCTGATGTACACCGGCGGAACCACGGGCACCCCCAAGGGGGTCATGCTCAGCCACCGCAACCTGCTGACGGCCGCGATAGCAGCAGGCCTCGGCGGTGAGATCACCAAGGACGACTCGACGTGTTTCGTCCTCCCGATCTTCCACGTCTCCTGGTGGCCGATCCTCACGCTGCTGCTGGTCGGAGGGAAGGTCGTCATCAACCGCAAGCCCGACCTCGATGAGATCCTGCGGCTCATCCAGGACGAGAAGTGCACTCATATGAACCTGGTCCCCGCCATCTACGGCTGGCTCACCGGCCACCCCGCGCTCGACTCCTACGATCTGAGCAGCCTGCGATCACTCACCTACGCCGGTAGCCCGTTCCCCGCCGAGGTTCTCAAGCGCGCCATCACCGTCTTCGGGCCGCTGTTCGCTCAGGGGTACGGCGCTACCGAGACCGCGGGCGGGCCGATCACGATGCTCGACGCCGCGGACCACCACCTCGACGGGGAAGACAGCCACCTGCTGGCCAGCGCAGGAAGAGCGGCGATCTGCTCAGAGATCGAGGTCGTCGACGCTGACGACGAGCGCGTCGAACCTGGTCAGATCGGTGAGGTCTGCGTCCGGGGAAAGCACGTCATGGTCGGCTACTGGAAGAACCCGGACCTGACGGCTGATGTGCTCAGGAATGGCTGGTACCACACGGGAGACTTGGGCTATCTCGATGACCGCGGCTTCCTGTTCCTTACCGGCCGCAAGTCGGACATGATCATCAGCGGCGGCGAGAACGTGTATCCCAGCGAAGTCGAGAACGTCATCCACTCCCACCCCGCCGTCCTCGAATGCTCCGTCCTCGGCACCCCGGACGAACGCTGGGGTGAACTCGTGCATGCGGTCATCGTCGTCCGCGACAGCGCGCAGGTCGGCGCCGAGGAGATCATCGAGCACTGCCGCGGCCACCTGGCCGGCTACAAGTGCCCCAAGAAGGTGACCTTCCTCAACAGCCTGCCCAAGACAGTAGTCGGCAAGATCAACCGCAAGGACCTCGAGGAGCTGGTCCGATGAGTACCTCGCTGAGCCGGAAGGTCGCCTTCGTCACCGGCGGACGACAAGGAATCGGAAGGGCCGTCGTCGAGACGCTCGCCGGCGCCGGCGCGAGCGTCGCGGTCGTCGATGTCGACCCATCCGTGGCGGACGTGGCGGCCGAAATCAGTCGGCGGACGCCAGGAGGCAAGGTCATCGCTGTGCAGGCCGACGTCACCTCGAGTGAGGAGATCGGCGCCGCGGTCGCGGAGGCCAACCGGCGTCTGGGCCGGATCGACATCCTGGTCAACAATGCCGGAGTCGTCGGCACCAGGGTGTTGTCCTGGGAGGGCGACGAGGATGTGTGGCGGGCGACCGTCGACATCAACCTGGTCGGGACCTACCGCGTCACCAAGGCCGTCGTTCCGCAGATGGTCCAGGCACGATCCGGACGCGTCATCTACATCGCTTCGATCTCCGGGAAGCAGGGCAGCGTCGGGAACTCCGCGTACAGCGCGTCCAAGCATGGGGTCGTCGGCCTGACCCGCACGCTCGCCCAGGAGTTCGGCATCCTGGGACTCGGTGAGCTCACCGCCAACGCGGTCTGCCCCGGCGTCGTCGACACGCCACTGGTGCGCGGCAAGGGCGGACTCCTGGATGGCGTCTCGGCGCTCACCGGCGAGAGCCATGAGGTCGTGATGGAGAAGTACATCCTCACCCAGTCGCTGCAGCACCGCCTGCTTGATCCGCAAGAGGTCGCGGACATGGTGCTCTACCTCGCGTCCGACCGGGCGCGCGGCATCACAGGGCAGGCGATCAACGTCTGCGGCGGGTCGGTGTTCAACTGATGATTGCGCAAATCAACCGAATCGTCGACGCCCACGTCCACTGGTGGGACGTCGAGGCGAACCCCTGGTACGAGTACATCCGGAACGTCAGCGAGATGACCGGTACGAACCTGCACAGCAACTACCTCCCCGCCGACTACCGTCGCAGCATCGGGGACGCCAGGGTGTCGAAGCTGATCCACGTCTCCGCCGTGGCCGGAACCCAGCACTACCTGGACGAACTACGTTGGGTGGACGGTGTCGCCGCCGACTCGGGCTTCGAAGTCGGCTGCGTCGGATCCGTGGACCCGGCCCTGGACAGCGTCGAGCTTCGCGCACACCTCGACGCCCAGTTCGACACCGGCCGACTGCGCGGCATCCGAGTCCTCCAAGGCCTCGACCCGGACGGTGACGCCGCCTGCACACTCGCCGACTGGCTGATCCAGCGTGATCTCGTCCTCGATCTGGTCGCTCGACCCGACACGCTCGAACGATGGACCCGCTTCGTTGCCGACCGCCCGCGTCTGCGGGTGGTTCTGGAGCACGCCGGATGGCCTCTCGGAGCTGATGAGGGGTCCTATCAGGCATGGGAGCAGTCCCTGACTCGCTTCGCCAGCAACACCGACGCCGCTGTAAAGGTCTCCGGACTCGCCATGGTTACCTTCGAGATAAGCGAAGCAAGTATGAGGCCCTGGATCGAGTGCTGCGTCGACCGGTTCGGTTGGGACCGCATGGTGTTCGCCAGCAATTTCCCCGTCGACGGTCTCGCCGGCTCCTACGGGGACTTGATTCGCGTCTTCGACGAGGTGCTCACTCCGGACGACGGAGTCCAGCTCGAGAAGTTCTTCGCTACCAACGCCGAACGTATCTACCGACTCTAGAGTGCCTCGCTGATCGGCCGTGTATTTGCTGGTCAGCGGCCATAAACCGGGGCGGCGTCGGCCGAGTGATGTGCGGGCTGGACGTAATCTGCCGGCTGACAGTGTCTTCGGACGCACCGGCATAGCCGGTGTCATGCACACTATCCACCAAAGCCCTTGGGTTGAGGTTGCTTCTGTCGCAAGAGGATTCATCACCCAAGGGCTTCGCTCAAGATCAAAGGTGGCGTCGCGGAACTCGGCGGTGCTGGAGAAGGTCGCGCCACCGAACCTTGCGGTGCCAGAGAAGGTCGCGTCACCGAACCGGGCAGCGCCCGAGAATTCACCTCGCTGAGGTCGACGTTCTCGAGATGTGCTGTGCGGAAGTCGAAGTCGCTTGTCGACCAGCTGTATTCGGCTGAGGGGCGGAGGTCAACCTTCTCCAGCACCACCGTGTTCCGCAACGCCACGTTCTCCAGCACCGCCGACTTCGGTGGCACGACCTTCTCCGGTGACGCATCGTTCGTGCAGGTAGATTTCGGTACTGAGACCATCTCTTTTGTCCGGCCGAAGCAGTGGGGTCCTCCAGCACCGGTGGTCGACTGGGCTCTGGATATCAGCCAGAAGCCCGCCAATGTCGAGCCGCAGGATTGGCCGCCGACTGTCGTATCGGCCCCTGTGGGCGCTCCGCCCAAAAGTGTTGAAAATCGTTCATTCACGAGACACCCTGCCGCGCCTC
>NZ_BDCF01000003.1 GCF_001613365.1 Nocardia xishanensis NBRC 101358
GATGGGCGGGGTGCCCGGGGTGCGGCCCGCGAAGGTCGTCGTGCTCGGCGCGGGCGTCGCGGGCCGCAACGCGATCGCCGTCGCGGTCGGGATGCGCGCCGATGTCACCGTGCTGGACGTGAACATCGGCCGGTTGCGCGAGGTCGACGAGCAGTACCGCGGGCACGTGCGCACCGTCGTCTCCAACGCGCTCGAGGTCGAGAATCTGGTGCGCGAGGCGGATCTGGTGATCGGCGCGGTGCTCGTGCCTGGCGCGAAGGCTCCCGAGCTGGTATCGCACGACCTCGTCGAACAGTTGAAACCGGGCTCCGTGCTGGTCGACATCGCCATCGACCAGGGCGGCTGCTTCGCCGATTCCCGCCCGACCACTCACGCCGAACCCACCTACCGGGTGCACGATTCGGTGTTCTACTGCGTCGCGAACATGCCTGGCGCGGTGCCGAACACGTCCACGGTGGCGCTCACCAATGCCACCCTCCCGTACGTCATCGCGGTGGCCGAGCGCGGCTGGCGCGCCGCGGCCGCCGCCGATCCCGGCCTGGCCGCGGGGCTGAGCACCCACGAGGGGATGCTGCTGTCCGAATCCGTCGCCGCCGCACACGGTTACACCGCGAAGCGGCTCGTCGCCGCCTGAGCGTCGCGCGCCCGGTCGCGGCACTCAGCGGCCGGGAACCGGCGTCTGCGGACGTAGGTGCTCGAAGATGAGGATCGTCTCCGTCGAGGACACCGCGGGATCGGCGCTGAGGTGCTCGAGGACGAAAGCGCGCAGCTCGTCGGTGTTCTCGGTGGCGACGTGGATGAGGTAGTCGTCGGCGCCCGCGATGAAATACACATTGAGCACTTCGGGCAGCGCCGCGAGCCGCTGACCGTATTCGGCGAGCTGCCTGCGCGAATTCCCGTGCAGCCGTAACGCGATCATCGCCTGCAAGCCGCGTCCGAGGGCGGCCGGATCGATATCGGCGTGGAAGCCGCGGATCACGCCACGCTCCACCAGCGCCCGCACCCGCCCCAGGCAGGTCGACGGCGCGATACCGGCCGCGGCCGCCAGTGCGTTGTTGGTGATGCGGCCGTCGCGGGCCAGCTGATCGAGCAGCACGCGGTCGACATCGTCGAGGGGGGCAGGCGCGCGGGTGCGGCTCGAGGCGGCCTGCGATCGAGGTGCGGCTGAATCCTTGCTGGTCACCGACCCGATCGTAGCGAACGGGATTCGATTCCGAGCGTGATCTCCGAACGATCCTCGATGGGGGGAGCGATGGCGCGCGGCCCCGAGGGCGTAGTTATCATCGGTTCGTGGACACCTACTGGCACGCTGTCACGCCGCCGCCGGTCGCCTGACGGGCGCACCCGCGGCGAATCCGTTTCGCACTCCGGCCTGCCACAGGGCGGTCAGGAGTTCGGCCGTGCGCCCGTTTCGATTCCCACCCCCCGGAATCCGAGAACGGAAGTGCACCGTCGTGTCCGACCACGTCACCCTCCCGCTGCGCGGGCCCCTGCCCATCCTCACCGCCGCCGTCCTGTGGGGCAGCACCGGAACAGCCAGTTCGCTCGCGCCGGGCGGCGCGCCCGCGGCGGCCGTCGGCGCCGCCGGGCTCGCGCTCGGCGGCCTGCTGCTCGTCCTGAGCGGCCTCGGCGTCCGTCCCTCTTTCAGCGGCCCCGAGTGGCGGTCGCTGACCGTGGGCGCGGTCGCCGTCGCGGGATATCCGCTCACCTTCTACCCGGCGGTCGCGCGCACCGGCGTCGCCGTCGCCACTGTCGTAGCGCTCTGTAGCGCACCGGTTTTCGCCGGCCTGATCGCCGGGATGCGCGACCGCTCACTGCCGAGTACCCACTGGCTGTGCGCCACTACGGCCGCGGTGCTCGGCTGCGCCGTCCTCGTGCTCGGCCCGCGTTTCACCGGAGCGCAGGGCGGGGTGGACGGGCTCGGTGTCGCGCTCGCCGTCCTCGCCGGGCTGACCTACGTGCTGTACTCGCGCATCGGCGGGGAGCTGATCGGTCGCGGCCACCCCTCCGGCGCGGTGATGGGCGTACTGTTCGGCGTGGCCGGGCTGCTGGTCCTTCCGGTATTGCTCGCGGCGGACACCGCCTGGCTCGGCACGGTCCGCGGGGCGGCGGTCGCCGTGCATCTGGCCTTCTTCACCACATTCCTGGCCTACCGGCTCTTCGGATACGGTCTGCGGCACACGCCGGTGGAGGTGGCCACCACACTGACACTCGCGGAGCCCGCCGTCGCCGCGGTGCTGGGCGTGGTGATCGTCGGAGAACGCCTTCCGCTCGTATCATGGTGCGGCCTGGCGGTTTTGGGTGCGGGCCTGGCGTTGCTCACGCTCGCGCCCGCTCGGCCGAGCCGCGCGGTGTGAACAGTCGCGGGTCCGGGGCCGGACCCGCGCCGGTCGCGCGGTCGAATCGCGGATTCGCGGGTCGGTCGATTCGGCTCGAGCGATAATTGCACCGCTTTTCGAATTGGCGTTTCGCAGCAGTTTTCCGTGGAAGACGTAAAAGCTCTCTACACCGCGATGGAGGGTCTCTTGCGAATTCTTTTGGTGGCCAGTGCGTTCAACAGCCTCACCCAGCGCATCCACGCCGAACTGCGTGCCCGCGACCACCACGTCGGCGTCGAACTGGCGCTCGGCGACGAACCGCTGCGGGCGGGGCTGGCGGCGTTCGGCCCGGAAGTGATCGTGGCGCCCATGCTCACCACCGCGATACCGAAGGACATCTGGTCCGCGCACACAGTCCTCATCGTGCACCCGGGACCCGTGGGTGACCGCGGGCCATCATCCCTCGATTGGGCCATTCACGAAGGCGAACGCGAGTGGGGTGTCACCGTGCTTCAGGCGGTCGAGGAGTTCGACGCGGGACCCGTCTGGGCTTCTGTGCCCTGCACCCTCGCGGCGTGTGGGAAGAGCGATCTCTATCGCAACGAGATCGCGGACGCCGCGGTGCGCGCCGTGCTGATCGCGCTCGACCGATTCGCCTGCGGCCGTTTCGAGCCGGAACCGCCGGACTACCGCCGGCCGGACGTCGGTGGGCGCCTTCGGCCCTATCACGATCAGCGATACCGCCGGATCGACTGGGCGGTCGACGAGACGGCCGTCGTGCTGCGCAAGTTGCGCGCCGCTGATTCGCAGCCGGGCGTCCTCGACGAGCTGTACGGGCGAAAGTTCTACCTGCACGGCGGCCACGACGAGGATCGGCTGCGCGGCAGCCCCGGCACGATCGTCGCCACTCGCGACGGAGCGATCTGCCTGGCGACCGTCGACGGCGCGGTGTGGGTGCCGCAGCTGCGTCCCCGCCGCGCGGCCTGCGGCCCGCCGACGTTCAAGCGACCCGCGACCGACGCGCTCGGTTCGGCGTTGCCCGCGTCCGTCCCGGAGGTACCCGTGACACCCGCGCAGGCCGCCGTCCGGAACACCTGGTCGGAGCTGCGGTACCGGGAGGAGGGCGCCGTCGGCTATCTCGAGTTCTCCTTCCCCGGCGGCGCGCTGAGCACCCGCCAATGCCGCGCGCTGCTGGCGGCGTACCGGCAGGCTTGCGCGCGACCGATCGACGTGCTCGTCTTGGGCTCGGCCCGTGACATCTTCTGCAACGGCATCCACCTGAACGTCATCGAGGCGGCCGACGACCCGGCCGTGGAATCCTGGCTCAACATCACCGCGATGAACGACGTGGTGGAGGCGATCCTCACCACCACGGACAAACTCGTGATCTCGGCGCTCGCGGGAAACGCGGCGGCGGGCGGCGTCATGCTGGCACTGGCCGCGGACGAGGTGTGGTGTCGCGAGTCGGTGGTGTTGAACCCGCACTACCGCCTGATGGGCCTGCACGGTTCGGAGTATTGGACCTACCTGCTGCCCCGGCGCGCCGGGGCGACCGAGGCCGAGCGTCTGACCCGGGAGGCGCTCCCCGTCGGAGCCGCCGCGGCGGCGGCGCTCGGGCTGGCGGACCGCGTGGTCCCCGGCGATGCCGAAACCTTCTGGGACTCGACACGACGAGAGGCCGCACGCCTCGCGGGCAGCGCGGAGCTGGTACACCGCCTGGTGGCGAAGAAGCAACACCGCGCCACCGACGAGTCGGCCGAACCGCTGCACGCCTACCGCGACGAGGAACTGGCCCGGATGCGCCGCGACTTCGCTCCGGACCGGCCGTACCACGCGCTACGGCGCGACTTCGTGCGCAAAGTGCCGCCGCGCGCGACCCCGCCGCACCTCCTCGGCTGACCCGCCGGCGCTCGCCTCGAACAGTCGGCTTACGCCCGAGCTCGTTCACCGGCCGGGGGCGGCGCGGCCGGACCGGTCTGCTGGAGCTTCGAGTGAGTGCGCGAGTACCCGAAATAGATCACCAGGCCGACCACCAGCCAGACCCCGAAACGCACCCAGGTCTGCCATGGCAGCGAAAGGATCAGCCACACCGAGAACACCACGCCGACGATCGGAACCATCGGCATGAACGGCAGTCGGAAGGTACGCGGCACCTCGGGCCGGGTGTAGCGGAAGACCAGCACCGCCACGCAGACCACGACGAACGCGCTGAGGATGCCGATGTTGGTGAGCTCGGCGACCAGGTTTATCGGCAGCACTCCGGCGAGGGCGGCCGAGCCGAAGCCGACGATCCACGTCACCCGGGTCGGCACCTTGCGCTCCGGATGGGTCTTGGCGAACCACTCCGGCAGCAGGCCGTCGCGGCTCATCGAGTACCACACCCTGGTCACCCCGAGCATGAAGGTGAGCACCACGGTGATGATGCCGATGATCGCGCCGACCGCGATGACGTTGGCGATGCCTGGCATGCCGACGGATTCGAAGGCGGTGGAAAAGCCGCTCTCCGGGTCGATTTCGGTGTACTTCTGCATGCCGGTGAGCACGAGGGTGGCCAGCACGTACAGCACCATGGCGATGGCCAGCGAGTAGAGGATCGCCTTGGGCAGGTGCTTCTTGCCGTCGACCGACTCCTCGGCCGCGGTGCTCATCGCGTCGTAGCCGAACACGGCGAAGAACACGGTGGCGGCGCCGGTCATCACCGCGCCCGTGCCGTACGGGAAGTACGGGGTGTAGTTCGCGCTGTCGATCTGGAAGACGCCGAGCACGATGATCAACAGCACGAGGGCGACCTTGATGGCGACGGCCACCGTCTCGAACCGGCCGACGCTGCGGATGCCGCGGGAGAGCACCCACGCGGTGCCGAGGCAGAACACCATCGCGAACACGTCGACCACGTGACCTTCCCCGGTCCCGGAGGCGCCGAGCATCCAATCCGGCAGCGTGATGCCCACCTGATCCAGCAGGAACCCGAAATATCCTGAGACGCCGATCGCGACCACCGCCGCCACCGCGATGTACTCCAGCAGCAGATCCCAGCCGATGAACCAGCCGACGAACTCCCCGAGCGAGACGTAGCCGTAGGTGTAGGCCGATCCGGCCTTGGGCACCATGCCCGCGAATTCGGCGTAACACAGCGCCGCCGCCGCGCTGGCCAGGCCGGCCACCAGGAAGGACAGCAGCACGGCGGGACCGGTGGTCTTGTTGGCGACGCTGCCCGCGAGGGTGAAGATGCCCGCACCGATGATGCCGCCGACGCCGATCGCGGTGAGCTGCCACACGCCGAGGTGTTCGGCCAACCGTTCGTCGGTGGGCGTCTCGTCCTCGACTTCGGCGAGGGGCTTGCGGCGCAACATCTGGTGGCGCAACTCCGCGAGGGACATGCGGCTTCCTTTCTCCGCTGCGTTCGGCTCGGCACGCCCCGGGTCGCGGGGCGTGCGCCGTAACGCGGATCACACTGGTGGCTGTCAGCTAATCGGACCACGAACGCGGTGTGATCGGTGAGTTGGATAAATAATGTTCCGCCCGGCTTGGCCGATCGGACAACGCCGGGCGGAACGCGGGGCGATCAGCGCCGGTTGGCGGGCGCCAGCGCGCGCAGGAAGAACGCCAGGTTGGCGGGTCGTTCGGCGAGCCTGCGCATGAAGTAGCCGTACCACTGGTCGCCGTAGGGCAGGTACACGCGGACCTGGCGGCGGTCTGCGGCGAGGCGGCGCTGCTCGGCGTCGCGGATGCCGTAGAGCATCTGGAACTCGAACTCGTCCGCCTTCCGGTCGGCTTCGTCGGCATAGCGCCGCGCCGCCTCGATCATGGCGGGGTCGTGGGTGGCCACCATCGGATAACCCGCGCCGTCCATCAGAATCCGCAGGCACCGCAGGTAGGCGGCGTCCACCTCGGCGGCCGCCCGAAACGCCACCGACTCCGGCTCCCGGTACGCCCCTTTGCACAGCCGGATCCGCGAACCCGGCCCCGCGAAATCGCGGCAGTCGGCCTCGGTGCGGCGCAAGTAGGCCTGGAGCACGGTTCCGGTGCCGGAGAAGTCCGCGCGCAAGTCGCGCACGATCGACAGCGTCGAGTCCGTGGTGGTGTGGTCCTCGGCGTCGACGGTGACCGCGACGCCCGCCGCGTCGGCGGCGGCGCAGATCTCGCGGGCGTTGTCGAGGGCGATGCGGTGCCCGTCGCGCGGCAGGGCTTGGCCGAGCGCCGAGAGCTTCAGCGAAACCTCCAGCGGCCGAACGGTTCCCGGCTCCTCGGCGGCGGGCAGCTCGGCGAGCGCCGCGAGCAGCTCGCGATAGTGCGACACGGTGTCGCGCGCCATGGCCGGGTCGGTGGTGTCCTCGCCGAGGTAGTCGATGGTGACGAAACGGCCGGAGCTCCGCAGCGCCTCGGCGGCGGCGATGGCCTGCGGTTCGGTCGACCCGGCGACGAACCGGTCGACGAGTGAGCGGGTGGCGCGCATCCGCGTGACGCCGCGCTCCAACCGTGGCGAGCGAGCGGCCGCGAGCAGTGCGGGCCGCAGCAGTCCGGCGGGCATCACCGCACCTCCGTCTCGGTGCCGGTCGTCGGGGCCTGATGCGGATAGCGGTGGTCGGTGGGCGGCACGAAGGTCTCCTTGATCGTGCGGGCGGAGGTCCAGCGCAGCAGGTTCTGCGGCGACCCCGCCTTGTCGTTGGTGCCCGACGCGCGCGCTCCGCCGAACGGCTGCTGGCCGACCACGGCGCCGGTGGGTTTGTCGTTGACATAGAAATTGCCCGCCGCGAAGCGCAGCCGCTCGGTGGCCGCGGCGACGGCGGCGCGGTCGTCGGCGACAATCGAGCCGGTGAGGCCGTAGGCCGATCCGCGATCGACGAGTTCCATTGCCGCGTCGAAGGATCCGGGCGCGGCATCGTCGTAGACGTGCACCGCCAGTATCGGTCCGAAGTACTCGGTGCGGAACGCCTCGTCGGCCGGATCGTCACCGAGCAGCACCGTCGGATCGACGAAATAGCCCACGCTGTCGTCGGTTCGGCCGCCGGCCGCGATCGTCAGCCCCGGCGTCGCCTTCGCGCGGGCGATGGCGTCGGCGTTCTTGTCGAAGGCCCGCCGATCGATGAGCGCGCCGCCGAAATTGCCGAAATCGGTGACGTCGCCATACGTCAGCGCGCCCACCTTGTCGATGAAATCGGCGCCCATCCTCGCCCACACCGACGCAGGGACGAACGCGCGCGAGGCGGCCGAGCACTTCTGGCCCTGATAGTCGAACGCGCCGCGGATCAGCGCGGTGGTGAGCACGTCCGGATCGGCGGAGCTGTGCGCGAGCACGAAGTCCTTGCCGCCGGTCTCGCCGACCAGGCGCGGATACCCTTGGTAGCGATCGAGATTCATCGCCACTGTGCGCCACAGGTGGCGGAAGGTCGCGGTCGATCCGGTGAAATGCACGCCGGCCAGTCGCGCGTCGGCCAGCGCCACCTCCGAGACCTCCGGGCCCGCCCCGTGCACCAGGTTGATCACGCCGGGCGGCAGTCCGGCCGCCTCCAGCAGCTTCATGGTCCAGTACGCGGCCACCGCCTGGGTCGGCGCGGGCTTCCACAGCACGGTGTTGCCCATCAGCGCGGGCGCGGTGGGCAGATTGCCCGCGATTGCGGAGAAGTTGAACGGGGTGATCGCGTAGACGAAGCCCTCCAGCGGCCGGTACTCCAGCCGATTCCACACGCCGGACGTCGAGATCGGCTGTTCGGCCAGGATCTGGCGCGCGAAATGCACATTGAAGCGCCAGAAGTCCACCAGCTCGCACGGGGTGTCGATCTCGGCCTGGTAGGCGGTCTTGGATTGGCCGAGCATCGTCGCGGCGGCGAGGGTTTCGCGCCACGGCCCGGCGAGCAGATCGGCGGCGCGCAAGAACACCGCGGCCCGGTCCTCGAACGAGAGTGCGCGCCAACCGGGAGCGGCCGCGCTGGCTGCCTCGATGGCGTCCCGCGCATCGCGGTGGTCGGCGAACGTGACGGTGCCGAGTACCGCGGCGTGCCGGTGCGGCTGCACCACCTCGACGACCGGGCCCGCCGTGCGGCGATGCCTGCCGCCGATGACGTGGTGCACCTCGGTCGGTGTCGCCGCGAGTCGGTCCAGTTCGGCGCGCAGCCGCTCCCGTTCGGGTGTGCCGGGGGCGAAGCTGCCGACCGGTTCGTTGACGGGCGTGGGTGTGGTCGCGATGGCGTCCATGAATCCTCCTGCCTGGTCGGAGCTGGTCAGCGCAGTCAACTCCGGGAAGCCGAGCGCGGGATCGGCCGATGGGACAAAGATGGGAGCGAGTTGTTGTCCGATCGGCCGAAGCCGAGCGGAGCGAAAGGTATGAGCGTGGTCACCGAGGAACCGGGCCGATGGGCGGGCGTGCCGCTGCGCGAACTGCTCGACGCGCTCGACAGCACCGTCATCGATCTGGTCGAGGCGCCCGAAGGCGACGCGGTCGGTATCGGCTCGGTGGCGTTGCTGGACGGCGACGATCTCGGCGAGGCGCCCGCGACGCCGGTGGACATGGCGCTGCTGGTGGGTGTGCGGGAGTCGGCGGTGCGGCGCTGGCTCGGTGAGCTGGCCGCCCGCCCGCCCGAGCGCCGCCCGAGCGTGGTGCTGCTCAAGTCGACCGCCGAATCCGCCGCGGTGCGCGGGGCGGCCCGCCGGTCGCGGGTCGCGGTGGTCGTCGTGCACCGCAAGGCGCGCTGGGACGCGGTGCTGGCGCAGGTCCGCAGCCTGCTCGACCGGGCGAGCCGGGCTCGCACGGCAGACGACCCGCTCACCACCGACACCGACCTGTTCGGCTTGGCGCAGATCGTCGCGCAGAACGCGGGCGGGATGGTCTCCATCGAGGACGCGCATTCGCACGTGCTCGCCTATTCGGCCTCCGACGACTCGGCCGACGAGTTGCGAATCTTGTCCATCCTCGGCCGCGAGGGTCCGCGCGACTACCTGCGGGTGCTGCACGAGTGGGGCGTTTTCGACCGGCTGCGCCGCGGCGACGAGGTGATCGACCTGCCCGCGCACGAGGAGCTGAACATCAAACGACGCTTGGTCGTCGGCATCCACGCGACGGCGGTCGACGGCGGGTCGCGCACGCTCGGCTCGATCTGGTTGCAACAAGGGGACCGGCCGTTCGAGCCGGACGCCGCGGAGGTGCTGCGCGGGGCGGCCGCCGTCGCCGCCCGCGTCATCGCGCGCTCCTTGGACGCGCCGTCCACCGAAACACTGTTGTTGCAAAGGCTTTTCGGGGCACACGGCGAGGGCGTCGACATACCGTCCGTGGCGGGCGCGTTGCGCGTCCCGGTGCACGGACCTGCGGCCGTCGTCGGATTCGCGGTGCATTCGCCCGCGCGGAAACGGCATTCGGCGCTCGGCAGCGTGATCCGATTGCACGCCAGCTCGTTTCGGCCCGACTCGATCGCGACCGTGCTCGGCGACCGCGTCTACGTACTGCTGCCCGGATACCGGTCCGCGCCTTCCGTCATCGCGTGGACCCGGCAGCTGGTCGACCAGCTGGAGACCGGGCGCGGCGCGGTCCTGCGCGCGGGCATCGCCATTCCCGTCGCCGATCTCACCGAGGTGGCCGCCGCCCGCGCCGAGGTCGACCGGGTGCTGGACAGCACCGCCGCCACCTTTCCGCGCGGCCGGGTGACCACTCTCGCCGAATCCCGCACCACCGTGCTGCTCGGCGAGATCCTCGACCTGCTCGCCACCCGCGACGATCTTCGCGACCCCCGTGTGCGCGCCCTGTTCGACTACGACCGCGACCACGGCTCGCAACTCGGCGAGAGCGTCGAGGGCTACCTGCGCGAGCACGGCGACGTGCGCCGTGCGGCCGCCGCGCTGAGCGTGCACCCGAACACGTTGCGCTACCGCCTGCGCCGCGCGGAGTCCATCACCGGCATCGGCCTGACAGACCCCGCCGACCGCCTGCTGCTCGAACTCCAGCTCGCCCTGCACCGCCGAGGGAATCGCCCGGCGTCGAACTGACCTTTCGATCGAGGGCTTTCGACAGCCGGATCAGCTGGGCCGCGTCATGGTGGCGCCACCGGATTCGAGCGACTCCACCGCCGAATCGCAAGTCCCCACCGGTCGGCGGCCTCAGTGCGCTCGGCGCGGGTGCAGTCCCGCGGCGGTAGCCGCCTCGGCGAGCACTTGCTCGAGCATCGCCGGTGTCAGCCGCCCGGTGAAGGTGTTCTGCTGGCTGACGTGGTAGCAGCCGAACAGTTCCAGCTCGGCGCGGTCCGCGACGGCGGGCGGCAGCGTGTAGCGCACGCCGTGGCCGAACTTCGGGCGCGGGCGCGGCACCACCCAGCCCGCCTCGGCGAGCGCGGGCAGCGCCGCCTGCCACCCGAAAGCCCCGAGCACCACGACCGCCCGCACCGTCGGCGCCAGCAGGCCGAGCTCGAGGTCGAGCCAGCCGCGGCACCGATCGCGTTCGTCGGGAGCGGGTTTGTTGTCCGGCGGCGCGCAGTGCACGGGCGCGGTGACGCGAGCGCCGAGCAGCGCGAGCCCGTCGTCGCGGCGCACGGAGGTCGGCTGATTGGCGAGGCCGACGGCGTGCATGGCGGCGTAGAGCACGTCCCCGCTGCGGTCGCCGGTGAACATGCGTCCGGTGCGGTTGCCGCCGTGCGCGGCGGGCGCCAGGCCGATGATCAGCAGCCGGGCGTCGTCCGGGCCGAAGCCGGGAACCGGACGACCCCAATAGGTTTCGTCGCGGAAGGCGGCGCGTTTCTCGCGCGCCACCCGTTCCCGCCATGCCACGAGGCGCGGGCAGGCGAAGCAATCGGAGACCGAGGCGTCGAGTTCGGCGAGAGTTCGGCACATGGGTACCACTCGATCACGGCCGTCGCCCGGTCGCGGCGGTACGGTCCCGATGCCGGTCGCCATGCCTGCAGGATAGGTTCGCCCGGCGGATAGCGGCCGAGTAGCCAGTATCGACTTGGTCACGAACCGGATGGTTGCCACCCGGCCTGAAACGGCGGTACGTTGCGATGAAGCGGGAGGTCGATTTCCCGTGGTCGCACCTGCGTCAGAGACGCGATGCGCACGAGCGTGAACCGTGAGCAATCCAGTTCGGTGCCGTCTCGTCCGGCGCCGTCCGTATCCCGATGGCGCACATCGTGCGCCGCGACGCAGCGAGGTGGACATGACCGAGGGTTGGCCGAGTTCGATCGGTTCGTTCGACGACATCTTCCAGCGGTTCTTCGGCTCGGGAATGCTGTCGCAGCCACCCGTGCAGCGCACCGATCTCGGGCGGCTGATGACCGACAACGCCAAACTGCTGATCGCCACCGCGCGCGAGGCGGCCCGGGACTGGGGCAATCACGAGGTCACCCCCGAGCATCTGCTGTACGCGGCCACCGAGGCCGAGCCCGGCCGCAGCATCATCGCCGAACTCGGCCACAACCCCGACAAGGTTGCCAACGAGATGCGGGACGCCAGTGACACCGGCGAACCCGTCGAGGACGCCGACGAGCCGGTGACCCTCAGCCCGGCCGCCAAACTCGCGCTGCGGGCCGCGCAGCGCCGCGCGGCCGAATCGGGCAGCAGCTACATCGGACCCGAGCACGTCCTGCTCGGCATCGCCTCCCTCACCGACAGCCCCGCGGCCCACGTGCTGCTGTCCGGCGCGAAGCCCGCCCCCGCCGGCCGCCCGGCGAAAAGCGAGACGCCGACGCTCGACGAATACAGCCGCGATCTCACCGCGGAGGCGCGGGCGGGCGAGCTGGACCCGGTGGTCGGCCGCGCCGAGGAGATCGAGCAGACGGTGGAGATCCTGTCCAGGCGGCGCAAGAACAACCCGGTGCTGATCGGCGATCCCGGCGTCGGCAAGACCGCCATCGTGGAAGGCCTTGCTCAGCGCATCGTGAACGGGGACGTGCCGAGCACCCTCGCCGGCCGCCGCGTGGTCGCCCTCGACGTCGGTTCGCTGGTGGCGGGCAGCAAGTACCGCGGCGAGTTCGAGGAGCGCCTGACCAAGATCCTCGACGAAGTGCGCGCGCACTCCGGCGAATTGGTGGTGTTCATCGACGAACTGCACACCATCGTCGGCGCGGGCGGCAGTTCCGAGGGTTCGATGGACGCGGGCAATCTGCTCAAACCGGCGCTGGCGCGCGGCGAGTTGCACGCGATCGGCGCGACAACCATCGACGAGTATCGCCGCCACATCGAGAAGGACGCCGCGCTGGAACGGCGGTTCCAGCCGGTCCTGGTGTCCGAGCCCTCCGTCGCCGACACCATCGAGATCCTGCGCGGCCTGGTCGACGTGTACGAGGAACACCATCAGGTGCGGTACCAGGACGAGGCGCTCGTCGCCGCGGCCGAACTGTCCGACCGCTACCTCACCGACCGGTTCATGCCGGACAAGGCGATCGACCTGCTCGATCAAGCGGGGGCGCGCGTGCGGCTGCGCACCCGCACGCCCGATCCCGACCTGCGTTCCAAGGAGGAGGAGCTGGCCAGGCTGCGCCGTGAGAAGGACGCCGCGGTGGCCGCCGAGGACTACGAGAAGGCCAACGATCTCAAGGCGAAGATCGCCACCGCCGAGGAGCGGGTCGACGAGGCCGAGTCCGGCGAGGAACCGGAGGTGACGGTCACCGACATCGCCGAGGTGGTTTCGCGCCAGACCGGCATCCCGGTGGCCGACCTCACCGTCGAGGAGCGCGAGCGGCTGCTGAAGCTCGAGGAAGTGCTGCACAAGCGGGTGATCGGCCAGAACGAGGCGATCGTCGCGGTCGCCGAGGCGGTGCGCAGGGCGCGGGCCGGATTGAAGGATCCGAACCGGCCCATCGGGTCGTTTCTGTTCCTCGGACCGACCGGCGTCGGCAAGACCGAACTCGCGAAAGCCTTGGCGGAAGCCGTCTTCGGCGACGAGGACCGGCTGATCCGCTTCGACATGAGCGAGTTCCAGGAGAAGCACACGGTCTCGCGCCTGGTGGGCGCGCCGCCCGGATACATCGGCTACGACGACGCGGCCCAGCTCACCGATCGGGTGCGCAGGCAACCGTATTCGGTGATCCTGTTCGACGAGGTGGAGAAGGCGCATCCGGACGTGTTCAACGTGCTGCTGCAACTGCTCGACGACGGCCGGGTCACCGACAGCAAGGGCCGCACGGTCGATTTCAAGAACACCATCGTCATCATGACCAGCAACATCGGCTCCGATCTGATCCTCTCCGCGCCGGAAGGCGACGTCGACGCGATCACGCCGCAGCTGATGGACCGGCTGAGCGCGCATTTCCGCCCCGAGTTCCTCAACCGGATCGACGAGACCATCGTGTTCCACCGGCTCGACCGGCAGGAACTGCGCAACATCGTCGACCTGGTGCTCGACGGCACCCGGCGCCTGTTGCACGCCCAGGACATCGACCTCGACATCACCGATCCCGCCGTCGACTGGCTCGCCGAGCACGGCTACCAGCCGGAGTACGGCGCCCGCCCGCTGCGCCGCACGGTGCAGAAGGAGCTCGACAACAAGCTGTCTCGCCTGCTGCTGGACGGCAAGCTCGGCCCTGGTGACGCGGTGCGCGTCGACGCAGACGACAGCGGATTGATCCTCGGCGCGATCGAGCATCGCGGCGGGCAAACCGTCGAAGCCGGAGTATGAGCGGTGATCGCTTCCGTGCGGTACGATCGCGACGCCGGTCAGGACAGAGCCGTTGACATGGTGGAAACCGCTGGGGGAGTGGGATATTGGGCAAACACGAGCGGGTGGTGGCGCACGTGAACTCCCGTGAGGATCTGCTGCGCCGAGTCAGGGACGCGCTGGTCGAGCTACCCGATGACGAACGGGTCGTGCCGGTGCCGCGCGCCACCGCCCGCCGCAGCTCCGGCGCCGGGCGCGGCGACTTGGCCGAGCTGGTCGATCTCTTCGCCGAGCGGTTGGCCCAGCACGGCGCGCAGCTGCGCCGGATCACCGACGCGACCATCCCGGACTGGGTGGCCGCCGCCCTGCGTGAGCACGGCGTGCGCTCGGTGATCGCTCCCGACGGGTTGCCCGGCGAATGGCTGGCCGGGTGGGCCACCGAGGAAGGTCATCGCATCGTTGCGGACAGTCCGCTGGCGACGGCGGCCGAGGCGGAAGAGGTCGGCGCGGTGGTCACCACCTGCGCGGCAGCGGCCGCCGATGTCGGTGTCCTCGTGCTCGACGGCGGCGAGGGACAGAGCCGCCGTCCGTCGACGCTGGCGCCCGACTGTCACGTCTGCGTGGTGCGGGCCGAACAGATCCAGCCGTCGCTGCCCGAGGTGATGGACCGGCTCGACCCGCGCCGCCAGACCATCATGGTCGCGGGCCCGTCGGCGACCGCCGACGCCGTCGCGCCCGGCGTGCACGGGCCGCGCAGCCTGATCGTGCTCGTCGTCGACCGAAACGGATAACGCTGCGGAAGGACGTGAACGTGAGTGAGTTCCGGACCAAGCGGATCTACGATGACCCGAGCGACGACGACGGCCGCCGTGTGCTGGTCGACCGGCTGTGGCCGCGCGGCATCAGCAAAGAGCGGGCCCGAATCGACCTGTGGGACAAGGAGATCACGCCCTCGAACGAGTTGCGCTCCTGGTTCCATCACGACTCCGCCGCCGATTTCGCCGAGTTCGCCCGGCGCTACGAGGCCGAATTGTCGGGAGAAGAGCAGCGGCGCTGTCTTCGGGAACTGCGCGAGCTGGCGGCCGAGCATCCCGTCACGCTGGTGACCGCGGCGAAGGACCCGTCGCACAGTCACGTCGCGGTGCTGCTCGAGCATCTGCGTGAGTGAGGCCGGTCGTTCGCGTCAGCACAGCTCCGCCGCGCCGGTGACTTCGTCTCCTTCGATGTGCGGCCGCGCGCCGAGTCCGCTGTGGATGATCCGCCGCGCCGCGATGTTGTCCGGCGTGGTGACGGCGGTGACTCGGCGGGCGCCGGTCCGAGCGGCGAGCTCGCGCAACCGGGCCGCGACGCGACCGCCGACGCCCTGCCCGCGGTGCGAACGGCCGATCCACACGCCCGCCTCGACATCGTCGCCGTGCGGTTCGAGCCGCGCCGCCCCGACGACCAGCCCGCCGACCGTGATGACGAAGGTGTTTTCGTTCGGGCAGGTGGGGTGCAGCGCGCGGTCGCGGTGAAAGGCGAGAAAGGCTTCCTTCCGCTGTTCGGTCCAGCCGGGCGGACCGGGCACCGGCGCCATGACCTCGAGCGGGTCGGCGTCGGCGACCGCCGCGTCCAGCAGGAGCGGGAGGTTGTCCTCGCTGAGTTCGATCAGCTCGACGACCGGTTCGCTGCGTGAGCGCAGGATCGCGTCGGCTCGATCCAGCTGCTTCGGCGACCAGAAAGCGGCCCAGTCGGCGGGTTGTCCGAGCTCGCGGCGGATCGACAGCACCCGGTCGACGAGAACGACCAGATCGGCGAGGGCGCGCTCGCTCTCGGCGCGGTCGACGAAGCCCATGTGGACGGCGGAGTCACGCACCGTGACGATCCGCGTGAGCAGCGCCTCTGGCAGATGAAGGCAGGCGGGTGTTGCGCGGTTCAGCACCTGCGCGGCCTCGAGCGCGCCCACGGTCCACATGTCGGGCAGCGGCCGGTCCGGCTGCTCCGGCCGCCCCGCCAGCGTCAGCGTCGTCTCGATGCCCGCCGACTGCCCGCGCACGAGGTGGATGTCGATCGCGGCGAGGACGGCCTTGAGCAGCACCTCGGCGCACGCGCCGATCGAGACGGCCTGATCGATCAGCGCGAGCGGTTCGCACGGCTCGGTGCTCGCCAGCGCCCGGCGCGCGTGCGCCCGCGCCAGCTCCTCCAGCGCGGCGGGCAGCCGCTCGTACTCGACCGCGCCGAAAGCGGTGGGCCACTTGTGAAGTGCTGCCATCGGTCGGCTCCCGAAGATTGTCGGTCCGGATATCGGGTTGTAGATTGCCACACCGCACCCGGCCCGGCTCGCACTTTTTCACAGGCCCGCAAACGATTTCGACGCCGCACCGCGCCACCGTCGCTGTACGGCGTGCAACAGCCGTGTGGGCCGGACTGCTCAGGCGGGCGCGTCGGGTTGGGGCGGCAAGCCGAGCAGGACCGACTGCACTTCGCGCAGCCGGTCGACGTCGTTGCGGATGCCGGCGGCGGTGTCGGTGTAGAGGAACGCCTCGCCGAGGCGAACGAGAGCGTACGCCAACAACTCTCGCTCGAGGGGCGGCTGGTAGCCGTCCTCCTCCTCGACCCGGGCGATGAGTTCGGCGACGGCCGCCACCGCGCGCGGCTGCACCGGTCCGTCGCTGGCGGTGAGGATGCGCAGTCCCGAGATCGGTTCGTTCTCGAAGTAGCGCCGGAAGGGTTCGTTCACCGTCTCCCAGCGGGCGACGCGGTCGAGCACGTCGAGTATGCGCGCCGCGCCGCGGGTCCGTCGCTTGGCGTCGGCGCGGGCGATCATCTGCTCGTATTCCTGGAGCAGCATCGCGCCGAGCAGACCGTCCCGCGAGCCGTACCAGCGGTAGACCGAGGCGCGGCTGAGCCCGAGTTCGGCGGCGATCGCCTGCACGTCGACGCGTTCACCAGCCAGGAAAGCCCGGCGTGCGAGTTCGATGACCTGCTCGCGAGTGGCCGAAGCCGGACGTCCTGGGGAGCGGGTGGCGGTGGGTCGCGAGGAAGTGGTCACCGGGTGAATCGTACAGCCGCCGGCATTTCATTGGAGACGCAGTGGCTGAGTTGTATTTTATGGTTGTCCCCTCGAATCGGGACCATCCACGACAGTCAGGAGAACCATGAGCGCCCCGACTTCTCGCACGGCCATCGTCACCGGTTCCGCCCGCGGCATCGGCGCCGCCACCGCACGCAAGCTCGCCGCCGACGGGTTCGCGGTCGCGGTCCTCGATCTCGACGAGGCCGCGTGCAAGCCCGTGGTCGAGGAGATCGAGGCCGCGGAAGGCAGGGCGCTCGCGGTGGGCGTCGACGTGTCCGACGAGCAGTCCGTCGGAGCCGCCGTACAGCGCGTCGCCGACGAGCTCGGCCCGCCGACGGTGCTGGTGAACAACGCGGGCATCACCCGCGACAACCTGCTGTTCAAGATGAGCGTCGCCGACTGGGACTCGGTGCTGAACGTGCACCTGCGCGGCTCGTTCCTGATGAGCCGCGCCGTGCAGACGTACATGACCGGGGCCAAGTGGGGACGCATCGTCAACCTGTCGAGCACCTCCGCGCTCGGCAACCGCGGCCAGGCCAACTACTCGGCGGCGAAGGCGGGCATGCAGGGCTTCACCAAGACACTGGCCATCGAGCTCGGCAAGTTCGGCGTGACGGTCAACGCCATCGCCCCCGGCTTCATCGAGACCGACATGACCGCGGCCACCGCCGAGCGGCTCGGCGTGACCTTCGAGCAGTTCCGCGAGGCGGCCGCCAAACAGATCCCGGTGGCGCGCACCGGCAAGCCGGACGACATCGCCAACACGGTCTCCTTCCTGGTCAGCGAGGGCGCGGGATTCGTCTCCGGGCAGGTCATCTACGTGGCGGGCGGCCCGACCGACTGACCACGCGCCGCGGGGCGCTCGCCGCGGCGAACGGTCACCATGATCGGCGGATGGCGCGATCCGCCGGTGCCGGGGCGATACCATCGGAAGGGGTCGGCGTCCCGGAAGGGGTACAGGATGAGCGTTGACCGCGGTACTCGTCGGCGGCCGATTCGCGCCACCGTGGTGGCGAGCGCCTGCGCGGGCGCCGCAGCGATCGCCGTGGCGGCGGCTCCCCCCGCGGGCGCCACGGCGACCGGAGTCGGGGTCCTGCCCGACCTCGGCTACGGCCTCGCGACCAATTTCGGCACCGGTTGCAGTTACACGATCGAGGCCTTCCTCACCGACGCCGTCTCACCGGTGTACTTCTACGACAACGGTATTCCGCTCGCCACCGTGCGGCCGACCGGCGGCGTCGCGCTGCTGAAGTGGGTGCCGGCGACCACGGGCAGGCACACGATCAGCGTGGTGCAGGCGCCCGACGACGTCATCACCGCCTACTATGCGGTGCCCGTCGGCACCGGCGTGCAGGTCGGCCACGGGTGTGTGGTGTTCGACGGCTGATCCAACGGCCGGCGCGGCCGCGGGGCCCGCGCCGGGGGCTTCGCGTCACGGAGGACCGATATGACGACCCAGCGCAGACTCGAGGTCGGATCGGAATTCGGACCGTACCGGCTGGTCCGGCTGATCGGCCGCGGCGGCATGGGCGAGGTGTTCGAGGCCTACGACACCGGCAAGGATCGCGTCGTCGCCATCAAGGTGCTGCCCGAGCGGCTCGCCGAAGACCCCGTCTACCGCGAGCGGTTCCGGCGCGAATCGCACGCCGCGGCCCGGCTCAAGGAACCGCACGTCATCCCGATCCACGACTACGGCGAGATCGACGGCCACCTCTTCATCGACATGCGCCTGGTCGAGGGCGAGAACCTGCGCGCGGTGCTGCGCGAACGCGCGCCGCTGGAACCGGCGGCCGCGGTCGAGCTGATCAGGCAGGTGGCCGCCGCCCTCGACGCCGCGCACGGCGACGACCTGGTGCACCGTGATATCAAGCCCGACAACATCCTGACCACGCCCGACGGCTTCGCCTATCTCGTCGACTTCGGCATCGCGCACTCCAGCACCGCGGAAGGTCTGACCGCCGACGGCTCGGCGATCGGTTCGTTCCACTACATGTCGCCGGAGCGGTTCTCCTCGCGCGTGGTGACCGAGGCCGCGGACATCTACGCCCTCGGCTGCGTGCTATACGAATGTCTCACCGGCGCGAGGCCGTTCCCCGCCGACACCGACGGCGAGATCATGCGGGCGCATATGGTCGAGCCACCGCCGCGGCCGAGCAGGCTGCGCTCGGAGATCCCGACGGCGATGGACACGGTGATCGTCAAGGCGCTGGCGAAAGACCCCGCCGCACGATATGCCAGCGCGGGCGAGTTCGCGTCCGCCGCGCAGGAGGCGCTGCAAGGCAAGGTCGCGGTGCCGGAGGTATTGCCGACTCAGGAGGCGAGCACCGGCGACGACACCGTCACGAGCGCGGAAGCCGTTGTGCCGCAGGGCGCTACAGCCGCGCGTGGTCCCGAGCTTCCGGATGGCGGGCCGCGAATCCGGCCGCTCGCCGAGGACGCGGGCGGCGCGCGAACGCCCGAGCCGCCGAAGCGGACACTCCGGCGGACGGCGCGCAGGCTGGCCGTCCCGGCGCTGATCGCCGCCGTGATACTCGCGGCGGCAACGGTTCTCGTGGCCTGGGTGGCATCGGGCAGACCCGCCGACGGCACCGCGGTTCCCGATCGCGCCGCCCTGAACCCCGACGACGTCGACCTGGTGGCCAGCGCCGGTTCGATCGGCTACAAGCGCGCCAATTGCGTGCACCGCGAGCCGGATCCCGCGACGACCGCGCTCGTGTCCTGCGATGCCAACGACCGGACGGGTGCCCCCGCCGCCCGGCTTTTCCGGTTCCGCACCCTCGACGGCCTGCGGGACTACTACCGGCATTTCGTCATCGAGGCCTACGGCGCCACTAACTGTCCGAACGATCCGCCCGGCGACGACGGCCCGCTCGTGGTGAACGGGAAGCCCACCGGGCGAGACGCCTGCCTGACCAGTCGCGCCGACGACCCGGCGACGCCCGAGCCGGTGCTCGCCGTTGCCGACGAGGACCAGCTCGCGCTGGGTCTCTACATCTGGCCGGGCCCGGGTGACCAGCCGACGCGCGATTACATTGCGTCGCACCATCTTTACCATTTCCTGCCGAAGGAGAAGACGGTCGACCCGGACTTCTTCACCGCCGCGGATCGGCGCGTCCTCGATCATCTGACCGGCGACTACGGGCCCTCGACCTGCAAGCACATGGACCTGCCCGCGGGCAGCGCCGCGGAAGCGGCGATTCACTGCGCCACCCGTCGCGGGGACCCCGCTCCCACGTTCTTCGGCTTCCCGGATCACAGGTCGATGAGCCTCGGATACCAAGCCGGGTTGGGCCAGGTGTCGGGACACGCGTGCGGTGGTGGCGGCGGCGCGGACGACGTGTGGCGCAAGTCGACGGGACCCGTCGGCCGGTTCTTCTGCGACACCGATGAAAACGCCACGCTCGGTGCGCGCCCTTGTCTGCTGGCTGTGCACGATGAATTCCGGCTCATGATCGACGTGTGCGCCTCGGCCAAGGACGATCCGGACGGCGCCGTGAACTCGGAAGCCGATCTGCTGGGTTGGTTCCGCACCAATTTCGGCTGACCGTCAGTCGGTCGCCTTGGGCTGCCAGTCCGCGGCCCACGCGTCGAGCTGGGCGAGGCGTTCGAGAAGGGTCCGGCCTTGTCCGGTGAGTAGGTAGCCCTCGCCGGTGTGCTGGACGAGATCGGCCTGTCCGAGCTCGCGAAGCCGGTCGGCCAGGACACTCGACGAGACGCCGTCGCATCGCTGCTGTAGTCGACGGAAGGTCGGAGTCGAGTCGTCCTGGAGCTCCCACAGGACTCGCAGCGCCCATCGCCGGCCCAGGAGGTCGAGCAGCGCCATGATCGGGCGCCCTGTGTGCGATCCGCGGACCCGTCGGCCCGGGAGAGGTGTCGACGTCATCTGCTTCCCTTTCCGAAGCATCGAGATTAGCATGCCATCATGCCTCTGAAATCGAAGCAACCACGAATCGAACCGCTCTCCCCGCCGTACGACGAGGAGGCGGGCGCGGCCCTCGAGCTCCTCGGGTATTCGCCCATCCAGCTGTTCCGGGTGTGGGCGCGCAGGCCTGAGCTCGCCCGCTCCATCGCGGGCTGGGGAAGCTACTACTTCTCTCGGCGCTCCGCCCTCACGCTCCGCCAGCGCGAGCTGATCATCGACCGGACGACCGCGCTGTGCGGCGCCGGCTACGAGTGGGCCGTGCACGTCGCGGGCTTCGCCGAAAAGGTGGGGTTCGACACCGCGCAGCTCGAGTCTCTCGCGACCGGAAAGCCCGCGGACGACTGCTGGGACGCCGGTGACCGTGCGGTATTCGAAGCCGTCGACCAACTTCACGCGACATTCGATCTCTCCGACGAGACCTGGGCCAACCTGGTCGCCGTCGCCGATGAAGACGCCGCGCTCGAGCTGGTCCTGATCTGCGGTTGGTACCACGCGATCTCGTTCGCCGTCAGGGCGCTGCGCCTGCCTCCCGAGCCCGGCACAGAGTCGCTCGCGGCATTGGTAGGGATGGCAGGCGCGGGCCCGGACAATCGGGCGCACGATCCGGAAGACAGCGCCACCTGACGGCGCGAGAACACCGCGACATATCGCTGCGAGTCACGAGCCACCTTCTGGGCCGATGATCGATCAGCTCGTTCGCGGGTGTTCGCCGAGTAAGTGCAGCTACGGCGTTCGTCAACGCCGAGGGTGCAGCAGCAGTTCGGCGATGTCTTGTACGCGGGCGAGGGAAATGCCGGTTCGCTGTTCCACGGCCAGCGGATGGTCGGTGGGTTCCAGTTCCACCGTCGGGCGGACGCCGACGGGCTGGCTGTGCACCTTGGTCTTCAAGTTCAACGTCGTCGGTTCGTACGTCGGCAGCTCGGTCGACAGCCAGCCGAAATACGGTGGCTCCGCTACCCGCTCCGGACTGGCCCACAACTCCGTGGCACGCGCGAAGTTGCTCTTGCTCAGCGAAACCCATACGCCCCACTCGAACTCGTTCTCCGAGTCCAAGACCGGGAGGATCAGGCGGGCCCGGAGGAAGAAGTGCTCGTCAGCGATCACGCACTGCTCGTCGCCGAGGACATTCCCCGAACCGCCTTCCAGGCTCTCGCTCCAGTAGGCGGGCGCGACCGTGCCGTAAGTGAACGGCAGGCCTCCGTGTTCCTGGCCGCAGGAAGAGCAGAGGAACCCCAGATCTGTTGACATGTCCGACAGCATAGAAACCCGACATCAACACCGACCGCCCGCAGCGAGTTATCGCGCGGACACCCGCTCTCCCGCGCGCCGATGGCTTCGGCGTGAGCGGGAGAGCGGGTTCTGCGGCGTCTTGGGCGGGTCAGCTCGCCGCGGTGGGGACGAGCGCGGCGAGTGCCGTAGCCGTCTCCGGATGCCTGGTCACCAGCGCCGCGACCTCGGTGTGCACAGCGGCCGCCGGACGCTGCCACGTACCGCCGTGGCCGAGCAGCGCGCCGAGCGCGTCGCAGGCCGCCGGGTGGGCGAACAGCAGATCGGTGACCGGACCGCCCGCCGCCGCGAGCGCGGGAACGGCCGCCGGTCGCGGCGTGGCCGTCCACGGCGGACTCCAGCTGTCCACGGCCGCGAGACCGGACGGGAAGGTGCGGCCCGCCTCCCTGGTGAGCGCAGGAATCAGTTCGCCTGCCTGGCCGCGCAGGGTGGTGATCAGCTTCGGCAGCCATGGCAGCAGCACGCTGTCCGGCAGCCTGCCGAACGCCTTCGACAACAGCTCCACCACAAAGGGTTTCAGCGACGGCACCGGATCCATGGCCTGCACGAAACCGCTCAGGTACTGCGGGAACGCGGGCACGACGAGCGGGTTGGCCAGCATGTCGTCGCAGCGGGTACGCAGTTCCGGCAGTGTGAGCAGGCCGAGTTGCAGGCGCGTCGCCCACAGCAGAGCCACCTTCGCCGGCGCCTCGGGATGCGACTGCAACACAGCGAGTTCGAGCTGGGTGTGATCGCAGCCGAGGGACAGCGCCAGGTTCTCCATGCCGAACAGGAAGCCGAGCATGGCGGCGACCGGCCGCACGCCGGAGTTCTCGTCGGTGAAGGCGGTGGGCAGCAGCGTGCAGTAGTGCGCGTAGCCCGTGGTGACGAACCGGCCGCACCAGTCAGGTAGACCGTCCTCGGTCGACCGGAAATAGTTGAGCAGCAGCCGGATCCGGCGCAGCACCTCGGGCGCGTCGTCCACCGAACGCTCGGCGGCGAGCAGTTCGACGGCGCGGTGGCCGAGTTCGTCGGCCAGCCGCGGCGACTTCAGGTACAGCAGAGCGTCTTCCACCGCCGCCAGCGCCACAGCGGCCGTCGCGTCGTCCGCCGTCACCGCGATGCGCAGTCGTTGTTCGAGTACCTGCTCGATGGTCACGCCCTCGTAGCCGAGCTCGACCAGGGCCCGCTGGTGTTTGCCGAGGGCCAGATCCCAGCTTTCCTGGATGGAGCTCTCCCCGAGCGCACGCGAACCCATGATCGGCCGCACCGCGTCCGACGGCAGCAGCCTGCGAAGGATCCACAGTAGATCCGAACACGGCCGCAGGTGCGGATCGGCCCGCAGATCCAGCAGCGACCGCTGTACGGTGCGCTTGCCGGTGTCGATGCCGAGCGGCGCCAGCCGGTCGAGCACGTCGCGGGCGAGCGGCGGCAGCGCCGCGTAGCCCACCTGCCCGATGCGATCCCCGCCGAGCAGGATCTCGCACAGCTTGCGCACGTCGCGGCGGCCGGGCACGTGGTCCTTCTCGATGCACGTGATCGCCGCGTCCTGGAAGTCGTACGGCGTCGGGCGGGCGCGATTGCGCATGCCAGCCAACAGGATCGACGTCTCGAACACCGCGATCGCGTCGGCGGTGCTGGCCAGGTAGCCGTTGCGCCTGGCCAGGCGGACGATGTCCACCGACCAGTCGAGCAGCTCGGCCTCGTCGAGCGAGTCCAATCGCGGCGGGGTGGACAGGAACCCCGTCAGCTGGTCGGCCACCGCGGCGGTGGTCACCACGGGCGGCGTGCGCTTGCTCGTCTTCTTGCTCGCGGACTTCTGGCCCGCGAGCTGGAACGGCTTCACACCGCCCCGCCGCAAGCCCTTCGACCAGGTCGCCGCGGCGATCGACACCGACCCCGATGCCAGCCCGAACTGTTCCTCGATGGCCGAGTGGCTGGACGGGATCAGCCCGTACTGCCAGGTGGTCTTCGACCGCGGCGTGATCTCGTAGGGCGCGGCGTCGGCGGGGAGACCGAACTGCTCGACCCGGCTGGCCGCGTGGAACGCACCGCACACGTACAGGCAGTCGGCCGGGTCGGCGCCGGTCGCTTCCAGATGTTCGCGCATCCGCGTCCACATGTAGCGCTCGCGGTTCTCGTCCTCCTCGGCGCCGGTGCGGCGCAGGCGGCGGAACAGGCTGCCGATCAGCACCATGACCTGGCGGTAGGTGTCGTAATCGGCGCCTGCCAGCGGTTGTTCGACGTACTGGTCCCACCACTCCGACCAGTGCCGCACCTTGCCGTGGTGCAGCAGGTGCTCTTCCAGTTCGGCGAAACGCGGTCGCAGGTCACCGATGTCGATGCCGACGGCGTCGCCGTGCAGCGCGCCGCCCTCGGCGGGCTCCGGAGTCGCCTCGGCGGGTGCGTCACCGTCCTGCGCGCCGCCGTTCGGCGCCCACTGGAAGACGTGGTCGGTGGAGCGGTCGACGAGCACGAGTTCGACGCCGGGGGTGTCGAGCGCGTAGGAGATCGCCTGGTATTCCGCCGACGCCTCGGTGATCGGCGCGACCACCGAGAGCGGCGCCCATGCGGCCGGGAACCCGTCGAGTTCACCGGCCCACGCCTGCACCGCCACCGGCAGCTTGCAGTTGCGCAGCTCGTCCAGGATCGGTCGCAGATCCTCGCACAGCTCCAGATAGACGACCTTGGGCCGCTTCTCGTGCAGCCGCCGCACCATCGCCAGCCCCGAGGCGGGCGAATGGTGGCAGACCGGGAAGATCTCCAGCTCGACCGCCAGCGCCCGGTCGACGTCGTCGACGATGCCCGCCAGGATCTCCGCGACCGCGCCGGGCTCGGCCGCGAATCGCGTCGCGGCCTCCGCCAATTGCTCGCGCAGCGCGCCGAACGGACCGGTCACGAGAGCCTCGCGATCGCCGCCCGGCCGCCCTCCAGGAACTCCGGCCAGTCCCCGCCCGCGTCCTTGCTGCGCGGTTCGACCACGCCGTGCCAGAACTTGTTGAGAATGGCCAGATCCTCCGGCGCCCGGCGGGCCAGCGAGCCGACCAGCGAGCCCGCGAGCGTCTCGGCCCGCAGCGTGCGGTCGCCGAAGAATTGGCTGTGCAGGATGGCGTCCTCCAGCACGCCGATCTGCTCGGCGGTCGAGAGCGCGGATTCCAGCTTCTCGTCGTCGCTGGTCGCGGCGGCGGCCGCGGAGCGAAGATCGGCGAAGCTGTCGAGCAGGATGTCGAGCAGCGTGGGCGGCAGCTCCAGTTCGATCTGGTGCCTGCGCAACAGTTCCGCGGTGCGGAAGCGCACGATCTCGGCCTCGCTGCGCTTGTTGGTCACCACCGGAATGCGCACGAAGTTGAAGCGCCGCTTCAGCGCCGAGGAGAGGTCGTTCACGCCGCGGTCGCGGCTGTTGGCGGTGGCGATGATGGAGAAGCCGGGCTTGGCGAACACGACGTTGTCATCGTCGAGTTCGGGGATGGAGACGTACTTCTCGGACAGGATCGAGATCAGTGCGTCCTGCACGTCGCTGGTGGAGCGGGTCAGCTCCTCGAAGCGGCCGATCACGCCCTGCTCCATCGCGGTCATGATCGGCGATGGGATCATCGACTCCCTCGATTGCCCCTTTGCGATCACCATGGAGATGTTCCACGAGTACTTGATGTGATCCTCGGTGGTGCCCGCGGTGCCCTGGACCACGAGCGTGGAGTTCCGGCTGATGGCCGCGGAGAGCAGTTCGGCGAGCCAGCTCTTGCCGGTGCCCGGATCGCCGATGAGCAGCAGGCCGCGGTCGGAGGCCAGCGTGACGATGCTGCGTTCGACGAAACTGCGGTCGCCGAACCACTTCTGGTCGATCTGCCGGTCGAGGCCGTCGGAGCGCTCGGAGCCGAGGATGAACAGCCGCACCATCTTCGGGCTCAGTCGCCAGGCGAAGGGCTTGGGGCCGTCGTCGATCGATTCCAGCCAGTCCAGCTCCTCGGCGTACTTCAGTTCGGCGGGGGCGCGCAGCGCGGTATCGGTCATGGTCTGAGGTCTCCTAGTCGAGAAAGTTCTTGAGTTCGAACACGAGTTTCTGGATGCGGCCCGAGATCACCGGCGTGCCCATGGCCTTCAAGCGTTCCCGGAACCAGGGATTCACGCTCTGGTGCCCGGAGCTGTTGACCGAGCCGACCGGGATCAGCTTCACGCCGTTGCGATGCACGGCCTGCATGCTCTCGTAGAGCGGCTGGGAGCGGTCGAACTCGTAGAAGTCCGAGATCCACACCAGCACGGTGTTGGTCGGGTCGACGATCTTGGGCTGGGCCATCGCCATGGCGACGGGGCCGTCGTTGCCGCCGCCGAGATTGGTGCGCAACAGCACCTCGAAGGGATCGTGTACCCACGGCGTCAGGTCGATGGCGCGGGTGTCGTAGGCGATCAGGTGCACGTCGACCTTGGGCAGCCCGGCGAAGATCGAGGCGAGGATGGTGCAGTTCACCATCGAGTCCACCATCGAACCGGACTGGTCGACCACCACGATCATCCGCGCGGGCACGGTGCGCTTGGCGGTCTGCCGATAGAACAGCCGATCCACGTAGAGCCGCTCGTCCTCCGGATTCCAGTTGGTGAGGTTCTTCCAGATGGTGCGATCCACATCCAGATTGCGCAGGATGCGCTTCGGCGGCACCGACCGGTCGATGGTGCCCGCGGTGGTCTGCTGCACCTGGGTGCGCAGCACCTCGGCGACTTGCTCGACGTAGCGCCGGATGAGCGATTTGGCGTTGGCCAGCGCGACGCCGGACAGATTCGCCTTGTCGCGCAACAGCTGTTCGAGCAGCGACATGCTCGGCGTCAGCTGGGACGCCAGCGCGGGATCGGCGAGCACTTCGCGCAGCCGCATCCGGGAGACCAGGTCGGCCTCGAGATCGGCGAGCACGCCGCGCACCTCGCCGCCGCCCTTCTCGCCGAGCATGCGCCGCAACCAGCCCGCATCGCGCTGCCAGCCGGCGAGCTGGGTCGCGCTGACCGTGCCGCCGCCCGTCGCGAAGACGTTCAGCAACAGCTTGGACACCAGCGCCGCCGAGCGCACCTCGCCCGCGCCGATGATCGCATCGACCTCTGTGTCGATGGGAGTCTGCTGTTCCCCGGATTCGGTAGCGTCCGATTCCGGCGCGTCTTCTCGGCCACCGGTCGCCGATTCCGCGGCACGCACGTGCTCGCCGAGGCCGTCGAATTCGGATCCCAGATCCGGGAAGCGTTGCACGACATTGTCTATCGAGACGCCGGGGTCGAGCAGCGCCGCGGGCAGGCCGAGGTCGTCGACGATCGCGACGCTCGACGTCTCCAGCGCGGGCTGGGCCTCGCTGTCGAAAATGCCCGCCAGCAGCCGCCAGTAGAGGATCTGCCGTCGAGTCTCGTTGCTGTCGGTCATTTTCTCAGCAGCCGTCCCGCTCGTTCCCTGAGCACCGCCACCGCGTCGCCCGACTTCGCTTGCGCCTTGACCACTTTGGGTTCCGTCGGGCCGCAGGCCCACTCGCCGCCGTGCACGTCGACCTCGACGCCCTTGGCCTTCTTGCGCACCGCGAGCGGTCGCAGCGACCACCGCCCGGCGTCCCAGCGCAGCAGGCCGAGGCAGGTCGATGAACTGTTCACCGCGGCGGGGGTGAGCGGGCCGCAGGTGGGCAGCCGATCCAGCTCGATCGCGAGCCGGCGGCCGTCCAGCTCGATGGCGCCGTCCTCGACCTTGTAGCCCTCCAGCAGGACCGGTTCGCACACGTGCACCGGATCGCGATCGAGCGGCGCAACGGCCGGTGCGAGCGCGCCCGCCAGTCCCACGCGCGCGGTGGCGAACGGATCAGCGCTCGCGCCGAGACGGGCCGACTCGTCGGCCCAGATCAGGTCGCCGCCTGCGGTCATCGGCATGCCGTCGACGTCGAGGCTCAGCCGTTCGGCTATCGCCTTCATCAGCTGCGGATGGTCGGTGAACAGCTGCCAGATCGCGGGGCCGACGATCGTGTCGACCTTGGCCGCGGCGACGCTGACCCGCACCCGGCGCGCCTCGCCCGCCGCCGACTCCAGCAGCGCGTACAGCTGAACCTGCACCGCCGTGCCGTGCTCGTGCACGTCGACGCCGAGCGGCAGCAGACGTCCGGACACCGGCGTCGTCTCCGCGAATCCGCCTGTGCGCCAGGACAACAGGAGCGCACGCGCCCACAGATCCGCCCAGCGGCGCGCAGGCAGCCGGTCCAGCGTCGCGATCGGACAGCTGGCGCGCAGCTCGGCCGTCAGGCCGTCGAGCAGCACGGCGAGCCTGCGCAGGGCCGGTTCGGCCAGCAGCGCCTCGACGGTCTGATCGGCGGCGGAGACCAGGTCGTGGTCGACGCCGCGCCATCCCGTGATGGCCACCTCCTGCAACCAGGCGCGGCTGCCCACCGCAAGGTTGTGCGGTGTGTGCGCGGGCTCCGGCTGTTCCCAGGCGGCGCGCTCGCGTCCCATCGCCGTGTCCACGCGGTCGAGCAGCGCATCGTGCACGGCGCCGAGCAACGCGGCTCGCCCGCCCGCCAGCGCCGAAAGCTCCTCGGGGCCGATCGAACCCGCGCTCAGTTTCGCGACCGCCTCGGCGATCGCGGGCCCGAGCGGGGACCCGCCGGTCGCCGCGGCGAGGTTCGCCAGCGCTGCCGTGTGTTCGTCGGCGAGCCGCGCTAATCCGTGGCTCAGCGCGGTGTCGAATCCGGCCACCACGTCGAGCGCCTCCGCCACCCCCGGCAGCGGCTCGAGCAGTTCGGCCACATGTACGCCGAGCATCAGCGGCTCACCCCCGTCGCGGGGAACCACTGCAACTCGGGGATCGGCGCGGCGCCGCCCGGCAGCTCCAGATACGCCAGATGGCGCAGGAAGCGGCTGAACACGACGGCCGCGGGGGCCGGCTCGTGCGAGCAGTTCAGCGCGTGGTAAAGGCTCGCGCCCTCGGCGATCTCGACGCCGAGATAGCGGGCCACCCGTTCGGCGCCGTACTGGACGATCGCCTCGTCGAGCAGCGCGTGGATGTGCTTGCACGGATAGGAACCGCGCAGGCCGCCGCACGGCCGATTGTTGTTGGTGCTGCAGCTGAGTCCGTGCGTCTTCGCCGACACCGACGAGACGTACACCCGCGCGATGTCCGATCCGCTCGACACCACGCCCTGCAACCGCCCGTCCGCCATTTCGACGAAGGGCACCTTGGCCAGCTTGCGCGGCGCGACGACGGGCAGCGTCTGCACCACCGCCGCCCGCTCCCACTCGCGGTCACCCGAGTCCATCGCGTTCCCTCCCGTTTCTCTCCATGACCGAAAACCTACGCGAGCCCACCGACAAGTTCGCGGCCCAGTTGTCGATCTTGTGGAAAGCGACAAGCGCTGTCCCGCAGTACTTTTCGGAACAGCGGATGTTGTCGGTACCGGCTGCTAACCTCGCGCTGGGCGACGCCTGGCCAGGCCGGGAACCAGCCCAAGAGCTGGCCCCGGAACCGGCCTTCGGCCACTCGCCTCAGCCGGTCACGCGCGGCTCGGCGGCGCGTCGGCGCGCCCGGTCCCGGCACGGCCGTGGTATCGAGGACGGATGACACCGACGCGCTCTTCCTACGACGTCGTTGTGGTCGGCGGCGGCCACAACGGCTTGGTCGCCGCCGCCTACCTGGCGCGGGCCGGGCGCTCGGTGCTGCTGCTCGAACGGCAGTCGCACACCGGCGGCGCGGCCGTGTCGGAGCGCCCGTTTCCCGGTGTCGACGCGCGAGTGTCGCGGTACTCGTATCTGGTCAGTCTGTTGCCCGCGAGCATCGTGCGCGATCTCGGCCTGCGGTTCGAAACCCGGCGCAGGCGGATCTCCTCCTACACCCCGGTCGGCGACGGCGGGTTGCTGGTCGACACCGGATCCGAGGCGCGCACCAGGGCGAGCTTCGTCCGGCTGACCGGTTCGGAGCGTGACTTCGAGGCGTGGCAGCGGTTCTACGAGCGCACCGGCGCGATGGCGCGGCGCGTATTCCCCACCCTGACCGAACCGCTGCCGACCCGGACGGAATTGCGCCGCATCGTCGCGGACGACGAGCTGTGGGACGCCGTGTTCGAGCGGCCGCTGGGGGAGACGATCGAGGAGACCTTCGCCGACGACACCGTGCGCGGGGTGGTGTTCACCGACGCCCTGATCGGCACCTTCACCCATGCGCACGATCCAACGCTGCGGCAGAACCGGTGCTTCCTCTACCACGTGATCGGCGGCGGTACCGGCGACTGGGACGTGCCGGTGGGCGGCATGGGCGCGCTCACCGACGCGCTGGCGGACGCGGCCCGCGCGGCGGGGGCCGAGCTGATCACCGGATGCGCGGTGACCGGTGTCGACAGCGACGGCGTCGCGGCGCAAGTGCGCTACGAGGGCGGCGTCGCCGGTGCGCGGCACGTGCTGGTCAACGCAGCGCCGCACGAGCTCGCGCGGCTGCTCGGCGCACCGGACGAGCCGAAACCCGAAGGCTCCCAATTGAAGGTGAACATGGTGCTGCGGCGCCTGCCGCGCCTGCGCGACACGGTGACCGATCCCGCCGAGGCGTTCGCCGGGACCTTCCACATCGCCGAATCGTATGCCGAGCTCGAACGGTCCTATCGGGAAGCGGAAGCCGGAAAGATTCCCGCGGCGCCACCGTCCGAAATCTATTGCCACACACTGACCGATCCATCGATCCTGTCCGCCGATGCCGTGGCACGCGGCATGCACACCCTCACCCTTTTCGGTCTGCACACTCCCGCGAGGCTTTTCCGCGACGATCCCGCCGCGGCGCGCACGGCTGCGATGAAAGGCGTACTCGTACAACTGGATCGGGTGCTGGCCGAGCCGATCGCCGAATGCCTCGCCGAGGACGCCGACGGAGCCCCCTGCCTGGAGGTGAAGTCTCCGCTCGATCTGGAGCGCGAGGTGGGGCTGCCCGGAGGCCATATCTTCCACCGCGATCTCGCGTTTCCCTACCGCGAGGACCACGGCGCGACCGATCCCGCCGTGCGCTGGGGCGTCGCGACCGGCGTGCGCAATGTCTTCCTCTGCGGTTCGGGCGCGGTGCGCGGCGGCGGAGTCAGCGGCATCCCCGGCCACAATGCCGCGCGGGCCGTCCTGGAGTCGTGAACCGGACGCCGGACATCTTTCAGCGACCCGCACCGATCCGCCCGCGATCCCCATCCGTCGACGACATCAGCGAACCATTGGATACCGCAAAGTGATCGGCTGTACAGTCACCGCGAGTTGCCGAATCTCGTCCAGGAGCCACCGTGGCAGACAATCGCCCCATCCGTACCGATATCCCGCATTCGGCGCGAATCTGGAACTACTGGCTGGGCGGCGGCGACTACTACGAGGCCGATCGGATGGCGGGTGAGGCCGCTGTCGCGCAGTATCCCGAGATCACGGCGATCGCGATGCAGTCGCGGCAGTTCCTGATCAGATCGGTGCGATATCTGGCCGCCGAAGCGGGCATTCGCCAGTTCCTCGACATCGGCACCGGGCTGCCGACCATGCAGAACACTCACGAGGTGGCGCAGTCGGCCGCCCCAGACTCCAAGATCGTCTACGTGGACAACGATCCGCTCGTCCTCGCGCACGCGAGGGCGCTGCTGGTCAACACCACCGACGAGGGCGTGACCACCTATTTGGAGGCGGATTTCCACCGGCCCGAGGTGATCCTCGCCGACTCCCGTCACGTGCTGAACTTCAGCAAGCCGATAGCGATCATGTTCATCGGTGTGCTCGGGCACGCGCGCAGCTACGAGGAGGTGCGACGCGTGGTGGACGCCATGATGGACGGCGTGCCCTCGGGCAGCTACCTGGTCCTGGCCGACGGCGCCACCGACGACAAGGCGTACGTGCGCATGTGCGAGAACTACGCCAAAACCGGTGGGGATCCGTACATTCCGCGCAGCTCCGCCGAGATCGCCGGCATCTTCGATGGACTGGCGCTGGTCGACCCCGGTGTGGTGCCGATCGACCATTGGCGCACCGACGAGGCAGCCCGAGGCGTGCGTGGCGTCTCGGCGTGGGGCGGCGTCGGTCGCAAACCCTGACCCGCGGGCGTCTTCACGAAATCTCCACCGAGCCACCCCGGTATCGGCGCACCGCGCCCCTAGGGTGGCTCACATGGTGATCGAGCAGCTCGAATCGGACGAATTCTCCCGTTGGGCAGGGGAATTCGAGGGGAAGGCGCGCGCGAGGGCAGCGGCGGGCGACCCGGACTGGAGTCGCGGCGGCCGGCTCCATCCGGCCGTCGCGCGCAGCGTACAGCGGTTCCAGGTCGGCGAGAGCGGCGACGGGGCCGACCTCATCGCCAAAGCCGAACGGGCCGGGGACCCGGTGTACACGGCGGCGGTCCGGTTGTTCGTCGAGGAGGAACGCAACCACGCCCGCTTGCTCGCCCGGCTGCTGGACGCGGCGGGGGAGCAGACCATCGCGCACCACTGGACCGATGCCGTCTTCGTCCGGCTGCGCCGGGCGCTGGGGTTGCGCCTCGAACTGATGGTGCTGATGGTCGCCGAAATCGTTGCCCTCCAGTACTACCGGGCGCTGCGGGACGGCTCGGGCGACGCGCTCACCACCAGCGTCGCCGCGCTCATCCTCGACGACGAACGCAGGCACGTCCCGTTCCACACCCAACGGCTCCGCGCGGCCTTCGCGGACGTCCGTCTCCCCAGCCGCCTTGCCGCCCGCGCCTCCTGGTGGATCCTGCTGACCGGCGCCACCCTCGTGGTCGCGCACGACCACGGCCCCGCACTACGCGAACTCGGTTGTTCCCGAACGGAATTCGTTCGCGCGACACTCGGTCTCTTCGCGACGATCGCGCCGACCGCGATTCGCGGTCGGCAGTGATCAGTAACCCTAGGATTCGCCCGCCGGCTTCTCGGCGCGGCGGTCCGCTGCCAGGGCAGCTTGCGGCGCAGCGCTTCCCGGATGTGCCGGTCGAGGCGACATAGGCCTTCTCGGTATCGGCGCCGACCAGGTGGAGGCGATATCAGGGTCGGCGAAGGCCGCTCGAGGTTCCGCCGCGTCGTGCGCCGCGCCGGGCAGTTCCAGATAGTCCCGGATCGTTGTAGTGCTGATCGGCGATGATCAGACTCGATCCTCGAGCCCGAGTTCGTGTAGTTCGGCGAGCAGCAGGTCGCTGTCGTGGCTGAGCAGTTCCGGGTCGGCGCCGTCTTCGACGAGACAGAATTCGACCTGTTCGCGCATCGAGTCCCCCGGATACGTCGTCGCTGATTCGGACCCTCAATATAGGTGGTTTCGCCGGAGCGGGCCGGATCATTCGGCGCAGAATGGAGCCATGCCGGATATCGCGTCGCAGTCGGCCGTGATAATCGATGGGCCGCTGACCAGGGCACAGGTCGTCGCGGTCGCGCGCGACGGCGTTCCGGTTCGTTTGAGCGCCGCCGCCGAGCAGCGGCTGATCGCCGCTCGCGCGCACGTCGACGCCTTGGCAGAGGCGCCGACGCCGACCTACGGCGTCTCCACCGGATTCGGCGCGCTGGCGATCCGCCACATCCCGCCGGAGCGCCGCGCCGCGCTGCAACGATCGCTGATCCGCTCGCACGCCGCGGGCGCGGGCCCCGCCGTGCAGCGGGAGGTGGTGCGCGCGCAGATGGTGCTGCGACTGCGCACCCTCGCCTCGGGATACACCGGAGCCCAGCCCGCGACCGTGCACGCGCTGGCCGCCGTGCTCAACGCAGGCATCACCCCCGAGGTGCCCGAGTTCGGCTCGCTCGGCTGCTCCGGCGACCTCGCGCCGCTGGCCGCGGTCGCTCTCGCGCTCATGGGCGAAGGCGCCGTGACCGATGCCGAGGGACACCGGACCGAGGCCCGAGAAGCCCTGCGCGCCAGCGGCATCACCCCCGTCGTGCTGGCGGACAAGGAAGGGCTCGCCCTCACCAACGGCACCGAGGGCATGCTCGGCATGCTGGTGCTCGCGCTCGCCGACCTGCACCGGCTGCTCGACGTCGCCGACGTCACCGCCGCGATGAGCGTCGAAGCGCTGCTCGGCACCGACCGCGTCTTCGCCGCCGACCTGCAAGCCCTGCGGCCGCACCCGGGCCAGGCGCTGGCCGCGGCGCGGATGCGGGCCGCGCTCGCCGGTTCCCAGATCGTGGCCAGCCACCGGGACTGTCATCGAACGCAGGACGCCTACTCGCTGCGGTGCGCGCCGCAGGTGCACGGCGCGGCCCGCGACACCGTCGCCTACGCGGAGACGGTGGCCGACCGTGAGCTGGCCGCCGCCATCGACAATCCGGTGGTGCTGGCCGATGGACGCCTGGAATCCAACGGCAACTTCCACGGCGCGCCACTGGCCTACGTGCTCGATTTCCTGGCCATCCCGGTCGCCGACCTCGCGAGCATGGCCGAACGCCGCACCGACCGCATGCTGGATGTCGCTCGCTCCCAGGGACTTCCGCCGTTCCTGGCCGCCGACCCCGGCGTCGATTCCGGGCACATGATCGCCCAGTACACCCAGGCCGCGCTGGTCGCCGAACTGAAGCGGATCGCGGTGCCCGCCTCGGTGGATTCCATCCCGAGCAGCGCCATGCAGGAGGACCACGTGTCCATGGGCTGGTCGTCCGCGCGCAAACTCCGCACGGCGGTGGACGGGCTCACCACCGTGCTCGCGGTGGAATACCTCACCGCCGCCCGCGCGCTCGAATTCCGAGCCCCGCTGCGCCCGGCGCCCGCCACCGCCGCGGCGGTGGCGCTGTTGCGCACCAGGGTCGATGGACCGGGACCGGATCGGCATCTCGCCCCGGAGATCGCGGCCGCCGCGGACCTGATCCGCGACGGCGCGTTGCTGCGCGCGGTCGCACCGCACGTCGAGTCGGATTCGGTACCCGGCGAACGGAGGCAGTGATGACAACGGAGCATCCGACGGTGCGTGCGGCGCGCGGCACCCATTTGACGGCCCGCACCTGGCAGACGGAGGCCGCGCTGCGCATGCTGCACAACAACCTCGACCCCGAGGTCGCCGAACGCCCGCACGACCTGGTGGTCTACGGCGGCACCGGCAAGGCGGCCAGGGATTGGGCCAGTTTCGACGCGATCAGCCGCACGCTGACCACGCTCGCGCCGGACGAGACGCTGCTGGTGCAGTCGGGTAAACCGGTCGGCGTGCTGCGCACGCACGAGTGGGCGCCGCGGGTGCTGATCGCGAACTCGAATCTGGTGGGAGATTGGGCGACGTGGCCCGAGTTCCGCAGGCTGGAGGCGCTCGGGCTGACCATGTACGGGCAGATGACCGCGGGCTCCTGGATCTACATCGGCACCCAGGGCATCCTCCAGGGCACCTACGAGACCTTCGCCGCCATCGCGGACAAGCGGTTCGGCGGCACCCTGGCAGGCACGTTGACGCTCAGCGCGGGCCTCGGCGGGATGGGCGGCGCGCAACCGCTGGCGGTGACCATGAACGGCGGCGCGGCGCTGATCGTCGAATGCGATCCCGCGCGGGCGCGGCGCAGGCTGCACGATCGCTATCTGGACGAGATCGCCGACGATTTCGACGACGCGATCCGCCGGGTCACCGCCGCGCGCGAGGAACGAAAGGCGTTGTCCGTCGGCCTGATCGGCAACGCGGCGGAGCTGCTGCCGCGCCTGGCGGCGGCGGACCTGCCCGCCGACATCGTCACCGACCAGACCTCGGCCCACGATCCGCTGTCCTACCTGCCCCGCGCTGTCGACTTGGCCGACTGGCACGGCTACGCGTCCCGCAAACCCGACGAATTCACCGCGCGTGCAAGGGAATCCATGGCCGAACACGTCGACGGCATGCTGCGTTTCCTCGACCGCGGCGCGGAGGTCTTCGACTACGGCAACTCGCTGCGCGGTGAAGCCCGCCTCGGCGGATGCGAAAGAGCCTTCGACTATCCAAGTTTCGTGCCCGCCTATATCCGGCCGTTGTTCTGCGCGGGCAAGGGACCGTTCCGCTGGGCTGCACTGTCCGGTGACCCCGCCGATATCGCCGCGACCGATCGCGCGATCCTGGACCTGTTCCCGCACAACGAATCCCTGCGCCGGTGGATCGCGCTGGCTGGGCAGCGCGTGGCATTCCAGGGATTGCCCGCGCGGATCTGCTGGCTCGGCTACGGCGAGCGGCACCTGGCCGGATTGCGGTTCAACGAGATGGTCGCGAGCGGCGAGCTGCGGGCGCCGGTCGTGATCGGCCGCGACCATCTCGATTCCGGCAGCGTCGCCTCGCCCTACCGCGAAACCGAGGCGATGGCAGACGGTTCCGACGCCATCGCGGACTGGCCGCTGCTCAATGCCCTGGTGAACACCGCGTCCGGGGCCAGCTGGGTGTCCATCCACCACGGCGGTGGTGTCGGCATCGGGAGGTCGATACACGCCGGGCAGGTGTGTGTGGCCGACGGCACCGAGCCTGCGGGGCAGAAACTCGAACGCGTGCTGACCAACGATCCGGCGATGGGCGTGCTGCGGCACGCGGACGCGGGATACGAGCGAGCCATGTCCGTCGCGGAGTCGGAAGGACTGCGGATCCCGTTGCGGGACAACGGCTGAGCTGGTTCAGCGCGCCGGGAACCGGAGGATGCGGTCGTCGCCGGGACGCACGTCGCCGCGGCCGTCGGTGTTCGAGGTGGTTACCCACAGTGCTCCGTCCGGCGCCACCGCCACGGTGCGCAGTCGACCGTATCGCTCCTCGAACAACGCTCGCGGTGTGCCCGCCGATCCGTCCATCAACGGTACGGTCCACAGCCTTTCGCCGCGCAGCGCCGCGGCGTAGAGGGTGTCGCCCGCGATGGCGATGCCCGACGGCGACGCCTCGGCCGTGGTCCACGTGACGACCGGGTCGGCGTAACCGCGTCCCGCGCCGCCACCGCCCTCCACCGCGGGCCACCCGTAGTTGCGGTTCGGCTCGATGAGATTGATCTCGTCGAGGCGATTCTGGCCGAACTCGGCGGCGAACAACCGGCCCGCCCGATCCCACGCGAGACCCTGCACGTTCCGGTGGCCGAGGCTGTAGACCGGCGAATCCGGATTCGGATTGCCCGGCGCGGGTCTGCCGTCCGGCGTCAGACGCAGGATCTTGCCGTTCGGCGAGGCCGGATCCTGGGCAAGCGCGCTGCGTGCCGCGTCGCCGGTGCCGACGTAGAGCATGCCGTCGGGCCCGAACGCGATCCGCCCGCCATTGTGGATGCCCGCCTTGGCGATGCCGTCGAAGACGACCTCGGGTGGTCCGCCGAGCCGGAATCGCACGATCCGGTTGTCCGAGCTCGCGGTGAAATAGGCATAGACGTAACCATTTTCGGCAAACTGTGGCGATGCGGCGAGACCGAGCAGTCCGCCTTCGCCGCCCGCGGCGACCCCTGGTACGTCGTACACCGCCTCCGGCGGCCGTCCTGGCGCCACGCGCAAGATCTTCCCCGTGTCGCGCTCCGCGACCAGCGCCGTGCCGTCGGGCAGGAACGCGAGACCCCACGGCACATCGATTCCCTGCGCCACTTCCTCGGGGGACGCCAGATCGGGCACGCCGGACGGGCTGCTCGCGACGGTGCTGGTCACGATCGGCGTCGTCGTCTCCCCGGTCTGTGTGCGCTCGGAGCTACAGGCGGCGACCACGGAGACAGCGAGCAGGGCGGCGTAGGTCGCTGCCCTAGCCTTCACCCGCACAGATCCCATGATTGTGCTCCCTGTCCGCTCGACCGGCACGGTCCGCGAGTTCGGTGAACGAACCGAGCCCGCTCTCCACCGCTGAGCGGTGTGCCCGAGACCGGAGGCCTCGGTGCTCGTACCGCCCTTCTCGATCATGCACTGTGTCGGCGCCGGGAGAAACGAGGGGCCGCGCGGCCGGTCGCGGCGTGATTACCGCCCGCCGGCCCGGGCATGCACCGGGCAGGGCACATCGGAAGCGCCGATGTGACGGCGACCGCCGTCGGAGATTCGACCACGAAGGTTCGAGGCGGGCGGTAAAATTCCCCACGGGCAGAGATCGGTACAGCGTTCGAGACGTGAAGGCGCACAACGGTACTTGATCAGAATCGGGGCCGGAAGCCCCGGGATTCAGTGCTTACGGTCGGATTCCTCGAATAGTCGTCGCTGTGCCAAACGATCGCCGCACCCCGGAACCCGATCGCCGAGCGGACAGCGCGGTGACCTGAATCGGTAGCCCGCGGCGCGGCCGCTGGAGCGTGTGGACGGTGCGTGGCAATGCAGCGGGCCGTCGCGTCGATCAGCTTGTGCGACAAGGTATCTCCGCATCGGAATGGTTTCTGCGCGGCGGTGCGCCGACCCCTCCTCCTGTTCGGGTGAGGGTCGGCCCGGCATCGGGAACGCCTTCGGACAAAAAGGATCGAAAGGAATGGACATGTCACAGACTCCCCAGGACCGACTGCGGTTGCTTTCTTCCGATCAGGAATCCGACGTCGAAGCGGTCGTGCGCGACCTGCTCACCGGAAACGCCGCGGGCGTCCCGGCCGACCTCGTCGACGACATCGACGCGGTCCGCACGCAGTGCCGCATCGACGCCGTGCAAATACCCGGCGAGGGAGGCGTGCTGCTGGACGCGTTCGCCGCCTGTCCGCTCACCGGCGGCCCGCACCCGCTGATCGTCCTGCCCGCCGGACTCGACCCGTCCGGCTGGAAGATGTACGGCGGCGCCATCATCCGATTGCTGATGCGCCGCTACGCCGTAGTCGCGTACACCGAACGGGGTCTGCCGGGTTCCCAAGGCGAGCTGACGGTGGCCGGGCCGGAAGACGTCGCGGACGGGCGCAAGGTTATCGACTGGGCGCTCGGGAGCACCGGACTCGACGCCGATCCGGAGCGGATCGGCATGATGGGCATCTCCTACGGTTCCGGTATCAGCCAGCTGGTCGCGAACTCGGAGCCGCGGGTCAAGGCGGTCGTCGCGCTGAGCACGTGGGCGGACCTGGGCCGAGCGCTCTACGACAACCGGACGCGGCACATCCTGGCCGCGGAAGCTCTCGCCGCGATCAGCGACCGGCCCAGTGCCGACCTGCGGAGGGTGCTCGAGGACTTCCGGCAGAACACCAATATCGACGAGGTGCTGAACTGGGCGGAACAACGCTCGCCCGCGCACATGGAACCGGGCGCACGAGCTGTGCCGACCTTTTTCACCAGCTACTGGCACGAGACCATCTTTCCGCAGAACCAGCTGCTCGACTACTTCGATCGCTACCCCGGCTCCAAGCGCCTCGATCTCGCCGTTGGCGACCACGGCGCCGTGGAGATTCCCGGAGTCACCCTCGGCGTGTACACCCGGACCACCGAAGCGGCCTACGACTGGCTCGACCACCACCTGCGCGGCGTGGACAACGGCATCGACCGCGACGGCGTCGTGCACACCGAGACGATGGACACCTTCGTCATGAAGTCCGCCGCGGACCTGAAATCCTGGTCGAAGTCGATGCTTCGCTACTACCTCAGCGCCCCCAGCGGCGGATCCACCGACGGCGCGTTGATCCCGGCTCCCGCGTCGGCCTACAGCCAGCGCATTCGGGTTGGCAGCGAAGAGGTTCAGGCGGCGAGCTCGCTGGTATTCGACGGTTTCCTCGAGCGGCTTCTCATGCCCAAGCGCCAACTGCTCGACGACGTCGACCGCGGCGCCGCCGCCGTCTGGACCACCGATGCGCTGCCCAGGCCCCAGCGCATCGCGGGCGTCCCCGAGGTGCAGGTCACCGTCACCCCCTCCGAGAAGACGGTGACCGTGGTCGCCTATCTGCTCGACCTCAATCCCTTCACCGGCAAGATGCGGGTCATCACCCATGCGGCCGTCACGGCGCAGAACGCGGAGGCCGGTCAGCCGTGCGCGGTGAACGTCCGATTGCAGGCCGCCGACTACTGGATCCGCGCTGGTCACAAATTGACGATGATCATCGACACCAAGGATCATCTATACGGCGACGAAACCATCGCCGGGACCGTCATGCTCTCCGATGAGCGCGGTCCGGCCTACCTGGACATCCCCATGTCGTCCTGACCGCGACCTCGCGCACGGGGCCGCTCCGGCGAGTCAGGAGCGGCCCCGCCTGCGGGAAGCTGGGGGAACCCGCCGCGGTGGAGCCGTTTCACAGCCCGCCGAGCGCGGCGAGGACTTCGAAAGCGGCGTCGGCGCTGTGCCACAGAAGATCCATCTCGGCACGGACGGTAGCGGCCAGGGCCGGATCTTGCAGGGCGAGGCCGTTGCCGAAGATCAGGACGTTGGCGCCCGCGTCGGCCAGACGAAGCAGGGGGCTGGTCGCGACGCCCGCGCCGAGGACGGCGTCGAGCCCCTCACCGAGGAAATAGAAGCGCCACAGCGGACCGAGGTCGCCGCCGTAAACCGCCTTGGTGACCTCGACGATGCGGAAGCCCTCGGTGGCGATGGCGTCGACGAGCCGGAAATAGTCCGGTCCGTTCGCGGGGGTGCCGCGCACTGCCGCCACCGAGAACGAGAGGTCGACGCTGAGGTGTGCGTTGTAGCCCGCCATCGCGACCCTTGCGGGGGAGAGCAGGCACTGTTTCGTCAGGGCGAAGTAGTGCGCCCACTGCGGTTCCGTTGCGCCGCCGCTGAATTCGGCGTGCAGGTTGCGCAGGAAGCGGGACAGCAGATCGAGGCTGATCCGGTGCGACCAGTCCGGGTCGTCGAAGGCCGCCTCGGTGCGCTGAAGCGGCATCACCGCCGCCTGTTCGATGGCGTCGAGCCCGATCGCGAACACGCCGCGCCGGTCACCGTGCTCGGCGAGGATCTCGACGATACGACGGTGGTTGGCGACCGCCTGTTCCAGCCGCTGCATGGTGGCGCCGGTCAGCGCGGTGGTGTCGGAGAGTTCGACAACGGCGTCCACTTCGGCGGCCGACAGCGGTGTGCCGCAAGCGGTATCGACGCCGACGGCGCGTGCTCGCGGTGCGTCGACACCCACCAGCGCCGCCGCGACCAACAGTGCGAGCGAGATCGCCAGAGCGAGTGTCGTGCGCGCGGAACCTTTCACGTGTGCGACGCGCGTGCCTGCCGAATTCATCGCTGCTCCGTTTTTCGAGTTCGGGGCCTGTGCTACACCGAGGGCGTGGCCCTGTGTCGTCCGAGAACCAATCTGAGGACTGGGCCTGTCAACCGAACGAGTATCACACGGGTAGTGGTGAATTCGGGTTGTCGGCATTGTCGGTGCTGGTGATTTCCCATTACGCCGTGACGCTCGTCACGACGATGCCGCGACTTCGCCGGCGTCCCCGCCGCTATTGGAGAGTGGGGATCTCGCCGCATCCGTCGTCATCGGGCCAGCTCGATCAAATCTGCGTGCGCCGTGCGTCCGGTCACACGCTGGAGCAGCGGGGAAACGACCAGCGGCGTAACGATTTCCACCACCATCATGGCGATGTAGAACCAGTGTGGCCAGCCGACGTAGGCGACCGTCATCAGGCGAACCAGACCGCCGACGAAGAATACCGCCATCAGCAGATGGATCAGTCCGGCATTCCGCTCCAAATCCCGTGCGGCCCAGACGCATAGGGTGCCGTACGCGAAGAAGGCATTTCCCGCGCCCTGCTCTACCGCCACTTCCCGAAGAAGAGCGCTCTGTTCGCCGCGATCTATCAGCGAGCCGCGGAATCGCTGCGATCCGAGGTCCGGTTCGAACCCGATGTCCCCCTCGCCGAGCAAGTCGCGGCCGGGCTGGACGCGCACCTGGAGTACTTCGCCGCCAACCGCAACACGGTGCTCGCCGCCAACCGCGCACTGTCCGGAGATCCGGTCGTGCAAGCCATCGTCTACGGGGAACACGCCGCGATGCGCGAGGTCGTACTCCGCGCCACCGGCGTCACCGGCGCGGTCCGCGAGACCGTGTCCGCAATCCTGACGTCCTGGTTGATGTTCGTGCACACGCTGTGCCTGGATTGGCTCGAAAACGACAGCCTCACGCGTGACGAAGTCCGTTCGACCTGCCTCGGAGCACTGACCGGAGCGCTTGCGGCACTGGAGGATTCGCCGCACCCGCCGAACTGACCTCGCCCCGGGTCGGACATGCCTCGCCAACCCCGCCGAAATCCTGGCGGGAAGCGGCGTCAGCCGCGGTGCAGCGTGCCCGTGATGGTGCCACCGAAGATGCCCGGCGTGCTGTAGGACAGCGAGCCGTCCGGCTGGAGCCGCACCGTGGAGGTGGAGCCGCTGTCGGCGCAGTCGCCGGGGCTGTCGGCGGTGAGCCGCGCGACGAAGGTGAGCTGGTTCTCGGTGGCGGCGGTGAGCCGTTCGATCCGCCCGCATCGCTGCCGGGACAGCTTGCCGGTATTGGAAGAGGTGGCCACCTCTTGCCCGACTTCGCCTTGCTCGACGGTCAATTCGATGTCGAAGGTGACCAGGCCGTCCGCCGCGGTGCCGCGCCAGGTGCCGATGAAGGCCTTCGGCACGCTCGTCGCGGCCGCGCCGGTCGCGGTACCGGAAGCCCCGACGACCGGGACGGCTGACGCGGACGCCCCGCTTCCCTCGGTGTCGCCGCCTGACCCGCGCAGCTGGATGCCGATGACGAACGCGCCGAGCGCGACCACCACGCAGGCGATCAGCAGTCCGGCCAGCAACGGGCCGCGCCGAACACTTCGGGTCGGTCGGCCTGCGGTGCTCGCACCCGCGGGCGGGGCGGCACTATGCGCTGCGAGAGGCCCTTGTCGCACGGGTTGCCACTGCGAATTCGGCCCGGATTCCCCTTGCTCCCATGGTGTTCGGCCCGCAGGCGAAGCTCCGTGCTGCTGAGGCGGATAAGCGTTCCATGGCTCGCCCCGATGACCGGCTCCATCCGGCGGCGGCGCACCGGCGATCGTCGGCCGACCGAGATCCTCCCCGACGGGCGCGAAGAAGCCGGGAGGTCCGCTCAGCTCGGCGGGCACGTCCACCGGCCCGAAATCGAGGTCGAGCAACCGCACCGCGCGCACGCTCACCTCCTCCAGAACCGGTGCGGGCAGCCATCCCGCGCGCTCGGGCACCCCGAGCGCGGCCAGGTCGTCGAGCAGCCGATGTGGCGTCGGCCTGGCGACGGGATCCTTGGCGAGGCACGACGCGATCAAGGGCCGCAGCCGATCCGGCACGGCGTCCAAGTGCGGGTCCTCGTACACGATGCGCCACAGCATGTGCATCGTCTCGCCCGTGCCGAACGGGCCGTGCCCGGCGGCGGCGAACGCCAGCACGCCGCCGAGGGCGAACACATCGCTCGCCGGACCGACCGGCTCGCCGGTCACCTGCTCCGGGCACATGAAACCCGGTGAGCCGATGACCTTTCCGGTGGTGGTCAGCGCGGTGTCCGCGACGGCGCGCGCGATGCCGAAATCGATCACCTTGGGCCCGTCCACCGCGAGCAGCACATTGGACGGTTTCAGATCGCGATGCACCACCCCGGCCTCGTGCACCGCAACCAGCGCCTCGGCCAAGCCGTGAGCGAGCACCAGAAGCGTGTTCTCCGGGAAGGTGCCGAACCGCTCCACCGCCTCGGACAGCGCGAAGCCCGCCACATAACCGGTCGCCAGCCAGGGCGGGTCGGCGTCGACGTCGGCGTCGAGCACCGGGGCGGTGAAGCGCCCGCCGACCAGTCGCGCCGCCGCCACCTCGCGCCGGAACCGGGTCCGGAATTCGTTGCCGCCAACCAGATCCGGTCGGATCACCTTCACCGCGACGGTGCGCCCGCCCGCGTTGCGCCCGAGATAGACCCGCCCCATTCCGCCCGCCCCGAGGACGCCGAGAAGCCGGTAATCGCCGATCCGTCGCGGATCGTTCGTGCCGAGCGGTTGCATCGCGCAGTCGGTTCCCTTCGAACGGTCGAACATCGAAAGGCTACCGACCCGGACCCGGCGGCACCGAGCGGCGCGACGACCCCGGTTCGAGGGCAGCCGCGCCGCGCGGCGTCAGAGCTGGGACTTGACCCTGTCCGCGATGAGCTCCAGGTGCGCGAGGTCGTCGAGGTCCAGGATCTGCAAGTAGATGCGGCTCGCGCCGATCTCGGTGTAGCGGCCGATCTTGTCGACCACCTCGTCCGGCGTTCCGGCCAGACCGTTGGTCTTCAGCTCGTCCACCTCGCGGCCGATGGCGGCGGCGCGACGGGCGACCTCGGCGTCGTTGCTGCCGACGCAGGCGACCAGGGCATTGGAGTAGACGAGGTCGTCGGCGCGGCGTCCGTACGACTCGGCCGCGGCGCGGACCCGCTCGAACTGGCGGGCGCTGCCCTCCAGCGAGGCGAAGGGCATGTTGAACTCGTTCGCGTACTGCGCGGCCAGCCGCGGCGTGCGGGTGGCGCCGTGGCCGCCGATCAGCACCGGCAACGGGTCCTGCACCGGCTTCGGCAGCGCGGGGGAGTCGGTGAGCTGGTAGTGCTTGCCGTCGAAACCGAAGGTGTCGCCGGGCTTGGTCGCCCATAGACCGGTGACGATCGCTAGCTGTTCCTCGAAGCGATCGAACTTGTCCGAGGGGAACGGGATGCCGTACGCGGCGTGCTCCTCGGCGAACCAGCCTGTGCCGAGGCCGAACTCGACGCGGCCGCCGGACATCCGATCGACCTGCGCGACCTGGATCGCCAGCGGTCCGGGCAGCCGGAAGGTCGCGGCGGTGACCAGCGTGCCCAGCCGGATCCGGCGGGTCTCCCTGGCCAGGCCCGCGAGGGTGATCCAGGCGTCGGTGGGGCCGGGCAGACCGTCGGAGCCGCCCATGGCGAGGTAGTGGTCGGAGCGGAAGAACGCGTCGAACTCCAGATCCTCGGCGGCTTTCGCAACGGTCAGCAGGGTCTCGTAGTCCGCGCCTTGCTGCGGCTCGGTGAAGATGCGCAGTTTCATGGAGTCCATCGTGCCCGAGGGATCTGGGTGATTCGCGCCGTGCACCCCAGGGAGTGGCCGATGCCACTAGGGTCGGCTGCGATCGCACCGGCGCACGTCCGTCTTCGAGGAGGACCCCGTGACTCGAGCCCCCGTTCCGCGCGTCGTCGTCATGGGCGTCTCCGGGGCGGGCAAGTCGACCATCGGCGGCAGGCTCGCGCACGCCTTGGGCGTCCTGTTCGCCGAGGGCGACGATTTCCACCCACCGGCCAACGTCGCGAAGATGCGAGCCGGTGAGCCGCTCACCGATGCCGACCGCGTCCCGTGGCTGGACAGCATCGCCGCCTGGCTGGGCGAACGGGCGGCCGAGGGCGGCGTCGTCAGCTGTTCGGCACTGAAGCGCGACTATCGGGATCGGCTGCGGGCGGCCGCGACCGACGTCCTGTTCCTGCATCTGACGACCTCGCGCGAAGAGCTTGCCCGCCGGATGTCAACGCGCCGCGACCATTTCATGTCGGCGAGCCTGCTCGACTCCCAGCTCGACACACTGGAACCGCTCGGCGCCGACGAACGAGGCATCGTCGTCGACGCCACCCGCGCGCCCGCGGACCTGGTTCGGGAGACGATCGCGGTACTGGTCAGCGCCCGCCCGACCTGAGTCTCGGTTATCCGGCAGCAGCGGTAACGTGTGGCTCCGCGGGCGGGGTACCTTGACGTCGTGGTGACAGCAAGCGGCCCGACGATCAATTGGACGAAGTGCCTTACCGTTCAAACCATTTCGAGTTCAAGCGGAGGGATATCGACATGTTTGCCGACACCTGGCAGGTCGCGACTCGGCGCGCCCCACGATGGGTTCGAGGATTTGCTGTAACGACGCTGCTACTCAGCGGGATGGTTCCTGCATGATCGCTCTCCCACGAGCTGCGTACATCCCGTTCCGTCGAGAAACCGGATACGATCCAGCCGTCGAGATGGCAGCCGCCTTCCTGGAGCGTCTCGGCGCCTGCTCGTCCGCGATCGTCATCGTGCCGCAGAAAGGCACTCTCGACTATTCGGGGCCACTGAAGCAGTACGCACGGAACCGGACGATCCTCACACCCCGGAACTCGAATCAATCCCCGATCGGTCTAGGTCACCCGGCCCTGGTCTACGCGCCCGCGCTGAAGGAACTCGAGCTGGCGACCAGATACACACGCGACAGTCCGATCGCGGTCGTCGAAGACCAGTTCTTCTCCTGCGCCCGTTGGGCGGACGAAATAGGTGCGGTGAACCTCGTAGAACTGAGGATTCACTCCACGGAGCGATCGGTCGCACACCAGCGAATCCTGGAACGGATCGACTTCGCGGGCGACAGTGGATGGGCCGACGCGCCCGGAAAGAGGGATCTCATCCGGCATTTGGGCGAGCTGGCGGAGATCGACGCGCTCGACAAGGACGAGATTCTGGCCTACCAGCTCATCCGCGGGAGATACAGGTACTCCGAGTTCTTGGCGCGCCTCGGCGAGGAGATCGACGGGTTCCAGCACCGGTCGTGAGCGCGCCGATCCGGTCCAGCGGGCATTGGGGCCCAAGCCGGGACCGGCGAACAGGGTATGCGGAATCACGGGGCCTGTACGCTGGGCGGCGCGCATTCGCCGGAGACCACCGGCAGGCAGATCCCTGTCGCGTCCGACAGCATCAGTCCGCCGCCGAACAGCAGCGCGGCCAGCGCGAGCGCCCCGAAGAAGAGGACCCACAGCAGTGCCGGGATGTGGGTCAGGCGGGCCAGTTGATCGGCGTCGGAGTCGACATTGCCCGGCTGGCGCCAGCGGTGCACCCGCCCGCGTTGCATCTCGATGACCGGACGCAGCCCTGCGAGCAGCAGGAACCAGGCGGCGAGGTAGGCGAAAGCGGCCTGCACCGTGTCGGTTCCGAACCACGACACCGCGAACACCGTGGCGCCCAGCGCGAACACCGTGAACAGGCCGTAGATATTGCGGACCTTGATCAGCACGGCGGCGAGCAGCGCGATGGACGTCCACAGCATCAGCGTGATGCGGTCGGCGCCGAGCAGGGCGGCGAAGCCGAGGCCGAGCAGCGGTGGCGCGGGATAACCCGCCATGGCGGTGAATATCATGCCGGGGCCATAGGGTTTTCCGCTGGAGACGGTCAGCCCCGAGGTGTCCGAATGCAGCGTGATGCTGTTCAGCCTGCGTCCGGTGAGCAGCGCGGTGAGCGCATGGCCGCCTTCGTGCGCGATGGTGACGACGTTGCGGGTGAGGCGCCACAGCGGGCTGTAGCCGACCAGCACCAGCGCCGCCACCCCCGTGACGACGACCAGCTCCCAGGGCGGCGGGGTCTGCGTGGTGGTGAGCCGATCCGCGATGGAGGCGCCGCGGTCGACCAGTTCGGCGGTGTTCACCGCCGCACCCTATCGGTCGCGCGCCGGAATCGCACCGGGTCGGACCCGCGCGGGCGTCCGTTCAGGTGAGTGGTACGGGCGTCCCGGAGCCGGACGAGCGCCGCGCGGCCTCGAGCACCCGCAGCGCCGCGACGGCGTCGCGCGGATTCACCGGCACCGGCGCGCCGTCGAGGATCGCGGCGGCCATCTCGGCGTAGAAGGCGGGGTAGTCGCCCGCCAGCGTCGGATACGGCGACAGATCCGGTTCCGCGCCGAGCAGTCCCCACCGCTCGGAGTCGACCGAGCCCCAGTCGTCCTCGCGCGGGCCGCGGCCGGCGCGCAGCGCTTCTTCTTGCGGGTCGAGGCCGTAGGTGACGTAACCGGCCTCCGCTCCGAGCACCCGGAAGCGCGGGCCGAGCTGGGGCGACACCGCGCTCATCCACAAGTGCGAACGGACACCGTTCTCGTGGGTCAGCGCGAGGAAGACGTCGTCGTCGGTCTGGATGCCGGGGCGGCGACGGTCGAGTTCGCCGTACACCGAGCGGACCGGCCCGAACAGGGTGAGCGCCTGATCCACCAGGTGGCTGCCCAGATCGAAGAGCAGACCCGCACCCTCGGCGGCGCTGCCGATCTCCCGCCATCCGCCCTTGGACACCGGACGCCACCGCTCGAACCGGGACTCGAAGCGTCGCACCGTGCCGAGCGTGCCGTTCTCGACCAGTGCGCGGACCGTCCGGAAATCGCCGTCCCAGCGCCGGTTCTGGAAGACCGACATGGCGACGCCCGCCCGATCGGCCCGTGTCACCAGCTCCTCGGCCTCGGCGACGGTGACGGCGAACGGCTTGTCCACCACCGTCGGAATCCCGGCGTCCAACGCTCGCGCGGTCAGCGGCGCGTGGGTGTGATTGGGCGTGGCCACGACCACGAGGCCGATGCCGCGGAGGTCTTCGAACAGCGCGTCGGCGTCCGGGAACACCCGCACCCCGTCGTGCGCGCGGCGAGCCTGCTCGGCTCGCTCCGCCGATCCGGTGACCACCGCCGCCACCCGCATCCGCGGCTCCGCGGCGATCAGCGGGGCGTGGAACACCGCGCCCGCCAGACCGTATCCGACGATTGCCACCTCCAGGCTGCTCATGCCGCCGACGCTACCGCCCGGGAACAGTGCCCCCGCGCAGCGGCACGGAGCGCTCGACGCGACGGGCTCGCTCAGCGCGCGCGGTTGGGCGCGAAAGTGGTTCGGTCGGTGATCAATGCGACCAAGGTGAGCAGCCAGGCGCCGACCGCGATCACCAGCAGCAGCCTGCCGAGCAGTCGCAGGCCCGCCGCGTCGATCGCGGCGCCGGTGGAGAACGCGGCGACCGAGGTCATGCCGAGCGGGAAAACCGTGGCCCAGCGCCGGATGTCGTATTGCCGCCGGGGTCGGACGGCCTCGGCCAGCAGCAGCACCGTGTATCCGAAGAGGTTGAGCCCCAACACGATCAGTGTGGTCACCCGAAGGACGTCCTGTGTGACGCCGGTCCACTGGTGCGCCGCCACGAGTTTTGCGCCCGCCAGTGCCGAGATGGCCAGCGCACCGGTAGCCACCCAGTGATCGCCGGCGCCGGTCCAGACCTGTCCGACATCGAAATACGCGAAGGCCGCCAGGTAGAGGCACAGCCCGACGGTGAAGAAGACGAGCGCCACATACAGCAGCCAACCCAGGCCCAGCGCGGTGGCCAGCGTGGCCGAGAGCACCGCGACACCTTGCGTCGAAACGCACACCAGGAACACCGCGCCCGGCATGCGCCGATGCCAGTGCCGCAACACGGTGGTCAACAGCACCGGCCACTCCACCGCGGCCACCACGAGCAGCAGCGCGGCCACCGCCTGCCAGCCGAGCAGCGAGATCCGGGTGCCGAGCACCGTGGTCGCCGCGACCGCCGTCAGCGCGGGTGGGGTATCGGCCTCGGAGGCCCAGCGAGGGCGGTCGCGTACGAAGCGGGTGACGAAGTCGATCGCGAGCAGCGTCCACACCAGGGCGGCGATGGTCAGCCAGATCCACGACAGCACTTCGTATCCGGTGAGATGCAGCCCGATCGACACGATGCCGGTGGCCATCACGAACGCGCCCGCCGCCGGGGGCCACTCCTGCCACCATCCCTGTGCCACCCGGCTATCACAGCCGGAAAGCATTCGGGCGTCAAACAACTCGACGGCTATCGGCTCGGCGAGGCGGCTGCGCACAGCGAGGGGAATGGTCTTCGGCCTGCGGCGAGGGGGCATCGGCGGACCGGAAGTGCTCGGTGAGGACGAGTCCGATCGCGCGGAGTGCGTCCGGGTCGGTCATCCGTTCGTGCCGGGCGGGAATGCGGTGTTCGGCGATACGGCCGGTGATGTGATTGTTCCATGCGAGAGCCGGAGAGGCGCCGTCGCTTGTGTGGTCCGCGGAGCTGAAGTAGATCAGGTCACCGTCGAAGGATGCGAGCCGGTGGTTCCTGGTGAGGTCGATGAGCCGGGTGAAGTCGCCGTGCAAGGTCTCGAGATGCTCGGCGGTCAAGGCGGTGAAGAGTCCGCCCTGCCGGTGCAGCAACTCGGCCGCGACCTCGAAGGTGAGGTCGGCGGGGAGCTCGGAAGCGGCGAGGCCGCCGAACTCGGTGAGCAAGTCCGCGGTGGTGGGTGTGGGAGTTTCGATGCTGCGGTCGGTGACGACTCGGGTGTCCATCATGGCCAGGGTCGCGACCTGCTCACCGTCGCGACAGAGCCGGACGGCGATCGCGTGGGCGATGGTCCCGCCGAGCGAGTAGCCGAGCAAGTGGTATGGGCCGTGCGGCTGGACGGACCGGATCTCCCGTACATAGCGGGCGGCGAGTTGATCGAGCGTGTCGAACCGCGCGGTGGGGTCGGTCAGCGTCGGGGACTGCAGTCCGTGGACGGGATGTTCGGGGTCGAGGTGCTGCACGAGTCCGCTGAAGCCCCAGGCCAATCCGATGGCCGGGTGGACGCAGAACAGTGGTGGGTCGGTGCCGGCAGCGCGCAGCGGGAGCAGCACCGACAGTGCGTCGCCGGGATCCTGTTCGTCGAGACCGCGCAGGCGGGTCTCGATGCGTCGGGCCAGCAATTGCGGTGTCGGGTCGGTGAACACCCACTGAACCGGCACCGTGGCACCGGTCGATTCCGCGAGCCGCGCCACCAGTTGGGTGGCGGCCAGCGAGTTGCCGCCGAGGGCGAAGAAGCCATCATCGACGCCGACTCGTTCGATGTCGAGAGTCCGGGTGAAAGCGTCGCAGACAGTGGCCTGGAGCGGGGTGGACGGCGAACGGAAGCGGGCGTGTCGCCGGTCGGGCGCTGGTAGGGCTTTGTAGTCGAGTTTGCCGGTTGAGGTGAGGGGGATCCGGTCGAGGGTGAGGATCGTCGTCGGGATCATGTGGGTGGGTAGCCGGGTCGCGAGGTAGGTGGTCAGTGCGATGGCGTCGGGTGTGGTGCCCGGGGTGGGCACGACATAGCCGGTGAGTTGATCGTTGCCGTTGGGTTGGGTGTGGATCGTGACGGCGGCGTGGGCGACGTCGGGGTGGCCGCACAGCGCGGCTTCGATGTCGCCGCGTTCGATGCGGTGGCCGCGGATCTTGAGTTGCAGGTCGCTGCGGCCCTTGTATTGCAGCGTTCGGTCGGCGGTCCAGGTGACCAGGTCGCCGGTGCGGTACATCCGTGTCCCAGGCGGCCCATAGGGGTCGGGGACGAATCGGGATGCCGTGGTCGTGGGTTGCTTGTGGTAGCCGCGGGCGAGGCCCGCTCCGGACACATACAGTTCGCCGACGACTCCGGGTGGGACGGGGCGTAGCCTGCGGTCGAGTACGACGGCGGTGAATCCGCGGGTCGGGCCGCCGATCGTGATCGGACCGTTCGTGGTCCACGGCGCGCTGGCGCAGCTCATGACGGTGGATTCGGTAGCCCCGTAGGAGCTGATCACCGTCCGGCCTGGTATCCACTGCTCTGCCAGGTCTGGTGGGCATGTCTCGCCGCCGACCATCAGGGTGCCGAGGGTGTCGAGTTCGTCGGGAGGCAACGATGCGAGCACTGTCGGGGTGAAGGCGGCATGGGTGACGCTTTCGGCTTCGATCGCCTCGGCCAGTTCGGTGCCCGCGACTACCCGTGCGGGTGCGAGGACCAGTGTGGCGCCGGCGGCTGCGGCGCTGAGCAATTCGAGGACCGAGACGTCGAAGGTCAGCGCGGCGGCGCCCAGCACTCGTGCGGCCGGGGTGAGGCCGAACCGTTCCCGTGTTTCGGCGGCCAGGTCCGCTATCCCGCTGTGGGTCACCACGACACCTTTGGGAATCCCGGTGGAGCCCGAGGTGTACATCAGGTAGGCCGGGTGGTGTGGCCATAGCGTGGCTGTGCGGTCGTTGTCGGTGATCGCGTTGGGCGACGCCGATGCCGACTTCGCGGCGAAGGAAGGGTCGTCGAGGGCGAGCCATCCGGTGGTGTCCGGCAGTTGGTCTCGGTGGACCCCGAGTGTCATCCCTACGGCGGCACCGGAATCGGTGAGCATGCCGGTGATCCTGTCCCGGGGATGGGTGGGATCGATCTGGACGAACGCGCCACCGGACTTGGCGACCGCCCAGACGGCGATCACGGCGTCGATGGAGCGCGGTACCGCTATGGCTACCAACGATTCCGGTCCTATTCCCGCCTCGATCAGTACCCGCGCCCACCGATTCGAGGTCTCGTCGAGTTCGCGGTACGACAGTCTTACGCCGTCGCAGACCACCGCTTCCGTGTCCGGCGCCATCGCGGACGTCAACACCTGCGGCAATACCGACATCGCCGTACCGGGCCGACCGCGAACGGGTACCAGCGTGGCTCGTTCGACCGGCGACAACAGCTGCAGCCGGGTCAGCGGGAGGTCGATGTGTTCGGCGATGGTGTCGAGCACTCGCAGCATTCGGTCGGCGATGGCGTCGATCTGGTGTTCTGTGAACAGCTCCGGCAGATATTTGAAGGTCAGGTGTACTTGGGTGTCCTGGTGGACGACCAGGCCGAGCGGATAGTGCGCGGCGTCGCGTCCGTGCACGCCGAGGACATGCATGCCCGCGATGTCGGTGTCTTCGGACAGCCCGGCCCGGTCGACCGGGTAGGACTCGAGGACGGTCACCGTGTCGAACATCGCGCCGGGACCGGCCACGCGCTGGATATGGGCGAGCCCTAGGTGGTGATGGTCGAGCAGCGAGGCTTGTTCGGTTTGGATTCGCCGTAGTAGCTCGGCCAGGGTTTCGCGGTGATCGAGCCGGATCCGGACGGGCACGGTATTGACGAACAGCCCGATCATCGATTCGATGCCGGGGATCTGCGCTGGGCGCCCGGAGACGGTGGTGCCGAACACCACGTCCTCGCGGGCGGTCGAGGTGGCGAGCACGATCGCCCAGGCGGCTTCGACGAGTGTGTTGAGGGTGGCCTCTTGTCGATGGGCCACCGCGACCAGCGCCGCGCTGCGCTGTTGGCTCAGCTGCACTTGGACTTCGCGCGCGGCGATGGTGGGCCTGCGGCCACGGTCCGCGGGCGCCAGCAAAGTCGGCTCGGCGGTGCCCTCGAAGGTCCGCGCCCACGCGGCTTCCGCCGCGTCCCGGTCTTGGTTGTTCAGCCACCTCAGGTAATCGCGGTAGGGACGCACCGGCGGCAATACAGCGGGATCGCTGTCGCCGGCGTAAAGGGTCAGCAGTTCCCGGATCAGCAGTGGCGTGGACCAGCCGTCTATCAGGATGTGATGCATGCTCAACAGCAGCCGATATTGCCTGGGCGCGGTGCTGATCAGGGTGAATCGCAGCAGCGGCGCCGCGGTCACGTCGAAGCACGCCCGGCGGTCGGTGTTCATGAGCTGTTCGAGCGCGGCTTCCGTGTCGGCGCGCCCGGCCAGGTCGATCTCGGTGACCGGCACGTCGACGTGCTGGTGCACCACTTGGACCGCTTCGCGTGCGCCGTCGCGCACGAACGCGGTCCGCAGGTTCGGGTGCCGTCCGATGAGAGCCTGTACGGCGCGGCGCAGCCGGTCCGTGTCGACGCGCCCGCCGAGTTCCAGACAGAGTTGCACGATGTACGCGTCGAGGGTGCCCTCGGCGAGTTGAGCGTGGAACAACAATCCTGCCTGCAGCGGCGTGAGCGGCCAGATGTCGTCCAGTGTCGAACGTCCGGCCTCGAGCCGGTCGATCGCGCCTTGGTCGAGGTCGACGAGGTCGAGGTCGGAGGGGGTGAGCCCGCCTGCGCCGGGGCGGGACGCGTGTGCGGCCAGAGCGGTCACCGCGTCGCGCCACAGTCCCGCGAGCTCGGTGACCTCGGAGGAGGTGAGCAGGCCGGTCGGATACTCCCAGGCGGCGGTAAGGGTAGGCCCGTCCGATGTGTCGATGGTGACCGCGTTGATGCCCAGCAGGGCCGCGACGGGTGCGTCGGAATGCTGGACGCTGCCGCCGTCGGGGCCGTCGCCGACGGGCATCCACCCGATGTCGCGCAACGTCGCGGGCGTGGTGTCGAGCCGACCGAGATAGTTGAAACTCACTTGGGGGGTGGGCATTTCACGCAGGACGCGGGCGGTATCGGCGTTGAGGTGGCGCAGCAGCCCGTAGCCGATCCCGTGGTCGGGGACCCGCCGGAGCTGGTCTTTGACCGACTTGACGACCGCCGCGGCGGCGCCCCCGGCGGCGAAGGCGTCGTCGATGTCGATATCGGACAGGTCGAGCCGGACCGGGTAGGTGGTGGTGAACCATCCGACGGTGCGGGTGAGGTCGGCACCGGGGAGCACCGTGTCGTGGCGGCCGTGGCTTTCGAGGGTGAGCAGCGTCTCGGCGACGGCATTGCCGTGGCGGCGCCGCCATCGAGTCAGCGCCAACGCGAGCGCGGCGACGAGGGCGTCGTCCACGTTGCCGTGGAATGCCCGGGGCAGGGTGGTGAGTACGGTGCGGGTCACCGCGGTGGGGAGCGCCACCTCGACGGTGGCGACGGTAGCTTGCACGTCCACGCCTGGATCGATCGGGCGGGCGCCGATCGGCGGATCGTCAGCGGCGAGCGTGGACTGCCACCAGTCGAGTTCGTCGAGGTTCTCGGCGGCGGTGTTCAGAGCATGCGCCCAGCGTCGCATCGAGGTGCCGACGGGCGCGAGCCGCGGCCGTTGCCCGGCACTCAGCTGGGCCCACGCCGTGGCGAGATCGGGGACGAGAATCCGCCACGACACGCCGTCGATCACCAGGTGGTGCGCGACGACGAGCAGCCGTCCCGGCTGTCCGGCCCAGTCGAACCAGACCAGCTGCAGCATGACTCCGGCTGTGGGGTCGAGGCGTTCGGCCGCCGCGTTCGCCTCGGCGTCGGCAAGCGCCGCGAACGCGCTGCTGTCCGGTGCCACATCCACCGGCACGCGCCGGACCAGCCCGGCGGCGGGCACAGCGGTCGGCTGCACCCGTAGCGTCCACCGCGATGCGTGCGCGGGTTCCGGCTGAAGTCGAGCTCGCAGCATGTCGTGGTGATCGATCACCGCTTGGACGGTGGCACCGATTCCATTGGCGTCGATGCCGGTCGGCAGAGAGAGCATCACCCACTGGCAGAAGCGGTCGAAGCCGCCGCGCTCGATCATCCAACACATGATCGGCGTCACCGGCACCGGTCCCACACCACCGCCGGGCAATTCCGCCGGAAGGGCGGTCGCCGCGGCGCTGTCGTCCAGAACGGCGATCTCGGCCAACCCGGCAACAGTCTTGCGCTCGAACACCTCGCGCGCGGAGAACACCACACCCGCCGCCCTGGCTCGCGTCACCAGCTGGATCGACATGATGCTGTCGCCGCCGAGGGCGAAGAACGAATCGTCGGCGCCGACCGTGTCGATACCCAATACCTCGGCGAACAGTTCCGCCAGCGTCGTCTCCACTTCGGTGGCCGGTGCCCGGAATTCGGCTCGGCCCGTGGTGAAGTCCGGCTCGGGCAGAGCGGCGCGGTCGACCTTGCCGTTCGCCGTCACAGGCAGCGCGTCGAGCACCATCACGGTCGCGGGCACCATGTGCGAGGCCAACCGCTCAGCGGCGAACGCGAGGACCGCGGCCGCGTCGGGGTCCGCGTGGTGTTCGGGCTCCACGTACCCGATCAACCGGTCGCCGGTGGCGGCGTTCCGGTGCACATTCGCCGCTGCTCGGGCCACACCCGGGCAGGCGGCCAGAGCCGCTTCGACCTCGCCGAGCTCGACGCGGAAACCACGAATCTTGACCTGGAAATCCGACCGGCCCACATATTCGAGCGTCAGACTCCCGTCCGGTAGCCGCAGCCACCGCACCAGGTCGCCGGTCCGGTACATGCGTTGCCCCGGGCCCGCGAACGGGTCGGCGACGAACCGCGACGCCGTCAGACCCATCGCGTTGCGGTAGCCGCGGGCCAGGCCAGGGCCGGCGAGATACAACTCGCCCACGATCCCGATCGCCACCGGCCGCAGCCACGCGTCGAGCACGACCTCGCCGACCCCGCGGATCGGTCCGCCGATCGTCACCGGCTCACCCGCCGCTATCGGCGCACCGGCATCGGTCAGGATCGTGGCCTCCGCCGGGCCGTAGGTGTTGAAGAATCTCCGGCCCGGCGCCCAGCGCGACACCAGTGTGGGTGAGGGCGCTTCGCCACCGGTCACGATGGTCCCGAGGTCATCGAGCCCGTCGGGATCGACCGTCCCCATGGCCGCGGGCGTCAGCGCGATGTGGGTCACCTTCGTGCGCGACATGATCTGCGCCAGCTCGCCTCCGCCGTAGACGGTCGGGGGCGCGATCACCAGCCGCCCGCCGGCCGCGAACGCCAACAGCAGTTCCAGGACCGCCGCATCGAAACTCGGAGACGCGAAATTCAGCACCCGCGCGCTCGGCCCGACGCCGAACCGTGAACATTCCTCGGCCACCAGATTCGCCAACCCTCGGTGCGACACCACCACCCCCTTCGGCACACCTGTCGAGCCGGACGTGTAGATCACGTACGCCGCATTGTCGGCCCGCACCGCCGATATTCGGTCCGCATCGGTCACCGGCGCCGACGACAAACTCGCGGCCTCCGCTTCGACCTCCGACTCGTCGAGGATCAACCACGGTACGGGCCCGGCCACCCTAGGACGCCACTCCGATCGGGTGATCCCCACCGCCACACCGGAATCGGTGAGCATGTGCTCGATCCGGCTCGCCGGGTACTGCGGGTCCACCGGCACGAACGCTGCCCCCGACTTGGTCACCGCCCATACCGCCAGGACCGAATCGATCGACCGTGGCAAACCAATCGCGACACTCGCCTCCGGCCCGACACCCCGGCCGATCAACAATCGGGCCAACCGATTCGACTCCGCATCCAACTCGCCGTAGGTCCACCACCGATCCCCGGACACCACCGCGACCGCCCCCGGATCCCGCTGCACCGCCGCCGCCAACAACTCCGGCAACGTCTGCTCCGGCACCGCCGGAGCGCCTGAAACCGGCGTCAACTCGCGGTGTTCCGCCGGGGAGAGCAGATCCAGCCGGGCCAGTGGCAGATCCGGGTCGGCGACGATGACGCCGATGACGCGCAGGAGCCGCCGCAGGGTCGCGTCCATCGTGTCCTGGTCGAAGAGTTCGGGCAGGTACTTGATTTCGACGTGCAGTCGCGTGTCGACCCGCGCGATCACTCCCAGCGGATAGTGCGCGCCGTCGGTGCCGGTCACGTCGAGCAGCCGCATGCCTGCGATATCGGTGTCCGCGGTCAGCCCGCCGCGATCGATCGGGAACGACTCGAACACCGTGATCGTGTCGAATACCGCCGCGGGCCCGGCAACACGCTCGATGTCGGTCAGACCCACGTAGTGGTGATCGAGCAGCCCGGCCTGCTCCGCCTGGATTCGGTCGAGCAGCTGTCCCAAGCTCTCGGCGGGATCGAGGCGGACGCGCACCGGGAGTGTGTTGATGAACAGCCCGATCATGGACTCGATGCCCGCGATCCGCGGAGGCCGTCCGGACACCGTGGCGCCGAACGTCACATCATCCCGGGACGTGAACGCGCCCAACACGATCGCCCATGCCATCTGGATCACGGTGTTGAGGGTGACGCCACGGGCGCGCGCCAGGCCTGCCAGCGACGCGGTCTGTTCCTCGGTCAGTTCGCCGAGTACCTCACGTGATTCGGTGTACGGGCGGCCGGGATCGGCCGGTGCCACCAGGGTCGGCCCGTCCGCGCCGTCGAACGCGCGGGCCCAGGCGTCGAGCGACGCGGTCGGGTCCCGCCTGACGATCTCCGCCAGGAAGTCCCGGTAGGGACGTATGCGAGGCAGGATCGCGGTGTCGCCGTCGGTGGCGTAGAGGATCAGCAACTCCTTCAGAAGCAGCGGCGTCGACCAGCCGTCGAGGAGCAGGTGATGATTCGTCAGCACCAGCCGGTGATGCTCGGGCCGCGTGGTGACCAGCATCCAGCGGAGCAGCGGGGCACGAGCCGGGTCGAACCGGGCCGCCCGGTCCGCGGCCATCAGCCGATCCCATTCGCGCGCATCGTCATCCAGCCCGGACAGGTCGAGTTCCGACCAGGGAACCTCGACGCCTTCATCGACCACCTGCACCGGTCCGGCGCCGGTGTCGGCGACGAACGCGGTGCGCAGATTCGCATGCCGGTCGAGCAGCAGCTGCGCGGCTCGGCGCAGCCGCTCAGGATCTACCTGCCCACGCAGCTCTAGGACCAACTGCACCAAGTAGGCGTCCATCGACTCCTCGGACACCAGCGCGTGGAACAGCAACCCCTCCTGCAACGGAGTCAATGGCCAGACGTCGCTCAACGCCGGATAGCTGTTTTCCAGTCGCTCGATCTCGGACTGCCCGAGCCTGACCAGATCCAGATCCGACGGCGTCCGTCCCCCGGCTCCGGCGCGATGGGTATGTCTCGCCAACGCGGTCAAGACCCGGCGCCACGACTCCGCCACCTCGCGCACCTCGTCGGCGGTGAGCACCCCGGCGGGATACGACCAGATCGCCCGCAACCGTGGCCTGCCGTCATCGTCGAGGGTGCAGGCCGTGATGTCGAGCACCGCCGACACCGGCATATCCGGATTCCGCGCACCGGCGAACTCGGCACCCGCGAGGTCGTCGTCCACCGGCAGCCATCCGGCCGACCGCATTCCTTCGGGAATCTTCGTGGAGACGTAGTCGAACGCGATCTGCGGCGTCGGCTGAGTCCCGAGTATCGGTCCGGTGTCCTCGTTGAGATACCGCAACAGGCCGTAGCCGATTCCGTGGTCCGGAACCGCGCGCAGCTGTTCCTTGACGGACTTGACCGCCGCTCCGACAGCTGGCCCACCGGCGCACGCGTCGTCGAGATCGATGCCCGAAAGATTCAGGCGCATCGGGAAACTCGTGGAGAACCAGCCGACCGTCCGGGTCAGATCCGAGCCAGGGACGACGCCTTCCGCACGGCCGTGCCCTTCGAGACCGATCACCATGTCCGCGAGCGGGTCGCCGGAGGCTTCCGTTGCACGCGCGCGCCGCCACTTCGTCACCGCTAGCGCCAGCGCGGTCAGTAGCCCGTCGCCCACGCTGCCGTGGAATGCCGCGGGCACGTCGGTCAACAGCGCCTCGGTCACCTCGGGGGACACGTCGACCTCGACCGCGCGGGCCGTGGCAGCCACATCGATCGCGGGGTCGAGAGGCCGAGACCCGATCACCGGATCGTCCCCGGCTGTCATCGCCCGCCACAAGTCGATCTCGGCGGCCGGCTCCGTGCGCTGGGCTGCCTCGACCAGCCCGTGCGCCCACCTGCGCATCGATGTCCCGACCGGGGCCGGATCGGGTGGCTCGCCGGACTCGATACGCGCCCATGCGGCCGCCAAGTCGGCCAGCAGCACCCGCCAGGAAGCCCTATCGATCGCCGAACGATGCACCAGCACAAGCACTCTGCCCGGCTCCGCCGCGTCGATCGGATCGAACCAGACCACCTGCATCACGATCCCGGCGCCAGGATCGAGCCGGTCCGCGGCGGCATCCAACTCCGCCGCCGCCGACGCACGGAACTCGACGCTTCCCGGCTTCCCCTCCATCGCGACCCGGTGGACGACGTCGTCGGCTCGAACCTTCCCGACCGGCAGCACCTCCCACGTCCAGCTCCCACCCGCGTCCGGGCGCAGCCGCGCGCGCAGCATGTCGTGCCGATCGAGTACCGCCTGCACCGTGCCCGCCAGCTTCTGCTGGTCGATACCCGCAGGCGGAGCCAGCAGAACTGCCTGCGAGAAGCGATCGAACCCCGACTTCGTGCGTTCGAGCAGCCGTCGCAGGATCGGCGTCAACGGTATCTGCCCGACACCCCCGCCGGGCAGTTCCTTCGGAAGGGAGGACGCCGCGGCGCTGTCGTCGAGAACGGCGATCTCGGCCAGCCCGGCAACCGTTTTGCGCTCGAACACGTCGCGCGCGGAGAACACCACACCCGCCGCCCCGGCCCGGGTAACCAGCTGGATCGACATGATGCTGTCGCCGCCCAGGGCGAAGAACGAATCGTCGAGGCCGACCGCATCGATACCCAATACACCGGCGAATGCTTCGGCGATCGTGCGTTCCAGGGGTGTCTCGGGTGCTCGGAACGCCTTGTCGCCGGTGAATACCGGATCCGGTAGCGCCTTGCGATCCAGCTTGCCCCCCGAGGTCAAGGGAATCCGCTCCAGCACCATGATCGAGGACGGGACCATATAGGATGGCAACCGGCCGGTGAGGTACTCCGTGAGGATCGCGGTATCGATCGAGTTACCTGGTGCCGCAGCAACATACGAAACCAGCGACTGGGCCCCGGAATCGCTGCGGTGACCGATCGTGGCGGCGAAACCGACGGATTCATGGGCGGCGAGCGCCGCATCGATCTCCCCGAGCTCGATGCGCAGACCACGAATCTTGACCTGGAAATCCGATCGGCCGAGATGTTGGATCGCTCCGTCGGCGGTCCATCGGACCAAGTCTCCGGTGCGGTACATGCGTTCGCCGGGCGCCCATGGGCATGCGACGAAACGCGCGGCGGTCAGGCCCGCCCGGCGGTGGTATCCGCGGGCCAGCAAGGTGCCCCCGATATACAATTCGCCTGTCACGCCGACCGGTACGGGTTGTAGCCGTCGATCGAGCACCCATGCGGAGGCACCCCGAATCGGGTTGCCGATGGTGACCGGTTCTTCTGCCGTCAACGGTGAGGCCAACGTCGCGGCGATCGTGGTCTCGGTGGGCCCGTATTCGTTGATCATGTTCCGGCCGTCGCGGCTCCATCGCTCGACCAACTCGGTGCTGCAGTCCTCGCCGCCGACCAGTAGGTTCCGCAAATCCGGTAGCGGCCAACGGGTGTGGTCGATGGTGGACAACGCCGTCGGTGTGATCAGGACGTGACTGACGTGCTCGCGGTCGAGTAGTTCGGCGAGTTCGTCGCCGCCGTAGACATCGCTGGGCGCGATGACCATGGTCGCGACCCAGTACACAGCGTCCAGTAATTCCAGTACCGACACATCGAAGCTCGGCGAAGCCAGATGCAGAACGCGAGAACCCGATCCGATTCTCATGCCGTGCCGGTGCACGGTGGCGCAGTTGCGGAGTCCGCGGTGGGTGACCGCGACGCCTTTGGGTAGTCCGGTCGATCCGGAGGTATAGAGGACGTAGGCGATGTTGTCGACACGCAGCGGGCGTACCCGGTCGCTATCGGTGACGGGGCGGCTTTCGGCCTCATCGAGGTCCTCCGGCGTCAGCCAGTCGATGTCGTCGGGTAATCGTGTTCGCGCGGAGGGCACGGTCAGACCGATCGACGCCTTGGAATCGGTCAGCATGTGGGTGATGCGTTCGACGGGATTGGTCGGGTCGATCGGCAGGAAAGCAGCGCCCGATTTGGCGATCGCCCACACCGCCAGTATGGAATCGAAGGAGCGTGGCATGCCGATCGCGACGACGTCCTCCGGGCCGATACCTCGCTGAATCAGTATCCGGGCCAATCGATTCGAACGCTCGTCCACCTCCCGGTAGCTCAGCTGCCGCCCCTCGAAAACGATCGCCGCGGTGTTGGGACCTCTTGCGGCCGCTCCGGTCAACAGGTCGGCCAGTGTGGCGGGCGCCGCTGCGGGCGCACCGGAGCGCGACAGTAGATCAGCACGTTCGGCGACCTCGAGCACCTCGATCATCCCCACCGGGACGGTGGGATCGGTGGCTATCGACTCGAGTATCCGGATCCACCGGTGCGCGAGCGAGTCGATTGTCGCGGTGTCGAACAGATCCGTGGCGTAGGTGACCGCTACCGCCATATCGCCACCGTTGTGGTTGTCCGACAGGACGACCTGCAGGTCGAAACGAGATACTTCGTTGGGGAGATCGATCACCGATACGTCGAGGCCGGGCAGTTCGAGCTTCACCTGTTCCAGATTCTGGAATGCCAGCATCACCTGGAACAGGGGGTGCCGGGACTGGGACCGCTGCGGAGCGAGTTGGTCCACCAGTTGCTCGAACGGCACGTCGGCGTGTCCGAAGGCATCCAGGTCGATCTGCCTGATTCGGCCGAGCAGGTCGGTGAACGACTCGTCGAGATCGATGTCGGTCCGCAACACGAGGGTGTTGACGAACATGCCGATCACGTCGTCGAGTTCGGCCGCGCCGCGCCCGGCGATCGGTGTGCCGATCGGTATATCGGTGGTACCGCTCAACCGGGCGAGCAGAACCGCCAGCGCGCCGTGGATCACCATGAACAGTGACGAACTATGTTGCCGTGCGAACGTTTCCAGCGCTCGCACCAATTCGGCATCCAAGGTGTAGTCGATGGTGGCACCCCGATTGGACGCCGCCACCGGCCGTGGCCTGTCGGTCGGCAAACGAAGTTCTTCGGCAACGCCGTCCAGGGTTTCGGTCCAGTACCGGATCTGCTGGGCGGCCAGCGATTCCGGATTGTCGGGCGAGCCGAGGGTAGCTCGTTGCCACAGTGCGTAATCCGCGTATTGGACAGGCAGCGGTGTCCACGAAGGGGCTTCTCCGCTGATCCGTGCGGTGTACGCGGTCGTCACGTCGCGGGCCAGCGGCGTCATGGAGAAACCGTCCGCGGCGATGTGGTGCACCACGACGGCCAGCACGTAATCGGGCTCCTCGCCACCGGCAGCGCGGAACAAGCGGGCGCGAACCGGCGCCCGGGTGCTCACATCGAAGCCTTCGGTGACGAATTCGGTTACCGCTGTATCCAATTGGCTCGGCGGAACCGTTACCAGGTCCAGCTCGGGGTCTATCGCGTCGGCGGGTTCGATGAGCTGGATCAGCATTCCGTCGTGGTCCGGGTACCGCGTCCGCAAAGACTCGTGCCTGCGCAGCACATCGACCATGGCCGATCGCAGGGCGTCGACGCTGAACTCGCCACGCAACCGAATGGCGATCGGCACGTTGTATGCCCCCGAGCTGGTGTCGTACTGGTTGAAGAACCACATCCGTTGCTGGGCCGGCGCCAATGGCACCAGATCCGGGCGCGGCCCGGCGATCAGCGGTGGGCGTTGGCGCCCCGTGCTGGAATGCTCCTCTATCCGGGTAGCGAGCACCGCTACCGTGGGCGCTTCGAACAACAGCCGCACCGGAATCTCGGTACCCAGCGCGGCCCCGAGTCGCGCGGCGACCCGGGTCGCGACCACGCTGTCCCCGCCGAGGGCGAAGAACGAATCGTCGAGGCCGACCGCATCGATTTTCAAGACCTCGGCGAACGATTCGGCGATCCTGCGTTCGAGGGGTGTCCGGGGTGAACGGAACGCCTTGTAGTCGGTGAACACCGGCGCCGGTAGGGCCTTGCGGTCCAGTTTGCCCACCGGCGTCAAGGGGATACGCTCCAGCACCATGATCGCGGACGGGACCATATAGGACGGCAACCGGTCGGCCAGGTACTCGGTCAGGATCGTGGTATCGATCGAACCACCGGACGCGGCAACAACATACGAAGCCAGTGACTCGCCCCCCGAATCGTTGCGATGGCCGATGGTCACGGCGAAATCGACGCTCTCATGGGTGGCGAGCGTCGTATCGATTTCGCCGAGTTCGATACGCAGACCACGGATCTTGACCTGGAAATCCGACCGGCCGAGATGTTGGATCGCTCCATCGGCTGTCCACCGGACCACGTCCCCTGTGCGATACATGCGTTCGCCGGCCGCCCACGGACACGCTACGAAACGCTCGGCCGTCAAAGGTGCCCGGCGATGGTATCCGCGGGCCAGCAGAGGACCCGCGACATACAACTCACCCGCCACACCGACCGGCACCGGTTGCAGCCGCTGATCCAGTACCCATTGCGAGACGCCGCGGATGGGGCGACCGATCGTGACCAACTCACCCGCCACCAACGGGGAAGTCAGCGTCACGGCAATGGTGGCCTCGGTAGGCCCGTATTCGTTGAACATGTTCCGGCCGTCGTCGCTCCATCGCTCGACCAACTCGGTGCCGTAACCCTCGCCACCGACCAGCAGGTATCGCAAATCCGGTAGCGGCCAACGGGTGTGGTCGATGGTGGACAACGCCGTCGGTGTGATCAGGACATGACTGACCTGCTCTCGGTCGAGCAGTTCGCCGAGTTCGTCGCCGCCGTAGACGTCGCTGGGCGCGATGACCATCGTCGCACCCGCGCACAACGCCAACAGCAATTCCAGTACCGAAACATCGAAGCTCGGCGAAGCCAAATGCGCGATACGAGAATTCGATTCGATGCGCATGGCATCGCGGTGCTCGGTGGCGCAGTTGCCGAGTCCGCGGTGGGTGACCGCGACGCCTTTGGGCAATCCGGTCGATCCGGAGGTATAGAGGACGTAGGCGACGTCATCGATACGCAGCGGGCATACCCGGTCATCGTCGGTGACAGGACGGTCCTCGGCCTCGTTGAGGTCCTCGGGTGTCAACCAGTCGATGTCGTCGGGTAATTGTGTTCGCGCGGAGGGCACGGTCAGACCGATCGACGCCTTGGAATCGGTCAGCATGTGGGTGATGCGTTCGACGGGGTGGGTCGGGTCGATCGGCAGGAAAGCAGCGCCCGACTTGGCGATCGCCCATACCGCGAGTACCGAATCGGGGGAGCGTGGCATGCCGATCGCGACGACATCCTCTGGGCCGATACCTCGCTGAATCAGTAACCGAGCCAATCGATTCGAACGCTCGTCCACCTCCCGATAGCTCAGCTGCCGCCCCTCGAAAACAATCGCTGCGGCGTCGGGATCCCGTGCGGCCGCCGCTGTCAACAAGTCGGCCAGGGTGGTGGGCGCTGTCGTTGGTGCACCACAGCGCGACACCAGATCGGCTCGCTCCTCAGGCTCGAGCACCTCGATGCCCCCCACCGCAACGGCGGGGTCGGTGGCTATCGACTCGAGTATCCGGATCCACCGGTGTGCGAAAGAATCAATCGTCGCGGCATCGAACAAATCAGTGGCGTAGGTGACCGCTACCGCCATGCCGCCACTGCCATGATCGTCCGACAATACGAGCTGTAGGTCGAAACGAGTTACCTCGTCTGGCAGGTCGGCCACCGACACATCTAGACCGGGTGACTCCAGCGCCACCCTCTCCAGGTTCTGGAAAGCCAGCATCACCTGGACCAGCGGGTGTCGCGACTGCGACCGCTGCGGAGCGAGTTGATCCACCAGTTGCTCGAACGGAACATCGGCGTGCCCGAAGGCATTCCGATCGGTCTGGCCGACCCGGACGAGCAGATCGGTGAACGACTCGTCGAGATCGACCTCGGTCCGCAACACCAGGGTGTTGACGAACATATCGGCCCTGTCGTCGAATTCGGTCGCGCCATGTACGGCGACCGGCGTACCGATCGGAATATCGGTCGAACCGCTCAACCGGGCGAGCAGAACCGCCAGCGCACCGTGAATAACCATGAACAGTGGCGAGCCACGTTGCCGCGCGAACCGTTCTAACGCACGAACCAACTCGGCGCCCATCGTGTAGCCGCGGGTTGCATGCCGATTCGACATCATCACCGGCCGTGACCTGTCCACCGGGAGATGGAGTTCCTCGGGAAGGTCCGCGAGCGTGGCTCGCCAGAACGCCAGGTTTTCGCGGCGGCGCCGTATCCCGGCGCCGTGGCGGGCGCTGTCGGGGTGGACCCGCTCGAGTTCGGTGTCCGGTGCGGCGGCGGCGAACGCGTCGAGAAACTGCGTGAATCTGGTGTAATGCGCCGACAATTCGAGGTCGGTGTAGAGATTGGGATTGGCCATGAAGTGAAGGATCGTTTGCGGCGGGTCTCCAGCCTGGTAGAGGTCGACCAGCAAATCTTCGACCGGTCCTGAGCTGAGGATATGAAACTCCGCGGTCATCGACCCGAGCCGGAGTTCCTGGTGGAAGAACATGACATTCACCAGCGGGCCCGCGAAACGCCGCTGCCCGTTGTGTCCCGCGGCGGCGCGAATGTCGGTGAGGCCGCACCGCTGGTGCCGTAGCGCTCCAACCAGATCGGACTGCACGCGCCGCACCAGCGTCGCGATCGTGTCGCCCGTGCCGAGCGTAATCGGAAGCGGCACAACGTTGACGAAGACTCCGGCGGACCGCCGCAGCACCGCGGTGGTACGACCCGATACGGGAATATTGACCAGGACCTTGTCCCGGCCGGTCATACGGGCCAGATAGCTTCCGAACGCGGCGATCACCACTGCGGCCGGGCTCGCCTCCAACGCCTCCGCGGAATGATCGATCCGCCCTACCGTCTCGGTGGGCAGTTCGGCTTTTGCCACGACACTGTCCGCGCGTGCGGGTGCGTATCCGTCGGCCAGGCTGGACTCTTCCTTGACGTCGGCGAGCTTGTCCAGCCAATATGCTTTGTCGCTGGTGAATCGGTTGGACTCCCGGTAACTGCGATCGGCCTCGTAGAGGGTGCGCAGGTCTGCCGCCCGGTTCGGCTCCGCTGTCCGGCCCTGCACCGCCGCTGTGTACAGCGCCGCGACCCGGTTCATTACCGTCATCGCGGCGTAGCCGTCCCCTGCGACGTGGTGGCCCTTGAGGTACCACAGGAAATGCCGATCCCCGACCTGCAGAACCACCCACCTCAGCAGCCGGTCTCGGAGCATATCGAAAGGCGATGTGTACTCCCGGCGCATCCACTCCAAAGCTGCCGCCATGGGGTCCGGTTCATCGCGCATATCGATGAGCGGTCCGGTCGAATCCAGCGAAGGGTCGAACAACTGATGCGGCTCACCGTCGATCTCTACCAGCCGCATATACCCCGATTGGCATTCGTGGCCTGCTCGAATCGAAACCTTGCGAAGTAAGTCGAGATCGAGATCCCCGTGGAACTCGAGATACTGTGCCTCACATATCGGCACATCCGGGCTCAATTTCTGTGCCAGCCACAGCCCCCGCTGTCCCGCGGACAGCGGCACCGGCTGAGTGACCGACACGTCGGGCTCGGAGTTCCCGTCCGATCTCCGGTCGGGCGGGAACTGCGGTCGCGGAACGGTCATCACTTGCCTCCAGACCCGACCGCGCCCCAGTATAAGCCGACTGATTGGTACGCGTATACCCCCCGAGTCGCGATTCGCGTCGCGTAAGTACGTCGATATTTACGAAAGTGATAGACGGCGCTCCGCGACTCCTCCACGTAGATCGTCGAGGCGCATCGGGTCCGAATAGCGATCGGCTCGAATAATGAATCATTCGCTATGGCTGGACACCTCGACGCAATTACGTTCGATGCCCGATTGCGAATTGCGTCTACTTGGTCGCGATCGAGCGCCGGGCTCGGCGGGATCGATGACGCGGACATATTCGGACAGGTATGAGTGCAGGCCCACCGCACTTCGCCTGATCTTGCGTCTTATTTGTCCGTATCCGCGATAAGGTGCCCGAACGTGCGTCTCCGCCTACTCCCCAGAACTGATGATCTGTTCGATATTGCGCTCGGCCAGCGCGCTGATCGTCAACGCCGGGTTCACGGTTCCGGTGCTGCCGGGCACAGCCGCCCCGTCCATCACGTACAGGCCTCGATAACCGCGCACCCGACCGTACTCGTCTGTCGCGCGCCCGAGCACCGCGCCGCCCAACGGATGTGAGGTGAACGATGCGTCCCCGCCGATGACTCGTAGGGCGATGGGCTCGCAGTCGCACGCGACCTTGTCGTTGACTTCCAGCGCTCGCGCGAGGTAGCCGGCCGCGCCGTTGTCGGGCCACTGCAGGTCCACTCGCCCATTGGCCGGGTTGTATACGAACCGGCCGCGGGTGTCGTCGAGCACGATGCCCAGCGATCCGAGAGTGGTGATGTCGAAAGGCGTCACGCCGGGGATGAACCAGCTCTCCAGCGACACAGGTGTGCCCGCCTCGTCCAGAATCCGGCTCGCGGACGGTGCGCCCTGCGTGCCCACTTCGAGTGAGCTGAGCGGTCGCGCCAGGCCGACATCACCGTTACTGCCCCAGCCTTCACCGATGTGTTCGTTCAGGTTCGGCAGCGCGCCGGTATCCCGCGCGCGCACCAACAGCTCGGAGGTGCCGATAGAGCCGGCGCCCAGGAACAACTTGTCGCAAGTCAGCGTCCGGGTCAGGAGCACCTCGCCGGTAGGTGCGAGTTTGGTCAAGGCGACGGTATAGCGACCCGACGGTCCCGGTTCCTTGGCGATGGCGTCCACGCGGTGGCCAGGGTAGATACGGGCGCGGCCGGTGTCCTCGGCATAGCGCAGGTAGTTCTGGTTCAGATCGAACTTCGCGCCGTTGGAGTTGCCGAGGTTCGAACAGCCGACCGTTGCCGACGGCTTCGATCGTCCGGCCAGCTCGTCGCGGATGATGTTCCAATTCCACATGCCGTCGATACGCTGCGGCACATAGCCGGCGGCGCGGACCTGATCGTCCCAAGCCCGCGAGTGCGCGAACGCGACGGAGTGATAGATGTCCTCCGGTATCGGGCTCGGCCGCAAAGCATCTCGAACTCTGGGGTAGTAGACGTCATGCATCTCGCGATAGTCGACAACACCGCCGAACACATGCTCGAAGAACCGCTGCTCGGGTTCGATCATCACCCCGGTGAACACCACCGAGCCGCCGCCGACGCATGCACCGCGCCACACGTCGATGCCAGGGTAATTGGAAACGTCGAGGACCCCGCCGAACGAATCGAACGACATGGGGGCCCTGGTCACGCCGGTGAACGTGGTGCGATGCCAGAAGCCGCGGCCATCCGGAATCGTGTCGACGGCGAAGATGTTGCGCCACGGATCGTTCGGCCAGCGCGATCCGCGCTCGAGCACCGCGACCTCGGTCCCGGACTGTGCCAGGCGCAGCGCGGCGATGGATGCCCCGAATCCCGATCCGACGACGATCGCGGGCACATGGTCGGCCGGATCCGGTAGCGGCGCGAAGATCTCCGGCACCAGTGCGCGGTACAGCAACGAATTCGGGCTCGGGCTGTAGTCGTCGGCCCGCACCGGGGAAGCGCCCGCCGTAAGCGCGCTTCCACCCGCGAGACCCAGCATCGCGGCGGCTAGGCCGACGCCTTTGACGAAACCGCGCCGGTCCATCGTGGCCCTCATGTGCTCTGAAGGTCGCTCCATCACATCCCCATACCTCTTGGTTTGTGTTGGGAAACTCGGTTACTCGCGGGCGGGCCGGTACCTGACGATGATCATTTCGATGTGTGTCCTGGGAGCTTGCTGATCAAGACATGGTCCGCTCTACCACGCTACCTGCGTGGCAGGACCGCGGAGCCGGAGTCGGTGCGATCGGCCACCGTGACGACCATGAGCAGTGCCTTCCGGCCCCGGTCGTCGACGTCGCAGACGGCGGCTAGCCCAGAATTAGCCAACCGTGCCGACGGTGGCGCTTACCATGGGGGACATCCAGCGTGGGAGGTGACGAATGTTAGCGCGCGCGTGGATACGGTGGCTGTTCCTCCATCGCGTGGCCCGGACCTATCTCTTGGTGTCGGCACGCCGGGGTGATCCCTTCGCGCAGATCGTGGTCGGTCCGGATCGCGAGCGGGGCGCGCCGCGCTCCGTAGAGGAGATCCGGCGGCGGGGCAGGATGTCCACGATAGCGCAGCAGGTGCGCGTGACCGCGGACCACGAACTGTGCAGGCTCATCCTGCGGGACCGTCGGTTCGGCACGTTCACGCCCAACAATCGAGCCCTGCCGAAGTCGATCCGATGGATACTGACCAAGACGGATCTTGGGCTTCCCAACCTCGCGGAACCGCCCTCGATGCTGGTGACCGATCCGCCGGACCACACCAAGTACCGACGCCTGGTCGGGCAGGCATTCGCTCCGAAGGCGATAGCCAAACTCGAGCGGCGGGTCGTCGAAGTGACCGATGACCTGCTCGAACGCCTGAAATCGACGCCGCGACCCGATCTGATCAGCGACTTCTCCGAGCAGTTGCCCATCGCGATCATCGCGGAAATTCTCGGGCTGCCCGCCGACATGCATTCGACCTTGCTGAGGTGGGGAGACACCGGTGCGCCGCTGCTCGACCGCGGCCTGACCTGGGCCGCTTTCCGCCGCGCCATCGAAGACTTGGCCGAGGGGCAGCGGTATTTCGACCAGCACCTCGACGGGCTCGCCGCCGAACCGGGCGACGATGTGCTGAGCCTGCTGGTGACAGGTGGCGAGCTCACCCGCCGCGAGCAGGTGGCCAACGCGGCCCTGCTGCTCGACGCCGGATTCTTGACGACGGTGAACATGCTCGGCAACGGAATCGTCCTGCTGACACGCCATCCGGACCAGCTGGAACTGCTGACGGCGCAGCCGGACCTGTGGCCGGGCGCGGTCGAGGAAATCCTGCGCTACGACGGTCCCATACGGATAACGGGACGCATCGCGAGCTGTGACATCGACATCGCCGGTGAGCACGTCGAATCCGGTTCCCTGATCCTGCTGTTGCTACAGGGCGCCAACAAGGACCCCACCGTCTTCCCCGATCCCGAACGCTTCGATGTGACCAGGGCCAACGCCGCGGAACATCTCTCGTTCAGTAGCGGGGTGCACAGCTGCCTGGGAGCCCACCTCGCCCGATTGGAAGGCGCCATCGGGCTGCGAGCGCTCTTCGAGCGGTACCCGGATCTGCGTCTGGACGGCCCGCCGATCCCGCGTGGCCTGGTGAACCTGAACAGCTACCGCTCCATGCCCGCCAAACTATCCGCCAACTAGCTGTCGCGGATGGGGGCGGCGGCGGGCCCGCCTCGTCGTGCTGGACCCGAATCCGGCGCTGCTGGAAGGCATCCGGTCACGCCAGTTATCGGCTACTGGCTCTGTTGTTCCATGCCAGCGGCGGTCATGCTGGGCCAATGCTTCTCCGGCGGTTGGTCGCGCTCTACAGCGGGTTGTGGTTGTACGGGTTCTCCATGGCGGTCATGGTGCGCGCCGGGCTCGGCCTCGACCCGTGGGACGTGTTCCATCAGGGTGTGGCCGCACACGTGCCGCTCAGTTTCGGAGCGGTCACCGCGGTGACCGGCGCGGTGGTGCTGCTCGCGTGGATCCCGTTGCGGCAGCGGCCCGGCCTGGGCACGGTCAGCAATATCGTGGTGATCGGGTTGTCGGTGGACGCCGGACTGTGGCTGCTGCCGACATGGGAATCGCTGCCGGTGCGCGTCGCCGCGATGTTCGCGGCCGTGGCGCTCAATGCCGCGGCCACGGTGCTCTACATCGGCGCCGGCATGGGTCCGGGGCCGCGTGATGGACTGATGACTGGCCTGGTCCGGCGCACCGGCTGGTCCGTCCGGCTGATCCGCACCGCCATCGAGGTGACGGTCCTTGTCACCGGCTGGCTGCTCGGCGGCGGCGTCGGCATCGGCACCCTCGTCTACGCCTTCGGCATCGGGCCGCTTATCCAGCTCATGATCCCCGCCGTAGACCGCCACCTTCCGGGTTTCCAGGCCGTCCGCGCACCGAAACCTGCTGCGGCGGAATTGACCTCGGAGCGACTCTAGTGCGAGTTGGCTTCAGCCTGCACACCGGCACCGCGACGCCGCGCGCGGGCGGACTGCGTGCGGCGATCGACTCGGTCGTCGCCGACCCGGCGGCCGATCAATCGAAACGCAGGGATTGGCAAATCCGCGAAAAGCGCCCCCTGGCTCACTACCCGGCGACATCCTGCACCAACGACACCTCGACCTGCCTACCTGAGTTGGGACGCGATCCTGGCTACCAGCGGCTGGGGGGTATTGAGCCGATGTCGTGAATGTCTTTCGTCGCAGCGGTTCCGGGGCGGTACGGATCGATCAACGGTTCGGCCGTGACCTGGTCTGCCCGCCGAGGGGTGGCCCGCCGACGGGTGGGCCGTCCAGCGAGACCGGCTGCGGGGCGACGAGCGGTATCGGTCGGCGCAGATCGACCATCGTCGCCGCGCGAATGATGCGCTTGCGTACCATGATCGGCCCGATTTCCGGCGCGCGGACCGACACCGTGACGGTGCAATCGCCGGGGCCCAACGCCGCTAGCATGCCATCGCGGACGGTCGCTGTGAGCGGCTGGAGCAGCATCGCGACGCAGAGTTCGAGCGCGAATTCGCCCACGGGACTTCCGCCGACGCTCACGTCGAGCCGAGGACGGTACGACTGGCTGATCTCGTGTTCGAACAAGGCGACTTGCTCGGCCCCGCCGGAGCGGGTGCGCGTCGCCGCACCGCGGAGCCGGTCGTAGCGGCGCCACCCCGCGACCGCGACTCCGCCGAGGTCGACCTCGAGCAGACCGTCGACCGCCTTGGCCACCTCGCACAGTGTCGTCGATTGCAGTGCGGCGGCGGCGCCGGGCATGCGGCGCAGCGCGAGCCGATCGACACCGCTCTGACGCAGGCATTCGGCCAGTTCACCCACTGCGGCGTCGGGTGCGCCGCTCCGGAACAGGACGGTCCGAGCCGTTATCCATGAAGTAGTCATCCTGGCACCTCCCTGATGTTCAGCCAGGGCTCGCCGACGCTCAGCCGGACCTGGACGCCCGGCGGACGGGTGAGCTGGCGAATGTGGATGGTCGGGCTGACGTCCTCGACCACGCGTACACGCACCTCGGGATCGGCCGGGCGGTTGCCCCGATGACGCAGAACCGCCGTCGCCACGCCCGCGGCGACGAGGAACCCACCGACGGCGAGCACGGCGGGGACGTGGTCGTCCGCCGGAGGCGGGTCCGGTCGCGCCGAAGTCGGGGGCTGCGAGCCGGGCGGCGTCACCTCCGGCGCGCTGACCGCGAACCCTGTTGTGGCGGAGACGGATTCCGTGACTGTTACGGCGGAGGTGGCCGTGACTCCTCCGGTTGTGGGCTCAGGGCGTTTCTCCGAACTGTCGGTGGATGAGGGGGAGGGAGTCACTGATGATGTGCTCGTGCTCGTGCTCGTGCTCGTGCCCGTGCCGGTGCCGGTGCCGGTGCGGGTGCCTGCGCCGGTGCAGGAGCCCGTGCCCGGGTCGGTGCCTTTGCCCGCGCCGGGGTCGGTGCCTTTGCCCGCGCCGGGGTCGGTGCCTTTGCCCGCGCCGGGGTCGGTCCCCTTACCGGTGCCGGGGTCGGTCCCCTTACCGGTGCCGGGGTCGGTGCCTTTGCCCGTGCCGGGGTCGGTGCCCTTACCGGTGCCAGTGCCAGTGCCAGTGCCTGCGCCGGAGCCAGTGCCCGGGTCGGTGCCCGTGCCGGGGTCGGTGCCGGGGTCGGTGCCTTTGCCAGTGCCCGGGTCGGTGGCCGTGCCTGTGCCTGCGCCCGGGTCGGTGCCTGTGCCTGAGCCTGAGCCTGTGCCAGGATCGGTGCCCGCGCCCGTGCCGGGGAGTGTGCCTGTGCCTGCGCCTGCGCTGGGGTCGGTGCCCGTGCCGGGGCCTGTGCCTGCGTCGGGGTCGGTGCCCGGCCAGCAACAGCCGGTGGTCACCGACTGTTCGATCGGCGAGTTCGGTGCGGTTGTCGGCGTCGTCGCCGCGATCGGTATCCACAGCGAGCCCAGGACTACCGCTGTGGCCGCCGCGACGAGGAACGATCGCGAATCGGTTCTCATGATCGTCTCTCCGGGACGGAGATGTTCTGGGGATTCCTTGTCCCGGAACAAGCCTGTGCTCATGACGACGCGCGAACGCGAGTAGTGGATTACCTGTTTCCGCCGGCTGATCGCGGGCGCGATCTCGCCGTCTCGGAAGTGCCTGCGATGAGCGGGTAGGCACCGCTTTCACCGCGCAAGCGCGGGCGGTGAAAACGGTCGTGGGTGGACCGTCGCACGTATCAGTCGGCGGCCACCGTTTCCTTGGCGGCCAGGTCGGCCTTCCATTCGCGGAAGCCCTCCTCGCTGCGGCCGCGGCGCCAATAGCCCGAGATCGAGGCGGCCCACTCGGGGGGTACCTGCCGTTCCCTGCGGATGTAGCGGCGCAGGTCGAGCATCACGGCCTGTGCCTCGCCGTGGATGAAGACTTGGACGCGGCCGTCGCGCCACGGGGTGGCCCGCACGGTCTCGGCGAGCAGTTCGCCCGTGGGTCGCGCGCCGCGGTGCAGCCAGGTGAACTCGACGCCTTCCGGCTTGTCGAGTTTCAGCTCGTCGTCGGGTCCCGACACCTCGACGAAGGCGTGGCCGACGGCGTCGGCGGGCATCGCCTCCAAGGCGGCCGCGATCGCGGGCAGCGCCGCCTCGTCACCGGCGAGCAGGTGCCAGTCCGCGTCGGCGCGCGGGGCGTACGCACCGCCGGGGCCGTACAAGTCGATGGTCTCGCCGGGCTGCACCGAGGCCGCCCACGGTCCCGCGATGCCCTCCGAACCGTGGAAGACGAAGTCGGCGGCCAGCGTTCCCGCGTCGACATCCACCGAGCGGACGGTGTAGGTGCGCAGCACATCGACGCCGTCGCGCGGGAAGATGAATTTCACGTAGGAGTCGGTGAATTCGCTCGGCCGGAAGGCGGTGAGACCCGGACCGCCGAAGTGCACGCGGATCAGGTGCGGGGTCAGCCATTCGGTGCGCAGCACGGTGAGGGTGGTGCGGGGGCGTGCCAAGGTAACCTCCGGACAATCGTCGATTTAGGTATGCCTTACCAACCGTACCTGGATCGGCGGCGGTGCGGTCCGCGCCGTTCCGCTCACGGTGACGGTTACCGCAGACGAGCGCGCCGCCGGTGGCCAAGATGAAGGCATGACCCAGATCGCACCGACCCCGGCCGACGCCCTGCGCCAGCGCTACCGCGACGAGACGCCGGTCGAACCCAGCCATTGGAACCCGGTCCTGCGGGTACTGCACGAGCACCGGTCGGTGCGGCGTTACCTGCCCGATCCGGTGTCCGACGACATCCTTCGGCTGCTGGTCTCCGCGGCCCAATCCGCGCCGACTTCGTCGAATCTGCAGGTGTGGAGCGTGATCGCGGTTCGTGACGAGGCGCGCAAGGCGCGGCTCGCGGCGCTGGCGGGCGGCCAGGCGCACATCGAGCAGGCGCCGGTGCTGCTGGTGTGGACCGCCGATTTCGCCAGGCTCCGCCAGCTCGCCGACGACCGCGGCGCCCCGCTGGACGGCGCCGACTACCTCGAATCCAGCTACGTGGGTTTCATCGACGCCGCCCTCGCCGCGCAGAACGCCGTAGTCGCGGCGGAATCGCTCGGGCTCGGCACCGTCTACATCGGCGCGTTGCGGAACAAGCCGGAACAGGTCGCCGCCGAATTGGGCCTTCCGCCACAGGTATTCGCGGTGTTCGGACTGGTGGTCGGTCATCCCGACCCGGCCGAGGCGGCCACGGTGAAGCCGCGGCTGCCGCAGCCCGCGGTGCTGCACCACGAAACCTACGAGCTGGCGGCCCAGCGCGAGCACGTCGCGCAGTACGAGGATCGAATCGCCGAGTTCTACGCCGAGCAGGGGCTCGCGCACTCCTGGACCGAGCGGGTGCTGAACCGGCTCGCCTCTGGGCGAAGTCTCAACGGCCGCGACCGGCTGCGCGAGGCATTGGCCGGGCACGGCTTCCCGTTGCACTAGGCCGCTCGCCGCGTGACCCGCTGCGACGTCGAGCGCCGTACTACGCGGCCGCGACCTTGGCGATGAGCTCGAAGGAGCGGGCGCGATCCTCGATGTCGTAGACGAGCGTGTTGAGCATCAGTTCGTCGGCCTCGGTGCGGCGCAGCAGGTCGTCGAGCTGCGCGCGCACCGTCTCCGGCGAGCCCATCACCTGGCCCGCGCGCCGCTGTGCGATGAAATGGCTCTCTCGTTCGGAGGGCTGGAAGGCCGCGGCCTCCTCCGGGGTCGGCAGCGCCCGCGGCCTGCCGGAGGTCAGGTAGAGGAAGGCCAGGTCGCGCGGGCGGGCCAAGGTGTCGGCGCGCTCGTCGGTGTCGGCGCAGATCGCCGAGACGGCGACCATGGCGTGCGGCCGCTCGAGCTGCTCGGAGGGACGGAAGTTGTCGCGATAGAGCGCGAGGGCGGCCTCGGTGTTCGTCGGGCTGATGTGGTGCGCGAACGCGAAGCGCACCCCGAGCACCGCCGCCACCTGCGCGCTGTAGCCGCTCGACCCGAGCAGCCAGATCTCCGGCGCCGCGCCCCGGCCCGGCGTCGCGGTGATGCCGCCCGGCCCGACGCCGCGAAAGTAGCGCAGCAGATCGGCCAGCTCGCTGGGGAACGATTCCGCCGACAGCCCCTCGGCGGTGCGGCGCAGCGCGAGCGCGGTCGCCTGGTCGGTGCCGGGGGCGCGCCCGATGCCGAGATCGATCCGGCCCGGATGCAGCGCGTCCAGGGTGCCGAACTGTTCGGCAACCACCAACGGCGCGTGGTTGGGCAGCATTACCCCGCCCGAACCCACCCGGATGCGCGCGGTCGCCGCGGCCAGGTGCGCGATGACCACGCTCGGTGACGAGCTGGCGATGCCCGGCATGTTGTGGTGCTCGGCCACCCAGAACCGCCGATAGCCCAATTCCTCGGTCCGCCGGGCCAATTCCGTCGTCGCGGCGAGCGCCTCGCCGGGGCTCGCGCCTGCCTGCACGGGTGCGAGATCCAGAACGGACAGCGGGACGTCGATCATGCGGCTCCTCCAGGGCAGACGGCCACCGGTACAACGTCCCGCGTCGCCGGCATATTTCCGGCGCTTCAGCGGGCGGCGGCCAGGGCGCGGAAGACCTCGATGGTGTCCATTTCGTCCTGCATGGTGCCGTGGTCGCTGAGCTTGACGATGATCGTGCGGCTCGGTGGGTCGACCTAGACGTACTGGCCGTAGACGCCGATGGCCATCAGGTCGGGCTCGGCGCCCGTCGGGTGCCACCACTGCGCGCCGTACCCCCAGTCGGAGACCGGCAGCGGCGCCGGTGTGGAGATCCGCTGGATCCACGCGGGCGGGATCACCTGGGTCTCGCCGACGCGGCCACCGTCGAGCACCAGCCGGCCGATCTTGGCGAAATCGCGGGCGGTGGCGTTGAGGCAGCAGAACGCCTTCTCTTGGCCGCCCGCCCGGTCGAGATTCCACAGCGCGTCGTCCTCGGCGCCGATCGGAGCCCAGATCTGTTGGGCGAGAAGCTCACCCAGCGGCGTGCCGGTAGCCCTGGCCAGCGCCATGCCGAGCAGCTGCGTGTCCACGCTGCGGTAATCGCCCCTGCTGCCCGGCGCGAATCGCAGCCCGCGATGGTCGCGGACGAAACCGTCGAGGTCCTCGGTGAGATACATGCGAGCCGTGCCGGTCAGCGGCCAGTACGGGTTGTAGTTCTCCGAGACGTCGACGCCGGAGGCCATGTCCAGCAGCTGGCGCAGCGTGACGGTGTCGTATTCGGTGCCGTTGGCGAGTTCGGGCAGGATGTCGACGAGCCGGTCGTCCTCGCGCAGCGCGCCCGCCTCGATCGCGCGGCCGATCAACAGCGACACAACGGATTTCGCGACCGACCAGGACGACTGCCTGGTGGTGGGGCCCACGCCGGCGCGATACCACTCGGTGGTCAGCTCACCGTCGCGCACCACCAGGAACGAGTTGGTTCCGGTGGCGGACAGGAACTCGGTGACCGGAACGCGAGAACCCTTCCACGGCACCGTGTCCGGCAGCGGCGCCGTCGCCACGGGGAAGGGGCGCGGGGTCGGCGCGGCCGGTACCTTCCGGCTCTCGAACAGGCTGCCCTGTGTCGACGGCGCGTCGCGCAGCAGGTGCGCGAGCGTGACCGGTCCAGGAATGCGCAGCAGCGGCGCCGCTGCGAAGGCGGCGCCGACGACCACGGCCACGATCAGGCCGAGGACGACCGCTATCCGCAGTGTGTAACGGCGCACCGGTGAGGCATGGGTCGGCTGGTCAGTCATGAGAATCGTTCCGCTCGTCGGTATTCGATTGTCTGCGCGCGTCGACCGCGGTCCAGAAGGCCTCGATCATGGTGTCCAGCACCATGTCCTGGTCGACCTCGGCCACTCGCGTGGCGTATTCGGCGATGCCCGGATACTCCTCGGCGTCGACCGCGTAATACTCACGCGTCCAAGACCTTTCGTCGGCGTCGCGGACTTTCTGCGGCAGCACCGCGTAGCTCGCGCTGACACCGGCGTAGGACAGCACGCTCACGGCGAGCATGCGCTGGTAGCGGGCCACGTCACCGGGGGAGAGGCCGAGCTCGGCCAGCGCCGTGAGCATCATGTCGACCACCGCGAACTCGCCGGGCCCCCGGGTGGTGCGCGAGGCGATCGCCGCGCCGACGTACGGGTGCCCGACGTAGACCGCGACGACCGCCCTGGCCAGCGCCTCCAGTCGCGGCTTCGGATCGAGCCCGGCGGGCACCTGTTCGTAGGCCAGCGCCAGCAGCCGGTCGCCGACCGCGCGCAGCAGCGCGTCCTTGTCCGCGAAGTGCCGCCACACGGCCGAGCGGTCGACCCCGAGTTCCTCGCCGAGCGCGCGCCCGGTCAACCCGTCGGGACGCCCGCGCGCCGCGATGTCCACCGCCGCCGCCACGATGCGATCCCTGGTCAGCCGGGGCGGGCGAGCGGCCTTGTCCGACATGGCCCGACCCTCCGTCACCGTTGTTGTCATCATTGATGACATCGATGGTGACAGAACGGTCGACGAGAGGCAATACCGAGGTCGCCCGCCGTCGCCGGTAGCCTGACGTGCTGATCTTTCGGATGAGGGAAGGACTGTGGCTATGACAGCCTCTGACCGTCGGCCACCAGCGGACGCGGTGCTGTCCGATTCGGCCGCGCCGGGCGAGGAGGGTTACGCGCGGGGTCTGAACCCGCGCACGATCCAGATGATCGCCATCGGCGGCGCCATCGGCACCGGCCTCTTCTACGGCGCGGGCGGGGCGATCGAACAGGCCGGGCCCGCGCTCATCCTGGCCTATCTGGCCGCGGGCCTGGCGATCTTCGTGATCATGCGCGCGCTCGGCGAGCTGCTCACCTACCGGCCGGTCTCGGGCAGCTTCGCCGAATACGCGCACGAGTTCCTCGGCCGCTTCGCCGGTTTCGTGACGGGTTGGACGTACTGGGCGGTGTGGGTCGCGACCTGCATGGCCGAGATCACCGTGGCGGGCAAGTACGTGCAGTACTGGTTCGACATCGAGCCGTGGATCACCGCGCTGGTGGTGCTCGCGGTGATGTTCGCGGCGAACATGATCTCGGTGCGGTTGTTCGGCGAGGGCGAGTTCTGGTTCTCCGCCATCAAGGTCACCGCCATCCTGGCCATGATCGGCATCGGCATCGCGGTGCTGGTCTTCGGCATCGGCCACGCGACCGACCCGACCGTGACGAACCTGTGGAACGACGGCGGCGTGTTCCCGAACGGCTTCGGCCAGTCCCTGCTGGTGCTGCAGATCGTGCTTTTCGCCTACGTCGGCGTCGAGCTGGTCGGCGTGACCGCGGGCGAGGCGCGCGATCCGCGCACCACGCTGCGCAAGGCGATCAACACCCTGCCCTTCCGCATCGGCCTCTTCTACGTCGGCGCGCTGGTGGTCATCATGTCGGTGGCGGGCTGGCGCACGTTCCACGCGGGCAAGAGCCCGTTCGTCGAGGTGTTCGAGCAGATCGGCATCCCGGCCGCGGCGGGCATCATCAACTTCGTGCTGCTGACGGCGGCGCTCTCGTCGTGCAACTCCGGCATCTACTCGACCGGCCGCATGCTGCGCAGCCTGTCGCTGCGCCAAGAGGCCCCGGCCCGGTTCGGCGAGCTGAGCGGCCGCTCGGTGCCGCATGTCGGCATCACCGCCTCTGCCGCGGCGATGGTCATCGGCGTGGTGGTGAACGTGATCTCGCCGGACAAGGCGTTCGCCTACATCACCTCCGTCTCGACCATCGGCATCATCTTCGTCTGGGGCGTGATCCTGGTCTGCCATCTGCTCTATCGCGCCAAGGTGAGCCGCGGCCTGCTGCCCGCCAGCGATTACCGCCTGCCCGGCGCGCCGGTGACCTCGGTGGCGGCGCTGGCCTTCCTCGGTCTCGTCGTTGTCCTGCTGTTCTGGACCGAGAGCGGACGCACCGCGATCGTCGTCGGCGTCGTCTGGGCGGCGCTGGTGTGCGCCGGTTACCTCGCGATGGAGAAGTTCGGCGGCGGTGTGCGCGAGAAGGAGGACGTCTCGGTGCGGTGACGCGCCGGACATCTGATCCGGTCGGCCGCTGCCGGAACACATCGCCCCGCGCTCGTCCGGCGCGGGGCGATCCGTCTTCCAGCCACTTTCGCTACGGTTGGTCGAAGGGGGGGGGCCGCGAGCCCGATCCCTTCGACGCACGGAGGTAGCGATGGCGCAGAAGACGCTGGCCGAACTGATCCCCGGCGATCTGCCGCCGACGATCGCCGCACTGCCGCCGGACCGCCGCGCCGAACTGGCCGCGACCGTGGAACGCGCGGAGGCAAAGCAGTTCGACGACCTGCACGAGGCGGCGATATCGCTGCTGGATCTGTTGCCGCGGATGCTGCGCGGCCCGGTGAAGAAGGCGGTGGGGCGGTGAGCGCCGATCCGCAGGTGATCAAACTGGCGCGGACACTGCGCGTCCCGGTCGACGACCTCGAATACCTGGCCGACGTGCCCGATACGGAATTGCGCCAGTTCCGTATGCAGGTCGCCGACATGCTCTTCGACCATCAGTCCTACGGGCTGCGCCGAATGGCGCGCGCCGCCAAGATCATTCCCACGCCGATCCTGGTCAAGCTGGTCGACCGCCACCACAACGCACTGATGGCGGCCAAGATGTCGGCGGTGCTCGACCCGGGCCACGCGGTGGAGGTGGCCAAACGCCTGCCCGTCGATTTCCTCGCCGACATCGCCGCCCAGCTCGACGCCCGCCGCGCGGCGACCATCATCGCCGGGCTTCCCCCGGCCACGGTGCGAGCCGTCGCCGAGCGGCTCGCCGCGCGAGGCGACTGGATCACCCTCGGCGATCTGATGTCGTCGGTCTCCGACGACGCGGCGCGCGCCACCGTCGCGGCACTGGACGGGCTCGCGTTGACCCGCACGGCGTTCCTGGTCGACGAGGCCGCGCAGCTCGAGCGTTTCGTCGGGCTGGTGCCCGAATCGAAACTCGCGGACATGCTTTCCGCGACCGCCGATCACGATCTGTGGACCGAGTTCCACACCACGCTGGCCGCGCTCTCGCCGGACGCCGTGCGATCCGTGCGTACGGCGGCCGCCGGTCTGCCCACCGTCCAGCGCGACCGCGCACTGGCCGAGATCGACGGCCACCGCGTCGCGGAGTGACCTCGCGCCGAAAATCAGGTCGTGCCGTCGGCGCTGCGGCTCGGCATCACGGCCGAGGCCACCAGCATGACCGCGGCCATCGCCGCGACGGTCACGAAGACCAAGTGCACCGCCGAGGCCAGGATGTGCGGGGCGGGATGATCGGTCTCGCCGACCCTGGAGTTGACGATGGCGCCGAACACGGCGACGCCGACGGCGCTGCCGATCGAGCGGGCGAACATGTTGGCGGACGTCACCACTCCGCGCTCGGACCATTCGGCGCTCGTCTGCGCCGCGATCAACGTCGGCGTCGCGACCAGGCCCATACCGGCGCCGATCACGAAACACGACGCGGAGATCTGCCACAGCGTCGAATGCTCGTCGATGAGCGTGGTGGACGCGGCGCCCAGCGCGGCGAGTCCGCTGCCGATGAGGGCGCTGCCGCGAAAGCCTATGCGTAGGTAGACTTTTCCGGCTTGGGAGGCGGCCAGCGGCCAGCCGAGGGTCAGCGCGCCGACGGTGAGCCCGGCGACCAGCGCGCCGGTGCCGAGCACGCCCTGGGTGAAGGTCGGCACATAAGAGGTAAGGCCGATCAGCACCGCGCCTATCAGCACCGAGACCAGGCTGCTCGCCACGACGACCCGGCGGGTGAAGACCCACAGCGGCAGAATCGGATCGGCCGCCCGCCGCTCCACGAGCGCGAACAGCACGAGCACCACGGCGCCCCCGGCGAAGATGCCGATGCTCGCGGGCGAGGACCACGCCCACGCCTGCCCGCCCTCGAGCAGGCCGAGGATGATCGCGCCCGCGCCCAGCGTCAGCAGGGCGGCGCCGAGATAGTCGATGTCCTGGCTGCGCTTCACCGTCTGCTCGGTGAAACTGCGCACCAGCATCCAGACCGCGACCGCCGAGAGCGGCAGGTTGACCAGGAAGATCCAGCGCCAGCTGACGAAGTCGGCGAACACGCCGCCCAGCAGCGGGCCCGCCACCGAGGACATCGCCCACACGCTGGCCAGATAGCCCTGGACCCTGGCGCGCTCGGTCAGCGTGTAGAGGTCGCCCGCGATCACCATGGTCATCGGCTGGATGGCGCCCGCGCCGATGCCCTGCACCGCGCGGAAGACGATCAGCGCGACCATGCTGCCCGCGAGCCCGCACAGCAGCGAACCCAGCGCGAATACCGCGATGCCGAACAGGATCACCGGCTTGCGTCCGACCGTGTCGGCGAGCTTGCCGTAGATCGGCACCGTCACCGCCTGCGCGAGCAAGTAGATCGAGAAGAGCCAAGGGAACTGGGCGAACCCGCCGAGGCTGTCGGTGATGGACAGCACCGCGGTGGCGATGATGGTCGAATCGAGGGCGACGAGCCCGGTCGACAGCATCAGCGAGCCGAGGATCGCTCCGCGTTCGGACCGGAGGCCGATGGACGACTGCGCGGTCTCGGTGGCCACCGGCGGCCCCTTTCGTTCGTTCGACTAACCATCTCGAACGAACGTATCCCCGGCCCGGCTATTCCCGCACGGAAATTTCCGGTGGCAGCCGACGTCGCAGTGCCGATCGGACGCTGGGCATTTTCGGCGGCGTTGCTCCCGCTCCGGCCAGTAGGCTGGCTTGGTCGCCGGCCCGTCGTGGCTCGGCGCGATCCGATTGCGACGGCGAAGGGGCCGGAATGTCATTGCGAGGACAGCTCGGCGTTGCGGAGTCGGCGGGCGCGCTCGTCTTCGGGACTCCGCAGGAGACCGCCGACGGGTCGGTCATCGTCACCGCCGCGCGGGTCGGCTGGTTGCGCGGCACAGCCCGGCCGCTCGGCGTGTTCGTGGTCAAGGACGGTCAGGCCACCTGGACGCCCGCCGTCGACGCGGGCCGGATCGCCCTTCTCGGCGAGACGATCGGTCTGGTGGCCGCGACGCTCGGCTTGCTCGCGATCGTCCGGCGTCCGCCGTGGCCGGATCTGTCCCGCTGAATTCGCTCGGCCGAGCGGTGGGGTGAAAGCCCAGCTCGTCCGGCTCGGAAAGCCTTCCCGCCGTACGGCTTCGAGTCCGTTTCGTCCCGGATTGCAAGACAGACCGACGATCTCGGGGCGAGTCGTGCGACTATGGGACGCACGTCGCGAACCGGACGGACGCGCATCATCGGCGATGGGCACACCCGCTCGGCACGGCCAGGCGGTGCCGCCGGTGTTTCGTGGTGATCCGGCGCGATGTCGGACCGGACCGTTAAGCTCGGCTCAACCGTGATGCGACAGCGAGAGTTTGGTTTTCCGTGAAGGGGGAACGATGGACACGCTGAAGCTCGACCCGGCGGCGATGGCCGCCTACACCGCGATAGCGGAGACCGTGGCACAGCAGTTGGCCCAGGCATCGGCCGCCGCGTCCGGCGCGGTGAACCCGCAGAAGCTCGACGCCGATCTCGGCATGGTCGGCGCGGAGTTCGTCGCGCGGTTCACCGCCGCGGTGTCCGAGCACACCCAGGCACTGTCCACCGCGGGCCAGCTGGTGGCCGCCTACGGTCAGGTGCTGCGCGATTACGGCGCGGCCATGCAGACCGGTGACGCGGAGGCCGCCGCCGCTCTGGCGAAGACCGAGGAGGAGCTGGCATGAGGCGGCTCAGCGCGTTACGCAGGCGGCGCCCCACCGAACAGACCAGCACCGACACGCTGCCGGTCGTCAGCAACGATCCCACCTCCGACCCGCCGATCGTGGCGGCGCTGGTGCAGCCGATGCTCTCGCTGCGCGCCACCCTCGGCACCGGAGCCACCCTGCCCGATCGCGCCATCACCGGCGCGCTGTCGGCCGCGTCCACACACGCCGCCGATTCCGAGGGCCCGCACCGGGACGGCCTGTACGCGCTCGAGTCCACTTGGACCTCGCGCGGCGCGGACGCCGCCGTGCCCGCACTGCGCACCACCCAGACCGAGATCGGCGAGATCTCCGATCGCGGCCCCGCCTACCTGTCGGTGCTCGGCGACGCCCAGGCCACCAGTGCGCGCGCCGCCCGCCGGGTGGATCAGATCATCGCCGACTTCCGCCGCGACGCTCGGGTGATCCTGGGCAACGCGACCGCCGCGCCCGACACCGACGCGGTCATCGAGCGCGCGGCTCAGGCGCTGCGCGACGCGATCGCCACCGTGGGCACCGCGCGCACCGAGATGAACGACCACACCCGTCGATTGGACGAGATGGGCCCGCTCACCGTCACCGCGCCCGGAGGCGTCGGCGGCACGAGCCAGCCGTCCATCGGCGGCACCTCGCCCACCGCCGTTCCCGGCGTCACTGTGCAGGGCCAGCCCCTCGACCCGGCGCAGGTCGCCCAGCTCCAGTTGCAGCAGCAGCTCATCTCGGCAGGCGTGCAGCTGGGCACCTCGGCCATCTCCGCGGGCGTCGACATCGGCACGCACCTGATCGACAAGATCGTCGAAGTCGGCACGCACGCCATGGACACCGTCGCGGCCTCCGCGGACAAGGTGATCGACAAGGCGCTCCCGGAACTGATCAACCCGGGCAGCACCACGAACGGCGCCAACAACGGCGGCACGTCCGGCACGCCTTCGAAGGTGATCGATTTCGGCGGCGGCTCGCCGGCGAATCCGTCGCAGAACGCAACGGGCCCGAGCGGGAAACCGGACGCACCGAAACCGGAGTCCAGGCCCGCGCCGCCGACATCGATCATTCCGCCTACGCCCGCGCCGCAGGACGCGCCGCCCAAATCGCCCGAGCCGGCCGGACAGCCCGGCACGCACGGCGGCGTCGCGATGCCGCCGCCGATGGGCGGCGGCGACCAAGACCGCAGGCCGCGCGACGGCCAGCTCGGTGTGACGGTTCCCGCGGCCGCGATGATTCCAGAATCGCTCACCGTCCCGGCCGCCGTGATCGGCGACTTCGGCGATGACGCGCCCTGACCAGGGCCCGACGAACAAGCAGCAGGGCCAGCCGAATCCGTTCGACACCGGGCTGCCGATGCTGCGCCTGCCCGCGCCGCCGACCGGTAAGCGTAAACGGCGTCGGTCGGCCGCGCGTCGGTCCGGGACATCGTCCGGCGCACCCTTGCGTGCGCCGGAACCGCCGCGCACACCGCCCCGTCCGCCGGAGCCGCCACGCACCGCACCGCCCTCGATGCCGCAGCCGTTCTACGAGCCCGAACTGCCAAATCCCGCATCACCGCGCGCGGTGCCGGAGTTCTACGGGCCCGAATCGCCGCGTCCTGAATGGCCGCGCGCAGTACCGCAGCCACAGTACGAGCCCGGATCACGGCACCCCGTATTGCCATTCGCGGAGCGGGGGCCGTCCTACGAGCCCGAACTGCCGCATCCCGCGTCGCCGGGCGGGGTGCCGGAGTTCGAAGGGCCCGAATCGCCGCATCCCGCGTCGCCGCGTGCGGAGCCGCGGCCGTTCTCCGAGCCCGAATCACCGCGCTTCGCATCGGCGTTCGCGGAGAGGGAGTCGTTCTTCGAGCCCGAAATGTCGCGCACCGAATCGCCGAACTCGGTCCCGGAAGAGTTCGGCGAGCCTGGATCACCGCGGCCAGCAATGCAGTTCGCGGAGCCGGATCCGTCCGACGAGCCCGAACCGCCACGGGCCGAGCCGCCGGTGCGCCGATCGCCGCGACGGATGGGCGAATGGGCCGAATGGCTCGACCCGCCGACCCGCTCCGAGGAACCCGCGGAGTCGCCGACCGTCGAAATCCGGGTTCCGGTGGACGAAGAGCCCGAACTCGAGCGCGGGGCCGGCGACGACGCGCCGCTGATCCCAGCGATCATCGACCGCACCGGCGGCAATCCCGGTCCAGCGCTGCGCCGTCCGCGTCCGCGTCCGCAGGAGCAGCAGCCCGAACGGAGCAACAAGATCCTCGCGGTCCTGATCGTTCTCGGCGTGCTCGTCGCGGTGGGTTCGATTCTGTGGGCGGTGCTGCCCAGCGCGGGAAATCGTGCCGCGCCGTCGCCGACGAGCTCGGTTCCCGTGGTCGACGACGCCCGCCCGACCGTGTCGCCGACGCCGACCGGACCCGAATCCCCTGCGGCGGTGGCGACTCCCGGTTGCGAACAGCGCCGCACCGGTGACGTGGTCTCGGGCACCGGCGTCGGTGGCACCACCGACGGCCCCTCGGCAATCCTGGCCTTCGAGCGCGCCTACTACGTGCAGCGCTCGGGCATCGCGGCGCGCGCCGTGGTGGCCGCGGATGCGACGGTCCCGCCCGCGGAGCAGATCCAGCGCGGCATCGATCAGGTGCCGGTCGGTACTCGCTACTGCGTGCAGATCACCCGCACCGCCAGCGGGGCGGGGGATGGGCAGTCGCACTGGGAAGTCCGGCTCACCCAGCAGTATCCGGATCAGCTGCCGAAGACCTTCACCCAGATCATCACCACCAAGACCGTCACCGGACGCACCGTGATCACCGGCATCTCGATGGCCTGACTCCGAGTCAGCCCCAGGTGAGCGGGTCCAGATGGAGATAAAAGCGCTGCCGTTCGGTGTCGAGGTCGATGCCGTAGCGCTCGGCGAAGCGGTGGTCGGCGTCCAGCGCCCACCGCTCGTCCGGCCAGGTTTCGCGCGAATTGGCCAGCAGCAGAGCGATATCGACGTATGGATCGGCCACGCCGAGGCGGCCCAAATCGAGGAATCCGGTGACCGACCCGGTGTCCGGGTCGAGGACGATATTCGGCAGGCACAGATCTCCGTGGCATACCACGGATTCAGCCGACTCCAGCGTGATCCACCGGTCCACCTGTGCGGCCAGTCGAGCCAGTAGCACCGGCGGCGGCGTGTCCGACTGCTCCTCCGGTAGAAACTCCGCCCTCACCGCGCCCCGGGCCACCACGTCCTGCGCTTTCGCGAACATCGTGGTGATGCCGCGATCGAATGGGCAAGTGTCCGTGGGCAGTTCATGCAGACGGCGAACGGCTTCCGCGATCGATTCCCATGCGGCGGCCAGCGCCTCCGCGGACACGCGATCGGCGGGCACGCCGGGCACCGCACTCGTCACCAGGCAGGCCGCGTCGGCTTTCTCGCGCCAGTCGAGCGGCTGCGGCCCGGAAATGCTACGGGCGTAGAGCCATTCGGAACGGTCGCGCTCTTGCACCAGCTCGGCCGTCGCATTCTCGGCGGCGCACTTCGCGTACCGCGAGCCGTCGGCGGCGCGAAACACGGCGGCCCCGGACTCTCCGCTGTCGACCGGCTTCCACTCGCCGTCGGAGGGCAGAACGGATCGGAATCGAGTCAGCGCGTCGGACACGATCCCGACGTTAACAGCGCGTTCCCGCTACGAACCGAGCTCGACCCTCGACTCCGGATCGCCCAACATCCTGACGTCCGATGGAGAGCGCAGTCGCGCAACGGTTCTCGATCGCCTCGTTACTCGATCCCCGCTCGGCTCCCTGCCTGTCGCCGATCAGCGGGCACTGGGCGATCTGCTCCGTGCACTGGTCGAATCCGATTCGGAGTAGGTCGCCCGCTGCCCGTCATCGACGGCGGCGCTATTGGCCAGGTTTGGTCGCCAGGCCGACGCGTCCGTGCTCTCGGCCGAGCAGTTCGCCGTTGAGGCGGGCGAGATAGTCGCGGCCGTACGTTCCGTTCTCCAGGTTCGCCAGCAGTACGGCCGGAAGATCCTGTGTGATTTCGGGGGAGCGTGCGGCGGCGGCGAGGGCGATCGTCGCGACGGTGTCCACGTCTCCGGTGAAGGCGACACAAGTGCGCAGCAGGTCGCTCATCGTGCCGCTGGTGGACAACGCGGTGAGGGCCGCGCCGACGCTCATGCGTCCTTTGGAGCCGACCTTGCCGCGCCAAGGTCGCGACCACCCGTTCGGGACGTGACTGTCCACCCACTGCGGGAGTTTCGCCAAGGGGCCCAGTTCGTAGTGGCAGTAGTGGACCGCGAGCGCCGCCGCCTGCGCGGAGGCGATGCCCGCCGGAGTGTCGTGGGTGACCGCCGCTTGCACCGCGGCGTGGTGCAGCACGTCGTCGACGGTGGGGAGCAGGCCGATAGGCGTCGCCCGCATGGCGGCGCCGCTCTTGTCGCTGTCGGGCCGGATTCGGCGCAGGAATTCCGCGCCGTCGTGCACGGAGCGCAGGAAGTCGTAGAACCGTCCGGCGTAGCCTTCGCGAGGGTCGCGGTGGAATGCCGCGACGAATCGGTTGGCCAGTTCCAGTGGCGTCCAAGGATCCCCAGCGACGAGCAATTCGGCGATGGCCAAGGTCATTTGGGTGTCATCGGTGTATGCCCCGGGGCGGATGCCGAGATGCCTCGGATGCTGCGCGTAACCCCGCAGCGTGTTGTGTGCCGCCACGAATGCCGGATCCGCGTACTCGAACCCCGCACCGTAGGCATCGCCGACCGCCGATTCGACCAGCAACCGCCGCCCCCTTCTGTCGGGATCGCCGGCCCGCATGGTAGGCGATCCATCGAATTCTCTTATTTGCCATCGTGTTACCGCTGCTGGTCCGGAACGGCGTCACCGGTCGTCGCGAAAATGGCTCGTGACGATCGGCCATCCACCATTGCCCTCCGGTGGCAGACCTTCTCATCGTTCTACGCGCCCGGCGATCTCGTGTCGTCCCATTTTCTCTCCCCTCGAGACAGGGCACGCCGGCGCACTCGGCGTTTCGAGCGGCGCCCGTCAGACCCACTCGTTCCGGTGATCGGCGACCCACTCGGCGAACGTACGAGCGGGCCGCCCCAAGGATCGTCGGCAGCTCCTCGGTGACGACCGGTCGGCGCTCGAGTTCGCGAGCGTAGCGATTCATCAGCGCGTGCACGAACCCCTCGTTCAGGCCGTGCGTGATCATCGCCGCCGCGGCTGCTTCGGCCGGAACCTCCTGATACCGCAGGGATTTGCCGATCACGGCGCCGATGATCGTGACGAGCTGCTCCAGGCTGAGCGCCTCGGGGCCGGTGATCGAGAGCCGCCTTCCGTCGAGAGCGTCGTCGACCATGGCGTGCGCGATCGCGTCCGCGACATCCCGCTCGTGGATGACGGCTTCCGAGAAAGCCACGTACGGGCCGAACACCTTGTCTCCCAGCGAGATAACGCCGCGCCACATCGCGAGGGTGTTCATCGCGAACGAGCTGGGCCGCACGCTCACCCACGGCAGTCCGCAGGCGACCGCCGCTCGCTCCACTTCGGTATTGCGATCGCCGTCGAACCGGGACGGCTGAGGCGCCGGATCGTCGTCGACATTGATGGCCGACAGAACGACGACGCGCCGGACATCGTGGGCGACGGTCCGGCGGAGCCCAGAGCGGTTACCAACGGTCGGCCGATGATTCCGTGGCGCAGAACTTCGTCATCAAGCCCACTCGCGACGCGCAGTCGTGGCGGTTCCGGCTGGACGGAACCGCCACGAGCAACTGATGCGCGAGAACCTCAGGGCATCCAGGTGATCCGGCCGCCTTGGAAGTCCTGGGCCTTGCCGCCCTGATAGTCGTATTCGTCGCCGGTGGGGTAGCCGTAGCGGCCTTTCTCGGCGCCGGCGCGGATCCAGTCGTCGCGAATAGCGCCCCAGACGATGTGGGCGCCGGTGCGCGCGGACCAGAAGATGGCGCCGCCCGCGAAGAGGTTGTAGCGGCCGTCGTCCGCGGCGGCGGTGGCTTCGTCGGTGATCGGGAAGCCGAGCGCGCCGCCTTCCCAGCCGTAGGCGCCCCACTTGTCGCGGATGGCGCCGCCGATCTGGTGCGCGTCGGTGCCGAGGGACCAGTAGATGGATCCGCCTTGGAAGTGGTTGAAGCTGCCCGGCCTGCCCGGTGTGGCCATTTCCCCGGTGACGGGGTAGCCGAGGACGCCGTTCTCCCAGCCGAACGTGCCCCATTTGTCGCGGATCGAGCCGCCGATCTGGTTCGCGCCGGCCTCGGGGTGCCAGTAGACGGAGGCGTTGCGTTCGAAGGCCTGGAATCGTCCGCCGCGGCCCGCGTCGAGTTCTGGGGTCACGGGGTCGCCCAGGGCGGCGGGGCCGCCCACCCGGTCGTATTCGACCTCGATGGCTCCGCCGACGTCGAAGGCGCCGACGGGACGCGCGGCGGCGGCCCCGATGCCCGCGGCCAACGCGATCGCGAGCGCGCCGGTGGCGATGGTGCCACGGCGGGACGCGGACAGTCTGGTGATGCGACGTTGCCGAGCCAAGTGAACTCCTTGACAGGTGTGTACCGGAGGGCGGACCGGATCGCGAGGCGCCCGGTGTCGACGTGCGAGGTCAGCGTACTGGCGTCGGCGTGCGATGCCCTTCTCGACTCGCGCAACGACCTGGGCGAGAGCGCGGAAAACCCCGCGCGGACGTGGGTGCCGATGTCGTGGTCGGCACTCGGTCCATCGGCGCTCCGCGCGCGGTGGTTGGCGATCCTTGCGATTTCGCCCGCTCGGTCCGGTTCGCTGTGGAGCGATGCCGGACCGGACCGTCCCGACTATTGGGCGGCGATGGTCAGGATGTCCTCGATCGGCAGGCGGGGTGTCGGCGGCACTGGGTCGGGCTCGGGTGCGGTGCCCACCCGGATGACGACCTGTGGGCGCAGGTCGCCGGATATCAGCGTCGCGATCACGCGGCGGGCGGCGGGCAGTTCCGTGATGTGCGTGAGCGGGCAGGTCGACAGCCCCGCGCCGGTGCACTCCAGCAGCACCGCCGACAGGGCCTCGCCGGTGCGCAACCACTGGGCGGGCGTGTCGCCGGAGGAGCTCAGTGCCAGCAGCCGGGCTCGGTCCTCGTTCGCCCTCCTGCGGGTGGTTCCCGGCGGGATGGGGAAGTCGCGGCGAACCGGCACGCGCCCCGCTTCGGCCGCGGTGGCCATGGCGGTCGGGGGAATGCCCTCGGCGATGTCGAAATGTCCCGACCACCAGCGCAATTCGCTCTGGTACGGCTGGTCGTAGCGGCGCAGCGCCGCGGCCTGGTCGGAGGCGGTGGCGAGCCGGTCGCGCACCGACTCGGGTAGGGCGTCGAGCGTGATCTCACACGCGCGCGCCACTTCCGTCACGCCGGGCAGGAGGGCGTCCCACCCGTCCGGCGCGTCCATCGGGAGCCGGTCGGAGTACCTGCGCCCGATGATGCGGGCCTGATTGCGGATGCGCTCGGGCGGATCGGGCCAAGGCCGGAAGGCGAGTGCGGCGAGATAGCGCGGCCGCGCCGGATCGGGTAGCCGGACGACCTCGGTATGCCAGCCATTCGCGGCGAAGGCGGTTCTGGTGTGGTGCAACAGCGCGCCGCAGCTGATCACCTGCTGGCGTCCGTCCGGATCGGCCATCGGAAGCGACCGGTCGGGGTCGCTGTACAGGTGCAGCCGCCTGCCGTCGAAGATCAGACGCCATGGCTGAGAGTTGTGCAGGGAGGGAGCGCGGCGGGCGACCTGCAGCGCGGCGGCGACGGCCGAGGCGTCGGGAACTGCAGATCCGGCACTAGCGTTTTCTGCGGTCATGCCTATCGAGTATGGCACTAGGTCGGCAGGCTGTGGCGTAGCTCTGGCTCGAGAGCGCTGGTGGCGCAGGTCATCGGGTGGAACACCGGGCCGCGGTTCGTCCTTCCAGCGAGCGGCTGGACTCCGATCAGCCCTTTCCCGCCCCCGGTACCTCCGCTGTCACCGCGAATGCTCATGGTTTGCTGATGGCGCAAAAGGGAGCTGAACGCGATCGCTGAAGCCCAGGTAGAGTCACATTTTTGCGGGAATTGCCGATATAGCGCCGCGCGCTGTGTTGTGCTCGTCGCGTGAGCCAAGTCCACTTGGGGCACATCTTTCACGTCACTGGACAACCAACCGTCCAGGAGGCGTCGAACGCGCTGGTTTCGATACCGGACGGCGCTCTGATCGTCGACGGCGAAGGGCGGATCGCCTACTGCGGCACCAGGGACGAGATCCCGGACGAATTCCGCGGGTTGCCCCCGATGGACCACCGCCCCGGCTTCCTGCTTCCCGGCTTCGTCGATACCCACATCCACTTCCCGCAGACCTTCGCGGGCGACGCCTACGGTGGCGGCCAGCTGCTCGAATGGCTCACGCGGTGCATCTACCCGTCCGAAGCGCAGCTGGCCGACCCGGTGTACGCGCAGCGGGCGGCCGTCGAGTTCTGCGCCCGGCGCCTCGCCGCGGGCACCACCGCCGCGATGGTCTTCGGCTCGGCCTTCCCGCACGCCCAGGACGCGTTGTTCGCCGAGACGCGCCGACGCGGCCTGCGCATGGTCAGCGGCCGTGGCATCCAGACCACGGGCGAGTCGTCGGTCGCGCCGCTGATCACTTCCGAGGAGAAGGCGATCCGGCTGACCGAATCGGAGATCGACACCTGGCACGCCGTCGACACCGGCCGCGTCGACACGGCCCTGCTGCACGTGGCGGTGGTACCGCGCTTCGCGCTGGCGGTGACCCGCACAACGCTGCGCAACCTCGGCGAGCTGTACGACTCAGTGCGCGATCGGGGTGTCTATTTCCACAGCCACCTGAACGAGAACAACCGCCCCGGCACCGGCGAGGTCGACAGCACCAAACAGGTGTACGAGGTGGAATCGTATTTGGACACCTACGACGGGAAGTTCATGCCGGGCTCGCAGGTGGGCGGCAAGAGCCTGCTCGGCAGGCGCAGCATCCTCGCGCACGGCGTGCATTGTCAGGAAGCGGAATTGCGGCGCTTGGCAGAGACCGGCAGTTCGATCGCGCATTGCCCGGTGTCGCAACAATTCCTCGGTTCGGGCACGATGCCGTGGAAGCGGACGATCGCCGCGGGCGTCACGGTGGCGGCGGGCACCGACTACGGCGGTGGCGACGAATGGTCGATCCCGCGGGTGCTCTCGGCGGCGTTCAAGGTGCACATCTCCGAGCCGGGCGAGGACGGGGTCTCGATGCACCCGGCGGAGATGCTGTTCACCGGAACGCTGGCCGGTGCGCGCGCCCTCGACATGGAGAGCCGGTTCGGCAACTTGGACGCGGGCAAAGAGGCCGACTTCCTCGTCGTCGATCCCGTGGGGACGCCGTCGCTGGAAGCCACTCTGGCGCAAGGGGTCCGATCGGACGACCCGGTCCTCGCACGCGATCAGACACTGTTCGCGCTGCTGATGGGCATGGACGAATCGACGATCGCGCAGGTCTACGTCCGAGGTCGTCGCGTCGACGACCGCTAGCGGCCCGCCGATGAACGCCACGGCAGTCACCGTCTTCCATCGTCCAGCGGACCCCGCGGCCTTCAGCGCTTGGTTGGATCGGATGACCGAAATCGCTTCGACCGCAGAGGGATTCATCGAGAGCTGCCGCGCGGTGAGCGACGACCCCGCGCTGGAACCCGGGTTCAGCACCACGTTCGGCACCGAGCGGCAGGTGAACGACTTCCTGGACTCGCCCGCCCGGCGCCGTGCGATCGCCGAGGGGGAGAAGCTCGGCTTTCATCGGAAGAGTTCGGATCTGGTCGTCGATGGAGGGTTGCCGCCGCCCGGCGTCGGCGTGTTCCAGCACAGCGTCGCCGCCGGTAAGGCGGCGGAATTCGTTGCGGCGGAGGCGAAACTGGTCACCTTGAGCGCCTCGTTTCCCGGGTTCGAGGGCGTCGCGCTGTTCCCGTGCGGCGACACCGGCCGGTGGTTCACGGTCCTGCGGTTCCGCACGTCCCAGCATCTGGCGGACTGGATGCGCTCCGAGGAGCGGGCAGCGGCGCTGCCCGCGCTGCGCGCCGAGCTGACCGAGGACTTCTCGGTCGTCGCGCACACCACGCCGTTCGGGTCGACGCTGCGCACGGTCGACGGTCAGACCCGGGTGACGCCCACCTGGAAGGTCGCGATGCTGGTGCTGCTCGTGCTGTATCCGACGGTGATGACGCTGTCCCGGTTCCTCGGCCCGGTGCTGGACGAGAACGGCGCGCCGCCCTGGCTGGCGATGTGGCTCAGCCAGATCGTGAGCGTCGCGTTGATGAGCTGGGTACTCTCGCCCGCCGTTGCCGCCTGCTTCCGGTGGTGGGTCGACCCGATCGACGGCGCGCGATGGCGCGTGAGCGCGCTGGGAGCGGCGATCGTCGTGGCACTCTACGGCCTGACGCTGCTGCTGTTCGCATCCGTGAAGTGGCTGCACTACTGGGATTACAACTGATCGGCGGCCGCGAGCGTCCCGGTCGATCAGCGGGCCATCGCGGTACCGCCGATCGACACGTACACGAGCATCACCGTGAAGAGGAACCAGCCCGCGCCCTGCCAAATCGGCCAGACGCGGCCGCGCCGCCAGCGCAGATAGGTGATGACGAACGCGCCGATGCCGCCCGCCAGCAGGACGAGGGCGGGTACGAGGACCACCGCGATACCGGAGGCGGCGTCGCACAGCAGCGGACCGGACAGACAGGCGTCACGACCGGCGGCCCAGATCGTCGCCACCAGCGCGACGAGCGCCGCGGTGCCGAGAACCGCGAGGTCATAGCGGACGGCCTGGCGAAATCCCTCCGGATCGGACCAGCGCTTCTCGACGTCGTTCGCCATCCGGCTCACCTCCGATCGCGGTCACGGGCGTCGAGAACGCCCGTGACCGGAGTTCCCGGACCGGTTGCCCCCAAACTCGCGGTCGACCGCTCAGTGCGCGGCGGTCAGATCCGGTGGGTCGGCGCGGCGGTGACGCATTTCGAACCAGTAGGTGGCGGTCACCGTGCCGTAAGCGGCAACGACGACGGAGGCGGTGACAGCGAGCGTGCACAAGAGCATCAACAGTAGAAAAGCCATGTACCCTCCCCGGAATCGGTGTCAGGTCGGCGTCGAAACAGGGACGGCGCCGCGTCGCGCCCGGTCCCATTCAGTCCCCCTGCACCCCTCGAATCCTAGGACCGCCGGCTTTTCATGGCACGGGTGTGGCGGTGTGAGTCGAGTCATAACGAATTGGGTGTGTCTGGCCCATCACATGATCTTGCTTTGGTTGAATTGGCGCGATCTACGTTTTCGAAGTAACGCGCTCTCGTGAAAACGCATCCCCAGCATCACTCCAGCATCCGCGAAGGAGCATGACAGTGAGCACGATCCTCTGCGCGCTACACGACACGGTCCTCGCGCAGTACAGCAATCCGACACCGGAAGCGCCGCCGTTGGCGGACAAGCTCATGCAGATGGGCCGGTACTTCACTTGGCTCGTCCAGCTGTCCGGGATCACCGCAATTACCTACGGCGGTGGCCGTTTCGCCTGGGAGAAGTGGAACGGCGGCGGATTGCAGTCGCCGAAGATGATCGCGAGCGCGATGGCAGGAGGCGCCGTCGCCACGAGCGCGGGGACGATCATGAACGCGGTGATCTAGCCGCTCTGTGGGCCGCGCATCGCGAACGGAACCGACTCCGCCCGCGATGTGCGGCCCGTTTCACATCTCATATTAGTTGCGCACAACTTAGTTGCTCACTACCGTTCATGGGGCACGGAACGCTCTTCGAGAAAGGCACCCCATGAACACCCTCTACACCGCACAGGCCACCGCGACCGGCGCCGGACGCGGCGGGCATGTCCGCTCCTCCGACGAGGTGCTCGACCTGGAACTGAGCATCCCGAAGGAGCTCGGCGGCGCGGGCGGTGCGGGCACCAACCCCGAACAGCTGTTCGCCGCGGGATACGCCGCCTGCTTCCACAGCGCGCTCCAGCTGGTCGCCCGCCGCGAGAAGGTGAAGATCGCGGACTCCGCGGTGACCGGCGCGGTCGGCATCGGTCCGAACGGGGAAGGTTTCGGGCTGGCCGTCACCCTCACCGTCGACCTGCCCGGTATCGACCCCGCCCTGGCCCGCTCCCTGGTCGAGGCGGCGCACCAGGTCTGCCCGTACTCGAACGCCACCCGCGGAAACATCGACGTCGACCTCGTGCTGGCCTGATGCGCTGGTTCGCGTAACCCGAATCGGCTGCCCGTCCGCGCTCGCACGGCCACGGAATCCGTTCCGTGCGGTGGCGGATCGGGCATTGCCGGATACAACGCGCCGGGCGTGGGTAGGCGTGCGGTATGACACGGACACGTCCACTCGCCCTGGTGACCGGAGCTTCCAGCGGCATCGGGCTGGAACTCGCGAAACAGTTCGTCGACCACGGTTACGACGTGGTGATGGCCGCCGAGGACATGGCCATCGAGACCGCCGCCGAGCAGGTGCGCCACCCCGGGGTGGAAGTCCGCGCGGTGCAGGTGGATCTGCGGACGGCGGACGGGGTGGAGCGGCTCTACTCGGCGGCGACCGAGGACGAACGCCCGCTCGACGCCGTCGCGTTCAACGCGGGCGTCGGCCGCGGCGGTGACTTCGTGGAGACCGATCTCGACGACGAATTCGACATCATCGCCCTCAACGTGCGCTCGACGGTGCACCTGGCCAAACTCGTGCTCGGCGACATGGTGCGGCGCGACACCGGCAAACTGCTGTTCACGTCGTCGATCGCCGCGACGATGCCCGGGGCGAGGCAGGCGGTGTACAACGCGTCGAAATCGTTCGTGCAGTCGTTCGCCGAGGCGCTGCGCGAGGAGGTGCGCGGCACCGGCGTCACGGTGACCGCGCTGATGCCTGGACCGACCGACACCGACTTCTTCCGCAGGGCCAAGATGCTGGAGACGGTGATCGGCAAAGGGCCCAAGGACGATCCCGCCGACGTGGCGCGCCAAGGCGTCGACGCGTTGCTGCGCGGCGACCAGAAGGTGGCGGCCGCGTCGCTGGGCACCAAGCTGCTGACGACGATCAACCACGTCCTTCCCGATTCGGTGAAAGCGGCCGCCAACCGCGTCGCCGCGGCCGCCCCGGTGCCGCACCGGCACTGAACCGCCGGACATGGCCGTCTCGTTGAACAGGGTCGTCCGCACGCCCCTGCTGTATTTCTTCATCCTCGGCGACGTGCTGGGCGCCGGGGTCTACGTGCTCGTCGGCGAGATCGCCCGCGTGTCGGGCGGCGCGATCTGGCTGCCGTTGCTCACCGCCCTCGTCCTGGCCTGCCTCACCGCGGGCTCCTACGCCGAGCTCGCCACGAAGTACCCCAAGGCGGGCGGCTCGGCGCACTACGTCACCCGAGCGATCGGCCCCGCGGCGGGCACCTTCGTCGGGTTCTGCATGCTCGCCGCGGGCGTGGTCTCGGTCGGGGCGTTGGCCAAGGGCTTCGCTTCGGACTACCTCGCGGCACTGGTCACGCTGCCGACCGTCGCGGTGGTGGTGGTATTCCTGCTCGTGCTGGCCGCGCTGAACATGCGCGGCATCAAAGAGTCGTTGGGCGCGAACGTGATTGCCACGGCGATCGAGCTGAGCGGCCTGCTGCTGGTCATCGGTCTCGGCGGCTGGGTGCTGGCGCGCGGCGGCGGCGACCCTGCCAGGCTCACGCGGATCGGGACGGCCGAGCAGGGTGCGATCGGTGCGGTGCTCGGGGGCGCGGTGCTCGCGTATTACTCGTTCGTCGGCTTCGAGACGTCGGTGAACCTCGCCGAGGAGGTGCGCGACCCGCGCCGGACCTACCCGCGGGCGTTGTTCGGTGCACTGCTCACCGCGGGCGCGGTATATGTGCTGATCGGTCTGGTCGCGGGTGCGGTCGTGCCCACCCATGTGCTGGCCGATTCGAGCGGGCCGCTGCTCGAGGTGGTCCGGGTGAGCGGCGGGGTGCCGGAGCGTCTGTTCGCGGTGATCGCCTTGGTGGCCGTCGCCAACGGCGCGCTGCTCACCGGCATCATGGCGTCCCGGCTGGCCTACGGCATGGGACGGGACGGTCTGTTGCCCGTTGTGCTGGCCGAGGTCTTGCCGGTCCGCCGCACGCCGTGGGTCGCGATCCTGGCCACGACCACCGCGTCGTTGGCGCTCGCCCTGACCGGGGAGGTGGCATCGCTCGCGGCGACACTGGTGTTGTTGCTGCTGGTCGTCTTCACCGCGGTCAATGTCGCGGTGCTGATCTTGCGTCGGGAGCCCGGCGAAGCGGATCACTTCCGGGTGCCGGTCGCGGTGCCGTGGCTGGGTCTCGCCTCGTGCCTGTTCCTGTTCACTCGCATCGATGCGCAAGTGTGGCTGCGCGGGGCGATTCTGCTCGGGCTCGGTGTGGTCCTCGGGATCGTCAACGCGGTGCGGACGCGCTCGGCCGCCGGACCGGAAACGGCGGCGCCGACGCGGGTGTGAGCACACGGCCCGCCGCGCTGGCCCGCGACCCGTCTCGGTGCGGCCGACCGGCCATCCAGTAGCTTTGGCAGCAGGGTGGCCGCGTCGCTCGCACGAGCCGACGATGCCGCCGCGGAACCAGTTTTCGCACACCCACCGGACCTGACGAACGAAGAGAGCTGATCGATGCCGACCTCTACCGCGCGTGCACAAATCGGTGTTACCGGCCTGGCTGTCATGGGCAGCAACATCGCCCGCAACTTCGCCAGGCACGGGTACACCGTCGCGCTGCACAACCGTTCCGTCGCCAAGACCGACGCGCTGATCGCCGAGCACGGCGGCGACGGCGATTTCATCCGCACCGAGACCGTCGAGGAGTTCGTCGCGGCGCTGGAGAAGCCGCGCCGGGTGCTGATCATGGTCAAGGCGGGCGACGCGACCGACGCGGTCATCGAGGAACTCGCCGCCGCGATGGAGCCGGGCGACATCATCATCGACGGCGGCAACGCTCTCTACACCGACACGATTCGCCGCGAGGCCGCCATGCGCGAACGCGGACTGAACTTCGTCGGGGCAGGCATCTCGGGCGGTGAGGAGGGCGCGCTCAACGGTCCCGCGATCATGCCGGGCGGACCGAAGGAGTCCTACGAATCGCTCGGTCCGCTGCTGGAGTCGATCGCGGCGCAGGTCGACGGCACCCCGTGCTGCACCCACATCGGACCCGACGGTTCCGGGCACTTCGTCAAGATGGTGCACAACGGCATCGAGTACGCCGACATGCAGCTGATCGGCGAGGCGTACCACCTGTTCCGCGACGCGCTCGGTCTGGACGCCAAGCAGATCGCGGACGTGTTCACCCAGTGGAACTCCGGCGATCTGGAGAGCTACCTGGTCGAGATCACCGCCGAGGTGCTCGCGCAGGTCGACGCGAAGACCGGCCGCCCGCTGGTCGACGTGATCGTCGACGCCGCCGAGCAGAAGGGCACCGGCCGCTGGACCGTCAAGTCCGCGCTCGATCTCGGCGTCCCGGTGACCGGCATCGCCGAGGCGGTCTTCGCGCGGGCGCTGTCCGGTTCCCGCGCGCAGCGCAAGGCCGCGGTCGGCCTCGCCTCTGGCACGCTGGCCGAAAAGCCCACGGACATCGAACAATTCACCGAGGACATCCGCCAGGCGCTGTACGCGTCCAAGGTCGTCGCGTACGCGCAGGGCTTCGACCAGATCGCCGCGGGCAGCACCGAGTACAACTGGGATCTGCGCCCGGGCGACCTGGCGACCATCTGGCGCGGCGGCTGCATCATCCGGGCCCGGTTCCTGAACCGGATCAAGGAGGCCTACGACCAGGATCCCGCGCTGCCGAGCCTGATCCTCGCGCCGTACTTCCGCGAAGCGATCGAAATGGCCATCGACAGCTGGCGGCGCGTGGTGTCGACCGCGACCCTGCTCGGCATCCCGGTCCCGGCCTTCGCGTCCTCGCTGTCGTACTACGACGCGCTGCGCGCCGAGCGGCTGCCCGCCGCGCTCACCCAGGGACAGCGCGACTTCTTCGGCGCGCACACCTACGAGCGCATCGACGCCGAGGGCAAGTTTCACACGCTGTGGAGCGGCGACCGCAGCGAGGTCGCCGCGGGCTGAGCGGCGCGCGTTACGCCGTGACCCCGTCGTAAGCGGCCGCGACGATGTCGAACGACCGGTCGTCGGTGAGCGATCGGTCGTCGTCGAGCATCCGGTTCATGACGTAGGACACCGTCATTCGCGTGTCCATGTCGACCCAGACGAGCGAGCCACCCCAGCCGCCCCAGAAACACGTACGGGCGTTGGGGGATTCGCCGCCGCCGAGACCGTACCCGAGGCCGTAACGCATCCGTGCGCCCAGCACGGTATCCATGCCGCGGAACTGCTCGTGGACGGCGCGTTCGCAGCCTTCTCGCGACAGCAACCGCACGCCGCGCCAGGCGCCGCCGTTCGCCATGACCGACTGGACGGCGGTCACCGAGCGGGCGTTGCCGAATCCGCCGACGGCCGGAATCTCGGCGCGCCGCCAGGCAGCGGTGTTGGCCGCGGCGGCGGGCACCGATGGATTGCCGGGGCCGCGCGGCGCGGAATCGTTGCCCCCCGGGCTCGCGGGCGGCGTGATGACCGGTGCCACGCGGTGGTCGTGCTCCGCGGGCAACCCGATGTGGAAGTCGGCTTCCAGCGGTCCGGCGATCTCCTCGGCGAAGAAGACGCCCAGACTGCGACCGGTGATCCGCCGGACGATCTCGCCCACCAGATAACCCTGGGTGAGCCCGTGGTAGCCGGCCGCGGTCCCTGGCGACCAGCGGAGAGTTTGCGCCGCAAGCCGTGCCGTGGCGGTCGGCCAATCGTAGAGATCTTCCAACGTCATCGGCTCGTCCCAGGTCGGCAGGCCCGCGGTATGCGAGAGCACATGTCGCACCAGCACGCCTTCCTTGCCCGCGGCGCCGAATTCGGGCCAGTACTCGGCCACCGGCGCCGCCGGATCGAGCTCGCCGCGGTCCGCGAGGACCAGCGCGCACAGCGCTGTCATGGTTTTGGTCGTCGACCAGACGTTGGTGATGGTGTCGCGCTGCCACCGCGCGGTGCGCGACTCGTCGGTATATCCGCCCCAGATGTCGACAACGAGCTCGTCACCCACCGACACCGCCACCGAGGCGCCCACGTCGTCGCGATCCAACGATGCCGCCAAAGTATCTGCCACCGTGCCGAATTCGCTGGCGCAGCGCCCGTGGATCTCAGCCATATGGGGCAAGCTAATCCGGGACGTCCGCTCGAGCCACCGATTTTCGCGTGCGGCGGCCGAGACGGCTCGAATGCTTCGGCGACGGAACGCAGATCCGGGGGATCCGGTCGGGCGGCCGCCGTGCCGGGAAACATGACGGTTCACGAAGCACCCGCACTCTCGTACAGTGCAGATATGCCCGAAGAAGCGCATCCAGGCGCGGTCGAGGCCGCCGCCGCGGGCACCGATGACGTGCTCTCGCTCGCGGCCCAGCTGTGCTTTGCCCTGTACTCGACCTCACGCTCGATGACCGCGGCCTACCGGCCGTATCTCGACGCCATGCGGGTGACCTACCCGCAGTACCTCACGCTGCTCGCGCTCTGGGAGAACCCGGGGATGACGATGAAGCAGCTCGCCGATCGGCTACGGCTCGACTACGGCACCGTCTCCCCGCTGGTGCAGCGGCTCCAGACCCGCGGCCTGGTCGAGAGCGTACGCAGCACGCACGACCGCCGGGCCGTGCAGCTGCACGCCACCGAGGCGGGCCGCGCGCTGGAACAGCAGGCCAGGCAGATGATCGCCGCGGTGCTGGCGGAGGTCGGCTATTCCATCGAGACGGTGACGGAGTTGCGCGACCAGGTCAACGCCCTCGGCGCCAGGCTCGACGCCATCGTCGCCGAACGCGCCGCGCGCTGACCTGTCGCTCGGATCGCTGAGTCCGCCTACGCGTCCGCGTCTTGGAACTCGCGCCGCGGGATGCGGATGCCGGATGTTTCCCGCGCGGGTCGCAGGGCGATGGCCAGTACGGCCGCTCCGGAGAGTGCGATGAGCATGGTCCAGATCGCGCCGACGTGCATGGCGTGCACGAACGCGTCGTCGGCGGCGCGCGCCAGGTCGGGCAGCCCGACGGCGTCGGCGACGTGCCGAGCCTGTTCCGCGGAGACGCGCGCTCGGTCCCGCACATCAGGCGGAAGACCGGGCAGCGCCGATTCGATGCCGCGGCTGTACACGATGGACATGATCGTCCCGCCCACCGCGATACCGAGCACGCTGCCGGTCTGACGCACGGTGTTGGTGACGGCCGATCCGGCGCCGGCCTGTTCCATCGGCAGGGTGGCCATGAGGGCCGCGGTCACCGAGCCGATGACCAGACCGATGGCAGAGCCCTGGATGAGGACGAGGATCTCGTACCAGACCATCGAAGTGCCCAGGCCGAAGAAGCCGAAGGTGCCCATGGCCAGTCCCGCGACGGTCAGCGCGGTCACGGTGACGGGACGCAGCCCCCAGCGGCGGACCAAGCGGATGCCGAGCGGGCCGCCGACGATCGCGCCGAATGCGCCAGGGGCGCTGGCCAGTCCCGCTTGCAATGCCGAGAAGCCGCGTGCGCCTTGGAGATAGAAAGCGCCGTAGAAACCGACGGCGGTCATGGCGAACAACAGCAAGCCGATGGCGGCGTTACCGCCACCGAAGGTGCGCTGCGCGAGCAGTCGTGGGTTGAAACTGGGCTGGGCGCTGCGCAATTCGACGATCACGAAGGCGGCCAGCAGCAAAATTCCTGCGGTGACCGGCAGCCAGACATCCAGGCGCCCCCAGGTGGCGACCTGGCCAGCGCGAATGAGGCCGTAGGCCAAGAGCGCGAGTCCAGTGATGGACAGCGCCAATCCAGGAAGATCCAGTGGACGCCGGGTGGGACTGCGGAAGTTCGGGATGAGCGTCACGATCCCGATCAACCCGAGCGCAACCGCCGGGAGGTTGACGAGAAACACCGAGCCCCACCAGAAGTGGTCGAGCAGCACACCCGCGATCAAAGGTCCCGCCGCGATACCCACACCGGCCGACGCCGAGGTGATTCCGATGGCGGTCGCCCGCGCGGGGCCGGTGAAGGTCCAGGTGAGGATGGCCATCGTCGCGGGCATGATGAGCGCGCTGCCGACCCCCATGGCGGCGCGGGCGGCAATGAGCTGCCCGGCATCGGCGGAGTAGGCGGCCCACGTGGACGAGGCGGCGAAGACGGTCATCCCGGTGGCGAGCACGGCTCGGTGGCCGAAGCGATCGCCGAGGGCGCCTGCGGTGAACATCAGCGCGGCGAAGACCAATGTGTACGAGCCGGTCGTCCATTGCAGTTGCGCGGGACTGGCATTCAGTCCGTGGACCGGATCGGAGAGAGTTTCGAGAGCGGTGCTGAGGATCGTGTTGTCCATCCAGATGAGCAACGAGGACAGCAGGAGTACGGCGAGGATCAACCGCTGCCTGACGTTCGGCAGTGTCGCGGGCGTGGTCATGGAAACCTTCGATACGATTGGTAGGAACCTGACGTTGTCGAGAGTGCATGATCGTCAGGAACCTGTCAATCTTGGAAAGGGCTGCGCGTGGATGCCGAAGGCGGATCGCTGACCTTCTTCGTTCGCAAGGTCTGGCTGAATATGCGGGCGGCGATCGGCGAGGAGCTCAAGGAGTTCGGGCTGTCGACCTCGCAGTACGCCACGCTGATGATGACCGCCGCGCAGCCGGGAATGTCGGTGGCCGATATCGCGCGCGAGGTGGCGAGTACCCGGCAGGCCGCGAACGAGATGATCGGCGGACTGGAGAAAGAGGGCCTGATCGAACGCCGCCCGCATCCGACCGATCGTCGTACGCACCAGATCCAGGTGACCGAGGCGGGAATGCGGCGATACGCGGCGGCGCGGGTGGCCGTCGCGCGGCGCGAGGCGGAGCTGGAAGCCGACCTTACCCCTGTGCAGCGCAAGGCGATTCGCGAGTGGATGTCAGGTATCGCCGACGCCTGTCACTGACGAGATCGTGCCATCGCGGGAGTCGCCGGCCCGGCCGAGTAGGACCGCATCTCGCGAACGTGTCCGCGGGTCTCGGTCCTGGGACGTTTGGCCGGGCTCCTGCCTACGGCTGACTCAGCGGGTGGCCGCCAACCATGCGCGCGGTGAGCATCCCACTCTTTGCGTGAACGCCCGCGAGAACGCCGGAGGGGTGGCGTACCCGAGTTCCGCGGCCGTCCGGGCGACCGATGCGCCGGCGCGAAGCCGGTCCTGGGCGACTGTGATCCTCCATCCGGTCAGGTACTCGGCGGGGGGCTGCCCCACCATCTCTTTGAACCGGGCGGCGAAGGAACTACGGGACATGCGCGCTTCGCGTGCCATCGTGGCGAGCGTCCATGGCCGCCCGGGCGACTCGTGGACGGCCACGAGTACACGGGCGAGACGTTCATCGCAGAGCCCTGTCAGCAGCCCGGTGGGCAGCGCGAGCTCGTCGGCGTGGTCGAGAATCCAGCGGAAAAGCTGGATGAGGACAACTTCGAAGAGCCTATCCGCCAGCAGCTTTCGGCCGCACCGCACATTGTCGATCTCGGCGAACAGCAGATCGAGCGCTGGTTCGAGGGTGCCGACGGCGTCCAGCGGGAGCACGATCACGGGAGGGAGCGTGCGGACCAGGGGATGGGTCGGGCCGCCGTCGAAGTCCAGTGTCGCGCAGGCGAAGTCGGAATCCTCGGTGGGCGCGTTGTGGAAGGCGTGGTCCAGCGGGCGTGGGTAGAACAGCAGGCTGGGCTTATCGATCCGCTGCTTTTCCAGCCGGCCGCCGACGCCTCGATGCGTCACTTCCATCTCACCGTTTCGGAGCACGTGCAGGAAGCCTCGGCCCAGTTGCCCGTCGAATGTCGTTACCCCGCACAGGGGTCCCGCATGGAACAGACGGGTTCGCACCCGGAAGCGTTCGAGTAGGGGCGAAAGCTGGTCGAGGGAAGTCACAGGCCAAGGATGGCAGACGATCTGGTAGGAAATCGAGATGATTTGCGTCAATCAGTCCAAGTGATCCCGGCAGTCTGAGAGTGCGTCGCCCGGCGAGACACCGCCGGGAGCGTCGTCCGAATCACGACCCAAGGAGCACTCCATGTCTCTCGTCCCCCTTGTCGAGCGCGAGTCCGCGACCGGAACCGTCAAGGACCAGCTCGATCGGATCCACGCCGCGTTCGGCACCGTGCCCGCGATGTTCCGAGCCGTCGCGAACTCGCCCGCCGCGCTGACGAGCATGTGGGCGTCGTTCGGCGCCTTCGGCGGCGGTGCGCTGGGGCCCGCGATCGGCGAGCAGATCGCCGTGGCCGTCGCCAACCGAAACTCCTGCGAGTACTGCCTGGCCGCGCACACCGCTCTCGGACGCAAGGCCGGGGTGAGCCGTGCGGCGCTGGAGGCCGCGCAGACGGGGCAGTCCGACGACCCTCGGACCGCTGCACTCCTGGGCTTCGCGCTGAAGCTGGTCGAGGAGCGTGGCCAGGTCACGGCGGAGGACGTGCAGGCTCTGCGTGACCACGGCTGGAGCGACGAGCACATCGTCGAGGCCATCGGGCAGGTCGCGCTCAACCTGTTCACCAACTACGTCAACGTCGCCCTCGGAGTCCCGGTCGACTTCCCCACGGTCGGTCTGCGGCGGGCCGGCTGACTCAGGAGTCACAACCAGCCGGCCGCCCCGATCACGGGCGCTTCGCGTAGTCGGCGAAGCCCTGCCAGTCGAGCATCACGCAGGGTTCGTCTCCCACGGTCCACGCGTCGTGGCCGGGTGGGATGATCATGAAGTCGCCGGGCCCGTATTCCTGTTGCTCGCCGTCGTCCATGGCTACCACCATCCGACCCGAAATGCAGTAGCCGACGTGGGCGGCCTGACAGCTGTCGGTCCGAGCTATCGGCTTGACATGCTCCGACCACCGCCAGCCGGGTTCGAAAACCGCCCTGCCCACCGGTCCTCGCTCCAGGTTGACGACATCGACTCTGCCTTTGTCCTGCTCGAAAGGCCGGGTCTCTTCGGGTGATTCGAAATTCTGGCGCACCAGACCGGACATGGCGGTTCTCCTTCGATATCCGTCCCCCGATGGTGAGTTGGGTCGCGGCCCGGCGCGATGGACCGCTCCTGTGGTGCTCGGCAAATCGCAGTTGACGAATAGCACCCGCGGCCGGCGGCAAACATCGCGCGCACGTGCCGACAGCTGCGCACCGCACCGGCCGCCGGCGCGACCGGACGTGCGCTTCTGGCTCGCGAGCCCCGGTCACAAGGGCCGGGGCTCGCGGGCTTCGGTTCGGGAGAGAAGTGGTACCGCTCCTGTTCGGGCGGCCGGCAGGGCCCTCCTCAGTCGGTGGCGGCGATTGTCTCGTCGGGCCGGTCGGGGCGCCTGAGCCGGGCCGTATGTGTGGGATTCTCGCCGCATAGGCGGCTCAGGCCGGTGAGGGTGAGCAGCCGGTGGACCGGCGGGGATGGCTTGCGCAGGGTGAGAGTGGTGCCGCGTTCTCGTGCCGCGGTGCGGAGGAGGCCGAGCGTTCCGATCGCCGCCGCGCTGAAGAAACTCACGTCGGCCAGGTCGATCTCGATGTGGTCGACGGTGGGATCGGTGACCGCTGTGCTGACTGCGTCGTAGAACTGTCCACCGGTGGCATAGTCGATTTCGCCGCGGCAGACGACTTCGCACCGGTCACCGGATCGGCGGGTCACCACCGAGAGATACGAGCCCGGAGTGACGAAGTCGTCCGCGAGATCGGCGCTCGGAGAAATTTCGTGCTGGTCGTTCATGAGGTGCCACCTCATCGATCGAGAGCGGACACTCGCGCGCATTTCTTTGACGAGGGTGTTGGGGGTTAGTTCATCAGATCGCAGGTCCGCGGTGGTGTCTAGTACCGGAAACGAACGGTGGCCGGCCAGAATGCGAACCGCAGCCGCCTCGTCGAATGCGTCTGACAGCGAATTTCGCACGACCCGGTCGTGGCTGCCGTCGTGCCGGGCGGTGGCAGCCACGGCGACGCGGAGCGCGGAATTGTTCGCTCCTCCGTACGGATGGTTACCCGGTGCTGCGGCGGAACGGACGCGGCCGGAGCCCGCGCCCGCCCTTCGGCTCCGCGCTGGGCGTCGCCGGGAACAGGTGCGGAGCAGACCGGACCGCGTTCGCCGCGCGCAGGCGAGGCGATGCGCCCCCCGGCCAATGGGTACAGTGCGCGATCACGCGTCGACCGCCCGCCGGGCGTAGGCGCGCACGTCGGCGTCGCTGTCGTCGATAGCGCGCTTCAGCGCCCCGCGTGCCGATTCGTCCGCGCGCCAAGTGCTCAGCGAGAGCACCGCCGCCTTGCGGACGTCCAGATGCGGGTCGAGCAACGCCTCGGCGAGCACGGGGATCGCCGGCTCCGGCGCCGCGCCCGCCAGGCCGCGGGCCGCGCCGACGCGCACCTGCCAGGCCGAATCACGCAGCGCCCCTGACAGATTCGCGGCGTCGTCCGGACCTGCGCCGAGCGCGGCGAACGCGGTGAGCGCCGCCGCGCGGACCAACGGGTCGCGGTCGGCGGACAGGATGCGCACCACCTCGACTCCGCCCGCGCCGATGGCGGCCAGACCGTTGGCGACCGCGATCCGCACCTCCCGGTTCGGATCGCCCGCCAAGGCGGCGACCCCGGCGCGATCGTCGAGCGAGACCAGCGCGCGCACCGCCTCGATGCGCACCCGGTGATCCGGGTCGGCCAGCGCCGCGCCGAACTGCGCCGCACTGCCCGCGCGCAGGGCCCGCAGCAGATCGATGACGGTGGCGCGGACCAGCGGGTCGGCGGAGTCGAGGTGCTCGGGCAGCCCGGTCGCGTCTGGCAGCACTTCCACCAGTTCTCGCAGGCTTTCGGCGGCCACCCGCCGGACCGAGGCGGCGGCGTCGCCCAAGGCGTTCGCCAGCGCGGCGGCGAATCCGTCCGGCGTGTGCTCGGTGAGCACCGAGATCGCCGCGGCCCGCACGCCGGCGTCGGCATCGGCGAGGTAGCTCGAAAGGTCCTGTACCGTAGGCGAATCCAGGGCGAGCAGGGTGACGAGTCGCGGAGACGGGGGAGCGACGGGCGTCGCGGCCTCGGTGACGACCACCGTATCGTCCCGCTGCGGCGGTCGGCCGGTCCGCAGCGGCGGCTGTTCGACCGCCACGATGGCGGGATCGGTCGACGGCAAGTCGTCCAGTCCGGGCACCGGCACCAGATACGGCGCGACGGGACGCTTGAGGAACTCCATCTCCCCGTCGGCGTCCTTGCGCAGGTTCAGGTGATAGCGCCAGGCGTTGTCGTCGCGCTCGGGCAGGTCGGCGCGCTCGTGATACAGGCCCCACCGGGATTCGGTGCGGGTCAGCGAGCTGCGCGCCGCCATCTCGGCGCAATCGCGGATGAAGGAGACCTCCACCGCGCGCATCAGCTCGTGCGGCGTACGCGCGCCGATGCCTTCGACCTCCGTGCGCATCCGCTCGAACGTCTCCACCGCGATGGACAGCTTGGTGGCCGTCTTCGGCGGCGCCACGTAGTCGTTCACGAAGCGGCGCAGCTTGTATTCGACCTGCGGCTGCGGCGGCCCGTCCGGTTGGCGCAGCGGCCGATAGACGAGTTCGTGTGCGGCGGCCAGCTGGTCCTCGGGAAGGTCTTGCGGCGCAGCGAGATCAGGGAGGGTGGAGGCGGCGTGCGCCCCCGCGAGATCGCCGTAGACGAACGCGCCGATCATGTAGTTGTGCGGCACGCAGGCCAGATCACCCGCGGCGTAGAGCCCGGGCACGGTGGTGCGCGCGTGCTCGTCCACCCACACCCCTGACGCGGAATGCCCACTGCACAAACCGATCTCGGAGATGTGCATCTCGATGTCGTGAGTGCGGTAGTCGTGGCCGCGATTGGCGTGGAAGGTGCCACGGGTCGGACGTTCGGTGGTGTGCAGGATGCCTTCGAGCGTGGACAGCGTCTCGTCGGGCAGGTGCGACACCTTCAAATAGATCGGGCCCCGCGCGGATTCGATCTCGCGTTTTACCTCGGCCATCATCTGGCCAGACCAGTAGTCGGAGTCGACGAACCGCTCACCTTCGGCGTTGACCTGGTAGCCGCCGAAGGGGTTGGCGACATAGGCGCAGGCGGGGCCGTTGTAATCCTTGATGAGCGGGTTGATCTGGAAGCACTCGATGCCGGAGAGTTCCGCGCCCGCGTGGTAGGCCATCGCGTAGCCGTCGCCCGCGTTGGTCGGGTTCTCGTAGGTGCCGTACAGGTAGCCGCTGGCGGGTAGCCCGAGACGGCCGCACGGTCCGGTGGCCAGGATCACCGCTTTCGCGCCGACGGCCACGAATTCGCCGGTGCGCGTGTGCAATGCTGCGGCGCCGACCGCGCGACCGTTCTCCGTCAGCACGCGAACGGGCATGAGCCGGTTCTCGATCCGGATCCTCTCCCGCATGGAGCGCTGGCGCAGCACGCGATACAGCGCCTTCTTGACGTCCTTGCCCTCCGGCATCGGCAGCACGTACGAGCCGGAGCGGTGCACCCGGCGCACCGCGTACTCGCCGTACTCGTCCTTCTCGAACTTCACGCCGTAGCGCTCCAGCCGCTGCACCATCGCGAAGCCGCGCGTCGCGGTCTGGTAGACGGTGCGCTGGTCGACGATTCCGTCGTTGGCCCTGGTGATTTCGGCGACGTAGTCCTCCGGCGTCGCCTTGCCTGGGATGACCGCGTTGTTGACGCCGTCCATACCCATGGCAAGCGCGCCGGAGTGGCGCACGTGGGCCTTCTCCAGCAGCAGCACGTTCGCGCCGTGTTCGGCGGCGGTCAGCGCGGCCATGGTGCCCGCGGTGCCGCCGCCGACCACCAGGACGTCGCAGTCCAGCCGGATCCGATCGGACAGCTCCGGAATGTTCACAGTTTCTCCAGGATCTCGTCCCGCACCGTCTGCCGGTCCACCGGCTGTCGCGGCGCGGGCACCTCGACGACGGCGCGCAACGCGGCGGAACGCTCGTCGTGCCTGCCGAGCACGGCGATGCGGTCGCCGAGCAGCAGTGCCTCGTCGAGGTCGTGGGTGACGAAGACGATGGTGGTGGGATGGGCGCGCCAGGTGTCGATCAGCAACCGCTGCATGGTGGCCCTGGTCTGGGTGTCGAGCGCGCCGAACGGCTCGTCCATCAGCACGGCTCGCGGCGCTCCTGCGAGGCTGCGCGCCAATTGAACTCGCTGCCGCATCCCGCCGGACAGGTCGCGCGGCAGATAGTCGGCGTAGCCGGTGAGACCGACCTCGGCGACCCACCGTCGCGCGACGGACTTGCGTTCGGCGCGCGGCGTGCCGCGCAGGTGCAGCGCCAGTTCGATGTTCTGGCGCGCGGTGCGCCACGGCAGCAGCGCGTCGTCCTGGAACACCAGCGCGCGATCGGCCGACGGTCCGGTGACCGTGGCGCCGTCGGCGCGCACCACCCCGGCGTCGGGACTGCGCAGGCCCGCGATGGCGCGCAGCAGGGTGGACTTGCCGCAACCGGATTTGCCGACCACGACGAGGATTTCGCCCGCGGCGATGTCCAGGTCGAGACCGTCGACGACGGTGCGAGCGCCGTAAGCGATCCGCACGCCGTCCAGCGTCAGCCGCATGCCCGAAGTGACGGGCGCGGGGGGCGCCGTTGTGGTGGTCGTCATTCCGCAACCTCCCTCGGCAGCCAGCGGGTGATCCGGCGACCGGCCAGCTCGACCAGGCCGGAGGTGGCGAAGCCGAGCACGCCGATGGTGATCATGCCGACGAAGACCGCCGGATAGTCGACGATGGTGTAGGCCTGCCAGGTGCGGTAGCCGACGCCGAGCCGCCCGGAGATCATCTCCGCGGAGATGAGGCAGATCCAGGCCACGCCCATGCCGACCGACAGCCCGCTGAACACGCCGGGCAATATGCCGGGAAACACCACGCGCACCAGCACATCTCGCCGCGACGCGCCGAGCGTGCGCACCGCGTCCTCCCAGATGGTCGGCAGTGCGCGCACCGCGTGCCTGGTGCTCACCAGGACCGGGAACAGCGACGCCGTGAAGGTGATGAAGACGATGCCGGATTCGTCGCTGGGGAACAGCAGGATCGCGACCGGCACCAGCGCGATGGCGGGAATCGGACGGACCAGCTCGGTGAGCGGTCCGAAGACGTCGGCCAGCGACCGGGAGCGGCCGAGCCCGATACCGGCGAGCACGCCGACCACCGCCGCCAGGCCGAAGCCGGTGACGATGCGGATCAGCGACTGGGCGATGTCCAGGTAGTACTGATCCTTGCCCAAGTGCTCGCCGAACTCCGCCACGATCTCGGTCACCGTGGGCAGCGAGTCGAAGCGCAGCCCGGCTCGCACGTCGTTGACGGTGAGCAGCTGCCAGAGCCCGACGGCCGCCAGCACCGAGGCGATCCGGACGGCCCTCGACCGCCACTCGGAAATGGTTCGGCTCTTTGCGGTCTCGGCTACGGTGACCGCTTCGCCCGCGACCGCCACGGCGCTCATCCGCGTACTTCCGTGACCGCTTGGTCGTAGGAGACCGGCGTGGCGGCGGGGTGGTTCTGCCGGTAGCGCTGCGCGGCGGCCTGCGTGGTGAACGGCAGGTACTTCGCGCCGTCGCGCAGCCACACCGCCTTGTCGGCGAACCAGCGGGTGCCGAGCTCGGCGTCGGGCACGTAGACCGCGCGGATCACCTTGCCCTGAGCCTTGGCGGCCTGCACCGCGCGCAGCAGGCAGGTGGGGTCGGCGGCGGGCTGCGGACGGTCGGCGCCGTCGACCCACAGCTCGCCGGCCAGCGCCGGATCGCTCACCGCGGTGCCGCAGACCGGGTCGGCGCCCGTGATCGCGCTCGGGTTGGCGGTGGCGGCCAGCGCCCGGTCGTAATCGCCCTGACCCGTTTCGGCGAAGGCCTTGCGGATCGCCGCGTCGTCGACGAATCCGTCCACGTTCAGGTCCGCGAAGTCGCCGATCGACTTCAGGTAGGGCACATCGCCTTTCAGCGCCGAGATCAGGCTCGGCTTGAGCGTGGTGTCGAACCGGGTGCCGCCGGGGCCGTTGTACAGGTACACCACTTCCTGCGGCAGGCCGGAACCGTCAGCGACGATCTTGGCGGCCTCGAACGGGCGCTCGTTGATGAACTTCGTCGCGTCGAGTTGCGCGGCGAGGAAGGCTTGCAGCACCTCGGGATGGTCGGCGGCGTAGGAGCGGCGCGCGACGACGCCGTGAAAGGTGGGCACGTCGAGCTCGGCGCCGTCGTAGAGCAGCTTGGCCTTGTTCTGGAAGACGAGCAGGCCGGGCCATGCGACGAACTGCGACAGCGCGCCCACCTGGTGCGACTCCAGCGCGGTCGCGCCGACCTGCGGCTGCTGGTTGAGCACCTCGACGCCCTTGGCCGGGTCGATGCCCGCCCGCGACAGCGCCTGCACCAGGGTGCCGTGGCCCGCGGAGCCGACGCTGGCCGAGATTTTCTGGCCGGCCAGGTCGGTGATCCCGCTCGCGGTCGAATCATTCGGCACCACAACCATGTTGAGCGCGCCTTTGGGGTTGTATCCGGTGACCGAGACGAGCGCGGTCCTGGCCCGCTCGTTGGCCTGCGTGCGAGAACCGTTGATCAGCAACGGGTAATCGCCCATCGAGCCGATATCGATCTTCTCGGCCACCATCTGCGCGGTGATCGGTGCGCCGGTGTCGTAGTCCTGCCACTCCACCTGGTACTTGGCTCCGCCGTTGTCGGTGATCTGGCGTAACCGCTGCTCCAGATAGCCCTGCGCGCGCAGCAGCGTGCCCGCGGTGACGGTGTTGATGGTCTTGGACTGGTAGCCGACGACGACCTTGACCGTGCCGGCCGGGGCTTCGTCGGAGCTTTCGAGCGAGCAGCCCGCGGCGGCCAGTGCGACGGCGAGCAGGAAGGGAACGAGACGTGCTTTCATGAGACTTCCAGATCAGCGGAGCAGATAGGGCATGTTGACGGTGACCGCGCCGGTGGGGCAGCGGGCCGCGCACGGTCCGCAGTACCAGCACTCGTCCACGTGCATGTAGGCCTTCCCGTTGTCGGGATTGATGGCCAAGGAGTCGAGCGGGCAGATCTCCACGCACAGCGTGCAGCCCTGGATGCACAGCGATTCGTCGATCGTGACCGGGATGTCGGCGCGCTGATTCGCGAGTGCCATCTACAGGACCTTCCATTCGGGTGCGCCGCGGGACAGGCTGCCGCGCATGGTGATTCGGTCGCCGCGCATGCGGATGTACTCGAGGTCGACCGGTCTGCCGTCGTCGAGACGGGTCAGTCGTTCCAGCATCAGCAGCGGGGCGCCATCGGGTGTGTCGAGGGTGGATGCGGTGTGCGGGTCGGCGGCGATCGCCTCCAGCGCCAGATCGGCGCGCCCGAGGGAGCGGCCGCTGATCTTCTCCAGCAACACGAAGATGTCGGTGTTCTCGAGGTCGTTGGCGAGCACCTCGGCGCCGATGTCGGGGACCAGATAGGTCAGGTCGAGGCTCAGCGGCAAGTCCGCCAGATAGCGCAGCCGCTCCAAATAGACGACTCGCTGCCCGGGTTCGAGGCCGAGCCTGCGAGCCACCGCGGGAGGCGCGGTGATGTGCTGCGCGGTGCGCACCTCGTTGCGCACGGTGCCGTGGCCCTTGAGGGTCTCCTGGAGGCCGAGCAGCGCGTCGAGGCCGTGGTCGTACTTGCGGGTCGCCACCCGGGTGCCGACCTTGGGGGCGCGGTCGATCAGGCCTTCGTCCTTGAGCAGGGCCAGTGCCTCGCGCACGGTGTTGCGCGAGGCGGAATGCTCGGTGGCCAGCTGCTGTTCGGTCGGCAGCACCTCGTCGAACGCGCCGGCGTGGATCTGGTGGCGCAGCACGTCGGCGACCCGGCGCGCCTGATCGGCGCGCAGCTGCCGCACGGGGGCCGGTTCCGCACCCATCTGTTCCGCCTCTCTTTCGCTGACCTGCACGGACAGCGACGATAGACGGGGAATGGGCGCGCGAATTCCAGCTCGCGCGCCGTGCGAATCAGGGGATGTTTCTTCGCCAGTGGTGACCGGCGCTGACCTGGGGAAACAGGGTGGCTAACGGCTATTGCGCCACCCTGTTTCCCGGGCCCTGGTTTCGATCACGCAGATTCGAATGATCGGTTTCGATCGTGTCAGAACCAGTCGTCGCGCATCTCGAGCGTGGTGCGGTCCAGCGCGGCGAGCAGGTCGAGCTGGGGGCCGGTCTTGGGCAGCTCGTAACGGAAGAAGTAGCGTGCCGCGGCGCGCTTGCCCTCGTAGAAGTCGCCCTCGTGGTCGGCCGCGGCCACCATTTGTTCCAGCCAGATCCAGGCGAGCACGATGTGTCCGAACGCCTCGAGGTAGATGCTCGAGTTGGCCATCGCCGCGGCCGGATCGCCCGCCGCGAACATGCCCATGGTGACGGTGACCAGCCGGTGCCAGGACGCGTCGAGCCGCGCGGCGAATTCCGCCGCGTCGCCGCCTGTGCGCTCGGCCGCTTCGACGGTCGCCGCGATCCGCTCGCCGAGCAGGCGCAGCGAGGCGCCTTCGTGCTGGATCACCTTGCGGCCCAGCAGATCCAGGCCCTGGATGCCGTGCGTGCCCTCGTGGATCGGGTTGAGGCGATTGTCGCGGTAGTGCTGTTCCACGTCGTATTCGCGGGTGTAGCCGTAGCCGCCGTGCACCTGGATGGCGAGGCTGTTCGCCTCGAGGCACCACTGCGACGGCCAGCTCTTGGCGACGCCGGTCAGGATCTCCAGCAGCAGCGTGTGCTCCCGGGCGGCCTGCTCGTCGGCGGCGGTGCGGCGCAGGTCGACCAGCCGGTTGCAGTAGAGCAGCAGGGCCAGCGCGCCTTCGACATAGGCCTTCTGCGCCAACAGCATTCGCTTCACGTCGGCGTGCTCGACGATCGGGCTCTGCGGCGAGGCGGGGTCTTTGGCGGTCACCGCGCGGCCCTGGTGCCGCTGCCTGGCGTACTCGACGGACTTGAGGTAGCCGGTGTATCCGAGCGCGGTGGCGCCGAGGCCGACGCCGAGCCGGGCCTCGTTCATCATGTGGAACATGTAGGACAGGCCGCGGTGCGGTTCGCCGACCAGATAGCCCACCGCGCCGGGCGCGCTGTCCGGGGTGTGCCTGCCTTCGCCGAAGTTGAGCACCGTGTTGGTGGTGCCGCGGTAGCCCATCTTGTGGTTGAGGCCGGCCAGCACGACGTCGTTGCGCTCGCCGAGCGTGCCGTCCGCGCCCACCAGGAACTTCGGGACGACGAACAGCGAGATGCCCTTGGTGCCGGCCGGACCGCCCGGGATCTTGGCCAGCACCAGGTGCACGATGTTCTCGGTGAGCTCGTGATCGCCGCCGGAGATCCACATCTTCGACCCGAACAGCCGGTAGGTGCCGTCGGCCTGCGGTTCGGCGCGGGTGACGATGTCGGCCAGCGACGACCCGGCCTGCGGCTCCGACAGGCACATGGTCCCGGTGAACCTGCCCTCGACCATGGGCCGGACGAAACGGTCGATCTGGTCCTGGGTCCCGTGCGCGGCGAGGAGATTGGCGTTGCCGATGGTCAGGAACAGGTAGCCGGAGGTGCCGACGTTGGCGGCCTGGAACCAGCTGAACCCGGCGGCCTCGACGGCGGCGGGCAGTTGCAGGCCGCCGATCTCCTCGTCCATGCCCGCCCCGACCAGGTTCGCCTTGGTGAACGCCTCGACGGCCGCCTTCACCTCGGGGATGATCGTCACCCGCTCGCCGTCGAAGGTCGGCTCGTTGCTGTCGTTGCGCTTGTTGTGCGGCGCGAAATGCCGGGTGGCGATGTCCTCGCAGAGATCGAGGAAGCCGTCGAAGGTCTCCCTGGAATGCTCCGCGAAACGGGGAAACGCGGCCAGGTTCTCGACCCGCAGCCATTCGTACAGCAGGAAGTCGAGATCCCTACGGGAGATCAGGTTCGAGCGCACGGCAATCCTCTCGCGAACGTCACTGCCGGGGCGCGGTCTCGGCCCCGGGGCATTTGATACGTTACTACCGATGTGTCGCGAAAGGTGAGGGGCGGCTACCGCGACCCGGCCGAGGCGGCCGCCACCGCCTCTAGCAGCGGCGTTCGCCATGCCGCCCGGCAGATCAGCAGGTCGGGCAGGTAGGGGTGCGGGCGGTTGTACTCCAACGGGCTGCCGTCCACCCGGGAAGCGTGCAGGCCCGCGGCCAGCGCGACGCCGACGGGCGCCGCGGAATCCCACTCGTACTGTCCGCCCGCGTGCAGGTAGCCGTCGGCCTCGCCGCGCACCACCGCCATCGCCTTGGCGCCCGCCGAGCCCATCGGCACCAACCGCGCGCCGACCGCGGCGGCGACGTCGGCCGCCCAGACGGGCGGTCGCGAGTCACTCACCAGGAGTCGCGGCTCCCCGGGGTCGGCGGCGTGGCACGGTGCGTCGCTGACGTGCACCCGGCCGAGCGCGGGCTGCGCCACGGCCGCGGCGGTGATGCCGCGGCCGCGTTCCCACAGTGCGACGTGCACGGCCCAGTCGGAGCGGCCGGGGATGGCGTACTCGCGGGTGCCGTCGAGCGGATCGATGATCCACACCCGATCGGCGGTGAGCCGTGCCGGGTCGTCGGCGGATTCTTCGGAGAGCACCGCATCCCCGGGCCGCGCGGCGGCGAGCTCGGCGAGCAGGAAATCGTTGGACTGCGCGTCGCCGCGCGATCCGAGATCCGGCGGCGGCGGACCACCGGCGGATAGTTCGTCGCGCAGTGCGCGCAGCAGTGTTCCGGCGCGTTCGGCCAGGTCGGCGGCCAGGCGGGCATCGGTGAGCATCGTACGGTCAGTCCAGGGTGTCCAGTCGGGAAAGGATGGTCGCGGCCATGGCGGCCGGGTCGCCGTCGGCGGGGCGCAGCGCCAGATCCGGTGCGGTGGGCGCCTCGTACGGATCGTCGATGCCGGTGAAGCCGCGGATCTCGCCCGCCCTCGCCTTGGCGTACATGCCCTTCGGGTCGCGCGCCTCGCAGATCTCCAGCGGCGTGTCGACGAACACCTCGACGAACGGGAGCCCGGCCGCCTCGTGCGCGGCGCGCACCCGTTCGCGGTCGGCGCGGTACGGGCTGATCAGCGAAACCACCGCCACGACACCGGCTTCGGCGAACAACCGGGCCACCTCGCCGACGCGACGGATGTTCTCGGCCCGGTCCTCGGCGGAGAAACCGAGATCGGCGTTCAAACCGTGACGCAGGTTGTCACCGTCCAGCAGGAACGCGGGACGCCCCGACGCCACCAGCCGCCGCTCCAGTTCGACCGCGACCGTGGACTTTCCGGATCCGGACAGACCCGTGAGCCAGACCGTCGCTCCACGGGTGGCGCGCTCCTCGCGGCCGACCGCGGTGGAGTGCCAGACCACCCGGGCCGAGGGCAGCGTCGGACCGGTGATCATGCCCGCGGCGACGGTGTTGTTCGTCGCCTCGTCGACCAGGATGAAGCTGCCGGTCGAACGATTGCGGCGGTACGGGTCGAAGAGCAGCGGCTGCCGGGTGCGCAGCTGGATGCGTCCGATCTCGTTGAGCGACAACGATTCCGCGTGCTCGTCGCGGTGCAGGGTGTTCACGTCGAGCCGGTAGTCGAGGCTGCGGACCTCCGCGGTCGCGGCGCGGGTGGTGTGGCGCACCGTGTACCTGGCGCCCGGCGTCAGCGCCGAGTCCTCGGCGAACCAGCACACCATGGCGTCGATGTCGCGGCCCACCAGCGGCCGGTTGGCCGGGCGGCAGATCAGATCGCCACGCGAGATGTCGATCTCGTCGGCGAGCTGCATCGTGATCGCCTGCGGGGGAAAGGCTTCGGCGACCGGGACGCCGCCCGGCCCCCAGATCGCCGCGACGGTGGTGGTGAAACCCGAAGGCAGCACGGCCACTTCGTCACCCGGCTTGAACACCCCGCCCGCCACGGTGCCCGCGTAACCGCGGAAGTCCTGGCCGTGCCTGCGGGTCACATACTGCACCGGAAAGCGCGCATCGATGAGATTGCGGTCGGAGGCGATGTGCAACTCCTCCAGGTGGTGCAGCAGGGGAGTGCCCTCGTACCAGGGCATGCTGGCGCCGTGGTGCACGATGTTGTCGCCTTGCAGCGCCGAGACCGGGATGAAGGACAGGTCGGCGACCTCGAGCTTGGTGGCGAAACCGGCGAATTCCTCGCGGATCTCGGTGAACCGCTGCTGGGACCAGCCGACCAGATCCATCTTGTTCACGCACAGCACCAGGTGCGGTATGCCGAGCAGGCTGGCCAGGAAGGCGTGGCGGCGAGTCTGTTCCACCACGCCCTTGCGCGCGTCGACCAGGATCAGCGCGACGTCGGCGGTGGACGCGCCGGTCACCATGTTGCGGGTGTACTGAATGTGCCCGGGGGTGTCGGCGATGATGAACTTGCGCCGCGGCGTGGCGAAGTACCGGTGTGCCACGTCGATGGTGATGCCTTGTTCGCGTTCCGCGCGCAATCCGTCGGTCAGCAGCGCCAGATCCGGGTAGTCGTCGCCGCGCTCGCGGCTGGTGCGCTCGACGGCGGCGAGTTGATCGGTGAAGATCGTCTTGGAGTCGTAGAGCAGACGGCCGATCAGGGTCGACTTGCCGTCGTCGACGCTGCCCGCGGTGGCGAGGCGCAGCAGGGTGGTGGCCATCAGAAGTACCCTTCTCGTTTGCGATCTTCCATGCCCGCCTCGGAGATGCGGTCGTCGGCGCGGGTGGCGCCGCGTTCGGTGACGCGGGCGGCGGCGACCTCGGCGACCACCTCGGCGGGGGTGGCCGCGGTGGATTCCACGCATCCGGTGCAGGTCGCGTCGCCGACGGTGCGGAAGCGCACGGTCGCCTCGTAGGGCCGCTCGCCGTCGAGCAACCGCAGGAACCTGGTGTGCGCCAGCAACATTCCGTCGCGTTGCACGACGGGGCGGCGATGCGCGTAATACAGCGAGGGAAGCTCGATCTCCTCGGCCGCGAGGTAGCTCCAGATATCCAGTTCGGTCCAGTTGGAGAGCGGGAAGACCCGGATGTGCTCGCCGGGGCGGTGCCTGCCGTTGTACAGATTCCACAGCTCCGGGCGCTGGGCGCGCGGGTCCCACTGTCCGTATTCGTCGCGGAAGCTGAAGACCCGCTCCTTGGCGCGCGCCTTCTCCTCGTCGCGGCGGGCGCCGCCGAAGACCGCGTCGAAGCCGCCCTCCCGGATGCTACGCAGCAGCGTGCTGGTCTGTAGCCGGTTGCGCGAGGCGCGCGGGCCGGTGTCCTCGACGACCCGGCCCGCATCGATGTCGTCCTGTACCCGGCCGACGATCAAACGCAGGCCGAGGCGCTCGACGGTGCGGTCGCGGAACTCGATGACCTCGTCGAAGTTGTGCCCGGTGTCGATGTGCAGCACCGGGAACGGCAGCGGCGCCGGCCAGAAGGCCTTGGCCGCCAAGTGCAGCATCACCACCGAATCCTTGCCGCCGGAGAACAGCAGCACCGGGCGTTCGAAGGTGGCTGCCACTTCACGGAATATGTGCGCCGACTCGGCCTCGAGCGCCGCGAGATGAGGCAGCTCGTAGGTGCTCGCCGTCGACTTTGCGTACTGGCTCACGCCCCAAAACTAGAACACGTTTCGGTCAGCGGTCAACGGTTCGGCCGCGCCGCGCCGTCGCGGTACGTCGCGCCCGGGGCGGTCTTGGGCGGCCCGCCGTGCGGTATCAGATCGGTTTGCGACCGCCGGACGCGCTGGTCACCGCGTCCGCCGCGGCGACCAATGCCGCTCCGCGCCTGGCGATTTCGGCGCCGGTGATGGACGCGCCGACATACATCGTGAGCACCATGTTCTGCCTGCCGTCGCCGCCGAAGGTCGGCGCGGCGAGCAGGCTCACGGGGTGCTCCTTGCGGGGCCGGAGATCGGCGCCGAGATACACCCGTTCGCCCAGGCTGGTGACCAGCTCGCCGACCAGTTCGCGCAGCTCGGCGGGCAGGTCGCGGGCGGCGACGCCCGCCAGCAGCGAGTACAGTCGCCGCCCGGCCGCGGTCAGGCTTTCGACCAGGTAGCCGCGCTCGCGGCACTCGGCGACCACTTGGCGCAACCGCGCCTCGTCCTGCTGGAGCGGGACGGTGGGCGGGATGGCCAGCCACGCGTCGAATGCCGCGTCGGTGTCCCACAGCACGTACATCAGGCCGACGGGCGGCGCGAAGTGGTAGGACGCGCCCATCTTCACCACGCCGGGGCCGGTGCTCTCCAGTACCGAGATCCGGTCGCCGACCACCGCCGACGCCGTGCAGGTGGTGCGGTATCGCGCGCTGAGTTCGGCCAGCTCGGCGCGGGCGATGGCCGAGATGGCGAAGCCGTCCTGGGCGACCCTGCCCGCCGCGATCAGCGCGGGGCCGAGGCCGTAGACGTGGGTGTGCGGATCGCGCACCAGGTAGCCGCCCGCGGTCAGCTCGGTGAGAATGCCCAGGCAGGTGGGCTTGGCCATGTTCAGTTCGCGGGCCAGCTCGGAGAGCCCGAAGCGCTTGCCGCGCTGCTCGACGAGGAAATCCAGTAGCTGAACCACCCGTTCGGTGGGGGCGGATCGGCGCGCGACCATGGACAACTCCTAGAACACGTTCTAATCTTGCTCGTATCGAAATGTACCAGAGCGGTACATATTTGGACCACCCGGGAGAGCCTCTTGCTGACCCAGCCGTTCGCGGACGCGATCGCCGCCGCCGAGCAGATCATCACCGAAGCGCCACACATACGAACCGAACAGGACCTCGTCGAGGGCTACGACTACCTCGCGGGCAGCATTCGCGCGGCCCTGCAGATGGCGTGGGCCTACGAGCGGGACTTCCCGTTCTTCGTCCAGTCGACCGGCCCGTACACCAAGATGGGCCTGGACAACCCCGACACCCTGTACTTCCACGCCTATCTGCGGCCGGACGCGGAATACCTGGTGACCGGCACTCGCGGCACCACCAGGGACCTCAGCTTCCAGGTGCTCAACGGCAACTACTCGCCGGTCGACGTGCCCGACAGCGAGACCGCTTTCGACGACCGGGCGCTGGATGTCGCGGCCGACGGCTCCTACCGGCTGCGGCTCGGACCGGGCGAGGCGCGGCCCGGCTACGTGCACCTTGCGCCGGACTCGGCGATGCTGGTCGTGCGCGAGGTGTTCAGCGACTGGTCCACCGAGAAGCCGGGCACCCTGCGCATTCAGCGCGTCGACACGATCGGCGACGCGCCGCCCCCGCTCACCAAGGATCTGCTGACCAAGCGCTACGGGATCGCGGGCAAGATGCTGCTCTCCCGGCTGAAGACGTTCCTGGCGTTCCCGGAGTGGTTCTATCTGAACCTGCCGGTGAACACGATGACCGAACCGCGCTCCACCCCGGGCGGGCTCACCACCCAGTTCTCCTCGGCGGGGCACTACGAGCTGGCCGACGACCAGGCCATGATCATAACGGTCCCCAAGTCGGACGCCCCTTACCAGGGCTTCCAGCTGGGCAGCATGTGGTACCTGTCGCTGGACTACATCAACCACCAGACCAGCCTCACCGCCGACCAGGCCCGCGTCGATCCGGACGGGATGATCCGGCTGGTGGTCAGCGAGCGCGACCCCGGCCTGGCGAACTGGATCGAGCGCACCGGGCACGCAAGGGGTTACCTCCAGTTCCGCTGGCAGCGGCTCTCCCGCGATCTCAAACCCGAGGACGGGCCGACCGTGGAGATCGTGACGGTCGACGAATTACCCACGCGGCTGGCATTTTACGAGCGGGCGCGGGTGACGCCCGAGGAATGGAAAGCACGGATCGCGGCCCGTCAGGTCGCCGTCGCGGAGAGGATGCTCGGCTGATGTTGTTGCAGGACAGGGTGGTTGTGGTCTCCGGCGTGGGACCGGGGCTCGGCAGGGCCATCGCGGTGCAGGCGGCCAAGGCGGGCGCGGACGTGGTGCTCGCGTCGCGCACCGAATCGCGGCTGACCGAGGTCGCCAAAGAGATCGCCGAGGTCGGCAGGCGTGCCGTGGTGGTGCCCACCGACATCAACGACGAAGCGGCGGTGACGAATCTGGTCGAGACGGCCACCAGTGCGTTCGGCCGGGTCGACACGCTGGTGAACAACGCCTTCGCCATCCCGCCGCTGGCGGATCTGGCCGTGGTCGACCTGGATCAGGTGCGGGCCGGGTTCGAGACGAACGTACTGGCCGCGCTGCGCCTGACCCGGTTGTTCGTGCCCGCGCTCACCGAGACGAAAGGCTCGGTGGTGATGATCAATTCGGCCGTGCTGCGGCACTCCCGGCGCACCTTCGGCCCGTACAAGATGGCCAAGTCCAGCCTGCTGGCCCTGGCGCAGAGCCTGGCGACCGAACTGGGCCCCAAAGGCATCCGGGTGAATTCCGTTGCCCCTGGCTACATCTGGGCGGACAACCTGAAGTGGTACTTCAACTACCTCGCCCAGCAGCGGGGGATCACGCCGGAAGAGGTCTACGCCGAGACCGCGTCGACCATCGACCTGCGCAAGCTGCCCGAGCCCGACGAGATCGCCGACGCCGTCGTCTTCTTCGCCTCGCCGCTGGCGCGGGCGATCACCGGCGCGTGTCTGGATGTCAATTGCGGCGAGTACCACCACTGATCGAACACCACCGATGAGGAGAGAGCACAGCATGATCGGCAGGGACGACGTCGGCACCGTCGAGGATCTGCACGCCTCGGCGACCAAGGTGGTCGGGCTCGACGATTTCGGTGACGACGACTATCGCGAAGGGCTCCAGGTACTTCTGGACTCCTACGCCGCGGACGCCGAGCTGACGCCGTTCGGCAACAAGGTCAATCGCGCGTTCCTGCGCGGCGCGCTGATCGCCAGGCTGCTCAGCGAGAACGCCTGGCAGCGGCATCCCGAGCACGCCGACGTCGCGATCGAACGGCCCGTCTTCGTCACCGGTCTGCCGCGGTCCGGGACCACGGCCGTGCATCGGCTGCTCAATGCCGACCCCGCGCACCAGGGTCTGGAGATGTGGCTCACCGAGATGCCTCAGCCCCGGCCGCCGCGCGAGACCTGGGCCGGGAACCCGGTGTACCAGCGTATCGAGGCGGCGTTCGAGAAGCACCACGTGGAGCATCCCGAGTTCATGGGCGTGCACCACATCTCGGCCGATCAGGTGGAGGAGTGCTGGCAGCTGCTGCGGCAGTCGGCCATGTCGGTGTCCTACGAATGCCTGGCCTATCTGCCCGGATATTCGGAGTGGCTGGCGGGCCAGGACTGGACCGACGCCTATCGCAGGCACCGGCGCAATCTGCAACTGATCGGTCTGCCGGACGCGAATCGCCGCTGGGTACTGAAGAATCCGAGCCACCTGTTCGCCTTGGACGCGATCTTCGAGGTGTATCCGGACGCGCTGATCATCCAGATGCACCGCGATCCCCGCACGATCATCGCCTCGGTGTGCAGCCTCAACGAGCAGGCGTCGGCGGGGTGGTCGGAGAAGTTCCGCGGTCCCGTGGTCGGCCGGACCCAGCTGGATCTGTGGGCCCGCGGCGCGCAGCGCTTCCTGGAAGATCGCAAGCGGCACAACGCCGATCAGTTCGTCGACGTGTACTACGACGACTTCGTCGCCGACCCGATCGACACGGTGCGCTCCGTCTACCGGCACTTCGGCCTTCCGCTGAGCGCCGAGGCGGAGGCGGCGATGGCGGCGTTGCACGCGGAGAGCACCACGGGCGCGGCGCGACCGTCACACCGGTACACGCTCGGCGATTTCGGCCTGACCGCGGATCAGGTCGACGAACGATTCGGCGAGTACCGGGCGGTGCACTTCCCGAACCGCTGAGGGTTTCGCCGGTCGGCCCGCGCGGTCGGCCGGCGAACCTGACACACACTGCAAAGTTGCACCGCATGCAATTTCGGCCAGGAAGGGCGGCATGCCCGCGAATTCGGCTGCGGAGCAACACTTTCCGTGATCAGGCTCCGGATTCCATTCTGGATAAGACATCTCACGCGCAGTTGCACCGAGTGCAACCCCGGCGTGATGCCATCGTCCGCGACCACCTGCACCACGACGGTACCCCCTCGATGGCCCACCTGCCACCGATGAAACGCGTGTCTGCATCCCGAGTCTTGCGCGATTGCCGGTTCGCGGCCGACCAGGTCAGCCGGTCGTCGGCGAACCGCGGACCGGCGATGCACCGCGCGCTGTGCGATCGGCTGATTCCACCGCGGCCGTGGCCTGCGGCCAGACGCGGGCCAGGTCGATCAGGTGCGCGAGCTCGGTGTCGAAATCGTGCGCGACCACGGGCATCGGCGGTGGTGCGCTGGTGCCGGCGGGCGGTAGGCCCGCCCTTCTGGCTTGGGCTGCCCGTATCAGCCGATGGGCGTAATCGGCGAGATCCCGGTCAGGTTCGCGCGCTCGCACGGTATTGCGTTGCGTTTCATCGGTTTCGGGCGGGAGGTAAGGGCCTAGGTGGAGCATCGCGTCGCGGATCTCCACGGTCATTCGCAGTAGGCGGGTGGCCGGATCCGATCCGTGCCGCGTATCGGCGGGCATGACGATTTGCGGGACCGCAGCGGTGAGATCACGCCACAGCGGCAACAGCCGACGGCAGGTCCTGGTAGCGCGATCCATACCCGCTCGGAGCGTCAGCTCCGCGACCAGCGGTATCGCGTGCAGCGTCGTATTGGTCGCGACCCACAGGGTGAATGCGGCCTGGACCAGCGACGCTTGTGGTCCATCGGGCCATGCGGTGGCCGGCTGGAAGAGCCAGAGGGCCAGCGCACCACAGAGAACGGCATTGCTGCCGATCAGGACGACGCACACGATCCGCGCCGCGCGGGGGGTATCGACATCGCGAAGTGGGCCGAGGAGCGTGCGAGTGAGCACGAACGTGTTGTAAGTGACGGCGAAGGCGCAACCGATGCCCAGTCCAACCCCGGCGAGGCGCAGGTCGACCGGTCGTCCCGAGTATCCCGCCGATGTCGCGGCCAGGCCTATCGAGGCCGTCACGGCCAAGGCGAGGACAGCGGTGTTGCGCTGGCGGCGCCATACGGTATCCGGCTCGGCATCGGCGCCGACGAGCCGACCGATGCTGTACTGGTACGTGGCGGTCATGAGAACGCCGCCCATCGCAAGCTGATTCGCTGGGTCATCGATGGTCGGCGTCGACGCGCACCGGTATATCAGCAGGGTCGCGATGCTCCACAGGCCTGTGTGGTTCACGAGCCGATCGATGACAGTGTCGCCGCCGAGCCATAACCGAACCGGCAGGAGAACCGTGACGTAGCCGATCGTCGCCCAGGCCGCGACTCCCGGTATCGGCGACGACATCGATGCATCCTCTTGGTCCCGCGGAACTCGTGCCCGTCGGAGAATACTGCCGCCTCGGCCGCACTGCCGCGCGGCGCCGGATCGAGGTCACTTGTCACGTCCATCGGTGCGGGAAACCTCTTCGGAATCGCGGCCGCGCGCGTCGCCGGACCGATGGCCTCGTCGGCTTCGCGTTCTGGCTCGGCGCTGATCTCTGGGCGCTGCCGTGAACCGATTCCGGAGCGGAAAGCACGCGATCGGCGGTGGCGGCTCGAACTACGTTGTGGTTCAGCGATTCTCGGCGAAGGCCGCGGATTCCATTCTGGATAAGATGTCGGAGGCACGCTTACATCCAGCGCAATTCTGGTGTGGTGTCGGCGGCGGGCGTTCACGTCCATTGCGGGACCTCGCGAGGCCGACTGTCACCGCCGATGATGCGCACGGACGATTTCGCGGCCATCGCACGCCGCGGAATCCGAGCCATGGTCGAACGGTGAGCCGCGGTGTCCGAACGAATCGACCCGCCGGCTCGAGACCTTCCGCCGGGCGGCCGCACGTCATAGCGTTGGAGTATGACAGCAACGCCGCGACGCTTCGCTCTCGCCGACGTCATCGCCCGGCGGCGCTCGGCGTGGCTGCTGGACGCGGCCGGGCTGACACTGGACGTACGCGGGCTGGTGCCCGCCGAGGCGATAGCGGCACAGAGCGAATCGATAGCGGATCCGGTCCGTGCGTGGCGTCTCCTCGCTGAACGGAGAGCCGAACCATGAGCGCGCCGCGCGAACCGGCGATCGCGGTGATCGGCGCGGGAATGTCGGGCATCTGTATGGCGATCACTCTGCTGCGCGCCGGTTTTCGCGATGTCACGATCTTCGAGAAGTCCGATCGGTTCGGCGGCACCTGGCGTGAGAACACCTATCCCGGGTTGACCTGTGATGTGCCGTCGCGGTTCTACCAGTTCCGATTCGCGAAGAATCCGGACTGGTCGCGGTTCTTCGCCCCGGGAGCCGAGATCGAGGAGTACTTCACGCGGGTGGCGCGCGAGTACGGGCTGGCGGGCAGAACCCGGTTCGGCGCGGAGGTGTGCGGTGCGGAGTTCGTGGACGGCCGGTGGACGGTGACGACCGCGGCGGGAGCGCGGGAGCGCTACGACTTCGTGCTGTGCGCCACCGGCCTCCTGCATCACCCCCGCACGCCGGACCTGCGCGGCTTGGACGACTTCGCGGGCGCGGCGTTCCATTCGGCGCGCTGGGATCACGGCGTCGAGTTGACCGGCAAGCGCGTCGGTGTGCTCGGCACCGGCTCGACCGGTGTGCAGATCGTGACCGATCTGGCCGGAAAACCGGGGCGGCTGATCATGTTCCAGCGCACGGCGCAGTGGGTCGCGCCGCTGCCGAACGGCCGCTACTCCCGGCTCACCCGCGCCGCGCACCGCCGTTTCCCGGTACTCGACGAGCTCGGCTACGCGGTCACCCACAAGATCTTCGAGTTCCTCATGGGTGCGCTCATCGAGCCGGGGCCGAGGCGCAACATGGTCGGCGGACTGTGCCGCGCAAATCTGCGCACGGTGCGCGACCCGGCCCTGCGCGCCGCGCTGACACCGGAGTACCAGCCGATGTGCAAGCGGCTGGTGATCTCCGGCGGCTTCTACCGCGCCGTGCAGCGGCCCGACGTGGCGGTGGTGACCAGCGCCGTCGACCACATCGTGCCGCGCGGCGTGGTCACGGCCGACGGCCGCGTGCACGACCTGGACGTGCTGGTGCTGGCGACCGGCTTCGACGCGCACGCCTTCATGCGGCCTATGGGCATCGCCGGCGTGGACGGCCGCACCCTGGACCAGGTTTGGGCCGACGGTCCGCGAGCCTTCGAAACCGTTGCCCTGCCCGGCTTTCCGAACATGTTCCTGCTCATCGGACCGCACAGTCCGGTGGGCAATTACCCGCTCACCCTGATCGCCGAGACCCAGGCCGAGCACATCCTCGGCTGGATCCGTCGATGGTGCGTGGGGGAATTCGACACCGTCGAGCCGACCGAGGCCGCCACCGAGCGCTATTACGCGCAGCTGCGCGCCGCGCTACCCAATACGGTGTGGGCCACCGGCTGCCAGAGCTGGTATCTCGGCAAGGACGGCAGACCGGAACTGTGGCCCTGGACCCCCGCCCGGCACCGGGCGCTCATGCAACGCACACCGGACCCGGCCAACTACCGGTTCGCGACCGCGCGCGGCTGACCCGCGTCTACTGCTGGCCGGGCTTCAGCACGATGAACAGGCCGTTGGCCTCGGCGCACAGCCGATCGCCGTCGTGCAGGGTGGCCCGCACGTAGACCTTGCGGCCCTCCTGGCGCTCGGCCCAGGCGTGCAGCCGCAGCTCGGTGTTCAACGGGGTGATCGAGCGATAGTCGACGGTGAGCGAGGCGGTGCGGGTGACCGCGCCCGCGCGCACGGCGGCCGCCATGCCGAGCAAATCGTCGAAGCCGATCGCGATCTGACCGCCGTGCGCGGCCTTGTTGCCGCCGAGGTGGTATGTGCGGAAGGTGATGCGCGCCTCGACGCCGTCCCGGTCCGCCCGGTCCACCACGAAGGGCGGCAGCGTGATGTTGCCGCGCGCGGGCAGGTCGACCCTGGTCCAGGTGGGTGCGGACCACTCGTCGACGACCGCGGCGTCGAGCTTGTCGTTGAGCTCCTTGAGCACGGCGATGGTCTCCAGCGCCAGCTCGTCGGAGGGCGACGAGAGCCGCGCCCGGTCCATCAGGCCGCGCACCTGCTCGATGAAGGCGCCGTAGTGCGGACCGCCGCGGGAGATGTCGACGTCGTTGGCCGCGGCGTCGATCAACTCGGTCATCGGCCGGAACCCGCCCTCGTGATGCTCCTCGTTCGGCAGCGCGGCGCCGGCCTGCTCTTCGTTCATGAGAACAAGTTATCGGTTGCCCGTCGGATGCTCCCGCGGCGGGTGAGGTGCGCGTACCGGCGGCCCCCGGCCGCGACGAGAATCGGCTACCCCTACGCTGGGTAGCCGTTCACCCATCAGGTCTACCGATACACCACGCGAGCTCGGCGCGGCCGGTCCGTGACGGCCCGGCGGGCGTGCCCTCGCGAACGGCGAAAGGCGTTGCACCGATGCGTATTACGGCAGTCGTGTTCGATATGGACGGCGTGCTGATCGACTCCGAACCGGTCTGGGAGCAGGTGCGGCGCGAATACGTCGCCGAAAAAGGCGGCCGCTGGCTACCCGATACGCAGAAGCGGCTGATGGGCATGAGCACGGGGGAGTGGTCGGAGTACCTGAGCGGTGAGCTCGGGGTCGGCGAGCCGCCGGAACGGGTGGCCGACGACGTCATCGATCGGATGGCCGCGCACTACGACCGGACGGTCCCGCTGCTGCCCGGCGCCGTGTCCGCGGTCCAGCGGATGAGCGAGAACTGGCCGCTCGGGGTGGCCAGCTCCTCGCCGAGGACGCTGATCGACACAGTTCTCGGCCGCACCGGGCTGATCGAGTTCTTCGACGTGACGTTCTCCACCGAGGAGGTCGATCGCGGCAAGCCCGCACCGGATGTGTACGTGGCGGTCGCGGGCTTCCTGCGCAAGAAGTCGACTGACTGCGCGGCGGTGGAGGACTCCAGCAACGGGCTGCGCGCCGCGCACGCCGCGGGCATGCGCGTGATCGCCGCGCCGCGGCCGGAGTATCCGCTCGATCCCGACGCCGCGGCGCTGGCTGCTCAGGTCATCGGCGGGCTCGACGAACTCACTCCCGCGCTCGTCGCGGGCGACTGAACACGCCGCTCAGCGGCGGTACGACTCGAGCAGGGTCCGGGTGGCGTCGGCCAGGTCGGCGTCCACCCAATCCGGCAGTGCGGGTGCGTGCGCGTGCCTGCGCAGGGCCGCGTAGGGCAGGTCGACCACCGCGCGGCTGACCGCGTCGATCTCCCGGTGCCCGTCCGTCCCGAACAGATCGCGGGCGACGCGGCGCAGGTGTTCGATCAGCGGCGCGTTCATCCGGTCCAGCCGGGCGCGGAACTCGGCGTCGGGCCCGCCGTCGAGCAGATCGCGCGGGCGCAGCTCGAGCAGCAGCCTCGCGTCCTCGGGCAGCTCACGGCCGAAGCGGATGGCCGCGCCCGCCATGGCGACCCCGGCCTCGACGGGATCGGTGTGGTCCGCGGCCGCCAAGGTCCGCTGCTGGAAGCGATCCAGCGCGCGAAGCCAGGCGGCGGTGAGCACGCCGTTGCGATTGCCGAAGCGGTGGTACAGCGTGCCGACCGGCGCGCCGCTGGCCTTGGCGATGGCCGCCACGCTGGCCGCGCGCGGCCCGTCGGCGAGCACGAGGGCGCGCGCTGCGTCGAGGATCACATCGGTGTCGTGCTTGCGGGGTGGCGCCATCTACTAGTACGTTCCTTCTATATGGAGCGATTGTCTTATATCGACGAGCATGCCAGAGAAGTCGACGCGAATCGCGACCGGACCTGGAAAGCGCTGCTTCGAGTCGTCTGCAAGGACCCGCGCGACCCCGCCACCGTGCCCTCTGGATTCGTCCTGGACACCGCCGATGAACCGGCCCGCTTCGCGATGCGCGGGCAGCACTGGTTCTCCCGCTACGAGATCGTCTTCGAACTCGACGACGAGGGGCCGAGCCGGACCAGGGTGCGGGCCGTGAGCAGGGCGGATTTCCCTGGCCCGCACGGCAAGATCTATCGCGCGCTGGTGATCGGCAGCGGCGGCCACGCGTTCGTGGTGCGGCGCATGCTCGGCCGAATCGCGGCCGCGGCATGATCGATCGAAAGGTCGTCACCGGAAAGGTCTGGGGCGCCACCGAAGCCGAGCGCGACGCGCCGCAGCCGTGCGACGAGCTGGAACCCGATGGGCTGCAAGCGGATCGGGCCATAAGCATCGCCGCGTCGCCGTGCCTGGTCTACCACTGGCTGTGTCAATTGCGCGTCGCCCCATACAGTTACGACCTGTTGGACAACTGGGGCAAGCGCAGCCCGCGCGAACGCGACCCGCGGCTCACCGAACTCGAGGTCGGTCAGCGATTCATGTCGGCGTTCCGGCTGGAGTCGTTCGTCCTCGGCCGCCACATCACGCTGGTATCCGGCCGGATCGCGGTCACCTACGCGGTGCGGCCGGAGCGAGACGGCACCCGGCTCGTCATCCGGATCCGCTGTGGCGCACCGCGACTCGTCGGTCACCTGCTGGCCTTCGGTGACGTCTTCATGGCGCGCAAGCAGCTGCTGACCCTGCGCGAGCTGGCCGAGGCCGAGGCGAGGCAGGCGGTCACCGGAGCCGACTGACGGGTCACGGCGCGAACGTGTGCAGCGGGTCGGCTTTCGCGCGCGCGGTCCAGCGCCCGCGGTCGTAGGCGACCTCGACGGGATGGTCGAAGGCCGCGGACACGGTATCGGTGGTGAGGGTGTCGCGCGCCGGGCCCGCGGCGACGGCGCGGCCGCAGGAGATGAGCAGGGCGTGGGTCGTGCTGGTCGGCAATTCCTCGAGGTGATGGGTGACCAGGACCGAGGCGACTTCGGGATGGGTGCGGTCGAGGCCGTCGATGGTCTCCAGCAGTTGTTCGCGGGCGGCCACGTCGAGGCCGGTGGTCGGTTCGTCGAACAGCAGCAGCCGGGGTTCGGCGATGAGCGCGCGGGCGATCAGCGTGCGTCCGCGTTCGCCCTGCGACAGGGTCGGCCAGGCGTTGTCCCCCTTGCCTTTCAGGCCGACCGACTCGATCATGGCGTCGGCCCTGCGTAGCTGCTCCGGAGTGGGCGTCCAGCGCATGGGGGTGTCGATGGTGGCGGTGAGACCGGTGCGTACGACCTCGCGAATGGTGAGCGGATAGCGCAGCGGATGCCGCGGGTTGACGTGGCCGATCGCGTGGCGCAGCGCGGCGAGTTCGACGCGCCCCATTCGCTCACCGAAGATGCGCACCGTGCCCGTGGTGGGGAAGGTCACCGCGCCGCAGAATCCGAGCAGGGTGCTCTTGCCCGCCCCGTTGGGTCCGAGCAGCGCCCAGTGTTCGCCCGCGCGCACAGTGAGCGAGATGCCGTCGATGATCTGTTTGCCGTCGCGGCGGAAGGTCACGTCGGTCAGCTCGAGCACGGGTGTGGTCACCGGTGTTCCTTCCTCGGCGCGGTCACGAGAACGCCGCCTTCAATGCGGTGAGATGGGCGCGGCTGAATTCCGCTGCCGCCGCGGGCTTTCGGTGGGCGATGGCGTCGGCCAGCCGGATGTGCGCCTCGTGGTCCTCGGGTTCGGAGGGCACGGGCCGGATCTTCAGCATGTCGATCATGGCTTGGCGCAGGCGGGGTAGAAAGCTGTCGAAGAGCTGGGTGAGCACCTCGTTGTGCGCGGCGACGATGACCGCGCGGTGGAACGCCATGTCGGCGTCAACGTGCTCGTCGACCGGCTCGCCCCGAGCCTCCCGTGCGGCCAGCGCGCGGCGGATCGCCCGCAGGTCCGCGGGCGTGCGCCGGGTGGCGGCGAGCGCGGCGGCCTCGGCCTCGATGGCGATCCTGGCCTCGATCACCGACGCGATGGCGGCGCGGCGCAGCACCGCGTCCCACTCCTCGGTCACGTCGAGCGCGGTGACGAACACCCCGGCGCCCTGACGGCTGTCGAGCACGCCCTTGCCCGCCAGTTCGCGGATGGCCTCGCGCAGCGTCGACCGGCCGACGCCGAGCTGCGCGGCCAGCGTCGTCTCGCCGGGCAGGCGGTGCCCGAGCGGCCATTCACCCGCGCGCACGCGGGCCAGCAGCAGCTCGGCCGCCTGCGCGGCGAGCGGGTGCCTCCGAACCTGCGAGACCATCCGAACCTCTCTACTTGTCTGAGGAGTTGTGTATAGTCTAGCCATCATGACGCGCATGCTTCTGCTTAGCCGCCACGGCGGGGCCTGACCGACCGGCCGCCCGCCGTGGGGCTTCGTCGTGGCCGGTCACCGCTTCGTATGCTCAGGCCGGGTCGGCCGGAAAGCAGCAGAAACCTTCATGACCACAAGCGTTTTCCCCACCATCGATACACCCGACGGACCCGTCGCCGACGGTGCGCCGGACTGGAACAGGCAGCGGCATTCGCGGATGCCGTCGCACCGGTATCGCGGCGACTACCACCGGGTGGATGTCCCACTGACACAACGTGATTGGCCGAACGCTCGGACCACCGCGGCGCCGCTCTGGGTCCCGGTGGACCTGCGCGACGGCAATCAGGCGCTCGCCGAGCCGATGGACCCGGACCGGAAGCGGCGCTTCTTCGAACTGCTCGTCGCCATGGGCTACAAGGAAATCGAGGTCGGCTACCCGTCGGCCTCGCAGACCGATTTCGATTTCGTCCGGCTGCTCGCCGAGACCGACCTCGCTCCCGAAGACGTGACCATCGTCGTCTTCACCCCCGCCCGCCGCGATCTCATCGAACGCACGGTGCAGTCCGTGCGCGGCCTGCGCAACGAGGTGGTCGTGCACATGTACACGGCCACCGCCCCGACCTGGCGGGAGGTGGTGCTCGGCAAGGACCGCGCCGCGCTGCGCGAGCTGATCATGGCGGGCGGCCGCGACGTGCTCGAGTTCGCCGGTGACCTGCCTTCGGTGCGTTTCGAGTTCTCGCCGGAGGTGTTCAACCTGACCGAGCCCGACTTCGTGCTCGACCTGTGCGACCGAATGACGACCCTGTGGGACGCCACCCCGCGGCGGCCCGTCGTGCTGAACCTGCCCGCCACCGTCGAGGTGGCCACCCCCAACGTGTACGCCGACCAGATCGAGTACATGCACCGCAACCTGGCCCGCCGCGACAGCGTGATCCTCTCGGTGCACCCGCACAACGACCGCGGCACCGGCGTCGCCTGCGCGGAACTGGCGATGCTGGCCGGCGCGCAGCGGGTGGAGGGCTGTGTCTTCGGCAACGGCGAGCGCACCGGCAACGTCGATCTCGCGACGCTGGCGCTGAACCTGCACGCCCAAGGCGTCGATCCGATGATCGACTTCTCCGACGTGGACGAGATCGCGCGCACGGTCGAGTACTGCACGCGCATGCCCATCCACGAACGTCACCCGTACGTCGGCGCGCTCGTGCACACCGCGTTCTCCGGCACCCATCAGGACGCCATCAAGAAGGGCATGGCCGAACACCGCGCCCGCGCCGCGGCGACCGGGCGGCCGGAACGCGAGATCGATTGGCGCGTACCGTATCTGCCGATCGACCCGGCCGACCTCGGCCGCTCCTACGACGCCGTCGTCCGCGTCAACTCCCAGTCCGGCAAGGGCGGCATCGCCTACCTGCTGCACACCGAGTACGGCCTCGATCTGCCGCGGCGGTGGCAGATCGAGTTCGCCCGGCGCGTCCAGGCGCACGCCGACGACACCGGACTGGAGATCAGCGCGGCCGAGCTGCACGAGCTGTTCACCGCCGCCTACCTGGCGGACCCCGAACCCGCGCCGGTGGTGCTGAAGCAGTGGCGCACCGGCGAGGCGTCCACCGACATCACGCTCACGATCGGCGGCGCGACCTCGACCACGGAGCACCACACGGCCGAGCCGGTCGAGGCGCTCACCGAGGCGCTGGCGGCGGCGGGCCTGCCGGTGCGGGTGCTGGGTCTCACTCAGCAGTCGATCGGCGCAGGCGCGATCGCCTATCTGGAATACCGGACGCGGGAGCGGACCGGCTGGTGCTGCGGCCGCGGCGACTCGGCGCTCACGGCCTCGCTCGCCGCCCTGGTGCGGGCCGCCAACCGCGCGGCATCGTCGCCCGAATAGCGGCAAAACGCCCGCCGTGTCGGTCACACGTGCGAAGGTAATCGGCGTGGTGCGGCACGCGACAGGAAATCTCCCCGCCGAGGTGACGAGCTTCGTCGGACGCGGGGACGAGGTCGCCGCGGCGAAACGGCTGCTGTCCACCACGCGGCTGCTCACCCTGACCGGGCCGGGCGGTGTGGGCAAGACCCGGTTGTCGCGGCGGGTGGGCGAATCGGTTCGGCGGGCGTTTCCGGACGGGGTGTGGCTGGTCGAGGTGGCCCCCGTCCACGACGGGAATCTGGTGGCGCTGAGCGTCGCGCAGGCGCTGGGCCTGCGCGACGAGACCAGCGCCCCGCTGGCCGGGCTCACCGAGTTCCTCGCCGACAAGAACCTGCTGATCGTGCTGGACAACTGCGAACACCTCATCGACGCGTGCGCGGCGCTGGTGAGCAGGCTGATACCGGCCACAGAGGGCGTGCGGATCCTGGCGACCAGCCGCGAGCCGCTCGGCGTGGACGGCGAGCAGGTCATGCCGGTCGCCCCGCTTCCCGTCCCCGAGGTCGACGAGCTGACCGGAGAGATCACCGGGCAGAAGAGCGAGGCGCTACGCTTGCTCATCGACCGTGCGGCGGCGGCCAACCCCGAATTCCGAGTCAGCGACGCCAATCTCGGAGCCCTGGCGGCGATCTGCCGTCGGCTCGAAGGCATTCCGCTCGCGCTGGAACTGGCGGCGTTGCGGTTGCGGATGTTCACCCCCGACCAGGTGCTGGCCCGTCTCGACGACGCGATGCGCCTGCTCACCACGGGCCTGCGCACCGCTCCGCGCCGCCAGCAGACGCTGGAAGCGGCGATCAGCTGGAGCTACGACCTCTGCACTCCCGACGAGCAGCGGCTCTGGGAGCAGCTCGCGGTGTTCGCGGGCGGTTTCGACCTGGACGCGGCCGAGGCGGTGTGCGTGGTGGATCCGCCCGACGCGCTGATGGACGCGCTGACCGGTCTCGTCGAGAAGTCGGTGCTCGGGCACCGCCACGACAGCGACGGCAGCGGCCGCTACACCATGCTGGAGCCGCTGCGACAGTTCGCGCTGGCCAGGCTGTCCGCCGCGGGCGGCGAACGGGCGGTGCGCATCCGCCATCGCGACCACTACCACCGCATCGCCCGTCGCGGCCGCACCGCCTACTGGGGCGGCGACGACGTCACCTGGTTCCGCGACGTCACCAGGGAGCACGCCAATATGCGTGCGGCGCTGCACTTCTCGTTGTCCGACCCGGACGGCGCGCACCGGGCGCTCGAGATCGCGACCGAGCTGCGCCCGTTCTGGGAGCACTACCGTTTCCTGCTGGAGGGCTACCGCTGGCTGGTAGAGGCGATCGACAAGGACAAGGCGCACACCGTCGACCGGGCCAGAGCGCTCGCGGCCGCCTCGGTGATCGCGGCGATGCTGTCGGACAACGCGGAGGCCACCCGTTACGCCCGCGAATGCGTCGAGTTGGCCACCGAACTCGACGCCGCCGAGGTGCTGGTGGAGGCGACGCTGCTCTCGGCGCTGCTGACCTTCAGCGGCAACGATCCGCACCGCGCGCTGGAGATCGCGCTCACGGCGGCCGAACGCGCGGGCGAGGTCGCGCATTACGGCACGGAAATGGAGAGCTTCGCCTTCGCCTACGTGTGCGCTCTGGTGCTCGAGGACGAGCGCGCCGACGCCATCGCCGAACGCTTCCTGGCCAGGACCGCAGAGCACGGTTCGCATCTGCTCGGCGGGCTGGCGTATTGGGCGGTGGGTACGAATCATTGGCGCCACGGCGAGCAGGACCGCGCCGCCGTCGACCTGCGGCACGCGGTGGAGCAGTTCCGTCTGTTCGATCGATGTGTCTGGACCGCTTCGGGTTTCGACGGGCTGGCGTGGGTATCGGCCGCGGAGGGGGACCGGGTGCGCGCGGCGCGGCTGATGGGCGCGGCGTCCACGGTGCGGCGCGGCAGCAAGCAGCGCTTGGCGCACGCGATGACCGAGGTGGTCGGCGACAAGGTGCGCGACCAGGTGCATCGGGCGATGGGGGACAAGGAGTTTCGCGTCGCCTTCGACAGCGGCGCCGCGCTGGACACCGACGAGGCGGTGCGTTACGCGCTGGGCACCGCGCCGATCGTCGTCGAGCGCGCCCCCAAACCCGCCGCGGCGGACGTTCTCACGCGCCGGGAGAAGGACGTGGCCGAACTCGTCGCCGCCGGATACAGCAACAAACGCGTCGCGGCCGAACTGGTGATCTCGGTGCGCACCGCGGAAAGCCACGTCGACCACATCATGACCAAACTCGGCTTCGATTCCCGCACCCAGATCGCGAGCTGGGTCGCCGAGCATCTGCGATGAGTTCGTAGATGAGAGGCCGCGCCGGGGGCGGTCTTCGTTCTCAGTTCATCGGCGAATCCCAGTCCCGGCATCCCGGACCGCCGGTACCAGAGCTTCGTCCGTCAGTACCGGTGGGGTCAGTCCCCGGTGCGCCCGTCGATGCGTTCGCGAAGCAGATCGGCGTGGCCGTTGTGGCGGGCGTATTCCTCGATCATGTGCACGTACACCCAGCGCAGGCTGAAGTCGGTGGTCCGGAGCGGGCGTGAGAACGTGTGGTCCAGGGGAAGCGCGGCGACCGCGGCGTCGGCGGCGCGCACCTCGCGGTGATAGACGGCGAAAGCGTCTTCGGGATC
>NZ_BDCF01000004.1 GCF_001613365.1 Nocardia xishanensis NBRC 101358
TCGGCATCCAGACCGGCGCATTTCCAGAGCAAGGTCTCGCGGTGCCGATCGAGCCAGGCTTGCAGCATGGGTCGTTCGTCGGCGACGAGCGGAGTGGGCGTCCGTTCGACCTCGGGGGCGTTCCACGTCATGGATCGAGGCTATCGTCCGGCTGCGAACTACGCCTTGGGTTTACGGTGCGGGCGAGCCGGTCGACACGCCCGCACCGGTGCCTACAGACCGTTTCGCAGGAAATCGGTGACGGCACGTTCGAAGGCCGCCTTGCGTTCGATCTGCACCCAGTGCCCGCAGCGCCCGAACAGCCGCAGGTCGACGTTCGGCAGCTGCCGTGAGGGGAGCAGCGCGCCCTCCGCCGGGGTCACCCGGTCGTCGCGGCCCCACAGCATCAGCACTTCGTTGCGCAGGCCGCGCAGCCGCGCCCACAGCGGAACCCGTTCGGCCAGTGCGGGATCGGCGAACGTGGCGTAGGCGTCGCGGATGGCGGCGATGGCCGCGGGTTCCGACGCGGCCGCCAGACGCGCGTCCACCAACTCCTCGGTGAGGATCCGCTCGTCGAAGACCATGGTGCGCAGCCAGGACAGCACCCGCTCGCGCGTCGGGTCGGCGGTGAAGTCGAGCAGTCGCCGAATGCCTTCGGACGGTTCGGGTCCCAGCACGTTCACCCCGACACCGCCCGGCGCCATCAGCACCAGCCGGTCGACGCGCCCAGGGTGATCGAGGGCGACGAGTGTGGCCACCGCGCCGCCCATCGAATTGCCGAGCAGGTGCGCGCTCGGCAGCTCCAGGCTGTCGAGGAGACCGATCACGGCGTCGGCGGAGATGCGAAGGTAGTTGCGGTCATAGACTTCCGGGCGCGCGCTGGCGCCGAAGCCCGGCTGGTCGAGCACCAGGCAGCGGAAGTGCTCGGCGAGCGCCGCGAGGTTGCCGCCGAAGTTGGCCCAGCCGGACACGCCGGGACCGGAGCCGTGCAGCAGCACCAGCGGCGGACCCGAACCCGCCTCGTGGTAGCGGAGTTTCAGCCCGTCGATGGTCACCCAGCGGGTGGTGTCCTCCGCGGTCGGCGCCACCGTCACACCATCCGATCTTCGACGGTCAGGCCGAATTCGCCGCGCCCGAACATGGCCAGCGCGCGCTCCACGTCGTTGATGACGTGCACGCTGCCCGCGTGCGCGTCGCGCCAATGCCGTTCGATCGCATTCGGTTTGCGGATCGAATGGCCGCCGGAGTTGTCGAAGAGCAGCTCGATCGCCTGGATCGCCCGCTCGGTGCCGCGCACCTGATCGCGGCGGGTGCGCAGCCGCACCTCGTCCGGAATCGGCTCGCCCGCTTCGGCGTAGCGCAGCTGCTCGGAGATGTTGCGCTCCATCTGCAGGATCGCGGCGTCGATCTCGGAGGCGGCGCGGGCGACGCGGACGTGGGCGAAGGCGTCCTCGGCCACCTTCTGGCCGCCGTAGGACAGCCGCACCCGTTCCCGCATCCGCTCGATGTGCGCCTCGTAGGCGCCCTGTGCGGCGCCGATGATCGGCGCGGTGATGGTGTTGGAGAAGACGCCCGCGAACGGAATCTTGTACAGCGCAGCGGGATTCGCCTTCTGACCGGGCCCGCGCAGCTGCGACTGCTCGGTCGCGCTGTAGGCGCGGTGGTGCGGCACGAACGCCTTCTCGATGACGATGTCGTTGCTGCCGGTGCCGGAGAGCCCGACCACGTGCCAGACGTCGTCGACGACGTAGTCCGCGCGCGGCACCAGGATCGTCAGATAGTCGCTCGGCTTGCCGTTCTCGTCGGGCGCGAGCGCGCCGAGGAACGCCCACTGCGCGTGATCGCAGCCGGAGGAGAAGCTCCACCGTCCGCTCACCTCGTAACCGCCCTCGACCGGGGTCAGGATGCCCGTCGGCGCGTAGGACGAGGAGATCAGGGTGTCGGAGTCGGCGCCCCATACCTCCTCCTGAGCCTCGAGCGGGAACAGCGCGAGCTGCCACGGGTGCACGCCGAGCACCGAGGACACCCAGCCGGTGGACGGGCACGCCGAGGCGATCGTGCGGATCACCTCGTAGAAGGCCACGGGAGAGGACTCGTCACCGCCGAACCGGGCGGGCTGGAGCATCCGGAACACGCCTGCCTCGGTCAGCTCCCGGATGCTCTGCACCGGGACCCGCCGCTGCGCGTCGGTGTCCGCGGCGCGCTCGCGGATCGCCGGAAGCAGGTCGCGGACCCGATCGAGCACCTTGTTGGTCATGACGGGTGTCCTCCTGTGTTTCGTCGGGCCGGGAACCGCACGCGCGGCCCCCGCCATGGTGGTGACGCTAGGGCGGTCCACCCCGCGTCCGGTAGGTCAGTCCCGGTGATCGGAACCATGTGAACCGCGATTTCCGGCGCTCAGCCTGCGTGGGCGGCGGCGCGGCCCGCGAGGCGGCCGAAGAACGTGCCGTCGCCGAGGGACGTGCCGCTGATGTAGCCCTCGCCGTGCAGGCCGGAGCTGGCGCGGCCTGCCGCGAACAGTCCGGGGATCGGCGCGCCGTCGAGATCGAGCACCGCGCCGTCCACGGTGGTGTGCAGGCCGCCGAGGGTGAAGACCGAGGCGCCGGTGCCGCGCCGGTCGCCGGTCTCGGCGGGCGGGCGCACCCCGGCGCGGACGTCGATGGCGGCCAGCGGCGGGGTCAGCGGACGCAGCCAGCGCGGCGCTTTGTGGAAGTCGGGATCCGCACCGCGCGAAGCGAATTCGTTGTACCTGGCGATGGTCGCGGCGAGCGCGCCCTGCGGTGCGCCGATCAGCAGCTCGAGCTCCTCGGCGGTCTCGGCGACGTGGGTGGGGCGCACACCCCAGCGCTGCGGTTCTGGCACGGCCTCGTAGGCCTGTTCGTCGAGCACCACCCAGACGTCCATGTCCTGCCGGAACAGGGCGGCCTGGCCGATGCGGCCGGGATAGGTGTCCTCGTTGACGAAGCGCGCGCCGCGACCGTTGACGACCATGCCGCGGGCCGCGAATCCGGGAATCAGCGCGATGCCGACCTGTCCCGCGGACATGTGGCGCACCGCCGCGCCCGCCGCCTGCGCCATCCGGATGCCGCTGCCGTCGTCGGTGCCCGCGCTGACCTTCGTGTGATGCAGCAGGCGCGGTGCGTGCGCGGCCAGCATTCGGTCGTCGTCGACGAACCCGCCCGTGGTGAGCACGATGCCGCGCCGGGCGCGCACCGTGAACTCGCGGCCGTAGCTGCGCGCCGTGACGCCGGTGATCGTGCCGTCGTCGGCGCGGATCAGGTTCGTCACGTAGCTGTCGAATCGCGCTGTCACACCGGCGTTCTCGGCTGCCGTTGCGAGCACGTCCATGAGCAGTTTGCCGCCGAAATCGTTCGCGGCGGGCCGGTGTCCGCGCGGGGCGGGCGTCGCCAGTTCGGTGAACGGCCAGCTGTTCTCGCCGAGCCACATCAGCCCGTCGTCGGTGGGCGGCACCCAGGCGGGCGCGTCCCACAGGCTGGGCTGGAACGGGACTCCGCGCGCCACCAGCCAGTGAAAATGCTCGACGCTGTCTGCGCAGTACCGCTCGATCTTGGCGTCGTCCGCGCCGGGGCCGAGCGCGGCGCGCAGGAACGCCGCCATCTGCTCGGGAGTGTCGGTGAAACCGCACGTTTGCTGGATGGGCGTGCCGCCGCCGAGGTAGATCTCGCCGCCCGACATGGCCGAGGCGCCGCCCGGCCCGCCCGAGCGCTCCAGCACCAGCACCCGCGCACCCGCCTCGGCAGCCTCGAAAGCCGCTGCCGCCCCGGCACTTCCGTAGCCGACGACCAGAACGTCGGTGTCGATGTCGTAGGCGTCGACCTCTGTCGCGGGCCGCGGTGCGACCGACCGGCGTGATTCGCTCATGCCTGCGCCTCGCTAGCGCTCGGCTCCGGCATGCGCGACGCGCGCTGGCACACGATTCGCTCACTGCGTTCGCTCATGCCTGCGACAGTCACGCCTCCCCGCGGCCCCCGACACCGGTCATCTCGGTAGCTGATCGCCACCTCCCGCTCAGTGGGACTGAACCGGCTGGTGCGGTCGCGCACTCGCAAAGGTGTGTGAACGGCGTCACGTTTGTGGTGGCGCAGTGAGGAGAGGATATCGATGCGGGTCCTGATCACCGGAATCACCGAGCCGAGCGGTCGGGCGGTGGCGCGCATGATGTTGGCCGCCGGGCACGACGTGGCCGGCCTGGACCGCCGGTGGCACCGCTTCGTCGATCCCCGCGTGGCCTTCACCGCGGGCGACCCGGCCGATGCGGCGGCCTGCGCCAAGGCCGTCGCCGGCTGCGACACCGTCGTTCACCTGGCGGGACCGAGCGTCGGCGCGGTGGCCACGGCGGCGCGGAACGCCGGTGCGCGCGTGGTTGTTCCGGTCGTGGCGGGGGCGCGCTCGGCCGGAGTGCCGGAATCCGAAGTCGCCGAACGGCTTCGGGAAACGGGCGCCGACCACCTGCTGGTGCGCACCGCGCTGATCGCGGGCCGCCGGATCGGTCACGAGACCCGCCGCGCGCTCGAACCGATCCTCGGCGCCAAGTCCGGCGGCGGATTCCAGCTGCTGCACAGCGACGACCTGGACCGCTTCCTGGCGCTCGCGGCGACCTCGCCGCGGATCGGCGTGGTCGAGCTGGCCGCGCCGGGCGTGGTGACGACCGACGAAGTCCGCGCATTGATGCGCGCGGCCGGGGTGCGCTACTCCGCGTGGGCGCCGGGCTGGTCGGCGCGCCGACCGCTACTGAGTTCCTCAGTGGCGCAGCAGGACTGGGGCTTCCGCTGCGGATGGACCGCGGCCGAGACTGCCGCCGATGTGGTGCGCGGTCTGGTCGGGCGCAAGCCGTCGGGCGGATCCTTCCGCACGCGCGGCGGCGCGATCCCGTTGCCCGCCCACGTGATTCCCTCGCGCGCCGCCACTTCCGACCGGCACCGCCTGGTCGACGTCGCTCCCGAGGGGTTGGAGGGCGAGTTCGACGACCGCGTCGATCCGCGCTACCCGGTGCACACCGCGACCAATACCTCCGAGGCGCTGCCCGGTCCGATGACGCCGCTCACCATCGATCTGCACGCCGGCGCGATCCGGCTCGCCAACGAGGCGATGGGCACCATGATCGCGCTCGACGGCATCGCGCTGGAGCACTGGACGAGCCGGGTGACCACCGTGCTCGGCCACCACATCTACATCAACGCCTCGATCGGCGTGCTGGCCGCCGAGAACATGCCCGGCTGGGACGAGGAGAGCATCCGCCGCGACGCCTACGGCAACATTCCCGACGAGATCCCGCTGCAGCCGCACGGGAAGCCGCCGATGCCGACGGGCCTGGCCAGCACCGCCGCCACTTGGCGCGCCACTTCCCGGGTCATCGCCACCGCCCGCCGCTTCGCCGCGACCGCGGAACTGATCAACGCCGCCGCTCACACCGAGGCGCTGACCGCCGAACAGATCGCCGCCCTCACCGACGAACAGCTGCACGTGCGCGCCCTGCTTTGGCGCGACCGGCTGCACCAGGCCTGGCAGGCGGCGTCCATCGGCGTCATGATGACCGGCGCGGCCACCGCCGTGCACGCCCGAGGCAAGAACGCGGGCGAGGTCCAGATCGACCTGAACCGGCTGGAGTCGGCGAAACCGATGCTCGCGGTGGAGCGTCTGGCCGCCATCTGTCGCGCCGATTCGGCGCTGCTGGAGATCGCGGGCACGGGCGACGTCGCGGCGGCGCGGGCCGCCTCGCCCGCCTTCGCCACGGCACTGGACGAGGAACTCGCCAAGATCGGCCACCGCGGACCCGGCGAATGCGAACTGATCAATCCGACCTTCGGCGACCGGCCCTCGCTGCTGGTGACCGCCGCCGCGCGGGCGGCCCAAATGCCCGCGCCGGCCCGCGAACCCGTTCCCGCCAATTCGAGTCGCACGGCGCGGATGGCGGCGGGCGCCACGGTCGCCAGGGAACGGGCCCGCGACGCCGTCGTGCGGATCACGCATTGCCTGCGCATGGCGGTGCGCGAGCGCGCCGACCGGCTGATCCGATCCGGTCTGCTGCGCGATACCGACGACGTCTGCTACCTCAGCCTGGACGAAATCTTCTGTCTCCCCGAGGATGCGGCCGAGCGAGTGAATCGCCGCCGCGCCGAGCGGAAACGCCTGCGGGACATCCGGATGCCCGACGTCGTTGCCGGCCAATGGGAACCGGTCGCCGACGCGGGCGCGCTGGCCGCCGGCGAGAGCCTCACCGGTATCGGCGTGTGCCCCGGCGTGGTGGAAGGCACCGTGAAGCTGGTGCTTTCGCTCGACGACGACATCGAACCCGGCGACATCCTGGTCGCCTCGGTCACCGACACCGGCCACACCGCGATGTTCGCCTACGCCGCCGCGGTGATCACCGACATCGGCGGCTCCGCCTCGCACGCCGCCATCGTCGCGCGCGAATTCGGCATCCCGTGCGTGGTGGACACCAAGACCGCCACCACCAGCCTGTCCGACGGACAGCGGGTGCGCGTGGACGGGGCCGCGGGCACCGTCACGCTGCTCGCCGACTGATCACGAGAACCTCCGTCCCAGGATCGAAAGGAACACCCCCTGTGACCATTTCACGCGCCATGCGCGGCGTAGTAGCGGCCTCGGCCGCGGTACTGCTCGGCGTCCTGCCGGTCACCGTAGCGCCCGCTCTCGCGGGACCGGCCGTCCCCGTCCTCGAATCGCCGGGCAAGGCCGACCGGCCGATGGGCTTGGCGCACGCGCCCAACGCCCGCGACATCGGCGGCTACCCGGCCAAGGGCGGCAGTCGCGTCGCCAGCGGCGTCGTCTATCGCACCGACGCGCTCGCCAAGCTCGACGCCGGCGAACAGCAGAAGCTGGTGGAGCTGGGCATCACCCAGGTCATCGACTTCCGCAGCCCCATCGAGGCGGGCCGCGATCCCGACAAGATCCCGTCCGGCGTGCGGCGCACCGAGCTGCCGGTGTACGACCCGGCCAACGACTTCTTCGCCATGGTCTCCCGGCTCATCCAGGCAGGTCCCGAGGAACAGCAGCGGGTGCTCGGCGACGGCAAGGGCGCCGAGATCATGCGCACCTACTACCGCTGGTTCGTGACCGACCCGACCGCCCGCGGCCAGTTCGCCTCGGCGTTCCGCGAGATCGCGGGCGCTCAGGGCGCGGTGCTCTACCACTGCACCGCGGGCAAGGACCGCACCGGCTGGATGACCGCCATCCTGATGAGCGCACTCGACGTCCCGAAGGGCCAGATCTACAACGACTTCCTCGACTCCAACGACAATCTCGCGGCGGGCAACAAAGCGCTGCTCGACGCGCTCGTCCAGCAGGGCCTCGTGCAGGACCGTGCGCTCTGGGAGCCCATCGTCGGCGTGCAGCGTGACTTCCTCGACGCCGCCTTCGACCAGGTCCAGCAGTCCTACGGTTCGTTCGACCGCTTCGTGTCCGAGGGGCTCGGCATCGACGCGGCGACCCTCGAGAAGGTGAAGGCGAAGCTGCTCACCTAGCATCGAGCCGCGCCGAGTTCGACCGCCGCCGTTCCCGCTTCGGCAGGGGCGGCGGCGCTTCGTTCACTCCGCGTCGTCGAGCAGATGCCGAGGGGCGGCCTGCCGCCACGAGTCGAGCACGATCGCCTCGAGTTCCTCCCGATCGTCCAGCGCCGCGAGTCGCACCCGCACCCACGGATTGTTCGCCTCGTGCGCCGCGACCCAGAACTTCTCCGGCTCCGCCACCACCAGCTCGTCCCGGTCGATCGCCGGGCAGCGCACCGCCATCGACGTCTCGTTCTCCGGCAACGTCAGAAACAACTTCCCGGCCACCCGGAAAATCGGCATCCCCCAAGCGAACTGCTCGCTCGTCTCCGCCAACGACAAGGCATAGGCACGGACATCGTCCCCGGTGGTACTCATGCCCCGAATCCTTCCAGGCGCTACCGACACCCGGCGGAACGGTTCGAGAGACGGCGGCGAGCGTCCTTGTCGGAACTGTCGGCGATGATGGCGCGGGGTAGTGCGCGCGGGTCTATCGGCCGCCGGTGACTGCCCCGGCGGATTCTCGGCCGGAGTCCGAGTCGGAGCTGGGATCGGCATTGGGCTCGGGATCGGCGTCGAGATCAGCATCGGCGTCGGCGGCCGCTCGGCCGGATTCGTCTGCCGGCAGCGGCGAACGCGGCTCGGTTACTGGTCTCCACACCTCGACGCCGCGCTCAACGGCAATCGCTCGAGCCATGATCTCGAACTGGCGGTATATCGCCGGTGCCGAGAATTCCTCGCGGACTTCGATGATCCAGAATCCATAATTGTTCCAGGCCGCGATGATGGAGCCGCCCGCGAACTGTTCGATGATCTCGATGTCGAGGACGCCTGTGTTGACACCGGTGCCGAGCATCTCGAGGTAGCTGAGGTAAGTGCGAACGGCGGCGTCCTTCGCCGGGTCGTTCTTGGTTTCCGCCAGAAAGCGCGCGATGGATTCACGGTCCCGGTCGGGCGGCAGCGCGCTTCTGTGATGTTCGCGGCGCTCGAGCGTGGTCATATAGAACTGCATGCTCGCCTCTTTGCGCCGCTTGGTCCATTCCTCTTTTCGGGCGGCGTCGGCGGTGGAGGCATTGCGCACGCCCTGCCTGACCTGCATGCCGAGGAACAGCAGTGCAGCGATATTGACCACGACGGCGACGGCCGCGATGGTCGATGAGAGTATTTCGAATGCCGACACCGTCACCCCTGCGATGGACGTTAGCGCTACATGCCGCCGGCACTGTCTGACGACCCCGATCGCCCACCGTGCCGGCGTGAACGTTCCGAGTATGGACGGCGCGAACTCCGTTGTCCGGCAAGGACGGTGATGGGCTTCGATCCGGTGGAATCTCCCCTCGGCGCGCGGATCATCATCGAGTCGACGGCGTACGAAACCGAAAATAATCATCGGAGGACTCGACGTCGTGCCTGCCCGCGCAAATCGGCGGACCGAGGCGGGCGCGAACTGCCGTGAGTAATGCCGGGGCGCGGCGCTGCCGAAGGCAGGTGTTCGGACCGGCTGCGCTGGGGCCGGTCCGAACAGCCGGGTGAATAATTCGGCGACTTACCCGACTCGCGCGGCTTCGCGGGCCAGGATCCGTTCGCGTTGTTCTTCGAACCGGACGACGTCGCGGCCGAGTTTCTCGAGATACGCACCGAGTTCTTCGCGGCTGCGTTCGCCGCGTGCGGTGAAATCGGTGCGATTGAAGACGTTCCAGATGCGCAGGACGGGCATGACGACCTCGTCCAGGTGCTGGCGCAGGTCGTAGATGCCGTGCTTGACCATCAACACGCCGTTGCGCCGCCAGTTCGGCATGCCGGTGCCCGGCATGGCGAAGTACTTCACGATGGTGGTCACCGACTCGATGGTCTGGTCGGGAGCGATGTCGAACGCGGCGCCCGCGACGTTGCGATAGAACATCATGTGCAGGTTCTCGTCCGCCGCGATGCGTTGCAGCAGCCGGTCGGCGGTCGGCTCGTTGCAGACTCGTCCCGTGCTGCGGTGGCTGACCCGGGTGGCCAGCTCCTGGAACGTCACGTACGCGACCTGATCGCAGACACCGCCGAAGCCAGGCGGGGTGTGCACGCCGCGGGTCATGTGCACCATCCGGTCGTTCTCCAACGCGACGGGATCGACCGCGCGGGTGCAGACGAGGTAGTCGCGCATGGCGATCGAGTGGCGGTTCTCCTCGGCGGTCCAGCGGCCGACCCAGTAACCCCACGCGTTGTCCTGTGAGAAGTTCTCGGCGATCACTCGGTGATAGGACGGCAGGTTGTCCTCGGTGAGCAGGTTCGTGATCATCGCGACCCTGGCGACCTCCGAGAGCCGCGACTGCTCCGGATTCCAATCCTCGCCGCCCATCGCGGCGAAGTTGCGGCCTTCGTCCCACGGCACGTAGTCGTGCGGACACCACTCCTTGGCGGTGGCCACGTGCCGGTCGACATTGGCCGCGACGACCGGCTCCAGCTCCCGCAAAAGTTCTAGTTGCCTCAAGTCTCTAGACATCCAGCGCCTTTCGATTCGATCGAAATCCACGGAACGTACCGCTCGCTGTACACGCATCACAGACTCGTGCGACCCTGGCCGCACCCACACCCTAGGCCAGCGCCATTCGATTCATCGCGCAAAATCAGGTCGAACCACCTGACAGTTGATTGTCCAGGACTCGCCCGGTCGCGACGAAGGTGTCGGCTGAACACGGCGAGTTCACTGCGTCGCCGAGGGGACCATCGAGCGGTGGGGTGCCGACGAGTCAGTGATTGCCGGACGCGATGTCGTGGCGGCGGACGGCGACGATGTGCGGGTTTTCGCGGGAGCGACCCCAGTTTTGGCCGCGAAGATGGCGCAGCAGAACGCGGTAGTCCGGCCTGCCACCATCGCTCGCGCGAATCTGCGCGAGCCCGAACAGCAATTCGCCGATGCTGGCTCGGATCCATTTCGGAAGCAGGATTCGGTTCACGACGACGACGAGGGTGAACGCTGTTACTGGGATGGCCTGCTTGACCGCCGTCGGGGCGTCGAGAGGGAACACGATCAGCGACAACACCGTGCACAGCAGCGTCGCCAGGTGGAGAATCGAGTCGACGAACGCGGCGCCGAACGAGCGCGCCTGTCGTGGCGATGGGTACCGCGGATCACCGTCCGCGCCATGATGTTCCGGCAGAAAATTGACCGATTGCCCTATGCCCCACACCCCACCCGCGTTCACAAGCCCATGATGGCACAGTCGACTACCGGGGCGGACCCACGGGCCGCCCTTTACATCACTCGTTACCGCGAATCATTCTCTCGGCCCGCGGATTTCGATCCAATAGCGGCGAGCGGGACCGAGTTCGGTGTCCCGGATGCTCTCGAGTACACCGCCGTGCCGTTCGATCGTCTTGGCCGAGGCGAGGTTGTCGGCCGCGCAGATCGCCAGCACTCGGCTCATGCCGAGCACCCTCGCCTCGTCCAGCATCCGGCCCAGCGCCCAGGTCGCAATGCCGCGGCGGCGGGCGGAGGGACGGATGCCGTAGCCGATGTGGCCCGACCGCTCGACGGCCTCGTCGGACGCGTGTCTGAGTGCGATACCGCCGAGCACCCGGTCGCCGTCGACGATCCAGCGATAGACGGTCGGCACCGGGACGAGTTTCACCCGGTCCGGCGCACCGGACAGTCGCCCGACCCAGGCCGCGAACCCCTCCAGCGTGTCGACCTCGTCGGACAATCGCAGACCGAAACCGTCCTCGTGGACGCCCGGTCCCCACTCCCGGTGCGCCTCGAGCCAGGCGGCGTGCAGGCGTGTGGTGGGCGCGATCAGCTCGGGCATAGCGCGAACGATACTCACGCGCGCGCCTGCGTCCGGTAGCTACGGGCGATGCGCGCCGAGCGCCGGTGCCGCCTGCTGTTGGCCGGAGCAGTGTCGTGGCCGGTCAGCTGGGCGATTCTCGCGAGGCGGAGGTCGACGGTTTCCGGGTGCACGGCCAGGTCGATTCCGTACTGACGGGCGGTGGCCGCGGTGGCGTCCGTCGCGCAGCGCCTCGGCGAAGGTGCGGCGCCGCCCTCGGGTGCCGTATCGGCCGCGGTTTTCCAAGTACAGGAGGTTCAGCCGTAGAGCGTGTCCCTTGTGCGGGCGTAGGTGGCGCGGACGGCCCGTCCGCTGTCGGCGGCGTCCGGGGAGACGGAGATTTCGGCGGCGGTACGGGTGGGCCATCGCGGGGGAGCGGCGGTACCCGCGAGCGCCCAGGCGGCTTGGCGGGCCGCGCCGAGGGCGACGTATTCCTCGGGTTCGGGGACGGTGACGGGATGGCCGAGGATCTGCGCGGCGATCGCCCGGACCAGCGGCGAGCGGGCGGCACCGCCGATGAGCAGGATGCGGCGCGGGCTGATACCGGTGGCCACGAGGCGGTCGAGTGCGTCGGCCAGGTTGCACAGCATGCCTTCGTAGGCGGCGCGCGCGAGATGGCCGGGGTGCATGGTGCGCGGGCACAAGCCGTGCAGGCTGCCCGCTGCGTGCGGCAGGTTGGGGGTGCGTTCGCCGGTGAGGTAGGGCAGCATGACCAATCCGTCCGCGCCCGGGGGCGCCTGAGCGGCAAGGGTTTCCAGGTCGGGTAGGTCGACGCCGAGTAGTTGCGCGGCGGAGGTCAGCACCCGCGCCGCGTTGAGCGTGCAGACCAGCGGGAGGAACGCTCCGGTCGCGTCGGCGAATCCTGCGATGGCGCCGGACGAATCGGCGCTGGGTGTCTCGGCGCGCGCGTAGGCGGTGCCGCTGGTGCCGAGCGACAGCACGACGTCGCCGGGCTCGAGCCCCAATCCCAGTGCGGCCCCGGCGTTGTCGCCGGTGCCCGCCGCGATCAGCGCGCCCGTCGCGGTACGGCCCGCGGCTTCGGCGGGCTCGAGTACCCGCGGCAGCAACGGCGTGCGGCCGCGAGAAGCCAATGCCAGCAAGTCTTCTCGATAGTGACCCGTGGCGGGGGACCAGTAGCCGGTGCCGGAAGCATCGCCGCGGTCGGTGACGGGTTCGGCGTCGAGGCCGCGCAACCGCCAGGTGAGGTAGTCGTGGGGAAGCAGGATCCGCCGGGTTCGGTCGGCCAGGTGGGGTTCGTGATCGGCGAACCAGCGCAGTTTGGCGACGGTGAACGAGGCGACCGGTACGCTGCCCACCGCGTCGGCCCACCGCCGCGGGCCGCCGAGCTCACGGACGAGGTCGTCGGCCGCCGCGGCGGAGCGCGTGTCGTTCCACAGCAGCGCGTCGCGGACCGGCGCGCCGTCGGCGTCCAGCGGGACCATGCCCTGCTGCTGCGCGGCCACCGCGATCGCGTCGACCCGGTCGAGCAGCCCGTCGCTCGCGGCGCGCAGCGCGTCCCACCACGCCTCGGCGGGCACCGCGGTGCCGTCGGGATGCGGAGCCGTTGCCCGCTCCAGCACCGTGCCGGTCGCCGCGTCGCAGACGACGATCTTGCACGACTGAGTGGAGCTGTCCACCCCGGCGACCCTGGTCATCCGGACCGATCCGGTCGAATCTGGATCTTGCGGCCCTCCCGCGCACGGAACGCCCCGATCGCGTCGGCGAACTCGTCGAGCGCGAAGCTGTGGGTGATCATGGTGTCGGCGTCGATCACGCCTTTGCCCATCAACTCCACCGCCCGCCCGAAACTGTGCAGCACCGCCATGGACCCGACGATGGTGATCTCGTCGTTGTAGACGCGGAACGGGGAGATGGCGGCGGTCGCCGCGCCGGGCGCGACGCCGAACTGCTGATACACCCCACCGCGCCGGACCCTGGTCACGCCGTCCTCGATCGCGGCGATCGCGCCGGTGCAGTCGATGACGACCTCCCATCCGTGCGGGCGGTCGAACGTGTCGGCGCCGGTGCCGACCGCGTCGGCGCCGAGCTTCTCGGCCACCGCGAGCCGCGCGGTATCGAGATCGACGACCGACACCGAGGCCGCGCCCGCCACCCGCGCCAGCTGCAACATCAGCAGGCCCATGGTGCCCGCCCCGTAGAGCAGATAGTGCGCGCCGAGCGCGCGGGGGAGCACGTCGAAGGCGTGCACCGCGCACGACAGCGGCTCGACAAGCGCGCCGTGGCTCAGCGAGACCGCGTCCGGCAGGCGGTGGCAGTTGGCGGCGGGCACCGCGACGTACTCGGCCATCGCGCCGTCGACGGTGTCGCCGATCGCGCCCCAGCGCTCGCACAGATTGCCGCGGCCGATCGCGCAGTAGTGGCATGCCCCGCAGAAGAGCGAGGGGTCGACCGCGACCCGATCGCCCACCGCGACGCCGGCCACCTCGTGGCCGACGGCGACGATCTCGCCCGCGAATTCGTGCCCCGGCACGATCGGATACGGCGTCGGCGGGAATTCGCCGTCGATGATGTGCGCGTCCGTTCCGCAAATGCCCACCGCGGCGACGCGCACCACGACCGCGCCGTCACCCGGCGACGGGTCCGGCACGGTCTGCACGGAACAACGACCTGGCGTCTCGACGACCACCGCGCGCATGCCTCTACCATGCACCCGGATCGAGGTGCGGCGGTGCATTTCGGGTATTCGCGGCCGAGATCGGGCAGACTGACCCCGTGCGTGCGGACCCCAGTCGACCAGCCGGTGATCTCGATTCGACGGCGGCGACCGAGAGCGGCGCCGCCGAGCAGCCGTTCCTTGAACTGGCCAGGGGCGAACGCGCGTGGATCCGGGCTCGCCGCCTGCCCGACGGCCTATACGAACTCCAGCACCGCGACGGCGACGACCCGCGGCGCTTCGAGGTGTACACCTCCGATCACTGCCTGGTGCGCGATCTGCTGTGCGCCTGGCTGGACGGCGCGGCGGACTGGTCGGAGGGTGTGGTCTGGTCTCCGGTCGATCCGGCGATCGAGGAACTGGAGCGGGTGCGCAACGAATTGTCCGGGCTGCTGGGCGGTTTGACGTTGCTCGATGATCTCGGGGCTGGGTTGGACATGGCGCTGGCGCGCGCCGACGAGCTGATGGACGGGCTCGACACAGCCGCCGTCGAGCTGCCAGGTCAGCCCTGATACCACCAGGCGGTGGTGGCGATCTCGGCGCGTTCCAGCGGTAGGTAGGTGCCGGGATCGGACCAGCCGAGCGCCTGCACGGTGACGCGGAGTCCGCTGTGGAAGCAGATCGGGTCGCGTACGTGCCAGCGGTACATGCCGAACCGCTGCTCGGCCTCGTAGCACCGGTCCGGCGGAAGTACTTGGGGCAGGCCGAGATACGGCGTCGAGTAGGTCCGGTATCGGCCGTCCATGTCGAAGTTCCACGCCCCGCCGAAGTAGTCCTCGGTGCCGGTGCCGCAGATGCTCGGGTGTTCGGTGTCCCCGTCGAGGTAGAACTTCAGCTCGCCCTCGCCCCACCATCCCGGATCGCCGGGCCGGATGGCGAGGTAGGTGCCCACGTAGCGGCCGCGTCCGGTGACGCCGTCGAGGATCGTGTGCACGGCCGGGCCACCCAACGGCGCGCCGCGCCGCCACTGGGTGTGCAGGTAACCGGCCTCCTCCAGCACGTCCTCTTCGGTGTAGGTGATCTGGTAGTACACCGGCACGGCGCGATCGCCGTCGTTGTGCAGTCCGATCCGCGCGCTGCGGCGAAAAGGCATGGGCCAGTAGCTGTTCAGGCCGCCCGCCGGGGCGACCACCACCATCTCCGAGTTCACCAGCGCGAGCTCGTCCCAGGCGTTGCAGAAGAAATCGCCCAGCGGCAGCTGAACGGCGGGTCGCGGTGCGTCGTCCCAGTGCATGCGCAGGGTCAGGGCACGCAAGGCGGCGCGGTCGGTCGTCAGCCAGAAGTGCCGGATCACGCCGGGGCCCGCGACGTCGGCCAGTGTGGCGGTGGCGCCGGGCTCGAGGTGGATGGACGGCGAGACCTTCCAGCCCGGGCCGAGGTGGCGTGCGGCATGGGCGCCGGTGCCCTCCGTCGCGCGGGCTCCCGCGCCGGGCGCGCCGGTGGGGTTCTCGGCGCTGATCGACCGGGTACGCGCGGCGTCGAGCCGCCACAGTTCAGGTGGCGACCCGGCGGCGGTCACAGCCCCGGCCAGCCGTACCGAGCGGGCCCGCGGGCCGGTCCGGCGAGGCGTGCGCCGCCCGCGGGAGCCGCGGCGACCGGCTCGGCCTGCATCGCGGTTCCGCCCTGCGCGGCCAGTTCCCTGCGGACTTCGTCCATGTCGAGCCAGCGCACCCGCTGCACGACCTCCTCGAGATCGGCGGCGGGCAGGAACCCCGGCTGGTTGAACACCAGCAGCCCCTCGCGGAAGGCCATCAGCGTCGGGAACCGGTCGACCTGGGCCATCGCCGTCAGCGCCTCTTCGGCCTCGGTGTCGACCTTGCCGTGCACGATGTCGGGGTGCTGATCGGCGGACGCCTCGTACACCGGCGCGAAGTGGCGGCACGGGCCGCACCAGCCAGCCCACCAATCGATCAGCACGATGTGGTTGGTGCTGACGACCTGATGAAAGTTGTGTTGGGTCAAGGTCACTGTGGGCAAATCGGGTCCTCCCTGCCGGTGCTGCCTCATGCATCCTGGCACGACGTGCCGGGATCAGGAAGGCGGGTGTGCCCGGCGTTGTTCGGCGGCGAGGAAATGCGCGATCTCGGCCGTGGCGGAGTAGAGCTCTCGATAGCGCCGGTAGTACGGCTCGTAGGCGGCGGTGCGGGCCGGATCGGGGACGACGGTGTCGGCCACCGGATTCCACGCCGAGGTGTCGAGACCGGCGGCGGTGGCGGCCAACATCGCGTCGCCGAGGCAGGCCCCGACCGTGTCGGCGGGCAGCTGCTGGGGCAGTCCGGTGACCTCGGAGACGATCCGCGTCCACAGTCCGCCCTTGGTGCCGCCGCCGACGGCGACCAGCCGCCCGGCCCGCCCGCCCGCCTCGGTCATCGCCTCCAGGTTGTGCCGGACGCCGTAGGCGATCGACTCCAGCGCCGCCCGGTACAACTCGGCGCGGCCGTGGCGCAGCGTCAGTCCCGCGATCACACCCCTGGCGTCGGGATCGAACAGCGGGGTGCGCTCGCCGGCGAAATAGGGCAGCGCGAGCAGGCCCCTGCTGCCCGCGGGCACCGTGGCGGCCTCGGCGACCAGCTCGGCGTAGTCGCCGCCGACCAGATCGCGCAGCCATTCGGTCACCGCGCCGGAGGTGGCCATGCCCGCGGCGAGAGTGTAAGTGCCAGGCCATGTTCCGCAGGTGCCCCAGAGCCCGGGATGCGGGACGGGTTCGGTCAGCACCTGCACCAGGAACATCGTGGTGCCGTACATGATCATGGCGTCGCCCGGCGCGCGCACCCCGACGCTCTCGGCTTCGGCCCAGGCGTCGATGGTTCCGGTGGTCACCGGCAGCCCTGCGGGCAGACCCGTCGCGGCCGCGGCCGTCGCGCTCACCCGCCCGACGATCTCGGTGGGCCAAGCGAGTTCGGGCAGCGTCAGCCACGGCGCCACCGCCTCGGCCCAGTCCGCGGCCCACGCCCGCTTGCGCAGGTCGTAGAGCGGTACGCACTGACTGGCGGATTGGTGGTCGAGCACGTACCGGCCCGTGAGCCGGTGCACCAGAAAGGAACTCGCCATCAGCAGCAGGTCGGTGCTTGCGGCGACCCGCGGTTCGTGGCGGGCCAGCCAGCGCAGCTTCGGCCCCACCGCCTGACTGGTCAGCGGCGAGCCCGCGCGCTCCAGCACCTTCTCCGCGCCGAATTCCGCGTTCAGTTCCGCGATTTCGACGGTGGCGCGGGTGTCGACGCCGTAGAGGATGGCCGGGCGCAGCGGATTGCCCGCCGCGTCGGCGGGCAGCAGGCATGGCCCGATGCCGGAGACCGCGAGCCCCTCGATCCCTTCGCTGTCGGCGGCCGCCACCAGATCCGTGGCGATGGCGACGAAGTCCGACCACCACACCGTCTCCGCGTCGTGCTCGACCCAACCCGGGCGCGGAGTCGAGATGGAATGGGCGCGTTCGGATCTCGCGGCGACCGTGCCGTCCGCGCGCACCAGCACGCCTTTGGAGGCCGAGGTGCCGATGTCGACGCCTAGGAACATCGGGTTACCGCCGTTCCCTGCGGCCGGGCCGGCCCGTCATCGCTGGTCGCCGGACGGGTCGCGGGAGAACTCGTCGAGCGTGATGCCGAGCAGGTCGCAGGTCGCGCGCACCGCCGCACGGTGGTCGCCGGGGACGGCGTGAATGTGGTTGGCGCCGAAGCGGGAAAGGAAATCCTCGGCGCGGGCGTCGAGCCGGGCGAACGCGTGCGGCCACTCCCTGGTGGACTGTTTCATCAGCGAGGCGTTGGTCTGCTCGTCGTAGGTCTCGAAATCGCCGAGCATCAACTGCATTCGGTAATCGCCGTCCTTGCGGGTCAGCCGCGCAAGCGTCATCGTGCCGGGCGCCGCGAGGTGGTGCACCGAAGCGCCGCCCGCGGGGAAGAAGAACACCTCCGGGTACAGGTGCACCCGGGCGAGGTTCTCCGCGGGATCGTCGCTGCGCGCGGCGAACCAGGTCGCGTGCTGGCCCGAATTGCACAGATCCCAGATGTCGCGGTCGGCGTGATAGTGCCGGACGTCGGCGAAGAGCACGGGCGTGCCCGCGAGGTGTTTGAGCAGCTGCATGGTGAGCGCGCCGTCCATGTCGGCCTCGGTGGCGCAGACGTGGGTTTCCTTGCGGCCGTTCCAGTCGTAGGGATCGTTGAGGAACGCCTCGGTGACGTCCATCGTCGCGAAATACTGCGTCAGCTCCGGTTGGCCCTTGATGCCGGAGAAGTCCAGCCGCCACTGCGCGATCAGCTCGCGCATCGCCAGGTAGGAGCGGATCTGGCGCTCCAGCAGCTCGGGGGTGAGTTTCGCGCCGTCGTAGTGCACGGTGGCGTGGCGCTCCAGCCACTCCCGCGCGGCCTTCGCCTCACCGGCGTCGGCCGTCTCGGCCCGTCGCACGATCTCCCACTGGTCGATCTCCTCGACGTCGACGCCGAACAACCGCTGCCACTGATCGGTGTTCGCGACGGCGGTGTTCATGCCCATCGGCCGCCCGCCGATGCGACCGAAAGTGCTGCCGCGCAACGCCGAGACGGCCGCCGCCGCCGTGGCGCGCACCCCGATCGCCTCGATCAGCGCGTCATCCGCCGGGTCGCCCCACAGCCTGGTGTGCGCGCGCCCGATCTGGTCGAGCGCGCCACCCGCCGCGAGCATCCCCACCATGCCCGGTTGCACCGGATCGATGTTCGACAGCAACAGCAGGGGCCCCGGTGTCGCGCCTGCGGCGAGCATGCTGAAGTGCGGGAACGCCCAGACGGCGTAGTGCAGCACGGTGAGATCGACGCCCGCGGCGGCCACCTCGCGCGCCACCGATCCGGCCAAGGCGTTGTCGCTGATGATCTCCCTGCCGCGCACCACCTCGTGTCCCGCCGCCGTCAGGGCGTCGACGAGGCGGTCCTCGGTGGCCCGGATGAAGTCCGCGATGCCGGTGTGCACATAGTCGCGGCCGTCGGAAACACTGATCACGCCGATACGGGCCATGCCGTTACCTCCCGCGGTGGGTGGGCGGATAGTCGACTCGCTCAACAGATACCAGGCCACCCAGCCGAATCGGCCTCTTTCGGCGAATCGGAGCCGGGATCGTCACCGAGCGGTCGAGCCGCCACGGCGCGTCTCGATCAGCGCGGCACGGCGATGCCCGCCGGCGGCCGCGGGAACGTCAGCGGCGCGAGATGCACACCGCCCTGCCCCCATCCGGCGCTGGTGATCCACCAGCGTCCCGCATCACGCACGATCTCGGCGGCGTGGGCGCCCACGTGACCGATCTTGTCGCCGATGCGGAAGCGAAAAGGGTTGTCGCTGCGAAAGACATCGGTGCCGACATAGCCGGGCCGCGGACCGATGAACAGGTACCAGCGGTCTTCGTGCCGCACCACGAACGGCGACTCGGTGTTGCCCGCCTCGGTGCCGATCATCGGATCGGCATAGGCGATGTGCCGTTCGCCCCAGTGCCACAGGTCGGTGCTGAGCCGGTAGGCGACGACGTGGTGACCGCCCGCGGGCGTGCCCGTCGCGCAGTAGTACATCGCCCACTTCTCGCCGATCCGCAGCACCATCGGGTCGCGGGCGTCGTAGCCGTCGCGGAACAGCGGCCCGCCCGGCGCGCGCTCCCAGCGGACCAGGTCGGTGGAGGTGGCCAGATTGATCGCCGCCCTGGTCCGGTCGGCGCCGCCCGCGGCGTAGTACATGAAATATGTTGTGCCGGAACGGATCACGTACGGAGCCCAGAGGTGGGTTTCACCGTGGTAGCCGGGATCGACCCGGAGCGCGTGCTGCCGTTTGGTCCACGGGCCGTGCAGGTCCGGCGCGGTGGCGTGGGCGAACTCGATCTCGTGGAACGGGTCGGCGGGCTCGGGGTGGGTGATGCCGAACAGGTGCCAGCCGCCGTCCCGGCCCTGGACGATGGTGTGGTCGTTGATGTACCACGGGTGCGCCTCGCCCGCACTGGGGTCGTAGATCCTGGTGAACCGGCCCGCTCGCACCACTTCGCGCGTCGCCATACGACCATGATCCCGCCGCGCGGCTCGCGACGGGTCCGGTTGGTTACGGACACGCCGCGCGGGACCGGTGCGATCAGCTCTCGACGAGCGCCCGGCGCAGATCCGCCAGCTCGCGGTCGCCGAGACCGTGCGCGCGCAGCCAGCCCGCCGCGCCGCCGTGATCGGCCCGCAGCCGTTCCAGGAACCCGATCATCACGCCGGGTTCCACCGCGAGGATTCCGGTGCGCACGGGTGGCAGCCCGTGATACGACGGCAACGCGTCGAGGCGGGCGCGCACCCGCGCCATCCGCTCGCCGGACAGGGCGTAGTCCGCCGCGATCACTTCCGCGGGCACGCCGACGGCGTCCAGCAACACCGCGGCGAGGACCCCCGTGCGGTCCTTGCCCGCGGCGCAGTGGAAGACCACCGAATGGCGATCGGTGTCGGTGATCAGCCGCACGGCGGTGAGCACGGATTCGACGCTGCCGTCGAGGAGTTCGCGGTAGAGCGCGACCAGGTCGTAGTGCTTGCTGTCGGGCACCAGATCGGCTGGGGTGACGGTGGTCGCCGCCGCCTTCCGCACGGGCAGGTTGACCAATCGGACATCCGCGCCGGTGAGCAGTCCGTAGCCTTCCCGCTCGACCTCGTCGGGGTTGCGCAGGTCGATCAGGGTGCGCAGACCCACCCGGCCGGTCAGCAGGACCAGATCGTCCTCGGTCAGGTGCTGCGGGGTGCTGGCGCGGTACACCGCGCCGAAGCGGGTGACGCCGCCGCCGGGCACCGGCAGCCCGCCGAGGTCGCGAACGTTGTCGATCTCGGCGAACTCGACCCATCGCCGCAAGGAACTGTCGGTGTGCATGGCGCGTCAGTGGGCCCGGCCCGCCGCGGCCTCGTCGGCGCGGCTGAGCCCGCACAGGCCGATGAGATCTTCGTGCAGCTCGAACCACACGGTGTGGTAGCTGTCCATGATCGGGCGCGCCACCCAGGTGTGATCGCCGCCGTCGATGCGCTGCACCGCGCGCTCCAAGCGGCCCGCGTAGCGCGCCAGACGCGGCGCGATCTCGCCGATCCGGCGTACCAGCGGAGCGACCTGGCCGTGCGCGGCGCGCAGGCGGTCGAGCACGGCGGTGTCGTACGCGGTGTCGGAGTGGTCGTTGACGGTCGCCGCGTCCTTCATCTGCCAGGCGGTGATGATTTCCTTGAGTTCGACGTTGTACACGCAGAATTCGTCGTAGGCCGCCGCGATCACGGTGGGGTCCACCGTTTCTCGCTCCGCCATGAGCAGGCGGGCGAGCTCGCCGCGGCCCTCCGGCGTGAGCCGCACGCCGACCGGGGTGGTCGCGCACAATCCGCGGGCGACCAGATCCGCGCAGGCGGTCTCGGCCGCATCGTCCGCGAGGCTGTCCGCGACGGCGTCGGGGGCGACCCGGCCCTTGATGCCGATCAGGCGAAGCAGGTCGAGGTCGGAGGCGGGGAGGGGAATGGGGGTGGTGTGCTGCTGCGTCCGGCCGTCGCGCGGGGTGGTGTGCGGCAGAGCGTGATCGGACGCAGGCGAAGTCCCTGCTGTCATCCGTCCATTCTCGATCGAATGCGTTGCGGACGAGGGAATTTCGGCATCGGCGGAGCGTGCCGCGAGCAGGCCGACCAGTTCGTCGGGCGACACCGCGGCCCAGCGGGCGAGCTGCGCCACGTCCTCGATCACGCTCTGGTCGACGGCCTTTCCGGCGATCTCGCCCAGCCACACCGCGCCCGCGCCGCCGTCGACGGTGACCACCTGTCCGGCGAGCGCCGCCACCACGCCGGGGCCGCAGCCGACCACGCACGGCCTGCCCAGTTCCCGGCTCACCAGCGCGGCATGTGAAGTGGCTCCGCCGAGTTCGGTCACGATGGCCCGTGCCGCGATCATGCCGTGCAGATCGTCGGGACTGGTGGTCGGCCGGGCGAGCACGACGTCTTCGCCCGCGGCGGCGCGGGTTTCGGCCTCGTCCGGATCGGTGACGACGACACCCGAGGCCAAGCCGGGGCAGGCCGACTCGCCGCGGGCCAGCGGCGGCCGATCGGTCTCCGCGCCGGAGGCCGGTCGCAGCACCGTGCGCACCTGCTCGGCCTCGACGCGGCGCAGCGCCGTCGCCGGATCGATGAGACCCTCGCCGGCCATGGCGACGGCGGCGCGCACCGCCGCGCGGGCCGAGCGCTTCGCCGGCCGCGATTGCAGCAGCCACAGCCTGCCGGATTCCACGGTGAATTCGATGTCCTGGATGTCGCGGCCGTCGCGTTCCAGCAGGTCGGCGGCGGCGAGCAGCTGCTCGTGCACGTCGGGCATGGTGACCGCGAGCTCGTCGAGCGGGCGCGGGGTGGTGCGGCCGGAGACCACGTCCTCACCTTGACCGCCGACCAGCCACTCGCCGAACACGGCGCGCTCGCCGGTGTTCGGATTGCGGGAGAACAGCACGCCGGTGCCGGAGAGCGCGTCGAGATTGCCGAACACCATGGCCTGCACCGTGACCGCGGTGCCGAGGTCGTCGGAGACGCCGCGGCTGCGGCGATAGGTCTTGGCCCGCGCGGAATCCCACGACCGGAAGACCGCGGCGACGGCGCCGCGCAGCTGCTCCCACGGGTCGAGCGGGACCGCGCCCTCGGGGTCGCCGAGCACGATCTCGCGGTACTGCGAGCGGAAGCGGCGGTGGGTGTCCGCGGCATATCCCGGGTTGCGCGTCTCGGCGGCGAGCGCCCGCTCCACCTCGTCGTTGATGCCGAGGTTGAGGACGGTGTCCATCATGCCGGGCATGCTCACCGCCGCGCCGGAACGCACCGACACCAGCAGCGGACGCCGGGTGTCGCCGAAACGCCGCCCGGTGCCGCGCTCCAGCCCGGCGACGCCGGCCCGCACCTGGAGCCAGATCTCCTCGCTCAGCGCACCGCGTGCGCGGAAGTCGGCCCAGCCCTCGGTGGTGACGGCGAACGCGGGCGGCACCGGAAGGCCGAGCGCCCGCATGTGGTCGACGCTCCACGCCTTGCCGCCGATGCGGTCACGGCTCAGCGCGCAGGTGCCGTCGAGTTCGGCAACGGACGGTGCGGTGCTCTCCAGGGCGCTTCGGGGTCGCTCCACGGGCTCCACTCCGGTCGTCATGTCACTCCTCTTGGTTCACGTTCTCGACTCACCACCGCGGTCGGCGGGGCACGCGGGCCGACGACCGGCGTGCCTGATGAACGGCACACCGGCGTGCCAGGCGAACGGCACAGCATCGGCGCGCCTTTCAGCCTGCCCGTGCGCGTCGGAGGTGCGTACCCGCCGTCCCGTTCAGCAGGACGAGCGCGGTCGTCAGGCCGCGGCGGCGAGATGGCGGCGCAAGTAATCCGCGGTGATCGACCGCCGGTCTGCCACGAGGTCGGCGGGGGTCCCCGCGAAAACGATCTCGCCGCCGTGCTTGCCGCCGTCGGGTCCCAGGTCGACGACCCAGTCGGCCCGTTTCACCACCTCGAGGTCGTGCTCGATGACGATCACCGTGTTGCCGCCGTCCACCAGCCGGTCCAGCAGCGCCATCAGGGTGTCCACGTCGGCCATGTGCAGTCCGGTGGTCGGTTCGTCCAGTACGTACACCCCGCCGCGGCGGTGCAGGTGATCGGCGAGCTTCAGGCGCTGGCGTTCGCCGCCGGACAGCGAGCTGAGGGAACGGCCGAGGGTGAGGTACCCGAGCCCGACGTCGCGCAGTGCCCGCAGCGGCGTCAGGATGCGGTCGCGCCCGCGCCAGAAGTCGATGGCTTCGGAGGCGGTCATGTCGAGCACGTCGGCGATCGACGCACCGCGCACCGTGTAACCGAGCACCTCGGGGCGATACCGTCTGCCGTGGCAGGCCCGGCACACCGTGGTCACCGGATCCATGTACGCGAGATCGGTGAAAATGATTCCCGCGCCGCCACATTTGGCGCAGGCGCCGGCGGAATTGAAGCTGAACGACCCGGGCTTCACCCCGTGCGCCGCCGCGAACAGCGCACGCAGCCGGTCCATGATGCCGAGATACGTCGCGGGGCTGGACCGCCGCGACCCGCCGATCGCCGACTGGTCGACCGCCACCGCGTCCGGGTGCGCGGCCAGGAACGCGCCCGAGACGAGCGTGCTCTTGCCCGATCCGGCCACGCCCGTGACGGCGGTCAGCACGCCGACCGGAAAGCGCGCGGTCACGTTCTTCAGGTTGTACCGATCGGCCCCGGTCACCGTCAGCCAGCCCGCGGGCGTGCGCGGGTCGTCCTTGACCGGCCGCGTCCGGCGCAGCCGCTCCCCAGTGAGCGTCCCGGAGGTGCGCAGCTTCTCGACAGTGCCCTGGAACACGACCGTGCCGCCGTCGCCGCCCGCCCCGGGACCCATGTCGACCACGTGGTCGGCGACCGCGATGACGTCCGGCGAGTGCTCGACCACGAGCACCGAATTGCCCTTGTCCCGCAACTGGATCAGCAGATCGTTCAACCGGTGCACGTCGCGCGGGTGCATGCCGACGCTCGGTTCGTCGAAGATGTAGGTCATGCCGGTGAGGCTCGACCCGAGGTGGCGGACGACCTTGAGCCGCTGCGCCTCGCCGCCGGACAGCGTGGCGGTCTCGCGGTCGAGGGACAGGTAGCCGAGGCCGACATCCTCGACGCGACGCAGCCGGGCGATCGCCGCGCTCGCGATGGGCGCGGCCACCGGATCGTCGATCGCCGCGAGCACGTCGACGAGATCCGTCACCTCCATCCGGCCGTAGTCCGCGATGCCGAGCCCGTCGATGCGGCTCGCCAGCGCGGCTTCGTTCAGTCGCGCCCCGCCGCAGGACGGGCAGACCTGTTCGCCGACCACCGCCAGCGCCGCCGCGCGGTTCTTCTCCGACAGCGCGCTGAGGTCGCGTTTGATGTAGAGCCGGTCGAAGCGTTCCAGCAGGCCCTCGTAGGCGTTGTGTCCCATCGAACCGGTCTTGTTCAGCCGCGGCACGCGAAAGCCGTTGCCGCGCAGGAACAGCTCCCACTCCTCGGCGGTGAAGTCGCGCAGCGGCTTGTCCGGGTCGAAGAGGCCGGATTCGGCGTAGATCTGCCACTGGAAGGTGCCGATCGCGAACGGGGCGAACCGGATCGCGCCCTCGTTCAACGATTTCCCGGTGTCGAGCAGCTTGTCCAGATCCGGCCGCACCACATGACCGAGCCCGCCGCACTCCGGGCACATGCCCTCCGGGTCGTTGAACGAATACCGGCTCGCCTCACCGGCGCTCGGCACGCCGTGCCGGGAGAACAGCACGCGGATGATCGAGTGGATGTCGGTCATGGTGCCGACGGTGGAGCGGGAATTGCCGCCGATCGGTTTCTGGTCCACCACCACCGCGGGCGCGAGATTGTCGATGACGTCGGCGTCGGGGCGCTCGTATTTCGGCAGTCGATTCCGGATGAACCAGGTGAAGGTCTCGTTGAGCTGGCGCTGCGACTCCACCGCGACGGTGCCGAACACCACCGACGATTTCCCGGAACCGGATACCCCGGTGAAGACGACGATCTTGCCCTTGGGAATACGGAGGGTGACGTCGCGCAGGTTGTGCACCCTGGCGCCGACGATCTCCATGGTCTCTGCGTTCACCGGCGCCACGGTAGGCGGCAATGAGGACGGTTCCGGTCCTCATTGCGGGTCATACTGAGGACGTGCCCGACGGCCTGCGCCATGCCGCGTTCGGCGGGGTGGCGGGCAGCGAGGAGTCCGCGGCGCGGGCGTACCTCGACCTCCCGTTCGAAGTCCGCGACCCACCCGAGATGGCCGTCCACCTGCGCACCCTCGCCGCCAAACTCCTCCGCGCCGCGGGCGATCCGGCGGAGCTTCCGGCTTCGAGACGAAAAGCCGCCGACCGCAACAACTTCCGTGGGCGTCAGAGCGCGGGGTGGAAGTCGATGTCGCGGTGTGTGCCGGGCGGGCGTTGTTCGGCGAGGGGATAGAGCCAGCGGACGCAGGCGCGGATCGGTTCCAGGTCGGGGAGTTCGATGGGGTGGCCGTCGTCGTCGAAGATCATGCCCAGCAAGTGGTATCGGCCGTCGGGGAGACCGAGGGAGGCGGACTGGTCGGCGGACAGGTCGACCCGGGCGACACTGTGGCGCGTCACCCGGAGCGCTTCGACGGCGGCGGGTCGCACGGTGGTGTCGAGCGCGGTGACGACGGCGCGGAAGCGACATCCGCGCAGCCGCCACAGTTCCCACCCACCGTCACCCGGCCCGGCCGCGCGCGCGGGCAACCGATGGGGCACTTCGACTATATAGAGTTCCCCGATTCGGATATCCCGGGCACGCACCTCTCCAGCTTGCCACCGGTTCCCGGGCCCATAACGCCTTGTTTGCTCAGTTGACCTCGTTCTTCATCTGTGCCGTGATGATGCGCTGATAGCCGGAGCCGAAGAGGCGGGGGAGCAGGTCGATGACGCGGGCGTCGGCGCCGACGAGGATCTTGGCCTTGTCCTTTCGGATGCCGCGCAGGATGATCTTCGCGGCATCCTCGGCGGTGGTCTTGGCGAGCCGGTCGAAGTTGGCGGCGAGTGCGTCGCGGTCGCGCTCGCCGCCGGCGCGAGCCTTCCAGGCGATCTCGGTCTTCACCATGCCGGGGTGCACGCTGCTCACCCCGACCGGATGCCCGGCGATCTTCATCTCCTGGCGCAGCGCGTCGGTGAAGCCGCGGATGCCGAATTTCGTCGCGTTGTATGCGCCTTGGCTCGGGCAGGCGGCCAAGCCGAACATGCTGGAGACATTGGCGATGTGCCCGTCACCGGAGGCGATCACCTGCGGCAGGAACGCCTTGGTGCCGTGCATGACGCCCCAGAAGTTGATGTTCACGATCCATTCGAAGTCCTCCCAGGTGAGTTCCTCGACGGTGGCCGTCAGCGAGACGCCCGCGTTGTTGACCAGCAGGTTGGCCGGGCCGAACGCAGCGCGCACCTCCTCCGCGTGCGCGTAGAACGCGGCGCGGTCGGTGACGTCGAGCCGGAAGGCGCGCGCCGTCGCGCCCTCCTTCTCGCACAGCGCGGCGGTTTCGCTCACATTGGTCAGGTCGCGGCCGGACAACGCGAGACGCGCACCGCTGCGCGCCAATTCGAGCGCGAGCGCCCGCCCGATGCCGGCCCCGGCGCCGGTGATGACGGCGACCTTGTCCTGGAAGTTCTTCACAGCAGTTGTCCTCGTGTCATTTGGTCGTGAAGCCGCCGTCGGCGACGAATTCCGCGCCGGTGCAATACGCCGACTCGTCGGAGATCAGGAACAGCACCACGTTGGCCAGTTCCTCGGGCGTGGCGGCGCGGGCCAGCGGCTGGTCGTGCACCATCGAGTGGGAACGATCCGAGGCGGCGGTCATCTCGGTGGCCACGACGCCGGGATGCACCGAGTTGACCCGGATTCCATCCGCGCCGAACTCCTGCGCCGCGGCCTTGCTCATGCCGCGCACCGCCCATTTGGACGCGACGTAGCCGAGGATGTTGGAGAAGGCGATGATGCCGCCGATGGAGGAGATGTTCACGATCGAGCCACCGCCCGCCCTGCGCATCGACGGCACAACGGCTTTCATGCCGAGGAACACGCCGACCTGGTTGACGTCGATCACCTTGCGGTAGTCCGCTTCGGCGAGTTTCTCGATCGGGTCGACGTGCACGATGCCCGCGTTGTTGACCAGGCCGGATACCGGACCGAAGGCGCGCTCGGCCTCGGCGACCACCGACTGCCAAGCGTTTTCGTCGGTCACGTCCAGCGGCAGGAACAGCGCCCGCTCGCCCAATTCGGCGGCGACCGCCTTGCCCTCGTCGGCGAGCACGTCGGTGATCACCACCGACGCGCCCTGGCTCGTGAGCTTGCGCGCGAACGCCGCGCCCATGCCCCGCGCGCCGCCGGTCACGATGACCGTCTTACCGGTAACTCTGTCCATGTCCTGTCCTTTCACACTCGGCCCCTTCACGCCTCGGCCTGGTCGAGATCGGCGAGGTGGTTGGCGGCGATGTAGCCGAACACCATGGCCGGGCCGATGGTCGCGCCAGCGCCCGCGTAGCTGTTGCCCATCACGGCGGCCGAATTGTTGCCCGCCGCATACAGTCCCGCGATCGGCGCGCCGTCGGCGCACAGCACCCTGGAGTGCTCGTCGGTGACCAGGCCGCCCTTGGTGCCGAGATCGCCGGGCACCATCTCCACGGCGTAGAAGGGCGGCTTCTCGATCGGCGCCAGACACGGGTTCGGCGTCACGGTGGGGTCGCCGTAGTAGCGGTCGTAGGCCGATTCGCCGCGGTGGAAGTCCTCGTCGCGTCCGGCCAGCGCGAAGCCGTTGAACCGCTGGACGGTGGCGCTGAGCGCGTCGGCCGGTACGCCGATCTTCTCGGCGAGTTCGGCGAGGGTGTCGGCCTTCTTGATGATGCCCGCGTCGAAGTACTTCTGCGGGATGGGCTGCTTCGGGAAGGTGCCGAGGAACAGGTACCGGTCGCGGAAGCGCTGGTCCATGATGAAATGCGCAGGCACGTGGCCGATTCCGGATTCGTGCCGCTCGTACATGGTGTGCACCACGTCGACGTAGCTGGCCGATTCGTTGGTGAACCGCAGGCCCGCGTCGTTGACCATGATGGCGCCGGGCTGCGAGCGTTCGGCCAGGCAGAAGAACGGCGGGCCGTCGGGGTTGCGCACCGAAGGGCCCCACCACGCGTCGTCCATGAGATCGAGCGCGGCGCCGATCTCTTCGCCTGCGCGGATACCGTCGCCGACGTTCTCGGTGGCGCCGACGGTCCACTCCGTGCTCACCGGCTCGGCGAAGAACTGCTTACGCATCTCCAGGTTGTGCTCGAAGCCACCCGCGGCGAGCACAACGCCGCGCCGGGCCCGCAGCACGATCGGCGCGCCGTCGCGTTCGGCGCGCACGCCGACCACCGAGCCGTCCTCGGTGATCAGCTCGGTGAGCGGCGTGTTCAGCCACACCGGCACCCCCGCCTCGCGCAGCGCCAGCCAGAGCCGGGCGACGAGCGCCTTGCCGAGGCTGAGCGGCAGGCGGCCGCGCAGTTTGTTCGCGACCGCCTTGGCGCCGACCTTCATCGCCGTGCGCTTGCCCTTCCAGGTGCGCGCGATCATGTTCAGATCGTGGAAATCGCTGACGGTGAAGGCGATTCCCTTCGGGCCGGACATCGTCGGCTGGTTGATCAGCGCCAGGTCGTCGCCGAGCAGGCGGCCGTCGACGATGGCGGGCTCGATGCTGCGTCCCTCGGCCAGACCGCCGGGCAGTTCCGGGTGGTAGTCGGAGTAGCCTCGGTCGTAGACGAATTCCAGGTGCGGGGTGCGGCTGCTCAGGTATGTCATCATGCGCGGGCCGTTGTCCAGGAACGCGTCCTGCTTGGCCTGCGGAACCCGGTCGCCCACCACGGATTTCAGGTAGACGCGGGCCAGGTCGGGGCTGTCCGGCACGCCTTCGCGCACCAGTACGGGATTGTTCGGGATCCACACGCCGCCGCCGGAGCGCGCGGTCGAGCCGCCGAAGCTGCGGCTCTTCTCGATCAGCACTACCGACAGACCGCGGTAGGCGGCGGTCAGCGCGGCGGTCATGCCCGCCGCGCCGGAACCGACGACCACCACGTCGTAGGCGGCCTCGGTGGCCTTCTGCTCAGACATCGGTCTGCCTTTCTCGTTCAGTAGCCCGCGCCGGTGAGCATGCCGCCGTCGACGACGACCTCGGTGCCGGTGCAGTAGCCCGCGGCGTCGGAGGCCAGGAAGACCACCGCCTCGGTGACCTCCTCCGGCCTGCCCCAGCGCGGGATCGGCAGTCCGGCGAAGAACTTGTCGCCGTCCACGCCGGAGGACGCGTTGGCGGTCATCGGCGTTGCGATGCCGCCGGGGTGTACGGAATTCACCCTGATGCCCGCCTTGCCCAGCTCGCGGGAGGCCGACTTGGTGATGCCGCGCAGCGCGAATTTGCTTGCACTGTAAGCGGAAAGCCCCGCCGCCCCGATGAATCCCTCGACCGAGGAGATGTTGACGATGGAGCCGCCGCCCGCCGCGGTGAGCGCCGGGGCCGCGGTCTTGATGCCCAGCCAGGTGCCGGTCACGTTGACGTTCATGATGGTGCTGAAATCGGCCAGGCTCATGTCCGCGATGCTCTGGAAGCGGAGGATGCCGGCGTTGTTCACCAGCACGTCGAGCTTGCCGAACGTCTCGACCGCGGCGGTGACCGCCGCGGTCCAGTCGGCTTCGCTGGTCACGTCGTGGTGCACGTAGTGGGCGGCCGCGCCGAGCTCGGCCGCGAGCTGCGCGCCCTGCTCGTCGAGCACATCGCCGAACACCACCCGCGCGCCTTCGGCGACGAAGCGGCGCACGTGTTCGGCGCCCATACCGCGCGCGCCACCGGTGATCAGCGCGACCTTGTCTTCGAGTCGACCCACTGCGGTCCTTCCTTTCTGCTGCCTCGCTTCGAAGCTAGGACCCGGGCATCGGCGCGGTCGTGCGCAGTCTCATCCAGCGAGACATGCACCTGACCTCAACGGCAGCATCGGAAATATTCCTAATAGGCATATTGAGAAGTGGAGGCAATGCATGAAATTCTCGATGATCTTCGAGGCGCAGATGACCGACCCGTCGGCCGAGCACGAACGGCAGGTGCTGCGCGACTGCGTCGAGCAGGCCGTGCTGGCCGAGGAGATGGGCTTCGACACCGTCTGGGCCGTGGAGCATCACGGGTTGAAGTGGTACGCGCACATGAGCGCCCCGGAGATCTTCCTCACCTGGGTGGCCGCGCGCACCGAACGTATCAGGATCGGCCACGGCGTGGTCTGCATGCCGTTCAACTTCAACCACCCGGTGCGCGCCGCCGAACGCGCCGCCATGCTCGACGTGCTTTCCAACGGCCGGGTGAACCTGGGCGCGGGCCGCGGCGCGACCCCGCAGGAGACCTCCATGTGCGGCGTCGACCCCGACCGCACCTACCAGGAGGTCGAGGAGTCGCTGCGCATCATCGGCAAGGCGTGGCAGGACCCCGAGGGCGAATTCGAATGGCACGGTGAACTGCTCGACATCGACCCGCACCCGATGCTGCCGCGACCGATCCAGCTGCCGCACCCGCCGCTGTTCATGGCGTGCACCAAGAAGGACACCCTGAAGCTGGCCGCCGACTACGGAATCGGCGCGCTCGTGCTCGGTTTCGCAGGCGTCGAGGAGATCGCCGAGCTGCGCCGCACCTACGACCAGGCCATCGCGGAGCGCACCGGCGAGAAGTTCGTCTCGACCGTCGTCAACGATCACTTCGCGGCGCTCTGCCCGACCATCGTGCTCGAGGATCGCGAGAAGGCCCAGCAGATCGGCGCGCGCGGCCAGCGGTTCTTCGCCCAGTCGATCAAGCACTGGTACGGCGCGGGCCCGGTGCCGGACGAGGCCGTCGACCCGAACGCCGACGAGATGGCCGCCCTCGCGCAGGCCGCCGACGACCATGTGGCCTACCTGCACGAGGCCAAGATTCCGGTGAAGGCGGGCGCCACCTCGGTGTTCAACGCCGAACACGCCTACGGCGCGCCGGAGGACGCCATCGCCTACGTGGAACGGCTGAAGGAGGCGGGCGCGGACGAGATCCTGTGCCTGATCCAGATGGGCACTGTGCCGCAGGAAGCGTGCCTGGAGACCATCCGGCACTGGGGCGAGACGGTGATTCCGCACTTCCGAGCGAGCGCAGCGAGCCGGAACGGACATTACAGCAGGAAGAACGAGGCGTGAGATGACCTCTCTCGATGGCAAAGTCGCGATCATCACGGGCGCGGCCCGCGGGCAGGGCGAGGCCGAGGCGCGGCTTTTCGTCGAGCTCGGCGCGCGCGTGGTGATCACCGACGTGCTGGCCGACGAAGGCGAGGCGGTAGCCGAATCCCTCGGCGACGCGGCGCGTTTCGTGACGCACGACGTGAGCAGCGAAGCCGAGTGGGCGGCGGCGGTGCGGACCGCCGAACGCGAGTTCGGCCGCCTCGACGCGCTGGTGAACAACGCCGCGATCTACACCGCCAAGGCGCTGACCGACACGAGTGCCGAAGAGCTGGAACGGATTCTGCGGGTCAACCTGGTCGGCTCATTCCTCGGCATCAAGGCCGTGGCCGGTCCGCTGGCCGCGGCGGGCGGCGGGTCCATCGTGAACATCTCCTCGCAGGCAGGCCTGCAAGGTCTGATGGGGCATGCCGCCTACGGCGCGTCCAAATGGGGACTTCGCGGACTGACGAAGACCGCGGCGCTCGAGCTCGGTCCCGCTGGCATCCGGGTGAACTCGGTGCATCCGGGACCGATCCACACGCCGATGATCGGTCACCTCGGATTGAGCACGGGCCCTGGGAGTTTCCCCGCGCTGCCGCTCGGGCGCGTCGGGCTGCCCGGCGAGGTCGCCGATCTGGTCGCCTTCCTCGCCTCGGACGCCTCGGCGTTCGTCACCGGCGCGGAGCTCGCCATCGACGGCGGACTGTCCGCCGGGCAGTTCATCCCGCCCGGCGCGCAGCTGCCGGGCGCGGAGTGAGGGGCGGATCGTGCCGTTGAAACCCGAAGCCCGCGCCATCGTGGAGCTGGCCTCGGCCTCCTTCCCGAAGCTCGGCACCGAGGTACTCGACGCCGCCGAGGCCCGTCGTCTGCTGGCGGCGCGGCCCGCGGCGGCGGTCGAACCGATCCCGGTCGGCCGGGTCGAAGAGCGGACGGTGCCGGGACCGGACGGAGCGCGGGAGGTGCCGGTGCGGATGTACTGGCCCGCCGACGCCGGGCCCGGCCTGCCGGTGGTGGTCTTCTGCCACGGTGGCGGATTCACCATTTGCAGCCTGGACAGCCACGACCAGTTCTGCCGGACGATGACGAACGGCATCGGCGCGATCGTGGTCTCTGTCGACTACCGCCAGGCTCCCGAACACCGGTTCCCCGCGGCTGCACAGGATGCCTACGCGGTGGTGCGCTGGGTCGCGGACCACGCCACGGAGTTCGGCGGCGATCCCGCGCGAATGGCGGTGGCGGGGGACAGTTCCGGCGGCAATCTGGCCGCCGTGACGGCGTTGATGTCCCGGGACCGCGGCGGCCCGGCACTCGCGCATCAACTCCTGATCTACCCGATGCTGGATCCGGCCTGCGACACCGCCTCGTACCGGGACAACGCCGACGGGTACTTCACCACGGCCGCGCACCTGCGGTGGTATTGGGAGCAGTACCTGGGTCCTGACGGCGACGGCGACAACCCCTACGCCGCGCCGCCGCGCGCGGCCGATCTGGCCGGACTGCCGCCCGCCCACGTCCTCACCGCCGAGTTCGATCCGCTGCGCGACGAGGGAGAGGCATACGCCGCCCGCTTGCTCGCGGCGGGTGTTCCCACCGAAATGGTTCGCTACGACGGGGAATTCCACGGTTTCGTGAGCATGGCCGATCACCTTCCGGACGCCGAAGTGGCTGCCGCCGCGGCATTTTCGGCCGTCCGCCGCGCCTTCGGGAGTGACGAATGAGCATCGACCGGATCGGCACGATCCTGCCCACCGGCGACCTGCCCGGCACCGTCGCGCTGCTCACCGCGCTGTTCGGTGTCGCACCCACCTTCGTGGACGGCGATCGGTGGGCGCAGTTCGACGTCGGGCCGTCGCGAATCATGGTCGCGGGGTCCGACCGGGAAGGGGACGCGGCCGCGCTGTCGGTCAAGGTCGCCGATCTCGACGCCGCCGTGGCCGCGCTGCGCGGCGCGGGCGTCGCACTCGCGGACCCGGTCACCGGACCGCACGAGCGCCGCGCCGCGCTCGAAGCGACGCCGGGCACGCCGTGGTCGGTCGTGCTGTACGAACCTCATGATTCCGCAAAGATTTCGGATCGATAGCCCGCGGGAACATCTTCGTCGTGAAATCGGGCGAATCGGACGCGCCGCGTTGATATCGTCGCACGATGTCCGACACGCGGGACCCTCGGCTCGACGAGGAGTCGCCTGATCAGCGGCAGCGCCCGCCGCTCGACACGCTCGAGGTGGACGACGCCGAGCGGCCCGCTCGCGAACTGAGCGGGTGGCCGGAGCGGGTGGTCGCGGCCGTGGCGTTCGCGGTCGCGATTCTCGCGGTGTGGCAGGTTTTCCGGCCGCTGCCGCAGGGGAGTCAGTACTACCTGGTGGTGTTCCTCGCGGGCACGCTGCCGCTGGTGTTCCTCGCCTACCGCTCGGGCCTGCGGCTGCTCGACCGGTCCTCCGGTCCAGGTGCGCTGGACTGGGGGCTGGCGGCGCTGGCGCTGGTGGTCTGTCTGTATCCGGTGCTGCCGTTCGACATCGGTTCCGGCGGAGGCGGATACGACGCGTTCCTGGATCGGCAGGGCTTGCTCGACCCCGTGGACGTCGCCATGGGCACGGTGCTGCTCGTGCTGGTGCTGGAGGCATGTCGCCGGACCACCGGATGGGTGCTTCCCGTCGTATGCCTGGCGTTCCTCGCCTACGGCTACTACGGCGGGCTGCTGCCGCAGCAGTGGACCATCGCGCACTCGGGGCTGGACTTCGGGCAGATCGTCGACGCGCTGTACAACTCGGGCAGCGGCTTCTACGGCACCCCGCTCGACGTCGCGGCCACCTATATCGTGCTGTTCACCCTGTACGGCGCGGTGCTCGAATTCTCTGGCGCAGCACAGTTCTTCGTCGATCTGTCGGTGGCCGCGTTCCGCCGTTCGCGCGGTGCCGCCGGGCGCACGGCGGTGGCCTCCGGCTTCCTGCTCGGCACGGTGTCCGGCTCGGGCACCGCCACGGCGGTGAGCGTCGGCGCGGTGACCTGGCCGATCCTGCGGCGGGCGGGATATCCCCCGGAGCAGGCGGGCGGCATGCTGGCCGCGGCGGGCGTCGGCGCGATCCTGTCGCCGCCCACGCTCGGCGCGGCGGCCTTCATCGTCGCCGAGTACCTCGAGGTCTCCTACGTGACCGTGCTCGGCTGGGCACTGATCCCGACCGTGCTGTACTACCTGGGCATCCTGCTCGCCGTGGAGATCGATGCCAGGCGGCTCGGCACGCGTCCGGTGGAAATCGGCGGCGCGTCGGCGTGGAAACTGCTGGCCCGCTTCGGCTACCACTTCCTGTCGCTGATCGTGATCGTGGTGCTGCTGCTCCTCGACGTCAGCGCCACGCGGGCCGTCGTCTACGCCACCGCGCTGGCCTTCGTCCTGTCGTTCCTGGACGCGCGCACCCGCGGCCTCGCTCGCTCTCCGCGTGCGATCTTCCACGCGCTCGGCGACGGCGTCCGTTCCGCGCTTCCCGTGGTCGCGGTGTGCACGGCGGCGGGCGTGATCACCGCGATGACCACCAAGACCGGGCTCGGCGCCCAATTGGCCGCGCTGCTGGTGCGATTCGCCTCGGCACTGTCGGACAACCAGACCGTGGTGCTCGCCTGCACGGTGGTCTTCGCCGCCGTCGCCCTGGCTCTGCTCGGTCTCGCCGTGCCGGTCACCGCCTCGTTCATCATCGGCTGGGCGATCATCGGGCCCGCGCTGCTCGCCCTGGACGTGCCCGCGCCCGCCGCGGCCATGTTCGTCTTCTACTACTCGGTGCTCTCCGAGGTCACCCCGCCGACCGCGCTGGCCGCGGTCGGCGCGTCGGCCGTCACCGGCGGCCGCACGGTGCCGACCATGTGGCAGGCGCTGAAGTACGCGCTGCCCGCGTTCCTGGTGCCGATCGTGTTCGTGCTCACCGAATCCGGCGAACACCTGCTCGGCACCGGCCCCGCCCTCGACGTGCTGTGGACGAGCGTCGTGGCCTGCCTCGGCGTCGCCGCACTCGCCGCCGCCAGCGGCGGCTGGCTCCTGGGAATCGGCCGGACACCAACACCCGCGCGCGTGCTCGCCGGGGCGGGCGGACTGGCGCTGCTGTACCTGGAACCCGCCGCGCTGGTCATTGGGCTCGCCGCGCTAGCGGCCGCCGCCGGGTACACGATGCTCTCCCGAAGGAGGACGAAGTGAGAAGAGTCGCAACGATTGTCGCCGTCGCCACCGTGACGGCCGGACTGCTGGCCGGCTGCGGTGGCCGCCAGGACGCACCACGCACCGACGCGGGCGGCGCGGTGACCTGCGAGGTGACGCGGGACTCGCGCGTCGGCATCGCGACCGGCAACGCCACCGGCGTGTACTTCGCGCTCGGCAACGCCTACGCCGAGCAGGTCGCGCAGGCCACCGGAGGCACGGTGAAGGCCACCGCGGCGGAGACCGGCGCGTCGGTGCAGAACATCCAGCAGCTGGTGGCGGGCACCTATCAGGTGGCGTTCTCGCTGGCCGACACCGCCGCCGACGCGGTGCTCGGCACGGGCAGTTTCGACGGCAATAAGCAACCGGTGCAGGCGCTTTCGCGGCTCTATCCGAACTACACCCAGGTGATCGTGCGTACCGGGGCGAACATCTCCTCGGTCGCGGACCTGCGTGGCAAGCGCGTCTCCACCGGATCGCCGAAGTCGGGCACCGAGGTCATCGCACACCGGGTGCTCACCGCCGCGGGTCTCGACCCCGAGCGCGACATCTCCGCGCAGCGGCTCGATCTCACCAAGACCGTCGACGGCATGAAGGACGGCTCCATCGACGCCATGTTCTTCTCCGGCGGCCTGCCCACCCCCGGCATCACCGACCTGTTCACCTCGGCCCGCGACAAGGTCCGCTTCCTCGACATCGCCGACCTCGCCCCGCGCCTGCGCACGGTGAACCCGGTATACGAGCCGGGCACGATCCCCGCCGCCACCTACGGACTGCCCGCCGACGCGGCGACCATCGTCGTCCCGAACGTGCTGCTGGTCCGCGACGATCTCGACGCGGACCTGGCGTGCGTGCTCACCAAGACGCTGTTCGATCGCAAATCGCAACTGGAACAGGCGAATTCGGCCGCCAAGGGGATCAGCCGGGACACCGCGCGCGAGACCGCGCCGGTGCCACTGCATCGCGGTGCGGAGCACGCGCTCACGAACTGAGCGCTCGCACAGTCCGGACGTTCACTGCGCCGCGATAGCCGCCGTCAGCGCTCGTGCGGTGGTCAGCGTCGCGGCGATGTAGTCGTCGCGTTCCGGTTTGGACGTGCTGGTCCGCAGCGGACCGAGCTGCACTTCGAAGGAGGCCGATCCGTTCGCGTCGAACACCGGCGCGGCGAGATAGCTCAGCGGCAGGTCGGCGTCGGAGTCCAGCTCGCTCCTGGTGAACGGGCGCGCGGTGAGCGCGGCCAGCTGGCGCAGCGCCCGCGCGCGCAGATTCGGTTGCAGCAGTTCGCTGCCCGCCGCCGCGAGCAGATCGGCGAGCAGGTCGACCAGCCCGGCGTCGTCGGCGCGCGGGCGGAACAGGGCGACGCCGCGCTCGCGCACCAGCGTGAGCAAGGTGCTCGCGGTGCGGCGGTCCGGCTCGGCGGTGGTGCCCAGCCAGGTGTTCTGCTCGGCCGCCGAACGCCACGGCATGACGGCCGCGCCCGCGGGGAATTGCAGCGGAATGCGGTGGCCGACCGGTATGCCGGGCACCGTGCGGTCCTGGCCGTGCCGGACGTCGAGAACGGTGAGGTGATCGGGCTCGATGCGGCTGAGCGTCGCGCCGCAGCCGGTCTTCGCGGTCAACCCGGTGAGGAGATCGCCGACCCCGCGCGGCAGCCGGGCGGTGGTGAGCGCCACGAGAGCGGGTCCGACGCGGTAGCCGCGCTCCGGCACGCGCACCACCCAGGCCGCGGCGTCGAGCTCGGCGAGCACGGCGGTGGCCGTGGCCCTCGCGATGCCGAGGCGTTCGGCGATTGTCGCGACCGGCAGTGGCTCGTTGGCTGTTGCCAGCAACGACACGATCTCGACTACGCGGCGGGTCGGCGGAGACGGCGAACGGCGCGCGTCGTCGTCGGGGACGAGTTCGGTGGGCTGCATCGGTCATTCCCTTGTGCCGGTGGGGTCGTCGACTTACGATGACGAATATAAGTCATTGAGTGTCGAATATTCGACACCAGATCGGAGCGCGGATGATTCTCGATCGGTTTCGCATCGACGGACAGGTCGCCGTCGTCACCGGCGCAGGACGCGGGCTGGGCAGGGCGATCGCCCTCGCGTTCGCCGAGGCCGGTGCGGACGTGCTCGTCGCGGCCAGGACCAAGGGCCAGTTGGACGAGGTCGCCGAACAGATCGCGGCGGTCGGCAGGCGAGCCCACGTGGTGCCCGCCGATCTGAGCGACGCCGACGCGGCCGCGAGCTTGGCCGCCACGGCGGTGGACCGGTTCGGCAGGCTCGACATCGTCGTCAACAATGTCGGCGGCGCGCTGCCGTGCCCGCTGCTGGACACCACGCCCGAGGCGATGGCCGAGGCGTTCGCGTTCAACGTCGGCAATGCGCACGCCTTGGTGCGCGCCGCGGTGCCGCACATCCTGGAAACGGCGGCCGGCGGTTCGATTCTCAACATCACCTCGACCATGGGCCGGTTGCCGGGACGCGCCTTCGCCGCCTACGGAACCGCGAAAGCCGCACTCGCGCACTACACCCGGCTGGCCGCGCTGGACCTGAATCCGCGCATCCGGGTCAACGCCATCGCGCCGGGCTCGATCCTCACCTCGTCGCTCGAGGTGGTCGCGGCGAACGACGCCATGCGCACCCAGTTGGAGACCAAGACGCCGCTGCACCGCATCGGCGAACCGGAGGACATCGCCGCCGCCGCGCTCTACCTGGTGTCCCCGGCGGGCAAGTACCTCACCGGCAAGGTGCTCGAGCCCGACGGCGGACTCATCAGCCCCAACCTCGACCTCCCGATCCCGGATCTGTGACATGACCTATCGCGTAGTGCAATGGGGCACAGGCAATGTCGGCCACCACGCGTTGGCGGGCATCATCGCCAACCCCGACCTGGAACTGACCGGCGTGTGGGTCTCCGGCGCGAAAGCCGGGACGGACGCGGGCACTCTCGCCGGGCTCGACCGTTCCGTCGGCGTCGCCGCCACCAACGACGTCGACGCGCTTCTCGCCGACCGGCCCGACTGCGTCGTCTACTGCTCGATGACCGACAACCGGCTGCCCGAGGCCATCGAGGACCTGCGGATGCTGCTCGCGGCGGGCGTCAACGTGGTCGCGTGCGCGCCGGTGTTCTTCCAGTACCCGTACGGCGTGCTCCCGGACGAGCTGCTGAAGCCGGTGCAAGAGGCTGCGGCGCAAGGAGATTCGTCGCTCTGGGTGAACGGCATCGATCCCGGTTTCGCCAACGACCTGCTGCCGCTGGCGCTCGCGGGCACCTGTCTGCGCATCGATCAGCTGCGATGCATGGAGATCGTCGACTACGCCAGCTACGACAACCGCGCGGTCATGGTCGACATCATGGGCTTCGGCAAACCGCTGGACGAGACGCCGATGCTGTTGCAGCCCGGCGTGCTCTCGCTGGCGTGGGGGAGCGTGGTGCGCCAGCTCGCCGCGGGCATCGGGGCCACGCTGGACGCCGTCACCGAGACCTACGAGCGCGTCCCCGCACCCGAATCCTTCGACATCGCCACCGGCCACATCGCCGAAGGCACAGCCGCCGCACTGCGTTTCGAGGTGCGCGGCATGGTCGGCGACCGGGTCGTCACGGTGCTGGAACACGTCACCCGCCTGCGCCCAGACCTTTGCCCGGACTGGCCCCAGCCCGCCCACCCCGAAGGTTCCTACCGGGTGGAGCTCACCGGCGACCCGTGCTACGCCATGGATTTGGTGACCTCCAGCCCGCGCGGCGACCACAACTACGCGACGTTGCTGGCGACCGCCATGCGGATCGTGAACGCGGTGCCCGCGGTGGTTTCGGCCCCGGCCGGGGTATTGACCGCCCTGGACTTGCCGTTGATCACCGCGCCGGCGACGAGGTCCTGATCGACGGCGCTCGTGGCCCGACGTTTTCGCGCTCGTTTCACCTGCCGAGGGCGTGCGCGAACTCGTTGGCGACGGCGTTCATTCTGACTCGTCGTAACCCTTCACGGCGAATGCCGGGCAGCGGTGCCTCGAGTCGCGGCTTGGATCACGGCGGTGGCGAACGTTCGCGGGCTCTCCAGCGGAACGAAATGCCCCGCGTCCTCGACGTGCTGGACCCGCAGGTCGGCGAAGTAATCAGTCAGCCGATCGGCCCAACTCGTCGGGAACAACGCGTCATTCTCCGGCCAGAGCACAGTGGTAGGCACGGTGATGCGCTGGGCGGGCTCAGGCGCGCGTTCGGCGGCGATGCGGGCGACTCCTCCCGCACCGACCCGATACCAGGCCAGGGATGCCGTGAATGCACCCGGCTGGGAGTACACCGAGACGAGATGATCGAGATGATCTTCGGCAAGGACGAAGTCGGGTCCGGACCAGTGCGACCAGAAGTGGCGCAGAAAGGCGCGTACGGCGTCGGGCTTGCCGTCGATGAGTTCATCGGCAAGCCGGAGTTGGTTGAACGACACGTACCAGAACTCTCGTTGCGCTTCGGCCGAGAGGATCCGTTCACCGATGCCAGGCAACGGCGGGGTCAGCACCAGTTCACGTATCGAATCCGGCCGCCGGCGCGCCACCGCGAGCGCGATCCTGCTGCCGATGTCATGCCCGCCGAGGACTGGCCGGTCCAGCTTCAGCTCCTCGATGAGTCCGATGACGCTGCGCGCTTGCGCGTCGGCGCTGTACTGCGTCGAAGAGGCCTCGAGGTGTTTGTCGGATGCGCCGAAGCCGCGCAGGTCCGGCACGACGACGTCGTGCATCGGCAAGAGCGGGACCACGTCGCGGTATTCGGTCCTGTCGCTCGGCCATCCGTGCAGCAGAACCACCGGGGTTCCAGCCCCGATTCGGTCGTACGCCAGCCGGAACCCGTCGATCGCCGACGTCCGTTCGACGTGCTGACTATTCGGGCGAGTAGACACTCGATTTCCCCATTTCCACGAGCAGAGCAGGACTCGCACCGCTGTCGGTCATTCGTGTGAGACGCCGGCCGAGGCCCTGATCAGGACGAGGGGCGGCGTCGCAAAGGGTATCGGAGCAGGTGGACTCGAGCTGCGAGAAATGGAGACTGCAAGCGACAGTGCGAGATTGTCTGCGGTTCAATGGGTTTCACATCAGCTGTCACTGCTGATCTGCTGAGCCGGTCGATCGATTCCGAGATCGTTCAGCAGTTGTCGGTCGAAATCTGGATGCAGTGCCGGTCTGACTGGATGCCGGGCGCTACTGGAGACCGAGGGCGCAAGTGAGATAGGTGGTCCACCAGCTGAGCTGGGGGCCGGGGGAGGTGGCTTTCCGGCTGGTGAGGCCGGCGCTCCGGCGGAAAGCCGGACCATACAAAGATTCGGTAGCAAGGGCTTGATGGAGGGCGGCAACGGCGAGCCGGGTGTCGTCGATCGGGGTGTCGGCCGGGTCGGGCCGCAGGGCGTGAAGGGCCTCGACGACCGGGTTGAGCATCCCGGATCCCTCATCCCGCCACCCGGCGGCGTGTAGCGCGACGCCTAGCTCGCCGTAACCCTGACGGTAGAACTTCGCCAAGACGTCGACCAGTTCGGCGAGATCGGCGCCGCGGTCGAGCCAGGCACTCAGCACCTCCTGCACTCCGGCGTGGATCTTCTTGCCGCCGTGACGCAGCAGAGCTTCCAACAGGCCTTCACGCGTGCCGAAGTGATGGTTGACCCCCGCATCGGTCATGCCGACGCGGGTGGCGACCGCTCGGACCTGGACCGCGGCAACGCCACCCTCGACCAGGAGACTCTCGGCCGCGTCCAGGATCAGGCGTCGCGCCTCGTCAGGCGTGCGGCGCACACGCGAACGTGTCATGCGGGCAATTTTACCTTGACTGGCCAAGGCGGGCTCACTACGCTCTTACTTTGAGAACTCAAGGTAGTGGAGGAATCACCACCATGATCGACCTCACCAATCCCCGGATGCGGCGCCTCACTCGCCCTGATGCAGTCCTGTACGGCGAGGAAGTCGGCGCCGGGCCGACCCTCTTGCTACTTCACGCCGGTGGTGAGCGCCGCCAGGTCTGGCGACCGGTCATCGACGCCCTCGGCGACGCCGGAAACCGATGCGTCGCCTTCGATCAACGCGGTCACGGTGACAGCGGCGGCGAGCTGCGGGCGCTCGCCGGCTGCGCGGACGACGTCGCCGCAATGCTCGATGCCGAGCCACCTGGATGCATAGTCGTCGGCGCGTCGCTGGGCGGACTCGCCGCCATGGCCGCCTTGGGTGATCCGGCGACGCGAGAGCGAGTCGCGGGCCTGGTGCTGGTGGATTGCGTGCCCGACCTCGATCCCCACCGGATTCGCCACTATCTCGCCGATATCGGCATGCTCGGCACATATCCCGAATTCGTCGATGACGCCCTCGCGCACGTGGCCTCGCTGCGGCTGGCCATCGCCGAGTTCGGTCGGCCCGTCCTGCTCGTCCGCGGCGGTGCCGGGTCGCCGGTCACCGACGACGACGTCGACCGGTTGCTGGACTTGGCCCCGCAAACCACAGTGGTGCGCATCCCAGGTGCCGGCCACCTCATCGCTCGCGAGCAACCGGCAGTACTGGCCGAGGCCATCGCCACCATCGCCACCGAATGGCCTGCGCTGGCGCTGCTTCGCCAACTCGGAGCGGGGCAGATCGACCACCCTGGCGGGAAGCTGCTCGACCACCTTCGGCGGGTGAACCAGTTGGTGACGGACTGGAGCGCGAGCCAACGCGTCCGCCTGGCCACGCTCTGTCACGCCGCCTACGGCACCGACGGCTACCCGGACGCACTGCTGCCGCTCGACCAGCGAACCCGCCTGCGGGCCGCGATCGGCGACGAGGCCGAAGTCCTCGTCTACCGCTACGGCGCCTGCGACCGGAGCAAGACCTACCCCCGCCTCGGCGCGCCACAGCTTCCGCTCACCGACCGCTTCACCGGCGAGATCATCACCCTGGCCGCCGCCGACCTCGCCGACTTCGCCGTCCTCACCATCGCCAACGAACTCGACGTCGCCCGCACCGCATCACTCACCCCCGCCACCCGCCGCGCCATCCGAACCCTCATCACCACACTGGCGACCTACGCCCCCGCTGCCGCCGCCCAAGCCCTTGCCGACCCGTCCCTATCCTGAATCCACCGCCCTGCCTGCCCGAGCCCGCCGGGAGCGGGAGAAGAGGACGTCAACACGGCCCGAACACAGGGCGCAGTATCGCCTCCGCGACCAAAGCGGCAGTGCGTGCCAGCGGTGTTGTCCGGCCGGGGCAACAACTCCGATTTCGAGCCTGGATGTCGCCTGGATGCCAGGGGCTACAAGCATTTCGACTCGGCCTGGAGTGGGATGAGCGGGAGGGCTGACCCGCCGCGACGATGCGATCGGCTGCCGGCCGCGCAGGTGGCGAAGCTGAAGCGCTGACCTACGGCCGATAGTCGACCAGGCTGTGCGAGCGCGCCGTGAATGGCAGAAGAGGACCGGATTCCATTGCTATACCTCCATATACACGGCAGCGGCGAAGGTAGTGGCAGGAACTGACGGCTTCCACGCCGATTATCGAGTGTTCGGGTCGCTTCCCACCGCATCGACCCTGCGCCGCAGCAGGCAGAATTCGTTCCCCTCCGGGTCGGCCAGCACGTGCCACGTTTCGGCGCCGGTCTGGCCGATGTCGACCTTTCGCGCACCTGCGGCGAGCAGCCGCTCCAGCTCCGCGTCCTGATCGCGGTCGGTGGGATTCACGTCCAGGTGCAGCGGTAGTTTCCCGCGCTTCGGATCGGTGCTTCGGCTGAACACCAATGTGGGTTGCGGCCCGCCGAAACCGGTTTCGGGCGGGCCGATCTCCAGGGCGTCGCCCTCCCAGCCGAGCTCGACGTAGCCGAGGACTTCGCACCAGAAGTTCCCCAGCAGTTGCGGATCGGCACAGTCGATGACGAGTTCGGTGATCCTGCAGGCCATGCGCTCGACGGTACGCGTGCGGGCCTGTCCCGAGCCCGGAAAATCATCCACATCGGCCGCGATTCGCGCCGCGGAAGCTGGCGCAGCACGAAAATCCTGCAGCTCAGACACTTTGGAGGCGGTCACCTGCCGAGCGTGTGAGCTGTTCGGCGACGGCGCTCATCCCCTCGATGTTCCCGCGTCGCGGCGATCGAGAAACGTGCGGCAACCGGTTCGCGGTGGCTCACGACTCCAATGCGTTCAGCGCGCGGTCCACGTCGGTCTCGTCGTTGTAGAGGTGGAACGCGAACCGCAGCGCCCCCGCCCGCGCCGAGGCGATCACGCCCGCCTGCTCCAGCCTGGGCGCGAGCTCGCCCGCGCCGGGGACCACGACGATCGCCGAACGCCCTGGCACCGGCTCTCGGCCGAGTTCGGCGAGACCGGCGCGGAAGCGGTCGGCCAGATCGAGATTGTGCGCGTTGATCTTCTCGACGGTCAGCTCCTCGATCAAGCTCAGACCAGCCGACGCGGCGACGACGCCGAGCCAGTCCGGAGTCGCGTCGAAGCGGCGGGTGGTCACCGGCAAGGCGCGCGGCTCGTAGAGTTCGGTCCAGCGGTCCTCGGCCGCGTACCAGCTGGGGCCGACCGGGCGCAGCGCGGCGGTGGACTCCGTCGTGGCGGCGAAGAACGCCACGCTGCGCGCGCCGATCAGCCATTTGAAGGTCGCGCAGACCCAGTAGTCGGCGTCGGCGAAGCTCAGCGGCAGCCAGCCCGCCGCCTGGGTGGCGTCGACCAGCAGCCGGGCGTCGTTGGCCTCGGTGGCGGCGCGGAGCTCGGACAGGTCGGTGATCCGGCCGTCCGCCGACTGGACGACGCTCACGGCCACCAGCGCGGTCTCCGGCCGCACCTGCGCCGCCAGCTCAGCCAGCGGAACCACCCGCACCACCAGATCGCCCCGGTGCACGAAAGGGCTGGATACCGAGGCGAATTCGCCCTCCGCGAGGAGCACCTCCGCACCGGGCGGCAGCGCGGCGGCCACCGGACCAACCAGCCCGGCGACGCCGCTGCCGAGTGCGATGTGATCGGCGTGCGCGCCCGCGAGCAGTCTCGCGAACGCCGCGCGCAGCTCGGGCACCAGCGAGTCGTGAGTCATCGGGCCGCCCTTGCCCGCGGCCCAGCTGGCGTTGACCTCGGCCGTCGCGGCGAGCGCCCGATTCGCGGGCAGTCCGTACGAGGCGGTGTTGAGATAGGCGGTCTCGGAACGGAATTCATGGGGCGCTAAGGAGGACATGCTTTGCATCATGCGATCTCGACGGTGATCCGTACAGCGCCAGCGGCCCGAAAGTGGACCTAATCGCGAGGCAGGCGAGCCCCTCCACGTCCTGACCACATCCTCGGCTCATCGCCGGTAGTTGAGAAGCACCTTGCGCCTCCGACCCACATCGGGCCACCTACGCGGGATTCTCCATCAGATGGCACAGCGCGTTGCCCGCAGTGTTGTCGACGGCGACCCGCTGCCCAGCTGTCCGACTGGGTGCAGGCAACGTACGACCTGCCTCCATGACCAGATCCTGGGTTACGTCACCCTGTTACCCGTGGCGGTGAGCATCGGCGCCACATCGGCTCGACCCGTCGGCCTCGGTGAGGAGCGCGGTCTGTCTACCTCGACCCGCCGGGGCCCGCAGCGCTGAGATCAATTGCGGGGCAGTCGAACTCAGTTCATGAAGGCCCCGACGCCGGGCGCCGCACCCAGGGCGACCGGCGATCCGGTCGGCCGCAGCGTCGCCGCGTCCAGGGAGATCACCGAACTCGGCCGACTGCTCGCCCGCACCAGGGGCTGGAGCAGCGATGTCGCGTCGAAGCCCGCGACCGGCGCGATGACCGGACCCGCCTGTGGCCCTAGGCTTCCCACGTAGAGCTTGGCGCCGTCGGCGGTGAAGCCGACCGAGACCGGTGCGTCCACCGGAACCGCGCTCGTCACGCGGTCGGCCGCCACATCGACCACCTGGACGGCATTCGCACCCGGCGTGGCCACCAGAAGCCGATCGCCGTCGGGGCTGAACGCGCCCGACACCGGTGCGCTGCCCGGCGGCAGCGGAATCGCGCCGAGCCGCCGCCAAGACGCCGTATCGATCACCGAGACGTTGTCGCCCAGCGCGTTCATCGCGTAGAGCTTGTGGCCGTCGGGGGAGACCGCGGCGAACGCGGGCACCGAGCCGTCGATCTGAATGCGTTCGCCCAGCTGGAATCCCGACTCGGGGTCGAACACGGCGGCGGTCGAGTCGGCGAACACGGCGTAGAGGCGTTCGCCGTCGGGCGAGATGGCGGCGGCGAGCGCCAGCGACGGCAGCGGCATCGAGCGGACCAGCTTGTTGGACGTGGTGCTCAGCACGTCGATGGACGGGCGGGCGGTGATCACGTAGACGATGTCCCGAACCGGGTCGGTGATCGGTCGCGCCATGCCGTCGGTGCCGCTGATCGGAATTCGGGCGGTAACGCTGTCGGTGGCGCGGTCGATGACAGCTATGTCGTCGGCGCCGGCGAAAGGCGGGTTGAACGTCTGGACGTATAGGTGTTGTCCGTCCCGCGAAGCCGTCACCGCGGACGCCTGCGGTCCGACTCCTTCGACCCGGCCCACGATACGGTCGGCCGCGGTGTCGACCACCAACACCGCGCCCTCGCCCGCGACCGGGATGTAGGCCAGCGGCCCGGTATCGGCGGCTCCGGCGGTCGGCGCGAGCAGCGACAGGGCGACCGCGGCGAGCGCCAACGCGCGCGACGATCGCCGCCGGAACCGGTTTGCCATCGTAGGACCTTTCTGGTGGGTATCCGAACGGACTATTCCGCGTAATCGCCGCCGCCGCAAGCGGTTGCCCCGCTACCGGGCCGTATTGCGGTGTCGATGGGTCGCTTCCGCGCCGGTTCCTCGCGCGGCGGAACCGTTCAGACCTTGTCGGCCCACATGTTGCTGAGCAGCCGGTGACTCGGCGTGTCGGCGAGCGATTGGCTGGATTCGTAGATCCGCCGATAGCCGGTCTCGGTGATGCGCCACTGCCCATCGGCGTCGCGCCGGTACCGGTCGTCGTAGTATCCGGCGCCGCGGATCAGCATGCCGTACTCGGTGGCGATGACGGTGTCCTCGAAGGCCCACGACCCGGTCGCGGTGTCGCCGTCGACGGTGATCTCGGGATGGTTCGCGATGTGCACCGTGAGAATGCCGGGGCCCAGATTCTGGCGCATGAAGTCGGTGATGGCGGCGCGTCCGTCGAGCGCGAGCGGTTCGCCCAGCGCGTGCGTGCCGTAGCGTCCGACCGCGTCGACGGCGAGCGTGTCGGCGAATTCCGCCCAGAGCTTGAGATCGAGGGTTCGGAAGTAGCGGTACTTCAACTGGCGCACGGCTTCGATGGCGGCGAGATCCATTCGCTCAGCCTGGCACGGGGCGGCCCGCTCGACAAGAACGTGTTCTCATTTCGTGTCGCCGGGGTGCGGCGGCGCGGGCGAATGGGTACTCGACGAGCGGGTGCGGAGCGCCCCTCCGCGCCGCCGCCGTGCACAGACCCGTCACGAGGAGGAACCGTGACCGAGACGCCCGTACCAGCCGACCGCCCCGCCGAGCCATCCGTCGACCAGCAGCACGCCCTGCGGACCGCCGCCGCCCGGCTGGTCAAGGAATTCGACGACGTCCCCGAGAACGCCATCGACCAGTTCCTGCACGCCGCCTACGACTACATGGCCGACGACGCCGTCTTCGACAACTTCCTGCCTCTCCTCGCCGAGCGCTACACCCGCGAGTGGCTGCGCGCGTTGGCGGAGGCGGAGACCTCGGCGTAGGTCCGCCGATTTGGTCGCCGGCAGCCCGAAATCCCACCCGGGACACTTGGCGCACCGCAGTGCCGCTTTCCGCGTCGTGCCTGGTTGTCGACGAGATCGACACACCCACCATGCGAGGCGAGGCGGGTGGCCGAACCGATCAGGAATCAAGAAGCGCTGGTCACCGGGCCGCAATTAGCGTTGTCGCCATGAACATCACCACTGATCAGACCGCTATCGACTCCGTCATCCTCGAGGTGGCCGACCCCACCGCTGCCGCGGCTTTCTACGACGCCGCCTTCGGTCTCGGCGACAAGCTGCGTTTCCGCGCCTCTGAGGCGCCGACGACCGGCTTCCGCGGCTTCATTCTGTCGCTCGTGGTGTCTCAGCCGAGCACCGTCGACAGCCTCATCGGCACCGCACTCGGCGCGGGCGCGACGACGCTGAAGCCTGCCAAGAAGAGCTTCTGGGGATACGGGGGCGTCATCCAGGCTCCGGACGGGACGATCTGGAAGATCGCGACGTCGGCGAAGAAGGACACCGGACCGGCCACCCGCGAGGTCGACGATTTCGTGGTGCTCCTCGGGGTCGACAACGTCAAGGCGACCAAGCAGTTCTACGTCGACCATGGCATGGCCGTCGGAAAGAGCTTCGGCAGCAAGTACGTCGAGTTCGACACCCCGCCGTCCTCGGTCAAGCTGGCGCTCTACGGTCGCCGTGCCGCCGCCAAGGACGCCGGCGTCTCACCCGAGGGCGCCGGATCGCACCGGATCGTCATCGCCGGCGGTTTCGGAGCCTTCTCCGACCCGGACGGGTTCGAGTGGGAGGACGCTTCTGCGCGAGCGGGTGGGATCTGACGCCTCGACGCATATGTGGTTTTCGGGTTCTGGGGCGCTGGCCGGTTCGTGGGTGCGGTGTGTGAAGTGGTCAAGGTGATCGCCATGGCGATCGCGATGGCCACGGCGGCGAGGGCGGTGGTGGCAGGCCAGCCGAACCAGCCGACGGCGGCGGCGCCGAAGGCGGTACCCAAGCTGCCGCCGATGAAGTAGACGATCATGTAGGCGCTGTTGAAGCGAGCCGGGGCGGCCGGGTCGATGCCGAGCACCGTGCTCTGGTTCGCTACCTGGGCCGCGAAGAGTCCGGCGTCGAAGAGGCCGAGGCAGATCAGGGTCACGACGGTATTCGACAGAAAGACGCTCAGAGCGGTCGCGGCGGCGATGGCGAGCACGAGCCCGATCGCGATCACTCGCCGCGCGCCGACGCGATCGGTCCACACACCGGAGATCCGGGTGGCGACGACACCGACCAGCCCAGCGAAGGCGTACATGCCGATCCGTTCGGGCGAGTACGAGAACGGCGGCTGCGACAGCGCGACAGGGAGTCCGGCCCAGATCGTGCAGAAGGCGAAGAACCAAAGGGCGCCGCGACCGGCCGCCAGCCGGAGCGTCCGATACCGGGTGTGTAGTCCTGGAATTCCGCGCAGCGTTGCGAGACAACCCACGGTGGAACTTCTCGTTACGGTGGGCAGCGCGAAGCGGGCGGTCACCGCGATAGCCGCGCACGCCACCGCAAAAGCGAAAAGCGTTCCGCGCCAACCGATCAGATCCGCCAGCCACCCTCCTGCGATCCGGCCCGCGAGGATCCCGGCCGAAATGCCCGCGGTCACGATCCCCAAGACCGTGGCCTGCCGCTGCGGTTCGGCGAAACGCCCTGCGACCGAACTCAGTTGGGCGCCGACCGACGACCCCGCGCCGATCAGCCCGACGACGAGGCCGAGCAGCCAGGCGGAACCAGCCACCGAACTCACCGCCAAAGCGACTGCCAGGGCGCCGAACTGGGCCGACACCACCGTGCGCGGTGCGAACCGGTCGACCAACGGTACCAGTAGCGCCAGGCCGGCCAGGTAGCCGAACGGTCCGCACGCCAGAGCCATGCCGACCGCCGCGAGCGAGGCGTGCAGTGAACCGGCCACCTCCCCGATGGCCGGTTGCAGCGGATAGATACTTGCGGTGCCGAACGCGGCCGCGAGCGCCATGAAGCAAACGACGGGCGTTCGCAGTGCGGCGCCCCGGTCGTCCTGAATCGGATCGGTTTTCATTGGACCGACGCTAGGAGCGCTGAACTCGCGCTTCCGGCGGGAAAAGGACGCGATCGTCGCCGCGGTCGGGCGCGTCCTGACGCGGCGCCATCCGGCACGCCCTGTGCGCCCGCTGGTTCAGCGGTCGGAACTCACACCTTCTCCGGACTGATGTGAATCGGCAGAGCACCTGTGCGCCAAACGATCCGGAGGGCCAGCTCCGAGAATCGCCATCCCACGCTGGTCCGCACGGCGTGTCCCTCGAACACGCCACCTGCCAGGAAGTGAGATTCGAGTGCGGCCTCATCGCCGGTGCCGGATGCCCACAGGTGCATGGCGGTCACGTTGGCCTGTAGGCGAGCGGTGTCACCGTCGAGCTCGATGAGGTGGTCGGTAGTCGTGTGATGAGTGGCTCGAAACAAAGCTATGGCATCGATCTGCTGAGCGGCGATGGCCTCGCGACCGACCCTGGCGACGCCGGTCGGGCTCACCCAGCGGCCGTCAACGGCGAATGTCGCCTCGACGAGCGCCCGATCGACCCGTTTGTCATCGACCGCTCGGTAATAGCCACTGAGCAGCGCGCTGATCTCCGCCCGATCTTCTGACTCGATTGTTGTTGTCATGGCAGCAACAATCGATGACTGCCCTTGCACGGGCCTTGCATGTCCCATGCGTCTTGCCGACCACTCGCGTAGCCGAAACGATCGAATCACCCGCTACCACTGGCTATCCCGGTGCTGAGCCGATGCTCCGACTCGACAGCCGGGCGGGCGTGCGCCGGGCCTGGGGCAGAGGTGATGGGCCCGACGCACGCACCTCTCACAAATCCGGGCGGACCAGGATTTGGATATGGGCGTCCGGGTTGCGGAGGGCGTCGATCGCGCCGGCCACGCCGTCGAGGCCGACCTGATCGGTGATCAGGGAGGCCGCGTCGATGGTGCCGTCGGCGATGCGGGTGAGGGTCTTCGCGTACTCCTCGTGGGGGTAGACCATGCACATCTGCAACGAGATGTCCTTGTAGATGCCGACGATCGGGCGGATGACGTCGTTGGTCATCACCGCGCCGATCTGCAGGATGGTGGTCTGGCGCGGCGCCTTGTGCATCAGGTCGTTCAGAAGGCCCGGCACCGCGGCGCAAACCCAGATGTGCAGCAGTTGCCCCGGTGATGCGGCTTCGCGCCACACTTCGATCGGGTCGTCCACCACCGGATCGATGACGCGGTGCGCGCCGAGTCGTAAGGCTGCGTCACGTCGCAGTTTCGATGGATCCGAGGCGACGATGGGCGCGACGCCGCGTTCGGCGAGCGCCGCGACGGCGCCCAAACCGACTGGCCCGCAACCGATCACGATGCCCGAGCCGGACGGGCCGATCCCGGTGCGCGCCACATTGCCGAATCCGACCGCGAGCGGTTCGGTCAGCGCGGCGACGTGCGGCGGCACGTGCTCCGGGATCGGCTCGAGCGCCATGGCCTGCAAGACCATGCGCTCCCCGTAGCCGCCAGGGAACTCGTTCGAGAATCCGACACCGTGGATCTGTCCCGCGTGGTCCACCGCCCACGGCAAGGCCACGACCAGCTGACCGGGCTCGTGCGGGGTGTCCGGCCCGGCCGACACCACCCGGGCCGCGATCTCGTGGCCGAGCACCACGTCCCGGCCCGGGTCGAACTCGAAGGTCGGCACGCCGCTGTCGCGGGAGGCCTGGAGGAACTCATCGGTGTAATCGAGCGCCTGTTTGTCGGATCCGCAGATTCCGCAGGCCACCGTCTCCACCAGCACCTGCCGTGGGCCGGGCGTCGGATCGGGGACCTCGTCGACGACCAGACGGCGATCCCGCATCACCACCGCGCGCATCAGCGGCCCTCCTCGTCGGCGCCGAGCGCGGCGGCCAGCGTCTGCCCGTGTTTGTCGAAGGCGCTCTGAATGCCCGCTTGCAGCCCGCCGAGCATACGTTCGCTGTTGGCCTCCGCCCAATCGAGTGACGCGATCCGATTCCGGTTCGCCCCGGTGAAGTGCGGGATCACGTGTTCGGCGAACAGGCGCGCTGACCGCTGAGTGGCGTCCCAGTCCGCTACGTTCAGCCCGAGCAGCAGGAAGGTGCCGAAACCGCCGGACTGCTCGGTGAGCTTCTCGAGGGCGGCGATGGCGTCGTCCGGTGTGCCGATGGTGGCGCGGCCGAACGCCGGGAACCCTTCGACCACCCACTGTTCGACGGCCGCCCGCGGCGAGCGACCCCACGGCGCGGTCCGGCCGCTGAGCTTCTCGATGTACTCGACGAGGTGGCCGACGCCCCATTCGGCGTCCCGCATCGCCTGCTCGCGCGTCTCGGCGATATGCATCGGCGCGACGAGCCGCCAGCGCGAGCGGTCCACCGCGTGCCCGTGCTCGAGCAGCGTCTTCTCGTAGACCTTCCAGTTCGGCGCCAGCGCCTCGTATCCGCTGGGATCCGAGGCGGCCAGCGAGAGCAGCCCGGCGCCGTGCCGACCGGCCAGCACCGCACCGGACGGCGAAAGGGTCGACGCGACAGCCATTTCCAGCCCGCCGCTCTGATAGGGCAGCAGCTGGAGCCGGGCGTCGCCGAGGCGATACCAGTCGGTCTCGGCGGTCACCGTCTCACCGCGCAGCAGGCGCACCAGCACCGCCATGGACTCGTGCATCATGTCCCGCTGCCGCACCGGGTCGATGCCGAGCATGGCCGCGTCGGTGGCCAGCTGACCAGGACCGACGCCCATCATGGTGCGGCCCATGGTGAGGTGGTCCAGCAAGCACAGGCGATCGGCGAGCATCAGCGGCTGGTGGTAGGGCAGCGAGTTCACGCCGGTGCCGAGGCGGATGCGACTGGTGCGCTGCGCGGCGGCGGCGAGGAATACCTCAGGCGCCGCGATGATCTCCAGTCCGGCCGAATGATGTTCGCCCACCCAGGCTTCCGCGTAGCCGAGCCGGTCGGCCAGCGACACCAGCTCCAGATCGCGCTGCAATTGCAGCGTCGGGTTGCCGGTGAGGGGGTGATAGGGCGCGAGGAAGAAGCCGAACCGAGTGGGTCCGGACGCAGCGGTGCCGTTCAATTCAGTTGTCCTGACTTCGTGTTCGTATCCGTCAGCGCGACCAGTCGTGGCCCCAGTAGCTGTCCGCGGTGATCTCCTCCGCGGTGTAGGTGGATTCGTCCACCAGCAGCCCCTCGGTGCCGTACTCCAGATCCCAGCCGCCCGGGGTGCGGACGTAGAAGGAGATCATCTTGTCGTTGGTGTGCCTGCCGAGGGTGGAGGACAGGTGGTAGCCGGCCTTGCCGACCCGGTCCAGCGCGCGGCCCACGTCGTCGAGCTTGTCGACCTCGACCATGATGTGCACCAGGCCGGAGCCTTCCTTGCCGCCGGAGGGGATCAGCGCCAGGCTGTGATGCCGCTGGTTGACGCCGAGGAACCGCACCCGCATCGGGCCGTATTCCGGCGGGGTCGGCAGCCGGAACGCGCCGCGCGGCAGGAAGCCGAGCACGTCGGTGTAGAAGCGGAACGCGACGTCCAGGTCAGGCACCGGCAGTACGACGTGACCGAGGCCGAGTCCCTCGGTGACGAAACGGTTTCCGTGCTGGGTGACGACCGGGCTGTGGTCGAGCACCGGGCCGTGGAACACCTCGACGGGCGTGCCCGCGGGGTCGGTGAAGGCGATCGCCTCCTCGACCCGGCGCGCGTCGGCCTCCTCGACCGAGAGCGTGGCGACCTCGATCCCGGCCGCGCGCACCGCGTCTCGCGCGGCGGCCAGCGCCCGGTGGTCGCGGACCTCCCAGCCGACCGCGAGCACCTTGTCGGTGTCGCCCGGCACCAGCACCAGGCGGGCGCCGCGTTCGTCCATGCGCAGGTAGATCGCGTCCGGGTCGGGACCGCTGCCCTCGGCGAAACCCATCACGTCGAAGGCGAAGGTGCGCCAGGCGTGCGGATCGCTGACCGCGACCTTCACATAACCGAGCGAGCTGATGACAGCCATGGGGTGGTTCTCCTCAGTCATAGGTGATCCGGACCGTGTCGGTGACCGGAATCGCCTGGCAGGCGAGCACATAGCCGTCGGCCAGGTCTTCTTTCTCCAATACGTCGTTGCGCAGTAGCTTCACCTCGCCGTCGCTCACCCGGCACACGCACGCGCTGCACGCGCCCTCGCGGCACGAGTACGGCGCCTCGACGCCGCGGGCGAGCAGCACGTCGAGCAGCACGGTCTCGCGCGGCCAGCCGAATTCGTGGGTGTCGCCGTCGATGTCGACGGTGACGGATGCCGCGTCCTCGTGTCCGGCGTCGGCAGCGGGCACCGAGGCGAACGGGTCGCCGGTGAGGGAAAGGAACCGCTCGGAGTGCACACGGTCGACGCCGAGCGCGGCGGACGCCGACTCGACGGCATCCATGAAAGGCTCTGGGCCGCAGACGAACACAGGGCGATCGGCCCACGGCGCCAGCAGCGCCTCGAGCTGCCGAGCTGAGGGCAGGCCCTGCACGGTCTCCAGCCAGTGCACCACGGTGAGGCGGTCCGGATGGGCCGCCGCGAGCCGAGCCAGTTCGCCGGCGAAGATCACCGAGCGCTCGTCCCGGTTGGCGTATATCAGGGTGCAGTGCCCGCGCCCCTGTGCCAGCGCGGATTTCGCGATGGACAGCACCGGCGTGATGCCGCTGCCCGCCGCGAGCAGCAGCAGGTCGTCATCGAGCGAGTCCGGGGTGAAGACACCCGCCGGGGGTAGGCTGTCGAACTCCATGCCCTCGGCGGCGTTGTCGCACAACCAGTTCGATGCGTATCCGGACGCCGTCCGCTTCACGGTCACCTTCAGTGGACCGTCCTCGTGCGGCGCGCTCGACAGGGAGTACGAGCGCGCCACCGACCCGGTGCGGTCGCTGGGGATCCGCAGGGTGAGGAACTGTCCAGGCCGATACGCGGGCCGCGGGCCCTCGGCGACAAACTCCAGCGACACCGCGTCGGTGGTCTCGGCGATCACGCGCGCGACGCGCAACCGGATACTCACAGCAGATCCTGCTCTCGGGTACTCAACCCAAGCGCGCCCGCGATGACCGCGTTGTCGATGCTGCGGCGCAGCGCGGCGCAGCCCGGCACCGGTCCGCCGCCGTCGCCGCCGAGCTCCGCGCACTGGCGCGCCGCGGCGGCGGTCCACTGCACGCTCGTGTGCGCGGGGCTGAATTTCACTACGGCGACCCGGTTTCCGCAGGCCTGACAGATGACGGCGTCCATGGCGCTGCGCTCAGGCCTCGCTGCTCGCACGCTGCGCGGCCAGGTTCTCGGCGACCTCGGCCTCCCACGCGCTGATCGCGCGGGTGGTGTCGACCTCGAATTCGAAACGGGCGGTCATCTTCTCGTCCACCTCGGCGACGTCCCGGTAGAACTGCTCGTACCAGCGGCGCAGCTGGTACACCGGCCCGTCCTCCTCACACAGCAGCGGGTTGTCGATGCGGGTCTTGCGCTTCCAGATCGCCACGTCCTGCTCGAAGCCGCGGCCGAGCCCGCCCGCGAACCGCACCGCCATCGCGTCGGCCTCCTCGGGCGCGAGACCGGGCAGCTTCTTGACGATCGCGCCGTACTGGAGCACGAACTTGGTGGGGGTCACCGGGTAGTGGCAGTTGATCAGCACCGCCTCCACGGTCTGGCCGTTGGACTCGTTGACCAGGTTGTCGATCATGTAGGAGGGGCCGTAGTAGTGCGCCTCGGAGTGCAGCACGTTCTTGCCGCCCGCTTCCTTGGCCAGCTCGCCCTGCATGTCCTCGCGGCCGATGGAGGTCATGTACTGGCTGGCGACGTGGCCCTCGAAGACGTTTTTGAAATAGGTCGGGAAGGCGAAGTGCACATAGAAGAAGTGCGCCATGTCGACCACGTTGTCGATGACCTCGCGGCAGTTCGCGCCGTCGATGACGATCTGGTTCCAGGTCCAGTCGCTCCACTCGTCGCTGTACGCGCCCTCGATGCGCGGGATGGTGATGTCCTCCGGCGGCGGGTTGCCCTCGGGGTCGTGCCAGACGAACAGCTGCCGGTTCTGCTCGAGCGTGGTCCACGCCTTGGTGCGGGCCAGCGGCGGCACCCGGCGGGCGTATGGAATCGCGGCGCAGCGGCCGTTGCCCTTCCAGCGCCAGTCGTGGAACGGGCAGGCGATGGTGTCGCCCTTGATCGTGCCGTCGCCGAGGTTGCCGCCCATGTGCCTGCAGTAGGCGTCGAGCACGTTGAGCGTGCCGTCGGCGCCGGCGAAGACGACCAGTTCGGTGCCGAACGCGGTGATGGTATGCGGCTTGCCGTCCCGGAAGCCTTCGGCGAGTCCGAGGCAGTGCCAGCCGCGCGCGTAGCGGGCGGGCGGGGCGCCGGTGTCGATCACGCGCACCTGATCGTCGGTGTTCGCCGTGCTCATGATGTCGGGTCCTCCACTGGTATTTCGCTCAGGCCTATGTCGTTCCGGGCTATTTCGATGCTGTGACGGCGCTCGTGGCGCCGGTAGGCGTGGTCCCACTGATCGGGAGCCGCTCAGACCACCGCCAGCCGCTCGTAGCCGGACCGGTAGAACAGCAGCGGCGCGGCCTCCCGCTGTTCGCCGAGAGCGGTGACGTGCGCGACGACGATGGTGTGATCGCCGCCGTCGACCTCTCGTTCCACGAGGCAATCGATCCAGGCGATGGAACCCTCCAGCAGCGGCGAACCGTTGGGGGAGCGGCGCCAGCGCAGGTCGGCGAACTTGTCCGGGCCGCTGCGGCCCAGCTGCCTGCACACGTCCTCTTGGTCGTCGGCCAGGATATTGACGCAGAACCGGCCGACCTCGCGGATGCGCGGCCAGGTGGTGGACGTGCGGGCCGGGAAGAGCGCGACGGCGGCCGGGTCCAGCGACAGCGCGGAGAACGACTGGCAGGCGAAGCCGAGCGGCTGGTCGCCTTCGAGTGCCGTGATCGCGGTGATGCCGGTGCAGAATCGGCCCAGGACGGCCTTGAAGTCGAGATCGACGGCCATGGTGCTCCTAGTTTCGACTAGAAATATTCCGTTTCGCCATGACCGTAGGCGGCGCGGGGCCCAGGGTGTCAAGCACGGATTCCGGCTACCGAGAAAATCCGTACCGATCTCCGTAGTTTCCGGGATTCAGGCTCGCGCCCGGCGCGGCACTGTGATGGGAGACACAAGAACACGTGCCGAAACTGCACATGCCTAATCGAAATACTCTTAAGCTTGATTCGCTACACAATGGAGGTGAGCCATGACGGTCGAGATGCTGACCCATCCCGAGTCCGGCGAGTGGACGGGTACGGGTCGTGCGACCGCCAAGCCGGCCCAGCCGCCGGTGTCGATGATCGAGAGAATGACGCTGATCCTAGATGCGTTCGACGGCGCGACACCGACTTTGACCTTGCTGGGTCTCGCCGAGCGGACCGGGCTGCCTCGTTCCACGGTGCATCGCATCCTGGACCAGATGATTCGGCTGCGCTGGCTCGCGCATGCTCCCGGCGGCTATCGCCTCGGCATGCGCACCCTGGAGCTCGGCGGACTCGCCGCCGATCACAACGAGATTCGCGATGTGGTGAGCCCGCTGCTGCACGATCTCTGTCAGCGCACCGGGATGGTCGGACACCTCGGCGTGCTCGACGGGCGCGAGGTGCTCTATCTCGACAAGGCGGGTGGACGCCTGGCCGCGACCATCCCGACCCGGCTCGGCGGCCGCATGCCCGCGCACAGCACGGCATTGGGCAAGGCGCTGCTCGCGACGCTGGAACCCAGCATCGTCGAGGCGTCGTTCCGTGACCGGCTGCCCCAGCTGACGGCTCGGACCGTCTGCGACAGAGGCGAACTGCACCGCGAGCTGAACCGGATCCGGCACCGCCAGGGCGTCGCCGTCGACAACGAGGAATCGGTCAACGGCATCGCGTGCGTAGCCGTGCCGGTACGCGGGCGCGGCGCCGCGGTGGCCGCGCTGTCGCTGTCCGGACAGGTCAGCGGCGAACGGCCCGCGCTGGACACCGCCCGGTTGGCGCGGGTTCTCGTCGAGATCGCTCACGAGGCAGGTCGCGCGCTGTTCCCGCGGCACGCGCGCTGGCGCTGAGCTGTTCCACGCCAGGACGATCCGGCTCGGCGGCGATGCTTCGGCCTCGCGGCCATGACAATTGGGTCTCACCGCCACAACCGCCGAGCGAATCGGTGCCGTGGTGGATGGAAGACAATTGGCGCGGGCTAGCCGTGACTTTCGCGCTCGGGTTCGGCTACTGGCTGATCCTGGCGAGCGTCTACGGCGATGCTCCGGGCCACGGATCCTCTGCTCCGCGGTGACCCCCGCGGTCGGCACGGCCGTCTGGATAGCGCATCGTCCTCCGAAACCCGGCAAGCCTCGCTCGTGCTGAGGTGGCTTGCAGCGATGCTGATCGGCGCTGCTTCGGCGCCTCCCCTGGCTCGGAAAATCTGCGCCGCAATGGCTCGGCTCGTCGGTGGTCGATGGCGACCCGAACTGCGCACTGGCGAGGCGATGGGCGGCCCGCGGCCGGTGGGAAGTGCTCAGCTCGCTGACCGCCCGCACGGGCGCGTGGGATAGGCAGCGCCACCATCCACAGAGCCCGTGTGGCCTAGAGGGTGGAGGTGCCATGGCGAAGGTGGTCGTGGCCGGCGTCGCCCGTACTCCCGGCGGAATCGGAAACTTGGACCACCACATCGGTGACACCGTGGACCGCGACATGCCCAACGATGCCGATTGACGATTCGGCGAACTCAGTGAGCTCCACCGCCGTCTCCAGACCGGTCGGTTCTTTTTCGAACAGACTGCATGAGTCATCCAAGCGGAATAGCAGTCCCCGTATTGTCGGACAGCCTTCTGCAATGTAACCTCGGGATTTGGTCGACCGTCGGCATCGTAGGTCGTGATCGGTCATGTCCATAGTAGAAGCGTCTAACTATTAGTCAGGAGGGGGAAGGTGTCCGAAGAATTAAAGGTAACGCCTGATGACCTGGACAAGTTCGCCACCACGATTAAGGACCTTTCTGCTCAAGCGGGCAGGGCAAAAGATTATGCCAGCAGCTATCTGAATATTGACGCTGAGCAAGGGCGAATCTACGCGAGTGCGAATGAATTGGTCGACGAAATTCAGAAAAATTTGAGAGCTAATTACGAAAAACTGGCAGCGCTTTGCGATTCGGCGTCCTCGGAATTGACGAAGAGCGCGCAGATGTACCGCACGACGGATCTCGAGGCGGCCAAGCGTCAAGACGCTCTTTATCCGGGTGCCGAACGATGACGAACCCCGACGTGGGACGGCCTGAGGGTAAGTTGGAGGAGCCGAATGCCGAGGATCACATCTCCAATGACGTAGCGTTCTGGTTGGGAGCGAACTTCGTCTCACCCGCGTATTGGGTAAATGGGCGATACAGAAATTTACCGGCGTTGATATACTCGAATGGGTGGCGTCAGAGGTTGCCGGCGATTGGCAGGCGGTAAAACGAGCGGCGATAACGGTTCAAAATCTAGCGGAATTCAATTCCGCCTTCAGTCGGTCGATCAAGACTGAGTGGAATGATCGGCTGGATCAATCCTGGGATGGAAACGCCGCAGAGAATGCGAAGCAGTATTTCGAGAAGTTGGCATGGGCGCTGGATGGCCAAGTTGGGCAACTCAAGGGAATTGCACAGCAGCTGAACAACCTAGCTGACGCTATGGCCGATCTATGTCGAGGACTCGGCGATCTTCTTCAGGAGATTATTGACCTGGCGGCCGTTGCGGTTGCGATGTCCTGGACTGCACCGGAAAATCCGGCCTTGTGGGCCGTCGTCGTGAGAATGCTGGTCAAGGTTAATGCGGCATTCTCATTGGTGGGCGGGGCTTGGACGCTCTTCACAACCGGTAGTGCCATTATTCGCAGCCTGAATGCAGACACAGATCCGTCTGCATTCCCTGAACTGGGAGTTGTCGTAAGCAGAACTGAAGACAACAAGCGGTACGGAACTCCTATTCAAGCATACGATCACCCGGGAGTGTGATGAGAAACGGGCAACAGCAAGAGTTGGTCCTCGATGTTGCGAACGGTGATATAGGCGTATCACGCGCACTACGCAAATCACTGGAAGCAATTAAGTCGTCGGTTTCGGATCCGCAGATCCGAAGTGGTCTCGACGATGTTCTCGCGGGTCGATTGGGAATGCGGGAATTTGGGAGATCAGAAATGTTTGCGAAGTTGTTCGACCAGCGCTCGATGAATCGAATAGACAACCTGATTTCGTCTGTCTCGGACGCTGAGCGAGATAGGCTGGCCGCAGGCGGTGAAACAGTACTCGACCACCTTCGCAATCAGGCATTCGAGGAATCCACACAGAACGCACGTGCAGAAGCATCTCCGCCGATACCCAAGCCGAAAGCGTCATGGGCTGACCGATCGATGGACAACGCCGCTTCGGCCTCTTCTGCGGCGGTGCACCCGGGTACCCGAAAGCCCAACCGTGAACGGGTAGTCGTCCCGGACGAACCCGATGACGACGACCTGTACTTCGGTGAGCGCCGGCAACGAGGCTGGCTGGAATGATGGCTCGATACCCGGATGCGGATGTGGTGCCTGTCGTGGTCCCCGTGGTGGCCACAACTCGACCTCCGTCGAAGGGGTGGCGAGATTCGGGCATTAGATTCGAGGTGGAGCTTTGCGGCCCCCTGCCGGATGTATGTAGCAGGCATGGCCTTCCCGCGATCGATCGCCGCTCCGAAGTGATTCATTTTCACGAGGGATCCCAGGGGCGGGAACAGCTCACGCCGAACTCGACGTTTCGCACCTTGGCTTGCAAGATGTTCAGCTTCGGGTCCAACCGTCTCGAGATCAATACCTGCCTTCGTGGTGAATGGCCGGTATGCCGCCGCTGCCTCCAGTCGTCTCGCAGATTTCGGAAGATTGGCCGAAGTATCATTATTGCCGGGCTAATTTGTATTGCAGGACTGATAATAGCCAGAATTCTCGGGCTGCCGAGTGTTGTTATGGTTTCCTTGGCAGTCGCGGTATTTCCGGTCTGGATTCCTGCAGGTCTTTTGGCGGCTTCTATGCTCCATCGTCGGGCAAATACCTTCATTTGGTTTCGTCCGATAGTGGCAGAGGATACTGTTGTTGTCGAGGCGCATCCGAGATTTGCTGCCGCGATGGCCAGCTCTACCAACGATGGTATCGCCTAGTACTCCAGCCGCAGTTCGTGAGTTTGTTTGGGTAGCATGCGGTTTCGTGCGGGCTCGCAGCCTAGCAGCGCTGGCGCTGAGCGGTTCGGCTTGGCGATGGCGGGTCGTGCCGGTGCGCGACTGGCGAGCCGATTGGGGCTGCTTGCCAGCCGGGACACGCTGATCCGGCTGGTCCGCCGGTTACCGGACCCGCCGCTTGGCTCGGTCACGGTGCTGGGTGTCGACGATTTCGCTGTCCGCCGGGGCCACCGTTACGGGACGGTCATGGTCGATCTCGACACGCGTAGACCAATCGACCTGATCGATGGCCGGGACGGTGATGCCCTGGCTGCCTGGCTCCGCGCCAGGCCTCGGCCGCAGATCATTTGCCGGGACCGGGCTGGCGGTTATGCCGAGGGCGCAGGGCAGGGAGCCCCGAACGCTCTGCAGGTCGCCGACCGGTTCCATCTGTGGCAGAACCTCGGCCAGGCCGTGGAGAAGGATCTCTCGGCGATTCGCCGTGACCTTGCCTCGTCCCTGGCCGCGGAGGTTGCCTCTCAGCCGTCCGGCCAGGCGCCTGCGGTAGTCAATCATGTTGAACTGAGGGTGGTTAGGCGGTTCCGGCACCATCACGCCGCGGTTCACCGGCTGCTGCAGCAGGGCCTGAGCAAGGCCGCGATCGGTCGTGAGCTGGGCCTGCATCCAGCGACGGTGAGGAAGTTCGCCGATGCTGCGACCGTCGATCCGCTGATCGCCAAGAACCAACAGCGCTCGAGCATCCTGGACGGATACTACGAGCACCTGCACCGGCGCTGGAATGACGGCATCCGCAACGGCGCCCAGCTGACCCGCGAGATCGCCGAACTGGGATATCCCGGCACCGAGCAGCAGGTTCAACGCTATCTGCGCCGATTCCGCACCAGGACCGGCCATATGCCGGTCCCCACGCCACGACCGCCGTCGGTCCGCGACATGACCCGGTGGATTATGACCGATCCCGCTGACCTCACCACCGACGACAGCACCAGCCTGCGCCGGCTCGGCAAGCGCAGCAAAGACCTGAGCCGTCTGGCGAACCATGTCGAGGACTTCGCGGTCATGATGACTCGGCTCGAGGGCCACCGCCTCGAAGAATGGATCACCGTCGTCGAGAAGGACGCACTGACCGCGATCGCCTCATTCGCCCGCAACCTGCGCCGCGACATCGACGCCGTCCGCAACGGTCTGACGCTGCCCTACAGTTCCGGCCCTGTCGAAGGCCATGTCAACCGCATCAAAATGATCAAGCGCCAGATGTTCGGCCGGGCAAACCTCGACCTGCTTCGCAAACGCGTACTTCTGCAAGCGAACTGAGTATCACGAAGAGTGCGCCAGAGCCAAGATCCGGGATGGTCAGGTCGCCAACCGACCGTGTTGGATCATAATGTGGCCGAGTTGGATTCGTTGGTTGCCAGGATTGGTTGCCGGTTCAACCGGCTCCAGCCTCGGTGACCCGGCTGCGGTTGTCCCGGGTCAGCATGTGCGCAGCGTTTGTCTCGGAGGGATGGAATGGTCGACTTCACTGTTGATGTGTCGAAGCTGTCCGGCTTCACACTGGATCTCCAGGATATCGGCGCCAATTTCACCGAGAACGCGGGCCGATTGCTACCGGGTTTAGCACTACCAGCCGGAACATCCGGACAGCTGGCACAGCTGTCGCTGCCGATCCAGAAGCTGCAGACCACACTGTCCGGCGACCATCAGAAGAACACGAGCGCCCTCGGCACGCTGGGTTCCGGACTGGGGACCGCGGTCACCGCGTACAAAAATTCCGATGAGCAGCACGCTGTCTCGATCAACCAGGCCGCGGCGACCATGACCGACGGGCAGGGTGTCGCGGCGACAAACCCGGCCGGGGACATTCGCCGATTCACCGGCCTGCAGCAGCCCAGCCTGCAGAACGCGGAGGAAGCCCAGTACACGGTCCGCCAGGTCGTCACCGGCTGCGTCGAGCTGCTCACCTCCTACGACGAGCCGCTGGGCCGGACCATCGGCATCAAGCCCGTCGCCGATTACCTGGCGCCGGTGGAAGCGGACTGGGAGGCGCTGCGGGGAGTGGGTAAGCGGATCGGCCTGCTCGGCATCAACGACTTCGCTCACTCGCAGAACCTGTTCGCGGGCACCGGCTGGATACAGGCTGACTGGACCGGTGCAGCCGCGACCGCGTTCGGAGCTACCGCGACCACCCTCGGACAGTCGTTCGACACCCGCAGCATCGATCTCGACGCGGTCTCCAAGATCGTCGAGAACGGCGCGTTACTGCTCGAACGGCTCGTCTACAACCAGGCCGCAGACCTGGCGGGCTCCCTCACGAAGCGCATGACTTTCGCCAATTTCACGCTCCCCCTGGCCAGTTGGGCGCAGCTGATCGACCAGCCGATGGACGAGCCGACCAAATCTCAGATCACCTCCGCCGTCGACGCGCTGAAGAAGTCGGCCGCGACTCGCCAGGACGCGATAACGACCACGATCCAGCGGATCTCCGGCGCTCTGGGCTACGAGTCCGGCCGGACCGCCCCGGTCTACAGCGCGAGCGAATTCGAACTCCCGGAGAAGGTGATCGTCGACCTGGGTACCATTCGGTACAGATATGGCGACAACGTGTGGTTCGAACACGCCGTCTCCGTCTGACCCGGCTACTCCGGTCAGGTCAGTCGGGCGCGAAGCCGTTGATCTCGAATGAGATCACGACAGCGGCGACTGCGGCGGCGCCGAGGACGAACGTCACCGTAGACGCCAGTGCCAAAACCCGGATGCGCCGCCACCAGGACAATCCCAATCCGGCGGGAATCGCGACGAGCGCCGGAACCATCCACGTTATCCAATACCACGGCGAGATCGGTTCCGTGTCGCCTCGGTATTTCTTGGGAGTCGCCGTGGGCTCGGGCACGTCGAAGACGTTCTGCAGCAGCACGACCAAGGGGAAATAGGCGATCACCGCAAGTAAGCCGCCGATGATGACTCCGAAGATCGCCGGGACCAGTACATCATCGGTCCTGCTGTTCC